>NZ_JACIFY010000008.1 GCF_014197615.1 Rhizobium esperanzae
AATCGATCCATCGCAACCTCCAAATCAACGGAGAGTCCTTGAATCTATTTGACGCAATAAAACAACTGCTTACTCGCCATATGCGATTCCCCTGCCCTTGTGGGGAGGGGTTGGGGAGGGGTTTTCGTCCGTCGGAGTGCCGGTAAGACGCGATTCTCAATCCCCGCCCTGCCCGCCTGACAGCACGATATCCTGATCGATCACCGAGAGCGCCCGGTTGAGGTGGCCCTCGAAGACGAGGATGGGTTCGTCGGGGACGACGCGGATTTCGGGCATGCCTTCCATGCGGACGATATGGGATTGGCCGAGGCCTTCTTCGATGCCCTGGCGCAGCAGGTCGTAATAGCGGGTGCCGGGGCCGGTGATGGCGATGGGCATGCGTTCGGTGAGGCTGAGCATGCGTGAGAGGCCGTTGCCGAGCGCGAGGCCGGCTTGGCGGAAGGCGAAGGCTGAGGTGCGGTGGCCCTGGCGGGCGCGGACGGCGATTTTATCGAGCTCGGCGACGGGCACGAATTTGGCCGGGATGGTATCGAGCGGCACTTCGAAGGCGCTGCGCAGGATGGCGTAGAAGCCGGCATAGGCCTCGATGCAGCCGCGGGTGCCGCAGCGACAGAGGCCGCCACCCGCCATGTGCAGCATGTGGCCGAAATTGGGGGCCGAGATCTCCTGGCCGGTCTCATTGCCGCGCCGGACGATGCCGAGGCCGATGCTATGGCCAAGCGACAGCGCGGCGAGCGAGCGGAAATCGGCGCCCTTGACGATCTCCTCGCGGGCGCCGAGGGCGGCGGCGACGAGCAGCGTCTCATTGTCGAGGATGACCTTGGCCTGCCATTGCGGCCGCAGCGCCGATTCGAAATCGATCTGGTCGCTGCCGAAGATCGGCGACCAGAGAAGCACCGGCTCGGTGGAATTCACCAGCCCCTTGCTGCTGATCGAAATCAGCAGCACTTTTTCCTGGCTGATTTTCGAACGATCGAGAATACGCGAAAGACCGGCGCGCACCCCTTCCACGAATCGGGCCGCACCCGCCGGATCATGCGAGCGCTCCTCGCTGAAGCGGTCGATCAGCTTGCCGGCATAATCCACCAGCGAATATTGCACCGCATCCGAAGAGATGATGACGACGATGAGATAGCCGCAATCGCGCCGCTGGCGCAGAAGCACGCGCGGCCGGCCGCGGCCGCTGGCCGCCTGCTGCTCGGATTTTTCGATGATCTGGGCCTTTTCCAGATCGGCCGTGATCGCCGAAATGGTGGCGGAGGAAAGGCCGGTGAAATCCGATATCTCGGTATGCGCCAGCTGACCGTGACGACGCAGCACGGACAGCACGAGCACGCTGTTTCTCTGCCGGACCAGCTCCGTGCTCGACTTGGTCAGCATGAAGCCGCCCTCTCCTCCCGCTTATTCGTCCTTGCTTTCCACTGCATCTCCGGCCGCTGCTGTGCAAGAAAATTAAGCCGGCAGTCCAGTGTTGACAGCTGAAAAAATCTCTGACATCAAATTTCTCGACTGTCGAGAAAATAATCCGAACTTTCCTCGACAGCTTTACGCGGTGGCCGGAGGAAGCATGGGCTGGGCCGGTCGCAACTCACTCGGGAGGACATTTATGAAGTCTATTTTGAAATTGATGGCGGGTGCAGCCATCCTCGTTTCCGTTCATACCGCTGCCATGGCTAAAGACCTCGTCGTCGGCGTTTCCTGGTCGAACTTCCAGGAAGAACGCTGGAAGACCGACGAAGCCGCCATCAAGAAGGCTCTGGAAGCCAAGGGCGCCAAGTATATTTCCGCTGACGCGCAGTCCTCGGCCGCCAAGCAGCTGACCGACGTCGAATCGCTGATCTCGCAGGGCGCCAACGCGCTGATCATTCTCGCCCAGGACTCCGACGCCATCGGCCCGGCGATCGAAAAGGCCGCTGCCGAAGGCATCCCGGTCGTCGGCTACGACCGCCTGATCGAAAATCCGGCTGCCTTCTACATCACCTTCGACAACAAGGAAGTCGGCCGCCTGCAGGCCGAGGGCGTCTTCAAGGCAAAGCCGGAAGGCAATTACGTCTTCATCAAGGGCTCGTCTTCCGACCCGAACGCCGACTTCCTGTTCTCGGGCCAGCAGGAAGTGCTGAAGGCAGCGATCGACGCCGGCAAGATCAAGAATGTCGGCGAAGCCTATACCGACGGCTGGCTGCCGGAGAACGCTCAGCGCAACATGGAGCAGTTCCTGACCGCCAACAACAACAAGGTTGACGCCGTCGTCGCCTCCAACGACGGCACGGCCGGCGGCGCAATCGCTGCGCTCGATGCCCAGGGCCTCGCCGGCTCCGTTCCGGTTTCCGGCCAAGACGGCGACAAGGCGGCTCTGAACCGCATCGCGCTCGGCACGCAGACGGTTTCCGTCTGGAAGGACAGCCGCGAACTCGGCAAGCGCGCCGCTGAAATCGCTCTCGACCTCGCCGGCGGCAAGGACATGAGCAAGATCGACGGCGCCCAGGCTTTCAAGGGCGGCCCGAAGGGCGTGGAAATGCAGTCTGTCTTCCTGAAGCCGCTTGCTATCACCAAGGACAATCTGAACGTCGTCATCGACGCCGGCTGGATTTCCAAGGCTGAAGCCTGCCAGGGCGTCAAGGCCGGCACCGTCGCCGCCTGCAAGTAAGCAGCTCCTGCACTGAACGGCCGGCGCCGCAGCGGAAAAAGACCGCTGCGGCGCCGGATGCGGACGAGAACTCCAATGATGCAGTTCCTCCGCCTCGCCGCACCAGCGCGGACTTATTCCCTGCCGGAAGGGTGTCGCGACGCCACGCGACCGGGTTCCGGAAGCATCGCGATGGTCAGTTGAAGAACAGATAGATGACGCCGAAGGCAGCCTTTCGCACGCCCGCGCATCTATCGAACCAAGAATGGGGGAACGGCAAACCCATGGCCGAAATGGTAAAATCCACAACATCAAGCGGGCCGCGAACGGCGGAAGCCAATGCGGTGACCCGCTTCTTCCGCGCCACCGAGATCGACACGCGCCTGCTCGGCATGATCGGCGCGCTCGTCATCATCTGGATCGGTTTCCACATCATCACCGGCGGCCTGTTCCTGACCCCGCGCAATCTCTGGAACCTCTCGGTCCAGACGACCGACATCGCGATCATGACGACGGGCATGGTGCTGATCATCGTCACCCGCAACATCGACCTTTCGGTCGGTTCCGTGCTCGGCCTCTGCGGCATGATCATGGGCGTGACGCAGGCGAAAATCCTGCCTGAATATATCGGCTTCGACAGCCCCTTCACCTGGGTGATCACGCTGCTGATCGGCATCATCGCCGGGGGGCTGATCGGCACCTTCCAGGGCATGATCATCGCCTTCCTCAACGTTCCCTCATTCATCGTCACTCTCGGCGGCCTGCTCGTCTGGCGCGGCGCGACCTGGCTCGTCACCAGCGGCCAGACGGTTGCCCCGATGGACCAGACCTTCCGCATCATGGGCGGCGGCGCCGAAGGCTCGATCGGCGCCACCTGGAGCTGGGTCGTCGGCATCGCCGCCTGCCTCTTCGTCATCGCCAGCATCATCGGCTCGCGCCATCAGCGTCGCCGCTTCGGCTTTCCGCGCCGGCCGATCTGGGCGGAATATTTCCTCGCGACCTTGAGCTGCGTGCTGATCCTCGGCGCCGTCTCGATTGCCAACAGCTATTACTGGCCGATCAATATCGCCAAGAAATATGCCGAGACCAACAATATTCCCTGGCCGGAAACCGGCCTGGATATTCCCTACGGCATCGCCGTGCCGGTGCTGATCGCCATCGTCGTCGGCATCATCATGACCTTCATCGCCACCCGCCTGCGCTTCGGCCGCTATGTCTTCGCGATCGGCGGCAACCCCGAGGCGGCAGAGCTTGCCGGCATCAAGACCCGCTGGGTGACGGTGCGCATCTTCGCGCTGATGGGCGTGCTGGCCGCCATTGCGGCGGCGATTTCCACCGCCCGCCTCAACGCCGCGACGAACTCGCAGGGCACGCTCGACGAGCTCTACACCATCGCCGCCGCCGTTATCGGCGGGACGTCGCTGGCAGGCGGCACCGGCACCATCGCCGGCGCCATGCTCGGCGCGCTCGTCATGCAGTCTCTGCAATCGGGCATGGTGCTGGCGCATGTCGACACGCCGCTGCAGAGCGTCGTCGTCGGCACCGTCCTTGTCGTGGCGGTCTGGCTCGACACCGTCTACCGCGCCCGTGCCAAGTGAGAGGAGCTCCAGATATGGCTGATCAACGCACTCCCCTCGTGGAACTGAAAAACATCTCGATCTCCTTCGGCGGCATTCACGCCGTCGATAACGCCTCGGTGGATCTCTACCCCGGCGAAGTGGTGGCCCTGCTCGGCCACAACGGCGCCGGCAAATCGACGCTGATCAAGATCCTCTCCGGCGCCTACAAGCGCGATGGCGGCGAGATCCTGATCAATGGTGAGCCGGCCGAGATCCGCAACCCGCGCGATGCCAAGAAATACGGCATCGAGACGATCTACCAGACGCTTGCCGTGGCCGACAATGTCGACGCCGCCGCCAACCTCTATCTCGGCCGCGAGCTGAAGACCCGCTGGGGCACGCTCGACGACGTGGCGATGGAAGCCTCGGCGCGCGAGGTGATGGGGCGCCTCAACCCCAACTTCAAGCGCTTCAAGGAGCCGGTGAAGGCGCTTTCGGGCGGCCAGCGGCAATCGGTGGCGATCGCCCGCGCCATCCTCTTCAACGCCCGCATCCTGATCATGGACGAGCCGACGGCGGCCCTCGGCCCGCAGGAGACGGCGCAGGTGGGCGAGCTGATCAAGCAGCTGAAGAAGGAAGGCATCGGCATCTTCCTCATCAGTCACGACATCCACGACGTCTTCGACCTCGCCGACCGCGTCTCGGTGATGAAGAACGGCCAGGTGGTGGGCCACGCCCGCACCGAGGATGTGACCAAGGACGAAGTGCTCGGCATGATCATCCTCGGCAAGGTGCCGCCGAAAGCCATCCCCGGCCCCGGCGCCATGCAGATCTGACGCCACCGGCGCCCTGCCCCGGACAACCAAGCTCCGCCGCCCGCAAGGCCGGCGGAGTTTTTATGTGGCATTTCCCAGGCTGACGGATAAAAACGCCCGCCAAATCGCAAGCATCGGTATTTCCGAGAATTTCGCGATTGAAGCCGGCCGCAAGCTAGGCTAAGAACCACCCATCGGACAGGCGATTCAAACCGCCTCAGGCATGCACCCGTAGCTCAGCTGGATAGAGTGTTGGATTCCGATTCCAAAGGTCACAGGTTCGAATCCTGTCGGGTGCGCCATTTCCCCTCACTCTGCATCGCTACATAAGCGTGGTTTCGCAAATTCGCGATATGATCGCTGTAGCTTCGACGCGCGCTGGACTCCGCGTGGATCTGGAGAGCTGGAACAAGTTTGACGACCGACGCCCGATGGCTTACTCTCGTATTACAAAAGGAGTGAAAAGACGTGGCAAATCGAGAGCTTTCGGATCCGATCACCATGCGCCTTCCAACCGATGTCCTTGCGGAGATGGAAGAAATTGCGAAAATCTGCGGCCGCACCCGAAGCTGGGTGTTCGTCCGGGCGCTGAAATCGTATCTCGCCGCCGAAGGAAGGGAGATCATCGAAATCGACCGCGCCCGGCGAGACGTCAAAGCTGGCAACGGACATGATCTCGACGACGTCATCGACGAGCTTGAAGGTATCGTCAAAGGCGCGGCGGCGTGAAGGTTACGGTCTCTCCCGACGCACGAGAATATATCACGACAGAAGGCAGATATCTCAGGGCGCAGCATCCGGGAGCGGCGCGGCAGTTCTTGGACGACGTGAAAAGGCTCCGTCAGGCACTGTCTCGTTTCCCGGAAATGGGCAGGCAGACCGACGAGATGCCCATTCCGGGCATGCTGCGTTTCGTCATGGGTTCTTACCTTGTCGACTATGAGGTCGGCGAAGAGGAGGTCGTCATCCTCAAGATGAGGCACGGGCGGCAACGCCCGCCAGGCGTCGAGATCGAAGACGACTTCGACTACGAGGACGATGCCTCCCACGATCGTGACGGCCCCTGAAAAGGCGTTCAGAGGCGTCCTCGCCCGGCATCGTGCCTTCATGGCGAAAGAAGTCGTGAGGAACCCGCTCGACGTAATCCATTGACATATTGTCAAACTGACCGCGCCGCCAGCGTCTGGACATCAAAGCGGTTCCGTGGCATCAAAAAAGACATGAACACCGCGCGCACCAACTCACATCTCCTACTCGCCATCATTCCGATGGTGGGTTAGCACGCGCTTGCGTTTCTAAGATGCAGCAACCCGCCGAAGAGGCGGGTTTTTTGTTGCCATTCCTCTTCGGTCAGAAATTCAGCTTCCGGCCGCCCGGACCCGTTCGAATAGACAGAAGGGAATTCGCAATGCCCTATGACCCCAAGACAATCGAGCCGCGATGGCAACGATACTGGGAGGAAAACCAAACGTTCCGGACCGAGGACGGCCAAAGCCGGCCGAAGTATTATGTCCTGGACATGTTTCCCTATCCGTCAGGCGACGGCCTGCATGTAGGGCATCCCGAAGGCTATACCGCGACCGACGTGGTGGCTCGCTACAAGCGCATGATGGGCTTTAATGTCCTGCATCCCATGGGGTGGGATGCCTACGGGCTGCCCGCCGAGCGATACGCCGTGCGGACGGGCGTTCACCCCGCGATCACCACGCGGAGCAACATCTCGAATTTCAGGCAGCAGGTCCGCCGTCTGGGCTTTTCCTACGATTGGAGTCGGGAGATTTCGACCACCGATCCCGAGTTCGTACGGTGGACGCAATGGATCTTCCTGCAAATGTACAAGGCCGGCTTGGCCTATCAGGCAGACGTTGCCGTCAACTGGTGCCCAGCACAAGGCACGGTGCTGGCCAATGAGGAAGTGAAGGACGGCCGCTACGTGGAAACCGGAGACCCGGTGGAACGTCGCACGATGCGCCAGTGGATGCTGAAAATCACTGCCTATGCCGACCGCCTGCTCGCGGATCTGGATGAACTGGACTGGCCGGAAGGCATCAAGGCGATGCAGCGCAACTGGATTGGCAGATCGGAAGGCGCTGAAGTGACTTTTACCGTCGAGGACAGAGAGAGTTCCCTGACAGTTTACACCACGCGTCCGGAAACGATCTTCGGCGCGACGTTCGTCGTGCTCGCCCCTGAGCATCCGGCTATCGATGCCATCGCTTCCGTCGGCCAACGCGAAGAGGTCGACGCCTACCGCACCCGCGCGGCGGCAATGAGTGCGATAGAGAAGTCGCAAGCCCAGTCCAAAAGCGGCGTCTTCACCGGAGCGTATGCGATCAACCCGGCAAATGGTTCGCGGATTCCGGTATGGGTCGCTGACTACGTACTGATGAGCTACGGCACCGGAACAATCATGGCCGTTCCCGCCCATGACGACCGCGACCGTGATTTCGCTGAGGAGTTCGGGCTGCCGATCGTCGAAGTCGTGTCGGCATCTGGCTTTCCCTCGGGCGAGGTGCCGCCCGCTGCGTGGACTGGCGAAGGCTCGATGATCAACTCCGGGTTCCTGGATGGAATGGAGACGAAGACCGCGAGAACGGAAGCGATCTCATGGATGACCGAGCAAGGCGTTGGGGTGGAGCGCATCGAGTACAAGCTGCGCGACTGGCTGTTCTCGCGGCAGAGATACTGGGGAGAACCCTTTCCTATCCTGCATGCCGCCGACGGCAGCATCGTGCCATTGCCGGAAGACGCCCTGCCGCTGCTGCCTCCCGAACTGGACGAATATAGGCCAACGCCAGACGGAGAGCCGCCGCTGGCACGGGCGGGCGATTGGGTTCGGACGGTCGATCCGAAGTCCGGCATGGAAGCTCTGCGGGAAACCAACACGATGCCGCAATGGGCGGGATCGTGCTGGTATTACCTGCGTTTTGCTGATCCTCGGAACGTGACCGCCCCGATCGATCCCGAAAAGGAGAAGTACTGGCTGCCCGTCGATCTCTACGTGGGAGGAGCCGAGCATGCGGTGCTGCATCTGCTGTACGCGCGCTTCTGGCACAAAGTCCTGTTCGACATCGGCGTGGTGACATCCAAAGAGCCGTTCCGCAAGCTGTTTAACCAGGGAATGATCCTGGCCTACAGCTACAAGGATGCGGCTGGGAGGTACTATCGCCCGGAGGACGCGGCCGAACGCGACGGTCGCTGGCATGTCGGGGAAATCGAGGTCGAACGTCAGGTCGAAAAGATGTCGAAGTCGAAGTTCAACGTCGTCAATCCTGATGAGGTGGTCGAGCAATACGGCGCCGACGCCATGCGTCTGTACGAACTCTTCATGGGACCGCTTGATGTTGCCAAGCCGTGGCAAATGTCCGGTGTGGCCGGGGTCAGCCGCTTCCTGCATCGCGTATGGCGCATCGCAGTTGGAGAGGATGGCATGTTGTCGAGCAAAATTACGGATGCGGAGCCGTCCCCGGAGATCGCGCGAATTCTGCACAAGACGATCAAGTCTGTCGGCGATGACATCGAGGCCCTGCGCTTCAACACAGCGATCTCCAAACTGATGGAGTTGTCGAACGCATTGACGGGGCTGGACACCAGGCCACGGTCAACAGTCGAGTCCTTCGTTCTGCTGCTGGCACCGTTCGCGCCGCACATTGCCGAGGAACTCTGGAAATTGCTGGGTCATCCGAAAAGTCTGTCGCATGACCCCTGGCCGACATACGACCCCGCTCTTGCCGACGATGATATCCGCGAAATTATCGTACAGGTGAACGGTAAGCTCCGGGGAAGGGTTCACGCGGCTTCGATGATCAGCGATGTCGAACTTGTAGCACTGGCTGCGAGGGACGCTGAAGTTGAGGCGAAGCTGGTGGGGAAGACGGTGCTGAAGGAAATTGTCGTCCCCGGGCGACTCGTGAACTTCGTGGTTGCCGACTAGCAAATAAATTATCAGGAGCCGCTGCCATTGGTGTCGGCAGCGGCACGTTCCAGCAACGAAAGTCGCGGCAACGATGAAACGCAACCCATACAACCAAATTAAACGACATCGTCTCTGAAGGCGTTGACAGGGAATCAACTGAATGGACTATAGCGCCATGGAAACAGAGAACTTGATCGGTGTCGGCCTCTACCCCCCTGCGGAAGCAGGCAGGCTGCTGCGCATATCACCCGGCAAGCTCTCACGGTGGCTGCGCGGCCACCGCATTGGAAACAAGTTCTATCCGCCTTTATGGACACCGGAAATCTCGCTCGGAGACGAGCGCATTTTCCTTGGTTTTCGTGATCTTATAGAGGCCCGCGTTGCCGACGCTTTCATCGCAGCCGGCGTATCGGCAATCAAGGTGCGGGCGGCGATCGACACAGCCAAGGACGTGATTGGCGAGGCTCGGCCGCTATCGACAAACCGTTTTCGCACGGATGGCCGTGAAATCTTCCTTCAGATCGTCGAGAAAGATGAGGACGGCCAAGAGCGCGAGCATCTGCTGAACCTCTTTCGGCGCCAGTTCGTATTCAACGGCATTCTTGATCCTGTTCTGAAAACTGTCGATTTCGGCTCCGATGGCAACCCGCTTACCTGGTGGCCGGGCGGACGGCGGCTCAACGTCATCGTAGATCCGGCGCGCTCGTTCGGGCAGCCGATCGATGCTGCATCGAGTGTGCCAACCGCTGTGCTCGCAGCGGCTGCGGAACAAGAGGGTGGTATCCGTGGTGCGGCGAAGGCATACGACGTCAGCGAGGCTTCCGTTCGGCATGCGGTGGAATTCGAAGCCATGATGGAGCAGCGGCTAGCGGCGTGAACGTCTTCTTCGACAACTGCACGTCTCCGATTTTTGCCAGCACCCTGCACGGGTTCATTCATCACGACGGCCATAACGCAATTCACGTCCGCGATCTGTCCGGCCTCCCGAATGGCCGTCATTCGAAGGATATGGAGTGGATCGATTTCTTACGCCGCTCCAATGACGAATGGATGTTCGTTTCCGGCGATGGCCGCGTCCTCAGGAACCCCGCCGAACGGGCGGCGCTAAGATCAGCGGGGCTGCATGGGTTCATATTGGCGCCTGCCTATCAGAAAACGCCAATGAACCAAGTTGCCTCGGTCCTCGTCTGGCGATGGCCTGAGATGCTGCAGATCACTCGTTTGCTTGCGCCGCCTCGATGCATGAGGTGCCGATCAACAAGGGGACGAGGTTACGCGCGCTTCCAATGTAAGTGCTGCGGCTTCCTGCACGGGGAAAGACAGTCGAGCGGCGCAAAAGCTCAGGTGCGCATCGCCGTCAACATGGCCTATGTGTTCAACACCGGTCGGCTCCAGGCGTCATAGTAGTTGTTGTACACGCCATCAAATTCCAGCTTCAAAGGCTCCCCTGCATAAAAGTCCCTGAATTCCTGCACGATGCCTGCCTGGCGCAGAAATCTGCAAATCGACTGCCGAAACTTCCAGCTTTTCGCTGCTTTGGGCAGACGCGACAACCAATGTCTTTTGGGACGCCCCACCAAGTGGCCGGGAACGAGCGCCCAACCCGAAGGCAACGGATTTTGGGACATGACGGCAAGGAACTGATCCAGTTCCAGAGGAGTGGCAAAGATCAAATCGACGCCATCAAAATGAACCGCCAGCAGGCACCATAGCTTTCGTTGAGATGGAAAAGGATGCACGACACGTCGTGGGCGCTTGATCTGCCCAGAGGGCGTCTTTTCTCGCACCCATCCATATAGTCGCGCTCCGGCCCAACCGCTTATTGGCGTTTCAGGAAATTCACGACTGTAAAATAGCTCTGCCGATTTCATCGCCGCACTATGAGACGACAGGGAAGGAGACGCAACTGCGGATCGTCTGGTCCATCAGCGGCAGAGGCTGAGAACCTCCGCCGAAACCTGGTGACGGCGCTTCACCGCGCCGGGGAAAAGCTAAATCTAAGTCGGACCGGCGTCTTTCTCGCCTCCGGGACGACCATAGACAAAATTGGTCGGCGACCGGGAAAACAAATTCAAACCAGCGAGGTTTCCAGAATGCTGATTTACAACAGCGCCCAAAATAAAGATTGAAATCGGCCCCGCCCGCAAATCTTTTATCGGGCCGTACGGTTCTCCCTCCAGGATCTCTGTGTTAGGCAGCCCCAAAAGCGCCAATCTTGCGCGCAACCAAGTACGCTCTCGATATGAAGGCCGCGGGCATTGAAGGTTTACAGACCAGAGATTGATGGCCTAAGGGCCATATCGGTGATCGCGGTTATTCTTTACCACGCCGAGTTCACGGTTGCCGGCCACACGCTGCTTTCCGGTGGATATATCGGCGTCGATGTATTTTTTGTGATCAGCGGCTTCCTGATTTCCCAGATTCTGCTGACGGAAATCGAAGCGACCGGACGTATCGATTTCCTCAAATTCTATGCCCGGCGTGCGCGGCGAATTCTGCCTGCATTGTTCGCAGTCATTTTCGCGACGATGCCCTTCGCCTATTATCTTTTATTGCCGTTGGAACTCACGGATTACGCGAACTCCGTAGGTTCTTCGCTGCTCTTTGGATCGAATATCTATTTTTATTTTACGGCGGCCCAGTACGGAGAGCCCAATACCCTTCTCAAGCCTTTTCTGCATACCTGGTCGTTGAGCGTCGAAGAGCAGTTTTATATCGCCTTTCCGGTCTTGTTGCTGATCGTGCGCCGATACCTGAAATCGAGGTTTTTGCCATGCGTGTTGGCAGCGGCGGCTCTCAGCTTCGTATTCTGCTTCATCACCGTACGGCACGATCCGCAGCAGGCTTTCTATTCCCCGCTCACCCGGGCCTGGGAACTGCTGGCCGGAACACTGCTCGCCTATTACGAGCTGAGGCGAGGACGGCCTCGCCCTCAGCCGCTGCTCGCGGCGGCCGGGCTTATCCTCGTTCTCGGTTCACTCATCCTGTTTAAGAAGGGCACGGTTCATCCCGCCCTGGTCACGGTGATCCCGGTCTTCGGGACCTGCCTGGTGCTCGCATTCGCCAGCCGTGAGAACGCCGTCGGGCGCCTCTTGGCTTCCCGGCCTGCGGCGC
The DNA here is from genome assembly GCF_014197615.1 of Rhizobium esperanzae. Classification (GTDB taxonomy): domain Bacteria; phylum Pseudomonadota; class Alphaproteobacteria; order Rhizobiales; family Rhizobiaceae; genus Rhizobium; species Rhizobium esperanzae_A. Next base: position 12,031 of record NZ_JACIFY010000008.1, read on the forward strand.
TCACCGGACTGGTGTCCTACTCTTTATATCTGTGGCATTATCCGATCTTCGCCTTCTCGCGGCTGACAAGCTTGCATTTCGACAACGGTGACAAGTTTCTTGCCATCGCGGCGACGGTGCTGGTTTCGGTCGTCAGCTTCGTCATCATCGAAAAGCCGCTGCGCCACACCAGGAGAAGCCGCGCTCTCTGGATCACCCTGAGCTCATCGGTTGTCACCATCGCGGCTGCTGTCCTCTCAGCAATCACCATGGCCGGCTTTCCCCACAGATTGGATGACGTCTATTCACCTGTCGCGCAGGCGAACGAGGCGCGCCTCGAAAGCACTTTTCTAAGCCTGAACGACAACATTCAGCCTGAAAAACCCATTATCTTCATCATTGGGGACTCGCACGCCAGAAACTGGTCGATCGCGCTGAAAAATTACATCGATACCGACCGATATCAGATCGTTGCACTCAGCTACTTGAACTGCATCGTCGAGATCAAGAACGATGTGGTCACGGCACCCTCTCGCGCCAGCATTTACGACAAATACTGCATTCCCTTTGAAAAATATATCAACGACAAATCATTGCTCCGCCGAACCAAAGCAATCTTCCTCACCAGCCTTCGGCCTTTCGAATACACCGTCAACCCGTTCAGGTTCGAGCTTATTTCCTGGATGAAAAGCCATTCGGATAACGCGCGCGTTTTCGTGTTCGGAAATTATTTCCAGCTCGACGAATTGCACTCGTGCCTGGGGCTGATGTTTCAGAGAAAATCCGATGCCTCCATATGCCTGCGGGAGGCCAGCTATCCGCCGGCCAACCAGCCTTTGGAGCAACTACCGTTTTTCCCGTCCGGTCTTCCGTTCACCTACGTCGATATCGTCAAGCTTCACTGCGATTACGACAAGGAGAAATGCCTGACCAGCAGCAAGGGCGTTCCGTTCATCTTGGACTGGAACCATATGACGGCAGAATTTCTGACGACCTTGATCGGTGACATTCTGGAAAAGAGAACCGCCGACCTGCGGAGCGATGGTCTCCTCGATTTCCTGATCCCGCCGCAGGCCGGACAAGCCGAACGAACGGCAAGTTCTCAGCCGAACGGTGGTCCCGCGTCTTCCGCTTCTCCATCAAATTAGGCGGCCAGACGCTGGAAATGCAGGTTTGCCATGCCGTCGGCATCGGAAACCATAGAAATCTCAGTGAGCGACGGCGATGACCGGAATGCCGGCTTCCTCGGCGGCGCGAATGAGTGCAGCGCGCGCTGCCTTGGCCGGGATGTCGCCCTGGATGGCATCCAGGCATGTTTTGACGGCCGCGATATATTCCTCGCCATCATCTGCCGGCCAGGCGGTGATCAGCGTATCGGCAATCTCGCGGAGCGATCGAACCAGCCTGGGCTTTTCCTTGCCGCTCATGACGAGCATCAGAGGCGCGAAGTCTTCGCTCCCGTGCCAATCCGCCATGCCGAGTCTTTGCATCGATAGCCGCCTTTTCCTCGCACGAAGCGACGCCCGGCGCTGATCGGCAACGGGCGCTTCACCAGGGAGGTTCTGACTGGAGTTCAGCAACATCGCTAGAACCTCCCTGGTGTCCTTTCGACAAGGATCAGGAGAATCTAAGCCGGATGGCGCCGAGGGAAAGCCGGACCTAAGTCCGACTGGCGACCTCGGTGGCCGCTGCTCATATATAGCCTCGAGGCAATATGAAGGTCCGTGGAGGGGCGGAACAGGAGGAGAATATGACATTCGGCCCCAACAACCACAGCCATGAAGAATGCTGTTCGGAAGGCCATAGCGCTGCAGCGACCATCGCGACGATATCGGCAGCCCTTTCCGCCGATCCTGACATCGACAGCAGCGCCATCGAGATCCGGATGCTCGGCCCTGTCGTGCTGCTGGAAGGCTATATCACCAAGGCCGCCGACCGCGAAAAAGCCATCTCGCTTGCGGCGATGATCGTCGGCCTGGAGCACGTCCAGGACCGGATGCTGAGCCACTTCCCCACGCAGTAAAGGACGCCCCCGACCGGGTTAGGACTAAAGTCTGAGTGTGCCCCGGTATGAAGTCCCTGCCCGGGAACCCTTCCTCCATCTTCCGGTTTGGCCCTGCAGCGGAACGAACCGCATCGAAGGAGGAAAAATAAATGCATATCAAAGCAGTAGGAATTGCAGCCGGCATTCTGTTGGCTTCGACGTCTGCCTTTGCGCAGTCATCGACGGTCACGGGCGCGGTGGGTGGCGCGGCGACGGGCGCGATTGTCGGCGGTCCCGTGGGTGCGGCTGTCGGCGGCATTGTCGGCGGCGTGGCCGGCAGCGTCATCGATCCGCCGCCTCAGAAGGTGGTGACCTATGTTCAGCAGGCCCCCGCCCCGGCTGAGCGCGTCGTGGTGCAGGAAAAGGTCGTCGTCGGGCAGCCCCTGCCGGAGACCATCGTCGTGACGCCAATTCCCGACGATCCGAAATATGCCTACGCAATCGTCAACGATCAGCGTGTGATCGTCGAACCTTCCTCCCGGAAGGTCATCCAGGTCATCGAGTGACCGACAGGCGGCTCTGACCGCCATTCCAGCAATCAGGGCACGCATGCACCGCATGGGAATGCGGGCGGCAGTCTGTGTCTGAAACCCTCGGAGATTGATCATGAAAAGCAACCATCTCGCCATGCTCGTGGCCGCGCTGTCCCTCAGCGTATCGCCGCTTGCCACGCTGCCGGCCGCAGCCCAGCAGGACGCCACCAAGAGCGGCGGCCAGGCTCAGTCCGGCTCTCAGACGGGCGCGGATGCCGGCGCGCAATCCGGTGCCGGCAAGACCGCCACCGACTGCACTCCCGACGCTTCGGGCGCCTGCCCACAGGGCAAGGACCAGTCAACCAAGGGCCGGACAACCACGGGCCAGACGACGCAGCAGAAATCCGGCCAGGGCTCCGACACGAAGAAGAGCGCCGAGCAGCCTTCGAACGACACGTCGACGAGCGGAAGTGCTGCCGGCAAGGCTTCGACGGAAACCAAGTCCGGATCGCAGGATGCAAGCGGCAGCACCTCGGCCGAACAGAAGCCCGCCGCCAAGTCCGCCACCACCGACAGCAGCGGCGCGGCCACCTCAGGCACGAAGAGCAGCACCGAAAATGCCAAGCCTGCAGAAGGCAAGGCCAGCGGCAGCCCCACGCAAAGCGGCGATGCCTCGAAGCAATCGACCGATCAGAACGCGACGACGACAAACAAGAGTTCGACCGAAACCAACGTCAACAACAACACGACGACGAACAACCAGACGAACACCAAGACCAACGTCAACATAACAGTCGAGCAGCAGACCGAAATTCGGACAGTGGTGAAGGAGGTGCATGTTGCGCCTGTCAAGGACGTGAACTTCACGGTTTCCGTCGGCACGACCATTCCGAAGAAGGTCCGGCTGGAGCGGCTGCCGACGCGCATCGTCAAGATCGTTCCGGAGTACGAAGGCTACCGCTTCTTCATCCTCGCAGACGGCCGGATCGTCATCGTCGATCCCGATGCTTTGACGATTGTCTACATCCTCGAGGCTTAACCCGGCCCGGCCCTTCCCGGCGGTGCCCTTGCGCCGCCGGGACCACCGACGCGATCAGCGTTTCACCGGTGGGGATGCCAAACCAGGGTTTCGACGAATGGGCGCACTTGCGCCTCGAACTGCCCTCATGCGCAACGCACCCAAGCTTCCACATCCGCTTGTTAGGGATTTGTTGACCATAAGCTGGCTTTACTGAGCCGGATGGATGCGGAGTTCCCGCCCCGTCGTCGAGTGTTTGGTGTGGCGGGGTTGTTGGTGTTGACGTATCCGGTGCAAGGATTATGGGGCGGAATTGCGAACCTCCTGTCGCGTGCGGAGCTCTTCGCATCGCAGACCATTCTGCCGGCGCTGTTTGCGCTGCCGGCCCTGATCGGTTCCGCATCCCTTGCCTCGGCGGAAGACCGGGCGCTCAAGCTGTTCTTTACCCACACCGGCGAGAGGGCGACCATTACCTACAAACGGGATGGAAAGTTCGATCCCAAGGGCCTTGCCCAGATCAATCGGTTTCTGCGCGACTGGCGACGGAACGAGCCGACGCGAATGGATCCGCGGCTGCTCGATCTGGTCTGGGAGGTGTATAAGAAGAGCGGCGGCAAGGACTATATCCATATCGTCTCGGCCTATCGATCGCCAGCGACCAACAACATGCTGCGCAACCGCTCGCGCAGCACCGGTGTCGCCAAGAAGAGCCAGCATATGCTGGGCAAGGCGATGGATTTCTACGTGCCCGGCGTGAAGCTTGCGACGCTGCGGGCAACGGCCATGCAGATGCAGGTCGGCGGTGTCGGATATTATCCGACCTCGGGATCGCCCTTCGTGCATCTCGACGTCGGCAATGTCAGGGCCTGGCCGCGCATGTCACGCCAGGAACTCGCGCGCATATTCCCGAATGGGCAGACGATGCATCTGCCGGCCGATGGCCGGCCGCTGCCGGGATATAATCAGGCCGTTGCCAACGCCAGGAAGCGTGGCGCCGCCGCCTCGATAGAGATCGCCAGCGCTGGAGACGACGAGGAAGGTGGCTCCTCGAGCAGCCCCGTCGGCGAGACCGCAGACAATAGGCTCATGACGGCGCTTCTGCCGGCGCCGAAAAGCCGGGCATTGAATGCGCTGGCGCTGCAGACCGGCACGGCCGAGCGGGATGACAAAGGTTCCGCTCCGGAGCTTTCGTCCCCGCCGGTTCCGATACCGGCGATACGCCCGGCCACCCCGGCGCGTGACGCAGAGGCCGACGCCACACTGGCGACGGCATCGATCGGCCCGATTGCCGCGCTTGCCGAGAGACCGGCGCCGGTTTTGCCGGCGCACGCCCGCTTTGAACCTCTCGTTGCACGTGAGAGCTCCAAACAGGGCGCCGATATGATCGCCTCGCTGCCCATGACCGCTTCCTGGGAAGAAGAAAATTTCCTCGGATCGACCTCCGACGCGGCGCTGATGAAATGGGCGCTGCATTCTCCCGGTAAGGCGTTCGACTTGAGCGCGCCGCACCTTTCGCCGCGCACGGTTCATCGTCGGGTCGATGTCGCCGCGTCAGGGAAAGAGATTGCTCCGGTCGCCGCCGCAGAGCTGTTCGATGCCAGCCGGTTTGCGTCGTCGCCGGAGGGCTGACCTCGATCGTCAACAGCCAGTAAGCGCTGTTGGATGTTTATGCGGATGACGACCGCCACGATTGAGCCGGAGGATGATGAAATGACGAGTCTTGGACTAAAAATTTTATCGGCCGCCTTGATCTCGGCATGCGCTTGCACAAACGGCTTTGCCGCCGACGAGACGAAAGTCAGGGCGATTGCCGACGCGGCGATAAAGCCGCTCATGGAGACATATGCCATTCCCGGCGTGGCCGTCGCCATTACCGTCGACGGGCAGGACCATATCTTCACCTACGGCGTCGAATCGAAGGAGACCGGCAGGCCGGTGGCGCCGAGCACGCTGTTCGAGCTCGGCTCGATCAGCAAGACCTTCACGGTGACGCTGGCAGCCCAGGCGGAAATGAATGGAGAGCTTTCGCTGTCCGACAAGGTCAGCCGATATCTTCCTTCGATGCAGAAAAAGCCGTTCGGCGATGTGATCTTGATGAATTTGGCCACTCATACGGCAGGCGGATTTCCGCTGCAGCTTCCCGATGAGATCAAGACCGAAAAACAGCTGCTCGGTTACTTCGCGGCCTGGCACCCTTCCTACGCGGCCGGGACGCAGAGGAGTTACGCCAATCCCAGCATCGGCATGCTCGGCTATATCACCGCGAAAAGCATGGGCGGCGATTTCGCTACCCTGATGGAGGAAAAGCTGTTTGCCGCGCTCGGATTGAAAAACAGCTTTATCAACGTGCCGAAATCGCGGCTCGCCGACTATGCCCAAGGCTATAAGCGGAACGGCGAGCCCGCCCGCATGAGCCCGGCCATGCTTTCATCCGAAGCCTATGGCGTCAAATCCACGGCAGGCGACATGATCCGCTTCGTCGGTGCCAATATGGGCATGATCAAGCTCGACGAAAACCTGCAGCAGGCGATCGCCAATACCCATATCGGCTATTTCGGCGTCGGGGCGATGACCCAGGATCTCATCTGGGAGCAATATGCCTATCCCGCGGCCCTGAACAGCCTGCTCGACGGCAATTTGCCGGCGATGCTGAAGACCATCCCGGTCTCGGCGTTGAAGCCGCCGATGAAACCGCGCGACGACGTCTGGATCAACAAAACCGGCTCGACCAACGGCTTCGGCGCCTATGTCGCCTTCATTCCCAAAGAGCATCTCGGCGTCGTCATCCTGGCGAATAAAAGCTACCCTAACGAGAAACGCGTTGCCGCAGCCTATCAAATCCTGACCGCACTCTCGGCCGACTGAGCGGAATCGGCTTCTCTGCGACGACGCGGGACCCGGCTGGTGAGACGCACAAGGAATGCCGTTCACTTTGAGACGACGGTCGGACTTTGGCCCGATGCGGCAGCCAGCGCCCGCATGGTACAAACTCGTTTGAGTTTGAGGGACATAGTGTGGGCTTCTTTGGGCGTTATTCCCATCAGCGAAGGGACGCAGAAATTGAGCGGGCATGGCCAGGTTCCACACCCGCCTTGTCGTTCGACAAAGCACTGAATACGACCATAAGTAAGCGAATTAATAATTAAGATTAATAAGCGAGTATTTCTTGGAGGTTTTCTAGGTAATTGCCACACGTTACAGGTGATGCTAATAAACAAATCACCTTTTCCTGAAGTCACGAGGCGAACCAAATGAAAAGTGTATTGGTATCTGGCGGAGCCGGGTTTATCGGATCGCATTTGTGTGACAAGCTTTTGCTTAGAAATGACATCCAGAAACTGGTCGTTGTTGACAATCTCTGGACCGGACTTTTCGAAAACATCTCCCACATCAGGGACCCGCGTTTTCACTTCGTGAAATCGGACGTCGAAACGTTTCAGAGTTCCGAAAAATTCGACGAAATCTACCATCTTGCCTCCCCGGCATCGCCGCCCTGGTACATGAAGGAACCGCAGAGGACGATTTCGGCCAACCTTATCGGCGCGTTCCGGCTGCTGGAGCTGTTGAAGAAGGGTGGTCGTTTCGGCTTCACCTCGTCCTCCGAAGTCTATGGCGACCCCCTGGTTTCACCGCAGCCGGAATCCTACAAGGGTCAGGTCGACTGTACCGGGCCGCGCTCGTCCTATGACGAGAGCAAGCGGTGCACGGAGTCGCTGCTGTTCGAGATGCAGCGCACCCGCGGGCTCAACGTCAAGGTCATCCGTCCCTTCAATATTTATGGACCCCGAACCCGCGCCGACGACGGCCGCGCGGTCTCCAACTTTCTCACCCAGGCGCTTTCCGGCCGCCCGATCACCGTGTTCGGCGATGGGCTTCAGTCCCGCAGCTGGGGTTATGTCGACGATATCGTCGATGGCTTCGCCCGCTATTTCTGGATCAACGAAACCGACTACAAGGGACCCCTGAACATCGGCAACGATCGTGAGATTTCGGTTCTCGAGGTGGCGCGATATGTTTCCAAGCTCGCCGGCGGCGTGCCGATCGTCTTCGAGCCGTCGCCGCCGCAAGATCCGACGAACCGGCGACCGGACCTGACCAATGCGCATTACGTCATGCCCGAGTGGTCGTGCAAGATCTCCTACGAACAGGGTGTGGCGATGACGCTCGACTGGTTCAGGCAGAAAATGACGGCGGGCGCGGCGGAATAAGCATCACAGCCTGCTTCTCCACGACATCCGGACGGCCCCCAGGGCCGGCATATCAGCACGGGCGCGGCAGGACGTCTGACCTGGCGCTCGGCTGTAGCAGTGCCCGCCGCTACGATTTATTCGTATCGTCATAGAGTGCCGAAGGCAATTTCGCCTGCATCCACTGGACGTGTTGTTCGAATGTATGCGCGCGGAAACTGGGATTATTGAGGATGTTCAATGTGAAGTCGGACAAAAGCGCGGGGACGTTGGCCGGCTGACCCAGCCATTCGGCAAGCGCCACGGGAAGATATCCGTGTATTGCCCGGCGGTTCAGCCACGGACGGAAGTGCCGTGCATCCCACGGTTCGGCGCCGATCTGGTGAGACATCTCGCCGACGGGGACCGTCCCATTCACGATACGGGCAGCCAGCGGTCGGCGTTGCGCCAGCATGGCTTCGGCTGCCTCAAGGCCTTGCTCCAGATTGATCTCGAGCACCTCGATGTCGTCGGTAGACGCTGACGGATCCGTCGGAAGCCGCCAATCCGCACCCAGGACTTCGGCGGCGCCGCGAAGATAATGATATCCATTCAGCTGTCGCTCTAGCTTCTCATAGAGCCTGCGAAGGCCAGCCTTTTCCAACATTTGGAGGACGCGGGGGCCGGCCTTGACGAGGGGGGCAAGGACAGAACCCGCACGGGTAGCGACGGTCCTTTGCAGACGTCTCTTCCGCCCCTTTTTCCCGGCAAACCGATGGATCTCGAGCAGCCGTTGTATGTCGGGGTGCTTGCGAGCCATCAACGCATCGGAGCGTCCCTCCTGATGCCTGCGCACCATCTTTCCGGCGAGTGTCGTCGTCTGATGTTCGAGATGATAGCCCAATGCGTCAGGAGCAAAACGAATTGGAACTCCCTTTTTGATCAGGCGTAGACCAAATTCGAAGTCTTCCCGTGCACGGGCGAATTGCGGATCGAGCCCGCCCATTGCGTGAAATAGTTCCGCATCCAGCGACAGGTTTCCCGTCAGCACATCGGTAAAGGCGAACCGATGCCCAGGGCGGGACACGCGCGCGAAGTGCCTCGTCCACCATGCGCGCGCGTTGAGGCGGAAGCGGTCCCTTGCAATGTGCGGAAGCGGCGGGTAAGGCCCCATGACCACGCCCCCGGGGTGGCGCTGATGTTCACCGACATGCGCCCCGACGAAGTTTTCCCCGGGTTCAATATCGTCATCGAGGAAGATCAGTAACCGGCCGCTGGCGACCCGCGAGCCCGCATTGCGGGCAAGTGCAGGACCGACGCCCGGCAACGACAGGGTCCGAAGCGGAACGCGGGTCCGAAGCGATGCGAGCATTGCCAACGTGTCGTCCTCACACCCGTCCGCCACAACCAGCACTTCGAACGCCGAGGTGCCCTCTCGCTGGGCGTCGAGCTTGCCCAGAAGCGATCTCAGCATGGCGGAACGATTATGCGTTGGTATGATAACGCTGATGTCAACCGCCATTGTGCCCTGCCTTCCCTGCCCGCGCCCGCGCGCTGAGATAACGAAGCGGGCCGCTCGCAGCCCCTCTGAACTGGGTTAAGGCGTCGTTGTAAGGCAGGCTGAATTGGTCTGTCTGTCGAGGTTGAAAGACGCGCCGAAGAAGCCTGATGTAGGAACGAACCATGCGAGGCAGCGCACGCGGGTTTTTCTCGAACAGCAGGGCCTTCGTCAAGATGGCGAACGATGCAGCCTCGTAGCCATACATCTGCTGCTGCAGTTCCTTGCTCGAGCGACGATGGCGGTGCCAGTTCAGAGCCTCGGGATCGTAGATGATCCGATACCCGGCTTCGAGGACACGCCGGAACATGTCTGTGTCGCCACCAGCCAGGCTGAGCGTTCCGGCGTCGAGGGCCTCGTCGAACCACCCGACCGCGTCGACGATCGTTCGGCGCAATGCCATATTGACGCCGGCACCCGCATGCCATCCGGTGAATGGGTCCAGGTTGTGGGCGTCATAGACCTGACGCCTGAAACCGCGGCAAAAACCGCCAAAATGTTGAAAGGCGATCTGCGCGTCCGTTTCCAGCTCTACCGCCATCGCGAGGCCGGTGACGGCCAGTACCAGCGGGTCCTCGAAATTGCGAAGCAAGGTTCTCAGCCAGAGTGGGTCGGGGACCGCATCGTCGTCGATGAAGGCGACGACGTCTGCTTCCACGTTGCGAAGGGCAGTATTGCGCGCGACGTCAAGGCCAGGTCGGGGTTCGCGCAGATATCTCACAGTGTCGAAGCGGCCGACCAAATCTCGCGTGGCCTCGTTCGACGGGGCATTGTCGACGACCAGAATATCGGCCTTATCGGGCATCGCCAAAAGCCCGGTGAGGCAGCGCTCCAGATCTTCGGTACGATCGCGCGTGCAGATCACGACGGAAGCTTTCGGCAGCTGACTTGGAGCGGGCGACGGATCAGGGAGGGCCAGCCGATGCCTCAACCAGGCCTCGAACACCGACGAACCGGCCGCAGACAGAATCCGCTCCTTGATTGGCGTCTTGTCGCCTTCGGTGTCGAAGGCGATCACCGCTTGGCCGCACGGACGACCGGCGACCCGGATCAGCACAAGTGCGCCGTGATAATCACCCGTCGGCTCAAAATCTGGCGGAAGGTCAAGAATGTCGATATCTCGAACCGCAAGGCGCATCAGGAGCTCTGATCCAGGCTCTGCTGACCCGATGAGCCGCGGTCCGGCGAGGTCGCGGTGGGGCGTGACTGCACCTGCTGCCACTGTGTCGGGGGGTTCAGCATACCCTTTCTTGGGCCGGGCCCGGTCACGGCGAGAGGATAGACTTCAGCGTGATAATCGTAAACCTGCTGCCAGTCTGCCGAAAAAAGCCCCACCGTAACGCGATAGTCGCCTGGCGCCAGGTCGATGCGATCGAGTGTTGTTTCGATGCGCACCATGTCCGAGTCGACGAGAGGGGCGAATTCGGCCAACTTGCTGTCGGTCTCGAAGCAGCACGTATCGTCCGCCGCGTAGACGCCGATGACGATAATGGCGTTGCGATCTCTGGTGGCCCCAACATAGGTCAGTGAAACCGACAGCCGGTCGCCGGCAAAGATGGTGCTTGTCGGCGCGCCTTGCTCGTTCAGCAATGCGACGGCTGTGATCTGCAGTTCACCATTGCCGAACCGGCTGACCTGCGGCACCAGATCGACCGGCTGTTTTGTCACGGCGAACGGTTCGTGCTGGACGCTGGCGACCTTGGCCTCGACAGCCGAGGTATAAAGCGGGAGCATTTCGTCGATCGGCCCGTAGCCCACGACGCGGCCGCCACTCAGGAACAGCACGTGATCGCAGATGTCTCTTACCTGCGAGATGTCGTGTGACACGAAGAAGATAGTGGCGCCGTCGTCCAGTATCTCCTTCACTCTTGCAATGCACTTCTGCTGGAAGGCTTGGTCGCCTACGGCCAGCGCCTCATCGATAAGCAAGACGTCCGGGCGCACATGGACCGCCACGGCGAATGCCAGGCGCATGCGCATCCCAGTGCTATAACTGCGAACCGGGTTCTCGACGGCCGCCTCCAGCTCGGCGAAGGCGACAATCTCGTCAAACCGCTCGGCAACCTCGATCCGCCGCATTCCCGCGATAACACCCAGCAGGAAGATGTTCTCGCGCCCCGTCAAATCGTCGGTCAGGCCCGCCCCGATGTCGAGCAAGGCGCCAATTCGACCCACCACCTTGATCTGTCCTTCGTCGGGACGGCCAACGCCGCCGATCAGGCGCAGCAAAGTGGACTTCCCGGCCCCGTTTAGCCCGACCACGCCGACAGCTTGCCCTGGCGCAACCGCAAAGCTGATATGGCGCAGACCCCAAAAGCTTTGCGACTGTCCCACGGACCGTCCGGACAAAAGATAACCCTTCAAGGTGGTGGAGCGCGCCCCCCCTTGCGCACGGTAGCGCTTGCCGACATCGTGGACGGTGATGGCGCCTCGTCTCATACCTCGTCCACCAGGCGTGCGCTGCCACGCTCGACCAGCCAAATGCCGGCAAACAGCATCGGCAAAGAAACCAGCGCAGTCTTCCAATAGATCGCAGCGGGAGGCCACGCGTGTTCGACGAAAATGGCGCGGTAGCCCTCGAGAATCCAGGCCATCGGGTTCCAGGTGTGAATTAACGCCATCGGCTCACTCGCCTTAAGCGGGCTGTAGAACACGGGTGTCAGGTAGAAACCCAGCATCAAAACCACGCCCACCAGATGTTGAGTATCCCGGAAGTGAACATGCGCAATCGCAACAAGATAGGACAGACCCATCATGAACAGCGCCTGCGCCAGGAAGACGAGTGGAAGCGCCACGACGCTTGAAGTCAGGCCGCCGGTCTCGATATATGAAATGATGAAGAGGAGCGGCAGAGCGAGCAGAAAATGCACGGCCTGCGTGATGACTGCGACAACAGGAAGGACTCCGATCGGAAAGCCCGGCCGGCGCACCAATTCGCTGCTGCCGGTTATGGACGTCGTCGCTGCGGGTACCGCAGTGCTGAGCCAACCCCAGGCCAACACGCCGGAAAAGACGAAAGTGGTGTAATGGGGAATATCGAGGGGAAGGACGTGACGGAAGATCAGCGAAAAAACCAGCAGTTGGCTTAATGGCCGCATCAAGGACCAGCCAAGGCCAATTGCGGACCGTTGATATCTCATCTTCAGATCGCGTGCCAGAAGTGCCAACAGCAGATCGTTCCATTGCAGACAGATGTGGATCAAGGGCCTCCACTGATCACGACGCCAGTACTGGTCCCGCCGCTTCGCGCGATCAAGCGCATGATCCTTGAGATGTTCAGGCATTTCGGCTCACTTTTGCCACCGATTAAATACACCTTGCCTCAAAGTAGTAAAGATCATCATACTGGCGAAGTGACACGATAACTCCAGCGTGATCTCGATTGCAGGAAGCAATAATTATGCCGATGGTTTCCATTATTACACCGGCGCATGGAGCGGAAACAACACTTTCCTCGACGTTGCAGAGCTTGATAGCGCAAACGCATGCTGACTGGGAATGTGTCATTATTGATGATGGTTCAACCGATCGGACCGCAGAGATCGCGGACCGTTTCGCGGCCCGGGATACGCGCTTCCGTGTGCTGCGGCAGGAGCAGAGCGGCGTTTCAGCTGCGCGCAATGCGGGGCTGGCACAGGCGAAAGGCGACTGGGTCGTCTTTCTCGACGCAGACGACGCGCTGGCATCGGCCCATCTCGAAATCATGCTCAATCACACGCGAACTTTGCCGCAGGCCGACATTCTGCATTGCGGTTGGCGCCGCCTGAAAGATGGTGCTCCCTGGTGGCGGTCTCACCCCGCGGTAAAAATGGACAATCCGTTTGCCGAAACAGCGCGCTATTGCCCCTTCGCGATCCATGCCGCCTTGCTGCGCCGGTCCCGGCTTGCAGAAATCGGCGGCTTCGATCCGGAGATGACAATGTGCGAGGACTGGGACCTGTGGCAGCGCCTCGCGCGAGTGGGCGCCGAGTTTGCGCCGGTCGAAGGCCTGATGGCTGACGTCAGCGTGGCGGCCGGCTCGCTGTCGTCGAACAGGATCAAGCATCTCGATTTTGGTCTTAAGGTGATCCGGCGCGGCCACCATTCCGATCCGCGCATTGCCTATCCGGTGCCGGCGCTCGCCCAGGGAATAACACAAGCGGCGTTGGGAACAGCGTGCTGGTATCTCGCGACCTGGCTCGTCGGCGCCACAATCGGTCAGGGCGACAATCCTGGCGAACTGCTTGACCGGGTGGCAGAGCCACTTCCGCCTGACGCCGATGCCTATACGCTCAGCGCAATCATGGTAGACGGGATTGTGGTCGGCGCCTTCCCGGGCGAGCCGATTTGGCCCGGACTATGGTCGAAGATCCAGGACAAGCTTCCCGATCTGGAGGCCTGGTTTGATCGGCATGGTCCCCAAGAGGCTTTTGGCTCCCTGTTGGTTCGTTCACTGGAGCGAAAGGTCGCCGACCAACTGCCGACCGACGTGCCCGCCACGATCGGAACGACAAGGATACAGCCAATCGATTTGGATCGACCGATCGTCGACCTTATCTTGCCAGGCATCGAGCGGCTGCGCTGTTGCATCTGGCAAGGTCCGACGCTTTTAGGGCAACTGGAGTTTGTTGTCTTCGGAGCAATCGAAGCGGATGTCATACAAGATCGACTTAGGACGGTGTTCGGCCTGGAGTTCGACGATCTGACGGACCCAACGGCGGTGGTAGAGGATGACTTCGTCAATCGTCCTGATCACGATGAAGAGCGCGCCGCCGACATGGCAGCGCCAAGCCACCGGGGCGTAGCTGATCGGGTGCTGAAGCTCATAGCGAAACTATCATATTGGGCCGAAGCCAAGACAGCAGCGGGTTGGTGGAGCGAGCAGGAGCCGGCACCAACACCTGTCGACGCGATATCGGGCGTCGCGCTTGCCGGGCGCGCCGAATTCGATCGAATCGTTGAAGAGGAAAGTCAGCGGGCGCTTGCAGCCTCAGCGCAGATGTCAAAGGAGACGCCGTCGAAAAAAACCGGCCCGGCTGGCGATGAGGTGCCGAGATACGATACGGAGGCCTATTGGGAGGAGCTGTTTTCGCAGGTCGATCCTTGGGACTACCGAAACAACTATGAGACTGTGAAATATCTTCAAACACTCCAGTTGTTGGACGATCGGCGCTTTTCGAACGGCCTTGAGCTGGCCTGCGCAGAAGGAACCTTTACACGGATGCTGGCCTCCCGCGTCGACAACCTGCTGGCAACCGACATTTCGGCGTCGGCAGTCGCGCGAGCGGCCTCGCTTCAGGACGACGATGCCGCGGTAGCCTATCGGCAGCTGGATCTTTTGCGCGACGAACTGGAAGGGCCTTACGATCTCATCGTCTGCAGTGAAGTTCTGTACTATTTCGAGAACAGAGAAAAACTCCGGCAGATCGTCGACAAGATTGCGGGCAGCCTTCGCCCTGGTGGTTGGTTCGTGACAGCCCACGCCAACCTCCTGGTTGATATGCCGAATGAGACGGGATTTGGGTGGCCGCATGAATTCGGTGCGGTCGGCATCGGTGAGATGTTTGACCAGCATCCGGATTTAACTCTCTCGGTTGAAGCCAGGAGTCCGCTCTATAGAATCCAAAGGTTCGAGAAGGTAGAGCACGGGGGCTTTCTTGAACCGAAACGCGTGGAAGTCAACACCGCGCAGCCTTTGCCTCTTCAGGTCGCAAGCCAGGTCCGCTGGAGAGGGGGGCAAGCTGTAGAAGCGGCCGCCAGCTGGAACGATGTCCCGATCCTGATGTATCATCAGGTTTCGGACGACGGCGCGGACCAGCTTGCTCGATACCGCCAGTCTCCCGAGGCTTTCGAAGCTCAACTGGCCTTTCTGCGCGACACCGGGTGGCGCGGCATGACTTTGGATCGGCTGCTTGCTTGTTTCGATGAAGGGGCCAAACCGCCCGAAAAGACATTGGTTCTAACCTTCGACGACGCTACACGCGATTTCATGACGCATGCCCTCCCGCTACTACATCGATACGGCTTCCCATCCTCACTCTTTGTTCCAACCGGCAGGGTCGGCGGCTCTGCAATATGGGATTCGGCCTATGGATCACCGGCTCCACTGCTAACGTGGGAGGAACTTGCGGCAGTCGCGAAGAGCGACGTGACGCTGGGCGCCCACGGTGTCCGGCACGTTCGTTTATCTGCCCTGGCACCCGAGAGCCTGTTGCGAGAGCTTGCCGGCTCCAAAGCTATGCTTGAAAAATGCCTTGGTCGGGAAGTGCTGGCGGTCGCATATCCGTACGGCGACTTCGACCCCGCTATCCGGGACATCGCCGAACAGTGCGGTTACCGGATCGGGTTAAGCTGCGTCGGTGGCACGGTGCGGGCGGACGCAGATAAGCTCGCATTGAAAAGACAGGAGGTTTTTCGCGGGATCACCCAGTCACAGTTCGAAAATCTGCTATTCGGCTGAGACAAGAATGGGAGGTTCCGCCGTCCAACCCGCATCGTACTTTGTTCCCAGAGCAAAGCGATGATTGGGATTTGGAGAGAAATTAGGTTCCTGCTTCAGCCATGATCGGGCCTTTCTTTTGAGGTTCCTCATTGCCTTTGATCTCGCGTCGACCACAAGCATCTCGACAGCAATCGGCTTGTCATGTCGCGACATGGTAGCCACAAGTCCGATGAGCGCGCGGTATCGGCCCTGTTCAACTGCCTTCTGGGCGAGCCACCGGCCACAGCGGCGTAGGCCGGCCCGGATTGCAAGACCCTTTTCGGGGTGTCTCTTCAGCATTTCATCCGCGACCAGAATCCAGGACCGAAGCATTCGCGCCAGATTGGCTGACATGTTGTCGGGGGTTTGGCGATAGCCGACAAGATGATCCGGCACCACTGCAAAATGCGAGAGTTCAGCGGCCAGGCAGTAGAAGAGATAATCTTCACATCCCTGCGCCTTGCGCTGTTGGAGTGAGGAGTCAAATCCTCCCGTCGCGTCGAGGACATGCCGCCGGACGAGTGGCGAGCTTCCATTTCCAATGAAGTTATCGGCAAGTACCTCGTCGAGCACATCTCCCTCGATGGAAATTTCATTGCTCCGGTAAATGACGTAATTCTTGTGGTCAATCATCGCATACCAAGTGTAGACCAGCCCGACTTGAGGACCACCTGCCTCCAATGCCGCCAATTGCCGCTCAATTTTATCAGGCGACCAAAGGTCGTCAGCATCGAGGAATGCTACGAAGTCGGCCGACGTAGAGCGCCAACCCGTATTTCGAGCAGCAGCGACGCCGGAATTTCTTTGCTTCAATACTCGCACGCGCGGATCTATTTCAGCGACTGCTTGCGCAACAGCCAGGGTATGGTCCTTGGAACCGTCGTCCACCACGACGATATCGAGCGCCTGATGTGTTTGATTGCGAACGCTGCTGATTGTTTCAGTCAGAGTTTGTTCCGCGTTATAGGCGGGGATTACAACAGCAACAGTTACGTCACTTCCTGCGGATTTCTTCAAGCTCTCAACTCCGACGTCTGCACCATCGCAAATAAGGTACACCAAAAAGCCAAGCGCGCTGCCAAAAAGACGGTTACCCTCTACCTGTGAGGAAGCTGATCTGTAGCGTAGCGGCGAAGAAGATGAGCGTCTCACCCTGATTGCCGCGCTATAGGATCAAGCCCCAGCCCGTAATCGCAGTGCGCGATATAGCCGATCGGAACGCTCAGGCGCAGTTCCCCCGCCGCACCTCGAATTCTGAGCGGACACTATAAATCCTCAATATTTTCAGGACGAAAAGCACCGATTAAATAGAATATCAACCAGAAAAAGACGATTAAGTCACGACAAGAAATAACCACCCAATAATGACCTGTGACAATCATAGTTTTTACTGTAACCATACCTGGGCACTGTGCAAGCATCCCTACCGGAGGACCCGCCATCACCCCGGCGGGTCCTCGACCTGCTTAAGGCAGGTTGCCGAAATACAATCGCTGTTATCGCTGCGTCGGCACAAGCAAATCCTGTTGCGGAAGGCGATATTGTCGTCGGGATCGGCTTTGATAAGAAAAGCCGATATCATTGGCAAGCGAGGTTCGCAGCGCCGGTTCTTCCCGCTCGACATTTCGACGCCACTTTCACTGATCCATGAAACAGGGATCAGCAAGGAAATTACCACAAACAAGCAATCGACATGAATTCGATATTATTATTCGAAAAACACTCGCCAACATCGGCACAACCATTCGCCAGAAATACATATTTCCATTAATATCTATAGGAATTCCAGCAATGTTATAATTAAAACTTAAATACAACCTTTATCTGAATTTCATATATTTACCTTTTGATAAATTTTTAAGCAATACACATGAATACCTGTCGCAGTTTATTCTGAGCTGGTGCTCGGTAAAACATCGGACTTACCTTCGGGACGGAAAAAGAAAAACTATTCGGAGCCATTTCCGGCTTGGCCTCTCGCCACCTCGCCTCACTGATGAGGCCTTTCAACCGATCGCCTAGCGATCCTCGGTTGTTCATGCATCAAGAAGCCGGCATGCAATTCGATAGCGCGATGACGGCCGCGAAAATACGCTAGCCGTAATGTACTGATAGATCTTCACATTTTCCTGTTCCCCACGACCTCGGCCAACAATGCCGCCGGTCGCATCCTGCCTGCCGTTTCAACTCGGCCTCCAGTTTCGCCCCTCCGGCTGAAAGCCTGAGGCGCAGGCATGCGCAGTCTTCGTTCGCAAGCCTTCCGATACGAAACAACTTATATGCGCGGCCAGCTGGCACGGTCCTATTTCAACACGCCGGAAGGCCTGCCTCAAGGTTTCCATCTGTGTCGAAATGGTCGCACTCCCTCAGCGAATTAACCGTTCATAAAGCATTTGCTTGCTCAACTTATAATTTGTGTCATGGTCACTGTAAGTAGTGAGGGAGCTGAGCTGATGAGTGATCTAGCATCGCAGATTCCGGAATTTGGTTATGATGAACGCGTAATGATCTGCCGGAAGCAGATCGAGAAGGCGGTCTATCAGTTCATTGCAAATACGAAGGTCGAGGGATGCGATCCGGCCGAAGTCGCAATGGCCATCGCAGACATTGCCGACGATTACATTTTACTGCTGGCGCAGAAACGCAATTTGACCCACTGAGATCAGCGATCGACCGGTCATCCGGAAGCGATCCGAAACGTAGTATCGCCGCCGCTTCCCTGCCCGGAAGCAACGTCGGCGAGACCGTTTACCCCGCATCGAAACCATCACTGGGATGGAATGTCGAGCAGCTTCGGAAAGGCGCCCGGCGACGAACGGATTTGCTCAACCTGCAAATTCACGCCAGCCCGAAAATGAAACGCCGAAGCATGGGCACACACGTCGGGCGTCCGTTTCAGCCCGTGATCTCCGATGAGAAAGCAGATGGCCACAGCTTGATTGACTGCCCGGCCCAGGTAGGCGCATGCAATAGCCCCGAAAATCGAAGCTGACTTTCGGGGCCATGCGCGGGTTTGAAGCGCCGGAGCGTTCTCGCCGCGTCCGATCGGACGCGCCGTACTAATGACTTCTCACACTCACTTGCGGCACCGGAGAACTCAATTCGCCCAGTTCCCTGGTCAAACCGTCCCCCACCTGCTGCTTCACGGCCTCGAGCGCCAGATCGAGGCAATTCGTCGCGAACTCCAGTTTGACATCTTGAGCGACATGTCGCGCATAGGCGATCATGCGCGCCAGTGCGATGAGTTCGTCCCGACCGTCTTCCGCCCCGCAGTCTGCATCCATCTTGGCAATCAATGTCATGCCCATGCCCATTTCTCCCTCAATGGAAGGAATGATACGCGCGCAGACATGATCGAGCCCGTGAAAAAAGCGTGACACAACTCCCGGTGACATTGCCGTCACCGATTCAAAGCGTAGGTCGCGTCCGGAACAAGGTTTCATGCAGCTTCCAAGGCAGATCGACGTTCGAGCGGATGTCGTGGGCTTCCTGCACGGCTTTCAGCAATTCCAGCGCATCGATACGTTTTTGATCGACGGAATGCGAGGCAAGTGCCGCCAGCAGCTGCGGACGAGCCGGCTCGTCTATCCCTGCGCATTGCTCGACGATCGCCCGCCATGTCCGCTTCTTGAAAAATATCGCGTTCGCCGCATCTTCGAGCGCCTGGCGCACCCCCTCTGCCAGCAGCCCGCAATCCTCCATCGCATCGAGCGTGGCGCTGACGTTGACGAGCGGTATCGTCAACGGCTTGCTGCCGAGTGCCGTCGGCGCATGCATGAGTGCGACAGCGGCATCGTCGATCAGCCGACCGGAGCGATAGTCCTCGAAAATGCGGCCGATCCCGACCATCCCGAACGGGTGACATTCCGCCGCCCGCAGGGCGCCCATGCTGGCGGCCCCGAAAACGGTGACGCCTAGCGAGAGAGCCTGGAGAATTTCCTTGTGCCAGACCGGTGCGGCATATTCGAAACCACCGTCGATCAAGCCGATGACATTGGCGCCCTGCTCCAGCTGAGCCAGGACATCGCCTTGCATGGCGGGCGGCAGGACGCGGATCGCCCCGCCGGCAAGCGACGCCGCATCGGGAAGACTGGGACCTGCGAAAATGACCTTCAAAACCCCATCCCCTTGGCCAGCGCCCTTGCTCCAAATCGCCGGGCGCGCTCCCCTTCCGGATTTTCGAGCTCGGGAATAATGACCTTGACGACGCTGAAGGGAAGCGTGTCCTCGCTGAGGCGCACCGCGATGACCGAAGCGATCCCATTGTCGCGCAGGGCGTCAAGCACATGTTGCAACAGCTGCGCCAGATCCTGATGCCGACATCCTGCCCCGCCACCACGGCAAAGGTCTGCAGCAGGCGGTGCGGCAACCGCATCGAAGGCCCGCCGCATCTGCGGCGGCAGGGATCGCAAGAAAGTTGCGGGCGAAATATCGTCCCTGGCGCCGCTGATATAGGTCAGGCGGGATTGCACGGCTTCCGTCACCGCCCGAATGGCCGCACGCACGGGAACCGGATGCGCCCCGCTGCCGCCGGTCACCTCGACGAGGCGGATGTCCTTCTGACCCTGAAGATCCCCGGTGCCAGGGATAGTCTCCCCGGGACCCAGCATGGCGGTGAAACAGGGGACGCCGATATCGCTGGTGATATCGAACAGCTTGAGCGCCAATCCCGATCTTTCGATCTTGTCGATCAGCCCGGTGAGGGCGCTGTCCTCGAAGCCGCGGGGATCGACGCAGCCGGCATAAAGATCGGCTTGCCGGCCCACCTGCCACAGCACATGCGCATCACGCTCGATCCGCTCCAGAACGCCATGAAAAATCGCCTCCTCGACACTGTTTCCAGAAGCCAGGCCATCCGACGACATCCAGTATCGCGCGTCACGCGTCCGGTCGAGCAACACCGCTTCGAAGGGAATGTGGATTTCGTCGCCACTGAGGATATTGACGCCGGCAACCCATTCGGTCACCTCATCCGGCCCGAGATCGGCTTTATGGACGGCGGTCAGGCAGCTCAACCTGTCGACCGTGCAGCCCATCGCCTGCAGCCGGGACGAGGAATTGTGGACGCGCTTGACGAAAGGCTCGCCGGCAACCGCCCGTTCGAGGGCTTCCATGACAGTGGACGTCTTAGCGTCCAGATCGGTCAGGCCCTTTCCCTGAGCGATCACGATCGACCGCGAATTCGGTGTATATGCGCACCAGACAGGGATTCCGATGTCGTCCAATCCTGTATGCCGCGCCACTCTGGTAATGCCGAACCTGGCCAAAAAAGGTTCGACGCGGGAAAGAGTTTCCCCCGGCGACATGATCCTGTCGGAATATGGAGCGTGGTGGGTCAGATGACGGCCCTCGCCAAGGAATGCCCTAATTGTTCAAAACCCGGCCTTCAATAGGCCTTCCCTTTAAAGTCTTTATCGAAATATTCCGGCCGGGAACGGTGGCGATCACTTCCCTGCGTCGAAAACCGGCTTTGGCGCTTTCGGCATGGTGCCGATGACAGAGCGTTTCCGCCGCCCGCCCTTCGTCTCGATCAACCGCAGATCGCCAAATGCCTGCAGACGGAGACAATCCGTCCTCAGCCGCCGATAACCGGATCCTGCAACTCACCGTCGATCTCCGACAATCCCGTGACCGCCAGACTTTTGGCCAAGGCTACCAGTTTTTGCCTGATATTCGGATCCTCGATGGCGATAAATGCCTTGTTGAGCGCCAGACCCTCCTTCGAGGACAAAAACTTGTTCAATTCGCTGGTCTCGCCTTCGATCGGTCCGGAACCGCCGTTCTCGAAGAAAAAACCGATCGGCACGCGCAGAATCTCGGATATCTTCTGCAGACGGCTGGCGCCTATTCGGTTCGCTCCTTTTTCATATTTCTGGATCTGCTGGAAGGTAATGCCCAGAAGCTCGGCCAGACCGTGCTGGGTCATCCCGAGCGTCTTTCGCCGAACTCTCACACGGTTGCCGACATAGACGTCGATCGAATTCGGGGATTTAGCCTTCATGTGAATAAGTCTCCCACTTTATCAGCATGCTCAGCCGTATAATGGAGAGTTTAAGCAAGAATGCAACTAAAAGTAAATATTTCGTAAGGAATTTTTTCAGCGTTACGCGGAGTAAAAGACAACCTGTGGATTATTACGTGGGATGCCCCGAAGGAACGCGCACCGCATTGCTCGTTGAATGCTGTCGAAACCCGCGCCGCTCCAACGCAGTCTCTAACGAGGCTTTCGAGCGACGGCGATCATCGACTTGGCCAAAACGGGGATCCGCCCGACATATCCAAAACGCACATTGTCGAAGCCGGCTTCGAGCAACAGCGTGCTCAGTGTGCTCTTCGACCAGAACTTGATATGCCCATGATCCTTCAATGGCATGAAGTGATCATCCATTTTTCCCATCACAGCCAGCACAAGGTTCTTCAGATAACCATGATAGGGCGTCGACATCACGGCGACGCCGCCCGGCTTGACGAGATCGTACATCGTCGAGGTGAAGGCCCTGGGATCGTAGACATGCTCGATCACTTCAAGGCTGATGACGGCATTGAATGTGCCGTACTCCCGGGAAAGATCGTCATAGGCCGAGCCGACATTCAGCGGCAGTTCGGGATAACTGATATTGGCCTTGGCGATACCATCGCTGGAAGGATCGACACCGACGACGTAATAACCCCTCCCCGCAAGAGCGGCGGCGGCTCCGCCGGTGCCGCATCCCAAATCGAAGACGTCGCGTTCCGCAGAACCGTCGAAATGGTTCTCCAGCACATCGAGCACCGCAGGCAGGATGTAGGAATGCGCGGTTGTCGGTTTGGCGTGAACATAGGTCGTTGCATCAGGCTCGACGGACATTTCCCCTCTCCCTCGGCGATTGCGCGGCAAACCTATCAAAAAATACGTCGAAAATCTGGTTGAATGCACCGAATTCCAATGACGCTACAAATATAAATCTTTGATTTTATTATAAATAAATAAAACCATCACACGAAAAAGCCTGCAGCGTCATCGATTCCCGACGGAGATAGCATGCAGCGCCTCCAGCGAAATCTATCGTCCCCGTCCGGATTGGCAGGCACAA
This sequence comes from Rhizobium esperanzae, assembly GCF_014197615.1. Classification (GTDB taxonomy): domain Bacteria; phylum Pseudomonadota; class Alphaproteobacteria; order Rhizobiales; family Rhizobiaceae; genus Rhizobium; species Rhizobium esperanzae_A. Next base: position 34,802 of record NZ_JACIFY010000008.1, read on the forward strand.
AGGTGCCCAATTGCCGACACGAAGCCAAAGATATTTAACGGATAAATGTATACTGCTGGATTCAGACAGCCCGATCGAAACCCTTCTCGCACCGGAGAAGACAAGCTTGCCCGAGAATTCATCGTCCGCAAATTCCAAACAGCCGGTGGGAAAACCGAAGATTCCCCTGGTCTTCTGGCTGCTGCTGACGATCTCCCTCTCGCTAGTCATGGGGACGGTGCTTCTTTCCAACGATATGAAACACTTGAAGACGGTCGGCCATTATTTTGGCTTCGATCTCTTTCCCCCTGAAGTCAAGCCGCCGCCGCCCAAAGCCCCTCCCCGCCCGTCGCCGCCGGCCGCCTTCACGCTTCCTGCGCACATCATCGAGCCGCCGATGGCACAGACCGCGTCGACTTTTCTGCGGACATGGCGGATATCCGGGCCGGCAATGTGTGCGGCGCTGCGCACTGCCGGCGTTCAAACCAGCGATTGGGCGCCGGCGAGCTTCAACGCCGATACGTTCGAATGCTTTTTCGAACATAGCGGCAAGCGGGAGAAGGATCAGCTTCCGAACTCCGTCTTCGTCATCGTTCGTGGCGATGCCGCCGGCACGATCAACAATATGCGGGTGAAAATCATCAATCCCGAGACGGATCAGAATGGCCAGCTCGATCCCGGCATTCTGCGAATTTTCGAAACCATGCTGCGGCAACCGCAATGGCTCGATATTCACGAGACGCTGAATGCGATCAAAAATCTGAAGGACGTCAAGGAAGACGGCTTCGGAGCCAGCATCAGCTTCACCCATGAGGTGCTCAACGCCGGGCGCTATAATTTCACGCTGTCGCTGGATGCGGCCTCGGGACCGCAGAAAAGAACGAGAAATTATTTCGCCAGCAGAATATGGCTACCATCGCCTGACCCGACAGCCGAGGCCGGCAGCCCGCAACCGGAATCAATATCGACGCCCGCCGATGCCGGGGCGCCGGCAGAACACCCGCAATCTCGGCATTGATGCCGTGTGCAGCAGCTCCGGGACAGCGAACAGCAAGCTGAAGCGCAATGCATGAATCAAGTTCGATGCGACGCGCTTTCGGTTTTCGGCCGCACGCCGTGCGCCGACTTATCACGCCATAGAACTTGCATCGTCGTGATGTCTCGCCAAAATCTTGTAAAGCTCTTGCAGACTGTCCGCGCTCGGCCGTTCGGTGCTGTCCCCGCCCGCCAGGCGCCAGACCCGCTCGACATTGAGATCCTGCTTGGCCTGCGCAAGATCGTCGTTCAGCGACCGGATGACGATCTCCGATCGGCGTAACCGCCGGGACATTCTGACGAGCGCGGCAATCAGGAGGACAATGATGCCGATGACGCCGAGAACAAGGGCTGCGAACTGCCAATCAGCGAGAAAAGCCAGGTCGTTTCGAACCGCCGCCATAAAAAAAACGGCATTTTGCAATGCAATATGAAAACAGCTTAGCAGGTAGCTAGTCCACTCTTCCATCACGAGCGCCCTCCAAAACGATTCATATCTTGGAGCAGGCCGGCACGTCTAGCAGAGACTGACAATATCCCCCATGGCGAAACTATATTCGAGGTTGCATTACTCTGCCGAATTGAACGCGAACTTCGCGATCGACCGTTTGGCGAGCCCGGCCCTTTGAAATTCCGCCGCAGACATGAAAAAAGCCAACAGTTGAGAGATAGAATGAAGAGAAGACGTTTCCTCGCCTCGGTTCCGCTCGCCCTGTTGTATGTCCGCGCAGGCCAGGCCCTGGCGCAGATGCCTCCGGAAAAAGGGCTGCGCGCCCTCGCCGACAGCAAGGCATTCCGATTCGGATCGGCAATCGACCTGCAGAACATCAGCGATCCGATCGCTTCCGAGATCTACATCCGCAACGTCAATTCGATAACGCCGCGAAACGAGCTGAAATGGACTGCGACGGAAAAGAGGCCGGGTGTTTTCAGCTTCGCAAGCGCCGATCGGATAGTTGCATTTGCTCGAAAAAACAACATGAAGGTTTATGGCCATACGCTGATCTGGTATCGCGTCCCCGAATGGGTGTCCGATATCACCGACGCGAAGACCATTCAGGCGGCGATGAACCGTCATATAAAACAGGTTGTCACTCGCTATAAGAACTCGATCGACGCTTGGGATGTGGTGAACGAGCCGTTGGAGTATGATGCGCCGGATCTGCGGGATTGTGTTTTCCGCCGCCTTCTTGGCGACGATTATATACGTATGAGTTTCGACATGGCACATCAGGCCAATCCCGGTGCGACGCTGGTGCTCAACGAAACGCATCTGGAGAAGAAATCCGACGTGTTCGAACAGAAGCGGGGGCGCATCCTGAAAATCGTCGAGGATCTCGTCGCCCGGAAAACGCCGATCAACGCAGTGGGGCTGCAGGCGCATTTCCGCCCCGGCCTCGACCGGATCGACCCGGAAGGAATGGGGCGGTTCTGCGTGGCCCTGAAGGACATGGGGATCGGCGTTTTCATCACCGAGCTCGATGCGTCCTGCCACTTCCTGAACCGCGACAAAGGCTTTTCGCCGGCGTCATACGCCGATATTTTCGGTGACGTGATCGCTGTGGCGGCCGAGCGTGGCGACTTGAAAGGCGTGACGGTATGGGGCATGTCGGAAAGATACGGCGAGCCCGATGAGAAGGGCGCCGATCCGGATGCGGCGTGCACGAAGCGCGTTAATCTTTACGACGAAAGCAATACGCCGAGAAGTGCGGTTGATGGCATCCGACGGGCAATAGAGGCGATGTGATGCGCAAGACGACAACGGAGACGTCGATAGATTCATGAGAAAAGCCGTCATTTACGTGGAAAAGTTTTTGCCTGCCAGCCAGGCTTTTGTTCTCAACCAGGCGGTGGCCTTTCGTTCGTTCGAAGCTGAAATTCTTGCCGGCTCGCGAATCTCTTCCGCCCATACCAAAAAATCCACGGTTCCGGTTCATGACATCCGTCGGTCTCCCGTTGCGCGGGCCGGTGAACTGCTTCTGAAAATCCCGCAGATCGGCCTGCCCTTCCTCTTTCCGGCGATCGACAAAGCCGATCTCGTTCACGCCCATTTCGGCAAGAACGGTTATGTCATCGGGCCCTTGGCTCGTGCCGCCGGCAAGCCGCTGGTCACGACTTTCCACGGTTTCGACGCTACCTATGGCGGCGACCCGAAAAAGCCCGGCGGCTTCAATCAGGTGCGCTTCTTCGCCAAGGGCCGCAGCGAGATGGCCGGCTGGAACAGCTGGAACATCGCCGTTTCCGACTTCATCCGCGACCGGTTGCTGGCGCTCGGCTTTCGCGCCGACCGGGTCTTTCGCCATCATATCGGCATCGATCTCGATCTCTTCAAAATGGAGCCCCGGCCCCGAAAAAAGGGATTGGTGGTTTCAATTGCTCGATTCGTCGACTACAAGGGCCATCGATTCATGATCGACGCGCTGTCCCGCGTGGCGGCTGCGGGCACTCCGGTTGAATTCGTCATGGTCGGCCAGGGTCCGTTGAAAGAGGAAATCGAAGCACTGGCGCGTCGTTCCTTGCCAAGCGTCACGATCCATGAAAATCTGTCGCAGACTGAGATAAGGGATCTGCTGGCCAGTGCAGAGCTTTATCTCCATGGAAGCGTGACCCTCGACAATGGTCACGCGGAAGCTTTTGGCCTCGCCAATCTGGAGGCGGAAGCCGTCGGGACTCCGGTCGTCGCATTTCGCTCGGGAGGCGTGGGCGAAGCGATCGAAGAGGGGAAAACTGGTTATCTCGTGGAGGAGCGGGATGTCGCAGGAATGGCGGAAGCGGTCGGAAGACTGCTCAACGACCAGGCTCTGTGGACAGCCTTCAGCGCGCGGGCACCGCTTCTGGTGGCCGAGCGCTTCGACTTACGTCGTCAGACGGGGATGCTCGAGGACTATTACAGTTCCGTGCTAGACGAATTTTCCAGCCGGGGTCGGACTTGATGGTGCATAAAGGAAAAAAGCCGAAGTGGGGACTGAACGTATTTCGGCCGCTGCGGAACGGAATTGTGACCGTCAAATGGCTCTATTATACGAAGTTCTGGGGAATGGACATCGATCCGACCGCCAGCTTTTCGCTGAGCGTGCGGTTCGACAAGACCAATCCGAAGGGATTGCATATCGGTGCTGAAACCTATGTCGCCTTCGAGGCGGCGATCCTCACCCACGATCTCACGCGCGGGCTCTATCTTCATACGAGAATCGGCAAACGCTGCTTCATCGGCGCCCGCAGCATCATCTTGCCCGGCGTCGAAATCGGTGACGAATGCGTCATCGGTTCCGGCTCGGTGGTGACCAAGAGCGTTCCGCCGCGTTCGCTGGTGGCCGGCAATCCGGCAAAGATCATCCGCAGCGACATAGAAATTATCAGCCGATACGGACGCATGAGCCCAGGATCGGGAAGCCATCCAAATACTCAGAATCCAACGCAACTATCTTCATATCGGAGCTTGAATGAATTTTGAGTCATCATCAAGTGAAGGCATTAGGCCTCACGCCCTGAAAAAGAAGACGCTTTATTCTACTTTTTGGAATTTCATCCGCCTGGGCTATGTCAATTTTGCGCAGTTTGTCTTTTTCGTTATTTTAGCGCGGATGTTGGAACCAGCCCAGTTCGGCACCTTTTCCGTTGCGGCTGTGATGTATCAGATTGTGCGTATGATCGCCGGCGCGGGTCTGGGTGAGGCTATTGTGCGCGCTCCGACGGTTGACTCTGAGCTACTGGATACCGTTTTCTGGGGAGCCCTAGCCTTCTCAACTATCGGCGCGGCAGCTCTCGCAGCATTGTCGATTCCATATTCTATGATAATCCGCGCACCCGAGGTCGTGCCGCTCCTCCAGGCGCTCTCCGGCGTCATGATAGTTGGTTCGCTTAGCGTGGTGCACCTCAGCATAAAGACGCGCGAGTTCGGCCATAAGGCGCTGGCGTTGAGAACGGTCATCACAACGACGATCGGCGGCGTTTCCGGGGTGGCAGCTGCATTTGAGGGTATGGGGACGTGGAGCCTGTTCATCCAAATCGCCGTCGCCGAGTTGCTGGGCTTGTTCTTCTGGTGGACATCCGTGGCGTGGCGCCCGACATTCAAAGTCTCGCTCACGCGCCTTTGGCCAATCTTTTCGTTCGGTATGGGTGTCACCGCAACGCAAATCTCCTGGCTTTTGCTGGTGCGTGTGCAGGACGTGGTAGTCTCGCGCTTCCTCGGTCTTGCAGCAGCAGCTAGCTATCGCGTTTCCTGGCGCCTTATCGATGTGATAGTGCAAACAACGTTCGGACCTATCGGAGGGGTCACAAGCGTAACGCTTTCTCGCCTCCAGAATGATAAGGTTGCCTTTAGGAGAGCCTATCTTCGCCTCCAAGGCCTCGCATCGTTTCTCACCATGCCGGCGATCGCCGGGTTTGCCGCCCTCGGTCCCGAGATTATCACCCTGACTTTCGGCCATAAGTGGGCATACGCAGGACCTGCCGCCCAAATTCTAGGCTGGCTGGCTATCCCATTCTGCCTGAACTTTCTTGTGGGGCCGGCGTTGCAAGCGCTCGGCGCATCCGTCGCGATGTCCAGACTAGCTCTGCTTCAACTCGCTCTCACCACGGTATTCTCGGTGGTTGGCGCCCAATTCGGCCTCGAATATGTGGCGCTTGCATATGTCATCAGGGCATATCTTACCTTACCGCTTCAGCTCAGGCTGCTACAAAAGTTTTCCGGTATTGAACCACTCGCAGTAATGAAGGAGCTATCCTATCCAATCATATGCTCTGGAATAATGGTTGTCGTGCTACTCGTCGGAAAGAAATATTTGGATCCCAATCCGATCGAAGTTGTTCTTCTGATCTTCACGGGCGCACTAGTTTATTTTCTCTCGATCTTCGCAATTGGTCGACGGTGGCTGATTGAAAATGTGAACTCTCTAAAGGGAGCGATAAGACATGACTCTCAATGAAAATATGAGCAAAACGCAAACCAAACACGAGAGAGTTACGTTACTGAAGCGGACGATCGAAAAGGTCCTGGCAGATTTCATTCCGAAATTCGACAGCTTTTCTCTGCTGGACTTTCCCGACCATCCCAACGTCGGCGACAGCGCGATTTGGCTGGGTGAGACGAAATACTTCTTGGAGCAGCATGGGAAACACCCATCACTCGTGACCGCCATCACGCGGCACTCAATTGACGATACTGTCCGCAACCTGCCGGACGGCCCGATTTTCCTTCATGGCGGAGGCAACTTCGGCGATGTCTATCCCGAGCACCATGCCTGGCGAGAAGAACTTCTGCGCCGAACCAAAGGCCATCAGGTTATTCAGTTACCGCAATCACTTTACTTCAAGGACATGGGCCGGATGGCCCAAACAGCCCGCGCCATTGCCGAACACGGCAATTTCTCCATGCTGGTTCGCGATCATAAAAGCCTGGAATTTGCCAAACAGCACTTCGATTGCCGTGTCGAACTATGCCCGGATATGGCCTTCATCCTTGGCCCTATAGAAAGGCCTGTGAGGGAAAAGGTTGATATTTTCTGCCTGATGCGAACAGACGACGAAAAGATAGGCTATGATGCCGCGTCAACTGGAAGCAGCGGAAATTTGCGCTACGAAAGTTCGGACTGGCTGCAGGAAGATGCGGCAAAGATCGAACGCTTACGCCACCCTGATCATCTAACACGGTTGAAAGCTGCCCGATGGGGAGCGCTGCGTCGCAGCAACTATCGAAATTTCGGTTTCCATCTGATGGCCACCGATCGGCTCGACCGAGGACTTGCCATGCTCTCCTCCGGGCGCTGGGTCTTGACCGACCGGCTTCACGCTCACATCCTTTCAACGCTCCTCGGTCTCAATCATGTCGTGCTCGACAATAGCTACGGAAAGCTCAGCAGCTTTATCGAGGCTTGGACAGCCAATACAGAAGGCGTTTTCACGATGAAGACCCCCGAAGATGCCTTTCGCTTCATTTCCGCTGAACTAAACAGGGACTCGCGTGCATGATTTCTATCGTTCTTTCCACCCGCGACAGGGCAAATCAGCTTGCACAAGCTCTCGAGTACTTTCATGGTTTGATTTATGATGGAAACTTCGAGATTATCATCGTCAACAACGGCTCCAAGGATAACACTTCGGAAGTCATCGCGGATTTTGCAGCGAAAGCGACTTTTCCAGTCCATGAGGTTGTCGAACGGACCCCGGGCCTTGCCAACGCTCGCAATGCCGGAGTTAACGCGGGCAAAGGCGATATATTCGTTTTCACCGACGACGATTGTTACGTTGACCCAAATTTTCTCACCGAAATAACCCTGCCTTTCAAGTGGAAGGATATCGGTTTTGTAGGCGGTCGCATCACACTCTTCGATGAAACGGATGCGCTGATGACCGTACGTTACGACGAGCGGCCGATGACCTATTTCAAACTTACTTTCGTGCCGCCCGGCCATATCCAAGGTGCCTGCATGGCGTTCCGCAAAGAGGTCCTGCAATCCATTCACAATTTCGACCCCATCTTCGGCGCCGGCGCCCACTTCCCAGCAGAAGATTTCGATGCCGTGCTGCGCACACTGAATGCGGGTTGGTATGGAATTTACTGGCCGGAAGCGCATGTGCGGCACCATCACGGGCGAAAAGAAGAAGACGTAGCAAAACTGCTGAAGGGATATTCGCTGGGCCGTGGCGCGGTTTTTGCCAAGCTGATATTCACCGAAAAGGCATTTAAGCTTGCGCGCCAAATGGTCAGTTGGCGCATTCGCACAGCCTTTAAGGACCGCGGTTCATTTTACTGGGAATTGCACGGATTTTTTGGATACCTCAAATACTCCAGAAATACGCCCCAATAGACGCAATATATCCCATAGAAGGAGCTGGACATTGCCCCTGATCAGCGTAGTTTTTTCCTCTTACAATGGCGAGAAACGTCGCCTTAGGCAAATGTTGGAGTCGCTGACGAGGCAGAAATTGCCCCAAACTCAATGGGAAATCATTGCAGTCGACAACAATAGCAGCGACAGGACCAAGGAAGTATTTAACGAGTATCGAGAAAAGCTTCCAATAACCATACTTGAACAAAGAAAAGCGGGAAAGTCCGGCGCAATGAATCTTGCACTGGAGCACGCGAAGGGCGATATCGTCGTTCTGACAGACGACGATATATGCGCCGAACCCGACTGGCTCTCTGCGATTCTGGACTGTGCGGCCACCAATCCCGATTACGGGGTTTTCGGGGGCCGGATCCTGCCGGAGTGGGAGCATAGCCCCAAAGGTGAACCCTTCCTGGATTGGATCCCTATGGGTTCCACATTTGCAATTGTCGATGATGCGGTCAGTGGCCCATGTGAGGCGACGAAAGTGTGGGGTCCTAACACGGCTGTAAGACGCGAAGCTTTGAAAGATACCCGTTACAGGGAAGATATCGGACCGGTTCCCGGCGGACTTTTCGCAATGGGCGAAGACCAGGATATCATCATGCGATTGGCCTCACGCGGCGTGAAGGCATACCGCTGTGCGGAGGCGGTTGTTCATCACTGGATTGCTGCGTCGAGCGTTCGCGAAGAATGGGTTCAGAAGCGTGGGGAACGGTTGGGCTACGGGGTTCCGGCGCTCTTTCCGCTGGACGTTCCTTCCGGCTCGCGGATAGCAGGTGTTCCACTCCGAACGTGGGTGGAAAGCGCCAACTGGGCGTTACGAGCAGCTCTGCTTTATCCGTTGCCACGATCCAAGAAGCGTTTTTGGGCGATTTGGAAATATTACTACATGCGTGGATATCGTGCCGGAATTCGCAGGTATGCGCCCGCGACGCTGGCGCAGTGATCGATTGGCCCAGGAGGCGGTAATTTTGAAACTCTCGGTGCTGATCAATAATTTCAACTATGGGCGCTTTTTGCGCCCATGCATCGACAGTGTTCTGTCGCAAGCCTATCCCGACTTTGAAGTGATCGTCGTCGACGACGGCTCGACGGATGATTCCAGGCAGATTCTCGCCTCCTATGGCGAGAAGATCCTGCCGGTGTTGAAGGAAAACGGCGGCCAGGCCTCGAGCTTCAATGCGGGTTTTGCGGCCGCGAGCGGCGATATCCTGTTTCTCCTCGATGCCGATGATGCGTTTCTGCCCGGTAAACTCGCCGGGATCGCCGAGATCTACGATCGCAACGAGATCGACTGGTGTTTCGATCGGGTGACGACCGATGAAGGCGACCAGCCTCCGGCGCAACTGCAGGCGACGCTCTTCGACAAGCGGGATACGCTTCGCAACGGCGGCTTTCCCTCGCTTCCGGTTCCGACATCGGGCCTGAGTTTCCGACGCAGCCTGCTGTCGCAGATCCTGCCGATGTCGGTTGCGACAGACGTCGTCCTCAGCGACAACTATATCAAGTTTGCCGCAGCCTATCTCGGCCGCGGCGCCATCGTCGAAACACCGCTGACCTTCCAGCGCATTCATGCGTCGAACCGCTATACCGGCACGAGCAGGGCAAAAACATTGCGCCCGCGCATCATGATCGCCACAGGGCTGGAGCTGGCGCGTCGTTATGATGGGCTGCAGGCGCTCGGCAAGAGCCTGGTGGCCGGCGGCATTGCCGAAACGACGTCACTGCTGAAGCTCAGGAGCGAAGCGCGCAATACGGTCGCCGGCGGCCCGTTCGGCGATACTGCCGCAACCGAAGTGGCCCTGATGGCGGCGCGCAAGCGTTTGGGAAATATGCTGCGGAGAGGACAGGCATGAACCAGCAAGAAACTCTCCCGCCTTCATCCGCCGATACTGCAGCGCGCACCGCGCCATTGAAGATCGCCGTCGGCGTGCTGACCTATCGGCGCCTGGACGGGATCGCCAAGCTGCTCGACGTCATGACGCGCCAGATCAGGCACGAGGCTCGCCCCTATCATCTCACCATGGTGATCGTCGACAATGATGCGGCCGGCAGCGCGAAGGCAACGGTGGAGGGGTTTGGCCAGACCGGCGCCTACGATCTGATCTACGTCGTCGAACAGAACCAGGGCATACCCTTTGCGCGCAACCGCGCGCTGGATTCGGCACCTCCCGGCACCGATCTCTTCTGCTTTCTCGACGACGACGAATGGCCGGTCGACGGCTGGCTTGATGCAATGCTGGAGACCCGCGAGAAAAGCAGCGCCGATTGCGTCTACGGCCCCGTCCAGCCGGTCTATCCCGAAAACCCGCCGGAATATTTCATCAAGGCCAGGGTATTCGAGCGCAAGAAGAACATGGACGGCCAGCGTATCGGTTATGCGGCTTCGAACAATGTCATGTTCGACTATCCCCTGATCCGCTCATGGAACCTTCGTTTTGAGGAGAAGATGCGCTTCACCGGCGGCACGGACTATCTTTTCTTCAATCAGGCCGTCCGCCGCGGCATGCAGATTTTCTGGGCTGACAAGGCGCTGGTCTATGACATCGTTCCTGCGAACCGGATGACCTGGAAATGGGTGTTGCAAAGACAGTACCGACTCGGCAATACCTTCGCCGTCAGCGAGGTTCTGCATGGCAATCTCAAGCGCCGGATTTATCGCGCCGCTTATGGTGCCACGCGAGTGCTGCTTGGACTGGTCATGCTGCCGGCGATCTTGATTTCACCCTACTGGGGCATGCGCGCCCTCACCCATGTTCTGCGCGGCGCCGGCATGGTCAACGGCATTCTCGGACATTCGTACCAGGAATATAAGCCCAATGCCGCTCTTTGAGACTGTTTGGAGCATGTTCAGATGAGCTTTGACGCTTTCGACGTTCCAACCGGACATATCCTGTGTGATTGGCCGCCCATGAACTTCAAGGCTTCAACCAACCCGGCCAAAAATGGTACAGTTCCGCGGAACTATCTTGACATGACCGCTGTTCGAACAGAACCGTTCCTCACACATGTCATCGGTCAAATATAGGAGATGCCTGTCTATGGCTGAGAAAAAATTAAAGGTTCTCGCTGCCTCGTCAGGAGGCGGCCATTGGGAGCAGCTGATGGCTATGCGCGGCGCGTTCGAGGGCTGCGATATCGTCTTTGCAACGACCATTCCGGGTCTGCTTGCCAAATATGACATTCGCGACGGTCTGGTGCTTCCCGATTGCAGCCGCGACTCGATTACGATGTCGATCCGCTGCTTTTTCAGCGCCTTCTCCATCGTCATCAGACACAGGCCTGATGTCATCATCTCCACCGGTGCCGCGCCCGGACTTTTTTGCCTGCTTGCCGGCAAATTGACGGGCAAGCGGACGATCTGGATCGACAGCGTCGCCAATGTCGAGAAGCTGTCCCTGTCAGGGAAACTGGCTGGCCGTATCGCGACGCTCTGGCTGACGCAGTGGCAACATTTGTCACGGCCGGATGGTCCCCACTACGCAGGAGCTGTGCTTTGATCCTTGTCACCGTCGGAACGCAGCTGCCGTTCGATCGCCTCGTCAAGGCTGTCGACACTTTTGCAAAGGATCTGTCGAGGCCGGTTCTGGCGCAGATCGGCAAGGGCACCTACACGCCCCAGAACATGAAATGGATCAAGAATATCGAGCCCGCGGACTTCGACAGGGTCTTTTTCGATGCGAGCGTTATCGTTTCTCATGCGGGAATTGGCACGGTGCTGACCGCAAAACGTTTTGGAAAACCGATCATTCTCGTTCCCCGGCAGGCGTCCCTTGGCGAGCATCGCAACGATCATCAGCTCGCCACGGTAGGCCAGCTCGCCGGCCGGCCCGGCATCTATGTCGCGCATAGCGACGAGGATCTCAAAAACTATCTTCTCGATGATCTGGACAGTCCCTCTCACGAGGACCCGTCCGAGGCCGGGCGGACTTCGCTGGTCAAATACCTCAAAGGCTATCTCGCGGCGGTCTGAACCCAAGCCCCCGCGGATCTGTCATTCTTTGCAATTGCCGCCGGCAATCTGTTTGACAAGTTCCGGCACGATGATTTTGGAAGCGATGTCAGGCAGAGGATGGGCGCCATCGGGGATGGCTGCAGCCAGGTCCCCCGGCGTCAGACGCTGCCAGTTGGGCTGGTGGTCGACAAACTCCAGACCCCGTACCTCAGCCTCGGCCTGATGGGCCGCGATGTAACTTCCGACAAAGGGACGGATCAGGCCACGCATTCCCGAAAACGGGTTCATCGCCATGACGATGATCCGCGCCCGCGGCAGGCGCTGCCGAAGCTGGTCGAGGATGTCGCCGATATTCTTGCGGCTTTGCGCAAGCGACACGAACCGCTGCAAGGCTGCATCGTTGGCATAAAGCTCGATCAGAACGATATCCGGCTGCCCGGCAACGACGCGGTCAAGCTGGGTGAGAGCCCATAGCGTCGTCTCGCCGCTCTTTGCAACGCTCTCGACGTTCACAGGTCGTTGCAGGCAGGCTGCAAGCTCCGTCTCGAGAGCAGGCTGCCATCCCCCGCGAGCCGTCAAGGATGTGCCGAAAGCTACTATTTTCAACGGCGGAAGGCCCTCGGCATTACTATTCCCAGTCACCGAAAACATCGCGCAACAGGTAAAAAGCAAAACCAGCCCATAAGCCGGTCGTCTCGCCATTGGCATTGCTCGCCAAAGCCGCAAACCGATCATGAGGAGACCTTGCAGCAGGCTGGGGACCATTTCGCGAAACGGCCGCGCATCGCTGTTCGATCGTGACACATCGCTCACCACAGAACCGCGCTTCTTTTCAGAGGCCTGAAAGATGCTGGAACGCTTTGAATCACTGCATATTTCTCAATCGGTTCCGATTTCAGAAATTATGCAGAAGAGCGAGATCGATGACAACGGCTTCTTTGAAGCGTTGGCGACGCGGTACGCCGCCAATCACTCCTCACGAAATACGTGCTGCATCTGATCGGTCAGCGGCTTGGTAAGATAAGAGATAACGTTCCTGTCGCCGATCTTGATAAAGACTTCCGCCGGCATGCCCGGATAGAGCTTTATTGACTTCAGCTTGGCGATGCTTGCAGCCTCCGGCTTGACGCGAAGGGGGTAATAGCTGATGCCCGTCCGCTCATCCTTGACGATGTCAGGCGCAATCGAGGTGATCTCGCCGCGCACGTCAGGCGTCGTACGCTGATCGAAGGCACTGAAACGCACATCGACGGACTGGCCGACATGGACCTGGTCGATGTCGCGGGTGGCGACTTTCGCCTCAACCGTCAGGTCTTCGTTCTCGGGAACGACGAGCATCAGCGTCTCGCCGGGATTGATGACGCCATTGACCGTGTGAATAGAGAGTTCGTGAACGCGCCCACTGAGCGGCGCGGTAATGTCGAGGCGGCGAAGCTGATCGATCGCGGTTCCGCGACGTTCTTCATTTTCGGCGATCTTCGCCTCGACGTCGGTCAGTTCCTTCGCGATCTCCGAACGACGGTCCTCGTCCAGCTGGATTGTCTGGCGATCGAGCTCGATTGACTTGCCCTCAGCCTCTGCCTTTGCCGCGATTTCCTGGCCGCTGTTACCCTGGAGTTCGGCGCGGGCGCGCTTCAGCGAATTCAAACGCTGGAGCGTCACCAGCCCTTTCTTGTAGAGCGTATCGACGCCCTCGAGTTCCTGTTCGATCAGGCCGAGCGAATCGTTGGTCGCATTGATCTGAACGACCAACCCCTTGATCTGCTCGGCCAGCTGATCCTTGCGCGACGCCAACTGGCTCTTCATGCCGATCAGTGCCGATCTGCGGCTGTCGAACAATTTCGTCTCGCCGTCCAACAGATCCCGCGCCGCGCTGCTGGATGTCAGATCGCTGATGTTTTCCTCGACATTGAATGACTCGGCGTCAATCCGTTCGGCCTTCAGCCGGGCGCGGCGCGCGTAAAGCTGGGCGAGCGTGCTCTCGACGATCGAGAGTTGCGCCTTTGTCGTCGTGCCATCGAGCTGTATCAGAACCTGTCCAGCCGTCACATGGTCGTTTTCCGCAACCAACAGCTTCGACACGATGCCGCCGGTCAGATGCTGGACCTTCTTCACGTCGCCGTTGACGACAACCACACCTTCGCCGATGACGGCGCTGGAAAGCTCCGTCGTTGCCGCCCAACCGCCAATGCCGCACACGAGAGCGATAGACAACGCGCCGACAATAGCGACATGACGATTGAGGGAGCGTTTCGATTCGCTGATGACTTTACTCACAATCTTCTCCTCGGCCTATTCGGCCGCATTCATGCCGTCGACGACGACTTTGAGCTGAGCGACGCGATCAGCAATCGGCGTCCGCGCCGCTTCGGGTCGGCTGACCCGTGCCAGCACTTCTTCCTTGGGACCGAATGCGATCATCCGGCCGTCCTGCATCATCAGCACGAAATCGCACACTGCCAGAACCCCGGATCGATGGGCGATGACGACAACGATGCCGCCGCGTGCGCGCACGCTCATGATCGCAGCACTGAGCGCCCGCTCGCCTTCTTCATCGAGATTGGAGTTCGGTTCGTCGAGCACCACGAGGAACGGTTCGCCGTAAAGCGCTCTTGCAAGCGCGATGCGCTGTCTCTGGCCGGCCGAAAGCGCGGCCCCGCCTTCGCCGATTTCGGTTTCGTATCCGTTCGGCAGACGAAGAATGAGATCGTGAACACGCGCTGCCCTCGCCGCGGCAACTACCGCCTCAGGCGACATTTCCTTGGCGAAGCGGCAGATATTCTGCGCGACGGTTCCCGAGAAAAGCTCCACATCCTGCGGGAGATAACCGATATGCCGGCCAAGCGCGTCGCCATCCCACTGATCGAGTGCTGCGCCATCGAGGCGAATGGATCCCCTGACGGTCGGCCAGACACCCATCATCGCCCGCGCCAGTGACGACTTGCCCGAGGCGCTGTAACCGATAACCCCGAGGGCGCTTCCTGCCCTCAAGCCGAAGCTGACATCGGAAATGACCAGACGCTGGCCCGCGGGCGGTCCACTTGCCAAACCCTCGACCGTCACCTGCTTGGAGGGCGCAGCAAGCGCCAGCGGAGCCGGAATTTCCGGAATGGTTTTCAACAGATTCGCAAGCCGCGCCCAGCTTTGCTGGGCGGAAACGAAACCGCGCCAATTTCCGATCGCTGCTTCGACAGGCGCCAGAGCGCGGGACGTCAGAATGGAGCCGGCGATGATAATGCCTGAGGAGGCCTGCCCTTGAATGACCAGAATCGCACCGGTCGCCAGCGTTCCGGACTGCAGGGCAATACGGAAAATCTTCGACAGCGTCGCATATCCGTTCCCGACATCCGATGCCTCCCGGGTGATGTTCCGGTATTCGCCGTTCTTGCGTTCCCAGATTTCAGCCATGGTGCCCGCCATGCCCATGGCGTGAATGACTTCGGAGTTGCGGATCGAGGTCTGCGCAAAGGCATTGCGCATATTGCCGGCTTCGGATTGCCGTTTTGACAGCGTACGTGTTCCCTGGTTGGTCAGGAACGTCAGGATGGCGAGAACCAGCGATCCACCGATCGCGATATATCCGATCGCCGGATGAAACAGGAAACAGATCACGACATAGAAGGGAAGCCAGGGCAGATCGAACATCGCCGTCGGCCCCATGCCGGACAGGAAGGTTCTGATCTGGTCGAAGTCGCGCAGCGGCTGCAGCCCGTCCCCACCGATCTTGACCTTCAACGGCGCCTTGATGAGCGCCCGGAACACGCGTCCATTCACCATCTCGTCGAGCGAGCCGGCAACGCGCACGAGCATTCTGCTCCTGAGAACTTCGAACGCGCCCTGAAAAGCGTAGAGGGCCAACGCAAGTATTGCCAGAGCAGCCAGCGTCGGTATGCTTTTGGCGGGAATGACGCGGTCATACACCTCAAGCATAAAAAACGAACTGGTGAGATAGAGGATATTGATGAGCGCGCTGGCTATGCCAATGAAGACAAGACCTCCCTTGCACTTTCGCAAGGCTTTGGATGGCTCGCTGACGTCCGCTGCTGAACTCTGAAACACCAAGTAATCCCTCTCTTACCGCATCGCACGCAGGTAAACGCCAGCGCGCTCCGCAGTTACGGGCCTATCAAGCCCGACAATGACATAGTTGCATTTGGATCATCGGCATCGGCGCCGAGTCTCCGCTTGCTAGCTCGCGACTTATTATATGAATCGCACCGAAAGATGGCCGAAAATTCCAATTTTTGCGTGCCAGTTTAGGGGTTCTAGCTTAACGCTACGATAAAGATATCTGTTTAAGCAAGTGAAAATCCCAAACCGCCCAATAACGGCTCAACGCGCTGGCCGCCGGCCGCGCATAGACACGATGTCTACTGGGGCATTAACTATAGGTTCAACATACATCTTTCTTGCTTTTGCGGGACGGAACATTTTTGTCATTGGCCGTCCTTCGCTCTGTCGATTTCGACGGCAGCTTCGCCGAGTTTGAAGCATGTCGCGGAAAACTGTGTGGCGGTTTTGCGGCAACGACATGCGCAAACAGGACCTGAAGCGTGGGGAGAGATCCTCGATCGCGGCGCGCTTTACATGTCGAGACGGACCGGTCGGCGGCAAGGGCCGGCTGACGCCGTCCCGGCAGCCGTCTGCTTCAGAGCAAGATGTGGCTGTGATGGAATGCATCCACATCGATGCCGACGCTCAAGCTGTCGGTGTCGATATGCGAAGCGCCATCGGAGATCTTGTACTGGAAGGACTCGCTGACCTTTCCGCTGAGGCCGGCGATTTTCGCCGCATCAACCATGTAGGTATAGTCGCCGTCGCTCTCGATATGGATGACACCGTATTTTCCGGTCAGCGTCAGACCGTGTTTATCCACCGCACTATCACCGAAGCGGCGAAGCAGCACGATCCCGTTAGCCGCATGATCGTTTTCAAGAAGATTGCCATGATAGGCGCTGCCGGTGTCGGCCGAGATCTTCAGAGTATCATGCACCGCGACAATTTTCGCAGCGACGGTCGGAGATGAGGGCGCCGTGTGCGTTTCGATTACCGGCTCGATAACTGGTGTGGCGGGGGTCTGTACACTTCCCGATGTATTGCCGGCGCTGTCGAGCTCGGCCTGGGCTTGTTCGAGCGTCTTGGTGTCGCTGACCGAGAACGTGTTTGCGACGGCAATGACGGCAGCGATCGTCGACGTCGACACCAGGCTGTCGACGATATTGTCATGGAAAGAGCCGGTTGCAGCCCTGTCGACCTTCAGCGCCGACGAGGTCAGATCGTCAAAGACATTGTTATGGACGTCGATATTCGAGCGAACATAATCTGGATAACCCGCCGCACTGATCGATACGCCCCACACGCCGTCGTGAATATAGTTTCCGCTGATGTCGTAGTTCTTCGCATCGCCCTGATCACCAAGGCCGATGCCGTAGGACCATTTGTAGCCGCCAAATCCGGAAATATCGTTGTCGTGGATCGAGATATTCGTACCCGCCTGAGCGCTCAACCCAAAGCCGCCGCCGACCAGCGTATTACCCTCGACCACCGCATTTGTGGCGCGCACCAGCACCAGCACGCCCTTGGCGCTATTGGTCTCGGTCTGCTCCAGATGATTGTCCTTGACCAGGATATTGCTGCTGTCATTAAGCTGGATGGCGTCGGCTGCGCTGCCGAGGCTGTTGGTGACGGTATTGTTGATGAGAGTGACGCCGTTGACCTTTTCCATCCAGATGCCGTCGGCATGCACACCGGTCAGCGTGCTGTTCTCGATCGTGATGTTCTGGCTGCTTTGGAAGCTGACTGAACCGGCCTTTCCGGAAAGACCGGTATTTGTCACCTCGACGTTGCGCACCGTCCAGTTCGACACATTCCCCGCATAGATCGCGTTGGCCCCGGTATCGGCAATCTTGATATTCTCGATGACGATGTTCGACGCCTTGGAACCGTGAATACCGTCATTGCTGCTGTGAATGACCGGTGCGTCGCCGACACCATAGCTGCCGATCGTGATGGGAGCGGAGACACTGCCCGAATATTTCAGGTCGAGCTGTTCGTTGAACACGCTTCCGGCCGCCAGCAGCACACTGTCGCCGGGATTGAGCTTCAAGGCTTCGACAGCGGACAAAGTTGCAAAAGCTGAATTCTCGCCGGTCCCGCTATTGTGGTCGGACCCTGTTGCTGAATTCACGTAGTAGACGGTCATGCTCTGATCTCCCGCGCCAATGGAAATCTTTTAAGCGTGGACCTCTCTCCGCCAGCTAAAATGAAACACTAAAATGCCGGACATCCTGCAATAATTCTTGGGTTTTGAAGAAAAAGACGTGCTTCAACGGTAGATATTTTGCATCGCAGCAAATTTGTACCGCATAATTCACGTATACCTCTCAGTAATACGTGCAACGCAAGCGCATCCCTCAACCTAAGATATTTCGATAGAATGGAGTTCAGGCCGATACCTAAATTCCTTGGTAAATGGTGATGACACCGAAGTCGCAGCACCAAACACCAGGCACAATTCAGTTGCAATAATGCTACAATCAATAAAAAACTTAAATTTTAACAATAGCTCAATCTGATTATCCGGAATATGACAATCAGAAGAAGATACATCCCGTATTATTGTAAATTGCCAGCCAATAAAATTTCTTGTCGCTCGAAGAAAAACGGAAGCAAATGTCATAGCGCGCATTCTCAATTATTGTTAACGCAATATTACCTAGACCTTTCATTATCTTATGCACATTTAACGTGTGCCGATATTGAGCATTACGCCCAGAAATGCTCACTTTTTGTTAATTATGTTCTTGACTCTCCGAATTAGGAAATCCTTAATCGGGCCGCTCGCCAAAGGTCAGGGACGGCCGGCGAAGAATAATTCAAGGAGAGAATTCAATGGCTATTCATGCAACCGATGATACTGCAACATTCCTGGAAACCGACGTCATCTCGGGGAATCTGCTTTCTAACGATTCATCCGACAACGGCCACCTGTTCCTGCGCGCCTTCGATCAGCAGAGCGTGGGCGCCAAGCAAGGCAACAACCAGGTCACCGAAATCCAGGGCGACTACGGCACCTTCTTCGTCAAGCCGGACGGCAGCTACACCTATGTTCTGAGCGCCGCTGCCAAGGTCAACTTCACCAATGGTGAACTCCTTCAGGAGAAGGTCTCCTACAAGATCTCCGACGGTAGCGGTCATACCGACGTCGGCCTGTTCACTCTGAATATTCAGGGTGTAACCCAGGTCAAGCCGATCGCTGTCGACGACCACTACAGCTTCATTGAAGGCAACCCCATCGGCGGCAACGCTCTCGACAACGACATTCCCGGCGACAACGGTCATCTCTTCCTCCGTCAGTTCGGCACCACGAGCGTCAATGGCAATCCGAGCGCAACAACCGACGTCGCCGGCACCTACGGCACGTTCCACGTCAAGTCGGACGGCTCATTCACCTATGATCTGGCAGCAGATATCGCCCCGGGCGATCACGTTACGGAAACCATCCAGTACTACAAGATTTCGGACGGCCAAGGCCACACGGACGTCGGCGTTCTGACGCTCAATATCACCGGCACGGATTTCGTTTCGGGCGCCAGCGTCTGATCGTTCCATAGCCGATCAACAGACAATGCCCGCCGCGCAAACGGCGGGCATTCTCATATTTGGTTCGGGCTCGATAAAGAAAGCGGAACAGCGGCTTGGCTGCAACCCGGTGCCGCTTTGCGCCAGCCTTCAAAGCGTCGACGAATTATCTGCTGCAACGCTGTCGAAACCGTGCTGTCGCACCGTCTCCGACGCTCGCCCAGCTTCGATCAAAGATTGGGCGAAGCTGAGGGCTGATCTCTTTTATCGCAGCGTTGACCCTGCAGCGATCGCCGAGTTTCAGCATCGTCGTCAGATCGCTGTCGAGCGCGCGCTTGGCCGCGGCAAGCGTCGCATCGGTGAAATCGTTCCAGAAATAAAACCGCGTCAGAACCATCATTTCGTCGTGGGGCGCCAGCACCACCGAGCGCTTCATCATTCCCGCAATCGAAACCGGATCTTCCGCAATAGTCGACTGCACGGCCGCAAGCCGAAGCCAAAAATTGCTATTCGTCGGCATGCACGACAGCGCATACCGAAGATATTGGCGCGCACCCGATGCTGCAGCGGCCCAGGCGTCATAGTTGACATTGACGTTCTGCCGATCGAGTTGCGCCAGAACGAGGGTTACGCCAGCCGCCACAATGTCGGATCGGCAATAATGCCCGTCAACAACCTCGATACTGCGCGAAGCATATTTAGCCACGACATCATCGGCGACAGTCCCGCCACGCTCGATCCTTTCGGCGACGATCGAGATGCTTGCCGTTCTGATCGACGCATATAGCTCCCGACCAGCCAGCACCGCGAAGGCGACGGTGACGACAACAAAAACGACCCTGGTAACCGAAACGGAACGACTGCCGAACATCAGCTTTCGGTATAGTATCGCGAATACCGCTTATAATAATATTCGCTCGAACCGAATGTCCGGTAAAGTTTCATCTGCGACGGATCGACCTTGGTCAATACGGCACCGACGCATTTTGCATAGAGTTCCGGTTCGGACAGCAGGGTCGACTGCACGACCTTGCGCGATGTCTTCCCCCACTCGATAACGAACACCACCGCATCGAGCTTCGAATTGATGGCGCGCGCATCGACAACCGGCGCCAAGGGCGGCAGGTCGACGATAATATAATCGAAGCTTTGACGCGCCGTTTCAAGAAGCTGATCCATGCCGCGTGACGCCAGCAACTCCGACGAATGCGGAACGCGATACCGCGCCACGGTCGGCAGAAATGCAAGCTTTGTCCTTGGATCGAGAAGGATCAGATCCTTGAGCGGACGGCCGTCGACGATCGCCTCGAGCAAGCCCGCCTCGGCATGGCGGCCGATTGCCCGGGTGGCACCGGGATTGCGCATGTCGCCGTCGATCAGCAGGCAGCGTGCACCCTGCATTGCCAGAAGCTTGGCAAAATTGATGGATGTCGTCGACTTGCCCTCTCCTGGCAGGCTCGATACGACGCCGATGACCTTGCAGCGCTGATCGGCGGCGCTGATGTCGATAGCGATTTTCGCGCTTCGAAGCGTTTCCGCAAATGCCGACAGGGGATGTTCCTCGACATAGGTCGTCGTCTTCCCACCTCTGGCGATGCTTCGCGGATTGTTGGGATCAACAAGCGCCGGATCGTCGACGTTATTTTCAATCAGCGGCATGACGCCGAGAGACTCGACATCGAGTACTTCCCGGACATCGTCGCCGGTACGGAAGAACCGATCCCGGAATTCGCGGAAGGCTCCTATGCCGCTTCCGACTGCACATCCGAGGAACATCGCAAAAGCGACGACGAGGGCTCTCTTCGGAGCACTCGGCTTTGTCGGAGTCTCCGCCGTCGTGATGATACGCGCGGCAGTGATCGGAAAGCTTTGCTGCTGAATGGCTTCCTGGTAGCGCGTCAAGAAGCTCTGATAGAGATTCTTATAAGTATCGCGCGTGCGCTCGAGTTCGCGAAGCTGCACCTGCGTTTCGCCGGCGCTGGCAGCAACACCCGTCGCCTGCGTCACGCTGTCGCGCAGCGAATTTTCCCGCGATTTTGCCACCTGCAGCTCGCTCTGATAGCTCTCGGCGATGCGGTTCAGCTCATCGAACATGAGCCTCTTATACTCTTCCATCTCCGCACGAAGCCGGACCGCCTGGACGTGGTCGGGACCGAGTCGCGCCTCGATTTCAGTTTCGAGCTTGGAAGCTTCCAGATATTTCTTGCGCAGATCGTTCGAAATGGAGCTGTCGAGCACGTCAGTGACGATCGCATCGGTCTGCTTGGAGTCGATGATCGACTTGACGCGCGCATATTTCGCCTCGGCCTTCGCCGTCTCGGCCTGCGCGTTGATCAATTGCGAGTTTATCTCGGAAAGCTGCTGTTCGCTGAGCAGCGTCCCGGATCCGGCCTCGACAAGCCCATGCTCGCTACGGAATTTCTGAACCGCAAGGTCCGTGTCCAGCGCCTGCTGCCGCAGTTCTTCGATACGCTCCTGCAGCCATTGGCCGGCCCGGCGGGTCGCCTCGTATTTCGAATTGAGCTTGTCGACCATATAGACGTCGGCGATCGCGGCAGCGATCTGGCGCGCCATGTCAGGCGACTGCGAGGTATAACTGACATCGAGAACGTAGGATTTGCCGACGCGTTCGACATCGATATTGCCTGCGACGGTTTCGGCAGCGTATCGCCGCTTCATGTCCGGATCCGGCGCCACGGCCGCGTCATCGGCAAACCACGATTTGAAATTCACCAGAGATTTCAACGTCGCGACCGAAAACAGCGAATTCTGCTGTGCGTTAAACACCGGATCGTCGACAAGCTTCAGCTTGTCGACGACAGCATAGGCGATCGTGTCGGATTTCAACAGTTCGACCTGGCTGAGGACCGTACCTTCGTCATCGTCCAATTGGCCGAAAGCCGCCAACTGGTTGATCACCTGATTGTCGCTGCGATCGATCAGCACGCTCGTATCGGCGGTATAGACCGGTACCGATGTCACCACATAGACGATGCCGAGAATGGCGAAGGCGAAAGCGCTCGCCGCGACCATTCGCCACTGTCGGCGGGCAATCGCGATGAGCTTGTCGAAATCGATGAAATCAGCTTCGTTTCCCGTATCGCGGGAGGGGTCGATACGCGGCGTAAGTTTATCTGGCGATAGCAATTTCGATCTCCAACAAAGGCGTCAAGCGCGCTAAGATCTAAGGGCAATTCCAGCTATTGTATGACGGGCGTGCTCGGACTGGTCGATCCACCGGTGTCGGAAGACGACTGTCCTGCCCCATTCACACTGAGGATCGTCGTCGTCGAGGACGAACTGTCGTCGCTGGCTCCGCCATTGGAGACCTTCAGCGTACCGGCAGTCGTCGCGGCTCCGTCGAAGGGCGTACCATCGTCAGAGCCCGGCCCCGTCGGGCCAATCGACCCGTCGTTGCCGATGCCGGCTGCAGCGGCGGCACTTGCCCCCGGGCCGAGCGCCGCAGTTCCGCCTTCGGCAAGAACCTTCGCAAAGGCGGCAAGCAGCGGCGCCAGATTGGGATCGGCACTCGCCGCCTCGGCAACAGCCTTTTCGATTGCCAGCTTGAACTGCGGATCCGAGACCTGGCAGCTGTTCGCCGCCCGTCCAAGACCGGAACCGATCGCCGCCATCTGCGCGGCATTGGCCTTTTTGGCCTGCTCGATCACCGGCGCAAGCGTGTCATTGCTGCTGCCGACCAGTGCCCGAACACGGGATGACAAAACCAACGGATCGGACATATCGAGCAGAGCGGCGGGATTGGTCGTAAATCCGCTGACGTCGACCGAAGTCAGATTTGCCGGCCCGAGGCAGGCGGCCGCAAAAGCGTTCGAAGTCATGCCGGCAAACATCGCGACGACAATTCCGCTATACGCAAGCTTACGATAAACAGCTGACCTTGCCATAACCTAGTCCTTCATCAAATCCGCTATATATAGGCCGCCGGCGTCGATCAGCGATCGATGCCGGCGCCTATTTCAATCAATTTCCGAGATCCTGGACCGCATTGCGGGTATCCCGCGCGTCGTCGGTCACGCCGGAAACAGTGGACGATACCGAGTTGACGATGTCAAGGAACTTGACCAGTTCGACAGAGTCGGAATTGGAAATATAGATAATATCCTTGTCTTCCATCTTGAATTGCTGGGTGGCAAACAAGGTAGCGGGATCACGCAGGTTGGCGCGAATGATCACCGGAACCGCATCCCCTGCAAATCTCGTCGTGTCCACGCGCATCGCTTGAAGCGTTTTCTTGGGAACCTGGCGATAGAGCAGAACCTGAGCCGGATCGGCGCGGTCGTCGCGCAGGCCGCCTGCCTTTGCAATTGCCTCGCCAAGGGTCAAATCAGACTCTTCGAAATCGAAACGACCGCTGACGCCCGCGGCGCCGAGCGCAAGATAGGTGCGGCGCTCGTGATCGACCGAGATCGTATCATCCGGCGCGACATAGATATTTTCCGCCGGGTTTTTCAGCAGCGTATTGTAGGCAACAGTTGCCGTCTTGCCGCGGCGCTGCAGCGTCACGTTCGTTTCGATATTGTTGGTCGTCAAACCGCCGGCGGCGGAAATGACGTCGAGAACACGCTCACCGGCCGGGCTGATCTCGACACGCTGCGGATTATTGACGTCGCCGAGAACCGCGACCTGGCTGGAGCGGTTTGTCGTCGTCGTGATAACCACCTGCGGCTCGATCGCGCGGCTCGCCAGGCGATCTTCGACGTCCTGTTCCACCGTCTCCTTGAGGCGACCGGCGGCCGGAACGCGGCCCGCATAAGGAATTGTGATCGTGCCGTTTCTATCGATGGTCTGCGTCGGCAGCGAGATGTAATTGCCGGGTCGGCTGCCGGCATCGGACGGAATGAAGAGACCGCCGGACTGAGCTTCGAAGATGGCGACCTGAACGACGTCGCCGTAACCAAGCGGAATTTCGGGGGCGCCGCCTCGACCACCGCCAAAGCCCTTGAAGGAGGTTGGCTGGGCAGAGGTAAAATAGGGAAGAACGTTCTTGCTGAGATCGACGAGGGCGTAGTCGATGCCGACGCGACGCTCCTTCGTTGTCACTTTTACCGCGGCATCTCGATCAACATCTTTGTGATCGGGGCCGGATCTTGGCAACGAGGTGCAGCTTGCCAATATAGTGGTTAGCGCTACAACAATGGCGACGCGTGTACTAACGATACGAGAACAACCCATAGAATAACCTGTGTTGACGCCCCTGAAGCTACTGCCCCGCAATCTGACCAAATACAAGACAATCCCCAATCAATAACACTGAAAGCCGATTAACATTCCCCTAACTGTGGCAGGCCGGCAACGCCAGGCCTCTTAGGAAGCGAAAATGACGCTGGCCCGACTTTTTTTGGGGCCGCAACAATCCGAAGGCTGCACCTGCTATAAAATTTCTTGCGTTTGAGAGTCAACAGTTCGCACCTGCACAATCACTACTTTTGAAAAACCTTCATAAAATTCACCCACTTAATTTTCAGCTAGTTAGCGACCGCTCATATACCCTGTCCGCTTCGCCGTTGCTGCGCCCAAGACTGATCGCGACAACCGCACTGAGGAAGGCGGCGTAAAACACCGCAAAACCCGGTATCTGCAAAGAGAAATCCACCGCCGCATGCAGGGCGACCAAAACCGTTCCGGCCAGGCCAAGAAGGACATAGTGTCTCAGGCGTCGTCTTTGCGCGAGCCCGCGCCGGAACACGCTGGCGAGCACCGTGAAGGCAAGGACCGCCGCAATCGGAAACAATATTCCGAGACCCAAGAATCCTTCGAGATAGAAATTATGCGCCCGGTCGAAGATCCCGAAAATCCCGCAGGCCGGATCGCGGTAGGCAGAAAACACGGTGCGGAAAGTGCCAAGGCCGGTCCCGGTCAGCCAATGATCCGAAATGGCACGCCAGATGCCCGGCAGGATGCAGAACCGATCATCATCCTCGAGATGCCGCTCTTGCGCACGCAGGATCGCCTGGCCTGCGAACATCGCCACCAACAAGATGACGAAACCGATCGCCGAGACGAACTTCACCGTGGAACGCCATTTCGGCGCCGGCTTCGGCTTTCTGCCGGAGCCGTTCCAATTGAGAACGAGCCATGGAAAATAGATGAGAGCGCCAACGAAGGTCGAAAATATTCCGGCGCGCGAACGGCTCAGCATCAGCGCCGTGAAGCAGGCGCATAAGAGCAGGATGTAGATCCACGATCTCAAGAGAAGAGCGTTTCGGCCCGGCTCGCCGGACGGATATTTTGATAAGGAACGGGCGATGTCCCTGACCAGGGTCAGCATCAGCAGCGTCCCAAGCCCGAGGAAGGTCGCGGCGGTATTGCGGTTGACGAAGACCGCGGTCAGGCTGTCGAGGTAGGCGCGTTTCTCGACGACGAGCAAGATGTTGGGAAATAGCGAAAATTGCAGCAGGCCGAAAACCGCGATGGCGCCCGCAGATAGCCCGAGGCCGGCGAGCACTTTCCTCGCCCGCTGATCAGTATCGCAGAGGAGAAGCCCGGTCAGGAAGGTGATGAAAGGCAGCGCGACCCAGAGGATCGACGCGAGGGTATCGGCCGGTTCGACCGAGATTGCCGCGTACTGAACACCTGCCAGGTCACGCGCAGCACCCCAGGCGGGATTTGCCAGCCAGTTGGCAGGCAGCTCGATGGTCTGCACGTATATCCAGCCCGTCACCACGATGAGCAGAAACAAAGAGATGCTGAAAACCCACCTGCTTTGTCCAGGCTCTCCGAAGAGCAGCGCCGAAATGACGGCAAGCGCAAACATCCCGATCGCGGCGAAGGCGAAAGGAAAGGGCGTGACGCTTCCGAACGGAATGAGCGTCAGTATAACCAGGCCAATAAACGCAAAGAGAAGAACCTCCCGCAAGACTGGTCTGTTGATGAGGTTGGAGAACATTCGAATTCGTTTACCAGAGCAGGCGGCGACAAAGCCATTGCAACCGAAGAGATTAATTTACTCGTACTAACATAAGTTGAACATCAAGCACTTGCGTGCTAAAGTGTAACAGAATTCCACATCGTTTAAAATTGTCGCGAAAGGTTTAAGCCAATCGAGACAAGGCCCGTCTATGCTCCTTCCAAGCAGCAGAAACGGGACAGTTATTCTGCGTCCAATACTTGGCTGATCGTCAGATCGCCATGCCATTGACCGAGAAAAAAGGCAAGCCTGATCTCAATCGGTTGCCCTGAACGGGGATTAAAGAGATGAAGAAAACGTTCGTTACACTTCTGGCGCTGGCCTTTACGGCAGGCAATGCCTGCTCGGCATTTGCCGCCGGTCCCGCAGGTTTTGCCCGCGGCCTGAACGGCAGTTCGGCGGTCAGCTATATCTCTGAAAAAGGCAAGATCATCCCACCCTTCGCCCAGGTGTTGTTCTGTGCCCAGAACCCGGCCGAATGCCGTGACAACAATGGTCTATCGGTCGTTGCGCTCACCGACGAGCAGATGCAGCAGCTGAAGACCGTGAACAACACCGTCAATCGCACGATGATCGGCCGCAACGACTCCAGCAGCGAATTGAACGGCGATGTCTGGAAGGTGAATGTTCGCAGCGGCGACTGCGAAGACTTCGCCTTGACCAAGCGCAGCCGGCTGATCGCGATGGGCTGGTCGTCGCGCGCTTTGCGAATCGCGACGGCATATACACCTTCCGGTGAAGGACATGCGGTTCTCGTGGTCAGAACCGACAAGGGCGACCTCGTGCTCGACAACAGGAAAAGCAGCATCAAGAACTGGCGGGACACCGATCTGCGCTGGGACAAGATCCAATCGGGGACGGACCCCTATGTCTGGTACCGGCTATAGAAGTTCGGGCTGCGAAAGAACCGTCTGGAATTGAAAGTCGAGCCGGCTCTGACGAGCGGCTCGACTTGTCACATTGCCCACACAAACCTATGTTTCTTGCTGTCGAAGGGGTGCCGGCAACGAATTGTCGTGCCCCTCTTTCGATTTTCGATGTGGGTATCAAGCGATCTTCGATATTGTCTTTTCGCCCAGATTCAGTATGACCAACGTCATGCTGCGACGCAGCATGACGTTCTACTCCAATGATTTGAGGGAAATATGCGCATCACGATGATTGGATCAGGCTATGTCGGCCTCGTTTCAGGCGTTTGCTTCGCGGATTTCGGCCACGACGTCATCTGCGTCGACAAGGATCTGAGTAAGATCGAAGCCCTTCGCGAAGGCCGTATTCCGATCTACGAGCCGGGCCTGGAGCAACTGGTCGCGGAAAATACCAGCACCGGCCGGCTGTCGTTTTCGACGGATGTCGGCGAAAGCGTCCGTAGCGCCGACGTCGTGTTCATCGCGGTCGGTACGCCGTCCCGGCGCGGCGACGGCCACGCAGACCTCTCCTATGTCTATGCGGCGGCGCGCGAGATTGCCACCTACGTGGAAGGCTTCACCGTCATCGTCACCAAGTCGACGGTACCGGTCGGCACCGGCGACGAAGTCGAGCGCATCATGCGCGAAACCAATCCTGCGGCGGATGTCGCCGTCGTTTCCAATCCGGAATTCCTGCGCGAAGGTGCGGCGATCGAAGACTTCAAGCGTCCCGACCGTATCGTCGTCGGCCTGAATGACGACCGGGCGCGCGAAACCATGACCGAGGTCTACCGCCCGCTTTATCTTAACCAGGCACCGCTGGTCTTCACCACCCGCCGCACCTCGGAACTGATCAAATATGCGGCCAATGCCTTCCTCGCGATGAAGATCACCTTCATCAACGAGATCGCCGATCTTTGCGAGCGAGTCGATGCAAACGTCCAGGACGTTTCGCGCGGCATCGGCCTCGATGGCCGTATCGGCGCCAAGTTCCTGCATGCCGGTCCCGGTTACGGCGGCTCCTGCTTCCCCAAGGACACGCTTGCCCTTGCCAAGACCGCGCAGGATTACGATGCGCCGGTCCGCCTGATCGAGACGACGATCTCGATCAACGACAACCGCAAACGGGCGATGGGGCGCAAAGTGATCGCCGCGGTCGGCGGAGACATTCGCGGCAAGAAGATCGCGATTCTCGGCCTGACCTTCAAGCCGAACACCGACGACATGCGCGACAGCCCGGCGATTGCCGTTATCCAGACCCTGCAGGACGCCGGCGCCAAGGTGGTCGGTTACGATCCCGAAGGCATGGAGAACGCCCGCAAGGTGATCGAGAACATCGAATATGCGAGCGGCCCCTATGAAGCGGCCGCCGGTGCGGATGCGCTTGTCATCGTCACCGAATGGAACCAGTTCCGTGCGCTCGATTTCAATCGTCTGAAGCAGTCGATGCACAGCCCGGTCCTGGTCGACCTGCGCAATATCTACCGCAGCGACGAGGTCCGCAAACACGGCTTTACCTATACCGGCATCGGCACCAACCTCTATCAGGAATCGAACACCTGACAGGTTCCGGTACACCGGTCATCATCCTGACGCCGCGGAGCACAAAGCCCGCGGCGTTTGATTTTGGAGCACGGCGCCGAAAAGCGGAAACGCTTTCAGCGACATGCACTCATTCAAAGGATCCCGACCCGCGTTCCTTTTATCGTCAGCACCGTCAACCGGCCCGTCGCCGAAACCGCCGTGTCGATACCGATCCGCTGCGGACCGAATGTCGGGGTTCGTGCCGGGGTATGCCCATGGATCACCAGGACGGGAAGCTGCGGCCCTTCATCCAGGAAGGGTTGGCGGATCCACATCAGGTCGCTGTCTTTCTGCTTCTTCAGGTCGATGCCCGGTTTGATGCCGGCATGGACAAAGACCACCCTTCCCATCCGCAGCATGATCGGCAGCGATTCCAGGAACTGGATATGCCGCTCGGGGATCATGTTGCGAATGACGCGGGCGATCATGTCGCTCCCTGCCGCCGATTGCAGCAGATGCTCGATGTCGATGCCGTATGAGTGCAGCGTTTCCGTTCCGGCAAAGCCGAGCCATTCAAGAATCTGCGCCGGTTTGCGATAGAGCTTCACAAGCTCCGCATCGTGGTTGCCGCACAGAGAAAAACGCTGAAATCCCGGCGGCGGGGTCTTGCTCAGGAACTCCAGCACAGAGCTCGAGTCAGGCCCGCGATCGACATAGTCGCCGAGCATGACGATAAGTTTCGGCCCCGGAATGCGCGCGGCATCCTCCTCGATGCGGCGATGTGCTTCGATGAGTTCCTTGTAACATCCGTGGACATCGCTCATCGCGTAGACCGCAGCGAATTCGCCTTCGGCAAAGGTCAGCCGAGCGCGTCCTTTGCGGCTGCCGGCCAATATCGATATCTGTTGTCGCCACGGCCCGAGATTGTTGAACATGTAACCCATTTATGAGATCCGACAGCACGCGAGCTTGTCGGACGAACTCCATTTCCGACTCATCCCTGAACGGGCATGAGGCTTAGTGTCCAAAAGAACTTGGCCTGATCACGGCCTCATCGAATTGCCGCGACCGCTTGCCGCATTCAGAACGATATAATCCTCTTCCTTATTTGCTGCACCAGTTGCGAAGCAACGGAACGGTCTTCCTACGAGGCACGGCGCCCCTCGCATCGAATCACCCAATTTTCACATCGTCACCTTCAGGAAATTTGGACATACAGATCAACCTTCGGAGGCAGATCATCCTGCCACTCACGCAACAGCGAAATGACTATTGTGAGAAACGGTAATTTGTATTCGGTCATTTTGCGCAGGCAGCACCATCAATATTGCACTTTATTTTGGTATAGGACGGTTAATTCGGCGTTAAACGGTAATGTTCGTTCCATCAGCGGCTGTGTCCGCCGCCAGTTCTCCGAACTGGAGAATTTCCGGCCATTGGATTTCCACAGGCGAGACTTTCTAAAAAGCTGCAAAAAGCAACTATAGCTATATGCCTCTGAAAAAAATGAACGTTTAAGCTTATCGTGCTTGACGCTACTGCGGCGCCGCATGATGATAGGCGCATTGCGAGCGTGAATGACATTCGTCACCAGAAATCTCAGATCCAAAACTGCGGGGTGCAAAGTGGAAACTGCGGTTGATTCGAAACTTATCGAGGCGATCACCTACGACGAAGACAGCCGGCATCTGCGGGTCTACCTGACAAACGGTCAGAGGCGAGAATATGAAGGCGTTCCCAAAGGAGTGGTCGTCGGCTTGACGATGGCCGAATCCCCGGGGAATTTTTACATGAAGGCAATCAGGGGCAAATATCCTCCCCGCCCCTGATCTCCTGTCCATCAACGACGATAAGACATCGGTTCAAAAACTGCGGGACCGGCATATGCCGGTCCCGCAAATCGGTTTCCAGCCGGCTGCGGCGCATCCTCAATCGCCGCCGAAGAAATTGCGGACCGCATCGATCTCGAGCGGAGCAATCTCATGGCCACCAGGATGCCAGACCATCCTCACCTCCGCCCCGCGGCTCTTCAGATGCTCCGATAGCGCCTCGGTCATCGGAACAGGAGCGATCGGATCCCGCTGGCCGGCCGTCAACAGCACCTTTCTCCCCGCAAGCGTTGCCTGGGCTTCCGGCTGAAACGGAATGAGCGGGTGCATCAAAACCGCGGCATCGAATATCCCTTTCTCGATCAGCACATTGGCAAGAATGTTTGCGCCGTTCGAAAAGCCCAGGCCGAGAATCTCGGAAGCCTGGTGTTCGTCGGCCAAGGCCTTGACATAGGCGGCCATCTTTTCCGTCGCCCGTGAAAGGTCGGCCATGTCGTAGACCCCCTCTCCGGTGCGCCGGAAGAACCGCGCCGCGCCATATTCGGAAACGTCGCCGCGCGGCGAGACAATCGTTGCTTCGGGCAACAGGCGCCGGCCGAAATCGAAGAACTGATTCTCGTCGCCGCCGGTGCCGTGCAGCACCAGCAGGATCGGCTTACCAGGTGCACCGGCATGCAGCCGGTGCACATATCCAGCTTCGGTCATATCGCCCCTCCTTACGCTTCGAGCGGCTGCAGGTGCTGCTCGAGCAGCGAGCGAAGATGGGCGTGCTGCTGCGGCAGCTTCAGGGCTTCGCCGAGATGGGCCGTATCCTCGTCCCGGTCAAAGCCTGGCTCATTGGTCGCGACCTCGAACAACACGCCACCCGGCGTGCGGAAATAGATCGCCCAGAAATAATCGCGGTCGATCACCGGCGTGACCTGATAGCCGGTGTCCATCAGCGCCTTGCGCACTTCGAGCTGCTTTGCGCGGTTCTCGACGGCGAAGGCGACGTGATGCACGGAGCCGGCGCCGGGGAGTGCACGGGCAATGTTCGGCATGGTCTCGAGATCGATGAGATGCGCGCCATTGCCGTCAGGCTTGATCAGCCGCTTGATGCCGTCCCTTTCCTCTTCGACCTCATAGCCCATGAACTTCAGGAGTTCGGCGGTAGCGCCCTCGTCCCGCAGCCGCATGGCGACGGAGTGGAAGCCGCGAATGGCGTGGTCCTCGCTGATGCCGCCATGCGTCCAGGGCTGGCGGACATCGTCCCGGACCTCGACCAGCGCGAAGCCGTCGCCATCCGGGCCGGAGAAGTTCAGGCGCTTCTCGCCGAAGCTTTCCTCTGCCTTCAGGCCGCCGATATTGAGCGCGGCAAAGCGATCGCTCCAGAAACCGAGCGAGCCTTGCGGAACGGAAAACACCGTCGTGCCGACCTCGCCGGTACCCGGACGGCCCTGCGCCATCTTCGGGAACGGGAAATAGGTCATTACAGTGCCGGGCGCACCGGTCTCATCACCATAATAAAGGTGATAGACGTCGGGCGCGTCGAAATTCACCGTCTTCTTGACGCGGCGTAGGCCGAGCGCATGGGTGAAAAACTGGTTGTTGGTGCGGGCGTCCTCCGCCATCGACGTGACGTGGTGCAAACCCTTGATCTGATCGAGCATGTGAGACCCCTTTCTTGCCCGCCGCTTGCGGGCTTTTCGATGGATCATAAATGCGCGCTCGCAGCTCCCGCGGAAAGACCCGCCGACCAAAACGCATTGTCTCTTTTTAGTGAACGAAGGTCGATCTGCGTTCACTAAGAAGCGTTAGGATCGACCGGCAATTGCCAGTCGATCGGCGTGCGCCCGCGTGACTGCAGGAAGGCATTCGCCTTCGAAAAATGCGCGCAGCCGAAGAAACCGTTATGGGCCGAAAGCGGCGAGGGATGCGGCGCCTTCAGCACCAGATGACGCGCGGTATCGACGAAGGCGGCCTTTCGCTGGGCATAGGAGCCCCAGAGCATGAAAACGACGGATTCGCATTCGTCGTTGACCTTGCGGATGACGGCGTCGGTGAATTTTTCCCACCCCTTGCCCTGATGGGCCGCCGCCTGCCCTTCCTCGACGGTCAGCACGCTGTTCAGCAGCAGCACGCCTTGCTTCGCCCAATGTTCGAGAAAGCCGTGGCGCGCCGGCGCGATGCCAAGATCGGTCTCCATCTCCTTATAGATATTGACCAGCGAAGGCGGTATGCGCACGCCCGGCCGCACGCTGAAACACAGCCCGTGGGCTTGCCCCAGCCCGTGATAGGGGTCCTGGCCGAGAATGACGACCTTGACGCTGGTGATCGGGGTCAGGTCGAGAGCGCGGAAATATTCGCTGCCCCGCGGGAAAATCCGCTTACCGACCTGCTTCTGCGCGACAAGAAAGGATTTAAGTTGCTGCATATAGGGACTGGAGAATTCCGCCGCCAAGGCGGCCTTCCAGCTCTCTTCGAGACTGACTGATGTATCGCTCATCCAGCAAACCCTTCGCATATGACGAAACAACGGACACACGGTTCTAACAAAATCGATCTAGGCTGCAATGCCCGTCGGCAATGGGTCTACGCCTTTAGAATCGGCGGCAGAAGACTGCGAGAGGCTGTCCGAGGCATCGTTGTTCGTGTTTAACTATATGACGGCTTCGGTATTTACGCCGGCAGGCGGCCTGAGTAGAACCTTGATCGTAAACCGGAGACATCTCTTCAAATGAAATTCGGCACGAGCGGCCTTCGCGGACTTTCAGTGGATCTCAAGGGACGAGCCTCTGCGCTTTATGCGACGGCGTTCGGCAAATATCTGCTGCAGACCGGCAAGGCCGAGGTCGGAGATACCGTTCTGATCGGCCGCGATTTTCGCGATTCGAGCCCGGATATCTCGGGTAATTGCGCCGGCGCACTCGTCGCGCTCGGCTTCCGGGTCTTCGACTGCGGCAATGTGCCGACGCCGGCGCTTGCCCTTTATGGCCTCGCCATCAACGCCGCATGCCTGATGGTGACGGGCTCGCATATTCCGGCAGACCGCAACGGCATCAAATTCTATCGCCCGGATGGCGAAATCGACAAATCGGACGAGGCTGATATCACCGCATGGGCGGCCGAGATCGAACGAACAGGCGAGGCCGTCGCAGAGACGCCGGCCAAGACCGAAAATCATGAGGCGATCTGCCGGCAGCTCTTTTTTGAACGCAATACCGCCCTGCTTCCGCAAGGCGCGCTCTCCGGCCTGAAAATCGGCGTCTACCAGCACAGCACCGTCGCCCGCGACCTGCTGGTCGACGTTCTCGCCCATTACGGCGCCGAGATCACCCCTCTCGGACGTTCGGAGAGTTTCATTCCCGTCGATACCGAGGCGGTTTCCGACGAGACGATCGCGCAGATGAAGCGCTGGACGTCCGATCACAAATTCGATGCGATCGTCTCGACCGACGGCGACGGCGACCGCCCGCTGGTCGCAGACGAAACCGGCACACCGTTGCGCGGTGATCTTCTCGGCCTTGTCGCAGCCAATTTTCTCGGCGCCGGCACGGTGGTGACACCGGTGACCTCCAATTCCGGCATCGAGGCTGCGGGCTCCTTCGCCGTCAAGCGCACCCGCGTCGGCTCGCCCTTCGTCATCGCAGGCATGGAAGAGGCCGTGGCGGCCGGCGCGGACCATGTCATGGGCTTTGAAGCCAATGGCGGGATGCTGACCGCAACCGCTTTCGATATCAACGGCAGAGCCGTGCGCGCCTTGCCGACGCGCGATTGTTTTATCCCGATACTTGCGATCCTGTCGCTCGCCGCCAATCGCAAGCAGCCGCTTTCTGCCGTTGCCGCCTCCTATCGCCTGCCCTTTGCCGCCGCCGATCGCCTGGAGAATTTTCCGGTGGAGACGAGCGCAGCGCTGATGGAATATCTTCGCGCCTCCAATGAAAATCTTGTCGCTTTCCTGGAGCCGGTCGGGGAGCCCGCGACGAAATCCGACATCGACGGACTTCGCGTGACGCTGAAGGACGGCAGGATCATTCATTTTCGGCCCTCCGGCAATGCGCCTGAGATGCGCTGCTACGTGGAAGCCGGAAGCGAAACCGCAGCCCTGGATCTGCTGAAGACCGGACTCAGGGAAATAACGAACTGGGCAGACGCCCGCCAACATGCCACGAACCAGCTTTTTTCAAGGAACCCGCCTATGACGCAGAAAATCGTTCCCGTGATCATGGCCGGCGGCAAAGGCACGCGGCTCTG
Organism: Rhizobium esperanzae; assembly: GCF_014197615.1. GTDB lineage: Bacteria > Pseudomonadota > Alphaproteobacteria > Rhizobiales > Rhizobiaceae > Rhizobium > Rhizobium esperanzae_A. The sequence continues at coordinate 69,607 of NZ_JACIFY010000008.1, forward strand.
GCCGCTTTCCCGTGCCACCGCACCGAAACAGTTCATCCAGTTCGTCGGCGACAAGACGCTGTTTCAGGCGACCCTCGAACGCGTTTCCAATCCGGAGATCTACGAAGCCCCGATCGTCGTCACCAATGAGGAATTCCGCTTCCTGGTCGCCGAACAGGCCCGCGCGCTGGCCGTCCCGCTCGCCGCCGTGCTGCTCGAACCGGTCGCCCGCAACACCGCCGCAGCGGTGGCCGCCGCCGCAACACTTGCCGCCGACCTTTTCGGCAAGAACACCATCATCCAGATGCTCGCCTCGGATCACGAAATCATTGCCGACAAGAGCTATTTCGATTGCATCCGCATCGCCCGCGACGCTGCAGCCGACGGCAAGCTCGTCACCTTCGGCATCAGCCCGACCGAGCCGGCAACCGGCTACGGCTATATCGAGATCGGCGATGCGCTTAAAAACGGCGCTCACAAGGTCGTTCGCTTCGTGGAGAAGCCGGCATTGGAAAAGGCCGAGCGGATGCTCGCCGACGGCGGCTTCTACTGGAACTCCGGCATCTTCATGTTCCCGGTGACGGAACTCATCGCCGAATTGCAGGAACATGCGCCCGATGTGCTGAAGGCGGCAAGCAAGGCCGTTTCCAAGGCCAGCCGCGACCTCGACTTTACCCGCCTTGACGCCGACCATTTCGCCAAGAGCCCCGATATCTCGATCGACTATGCGATCATGGAAAAGACCTCGAAGGCCGCCGTCGTCCCCTCGCCGTTCAAATGGTCCGACATGGGAAGCTGGGATGCCGTTTGGAAATCGGGCACCCGCGACAGCAACGGCAATGTCGCCGCCGCAAACACCACCGTCGTCAATACCCGCAATTCGCTCGTCATGACGCATGGCGTCCATCTTGCGGTCCAGGGCATGGAGGACGTCGCCGTCATCGCCAGCGAGGACGCCGTCTATGTCGGGCCGCTCAAGGACAGCCAGAATGTCGGGCAATTGGTCAAGATGCTGGCCTCCTCCTCCGGCACGGCGAAATTCACCGAAACCCACCCGACATCCTACCGCCCCTGGGGTGGTTACACCTCGATCTTCAACGGCGATCGTTTCCAGGTGAAGCGCATCTTCGTCACGCCGGGCAAGAAGCTGTCGCTGCAGAAGCACCACCATCGCTCCGAACACTGGATCGTCGTCAAGGGAACGGCCGAGGTCACGGTCGGCGACAACGTGCGGATGCTGCGTGAGAACGAAAGCGTCTATATCCCGCTCGGCGAAGTCCATCGTCTCGCCAATCCCGGCAAGATTCTCCTCGAGCTGATCGAGGTGCAGACAGGCTCCTATCTCGGCGAGGACGACATCATCCGCATCGTCGATGAGTTCGGAAGAACCTGACGTCGCAGCCGGACCACGGGTCTGGATCGAACAATGCGCCGCCGTTTTCGGCGCAATCACCATCGCTGTTGAAGTCGCTATGGGAATTCTCGTAGAATGGACGTACCGAAAGACATGACCGGAGATATTCCCCTGATGCGCATCCTGCCCGCCCTCGCCGGACTTCTCGCCATCATGGGGCCGGGAATGGCGTCTGCCGAAAACGCAAAGATGCGGACGGCAAGCGAGGCCGAAATTCGCGAGCACCTGCCGGGCACGTCGGAACTGAAAGAAAGCAGCAACGGTTACGAATATCGCAAGGGCAACGCCAACGGCTATAAAATAACCAATGGCCAGGTGTGCGTCCGCTTTCCCAACAAGTCGACCGACTGCGTCAGCGTGAAGACCGACGGCGAGAAATTTCAGATGATCGACAAAAAAGGCGGCAGAACGAAATTCTGACTTTCCTCCAGGCAAATTATCTTGCCTGGCCTCATCTTGCCGGTGAAGTTTGACCGTTCCTGTCGAGAACGAATTCGGCGATCAGGCCTGAATGGTTCGAGCCGAGATTGTCATCGAGACGTTTCAGCGATGTCAGACGAAGCGGGGCGCGCGCAAATATGTGATCGATGGCGATCCCGAGCATGCCCGCGCCGGCCGGCCATGTTGCCGGTTCCGGCGCGATCGCTTTCAGCTTCTGCTCGCGCAGGAAATCCTGGATGCTTGGGGCGATCACCGAGGAATTGAAATCACCCGCCAGCACCAGAGGGCCGTCGATCGAACCAAGCGTTTTGGCGAGGTCCTCCAATTCAGCCATCTGGAAATCATCGAAATAGGGTTTGGTCAGGTGCGCCGAGACCAGATTGATGGTTTCGCCGCCGAACTCGACGCTCGATATAACCAGCCTGTTTTTTCGCAGACTGCCCATGCTTGCGACCTGCCGGCTGACGAACGGGCGTTTGGACAGCAGCAGCGTATCGCAGCTATCCTTCCCGTCGTCGCAGCCGATATGATAGGGATAGGCCTTGAACAGCTGCTGCAGATGGAAGGTCAGCGGCTTGGCTTCGAGCAGATTGACGACATCGGCATTCGAAGCGATCACCATGTCGGTGATTGCAGTCGAGTTTTTCCAGTTGTCGATCGCGATGTTGAAAGACATCAGACGGAAAAGCGGCGACCTGTCCGTGTCTTTGCCGTTCTCTGAAAACTCGCGCAGCATGATGACGCCGTGAGCAATCAGAAGAAGCGAGGCAAACAGGAGGACGAAGCCGTAAATCTGTCGCCTGACAACCAGAATGATCAGGCTGGCGGCAACAAAGAGGACGCCGAAATGAACCTGGAAGCTGTAGAGGAAGGACAGCAGCCAGAAGTTCGTGACATAGCGCAAAGACACGATCGCGATGGCAACGGTCAGAAACGCACAGAGAATCCAATAAATTATCTCTCTCATCGATCCTGACCTGCTTGCAGACGATCCGCCGGCCATAACATGCAGGCAGCCATGCCGCAATGCAGCATAACAGCCGATGGCCGCGGTTGGCCCTCCGGCGATACTGACGGCCGCTCCGTCATCCAGCAGGCCAGCGGGCGGATACGCCTAAGACTACTGTCACGATGGCGCCGTCTCTCTTTCAAAGACCTATCGACTCGGCCTCTTCTTATCTTGTAAGTGGGGGCCAATTCATACGGAGTCGGCTCTTTGCCGTCGGCAAGGAGTCGAGAAAAGGTGGGAATGCGCTACTTCATTACAGGCACTGCCGGCTTTATCGGCTTTCATCTGGCCAGGCGCCTGCTGCAGGAAGGGCATGACGTCACAGGTTTCGATGGCCTCACTCCCTATTACAATGTCAAGCTCAAGGAGATGCGCCATGCAGCACTCTCCCAGTTTCCAGCCTTCACACCCGTCATATCGATGCTTGAGGACCGACCGGCGCTGGAAGCCGCTGTTCTGGCGGCCAAGCCCGACATCCTGATCCATCTCGCCGCCCAGGCCGGGGTGCGCTACAGCCTGGAGAATCCCGAGGCCTATCTTCGTTCGAATGTCGAAGGCTCGTGGAACATCATGGAAATCGCCCGGCGCGCCGAAATCCGCCACCTGATGCTGGCCTCGACATCGTCGATCTACGGCGCCAATGCGACCGTTCCTTTTCATGAGACCGATCGCGCTGACGAACCGCTGACCATCTATGCGGCGACGAAGAAATCGATGGAACTGATGGCGCATAGCTACGCCCATCTTCACAAGATTCCGACCACGGCCTTTCGTTTCTTCACGGTCTACGGCCCATGGGGCCGGCCCGACATGGCGTTGTTCAAATTCACCAAGAACATGCTCGAAGACCAGCCGATCGAGATCTACGGCGAAGGCAATATGAGCCGTGACTTCACCTATATCGACGATCTGATCGAAGCGATCGTCAGGCTATCGGCAATCGCCCCGAGCGAGGACAACCGTCTCGACAATGTGGCTATTGAAACGCTTTCGCGCCAGGCGCCCTTTCGCGTCGTCAATATTGGCGGGGGCCAGCCGGTCAGCCTGATGGATTTCGTCGAAACGGTGGAAAAGGCGCTCGGCCGTCCTGCCATTCGCAAGATGCTGGCAATGCAGAAGGGTGACGTGCCGCGCACATTCGCAGCCCCTGACCTGCTCGTGGCCCTGACGGGATACAAGCCGGATACGACTTTGGATGTCGGCGTCAAGGCTTTCGTCGAATGGTATCTCGACGTGCGCGGCGAACTCGGCGCCTGAAACGCCGAGCGGGATTATTGCCCGTTGATCCGGAGCGTCAGCGGAGAAACGTCACCGCATGCACCGCGTTAACCGCCTGCGAGAACACGTAATCGACGATTGCCCGACCTGAGAGATAGGTCTTGAGCTGATAGCCCTGCCCCTCGACTTCGACAGGGCTGCGCAGAACGAAAGGCATGGCTGGGCGCACGAAACCGGCGCGTGTCGTCAAGGGAACCTCGGGCGAATGACCGATGGCGGAGGTGTACATCAGGTCGCGTGCCATGCTGGCGGGACCGATGGCGAATGCCGGCCCGGCGGCGACGGTGATGGTCAGAGTCAAGGCGATGGCGGCGAGCGTCTTGTGCATATCGAAGTCCCCGTTTTGCGGATCGGCGGACCTTTGCTTGGCCCGGCTCCAAACGGTCGATGCATCTGTCCACGCATCGGCCGTTTTCATGAGACCACTCTACACCTCAGTATTTTCAGGGCTTTTAAGTGGATCGGTCAAATTTTACGAAATTTGATTTTCTCGCAAAAGGCTCGGGATCCACGGGAAAAATGGGTTGGCCGGCCAGGCGGGCCACGAATGCAGCGTCGGCGAAACGTGCCGATAATCCGAGCGCCGCACTGCCGTCTACAGAATGCGATCCAGCTTCTTGTTGATGTGCAGATTCGGCATCACTCCCGCGCTTTGCGCAGCATGATAGGATTCCCGCGCCGCATCGAACGAGATCGACCACATGATGGCGCTGAGCAGGAGCGCGATGATATAAATCTGGATACGCATCACATCGGCGATACGGAAAGAGCAAGGCCGTTTTGTGTCAAAAAATGACCGCGGAAATAGAAAAAACATCGGGCTTTTTTGCGCCGCAATATGGGCGCCGGACACATTAGTGTCGCGAAAATTAGCGATGGTGCATCGCTACTGTTAGCAGCCAACCCCGAGGCTTGGTTTCTGCCACCTGAGAACCCTGAGAGGCCCGTTCGTCACGGGCCTCTTTGCCTTTTGTCGCCGACATTTCCCGCGGGCAGCCGAATTGAGCGGCACAACGATCTCGGTTTATCGCCTATTCTGAATCTATGCACATCCGAGTTTGAACGGATCCTTCGTAGAAATATATCAATCGATTGACTTATTTTGTGATCCGCGTTATATAATGATCATGAACCAGGAACACGACTCCGAACCTCCACCAACTTCCGCCCGTGCCGAGATCGCGCGCCAGAAGATGCTGACCGCCGCTCTCGACGTCTTCGGGCGCTACGGCTTCGACGGCGCCTCGACGCGCCAGCTGACCGAAGCCGCCGGCGTCAACCTGCAGGCCATCCCCTATTATTTCGGCAGCAAGGAAGGCCTCTATATCGCCACTGCCGAATTTCTGATGGCCCGTATCGACACGCATGTCGGCGACATGAGGACGCGCATCGGCGCGCATCTGCTGACGCTTGAGGTCGCCGGCGAACGGCTCGCCGAAGCTGAGGCCCGGCGCTTTCTCACGGAAATTCTCCAGACGATGGTGACGCTTTTCGTCGGCAAGGAATCCGAATCCTGGGCGCGCTTCCTGATCCGCGAGCAGATGGAGCCGACCGAGGCCTTCACGCGGGTCTATCAAGGCATCATGCGGCCGATGATCGAGATGGGCCGGCGGCTGATCGGCGCGATCCTGGGTGAGGATCCCGCCTCGGAACATGTACGCCTGCGCACCTTCAACCTTCTCGGCAGCATTCTGGTCTTTCGCGTTACCCACGCGGCCGTCCTTGCCCAGATGGAATGGGACGCCGTCGGCCCCGAACAGGTGAAAACCTTGCGCGGCCTTGCCGCCGAACTGGTCGATCTCCTCGGCCCGCCGAAAGGAGGTGCAGAATGAAACGCAAGCTTCCCATCGCCATCCTGCTCCTGCTTGCAGCGGGTGCGGCCGGCTGGTGGTACGGACTGCCCGAAAGGCTCGGCTGGTTGCCCCAGGCCGGCCGCGAATTCGTTCTTTACGGCAACGTCGATATCCGCCAGGTCTCGCTCGGCTTCCGCGTCAGCGGCCGCCTCTCCGAACTGCGCGTCGATGAGGGCGACGTCGTCAAGAGCGGAACTGTTCTGGCAAAGCTCGACGCCGCGCCCTACGAATTCGCCGTCCGCTCCGGCGAGGCCAATGTCGCCGCACTTCGGGCAACATTGGATAAGCTGAAGGCGGGGCCACGGCCGACCGAGATCGCCCAGGCACGCGCCGCTTATGACGAAAGCCTCGCCGATCTCGAAAACGCCAACCTCGCCTATGAGCGCGCCCGCCAGCTTCGCCCGCAGGGCACGATTTCAGAAGCGAACCTCGATCAGGCAACCGCCGCAAAAGCGATGGCCGCCGCCCGCTCCGCTTCCGCCAACGAGGCCCTGAAACTACTGCAGGAGGGCTCGCGGGCCGAGGATATCGCCGCCGCCGACGCGCAGGTGAAGGCCGCGGAGGCAACGCTCGCCTCTGCCCGCACGTCGCTTGAAGATACCGAATTGCGTGCGGCGAATGACGGCGTCATTCTTTCTCGCGTGCGGGAAACCGGCGCCATCGTCTCGCCGGCCGATACCGTCTTCGTCTTGTCCCTGACTGAGCCCGTCTGGGTGCGCAGCTATGTCGCCGAACCCGATCTCGGCCGCATCCATCCTGGCATGAAGGTATTAGTCGCCTCCGATACGGCGCCCGACAAGCCCTATGAAGGCACGATCGGCTTCATCTCGCCGGTCGCCGAATTTACCCCGAAATCGGTGGAGACGCCGGAGCTCAGGACCGATCTCGTCTATCGCCTGAGGATCGTCATCGACAAGCCCGGCCCTGATCTGCGCCAGGGCATGCCGGTCACCGTGCGGCTTTCCCCGCTCGCGGCAGACGGACAATGACCGCCGCCGACACCGCCCGCCGGACAGGTTGGGACGACAAGCCGCTCGTCCGGATCGACGGCGTCACCAAGCGCTTCGGCGACGCGCCTCCGGCCCTCGACGCGGTCTCCGGCGCGATCGGCGGCGGCGCGATCACCGGCCTCGTCGGCCCCGACGGCGCCGGCAAGACGACGCTGATCCGACTGATGACCGGCCTGATGCTGCCGGATACGGGAACAGTGGAAGTCCTCGGCTTCGACACCCGAAAAAATGCCGCCGGCATCCAGGCGGCGATCGGCTACATGCCGCAGCGCTTCGGCCTCTACGAGGACCTCTCCGTGCAAGAGAACCTCGATCTCTATGCCGATCTGCGCGGCCTGCCGAAGAGCGAACGCGCCGGCGCCTTCGACGAGCTGCTCACCTTCACCGACCTCAAACGTTTCACCGGCCGGCTGGCCGGCAAGCTTTCCGGCGGCATGAAGCAGAAGCTCGGCCTTGCCTGTGCGCTGCTGAAGAAGCCGCGCCTGCTGCTGCTCGACGAGCCGGGCGTCGGCGTCGACCCGATCTCGCGCCGCGACCTCTGGAAGATGGTCGAGAACCTGACCAGGGAAGGCATCGGCGTGCTCTGGTCGACCGCCTATCTCGACGAGGCCGAGGCCTGCGATCATGTGCTGCTGCTGAACCAGGGAAAACTGCTCTTCTCGGGAAAACCGGAGGAGATGACCGAGCGCGTCAACGACCGGGTCTTCCGGGTCTCCGACGTCACCGGCCGCCGCCGGCAGGTTCTCGCCGAACTCCTGCAGGCCGATGGTGTTATCGACGGCGTGATCCAGGGCGAGGCGATCCGCCTGGTCGCTGCCAGCGGCAAGACGCCCGATATCGGCAAGGCCGGCGACCGCGCATCGCTTTCCCCTGCCCCGCCCCGTTTTGAGGATGCCTTCGTCGACATGCTCGGCGGCGGCCCCGGCGGCCGCTCCAGGCTTGCGGAGGCGCAAGAGCCGCTGAAAGCCGAAGGCGACCGCCCGGTGATCGAGGCCAAGGGCCTGACCAAGCGCTTCGGCGATTTCACCGCCGCCGACGATATCAGCTTCGATATCCGCCGCGGCGAGATCTTCGGCCTGCTCGGCCCGAATGGCGCCGGCAAATCCACCACCTTCAAGATGCTCTGCGGCCTGTTGAAGCCAACCGGCGGCGAGGGCCGCGTCGCCGGTTTCGATCTCCGCCGCGATGCCGCCGAAGCCCGCAACCAGCTCGGCTATATGGCGCAGAAATTCTCGCTTTATGGCGACCTCACCGTCATGCAGAACCTCGAATTCTTCGCCGGCGTCTATGGCCTTCGCGGGCAGCATAAGCGCAAGCGCATCGAGCTGATGGCCGAGATCTTCGATTTCGGCCGCCATGCCAACGAGGCCGCCAAGGACCTGCCGCTCGGCCTCAAACAGCGCCTGGCGCTTGCCTGCGCCGTCATGCACGAGCCGCGCGCCCTCTTCCTGGACGAGCCGACATCAGGCGTCGATCCGATCACCCGGCGCGAATTCTGGACGCATATCAACGCGCTGGTGGAAAAAGGCGTCACCGTGCTCGTCACCACCCATTTCATGGACGAGGCGGAATATTGCGACCGCATCTCGCTGATCTATCGCGGCCGCTCGATTGCGCTCGGTTCGCCCGACGAACTGAAGGCCCGGGTCGCGACCAGGGAGCAGCCGGACCCGACGATGGAGGATGCCTTCATCGCGCTGGTGCAGCAGTCGGAAGCGGAGGATGCGGCATGAGCGCCTCATCAGGCCGGTTACGGCGTTTGTTTGCCCTCGTGCGCAAGGAAAGCTTCCAGGCGGTCCGCGATCCGAGCAGCATCCTCATCGCCTTCGTGCTGCCGCTCATCCTGCTCTTTCTGTTCGGCTACGGCGTCTCGCTCGATACCAGCCGCACCCGCATCGGCCTGGTGACCGAGGAGATGACGCCGCTGACGCAGGACCTGTCGGCGAGTTTCCAGGCCTCGCGCTATTTCGATGTGACGATCGGCCGTGACCGGCGCCTGTTCGAGGACGATCTGGTGATCGGCAAGGTGCGCGGCATCGTCATCATCCCGGCCGATTTCACCACGCGCTACACCGCCGGCAACCGTCCCACTCTCCAGGTGATCGTCGACGGCTCCGACCCGAACACGGCAAATTTCGTGCAGAATTATGCGCAGGGCGCCGTTGCCAACTGGGAGCAGCAAAGGCAGGCGGATGTCGCCTCGCACAGCCCCTCCATTACAGTCGAGCAGCGCTTCTGGTTCAATCCCGAACTGACCAGCCGCAATTTCCTGGTGCCGGGCTCGATCGCCATCGTCATGACGCTTGTCGGCACGCTGCTCACCTCGCTCGTCGTCGCCCGCGAGTGGGAGCGCGGCACGATGGAGGCGATGATGGCGACGCCGGTGACGGCGGTCGAACTGCTCGCCGGCAAGATCCTGCCCTATTTCCTGCTCGGCCTCACCTCGATGACCCTCTGCGTGCTGCTGGCGGTCTTTCTCTTCGGCGTGCCGTTCCGCGGCTCCGTCGCCGCCCTCTACGCCTTGTCGGCCGCCTTCCTGATCCCGGCGCTCGGCCAGGGCCTGCTGATCTCGACGGCGACGAAGAACCAGTTCCTTGCCTCGCAACTGGCTCTCATATCAGCCTTCCTGCCGGCCTTCCTGCTGTCGGGCTTCCTGTTCGAGATCAATTCCATGCCTGCGGTCATCCAGTGGATCACCTTCATCGTGCCGGCACGCTATCTGATCCCCAGCCTGCAGACCGTGTTCCTCGCCGGCGACATCTGGCCGATGTTCGCAAAGGCAATCTCCGTCATGCTGACGATCGGCGGCATCATGTTCGTGCTGGCCGCCCGCAGCACCAGAAAGAGGATCGGCTGAGATGGGATGGACAAGGCTTTACGCCCTGATCGTCAAGGAATTGCTCGCCGTGCTGCGCGATCCCAAGGGGCGCGCCATCCTGATCGGCCCGCCGATCGTCCAGCTTCTCGTCTTTTCCTATGCCGCGACACTCGAAGTCCGCAATGTCGACGTCATGATCCTCAACCGTGACAGCGGTCATTGGGGACAGGAGCTGATCGAACGCATCGACGGTTCGCCGACCTTTCGCAACATCGAATTCGCCGCCAGCCAGGCGCAGGTCCAGGTGGCGATCGACAATCAGACGGTCATTGCCGCCGTCGAGATCGGCCCGGATTTCTCGCGCAACATCGAGGCGGGAACCCCGGCCGACCTGCAGGTGGTGCTCGATGGCCGCCGCTCCAACGCCTCGCAGATCGTCGCGGGCTACCTCTCGCAGATCGGTGCGGCTCTTGCCGCCGAGACGCCGGCAGGCCGGCGCGCCGGCGCCGAAATGGTTTCGACCGTGCCGCGCAACTGGTTCAACCCGAACCTCACCTATCAATGGTTAATGGTGCCGAACCTGATCGCCAGCATCGCCCTGCTGATCGGGCTGATCGTCACGGCCTTGTCGATCGCCCGCGAGCGCGAGCTCGGCACCTTCGATCAGCTGATGGTCTCGCCGCTGCGCATGCACGAGATCCTGATCGGCAAGCTGATTCCGCCGATGATGATCGGCCTCTTCCACATCACCGTCTATATCCTCGCCGCCGTCTTCCTGTTCGACGTGCCGCTGCGCGGCTCGCTTTTCCTGCTTTATGGCAGCGCCATCTTCTATCTCGGCTCGGTCGCCGGCCTCGGCCTGTTCATCTCGGCGCTGTCGATGACCCAGCAGCAGGCGATCCTCGGCGCCTTCCTGTTCATGGTCCCGGCCATGCTGCTGTCGGGCTTCGCCACACCGATCGAGAACATGCCGGGATGGCTGCAGCCGATCACCTTCATCAATCCGCTGCGCTATTTCCTGGTGATCGTCAAAGGTGTTTTCCTCAAGGATATCCCGTTGAGCGAGGTGGTGAACCAGACGATTCCACTGGTGCTGATCGCCGCCGTCACCCTCAGTGCTGCCGCCTGGCTCTTCCGCCGGCGCCTGGAATAATCCCAGCCCCACGCATGCTTTCTGCGGCCTCACAGATTGTGAACCGGGCTTCCAAAGCGTGACTCTTTGCTGCGGGAACATCGATTTGGCGTGGTCGTTACCCAAACGCAACCCCAGCAAAGGAGAAGCAAAATGTACAAGATTCTACTTGTCTCCAGCGCCCTTGCGCTGTCGTCGCTCGCCACCAATGCTCTGGCTGATGGAGCCGTGACCGGTGCCGCCGGTGGCGCCATCACCGGCGCGATCGTCGGTGGTCCCGTGGGTGCAGCCATTGGCGGTGTGGCCGGCGGTGTTGCCGGCGCCGTCGTCGATCCGCCGCCGCGCGAGGTCGTGACCTATGTCCAGCAGCAGCCCGCCCCGACCAGCGGCGTTGTGGTCGAGCAGCCGATCGTCGTCGGCAAGCCGCTTCCGGCTGATGTCGTCGTCACCCCGGTGCCCGACAATCCGAAATACGCCTATACCGTTATCAACAATCGCCATGTGATCGTCGAGCCCCGGACCCATCGCGTGGTGCAGGTCATAGAATAATCGAAAGGTCGAGACCGCCTGTTGCGGCTCGACTCCCTCGGCCCCGCCTCGGCGGGGCCTTTTTTGCGCCGGTCAGGCCCTGTAGGCGACGAGCACGGCGCCTCCCGCAATCATAACGACGCCAAGCCAGTTCGGAAGCGTCAGGCGCTCGCCGAGGAACAGCACCGCAAAGACCGACACGAAGACGACGGATAGCTTGTCGATCGGCGCGACGCGGGCGGCATCACCAAGTTTCAGGGCCCGGAAATAACAAATCCAGGATGCGCCGGTCGCCAGGCCGGAGAGCACGAGGAAGAGCCAGCTCCGGCTCGACACCGAGGACGGCTCCTGCCAGTTGCCCGAGATAGAGACCATCACTGCCGCTGCCAGCAGGATGACGATGGTGCGAATGAAGGTGGCGAAGTCGGAATTCACGTTCTCGACGCCGACTTTGGCAAAAATCGCCGTGAGCGCAGCAAAACCGGCGGAAAGAAGCGCCCAAAGCGGCCAACTCGTCAGAAGGCTTTTCATGCAGCTTGCCCTGTTATGCCTATCGGCGTGGCGAAGGAAACCGCTCACGACATTCGTATCGTGAGCGGCTCGAGATCTCAATCAGACCTTCAGCTCGCGCCGCTCGCGCTCGGTCACCATGGCGAGATCGAGCACTTTCTGCAGGTTGGCGGCGTGGCGGAAGTTCGGGTCCGGCTGAATGCCGCTTGCCACGGCCTCGGCAAAACGCTCGTAATTGGTCGCCACCGGTTCAACCTCGATCTCAGTCCAGGTGGCAGTTTCGACACCCTCACCGAGGCAGCCATGCAGCTCGGAACCGTTGGGACGGTGGATCACCTCAAGGCTGCCCCTTTCGCCATAAATGCGCAGCTTCAGCTCGTTCAGGTGCCCTGTCGCCCAGCGGCTGGCGTGGATGACGCCGAGCGCGCCATTGGCGAAATCGACAGACATGGTGAAGCTGTCATTGGCATCGAGCAGATATTCGCCGATCTGGCCGCCGGGCGCCTTATTGAAGGTCTTCAACCGCGCAAAGACGTGGTCAATGTCGGTCGCCGCACCGTAGGCGGCGAAATCGAGGATATGGATACCGACGTCGCCGAGCACACCGTTCGAGCCGTGGCCGGTGGAAAGCCGCCACAGCCAGGTCGATTCCGTGCGCCAATCGCCCCAGGCACGCGACACCAGCCAGCTCTGGAGATAGGAGGCTTCCACGTGCCTGATCGTGCCGAGTTCGCCTGATAGCACCATCTCGCGAGCGCGCTGCAGCGGTGCGACATTGCGATAGGTCAGGTTGACCATATTGATGACGCCGGCCTTTTCGGCCGCCTCCGTCATCTCAAGCGCCTTCGCGTAATTCTCCGCCAACGGTTTTTCGCAGAACACATGCTTGCCCGCGGCAATCAATGCCATCGTCGTCGGGTGATGGATGCGGTCGGGCGTGACGTTCGTCGCCGCATCGAATTCACCCCAGGCGATCGCCTCTTCCAGCGAAAGAAACCGCTTTTCGATGTTGAACTTGTCGGCGAAGGCCGAAAGCCGCTCGGGATCGGTGTCGACGGCACCGACCACTGTCACGCCGTCGATGAGGGAGAAGCGGGCGAGCTGGTTTTTCGCCATCACTCCCGTGCCAAGAACGAGTAGTCGCATGGATGCTCCTCAGCGGTAACCGGCTTCGCCGGCCTGGTGCAGTTTCGGGCCGCGCTCGACAATCGGCTCCAGTGCTTTTTCTACCGGCACATTTGGAGCGTCGGTAATACCAGTCAACGCGCCTTGCGGGCTATAGGCCCACTTGACGCCGTTGATCAGCACCTTCTGCACCGTGGCATCATGATAGGTCGGATAGGTCTCGTGGCCGGGGCGGAAATAGAAAATGTTGCCGGCGCCGCGCCGCCAGGTCAGGCCCGAACGGAACACTTCCCCGCCCTGGAACCAGGAGATGAACACCGTTTCGAGCGGCTCGGGCACCGAGAACTGCTCGCCATACATTTCCTCGTTCTCGAGTTCGAAATGTTCGCCGATGCCGGCGGCGATCGGATGGCGCGGGTTGATCGTCCACAGCCGCTCGCGCTCGCCCGCCTCGCGCCATTTCAGCGCACAGGGTGTGCCCATCAGCCGCTTGAAGATCTTCGAGAAATGGCCGGAATGCAGAACGAGAAGGCCCATGCCCTCCCAGACGCGTTTGGCGACGCGCTCGACGACGACATCAGAGACCGCGCCGTGATCCTTGTGGCCCCACCAGGTCAAAACGTCGGTTTCGGCCAGGCGGGCCTCGCTCAAGCCGTGCTCCGGCTCCTGCAGCGTCGCCGTGGTCGCGGAGATGGCGGGATCGGTGTTCAGCGCGTTGGCGATCGTCGTGTGCATGCCTTCGGGATAGATGCCCCGGACGATCTCATTGGTAGTCTCGTGGATATTCTCTCCCCAGACGACGGTGCGTATGGCCATGATGTGCTCCTGTGGAAGCTGAAAGGTATCGATAGGCGGGAAAGCAGAAAGAAGGATTCAAAGCGCTTTGGAAGATGGCGCTGGCTGCGCCTCAGCCTCCTCCACGTCCAAGCAATACATAGCCCTTTGTCAGGATTTTGACAAAGGGGAAAATTTCTCCCGCGTGCTTCCGAAGAACGATTTAAAATATCACAATGGATTCAATGCGAAACGGATTTCGAGAACAGATTGACCACGACGACTCCGGATATGATCAGCCCGAGGCCGATGATCGCCGGCGGATCGAGGCGCTGCTTGAAGAAGATCAGGCCGACCGAAGAAATCAGCACGATTCCCAAAGCGCTCCAAATCGCATAGGCGATGCCGACAGGAATGCTCTTCAGCGTCAGCGACAGGCAATAGAAGGCCGCCGCATAGCAGGCGACGACAAGCGCCGTCGGCCCGATGCGGGTGAACTGCTGCGACAATTGCAGCGCGGTCGTGCCGATGACCTCGAGCACGATAGCTGTAAACAACAGTCCGTAGATGGCGGCCTGGCTCATGACTGTATTCCCTAGTTTACTTACTTTCCGGTCAATTCGACGAGGCGGTCGATGAGGCTCCGCCTGAGAGCATCGGCGATATCATGGCTCTCCAGCGTGTCTGCGAACCACAGCCCGTCGGCGGCAAAACGCACGATCTGCGCATCGAGCGAGGAATCGGTGCCGACATATTCCTCGGCCCGCGCCTGCACCCATTGGCGCCAGCGAAGGCGTAGCCGGGGTTCGGCAAGGAGCGCGATCGTCACCTGCGTCCAGCTCCTGGAATCGTCGGGACGATCCTTGAGACCGGCTACTGCCCTGACATAGGCGCGGGTGAAGCGGCCCTGTGGCAGAGGATCGCCGCGCATCAGTTCCTCGATATCGGCGTCGAATTTTTCCATCAGGCTCTCGAACAGGGCATCGAGCAGCGCATTCTTCGTCGGGAAGTGATGCAGCAAGCCGCCCTTGCTGACGCTGGAGGCGGCGGAGACAGCATCGAGCGTCACGGCCGCCATGCCTTCGCTGGCGGCAAGGCGCGCGGCGACCTCCAGCAATTGCTGGCGCACGAGAGCCGGTTGTTTCTTGCGATGATGAGCGTTTGACATGTCGAACAAAAGATACCGTCCGGACGGTTTTGTCAAGAAGAATCGCTAGAGCCCCTGCCCAGCATGCATTATGCGCGAAATGCCGCGGCACCTTGATGACAGTTGCGATCATTTTCCATCAGGTGCATGAAGAGGCCGGGGAATGGGGATGATATCGGGGATGGTTTTGTGACGGAGAAAGTCGCCACTCTATATGAAGCGATCGGCGGCGATCCCGCCGTGCGGGCGCTGACGCATCGCTTCTATGCGCTGATGGATACGCTGCCCGAGGCAAGCAACGTGCGCGCCGTGCATCCGCCGAGCCTCGAAGGCAGCGAAGAGAAATTCTACGAATACATGACCGGCTATCTCGGCGGCCCGCCGCTTTATACCGATAAGCGCGGCCATCCGCGCCTGCGCAGCCGCCATTTCGTCGCCGAGATCGGCCCGGTCGAGCGCGACGAATGGCTGCTCTGCTTCCGCCGCGCGCTCGACGAGACGATCGCGAGCCAGGCGCTGCGCGATCTCATCTGGGCGCCGGTCGAACGCCTCGCCCATCACATGCAGAACAAGGAATAGTCATGAGCCTGAACGCGCGCCTGGAGCCGGTGCTTTATCTCTTTGCCGGCCTGTTCGGCGCAGCCGGCGTGGCGCTCGCCGCCCTTGCCGCCCACGGCGGCGGCCAGGCCAACCTTGCGGCGTCCGCCTCCGCCATGTGCCTTGCCCACGCCCCCGCCCTGTTGGCCCTAGCGCTCGGCACTGCGAAACTCAAAACCGCCTGGCTGGCCGGTTTCCTGATGATCGTGGGAACACTGCTCTTTGCCGGCGATCTCGTCACGCTCCGCTTCTCCGGCTCCGGCCTCTTCCCCTACGCCGCACCGACCGGCGGTTGGGCAATGATGCTCGGCTGGCTGGCCGTGGCGGCAGGTGCGGCCTTCCGCGTCAGAACCTAACCGCGCGACTGCGGTATGCGGCCGAAGCGCAGGAGATTTCCGTGCGGATCATGGATGTAGAATTCCTCCATGTTCCACGGCCGCACTTCCATTTCGGTCAGGCGCTCCACGCCCCTTTCGCGATATTCCGCATGAAGCGCGCCGATGCCGCCGCCGCGGAGATAGACGGAGGTCTTCTCGCAGAGACTAACATCCTCGGCACGCCAGAAATGCAGTTCCATATCGTCGCGCCGCAGGATGAGATAATCCGGCGCCTCGTAGACGACATTGGCAAAGCCGAGTTTATCGCGATAGAAGGAGAGCGTCTCGGCGATATCGAGTGACGGCAGGACCGGCAGAACCTCGATGCGGTCGGGGCCTTCGTTCATATGCCCTCGACCACGTTAAAACCCTCAAAAACCGGCGGCCCCTTGTACATCGCCTTGCGGTCTCCGGCATTGCGGTGCGCGGCGCGAAAGTTCTCGGACTTCGTCCAGTTCTGAAAATCCGCTTCGCTCTTCCAGACCGTGTGCGAGGAATAGAGCGTGTAGCCCTCTTCTTCGTTGGCCTTGCCGCGCAGCAGGCGGAATTCGACGAAACCGGGCACTTCGGCCAGGCTGGAATCGCGATTGCGCCAGACCGTCTCGAAATCGCCCTCGGTCCCGGTTACGACCTTGAAGCGGTTCATTGCGATATACATGAAATCTCCTTACGCCTTCCTCTTCGCCGCCCTTACCGCAGGCGAGGGAAAGGCGAGAATATTATCGCCGTTTGCCGCCGCCGCGCCAAGCGGTCTTGTGGCCGCCTCCCCAGGCATGCGCGCCTCCCAGGTCGGGAACAGCGTCATATTCTGGCAGATCTGCTGGCGTTCGGCATGCTGCTGGAACAGTTCGTAGAGTTCGGGCACAAGGCCGTCGCCGCTCTGTGCAGCGAGCTTGTGCAGGCCGATCATGGTGAAGCCGTCGGGACGCTGTTCGTTCATCGGGAATTGTCTCGTTCGTTCATCGTCTGCAGCGCACGTTCCAGGCTGGACTTGCTGCCATTGCGAAGCGGGATGAAGGCCTTGCTGAACTTCTTGCAGCCGGTCTTCACCCGCAGGCAGGCATCGTGGCTGATACAGTCGATGGGGCAGAACACGCAGTCGACAGAGGGAAGCAGCGTGTCGATGCGGGAAACCGCCTCACGCAGGCCGCCATCGTGATGAATGAGCTCGGCGCCGAAATTGCTGCAGATCTGGCGAAGATGCGCCACCTGGCAGTCACGCCCGCCGACATAAAGAAAACTGCGGCCACCCAGTTTGGATCGTCCGTTGGATGCCTGGCTGGCCTCCTCGCCCGCGCTGTCGCGGACCTCCCGGTTCGATCCCTTCTTGCCCTTGCGAGCCATATGCCACCCGTTCGCTGGTTGATCGTCACACGATTCCTGCGTGTGCGGACGGACCTTATTAAACTTGATTTTTGGAGTAAAGTATAAAGTTGATTGTTATTATCATATTATTGAACCTCGATCGCAACCGAGTTGAAATTCCTTCCATTCCCACCGGGCGTTGGGCCAAATGGTGCGGCGCGTCTGATAGCATTGACGGCAAGCTGATCGATTTCAGCAATGCCGGATCCGCCTACGACGCGAACGGAAGTCAGGCCGCCGCTGCCATTCACGGAAAAATTGACGACCACAGTTCCCTTGGCCCCACCGGGGCTTCTGATCGCACGTCGAATGCGACTGCGGACCTTCCCGTCATAATTGGCCAAGGCCGCAGTTCCGATTCCATTGTTGTTGCCGGCGGCGGGTGAATTACGATCGGATTGAACCGACCGATCGCCCTCGATAACGCCCCGCTCGGAATCCTGCTGGGCCTCGCCTTGCGAACCCGAGGTCTTTTTCGGCGGACGCTTTTTCTCCACCGGCTTCGGCTTTTCCTGCGTCACCACTTTCGGTTTGGGCTTCGGCGTCACGACTTCCTGCGGCACGTCCGGCTCCGGCTGCAGTTCGGCCGTCTCAACGGGCTTGACCTCCTCGGGTTCGACTGCGGCGACAGGAAGCGTCTCAGATGGTTGAACTTCCGGGGGCATCTCGTCAGCAGGCTTCTGCTCCTCGGGAACGACCGTCGACATTGGCTGTACGACAGCAGTTTCCGCTGGAGTTTCCGAAACGAAAACCTCCGGCTCGACCGCTGCCGCAGTCTCCGGCGAAACGCGCGTTACCTCTGGAGACGGGGCTTGCTGGATCGGATCCTGAGTTTCTGCGGGCGAGACTTCGGTCGGCTGGATTGTCTCCGGCTCTACCGCCTCTGGAATGATTTCTTCCTGTACTGTCACATCGGTCTCGCCGGCAGCGGTCTGGTCGACGTCGGCATTACCATACATGGCGACGCTGACGGCTTCGCCCGCCTCCTCGATTGCTTCTTCCGGGACGTACGGGAAGGCAACGATCAGCACTGCGGCCAGCGCGACATGAAAAAGGAACGAACCGACACACGTCAGCGCCACCCGCCGCCGCACTGGCTTCTGCTCGTCTTCCTGCTTCTCCACCGCCGCATCCATCGGCGGCGCAGCAGCGGGAGCGGCCGGTTCGGCTTCCGGATGGTCGGGAAAGGAAGAGATCTGCGCAAAACGCGTGTAGTGGATCACCGTCTCGCCGGCCGGCTGCCGCTGCGCATTTCGCAGTTCGGGAAGCTCGTGGCCGGGGTGCATACCGGGCATGTTGTCGTTCAGGCTGGTGTCGGCGCTCTCCTCCCCGATGAGCACCTGTCTCGATCTGGATTTCGCTGAAATCGCCATTCTTTACGCCTCGGACAGCCGGAAACATGTCCGCCGGGGTTCATCCCCGGCGTTTTCTCATCCCTCGAAGGGAACAGCGATCTGCGAGCGGGTGACGAGACCCTTCATGCATTCGCCGGCCGCCGGCCCGTCGCAGACCGGCGTGTCGTTGATGAGGACACGCGTCACGCTCTCGCATTTGACATTCGGCATGTCGAACTGGCGCACGCGTTTCTTGCCCTGCGGCAGGTCGCGGAAGTCGAGCACGGTGATACGGTCGACGGCATTCTTGTCGTTGAAGAAGGCAAGCTCGAAGGAGATCTTGTTGATCGGCGCCTGAAGATTGTTCTCGGCGACGAAGGTCATCATGCAGCCCTTTTGCGATGGCGCCAGAGCGTTGAGTTCGACATCCAGCTTGGCGCTCGCCGCATCCTGCGCTTGGGCTACGCCTGAAATCGCCATCATCATGCCGGCCGCAACAGCCGCAAACCTGACCGTCATAATCTTCTCCGCTATTGTGCGGACCGCCTTCAGGCGGCCTCAAATCAGCAATCTCAAAAACTTGACTACATTAGTCTCCTATTGCGTCTTTAAAAAACTATGAGTAAGAAAGTCAAGTTAATTGTCATCACAACCGGGGACCTCCGATCCCCCGGCCCCACGGAATTGCCAAACCGAAATGATGGTTGAAAAGCCAGATAACTTTAAGCACGTGCCGCTGCAGAGCGAGCCTGCGGCGCAGCACCCGATCGTCGAAAGCGCGGATCTTTTCCGCGGCTCGAACGAGATCATGATCAGACACGACGGCTTGGTCTATCGGCTGAAGATCACCCGTCAGGGCAAGCTCATTCTCAATAAGTAGGGTAAGACATGACCGAACAGACAAGACCGGCGCCATCAGAAATCCGTGCGTTTCGCGCCGAAAACCCAAAGATGCGCGAGCGCGATATCGCCGCCCGGCTGAAGATCTCCGAGGCAGCCCTCGTCGCCGCCGAAACCGGCATCAGCGTCACCCGCATCGACGGCAGCGCGCTGAAGTTTCTCGAACGTGTGGCCGGCCTTGGCGAAGTCATGGCGCTGTCGCGCAACGAAAGCGCCGTGCACGAAAAGATCGGCGTCTTCGAAAACATCAAGTCGGGCGTGCAGGCCGCAATCGTTCTCGGCGAGAATATCGACCTGCGTATCTTCCCGAGCCGCTGGGAACATGGGTTCGCCGTCTCCAAGAAGGATGGCGACCAGGTGCGCCTCAGCCTGCAATATTTCGACAAGGCGGGCACCGCCGTGCACAAGGTGCATCTGCGCCCGAATTCGAATGTCGAAGCCTATCATGCGATCGTCGCCGAGCTGAAACTCGAAGACCAGTCGCAGGAATTCGCCGAGGCCGAGGTCTCGAATGCCGCCGACGAAACCGCCGATGTCAGCCGCGACGAGCTACGCGACAATTGGAGCAAGCTCACCGATACCCACGAATTCTTCGGTATGCTGAAGCGCCTGAAGATCGGCCGTCAGGCTGCCATCCGCAGCGTCGGCGACGACTATGCCTGGAAGCTCGACGACACCGCGACGGCCGAGATGATGCATACCTCGGTGAAATCGGGGCTGCCGATCATGTGCTTCGTCGCCAATGACGGCATCGTCCAGATCCATTCCGGCCCGATCTTCAACGTCCAGTCGATGGGCCCGTGGATCAACATCATGGACCCGACCTTCCACCTGCATCTGCGCCAGGATCACATCGCCGAGACCTGGGCCGTGCGCAAGCCGACCAAGGACGGCCACGTCACCTCGCTGGAAGCTTACAATGCCCAAGGCGAGATGATCATCCAGTTCTTCGGCAAGCGGCAGGAGGGTGTCGGCGAACGTGCCGAATGGCGCGAGATCATCGAAAACCTGCCGCGGGCAGCAAGTGTCGCCGCATAAGGATCATAGCGATGACGATGCGTAACAATCTGCGCCGGATCCGCATTTGGGAATTGGTCCTGACGGCAGCCGTCATGGCATTGCCGCTGATCCCGACGGCGCCGGCGGTCAAAGGCTTCGCCTTCTCTAGCGCCGCCCATGCCGAGGAGAAGAAGCTCGATACCTCGCGCCTGGTTTCCGTCGGCGGCGACGTCACCGAGATCGTCTATGCGCTCGGCGAGGAAGGCCGGCTGATCGCCCGCGACACGACGAGCCTCTATCCGGAGGCGGCGTTGAAGCTGCCGAATGTCGGTTACATGCGCGCGCTGTCCCCGGAAGGCATCCTTGCCATGAACCCGACCGCAATCATCGCCGTCGAGGGTTCAGGGCCGCCGGAGGCGCTCACCGTACTCAAAAATGCCAGAGTGCCCTTCGAGATGGTGCCGAACGCCTTTACCCCAGACGGCATCATCGCCAAGATCGATCGTGTCGGCACGCTGCTTGGCGTGCCCGACAAGGCGAAGGCGCTCGAAGAAAAGGTCGCGGCCGATCTCGATGCGGCAATCGCCGATGCCGAAAAGCGCCCGGAAGCGGAGCGCAAGCGCGTTCTCTTCATCCTCAGCGCCCAGAACGGCCGGATCATGGCCTCGGGCACCGGCACGGCCGCCGATGGCATCGTCAAGCTCGCCGGCGCCGTCAATGCTGTCGGCGCATTCCCGGGCTACAAGCCGCTGACCGACGAGGCGATCATCGAGGCCAAGCCCGACATCATCCTGATGATGAACCGCGGCGATGGCGCCGGCACCAAGAACGAGGACCTGCTGGCTCAGCCCGCGATCGCGTTGACGCCGGCCGGCGAGAAGAACGCGATCATCCGCATGGACGGCGTCTACCTGCTCGGCTTCGGTCCGCGCACGGCCGCGGCCGCGCGTGACCTCAACACGGCGATCTACGGGGGCTGATCATGGCCCTGCCGCAAGCCATGCAACGAGGGCGACACGTCCCGATGGCAGACATCCGCGCAAGCCGGCAGGCAGGCGACAGAACCCGGCTCGCCTTGCTGGCGATCGCGCTGCTCTTCGCTGGCTCGATCTTCGCGATGCTGTTTTCGGTGACGATGGGCGCCTCGGATGCCTCTGTCCTCGACGTCATCGGCAATATGGCGGGCTCCGAGACGGCGCTCAGCACGCGCGACCGGATCATCATCTTCGATATCCGCCTGCCCCGCGCGATCCTCGGCTTTCTGATCGGCGCCTCACTGGCCGTCTCGGGCACGGTCATGCAAGGCCTGTTTCGCAACCCGCTTGCCGATCCCGGCCTCGTCGGCGTCTCCTCCGGCGCAAGCCTCGGCGCAGTCACCATATTCGTGCTCGGTGGTGGCCTTGCGGCCCCGCTCGCAGCGCTTCTCGGCATCTACGCCCTGCCGGCCGCCGCCTTCGGCGGCGGTCTCGTCACGACGCTGCTGCTCTACAGAATCGCCACCCGGCACGGCCAGACCTCGGTGGCGACGATGCTGCTTGCCGGCATTGCGCTCGGCGCGCTGGCGCTGGCGCTCACCGGCCTCTTGATCTACATGGCCAACGACCAGCAGCTGCGCGATCTGACCTTCTGGAGCATGGGTTCGCTGGCCGGCGCCACATGGACGAAGATCGCCGCCGCCGCCCCGATCATCCTGTTGTCCTTCGCGACCCTGCCCTTCATGGCCCGCGGCCTTAATGCCATCACGCTCGGCGAGGCCGCTGCCTTTCATATGGGCGTGCCGGTGCAGCGCCTGAAGAACGTCGCGATAACAGGCGTCGCGGCTGCGACCGGCGCCTCCGTCGCCGTCAGCGGCGGCATCGGTTTCGTCGGCATCGTCGTGCCGCATATCCTGCGCATGGCAATCGGCCCGGACCACCGCTTCCTGCTGCCGGCCGCAGCGCTGCTCGGCGGCTCGCTGCTGATCTTCGCCGATGTGCTCGCCCGCACCCTGGTCGCCCCTGCCGAGCTGCCGATCGGCATCATCACCGCGGCGGTCGGCGGCCCGTTCTTTCTATGGATCCTGCTGAAGCAGCGTTCGCGCCTGGCCCTCTGAGCAACCTTGTGAGTGACGTGCAGATGATCGAAGTGTCCGGCCTCTCCGTGCGCCTTTCCGGCAAGGCCATCATCAGCGACGTCGCCTTCACAGCAAAATCGGGTGAACTGACGGCGATCGCCGGACCGAACGGTTCCGGCAAGACGACGACGATGAAAGCCATATCAGGCGAACTCGCCTATGACGGCTCGGTGCGCATCGGCGGCAACGAGGTCAAAGGGCTGAAGCCCTGGCAGCTTGCCGCTATTCGCGGCGTGCTGCCGCAGGCAAGCACCATTTCCTTTCCCTTCACCGTGCGCGAGATCGTCCGCATGGGCCTGACATCGGGCCTCGACCCCAATCCCGACAAGGCCGAGCAGACGGCTGCCGCAGCCCTTGCCTCCGTCGATCTTTCCGGCTTCGAAGGCCGCTTCTACCAGGAACTCTCCGGTGGCGAGCAGCAGCGCGTGCAGCTTGCCCGCGTGCTCTGCCAGATCGCCGAACCCGTCGTCGACGGCAAGCCCTGCTGGCTGCTGCTCGACGAGCCGGTCTCGAGCCTCGACATCAGCCACCAGCTGACGATCATGACGCTTGCCCGCAATTTCTGCCAACGCGGCGGCGGCGTCATCGCCGTCATGCACGATCTCAACCTGACGGCGCTCTTTGCCGACCGCATCGTATTGATGAAATCCGGCCGCCTCGCCGCCGCCGGCAGTATCGGTGAAGTGCTGACCGACGAGATCATGCTGTCGGTGTTCGGCTGCGCCCTGCGCATCAACCAGGTGCCTGCCGACGGCACCCCCTTCGTGCTCGCCCACAGCGCCGTTTCCCGCTCCTGACCACCGCCCGTCGGAACTTTTGAGCGTCCGGCACGTTTTTGGCAGTGATCTGGGTCAATGCCGGGCGATATCATTCATGCAACGGACGGTGGTGACCCACGTGCGAACCAGGCGGGCTTGCGCGCGCCCCCAGCCAATGGAGACAGCCATGAGCTATTCTATCTTCCAGTCCGGCCGCAGCCGCCGCAATGGTACCTTCCACAATCTGGAATCCGGCATCGAGGAGCAGATCGAGGCGTTGCGCGACGAACTCGCGGAATTGACCCGCCTCGTCGGCAAGAACTCGCGCCACCAAGGCGACAAGATCCGCAGTCAGGCCGGCGCCGGTTATGAGGAACTGCTCGGCCGCAGCGAAGATCTGCTGCGCGAATTGCAGCACGGCTATGAGCGCGGCACGACGGAAATGCGCGCGACCGTACGCAAGCATCCGCTGGCAACGATCGGCGCCGCTGCCGCTTTCGGCCTGGCCATCGCCTTCCTCGCTCGGCGCTGAGGATGCGCGATGCTCTCGATCCTCAGCCTGCTGACGGGCGCAAGCGTGCACCGGACCGTTGCGCGCGCCAAGCGCAATAGCATCTTCATCGCACTTGCCGCGCTTTTTCTCCTCACCGCCTACGCACTGGCCGTCACCGCTGGCGCCATCTGGCTCGCCGGCATTTACGGCGCGTTCGCCGCCGTTCTGTTCCTGGCCGCGGGCGCGCTGGTGATCGCCATCATCGCACTGGTGGTGATGGCGGTCATGAATGCCCGCGACAAGCGTCGCGCCCGCGAACGCCGCGCGGCGCTGGAATCGATGGCGGCAGTGGGCCTCGGCCTTGTCCGCGCCCAGCCGCTGCTCACAGCGGGCATCCTGGCGGCCTTCGTTGCGGCCAATCTGGTGGGGTCCAAGCATGAGGATTGAGGGGCTCATTCGCTCCTCCTCGTTTGCCACGGAATGAGGAGCAGGGATTCCCTTCACTTGCCGGCGCAAAATCAGGACAGGACACTACCCCCACCCTCCCTCAGCTGTGCTCCGTCACAGGAATGAGGAAGAAGAGGCTGTGCCTCAAATTACCGTCCATCAGTGGCCGTTCTTCACGCACCCGTCAAACGGAGAAAGCCGGCGCCCTGAAGAGCAACCGACCTTCATCCCGAATAAAATTCTTTCAAAACGCAAAAGCCTTGGACGTCAGCGGCGCGGATGTCGCATCCGGCCCGAAATCGGCCTCGCCTGAAATCTGCAGCAATTCCTGCAGCCGTTGACGGGCGCGGTTGACGCGGCTTTTGATGGTGCCGACGGCGCAGCCGCAGATTTCGGCGGCTTCCTCATAGGAAAAGCCCGAGGCCCCGACGAGGATGATCGCCTCGCGCTGGTCCGGAGGCAGCTGGTCGAGCGCCTTCTTGAAGTCCTGCAGATCGAGCGCGCCGTATTGTGAAGGATGCATTGCCATCGATTCCGTGAACAGCCCGTCGCTGTCCTGGACCTCGCGGCCGCTCTTGCGCATCTGGCTGTAGAGTTCGTTGCGCAAGATGGTAAAGAGCCAGGCCTTCATATTGGTGCCCATCTCGAAATGATCCTGCTTGGCCCAGGCCTTCATGATGGTATCCTGCACCAGATCGTCGGCCCGGTCGTGCCGCCCGATCAGCGAAATGGCAAAAGCACGGAGACTTGGGAGGGCCGCCAGCAGTTCCCGCTTGAAGCTGGGTTGCGTTTTATCTTCCATGCCGATGATCCTATTCGGCCAGCTTGGCAGAAGCCATCATTTCAGCATGGTCAAGCTTTTCGAGAAGATCGAGAAAACGATCGGGAATCGCCTCCTCCTGCGCGGAGGCATACAGCGACCGCAGCCTGACGCCGATCTGATTGTTCGGGTCCAGGATATCGCTTGCCCGCAGCTCCAGCTTCCGCTGATCGGCTGCTTCTTTCTTGCGTGTAGTCATCAATTCGTCTTCTCGCCGGTTGTCTATTGGGGCGTGCATAGGATCAATCATGATTTCAACCATCGAAGCCGAGCCTTCGATTGTCGATGTCGCTGGCATTTCTTGTTTCATGGGTCAAAACGCTACGCCCTTTCTTCGTCGGCTGGAATAATGCTGCGCGACAAAAAAAGTTCCTGCGGTTCCGGAACTTTTTTAGCAAGGCGACGTTAACCGCTCATTGAAACCAAGACCGGCCTGCATACGGGAGCCCTGAATGACACTTTCCACTCGAATTGCGCCGCACCTTCCTTATCTGCGCCGCTATTCCCGCGCCCTTACCGGCACTCAGACTTCGGGCGACGCCTATGTCGCCGCCGTTCTTGAAGCCATCATCGCCGATCTCACGATTTTCCCGGATACGGCGAATGACCGGGTGGCACTCTACAAACTGTTTACGCAATTGTTTGGTTCCACCGCAGTCCAGATTCCAGAGCCGACATCGCCCTATGCCTGGGAACAGCGTGCCACGCTCAACCTTTCGAAGGTTTCACCGGGCGCCCGTCAGGCCTTCCTGCTCGCCTCCGTCGAGAATTTCCGCGTTGCCGAGATCGGCGAAATCCTGGAACTCGACGAACAGGACGTCATGCGCCTGCTCGACATGGCCTCGCAGGAGATTTCCCGTCAGGTTGCAACCGATATCATGATCATCGAGGACGAACCCCTGATCGCCATGGATATCGAGCAAATGGTGGAAAGCCTCGGCCATCGCGTCACCGGCATTGCCCGCACGCATGCCGAAGCGGTCGCGCTCTACAACAAGACGAAGCCGAGCATGGTGCTGGCCGACATCCAGCTTGCCGACGGCAGTTCCGGGATCGACGCGGTCAACGACATCCTCAAGACATCGAGCGTGCCGGTGATCTTCATCACCGCTTTCCCGGAAAGGCTTCTGACCGGCGAGCGCCCCGAACCGACTTTCCTTGTCACCAAGCCCTTCAATCCAGACATGGTCAAGGCACTGATCAGCCAAGCGCTTTTCTTCAACGAATCGACCAGAGTGGCCGCCTGAGACGCAATTCTTCGGCCTTCGGAACCAAATCGCGAAAACAGGCGTTCCGGTGCTACCGGGACGCTCCGGTGGCTTTAACGGTTTTTTGCAGCGCTTTGTTCTAGAGTTGACAGGCGAGGCCTTGAGGGCGCTCGCTTTCAGCGAAGTCCAAGATGTCACAAGGAAAGGCGGCCGAGTGAATAGGACTGAACCATTGTCCGGCGTGCCTTTTACCTTCGAAGGCAAAGCCGCAATGATGGAACGCGCGCTCGGCAGCGCCGGGATTTCGATCCTCTGCCAGGACGCCCGGCTTTCGATCTTCTACGCCGAAAATCTGCCGCCGCATTTCGCGGCACTCTTTATGCCCGGCGGCAGCGACGCCGCTCTTTTCGGCGATGCCCATGGGCAATATCTGACAGCGCTGAAACACAAGGTATTGGAAACCGGCATCCCGAACAATGCCGAGATCGAGATCGCCGTCGACGGTGAAACGCGCAGCTATGAATTGAAAATCCAGCGGACCGGTGAGCGCGGCACATACGGACTTCTGTCCGTCATGGCCGAGGTCACCGAAAGCCGGCATCGCGAAAAGGTGCTGAAATCGCTGTTGCGCGAACTTTCGCACCGCTCGAAAAACCTTCTCGCCATCATCCAGGGCATCGCCACGCAGACGGCGCGCAACACGCTTTCTCTCGACAGCTTCCTCGTCAAGTTTCGCGGGCGGTTGCAATCGCTTTCCAACTCGCAGGATTTGATCACGGATTCGAGTTGGCGCGGCGCCTATCTCTTCGAACTCGCCGAAAAACAGTTCGCCCCCTACTGGCCGGAAACATCAGGCTCGATGCCGATCTATGGCATCAATGCCCATCTGACCCCGAATGCTGCTGTGCATGTCGGGCTCGCCCTCCACGAACTCATCGTCAACTCCGCCTCCTACGGCGCCATATCAAGCGGCGGCGCCTCGATCACGCTGAATTGCCGGGAAGCCATGATCGGCGAGAGGAAGGCGATCGAGGTCGCCTGGGCAGAGGTGCTGCAAGATCAATCGGAAATCCACGAATTCAGCGACAACAGCTTCGGCCGCACCGTGCTGGAGCGTGTCGTGCCCTCCTCCGTCAACGGCAAGGCGGAGTTGAGCCTCGTTCCCGGCCGCATCGAATATCGTCTGACCATTCCGGAAACCGAATTCGAAATCTTCAAACGTGTGTGAAAGCCCCGAAACCCAAACAGAAAAACAGCCGGTGCGAGGGCGGCGCACCGGCTGTCTTCACTCACCGGGAGGGGACCGTGAGTACGTCCGGATAGTGGGTTGGGGGCGCGCATGTTGGGTCGATGCGATCACCATCCGGATATCGCAATAACGACGACATCGGACATTGGTTCCCGGCCGAATGAAAAAAATTCGACTTTTTTCAATCTTTTTTCGGATGCTCTTTCCCTCCCGCGCGCTCGGATGAATCCCCCAATCAAGCAGAAGAAATTAAGCATGCAAAAACAGTGACTTGCATAAATCAATTCCAGAACGAACCATCAAAATTTTACCGTTTGATAAATTTTTAAACCTGAGTTACGCTTTCCCTCACAGGCCGTTTACCAATAATGAGGGAACTTCAATGGAACGACTGGAAACCGGGATTCATGCCGGCCGGCTTTCGCCCGCCGAGTATGAGGCTAATTTTTCCGATCTTCATCCGCGCCTCGACAATCACGAGGCGCTGGTCGCCGCCGACCGCTGTTATTTCTGCTATGACGCGCCGTGCATGACGGCCTGTCCCACCTCGATCGACATTCCGCTCTTCATTCGCCAGATCTCGACCGGCAATCCGCTCGGCTCGGCAAAGACGATCTTCGATCAGAACATTCTCGGCGGCATGTGCGCCCGCGTCTGTCCGACCGAAGATCTCTGCGAGCAGGCCTGCGTGCGCAACACGGCCGAAGAGCGGCCCGTCGAAATCGGCCGCCTGCAGCGTTACGCGACCGACGCCGCCATGCAGGCTGGCAAACAGTTTTATGTCAGGTCCGAGGCGACAGGAAAGAACATCGCCGTCGTCGGCGCCGGCCCGGCTGGCCTTGCCGCCGCCCATCGCCTGGCAGTGAAGGGTCATTCCGTCACCGTCTACGACGCCCGGGAAAAATCCGGCGGCCTCAACGAATACGGGATCGCCACCTATAAGGCGGTCGACGATTTTGCTCAGAAGGAAGTCGATTACGTCATGTCGATCGGCGGCATCGAGGTTAAGCACGGCGCCCTTCTCGGCCGCGATTTTTCGCTT
This sequence comes from Rhizobium esperanzae, assembly GCF_014197615.1. GTDB lineage: Bacteria > Pseudomonadota > Alphaproteobacteria > Rhizobiales > Rhizobiaceae > Rhizobium > Rhizobium esperanzae_A. Next base: position 98,327 of record NZ_JACIFY010000008.1, read on the forward strand.
TCCGATCTGCAGGCGCAATATGACGCCGTCTTCCTCGGCATCGGCCTCGCCGGCGTCAACGCGCTGCGCATCGAAGGCGAGAACCTTGCCGGCGTCGACGACGCCGTCGATTTCATCGCCGCGCTTCGCCAGGCCGAAGACAAGGGCGACATCGCCATCGGGCGGCGCGTCGTCGTCCTTGGCGGCGGCATGACGGCGATCGACGCTGCCGTGCAGGCTAAACTGCTCGGCGCCGAGGAAGTGACGATCTGTTACCGCCGCGGCAAGGAGCACATGAACGCCTCCGAATACGAACAGGATCTCGCAAGCTCCAAGGGCGTGATCATCCGCCACTGGCTGGCGCCGAAATCGATTCTGTCGCAGGACGGCAAGGTCGCGGCGATCGAAGTGGAATATACCAAGCTTGTTGACGGCCGCCTTGTCGGCACCGGCGAGACGGGCGTGATCGCCGCCGATCAGATCTTCAAGGCGATCGGCCAGACCTTCGATGCCTCGGGCCTCGGTTCGCTGCGCATGGAGTCCGGCCGCATCGCTGTCGACACTGAAGGCCATACCTCGCTCGATGGCATCTGGGCCGGCGGCGACTGCGTCTTCGGCGGCGACGATCTCACGGTTTCCGCCGTCGCCCACGGCCGCGACGCGGCTGAATCCATCCATCGCACCCTGTCTGCAGCAGCCGCTCCGGCTGTCGCAGTTGCCTGAAGGGGAGAGAGAACAATGGCTGATCTCCGCAATAATTTCGTCGGCATCAAATCCCCGAACCCGTTCTGGCTGGCGTCGGCGCCGCCGACCGACAAGGCCTACAACGTAGAGCGCGCCTTCAAGGCCGGCTGGGGCGGCGTGGTCTGGAAGACGCTCGGCGAGGAAGGCCCACCCGTCGTCAACGTCAACGGCCCGCGCTACGGCGCGATTTTCGGCGCCGACCGCCGCCTGCTGGGCCTCAACAATATCGAACTCATCACCGACCGCGACCTCTACACAAACCTGCGTGAGATGAAGCAGGTCAAGATGAACTGGCCGGATCGGGCGCTGATCGCCTCGATCATGGTGCCCTGTGAGGAACAGGCCTGGAAGGCGATCCTGCCGCTCGTCGAAGAGACCAACGCCGATGGCATCGAGCTCAATTTCGGCTGTCCGCACGGCATGTCGGAGCGTGGCATGGGCTCGGCCGTCGGCCAGGTACCGGAATATATCGAAATGGTCGTGCGCTGGTGCAAGCAATACACCCGCATGCCCATCATCACCAAGTTGACGCCCAACATCACCGACGTTCGCCGTCCCGCCCGCGCCGCCAAGGCCGGCGGCACCGATGCCGTCTCGCTGATAAACACGATCAACTCGATCGTATCCGTCGATCTCGACAACTTCGCCCCCAACCCGACGGTCGGCGGCAAGGGCAGCCATGGCGGCTATTGCGGCCCGGCGGTCAAGCCGATCGCGCTCAACATGGTGGCCGAGATCGCCCGCGATCCCGAAACCTACGGCCTGCCGATCTCCGGCATCGGCGGCATCACCACCTGGCGGGACGCCGCCGAATTCCTCGTTCTCGGCGCCGGCAACGTCCAGGTCTGCACCGCGGCGATGACTTACGGCTTCAAGATCGTGCAGGAGATGATCACGGGCCTCTCCGACTGGATGGACGAAAAGGGCCACCGCAGCCTCGACGACATCACCGGCCGCGCCGTGCCCAACGTCACCGACTGGCAGTATCTGAACCTCAACTATATCGCCAAGGCCAAGATCGACCAGGACGCCTGCATCAAATGCGGCCGCTGCCACATCGCCTGCGAAGACACCTCGCACCAGGCGATCACCAACGTCGTCAACGGCCTGCGTCATTTCGAGGTGATCGAAGAAGAATGCGTCGGCTGCAATCTCTGCGTCAACGTCTGCCCGGTCGAGAACTGCATCACCATGGAACCGCTTGCCGCCGGCACCCTGGACAAACGCACCGGCCGCACCGTCGACCCGAACTACGCCAATTGGACGACGCACCCGAACAACCCGATGGCCCGCCAGGCGGCGGAGTGACCGGTTTGCAACGCCGCGGAGAAGATCGCTCCGCGGCGTTGCGCTGAACAGGCAATAATTCTATGGCCACCATGCTGCACGATCGCAGCGTGTAACGAAGAGGAGGCAGCCATGGCTCGCAAACACCTCACCGATCTCAGCTTTTGAGGTCACGTCGAAACGGCGTAAATCCTTCCCGTCCGAAACCCGGGTCAAGACCGGTTCGCAAACCGTTCACGGTGATGTCGAACTGATCGAAAAACTCGGCCGTAACGATCCCTGCCCCTGCGGTTCCAGGAGGCGGTTTCAAGAACTGCTGCCTGCAATCCGGCCGCTATGACGGGATCGAACGGGATCACTATTTTTAGAGACCGCGACTGAAAGTGGCGGCGCCCTTCGTCGGAGGGCGCCGTTTATTGCGGTGGCACCAACAGTCACAGCTTGAAAGTCTTGACCTCATTGCCTCGCTCGATGGTCCGGTTGGCAACGAAACGTCCGGATTTCGCCGCCTCCTGCTTTTCCGCCTCGACATGGCGCAACATTGCTTCAAGACGCCGGAGCGCCAGAGCTTTGTTGCGGTGCTGCGAGCGTTCGTCGCGCGCCGTCACCATGAGACCGGTCGGCCGATGCAGGATGCGCACCGCGCTGTCGGTCGTATTCTGGTGTTGCCCGCCGGGCCCGCCAGCCCGCAAAGTCTCGAAACGCAGGTCGGCGGGATCGATCGTCACTTCGCAGCCCTCAGTCCCGGCATCGATGCGTTGAACCGCAACGTACCAGTTCTGCCGTTTGTGACCGGGACGCGCCGGGCTCTTGAAGGTGAACCTGATCGTGCCGCAATAGGCGTTGGCAATCCGCTCCGCCTCAAGACCATCGAGGCTGACGACCGCGGACTTCGCACCGTGCCGATCCGGCATCGGGCCGAGGCTGGCCTCGAAAGAACAGCCAAGCCCGAGCGCCTCGCGTTCGAGAATGCCAAGAAGAGCTGTGAGCGCCATGCGGCACTCCACTGGACCGTTGCCCGACGTCACGAGAAGATCAATAGCGCTCATGGCCGCGCCCTCCTTGTCTGCGATATTCAGGCTTTCGCCGACGCTGCTCCACCTCCGCCCCGTCAGCCGCCTTCTTGAAGGTGACGAGTGGCCGCAAGCTGGCAAGCCCGCGGACCAGTCCCGCCTTTTCCAGATCGCTCACCACCTGCCCGGCATCCTTGTAGGCCGACGCCGCTTCTTCGATGACGAGAGCGCGATCGTCGCAGATGGCGATGCCGCCCCAGGAATTGCGCAGCAGCAGTTCGCGTTCGGACCGGTTACGGCCGACCCGTCCGTGCATGGTGGCGCGATCATATTTGCGACCGGCCCCATGAGAGATGCCGCCGAGCGAACGACCGACCTCAGCGCTCGCGACAACCATATGGCTAAGGCTGGCGCGAGATCCGGCAATCGGCGCAAGTTCGCCGGGTGCGACGGCCGCAGCACCCTTATAATGCACAAACCCGCGATCTGAACGACGAACGAGATTGTGCGGTATATCGGCGATCAGGCGCAGATCGGCACGAAGCGCCGCAGCGGCCCGCGCTGCGATCAGTCGCCGGTTCAGCGATGCCCAGGCGACACAGCGATCATGGCTCGCAAGCCAGGCAGCCCCCACCTCCGAACCGGGATCGAGGCCGGCGGCAAGTCCCGAATGAGCGGCCAGGGTCTGCGAGAAGACCGTCGCGCCAAGGGATCGTGAGCCGGAATGAACGAGCAGGTAAAGCCCCTGATCGTCAAGACCGGCGGCGTGCCCGCCCTCGGCAACATCTTCCACCGCCTGCAGCTCGCAGAAATGGTTGCCGCCGCCGATCGTGCCCAAGGCATCGGGCGCGAGATCGGTTGGCAGACCCATTTCGGCCAGCCATTCGCGTGCCTCTCCGATTGCCTGCGTTTCAAGCCGGCGCAGCCGCTCCGCCGCCTTATCGATCTTCAGTTTGCGCATCGCCAGATCGAGACCGAAGAGTGACATGCCGCAGCCGATATCGTTGCCGATCAGCAGCGGGTGCAGCCGGGACGACAGAAGCGCGACACCGGTCGCACCATATTTGCCGGGGTGCAGATCCGGAAAGGCGGCGATTTCCAGGACACCCGGCAGCCGCGACATTTCGTCGAGCTGGTCCAACGCAGCGCCTTCGATCCAGGCGGAACCGGAAAAGAAACGTTTGATGACCGCCGGATTCGACGCCGACGTCATCGGGGAGCTTCCGCTCCCGATAGAATTGCCCATGATAATGAACTCTGGATATGAGTGGTCTTTCATCGCCGGAAATGGCGATGTTCAACCGGCATGCATCAGCCATTGGCTGACTTAAGCCGAAACCCTCTCGGGGCGTGCGGAGATAGTCGTCATCGTGGCGCTCCCTTTATCCAGAACAATAGAGAGCGCCCGTTTAGGCGAAGTGGGACATAAATGCAAGCGTGAGGTGCCTTAGCTGCCGAACGATCGCCTGTAAGCGCTCGGGCTCGTGCCCAGCCGGCTGCGGAAATGGTGGCGCATCGTCGCCAGAGTGCCGAAGCCGCTTGATACTGCGATGTCGTCGAGCGAGACGGCAAGCTCCTTTTCGAGAAGGTCGCGGGCATGGCGCAGCCGCTCCTTCAGCAGCCATTCGCCGACGCTGAGACCCGTCGTCGCTTCGAAGCGGCGCTGGAAAGTGCGCATGCTCATGCCCGCTCTTTTCGCAAGCAGGCTGATCGGCTGCTCCTGCGAAAGGCTTTCGCGCATCCATTCGATCAATGGGCCGAGACGGATGCCTTCGCGCTCTTCAGGAACCGGGGCGCTGATGAACTGCGCCTGCCCGCCCTCGCGGTGCGGCGGCACGACGAGGCGGCGGGCGACACTGTTTGCGGCCCCCGAGCCGAAATCGCCGCGCACCACGTGCAGGCAGAGATCAATGCCGGCGGCACTACCGGCCGCCGTCAGCAGGCTGCCCTCGTCGATGTAGAGAACGCCGGCATCGAGCGCGATATCGGGATAACGAGCGGCGATCGAGGCGACATAGCGCCAATGTGTCGTCGCCCTGCGGTTGGTAAGCAGCCCGGATCCGGCCAGAACCGCAACGCCGGAACAAAGCGACATGATGCGCGCGCCGCGCTGATGGGCTGCCCGCAGCGCCTCGGCGAGCGGCTCGGGCACCGGTGCATCGATCGACCGCCAGCCGGGCACGACGATCAGATCCGCTTCATCAAGGATCTCCAGTCCCTTGTCGACCGCGACCGTCAACCCGCCGGCGGCGCGAAGCGGCCCCGGCTCGATGCCGCAGACCGAGAAGCGATACCAGCCTTCGCCCATCTCCGGGCGCGGCAGGCCGAAAACCTCATAGGCGATGCCGAACTCGAAGGTGCATAGCCCGTCATAGGCAAGCACCGCAACCAGCGGCCCTTTCGTCTGCTGTGGGAATACATTTGGCATGATCTTTACGCTGTCGGTCATGATGGCCAATTTCGCAAAGCTGTAGCATCGGCGATACCAGGCGGCAATTGCAACATGAAAGGAAAGACCGATGCCAAGCCCCGTCGCCGAAATCCCTGCTGCCGCGCCCGATATCGCCGCCGCTCATTATGCCGCCAAGCTCGCCTTCGAAACCGACTGCTCGGATGTCCATGCCGCCTTTGCCGGCGCCAAGGTCGATTTCATTCTCCTCGACGTGCGCACGCCGGCGCTGTTTGCGCAATCCCACGTGCCGGGCGCGATCAACCTGCCGCACGGCAAGATGACCGCTCACCGTATGTCGGAATGGGCAAAGGACACCCTTTTCGTCGTCTATTGCGCCGGTCCCCACTGCAACGGCGCCGACAAGGCCGCCCTGCGCCTGGCCAAGCTCGGCCTCACGGCCAAGCTGATGATCGGCGGCATGACCGGCTGGGCCGATGAGGGCTTGGCTTTCGAAAACGCGGTCGTGGCCGCCGAATAGGAAGGCGACGCCGGTTCCTCGCAGGGCGCTGCATAAATTGAGGGAAGCCCATGTTTTTCTATGGGTTTCCCTGGAAATACCAGGATGCTGCAATATATCGCTAGTTCATCCGCAGATGAACGGCATCCTATGCCATCTTCCTCAGAACACGGTCCGCATGTCCTTTCGCAGCGTGCTTCGCGCACAAACAGCAGATTGCCACGCCGAAGTCGACAAGCTTTTCGGCACTTTCGACCTTTCCGATAGAGAGCAGTATAAGACGTTCCTGCGCGCCCATGCCCGGGTCGTGCCGGCGACAGAAAATGCGCTTGAAGAAGCCGGCATCGCCCGCCTGCTGCCCGACTGGCCGGAGCGAAGGCGCGCCCATCTGCTGCTTGCCGACCTTAGGGAACTCGGGGAGCGATTACCCCCGTGCCTGGCGCCGCCGGCATTGCAATCCCAGCCGGCGCTTTGGGGAGCGCTCTATGTCCTTGAAGGCTCCAAGCTTGGCGGCGCCATGCTCGCCAAGTCCGTGCCCGATCATCTGCCGAGCCGATATCTGACGCCGCAAGCCCCGAAGGGCGCCATGCGGGCCTTCATGGATCGCCTCGATGCGAGCGATTCAGACGATCCCGCGGTTGCCATCTCGGCAGCCCGCAGCGTCTTCGATCTTTTCCTCGAAGCCGGGCAACTCGAACTGGAGGCCGTCCCATGAGCGGCATGCCTGAACCCGTCGATCTCACCAATTGCGACCGCGAGCCGATCCATCAGCTCGGCGCAGTTCAGCCTTTCGGCTTTCTGCTGGCAATATCCTCGGACTGGATCGTCACGCGCGCCTCGGCAAATCTGGGGGAGTTCCTCGGTATTGCGCAGGCGGACGCCCTCGGCCGCCCGATTACTTCGATCATCACGCCCGAAGCGCTCCACACAATCCGCAACAAGCTGACCACGCTACGCGGTTCCGACGTCGTCGAGCGCATTTTCGGCATTGCACTGACATCAGGTGAGGACAGGTTCGACGTCGCCGTGCATCTGAACGAAGGTCAGGTCATCATCGAAGGCGAGCCTGGGCAGGAAGACAGGCGCGACTCCCCTTCCCTCTCCATGCGCAGCATGATGTCCCGCCTCGACCATACCGAAACGATGGAGGCCTTCTTCCGCGAGGGCGCAAGGCAGGCGCGCGCCCTGACCGGCTTCGACCGGGTGATGGTCTATCGCTTCGACGACAGCGGTTCCGGGGAAGTGGTAGCGGAAGCCGCCCGCGCCGGCATTGGTTCATTCCTGGGGCTGCATTATCCCGCCTCCGACATTCCGGTACAGGCCCGGGCGCTTTATCTGCGCAATCTGTTTCGTATCATTGCCGATATCGACGCCATTCCTGTGCCGATCTTGCCTGCGCTCGACGAGAACGGTCAGCCGCTCGATCTTTCCATGTCGGTTTTGCGTTCGGTCTCGCCGATCCACATCGAATATCTGAAAAACATGGGCGTCGGCGCGTCGCTCTCCATATCGATCGTCGTCGACGGCAAGCTCTGGGGCCTCTTTGCCTGTCATCACTACGGCCCGCGCCTGCCTTCGGCCCAAAGCCGCTCCACCGCCGAACTCTTCGGCCAGATGTTTGCGTCGCGCCTCGAAAGCCGCGAACGGCGGCTGGCTCTTGACTATGAGACCAAGGCCCGCCGCATCGCCGACCGGCTTCTCACCTCCGTGGTGGACAATGCCAGCCTGCTCGACGATCCGGCCTGGCTGATCGAGGCGCTCGCCGACGCCATCCCTGCCGACGGCATCGGCGTCTGGATCAACGGCCGGCTGGCTCTTGCCGGCATCGTGCCGGATGAGAGAGCTTTCGCAACTCTCGTCCGCCATCTCAACCGCAACGCCGCCGGTCGCATCTATGCCGTCGACAGGCTTACGGAAACATATCCGGATCTTGCCGTCGACGATGCCGTCGCAGGCATGCTCGCCATCCCGATCTCGCGTTCGCCACGCGATTGTGTCGTGCTTTTCCGCCAGGAGCAGGTACGCACCGTCCGCTGGGCCGGCGACCCGCACAAGCCGGCGGAATATGGTCCGAACGGCCCGCGGTTGACGCCGCGCAAGAGTTTCGAGGCCTGGTCGGAACTGGTGCGCGGCCGCTCGCTGCCTTTCACCGAGGCCGAGCGGCGCGTCGCCGAAACGATCCGGATCACGCTGATCGAGGTGGTCTTGCGCCTCACCGACGAGGTCAGCATGGCGCGCCAGACGGCAAACGAGCGCCAGGAGCTGCTGATCGCCGAGCTGAACCACCGTGTGCGCAACATATTGAGCCTCATCACCGGGATCATCCGGCAATCGCAGGCGACCTCGGTCAGCGTTGGCGACTACATTCGCCAGATCGAAGGCCGCGTCCAGTCGCTCGCCCGCGCCCATGACCAGATCACCAGGGATCATTGGGCGCCTGCTTCGTTGCGGCAATTGCTGCTGGCCGAGACCGCTGCCTATCTCGGCAAAAATGCGCAACGCATCCAGATGCATGGCGACGACGTACTGTTGGAACCGCAAGCCTTTTCCACCGCCGCCCTTGTGTTCCACGAGCTGATGACCAACAGCGCCAAATATGGCAGCCTTTCGGGTACCGGCAGCGGCACCGTCGAACTCGGTTGGCATCGTGACGATGAGGGCAATCTGTCCATCGGCTGGCGCGAAAAGAATGGTCCGCCCGTCATCGAGCCCACACGCCAAGGCTTCGGCTCGACGATCATCCGCCGCTCCATCCCCTATGATCTCGGCGGCAAGGCGGAGGTCCGCTACGTCAGGGACGGGCTAGAGGCCGATTTCAACATTCCGGCGCGCTATGTCGTCGGCTCGACGAGCGAACGGTCAGATCCAATTCCGGTCGGATCGACTGAGCGCAATACGGCTCCCCACAATCATCAGCCGCTCCTCGGCCTGAATGTGCTGCTGGTCGAAAACAACCTGATCATCGCCATGGACGGCGAAGAGATTCTCCGCCGGCTGGGCGCCGAAGTGGCAACGGCGCCAAGTGTCGCCGAGGCGATGGAAATCTTGGCCGATCGGTCTTTCGATCTGGCGCTGCTCGATGTCAATCTCGGCGACGAGACCAGCTTCGGCATTGCCGACCGGCTGGCAGCCGAAGGCGTGCCTTTCGTATTTGCCACAGGTTATGGGGAAGGCATCGCCCAGGCGAACAGCCATTCTGGCGCACCGGTGTTGCAGAAGCCCTATACGATGGAGGGCGTGACGGACATACTGGGCCACATGCCGTTCCCCCAGGGGCAATAGATCTCAGGTCTCGGATCGATCCGGCCGCAGCCCGCCGATGAAGAGCTGCTCCAGAAACCGAGCCGCATCCTCGAAGCGCCCTTCGCCGGCATGCTCCTGTCCGAGCACGGCCCGCACCTGAACGTCGAAATCCGCGTAATGCTGCGTCGTCGACCAGATGGAAAAGATCAAATGGTAAGGGTCGCATTTGACGATCTTGCCCGATTTCGCCCAGGCGCGGATGACCTCCGCCTTCTCGTCGACCAGTTCTTTCAACGGCCCCTTCAGCTCGTCCTCGATATGCGGCGCCCCCTGCAGCACCTCATTGGCGAAGAGCCGGCTCTCACGCGGAAAATCGCGCGCCATCTCCAGCTTGCGTCTGATGTAGCTGCGGATTTCCTCCTCCGGATTGCCCTCGGCATCGAAGGCGCGCAGCGGCTCCAGCCAAGTGTAGAGCACCCGGTCGATCAGCGCCCGGTGCATGGCTTCCTTCGTGCGGAAATAATAGAGCAGATTGGGTTTCGACATGCCGGCGACCTCGGCGATCTGGTCGATGGTCGAGCCGCGGAAGCCGCTTGCCGAAAACACGTCGAGCGCCGCCTCCAGGATCTGCTCTTCCTTCTCCTCCTGGATCCGCGTCCGCCTCAAGGTTTTCGCTGCTCTCGGTATGGTCACAGGCTGTCGTTTCCCCTTGAAATTCAACTTCTTCGCTCAAGTTTTAGCAGGGGACGATCCCTGCCGTTTTCCTGAGCAACTGCCCGCATTTTTATCGGCAATTTTCGTGATTTTCGTCTTGAGCCCGGCGGTGGAAGTTGTAATGTTTACCAATCGGTCAAATATCCGCCAGATGAAAAACAAAGGCAACTGGCGATTTTCCGGCGCTCGACAAAACCAATAAGAGGCGCGGGAATGGACCACGGGAACAGGCGGGCATGCCCCTTGCATGACTGCCGCAAACAGGTGAGGGCATAAAAATGGTGGCAGCACCAGGCGAGAACATGCGCGTCAATGGCGACCGTCTCTGGGACAGTCTCATGGACATGGCGAAAATCGGCCCCGGCGTTGCCGGCGGCAACAATCGCCAGACGCTGACGGATTCGGATGCCGAAGGCCGCAGCCTTTTCAAGACATGGTGCGACGAAGCCGGCTTGACGATGGGCATCGACCAAATGGGCACGATGTTCGCCACCCGCCCCGGCACCGATCCCGATGCCCTGCCCGTCTATGTCGGCTCGCACCTCGATACGCAACCGACCGGCGGCAAATATGACGGCGTGCTCGGCGTGCTTTCGGCGCTCGAAGTCGTGCGCACCATGAACGATCTCGGCATCAGGACCAAGCATCCGATTGTCGTCACCAACTGGACGAACGAGGAAGGCGCGCGTTTTGCCCCCGCCATGCTGGCGTCGGGCGTCTTTGCCGGGGTGCACAGCCTCGACTTCGCCTATAACCGCAAGGATCCCGAGGGAAACCTGTTCGGCGACGAGCTGAAGCGCATCGGCTGGGTCGGCGACGAAGAAGTCGGCGCCCGCAAGATGCACGCCTATTTCGAATATCACATCGAGCAGGGCCCGATCCTCGAAGCCGAGAACAAGCAGATCGGCGTCGTCACCCACTGTCAGGGCCTGTGGTGGCTGGAATTCACGCTCACCGGCAAGGAAGCCCATACCGGCTCGACGCCGATGAACATGCGCGTCAATGCCGGCCTTGCCATGTCGCGCATCCTGGAAATGGTTCAGACTGTCGCGATGGGCGAGCAGCCGGGCGCCGTCGGCGGCGTCGGCCAGGTCTTCTTCTCGCCGAATTCCCGCAACGTCCTGCCCGGCAAAGTGGTCTTCACCGTCGACATCCGCTCGCCCGACAAGGCCAAGCTCGACCGCATGCGGGCGAAGATCGAGACCGAGGCTCCTGGCATCTGCGACGCGCTGGGTGTCGGCTGTTCCATCGAGGCGATCGGCCATTTCGCGCCCGTCACCTTCGACGAAAAGCTCGTCTCCTCGGTTCGCTCCGCCGCCGAACGGCTCGGCTACAGCCACATGAACCTCATCTCCGGCGCCGGCCACGACGCCTGCTGGGCCGCCAAGGTGGCGCCTGCAACGATGGTCATGTGCCCCTGCGTCGGCGGGCTTAGCCACAATGAGGCGGAAGAGATCTCCAAAGAATGGGCGACGGCTGGCGCCGATGTGCTGTTCCATGCGGTGGTCGAGACGGCGGAGATTGTCACCGAATGAACCTTCGGCCGCCGTATCTCGCTTATGCAGTCTTCGCTTGGACTGCATTAGTGGGTGCACCTGACGTCTTTGGCGCAACGAACAATGATGCGGATGTAAGACAGCTTAGTAATGTGGAAGAAAATCAGGAAGTTCACATTACGCCAGCTGACTTTTGTACACGTAACCAAACATTGGAGCTGATGATAGCCAACCCGGTGTTGCCGGACTCAAGATCATTGACACCAGCCACAATCACGCGTGAAGGCGACTCTGTTACAGTTATTCTTCAGGACAATAGCGACGTATGGAACACGAGGGACGCCGTTCAGAAATTGAACTTGTTCATTATCGAAAGCCTGAACCGGGATTGTCGCACGTTACAAACGTGGAAAGTCAAAGGTATAACACTGAGAGGCCTTCACATCATTAAGCGTCCTGATGGTCAACCAGATTTCGACTTTAGGAAGGACTAGGATTATGAGTACCACAGTCATCAAGAACGGCACCATCGTCACGGCCGACCTCACCTACAAGGCTGATGTCAAGATCGACGGCAGCAAGATCGTCGAGATCGGTCCGAACCTCTCCGGCGATGAAACCCTGGACGCCACGGGCTGTTACATCATGCCCGGCGGCATCGATCCTCATACCCACCTCGAAATGCCTTTCATGGGCACCTATTCCTCCGACGATTTCGAGAGCGGCACGCGCGCGGCCCTTTCCGGCGGCACGACCATGGTCGTCGATTTCGCCCTTCCCGCCCCTGGCCAGTCGCTGCTCGAGGCGCTGACCATGTGGGACAACAAATCGACCCGCGCCAATTGCGACTATTCCTTCCATATGGCGGTCACCTGGTGGAGTGAGCAGGTCTTCAAGGAGATGGAGACCATCGTCCGCGACAAGGGCATCAACACCTTCAAGCACTTCATGGCCTACAAGGGCGCGCTGATGGTCGACGACGACGAGATGTTCGCATCCTTCCAGCGCTGCGCCGAACTCGGCGCGCTGCCGCTGGTGCATGCCGAAAACGGCGACGTCGTCGCCTCGATGTCGGCAAAGCTGCTGGCCGAGGGCAATAACGGCCCCGAGGCGCATGCCTATTCCCGCCCGGCCGAAGTCGAGGGCGAGGCCACCAACCGCGCCATCATGATCGCCGACATGGCCGGCTGCCCGGTTTATATCGTCCACACTTCCTGCGAACAGGCGCACGAGGCGATCCGCCGCGCCCGCGCCAAGGGCATGCGCGTTTACGGCGAACCGCTGATCCAGCACCTGACGCTCGACGAGAGCGAATATTCCAATCCCGACTGGGATCATGCCGCCCGCCGCGTCATGTCGCCCCCCTTCCGCAATAAGCAGCATCAGGACAGTCTCTGGGCCGGTCTTGCGTCCGGCTCGCTGCAGGTGGTCGCGACCGACCATTGCGCCTTCACGACAGCGCAGAAGCGTTTCGGCGTCGGCGACTTCACCAAGATCCCGAACGGCACCGGCGGCCTGGAAGACCGCATGCCGATGCTCTGGACGAACGGCGTCAATACCGGCCGGCTGACGATGAACGAATTCGTCGCCGTCACCTCGACCAACATCGCCAAGATCCTCAACATCTATCCGAAAAAGGGCGCGATCCTGGTCGGCGCCGATGCCGATATCGTCGTCTGGGATCCGAAGCGTTCCAAGACCATCTCGTCCAAGGCTCAGCAGTCGGCGATCGACTACAACGTCTTCGAAGGCAAGGAAGTGACCGGCCTGCCGCGCTACACGCTGACACGTGGCGTCGTTGCGATCGAGGAAAGCACGGTCAAGACCCGCGAGGGCCATGGTGAATTCGTCAGGCGCGAACCGGTGACGGCCGTCAGCAAGGCACTCTCCACCTGGAAAGAGATCACTGCCCCGCGCAAGGTGACGCGCAGCGGCATTCCGGCGACCGGCGTTTGACGATGGTCCATGACGACATGGCCATCAATCGGGGACGGCTGCCTTGATGCCAATGACCTCACGCAGGCACCAGCGCATCCAATTCCGGCAGCAGCACGACGCTTTCCTGCTCGTTCGGATCGGTGCGCGCGATGATCGCCGTGCACGGCGTGCTGCTGAGGTTTGCCGGCAGGTGCGGCACGCCGGCCGGGATATAGAAAAGCTCGCCGGCATGGACGACGACGTGCTGCTCCAGCCGGTCTCCGTACCACGTATGCGCCTCGCCGGAGAGCATGTAGATTGCCGTCTCATGCGCCTCGTGCAGATGCGCCTTGGCGCGCACGCCGGGCGGGATCGTCAAAAGGTGCATGCAGATGCCCTTGGCGCCGACCGACTCGGCCGCTATCCCTTCGAAATAGCTAAGCCCCTGCTTGCCGTCATAGGCGTGGTTGGGGCGAACGATGTGGCAGGTGGGCTTTGATGTCGCGTCCATGCTCTTCCTCCATGAAATGTGCCGCCGGCAGGGCCTGCGGCGATGGTAACACGCAAACCGCAGCCCCGCGGCGAAAACAAGAACGGTCGCATTGATGCAAGCACCCTCCGTCGTATCCGCCAAGGATCTCTGTCTCACCTACCAGGCGAATGACGCCCCGGTGCGTGCACTGAGCGATGTCAATCTCGATGTTCGCAAGGGCGATTTCGTCTCTTTCATTGGCCCGTCCGGCTGCGGCAAGACGACCTTCCTGCGCGTCATCGCCGATCTCGAAAAGAGCACTTCGGGCGAGATTCTGATCAACGGCATGACGCCGGAGGAGGCCCGTAAGGCCCGCGCCTACGGCTATGTCTTCCAGGCCCCGGCGCTCTATCCCTGGCGCACCATCGAAAACAACATCGCCCTGCCGCTGGAAATCATGGGTTATGGCGGCGCCGACCGGACGAGACGCATCGCCGAAGCCCTCGATCTCGTCAGCCTGTCGGGCTTCGAAAAGAAATTCCCCTGGCAACTCTCCGGCGGCATGCAGCAGCGCGCCTCGATCGCCCGCGCACTCGCCTTCGATGCCGACCTGCTGTTGATGGACGAACCCTTCGGCGCACTCGACGAAATCGTCCGGGACCACCTGAACGAAGAGCTGCTGAAACTCTGGGCGCGCACCAACAAGACGATCTGCTTCGTCACCCATTCCATCCCCGAAGCCGTCTACCTCTCGACCAAGATCGTCGTGATGTCGCCGCGCCCGGGCCGCGTCACCGACGTGATCGACTCGCCCCTGCCGGCCGAACGCCCGCTCGACATCCGCGACACCCCGGAATTCCTGGAAATCGCCCATCGCGTCCGCGAGGGGCTGAGGACGGGGCATAGTCATGAGATTTAGGCCATTGCGTTCCGGGGCCAGGGGTATCTTCACGATCGACCTCACATGGGAGCGATCCCTTTGAAACCAGACACCGTCAAAAACAAGATCGTCCCCGTCACCACCATCCTGCTCGCCCTCGTCGCCATCTGGTATGTCGCCGCAGTCCTGATGAACGCGCCGTTCCAGCGCGACATGGACAGCCGCGCCGGCGCCACGCCCACCACGATGGAATTCATCGGCAAGACGCTTGCGCAGCCGAAGCCGATCCTGCCGGCGCCGCATCAGGTGGCGCAGAACGTTTACGAGAACACTTTCCTGCGCAGCCTTTCGAGCAATCGCAGCCTCGTCTATCACAGCTGGGTGACGCTCTCCTCCACCCTGCTCGGCTTCGGCTTCGGCATGCTGCTCGGCATCCTTCTTGCGGTGCTGATCGTCCACAACCGCGCCATGGATCGCTCGCTGATGCCCTGGCTGGTGGCCAGCCAGACCATACCGATCCTCGCCATCGCGCCGATGATCGTCATCATCTCCTACAATGTGCTGACCGGCGACAACGCAATTGCCCATCTTCTGAATCTCGATTCCGACGCCTCCCGTCTTGTCTCCAAGGCATTGATCTCCACCTACCTCTCCTTTTTCCCCGTTGCCGTCGGCATGGTGAAGGGATTGCGTTCGCCTGAGATCATGCATCTCGACCTGATGCGCACCTATTACGCCAGCCCGACGCAGACTTTCTGGAAGCTGCGTGTTCCGGCCTCGATCCCCTTCCTTTTCACCTCGATGAAGGTCGCGATCGCCGCCAGTCTCGTCGGCGCCATCGTCGGTGAACTGCCGACAGGCGCCGTTGCCGGCATCGGCTCCAAGCTGCTCGCCGGCTCCTATTACAGCCAGACCATCGATATCTGGGCAGCGCTCGTCGCCGGATCGCTGCTGGCGGGCATTCTTGTTGCGATCGTCGGCATTGCCGCAAAGATCGTCGACCGCGCCATGGGCGGGAGGCCGGCATGAGACATCTGAACTTCTCGTGGCAGGCTGTCGTCGCCCTCCTCCTCTGCATCGCGGCGCTGGCGAGCCTTCCGCTTTTCGCCGAGGGTGCCGCACGCCCCTTGAGCGACGGCACGACGGGCCTCGTCTTCATCATCATCGCCGCGGCCGCTCTCCTGTCTTTTGCTCCGCAGCCACCGGCCTACCGCGCCACCGTGCTGTTCATCGGCGCACATGGCGCCGCCTGGATGCTGCTGTCGGCTCTTTCCGGCAATGAGGGAACGGCGACGCGGGCCTTCTTCCTGCTGCTTTTTTCCTGCTGGCTGCTGGCCTGGCGATGCGTCACCGAGCTGTCGAAACTGCAGCCCCTCACCGCGTTCGGCAAATCGACACTTCAACTGCTGATCCCGGCGATCTTCGGCGCCTGGATCCTCATCCTCTGGGAAGCGGTCACGCGCGGCGGCGGCATTCCCTTCATCATCCTGCCGCCGCCGAGCGCCATCGGCCAGCGCATCATGGCCTCGCTGCCGATCCTCGGCGCAGACGTCAGGCAGACGATCTTCAAGGCGGTACTGATCGGTTATATCGTCGGCTGCCTCGCCGGCTTCGCCGTCGCGGTGCTGGCCGACCGTATCGCTTTCCTGCGCCGCGGCCTGCTGCCGATCGGCAACATGGTGTCGGCCCTGCCGATCATCGGCGTCGCCCCGGTCATGGTCATGTGGTTCGGCTTCGACTGGCCGTCGAAGGCCGCCGTCGTCATCATCATGACCTTCTTCCCGATGCTGGTGAACACCGTCGCCGGCCTTGCCGCCTCCGGCAGCATGGAGCGCGACCTGATGCGCACCTATGCCTCGAGCGATTGGCAGACGCTGCTCAAGCTCAAGCTGCCGGCGGCCATGCCCTTCATTTTCAACGCACTGAAGATCAACTCGACGCTGGCGCTGATTGGTGCCATCGTTGCCGAATTCTTCGGAACGCCGATCGTCGGCATGGGCTTCCGTATCTCCACCGAGATCGGCCGCATGAATGTCGACATGGTCTGGGCGGAAATCGCTGTCGCAGCGCTGGCCGGCTCGATCTTTTATGGCATCATCGCCCTGACCGAACGGGCGGTGACGTTCT
Source organism: Rhizobium esperanzae (assembly GCF_014197615.1). Classification (GTDB taxonomy): domain Bacteria; phylum Pseudomonadota; class Alphaproteobacteria; order Rhizobiales; family Rhizobiaceae; genus Rhizobium; species Rhizobium esperanzae_A. The sequence goes on from NZ_JACIFY010000008.1 coordinate 115,108, forward strand.
GGCATCCGTCTATCCGTGGTGGCTAGGCGCGCACGGGCTTCGCAAATGGGGTCCGGGCATAACTTCAGAGGGTAAGGACAAAAAAATGAAAAAGTTGATGGTTGCAATGATGGCGAGCGCAATGTCGCTTGCAGCAGCCCATGCGATGGCCGCCGACAAGGTCGTGCTGCAGCTGAAATGGGTCACGCAGAGCCAGTTCGGCGGATATTATGTCGCCAAGGACAAGGGTTTCTACAAGGAAGAGGGCCTCGACGTCGACATCAAGCCGGGCGGCCCCGACATCGCCCCCGAGCAGGTGATTGCCGGCGGCGGCGCCGATGTCATCGTCGACTGGATGGGCGGGGCGCTGGTTGCCCGCGAAAAGGGCGTTCCGCTCGTCAACATCGCCCAGCCCTACCAGAAGTCCGGCCTGGAAATGATCTGCCGCAAGGATGGCCCGGTCAAGACCGAAGCCGACTTCAAGGGCCACACGCTCGGCGTCTGGTTCTTCGGCAACGAATATCCCTTCTTCGCCTGGATGAACAAGCTCGGCCTGTCCACAGAAGGCGGTGCGAACGGCGTCACAGTCTTGAAGCAAAGCTTCGACGTGCAGCCGCTCGTCCAGAAGCAGGCCGACTGCATCTCGGTGATGACCTATAATGAATACTGGCAGGCGATCGATGCCGGCTTCAAGCCGGAGGAACTGACGGTCTTCAACTACACGCAAATGGGCAACGACCTTCTCGAAGACGGCCTCTATGCGATGGAAGACAAGCTGAAGGACCCGGCCTTCAAGGAGAAGATGGTCAAGTTCGTCCGCGCCTCGATGAAAGGCTGGAAATATGCGACCGAAAATCCGGATGAGGCCGCCGAGATCGTCATGGACAATGGCGGCCAGGACGAGAACCATCAGAAGCGCATGATGGGCGAAGTCGCCAAGCTCGTCGGCGACGGCTCCGGCAAGCTGGACGAGGCGCTTTATGCCCGCACGGCGAAGGCGCTGCTCGACCAGAAGATCATCAGCAAAGAGCCCTCGGGCGCCTGGACGCACGACGTTACCGACGCAGCGGCCAAGTAATCACCGCGATACGCCAAACCGAAACGCGCGGGAGATTTTCCGCGCGTTTCTTTTTTCAAGTCGAAAAAAATGCCTTGCAACTGTCGCATTTGTCGGGCGTCAAACGTCATTGGGGTAGAAGCGCGATCAATCATCGTCATGTTCGCATAACCTTGCGGTGATTGATTCAGGTTCTGATGGTAATTATTATCGGCTCATGGGGAATTGTTTTCTGCCGGGCTTGCATATCGAGCAAATCGATACCAACTAGAAGCCGATTTGCCGGCGAGGGATGACGGCAAATGATGTGTGGATACCCTTGAGAATGCAGCAAAGGCAGTGGCCTGGTCGCGAGCTGAAGGACAGACGCGCGAGTTCGGCTAAGCTTGTTACAAGATTGGACGAAGACGCATGGCACGCAAGCCGATTGGAATTCTAGGCGCATCCACCCTTTTTGCAGCGCTGCTGGCTGCATCAACAGCATTGTCGCAGGAAGCGCCTGTTGTAAAACCGCAGCAGAACCTGCCGGCGATCGTCGTCACCACGGCTGTCAATCGCACTCTCGTCGACCGTGTCATCGGCACGGGAACGGTCAAACCCGTCGAGGAAGTCTATATCCAGCCGCAGGTCGAAGGCCTGTCGATCCGCACGCTGAAAGCCGATATCGGCGACAAGGTTCAGGCGGAAAGCACGCTGGCGACGCTCAACGATGACGCGCTGGTCCTGGAGAAGAGCCAGATGATGGCGACGAAAGCCAAGGGCGAGGCAAGCCTCGCCCAGCTGCGCGCCCAGCTCATCGAAGCCCAGGCCAATGCCGAACAGGCAAGGCAGCAGCAGGCCCGCTCCCAGGAAATGGGCAAGAAGGGCACCGTTTCCACCGCCCAGGTCGAACAGGCCGATGCGACAGCCGCCGCCGCCAATGCCCGCGTCGTCTCCGCCGAACAGGCGATCGAGGTCGCCGAAGCCGATCTCAAGGTCTTCGACAGCCAGATCGCCGATGCCGATCTGAAACTTGCCCGCACCGATGTGAAGACCCCGGTCGCCGGCACGATCGCGGCAAAGAACGCCAAGGTCGGGGCCATTGCCGCCGGCAACGGCGATCCTCTGTTCACGATCATCCGCGACGGCGATATCGAGCTCGTGGCCGAGGTCGCCGAAAGCGACATCGTCAGGATCATGGCCGGTCAGAAGGCGACGATTTCACTTTCCGGCAGCCGCGAGAAACTTTCAGGCGCCGTGCGCCTGGTTTCGCCGACCGTCGATGCCAGCACCCGCCTCGGCCTGGTGCATATCTCGATCGACGATGACAGCAAGGCGCGTTCCGGCATGTATGGCAGCGCCGAGATCATCGTGCGCGAGACGGACGGCGTATCGCTTCCCCTGACGGCGGTGCTGACCGGCAACGAAGGCTCCTCTGCCCGCAAGGTCGAGGATGGCGTGGTGAAATTTGCCAAGATCGAGACCGGCATCCAGGACGGCGCCTATGTCGAGATCGTCAAGGGATTGAAGAGCGGCGATGAGGTCGTGGCCAAGGCGGGCGCCTATGTCCGTGACGGCGACCACATCACGCCGGTGCGTGAACAGCCCTCCGCTTCCAACTAAAGAGACCATCCGATGAATTTTTCAGCCTGGTCCATTCGAAATCCCATCGCGCCGCTGCTGGCCTTCTGCCTGCTGATCTTCATCGGCATTCAGTCCTTCAACAAGCTGCCGATCACGCGCTTCCCGAACATCGACGTGCCGCTCGTCTCGATCAGCGTGACGCAGAGCGGGGCTTCGCCGGCCGAGCTCGAAATGCAAGTGACGAAGGAGATCGAAGATGCGATCGCCTCCATCACCGGCATCGACGAAATCCAGTCGACGGTGACCGACGGCAGCTCGCAGACCAACGTCATGTTCCGGATGGAAGTGCCGACGGAACAGGCCGTGCAGGACGTGAAGGATGCGATCGACCGCATTCGCAGCGATCTGCCGGCAACGGCCGAAGCACCTATCGTCACCAAGGTCGATGTCGAGGGCCAGGCAATCCAGACCTTCGCCGTTTCCTCGCCCGACATGTCGCTGGAAGAACTCTCCTGGTTCGTCGACGACACGATCAAGCGCGCCCTGCAGGGCCAGGCCGGCATCGGCCGCGTCGACCGTTACGGCGGCGCGGAGCGCGAAGTACGCATCGAGCTCACCCCCGGAAAGCTCGACGCCTACGGCATCACCGCTGCAAGCGTGAATGAGCAGTTGCGCGGCACCAATGTCGATCTCGGCTCCGGCCGCGGCCAGGTGGCGGGCAGCGAACAGGCGATCCGCGTTCTCGGCGATGCCCGCAACGTCGCCGAACTTGCCGACACGACGATCGCGCTGCCGAGCGGCCGCTTCGTCAAGCTGTCCGATCTCGGCGTCATCAAGGACACCTATGAGGAGCCGAAATCCTTCTCGCGCTTCAACGATACGCCTGTTGTCACCTTCGGCGTCTTCCGCTCGAAGGGCGCCAGCGAAGTCAGCGTCGCCGAAACCGTGGCGCAGAGCCTCGACAAGGTCGGAAGCGAAAACCCGAATGTGAAGATCGAGAAGATCGACGATTCGGTCTATTTCACCTACGGCAACTACGAAGCCGCCATTCATACGCTGCTCGAAGGCGCGCTGCTCGCCGTCATCGTCGTTCTGCTGTTCCTCCGGAATTGGCGGGCAACCTTGATTTCCGCCATCGCCCTGCCGCTGTCGGCGATCCCGACCTTCTGGGTCATGGACATGATGGGCTTCTCGCTGAACCTCGTCAGCTTCCTTGCCTTGACACTGGCGACCGGCATCCTGGTCGACGATGCGATCGTGGAAATCGAGAACATCGCCCGCCATATCAAGATGGGCAAGACGCCCTATCGGGCGGCGATCGAGGCGGCGGATGAAATCGGCCTCGCCGTCATCGCCACCACCTTCACGATCATCGCCGTCTTCGTGCCGGTTTCCTTCATGCCGGGCATTCCGGGCCAGTACTTCATCCAATTCGGCCTGACCGTCGCCTTTTCCGTATTCTTCTCGCTGATGGTAGCGCGCCTCATCACCCCGATGATGGCCGCCTATCTCATGCGCGCCGAAGACGGCATGGAGGACCATCACGACAATGACAGCCTGCTGATGAAGGGCTATACACGGCTGATACGCGGCACGACCGGGCGCTGGTACACCCGCTACGCGACCCTGATTGTGGCGCTCCTCTTCCTGGTTGGCTCCGTCTTCCTGCTGCTGAAGGTTCCCGGCAGCTTCCTGCCGCCGGAGGATGCCTCGCGCATCGTTCTCTCCGTCGAACTGCCGCCCAATGCGCGGCTCGACGACACCGAGAAGACGACCGATGCGATCTATGACAGGGTCAAGGACATCAATGGCGTCGAAAGCGTCTTCGTCCTCGGCGGCGCATCGCCGAAGGGAGAGCTCGAACTGCGCCGCGCGACCATCACGCTGGCGCTCGACAAGCTCGACCAGTCGCTGGTCAAGAAGTTGGTCAACGACGTGATCGGCCATATCCCGGTCATCGGCCCGATGCTGCCGAAGGTGGAGGTCCATGGCCGTGAACGTCCGCAATGGAATATCGAGAAGGAAGTCTTCGCCAAACTGCGCGATATTCCCGACGTTCATATCCTGAAGCTCAACGACCGCGGCGAGCGCGACCTCTCCTTCAACTTTCTCTCCAAGAACGAGAAGGACCTGAACGAGGCTGTCGGCATTCTGGAATCGAAGCTTCGCGCCGATCCGCTGCTCGCCAATGTCAGCGCCGACGGCGCCCTGCCCCGTCCGGAACTGCAGGTCTATCCGCGCAAGGACGAGGCCGCCCGCCTCGGCATCACGCCGCAGCAGATCTCCGAGACGATCCGCGTCGCCACCATCGGCGATGTCGATGCGGCCCTTGCCAAGATCTCGCTCGACGATCGCCAGATCCCGATCCGCGTCCAGGCCTCGCTCGATATGCGCCGCGATCTCGCGGCCATCCGGGCGCTGAAGATCCGCACCGCCAGCGGCGGCACGGTTCCGCTGGCAAGCGTCGCCAATATCGACTATTCGGAAGGCGTAAGCTCGATCAAGCGCAACAACCGCTACCGCGTCGTCTCGATCGGTTCCGACCTGCCGCAGGGCGTGGCGCTCGACACGGCATCGGCCCGTTTCCGCGAAATCGTCAAGGATGCCAATATTCCGGCCTCGGTGCACCTTGCCGAAAGCGGCGATACCAAGGTGCAGAGCGAGATGCAGCAGAGCTTCGTCAACGCCATGCTGATGGGCCTGCTGCTGGTGCTGACGGTGCTGATCCTGCTCTTCAAGGACGTGATCCAGCCCTTCACCATCCTGTTCTCGCTGCCGCTGGCCATCGGCGGCGTCGCGGCCGGTCTGATCGTCACCAGCAACCCGCTGTCGATGCCTGTCATGATCGGTATTCTGATGCTGATGGGGATCGTCACCAAGAACGCCATCCTGCTCGTCGATTTCGCAATCGAGATGCGCCATCAGGGCATGGCCCGCGTCGAGGCCATGGTCGAAGCCGGCCGCAAACGCGCCCGGCCGATCATCATGACCTCGATCGCCATGTCCGCCGGCATGCTGCCATCAGCACTTGGTGTCGGCGAAGGCGGCTCGTTCCGTGCGCCGATGGCGATCGCCGTGATCGGCGGCATCATCGTCTCGACCGTCCTGTCGCTGGTCGTCGTGCCCTCCTTCTTCCTGATCATGGACGATCTCTCCCGCCTGCTCGGCTGGATGTTCGGGCGCCTCGTCGGCAGGAAGGACGAGGAGGAGCTGCCGCTGTCACGCGAGGATCTCACCCGCGTGACCCGCGAGAACCGCAGCGATATCGACTCGCTGGACGAGCGCCTGACCGCGATCGAAAAGCCGGAAAGCAAGCGCAAGAGCGCCAACGACACCAACGTGCTGCGCCTGCCGCCCTTTGCGGCGGAGTGAGCAAAGCCGAGTAAACGAACGGGTCGAGACGATCTCCCGGCCCGCTTCGTTTTATCGATCATCTCCGCATTTGACCGAAATCAATCCCGCCGCTTTCTCTTTCCCCTGTCTTAGCCGGCGGCCTTTTCGACATTGAAGACGGCGGGGGTCACCGTGCGCGGCGGGGGCATCGCAATCAGCAACGTCGATGTGCTGCGGCAGGTCTGACCCACAGAGCATGATGCCGAAAACTGTGAGCGGAGGGGAAGCCTGCCGTGGTCAGTCTTCCACCACTTCAATCTCGGGACGGCCGGCAAGGATGAGCCGCAGGCGGCCGCGGTCGGCGCGCTCGAGCATGATCGGGCCCGCCTTTTCCTCCAGTCGTCGGCGCAGCAAGATCAGCCGAGTCTCCAGATTGTCCTTGAAATCCGGCAGTTGCAGGCGCCGGTCGCGGCGGATCTCGCGGTTGAGAAAATCCTGCTTGCCGCTACGCACATAGTCCTCGAGGAAATGCAGGAGCAGCCGCCCCGGCACGCCGCGGATGAGATAGTCGTCATCGACGAAGAGCGAGCCGTCGCGCGGATAGAAGCGCACAGCGATGCGCCGGCCGGCGGGCACGCTGCCGGCCTGGCCAGCGTGCGCATCAGCCTTTTCGCGCCCGTTTGTCTCCGCCCGCTCGCGTTCCTCCGAAAGGAAGGAGAGCGCGGTCGCCAGATGCGCTGCGATGGCGATCAGCGCCTCCTCGTCGCGATGGCGGAAGGTGAACCGCTCTGTCGATTCCGAAAACAGCACGCCGACGAGCCTTCCCCGCGCGACGAGCGGCAGCGCAATCTGGCTGAGCGGCTTGTCGAGCATCGGAAGGGGGATCGGCGCCGCATCCTCGACGCCCGCCATGGCCCGCACCGCCTGGATGTAGCGCTGGCCGCGACTCAAGTCGGTGATTCGCATATTGCGCCGCCGCTCGGCCGCAAGCCCGATAATGCCGCATCCGGCCGGAACCTCGGCGCCGAAGCCGAACTGGTCGTAGCCGCGGCTGGCGATCGTCGTCAGCCCGCCGCGTTCTCCGTCCGGCACCAGCACCATGGAATGGTTATAGCCGAAGAGCTTGCCGAGACCCTCAAGCGTCACGTCAAGCAGCGTTTCCGGATCGCTGCAGTCCGACATCCGTGTCGTCAGCCTTGCCACCTTGCCCATCAGGTCGGGCAGAAAGAGCGGCTCCGGCTCGACCAGCGGATTGGCGGCCGGCACGGCCCGGCAGTCCTCCACCCGGTAGATGTCGACGGCGCGCAACTTCATAATCCCGCTCAGCCGGCTTTCCAGGATTGCCAGATGGACCGCCACACGCTCGAATATCTCGCCCTCCGTCTCGGAACGCAGGAATACCAGGTCGAGCACGTGCTGCTGGCCGCTATAGCCGTCGACCACCATCACGGTCGCAAGCCCGTTGCGCGCCACATTGACAGCGGTCTTGGAGAAGAACTGGTCGGATAGCGCGACATGCTTCTCGTCGACGTAATGCACGTGCGAGAGATAGGAAATATTGGGCATTCCGTCTGCATCGGCGGTGGCGATGATGGAGGGAATGACTCCCTCGAAACTGTCGCGCAGCCCTTCGAGCGGGATCATGCTGCAGTTTCCGGCGTCAGCCTGCGCCCCGCGCCCGGCCCCGGCGTCTGCTCGAAGATCGCCTGCGGCTCGATCGTCAGGCAGACGAGTTCCCGGTCCGACAGTGTGCTGGAGAGCTGCATGCGGGTGACACCAAGCGCCATCATGCGCGCGAGCTGTTCTGCGACATAGGCCTTGCCCCGTGCCCGGTGGGCCTCATCCGCCAGCCCCGTCGCGAGGATCCGGCCCTTGATCTGGCAGGCTTTGTAATCGGCGGCCCGCACATAGGTCATGGCAATCGGCCGGCCCACCAGCGCCTCGCCCACGGCATCAGGCCATTGGCTGCGGGAGGCCAGAAAGTGCAAATGCCCGCTCTGCCGGTCGACGCACACTCCCGAGCCGCGGCCGATCATCGGCCGGCCGGCCTCGTCGCGCGTCGCGAACAGGATCATGACGGGACTCTCTATAAATTCCGCAAGTTCCGGCCCCAGCAATGCTTGTCCCCCCGATGTCAGGCGATGATAGTTAGTTAGGATATTCTTAGCAATCGTTCCAAGTGCTTAGGATGGTTTTAGGAAGCGCTTCACAGAGGCCTCGGTTATCTCACGGCTATCAGCCCGGCGCACATAGAGAGGCGCCGGCCAACGAGAGGAAAACCATCATGAGCCATGAATTCTCGCTTACCAGCATCCCCGATCTCAACGGCCGTTACGACATTTACGGCGCAATACACAAGGGTCTGCGCAAGGCCGGCTGTGACTTGCTCGGACGCCTCGGCACGGCCGATTTCCAGAATGTCGAGGAGACGGTCTTCCTGATCGGCGACCTGCGCCATTATCTGATGCTTGCCGCCTCCCACGTCAGTCACGAGGATGACCACATCCACGTGGCGCTCGCCGCCAAAGGCGTCTCGACCATCACGCTGGACGAGCAGCACGACGACCACCGCACCGCCTTCCGCGAACTGGAAGAACTGATCGTGGCCTGGGAAAAGGCCTGGCCGCTGCACAAGTCCGCCTGCGGCCGCAAGCTCTATCTCGCCTTTGCCGCCTACATCGCCGACGATTTCGCACATATGCACGAGGAGGAGGCGGTGACCGGCCCTGTTCTGTGGCGCTACTTCAACGACGAGGAAATACTCGGCATCGAGATGAACATCATCGGCTCCCTGCCGCCGGAAAAGAGCATGGCTTTCATGCGCATCATGATTCCGGCGATCAATCCGGCGGAGCGTGCGACACTCTTGGGCGGCATGAAGAAGAATGCGCCGCAGGAAATCTTTCAAGCCGTCATTGACTTCGCCGTCCGTCCCGGACTTTCGGCCGGCGACTTCGCCAAGCTTGCCGACGCGCTGAAGCTGGCCGCCTGAAAAGGTTGCTGCGGGCGGAGGATCGAGGCTCCGCCCGCGGCATCGCCGATGCATTTCCGGAGAAGAACCAATGTGCAAACCGAACGGCAAGACCGGCATTTCGGCCGCGTGTCCGCGCCGCGGCGATTGTCGCGGCTGCCCCATGCTGCTTTCCGCCATGGCGGAGGAGGGAAGCGCCTCACGTCATGACGCGCTCGTTAAGGAAATACGTCCGCAGCCCGCGCCGGTCTTGGTGGAGACGTGCCTCAAATCGGGGAATCCGATCCGACCGAAAAATTAGCTCGCACAAGGTCAAGTCCGGCCAAGATCATACAAATCTAGAGCCCACCCTGCTCTCTCAGGAAACTGACGATCGAGCTGACGCCGTCGCCGCGCCTCATGTCGGAAAAAACGAAGGGGCGGCTTGCGCGCATGCGCGTCGCATCCCGGTCCATCACATCGAGATCGGCGCCGACATGCGGCGCCAGATCCTTCTTGTTGATGACGAGCAGGTCGGAGCGGGTGATGCCGGGCCCGCCCTTGCGCGGGATTTCCTCGCCCTGGCAGACCGAGATGACATAGATGGTGATGTCGGCCAGGTCGGGCGAAAAGGTCGCCGCCAGATTGTCGCCGCCGGATTCGATAAAGACGACGTCGAGATCGGGGATGCGCTCATTGAGGCCGGCGATCGCCTGAAGATTGATCGTCGCGTCTTCGCGAATGGCGGTATGCGGGCAGCCGCCTGTCTCCACACCGACGATGCGGTCGGAAGGCAGTGCCTGCATGCGCACCAACGCTTCGGCATCCTCGGTCGTGTAGATATCGTTGGTGACGACGGCGACGGAATAGTCGTCACGCATCGCCTTGCAGAGCTTTTCGGTCAGCGCCGTCTTGCCCGAGCCAACCGGCCCGCCGATGCCGACGCGCAGAGGTCCGTTTCTTGATTTCATGTGTCGTACTCCAATGGTATCGCGATGATAGCCACGCCGCCGGCGCGCGCCACCGTCAAATGACGCAGTCGCACGGATAATTTGGTTCTTTAGGACCGGAAAAGCCGCGTCGCCTGCGTTTCGTGGCGCAGGCTGGCGATATCGGCCTGAACCGTCGCCGAGCCGAGATCGTCGAGCGTCGAGCTTGCCGCCCGCCGGGCGACCTTCGCAATTTGCGCTTCAAGGCCGGCAAGCACGGCAACGCCGTCCTTCTGACCGGCGACGCCGAGGCGAATGCCCGATGAAACCGCCTGCGAAGCATAGGCGTGCAGGAAGACCGCGAGCACCTCCTCAGGCCTTATGCCATGCGCGCCCGCAACCGCGCCGACCGCGATGGGATAGGCGGCCTTGCCGGGCAGTCTGTCGAAAACCTCGTCCGGCCAGGCCCGCGCTGCCGCCAGAAAGGCCTCGCCGAGCAGCATCGTTTCCTGATGGCGCTCGCGCGATCCGGCAAGGGCCTCGGCAAGTGCGGCGACTTCGGCAAGGTGCGCGGGTTCCGCCTGGCGCCTGTGGCTCTCAGCCAGAAGCACGGCATCGTTCCAGACGGAGCCATGGCCGAACAGCGTGCAGATCCAAGCCGCAAGCGAGGCCGCATCGGTGACGAGCCCATCGGCCACCGCCCGCTCCAGACCGCCCGAATAGGCAAAACTGCCGATCGGGAAAGCCGGCGAGAGCCATGCCGTCAGACGCAGCAATGCCTGCAGTTCAGAGTTCCCCGTCATCGAGCTTCAGTCGTGCTTGTGGCCGTGATGCCCGTGGTCGTGGTCATGGTCATGATTGCATCCCGGTCCATGCACATGGTCGTGGCCATGATCATGTTTGTGGTCATGCCCGTGGTCGTGAACCGCATGTCCGTGATCGTGCGAGTGGCCGCCATGGGCATGATAGGCGCCGCGTGCCGGTTGGAAGGGCTCGTCGATATCGAGGACGGTGGCGCCCAGCCCCTGCAGCATGGTGCGGATGACATGATCGCGCAGGATGACGATGCGGTCTTCCTCGATCTGGGCTGCGAGATGGCGGTTGCCGAGATGCCAGGCAAGCTCGACCAGATGTGTGCGGTCGCGGCCGCGGACTTCGAAGAGCTTCTCATTGGCGGCGAGGATCTCGATCAGTTCGCCATCGTCGCGCACCAGCAGGTCGCCATTGGCAAAAAGCACCGGGTCCTTGAGATCGAGCATGACCATCTCGCCATTTTCCAGATGCAGCAGCTTGCGGCGCAGATGGCGCAGATCATGCGGCAGCTTGACCTGGGCGGTCGGATGGGAGGACGGGGTTCCGGCTGGAAGATAGGAGATAACGCGCTGCATGATATGTCCGTTTTGATGAGACGACGACCATGCAAAATAGCCCCTCCCGATGCAAGCACCAATGGCCTTTTGCTCGGGAGCCGGCTTTTATATTCCGTAGGCCTGCATCACGTTGTCGCCCCCCAGCCCTCTGCTCTCGGCATCGGGGCTATTTTCGGAAAGCCCGTGCCAGGCATGGTGCAGCCCCTCCCGTTCATGCACGACGCGATTGCGCCCGAGGGCCTTGGCCAGGTAGAGCGCCCGGTCGGCGGAGGCATAGACCTGCTGCTTGCTGCGCCCGGCGACGAGATCGGCCACGCCGCCGGAAATGGTGATGCCGATATTGTGCCCCTCTGTCACGATCGGTCCACCCGCGATCCTTGCCCGCACTGCCTGGATCCGCTCCAGCCGCGCCTCCAGCGGTTCGCCGGAGACGATGACGCCGAATTCCTCGCCGCCGAGGCGCGCGACGACGGACAATTCGTCGAAAGCCGAGGTCAGAACGGCCGAGACAGCCGTGATGACGGCATCGCCGCAGGCATGGCCGAAACGATCGTTGATCGCCTTGAAGCGGTCGACATCGAATATGACGAGCGAGGCATTGCTCTCGGTGTTCTCAAGCGCCTCGGTAAAGGCACGCCGGTTCAGGAGGCCGGAGAGCGTGTCCGTGCGGCTGAGCTTTTCGAACTCCGCACGCGACAGCGTTAACTCATGCAGGGCAAAACCAGCCGCCAGCGACAGCATGCCGGAAACCGTCCCGCCGACGAGCCAGGAAAAAATCGTGCCGAATCCGAGCGCATGCGAGAGCGTCACCGGCAACAGCCCGAAAAAGCCGAGCGGCGGTATCGTCAGCGACATGATGACGCCGGAGAGAATGACGGCAAGAAAGCTCATCTTCAAAGCGAAGAAATAGACGTTCCTGCGATGTTGAAAATTGCCAAAATCGGCCTGCAGCGACATCCAGTTTTTCATGAGAATCAACCTTCCTGTCCGGCGTTGCACGGCATTGATAAGAGGCCAATTGCTGCGGGTGTCTTAATCGAACCGTTAAAATTCGAACGGTTTCGGACGATTCGGTGGACAGATTTTTTCTAGCAGGAGATGCAGTCTCCCAATCCCTGAATCGGACAGTGCAGGGAGACACTTAGGCATTTGATTTAAAACAGCTTTGTCAGATTGCCCGGTCAGGCTGTTCCAGAATGATCTACTTGGGGAAATACCGGTTCTCCCATTGAATTTTACAACCAAATGGAGAGCTGCGCCCACAATTCACTTTACCAGCGGACAGGCCGGTGGCTGCTTCAATTGTAGACACCGAGAGACAATCGCAATGATTGTGGAAGCGGATTCCATAAGCCGGTTCGAAGCCCGGCCGAGCGGAGTGCAGCCGCCGTCCAGGTGTTGCAGCCGAAGAGCGCGTTGAAATATCCCTTGGCCTCGAAGAACCGATCGATCTCGCCGTAACCGGCGTCCGGGATCGGCACCACCACGCCCGCTTCGCGAACGAAGCTGTCGGAGATGAATTTGCGCAGCCGCGCCATTTGATCGTCGCCGATATCGAATGCCGCGATGGTGGGCTGCGGCTCGGTGATGTGACCGGCAAGGTCGACATGCAGCACCGAACGGTCGATCGTCAGCGCCCGCAGAACCGGCAGCGGCTTCAGCTCCCCCCAGGTCGGGGTTTCCAGATAGAAGGCACGGCCGCCCCAGCCGATGATAAGCCATTCCGCATTTGGATGGCCGAGCGGAAAATCAGGACCGTCGAGGAAGGAAAAGGCCGCCCGCGTCTCCTCGTCGAGCGGAATGGCAATATCGGTATGGATCGGCCCCGACAGCAGGAGCACCCGGTGCGTAGCCGCCGCGGACGACGCCTCGACCGGGGCAATCAGCGGCCGGGGAATGAAGGTTCCGCAGGCCGCCAAAAACACGATCAGGAACACGATCCGCAGCAACCAGCGGATGCCTGTCCTCATCGAAACCACCAGTCGCACATTGGACGTGCGCCTAAAACAGGAAATAGCGCTGCGCCATCGGCAGCACCGTCGCCGGTTCGCAGGTCAGCAATTCGCCGTTCGCCCTGACTTCGTAGGTCTCCGGATCGACCTCGATCTCCGGCGTCAGATCATTGTGGATCATCGACGCCTTGGAGATGCCGCCGCGCGTATTCTTGACCGCGACGAGGTCCTTTGCCACCCCGAGCCGGCCCTTCAGCCCGGCATCGAGCGAGGCCTGGCTGACGAAAGTGACGGAGGAATTGGTGAGGCTCTTGCCATAGGATGCGAACATCGGCCGGTAGTGCACCGGCTGCGGCGTCGGGATCGAGGCGTTCGGATCGCCCATCGGGGCGGCGGCGATCGATCCGCCGAGCAGCACCATATCGGGCTTCACGCCGAAGAAGGCCGGGTTCCAGAGCACGAGGTCTGCGCGCTTGCCGATCTCGACCGAACCGATCTCATGGCTGAGACCGTGGGCGATCGCCGGATTGATCGTGTATTTGGCGATATAGCGGCGAACGCGGAAATTGTCGTTGTCGCCCTTTTCCTCCTTCAGCCGGCCGCGCTGGCGCTTCATCTTGTCGGCCGTCTGCCAGGTGCGGATCGCCACCTCGCCGACGCGACCCATGGCCTGGCTGTCCGACGAGATGATCGAGAAGGCGCCGATATCGTGCAGGATGTCTTCAGCCGCGATCGTCTCCTTGCGGATCCGGCTTTCGGCAAAGGCAATATCCTCGGGGATCGACGGCGACAGGTGATGGCAGACCATCAGCATGTCGAGATGCTCGGCGATGGTATTGACCGTATAGGGCCGCGTCGGATTGGTGGACGACGGGATGACGTTCGGCTGGCCGCAGATCTTGATGATGTCGGGCGCATGCCCGCCGCCCGCCCCTTCCGTGTGGAAGGCATGGATGGTGCGGCCCTTGATGGCGCCGATCGTATCCTCGACGAAGCCGCTTTCGTTCAGCGTATCGGTGTGGATCATCACCTGCACGTCGTATTCGTCAGCGACCGACAGGCAGCAATCGATGGCGCCAGGCGTCGTGCCCCAGTCCTCGTGCAGTTTCAGCGAGGTGGCGCCGGCCAGCACCATTTCGGTCAATGCTCCCGGCAGCGAGGCATTGCCCTTGCCGGCAAAGGCAAGGTTCATCGGGAAGGCATCCGCCGCCTCGATCATGCGCGCAAGATGCCAGGGGCCTGGCGTGCAGGTGGTGGCCAGCGTGCCGTGCGCCGGCCCCGTGCCGCCGCCGAGCATGCAGGTCATGCCTGACATCAGCGCTTCTTCGATCTGCTGCGGCGCAATGAAGTGGATATGGCTGTCCATGCCGCCTGCGGTCACGATCTTGCCTTCGGCGGCGATCGCCTCCGTGCCCGGGCCGACGATGATGTTGACGCCCGGCTGCATATCCGGATTGCCGGCCTTGCCGATCGCGACGATGCGGCCGTTCTTCAACCCGATATCGGCCTTGTAGATGCCCGAATGATCGACGATCACCGCATTGGTGATGACCGTATCGACCGCGCCGTCGGCCCGCGTCACCTGGCTCTGGCCCATGCCGTCACGGATCACCTTGCCGCCGCCGAATTTCACCTCCTCGCCGTAGGTGGTGAAATCCTTTTCGATCTCGATGAAGAGCTCCGTATCGGCAAGGCGCACCTTGTCGCCGGTCGTCGGTCCGAACATGCCGGCATAGGCGGCGCGGGAGATCTTATAGGGCATCCATCAGGCTCCATGGGAGGAAGAGAAAAGCATTTTTCCGCCAAGCCGCGAGAGACGGCCGGCGGCAACATAGGTATCGACAAGCTGCCGTTCGGCCGCAAACGGGTGCCATTCCCAGCCGGCATGACCGAAGCCGGCCAGCATCACCTCGGCATCGGCAAATTTATTCAATACTTCGGCGATGACGATCATGCCGCTGCTCGGCACCACATAGGGCGTCGGCGCAAAGGCCGAAAGCGAGGCGTCGACGGCCTCGTGGACCACCTTGCCGATGACGACATGCGTCTTGCCGGTCTCGGCGCAGAAGGCAGCGAACGCGTCCGTATAATCGTCGCAGAAATCGTCGAGATCGGGATGCGAAACGGCAAGCGGCGCCCGTATCGCGGCAAATTTTTCCGGGTCGCGCACGCTCCAGATTTCACGCGCCGCGACGATGCCGGGATGATCCCGCCATTCCTGAGAGCCGAGCATCGCCTTGGCCGGCCGGCCGGTATTGCAGACCGCAACGGCATCCGTGCGATTGCCGCCGGCGCCGTAGGAGCGGCAATCGTTGAAGCGGATGACGAAATCGGCGGCATCGATGATGCCTGCCTGCCCTTCCCCGACCTCGCCATTGCCGACGATTACGATCTTTTTGATCACCTTAGTTGCCCATCGTGTCTGCGAGCTCTTTCAGCTCTTTCGTGCGTTTATCCGTCTCTTCGGCCAGGCATCCGGCAACCAGCATCGGCTCCATCGTGCCGCCGCGGGCCTGAAAGCCGAAGGCATCGCATTGGGCGTCGCGATAATCGATCCAGGCGCGCTGCGCTTTGACCAGCGCCTTTTCCGCGCCCTTCATGTCGCCGTCGAGATCCTTGTCGATCGCCACCATGGCGGCGCGCATCTTCTTGTATTGCTCGTTCAGCGCCTTGTCGGCGGTCTCATGGCGCGCGACCTCACAGGACGTCATGTCCGACTGCGTCTTCGGATTCTGGCAATCGATATCCTGGGCGCAGGCCGCCCCTGAAGCCAGCAGCATCGCGGTCCCGAAGAGGCAGATCGTCAAACGCATGCGTTCCTCCCGTTAAAGCTTGCCCATCACCAGCTGACGGAAGCCATAGACCTCACGCTTGCCGGAAAGCGGGATCAGCGTCACCGAACGCGTCTGCCCCGGCTCGAAGCGCACCGCCGTTCCCGCCGGAATATCGAGACGCTTGCCATGCGCCGCTGCGCGATCGAAGGAAAGCCCGGCATTGGTTTCGGCGAAATGATAGTGGCTGCCGACCTGCACCGGCCGGTCGCCGGTATTGGAAACCTCCAGCGTCACCGTCGGCGCGCCGGCATTCAGTTCGATGTCGCCGCTGGCGGCAATGATTTCGCCCGGAATCATCTCGTTCTCCTTAAGCCGCCTTGGGCGCGCAGCCCTCGGCCTTCAGCACACGTTTTGTCGACGCCGGATTTTTGGCGAGCCTATCAGCCGGCCGAATGGGTCTGGCAACGAGATTGCCGCCGCAGTTCGGGCAGGCACCCTTCAACACACCGTCGACGCAATCGGCGCAGAAGGTGCATTCATAGGTGCAGATCCGCGCGTCCGCACTCTCCGGCGGCAAATCCCTATCGCAGCATTCGCAATTGGGTCTGAGCTCCAGCATGCTCTCTCCTCACCGGATCGGTTCGTGCACGGTGACGAGCTTGGTTCCATCCGGGAATGTCGCCTCCACCTGCACGTCGTGGATCATCTCGGCAATGCCCTCCATCACCTGGTCGCGGCCGATCACATGGGCGCCGGCCTCCATCAGCTCGGCGACCGGACGGCCGTCGCGGGCGCCTTCGACGACGAAATCGCTGATCAGCGCGATCGCCTCGGGATAGTTCAGCTTGACGCCGCGCTCCAGCCGCCGCCGCGCCACTATCGCCGCCATCGATATCAGCAGCTTGTCTTTTTCTCTCGGAGTGAGGTTCATTACGTACCCATCTGCTTCGTGCTTAAATTCATAGATTCCAGACTTTCGGCACAGGCGCACCGTTGCGCAAGGTGGAAATGACCGGGATCAGGATTTTTCTGAGCGAGAAGCCGTCGGCTGCCGCAAGGCGCACGACGAGCTTGTCGCTCCAGGCACTGGCGCCGCCCATCGACCCTTCGACGAGCGGCCGGACCTTGCCGAGATAGGCTTCCGCCAGCGGCCCGGCGTAAAACAGTGTCGCGAAGGCCACCTGTCCGCCGAGCACGGCCTGACGCGCCGCCAGCGCCGAAATACCTTCCGAAAGCTTCAGTTCCTCGGCATGGATCAACCTACCCGAACGGCGGATGCGCCAGCGGTCGCGGAAAAGCCCCGTCTCCACCGCCTCGCCCATCGCCTTGCGGCCGAGCAGCACCGCCTCGACGGCCAGGAATTCGGCACTTTCGTCGAGATCGACATCGAGCCGGCGGAAAAGTGAAGCCCGGTCGAAGAGGATCGTTTCCTGCGGCAGCCAGTCGACGCGCGCTCCCGCGCCGACCTCGATGCGGGTCGTCACCTCGGCGGTGCCGGCCGATGCCTTGTAGATCTTCTCGCAGGCCTGGGTGGTGACGTCGATCTTCGTGCCGACGCCGGCAACGACGCTCCAGTCCATCCGATCGCCGCCGGTCAGCCCGCCCGCGGTATTGATGATGACGGCTTCCATCGAGGCATCGAACGTATCAGGCAGGCGGATCTTCGCCGCGCCCTCCTGATAGAGTTCACGCAGGCGCGTGCGGTCGTCGAGCAGCCTTGCCACCAGATGCCCGCGTCCTTCCGCTCTTTGCGGTCTCGTGCTGGCCGCCGCTATCATCTCCACGTCCCTTTTGTTCGCGCCCCGGCTTTTACTCAAGCGCGCGGATGGCTGAAAGCAAGCAATTCCCATGCCGTCCAGAGATGCCTTTAGCGGACGCAGGAGATTTGCGAATTGCTGCATTTCCTGCCGAAAAACGCGGCATTTGCCTGTCAAACGGTCAGATGACGGCGAGCCTCCGGGGTATCCAACGTCTCTGCCAGTCCTTCATGAACGATCTCGCCGCGATCCATGATGTAGACGTAATCGGCAAGCTCCCGGCAGAAATCCAGATATTGTTCGACGAGCAGGATCGCCATGCCGGTGGAATCGCGGAGATAGCGGATCGCCCGGCCGATATCCTTGATGATCGACGGCTGGATGCCCTCGGTCGGCTCGTCGAGCACGAGGATCTTCGGCCGAGTCACCATCGCGCGCCCGATCGCCAACTGTTGTTGCTGCCCGCCGGAAAGATCGCCACCCCGACGCGACAACATCGACTTCAGCACCGGGAAGAGACTGAAGATGTCGTCGGGAATATTGCGGTCGCGGCGCCCAAGCGGGGCAAAGCCGGTTTCGAGATTTTCCTTGACGGTAAGCAGCGGGAAGATTTCACGGCCCTGCGGCACATAGCCGATACCGTGCTTCGCCCGGGCAAAGGGCGGCAGGCCATTCAGCCTGGTATCGTTGAAGGTGACGGTGCCGGCCGACAGCGGATGCTGGCCGGTCACGGCACGCAGAAGCGAACTCTTGCCGACGCCGTTGCGCCCCAGCACGCAGGTGATCTTGCCCATCTCCGCCTTGATGGAGATGCCGCGCAGCGCCTGGGCGGCGCCATAATGCAGATTTGCGTTTTCGACTGTCAGCATGATGCCGTCTCCTGAATCTTTGTGGGTCCAAAAAAGACCCCTCCCCAACCCCTCCCCACAAGGGGGAGGGACAAACTCGGAGCGACCGTCCCACTTTCCAGGAGATCATAAGAAAGCTGGCAATCGTAGCGATGAGCAAGCGCCCAGGTTAAGCCCCTCCCCCTTGTGGGGAGGGGTTGGGGAGGGGTGACACAACCACCAACATTCAATCGACGCATAATCCCTCACCGCCCCAGATAGTTCTCGATCACCTTCGGATCGGAGCTGACGAAATCGATCGATCCCTCAGCCAGCACCGAGCCTTCCGCAAGGCACGTCACCTTGACGCCAAGGTCGCGGATGAAGCCCATATCGTGCTCGACGACCACCACCGAGCGGGTCCTGGCGATATCCTTGAGCAGGATCGCCGTTTCCGCCGTCTCGGCATCCGTCATACCGGCCACCGGTTCGTCGACGAGCAGAAGCTTCGGCTCCTGCGCGAGCAGCATGCCGATCTCCAGCCACTGCTTCTGCCCGTGCGAGAGGTTGGCCGCCAGTTCGTCACGTCGATGCGTCAGCCGCACCGTTTCGAGGATCTCCTCGATGCGAGCCTTGTCCTCGCCCGAAAGCCGATAGAACAGCGTCGAGAACACGCCGCGGCGACGGTTCAGCGCCAGTTCCAGATTGTCCCAGACCGTATGACTTTCGAAGACCGTCGGCTTCTGGAATTTGCGGCCGATGCCGAGCTGGGCAATGTCGGCCTCGTCCTTCCGGGTGAGATCGACGGTGCCGTTGAAGAAAACCTCGCCCTCGTCGGGCCTTGTCTTGCCGGTGATGATATCCATCATCGTTGTCTTGCCGGCGCCGTTCGGGCCGATGATGGCGCGAAGCTCGCCGGGTTCGATGACGATCGAGAGCGAATTCAACGCCTTGAAGCCGTCGAAGGAAACCGAGACGCCGCTGAGATAAAGCACGCTAGTGGGTTTGACGTCGGGAATCACGGTGCTCACTCCGCTGCCTGGATTTTCGGTTCGATGCCGTCTTCCTGCACCGCGGGCGGGACGGCAGCGGAAACGGCTTTGCGTTTGCCGAGATATTGCGCGACGGTGCCGACGACGCCCTTCGGCAGGAACAGGGTGACGGCAACGAAGAGGCCGCCGAGCGCAAAGAGCCAGAACTCGGGGAAGAGACCGGTGAAGATCGTCTTGCCGCCGTTGACGAGGATTGCGCCGATGATCGGCCCGATCAGCGTCGCCCGCCCGCCGACCGCCGTCCAGATGACGACTTCGATCGAGTTGGCCGGCGCGAATTCGCCGGGGTTGATGATGCCGACCTGCGGCACGTAGAGCGCACCGGCAATGCCTGCCATCATCGCCGAGACGACGAAGGTGAAGAGCTTGAAATGCTCGACGCGGTAGCCGAGGAAGCGCGTGCGACTTTCGGCATCACGTACCCCGACCAGCACCTTGCCGAACTTCGAACGAACGATCGCCGAGGCAAGCAGCAGCGACAGCGCGAGCAAGATCGCGGTTGCCGCAAACAGGGCGGCACGTGTGCCGTCGGCCTGGACGTTGAAGCCGAGAATGTCCTTGAAATCGGTCAGGCCGTTGTTGCCGCCGAAACCCATGTCGTTGCGGAAGAAGGCGAGCAGCAGCGCATAGGTCATCGCCTGGGTGATGATCGAGAGATAGACGCCGTTGACGCGTGAGCGGAAGGCGAACCAGCCGAAAACGAAGGCAAGCAGGCCGGGCACGACAAGAACCATCAGCGCCGCAAACCAGAAATGGTTGAAGCCGTACCAGAACCAGGGCAGATCCTTCCAGTTCAGGAACACCATGAAGTCGGGCAGGATTGGGTCGCCGTAGCTGCCGCGGGTGCCGATCTGGCGCATCAGATACATACCCATCGCATAGCCGCCGAGCGCGAAGAAGGCGCCGTGGCCGAGCGAGAGGATGCCGCAGAAGCCCCAGACGAGATCAAGAGCAAGCGCCAGCAGCGCATAGGTCAGATACTTGCCGAACAGCGCCATGACATAAGTCGGGATATGCAGCGGGTTGGCCAGGCCCGTCATCAGGTTCAGGACGGGAACGAGAATGGCGACCAGCAGCAAGAGGGCGATGGCAATGACGATCTTGCGATCGAGAGACCGGAGAAGGAAGGCCGTTATCATGCTTCCACCGCCCTTCCTTTGAGTGCGAAGAGCCCGCGCGGACGCTTCTGGATGAAGAGAATGATGAGAACGAGCACCAGGATCTTGCCGAGCACGGCGCCGGCGAAAGGCTCAAGGAACTTGTTGACGACACCGAGCGACAGCGCTCCGACCAGCGTGCCCCACAGATTGCCGACACCGCCGAAGACGACGACCATGAAGCTGTCGATGATGTAGGACTGGCCGAGGTTCGGCGAGACGTTGTCGATCTGGCTGAGCGCCACGCCGGCAATACCGGCAATGCCCGAACCGAGCGCAAAGGTGAAGGCATCGACCCAGCCGGTGCGGATCCCCATCGACGAGGCCATGCGCCGGTTCTGCGTGACGGCGCGCATCTGCAGGCCGAAGGCGGAGCGTTTCAACAGCATGAGCAGCGTCAGGAACACGACCGTCGAGAAAATGATGATCCAGAGCCGGTTCCAGGTGATGGCGAGCCCGCCGAGATCGAAGGCGCCCGACATCCAGCTCGGATTGCGAACCTCGCGATTGGTCGGGCCGAAGATGCTGCGCACCGCCTGCTGCAGGATCAGCGATACGCCCCAGGTGGCGAGCAGTGTTTCGAGCGGCCGGCCATAGAGATAGCGGATGACGGCGCGCTCGATGACCAGACCGACGAAGCCGGTAAAGACGAAGGCGGCGGGCACCGCAAAGGCCAGGGAATAATCGGCCAATTCTGGAAAGGCGGTAACCACGTATTCCTGCACGACATAGGTCGTGTATGCGCCGATCATCACCATTTCGCCATGCGCCATGTTGATGACGCCCATGACGCCGAAGGTGATCGCAAGGCCGATCGCCGCCAGCAGCAGCACCGAACCGAGGGACAGGCCATACCAGACATTCTGGGCGACGTCCCATAGCGCCAGGTCGCGATTGATAGAGCTGATGTTCGACTGGATTGCCGGCTTCAAATCATCGGGCGCGGTTTCGAGCGTCGTCGTGAGAATGGTCAGCGCATCGCGATTGCCGCGCGCCGCGATCGTATCGATTGCAGCCTTCTTGTCCTCGACGCTCGCATCGGTCTTCAAGAGCAGCACGGCGCGCGCCGCTTCCATCGTATTCCTGATCTCCGCGTCCTTCTCGGCCGCAAGCGCCGCATTCAGCAGCTCGAGATTGGCGGGATCAGCATCTTTCAGCAGTCCCTGTGCCGCGGCAAGCCGCGCGGAACGATCCGGGCTCATCAGCGTCAGCTGGCTGTTGGCGGCGCTGATGACGCCGCGAAGGGCGTTGTTGATCTTGACCTTGGTCATCAGATCCGGATCGACATCGTCAGCGGCTTCGCCGGTGATCGGATCGGAATAGGTCGGCTCGTCATCGGTGCCGCCCTGGAGGAGAACCGGGCCGCCGTCGGAATTGACGTAGAAAAGGCCGTCGCTCAACTGCTGCAGGATCTGGCTGACATGCGGGTCCTTGGAGGCGACCAGCGCCTTGATCGCCGCTTCGCGGTCCGAGAAGTCGCCGACGCCGAGTGCGTCGATGAGGACATGGATATCGCCCTCGGCCCGGACTTCACCCGAAAATGACAGACATGAAAATGACAGGCCCGAAAACACTAGACAAAGCGTGATGAGGAAAATCTTTATGGCGCGATACATCGGCTTTCTCGCCCTTGATATCGTTGGCGTTGCGGCGCAATCGCTGGGACGGAGCTTCCGCCCGGGGTCAGACCCGGACGGAAGCAACTCGGCATCGATCGTTCGAAGGTCTATCAGGAGCCCTTGCCGCCGCATTTGCCGGTTGCAACGTTGAAGTTGCCGCAGGACATCGGCTTGCGCCAATCGGAGATCAGATCCTTGGAGTCCGGAAGGTAATCCGACCACTCGTCGCCGACGACGGCAGGCGTCTGCTGGACGATTTCGAACTGGCCGTCGGCCTGGATTTCACCGATCAGCACCGGCTTGGTGATATGGTGGTTCGGCATGACGGTGGCGTAGCCGCCGGAGAGGTTCGGAACGCTGACGCCGATGATGGAGTCGAGAACCTTGTCGGTATCGGTCGTGCCGGCAGCCTGGACGGCCTTAACCCATGCGTTGAAGCCGATATAGGCAGCTTCCATCGGGTCGTTGGTCACGCGCTTGTCGTTCTTGGTGAATGCGTGCCAGTCCTTGATGAACTTCTTGTTGGCCGGGCTTTCCACGGATTCGAAGTAGTTCCAGGCAGCGAGATGGCCTACGAGCGGCTTGGTGTCGAGACCGGCAAGCTCTTCTTCACCGACCGAGAAGGCGACGACGGGGATGTCGGTTGCCTTGATGCCCTTGTTGCCGAGTTCCTTGTAGAACGGAACGTTGGCATCGCCGTTGATCGTCGAGACGACGGCGGTCTTCTTGCCGGCCGAACCGAATTCCTTGATCTTGGAAACTTCGGTCTGCCAGTCGGAGAAGCCGAACGGCGTGTAGTTGGTCATGATGTCTTCTTTCGGAATACCCTTCGAAATCAGGTATGCCTCGAGAATCTTGTTGGTCGTGCGCGGATAGACATAGTCGGTCCCTTCGAGCACGAAGCGTTTGACGCCTTCTTTTTCCATCAGGTAGTCGACGGCCGGAATTGCCTGCTGGTTCGGAGCCGCACCGGTGTAGAAGATGTTGCGCGAGGATTCCTCGCCTTCATACTGCACCGGATAGAAGAGCAGCGAATTGAGCTCTTCGAAAACAGGCAGGACGGATTTGCGCGAGGACGAGGTCCAGCAGCCGAAGACGGCGGCGACCTTGTCCTTTTCGATCAGTTCGCGTGCCTTTTCGGCAAACAGCGGCCAGTCGGAAGCCGGATCGACGACGACGGCCTCAAGCTTCTTGCCGAGGAGACCGCCCTTCTTGTTCTGCTCATCGATGAGCATCAGCATGGCGTCTTTCAGCGTGGTTTCGGAAATCGCCATCGTGCCTGAAAGCGAATGCAATACGCCGACCTTGATCGTGTCGTCGGCGGCCAGCGCGCCATGGAACGCGGCCGATGCCGCCATGACGGCACCGAGTGCCGCACCGGTGATCGTGGATCTGAAATTCATCTGTTTGAGCCCCTCTTCTTGTTCCGCAACAGGCCGGAAAAGGAATTTGACCGTTGCCGAGGGGGACTATCGGGTGCTGCAACGCAAAAACACATACGCAAAATGACGTAGGTGCAGGGGTCAAACGGGCCGGCTGGAAAGCAAAGGGCATCCCGCAGCCGGGGATGCCCTCCTGATTCGAAGACGGGGAATTAGCCGTCGATCGTCAAGGTCACGACCGTCGGGCCGTAGGAAAGGCTGGCCTTGTGGCCGGAAACGGTGACCTTGCCGAAGGCACCGGAAACAGCACTCGCCTTCAGAATCTCGATCTTCGTCCCGGGCGCCGGAGCATAGCCATCGGCAAGCGTCACGTCGAGATCGCCGGCCAGCGCCGCCTTGCCTTCGACAACAAGCGTGCCTGCGCCGTTCGCGCCGAGCGCCAGCTTCGCCGCCGCATGGGCGGACTGTTGATAATCGCCGCCCACGGCCAAAGGCTTGCCGGCCGCCACAACGAGCGAACCGCCATTGATCGTCAGCCCGCCGGTGCCGAAGGCGGAGGCCGATCCGGCAACCAGCGCGCCCTCTTCCAGCACGGTGCCGCCGGCATAGCTGTTGGCGCCGGATAGGCCGAGGATGCCGCTGCCCCGCTTCACCAGTTTGCCCTTGCCGCCGATGTCATTGCGCCAGCTATCGAGCGCATTGAAGCCGCCCTTTGCCGCGTCCATCGTCACGGTTACATCCTGCTCGAAAGCACCGTAGCCGTCGGCGGCGGCAAACAGGTTGAGACGGCCGTAACCTTCCGCGTCGTCGATGAGCGGATAACCGGACGCGATCTCCGTTGTGCCAAGCACGTCGCGGCGCTGCGCGCCGTCGAGATAGGGCAGACGGGTTTCGAGAAGCGCTTCGGCGCCCTGCGGCACGCGCGCCGGCTGGTCGGTCGCATGGATCGTCGGCAGGCCGTAGCTCAGGCGCTGCAGCACGTAGGCGCGATTGGCCTCATGATCGGCGAAACGGTCTGCGGCGAGCGGTGCCGCATGCGCGGCGACTTCGAGCGCACCCGCATCCGCAACGCCCGACTTGGCGATGAGCCAAGACTGCGCCTGAGCGTAGGCATCGCTCTTCAGCGCCGCGTTGTCGGCCTTGTTCAGATTGTAGACCACCGTCGCGGTGCCGAGCATGCGGCCGCCCATCACGTCGAGAGGAGAGTGCATGCCGGCAAGGATGCGATCCTCACCCAGTTCACTGGCGCGCGTGATCATTTCCTGGAAGCGCTGCGGCACGAGATAGGCCATGGCGAGCGCATCGCGCCAGGCTTCCGCCGTATGGCCGCTCGGGAACCCGCCATCCTCCACCGGCTTGCCGCTCTTGGCGGGCTCCAGCGTCGGAACGACCGACACGTCCTGGCTCCAGCGATAGGGACGGCCATATTTGAAATAGCGCTTGGCAGGCTCCGTCGAGCCGTCACCGCTTGCAGCGTTGATGAAATCGATCGCGAGGCCCATGTCGGGGTTGGCATCGGTCTTGTTTTCCGTGTCCGGCTTGCTGCCGGCGCCGCGATTGTTACCCTTGTCGTCATATTTGACGGTCGTTGCGTCGGCCGCCACCTCGGTGATCGTGGTGGTCTGCTTGGAGCCGGCCTTCCAGGCAGCCGTCAGTGGACCGAGGCCGTCGACAATGCTGGCATTCTTGCCGCGCCGGTCGTCGAGATAGGCGGCAACAGCCTGATCGACGGTCCGCGCCCGTGTCGCCTTGACGACATAAGCGATGTTAGCGTCATGCACCGCCTGATTGACGATCTGGCCGTCGGTCTTGCTGGCGGGAATGCCATCCCAATCCGTCTTGGCGACCGCCGGGCAATTGTCCTTGGCCGGGGCTTCGACACCCGCATCGACGAAAGGCGTGCGCGGGGTCCAGATTTCGAGGAAGCCGGAGAGAAGGTGAACGGCGGCATTGGTGTCCACCGTCGAGAAGCAGGCATCACCGCGCTTGTTGGTATTTCCGGCCTCCGCATAAGGCGCTTTTGCCGCGGTGGCCTGCTCGGCGCTGGCAAGTGATGGCACGATGGACAGAAGGCAGACGAGGGCGGTGCTCAGGCGGCAAAGGCTTAAAGCAGACATGGTGATACCCGAAATCGTTGAACGAACGCCGGGACAGTTAGAGCGCTTATGTGACAGATCAATTGCAAAAATATTGCCATTCTGTAAACCGGCCGGTGCCCGCCTCTTGCCTTTCCCCGCCATCCCGCCAAAACTGGCTGGAAGACGATGAACCCAACCGGAATGCCGAAAGGAAGACATGGCAGCGCGCCAACGCATCATTCCGGTAAGACGCGAATATAATCGCTGGGTCGCCAACCAGACGCTCGAAGATTACGCGCTGCGCTTCACCGCAAAGAGCGCCCGCCATTTCTCTTCGCAGCGCATTTCGCAGACGGCGATCGGCGCGATCTCCTTCCTGGCGCTCGAAGCGATCGGCGGCGCGATCACCCTCTCCTACGGCACCACCAATGCTTTTTATGCCATTATCGTCGCGTCGATCGCCATGCTGGCGATCGGCCTGCCGATCAGCCGCTACGCCATCCGCCACGGCGTCGACATCGACCTTCTGACGCGCGGCGCCGGCTTCGGCTATATCGGCTCGACCATCACCTCGCTGATCTATGCGAGCTTCACCTTCATGCTGTTTGCGATCGAGGCCTCGATCATGTCCGGCGCGCTGGAGCTCACCCTCGGCATCCCGCTGTGGATCGGCTATATCCTCAGCGCAGTCATGGTCATCCCGCTGGTGACGCACGGCGTGCGGCTGATCAGCAAATTCCAGCTGATGACCCAGCCCTTCTGGATCGTGCTGAATATTCTGCCCTTCATTTTCATCGCCTGTTTGGACTGGGAAAAGTTTGATCTGTGGCGCGCCTTTGCCGGCATTCATCATGCTTCGGGGCCGCCCGGCACCGTCGCCGATTTCGATCTGGTCGAGTTCGGCGCAGCCTCCGCCGTCATCCTGGCACTGATGTCGCAAATCGGCGAACAGGCCGACTTCCTGCGCTTCCTGCCACCGGAGCCGCGGCGCAAATGGCGCCATCGCCTCGCCGTTTTTCTCGCCGGACCCGGATGGGTCATTATCGGCGCACCGAAACTGCTTGCCGGCTCCTTCCTCGTCGTGCTGACCTTCGCCTCGGGCGTGCCGCTCGACCGCGCCGCCGACCCGGCGCAGATGTATCTGACCGCTTTCGGCTACATGATCCCCTGGCACAATGCGGCGCTGCTGTTGATGGCCGCCTTCGTCGTCATCTCGCAGCTGAAAATCAACGTGATGAATGCCTATGCCGGCTCGCTCGCCTGGTCGAACTTCTTCTCGCGGCTGACCCACAGCCACCCCGGCCGCGTCATCTGGCTGGTCTTCAACGTCGCAATCGCCCTGCTTTTGATGGAGCTCGGCATCTACCGCCTGCTGGAGGAGACGCTCGGCATCTTCTCGATCGTCGCCATGGCCTGGCTCTGCACGATCTCCGCCGATCTCTTCATCAACAAGCCGCTGGGGCTGGCGCCCCCCGGCATCGAGTTCAAGCGCGCCCATCTTTATGACGTCAATCCGGTCGGCCTCGGCGCGATGACGCTGTCAGCGACGGTATCGCTGATCGCCCATTTCGGCGCCTTCGGCGAAATCGCCGCCTCGCTTGCTCCCTATATCACCCTCGTCATCGCGCTGGTCGCCTCACCCGTGCTCGCCTGGGCGACGAAAGGCAGGTTCTATCTCGCCCGCAAGCCGCGCCAGAGCTGGAAGACCCTGACGAACATCACCTGCTCGGTCTGCGAGCACCCATTCGAGCCGGAGGACATGGCGTGGTGCCCGGCCTATGCCGCGCCGATCTGCTCGCTCTGCTGCTCGCTGGACAGCCGCTGCCACGACATGTGCAAGCCGGCCGCCCGTTTCAACGCCCAGGTCGGCACTGTCGCCAAGGCACTGCTGCCGGAAACCGTTCTGGGAAAGCTGACGACGCGCCTCGGCCGCTACGGCATCGCCGTCGTGCTGGCACTGACCGCCATCGGCGCAATCCTGGCGATGATCGCCCATCAGGTTGCCGCCGCCTCGCCCGAGACGGCCGAGGTCGTCAACCGCACGATCCTCATCGTCTTCTTCGTCTTCTCGGTGATTTCAGGCGTCGTCTGCTGGTTCTATGTGCTCGCCCATGACAGCCGTGTCGTGGCCGAAGAGGAATCCTCGCGCCAGAACACCCTGCTGCTCAAGGAAATCGCCGCCCACAAGAAGACCGACACTGCCCTGCAGAACGCCAAGGAGACGGCCGAGGCCGCCAACCGCGCCAAGAGCCGCTACGTCGTCGGCCTCAGCCACGAGCTGCGCACGCCGCTCAACGCCGTGCTCGGTTATGCTCAGATCCTCGAACGCGACGAGACCATTCCGGCGCCGCGCCAATCCTCGATCAAAGTCATCCGCCGCAGCGCCGAACACCTCTCCGGACTGATCGACGGCCTGCTCGATATTTCCAAGATCGAGGCCGGCCGCCTGCAGGTCTATTCCAACGAAATCAACATCCAGGATTTCCTCGACCAGATCGTCGATATGTTCCGCCCGCAGGCGCAGGCGAAAGGGCTCGCCTTCGTCCATCAGCGCTCACCGGCCGTGCCGCAATTCGTCCGTACCGACGAAAAGCGGCTGCGTCAGATCCTCGTCAACCTGCTCTCCAATGCCATCAAATTCACCGATGAAGGCAGCGTTACCTTCGATGTCGGCTATCGCAGCCAAGTCGCGACCTTCACCGTCACCGATACCGGCCGCGGTATCACCGAGAGGGATCTGAGCCGCATTTACGAACCGTTCCAGCGTGGCGAAGCCGAAAGCGTGCGGCCGATGCCCGGCCTCGGCCTCGGCCTCACCATCACCCGGCTTCTGACCAATACGCTCGGCGGCGAGATTTCGGTTTCGAGCATCAAGGACGAAGGTTCGACCTTCCGTGTCCGCCTGATGCTGTCGGCCGTCATGCGCGCCATGGCCGCCGCACCGCAGGAGAAACGCATCGTCGGCTACAACGGTCCGCGCCGCACGATCGTTGTCGTCGACGATAACGAAGACCATCGCGAGATGATGCGTGAAATCCTGGCCCCGCTCGATTTCATCGTGCTGACGGCGGCAGGCGGCGCCGAATGCCTGACGCTGATCGAGGGAATTATACCGGACCTCTTCCTTGTCGATATCCTGATGCCCGGCATGAGCGGCTGGCAGCTCGTCTCGCGTCTGCGCGAGGCGGGCCAGGCGGCGCCGGTGCTGATGCTTTCGGCCAATATCGGTGATGCAGCGGTTCTCGGCGACAGTGACGACAGCCACAATGATGCGATCGGCAAACCGGTCGACATCCGTCAACTGCGCGACAAGCTCGCTTTGCATCTTGGCCTGACGTGGGTCTATGCCGACGCCGCGCCCGCCGTTCCCGTCAAGACCGAAGCGCCGATGCGCAGCCCCGGTGCCGCCCATGTGCAGGAATTGCTGCGGCTCGGCGAAATCGGCTATATCAGAGGCATCGAAGCCAAGCTTTCGGACCTTGCCAAGGTGGAGGCAAATCAGCCATTCACCGAGAAACTCCGTGCCTATGTCGCCGCCTTCGATCTCGCCGGCTTCATGACCTTCCTGCACGACTTCGACAAAAAGGTGGAATCCATTGGCTGAGCCGGCCCTGCCCCGCGACATCGTTCTGCTCGTCGACGACTCGCCCGAAGCGCTCGGCTTCCTGACCGACGCGCTCGAACAATCCGGCTTCTCCGTGCTGATCGCCACATCGGGCACGGCCGCACTTGGCATCGTCGAGCGCATCACACCCGATCTCATCCTGCTTGACGCCGTCATGCCCGCCATGGATGGTTTTGAGACCTGCCGCAGGCTGAAAGCGAATGCCGCTGTCGCCCAGGTGCCCGTCATCTTCATGACCGGCCTGACCGAGACCGAGCACGTCGTGCATGCGCTGGAATCCGGCGGTGTCGATTACCTCAGCAAACCGATCAACATCGACGAATTGCGCGCCCGCATCCGGGTCCACCTGCGCAACGCTCGCTCGGCCCAAAGCGCCCGCGTCGCGCTCGACGCCGCCGGCCGTCATCTGCTGGCCGTCAAGGGCGATGGCGCGATCCATTGGTCGACGCCGCAGGCGACACGGCTGGTCAATGCCGCCATGGGCAGCGACGACGGCATGGAAATCGTCGTTCGCCATATCGCCGGCTGGATGCGCAACCGCGTCGCCGCGGTGCGCGACGGCATCATCTCGATCGCCCATGCCGGCCAGGCGGCGCTGCAGCTCGCCTTCCTTGGCGCGATCGGCCCCGACGAATATCTCTTCCGCCTCACCGCCGCCAATCAGCGCAGCGACGACGAGATGCTGCGCCAGCGCTTCTCGCTCACCCAGCGAGAATCCGAAGTGCTGCTCTGGATCGCCAAGGGCAAAGCCAACCGCGACATCGGCGAAATATTGGGACTGTCGGCGCGCACGGTGAACAAACACCTCGAACAGATCTATGTGAAGCTCGGCGTCGAGAACCGGGCATCGGCCGCCGTCAAGGCGACGCATGTGCTGCACGAGATGTGAGGGATATTGAGCGGCATCGCCGCCGGGATTGCCGAGGACCTTCATGACGGCCGGCAATTGACGGAAATCGTCGGCGCCAGATAAGCCGCACGGAGACGGACGGAAATTCAGTTCTCCACATAACGACAGAAGCCCGGCCGAAACCGGGCTTCGATCAGATCATGGTGCGAATAAGCAAGCTAAGCTTACTTCGTGCCCTGCGGGACGTAGGTGTACTTGCCGTCCGCGCCCTTCTTCCATTCGTACATGATGTAACCAGGAATCTTCGGGTCGCCCTTTTCGTCAAACGAAATGTCGCCGAGCACCGTCGGGAACGGACCCTTTTCCTTCATGGCCGTGGCAACGGCTTCAGGATCCACCGAACCGGCAGCCTTGGCGGCTCCGACGATCGCCTGCATCGCAGCGTAGGAGTAGAGCGTGTAGGCTTCCGGGTTGAAGCCGGCGGCCTTGAACTTTTCGACGAGTTCCTTGTTGGCCGGGTTCAGCGTCGGATCAGGGCCGAAGGTGTTGAGCGTACCGGCAACGGCGTCGCCAGCGATCGAGGCCAGTTCGTTCGAAACGATACCGTCGCCCGAAACCAGCGTTGCCTTCAGGCCCTGGTCGGCGGCCTGGCGGATGATGAGACCGGCTTCAGTGTGCAGACCGCCCCAATAGATGATCGAGACACCGGCTTCCTTCATCTTGGCGATGAGGGCCGAGAAGTCCTTGTCGCCGACGTTGATGCCTTCGTACATGACTTCCGTCAGACCGGCAGCATTCATCGCCTTCTTGGTTTCGTCGGCAAGACCCTGACCGTAAGGCGTCTTGTCATGAACGACGGCGATCTTGGCGTCCTTGAAGTGGTCGGCGAGATACTTGCCGGCGATCGCGCCCTGCTGGTCGTCACGGCCGCAGGTGCGGAACGTGTTCCAGAGGCCCCGTTCCGTGAACTTCGGGTTCGTAGCAGCCGGGGTGATTTCGAGGATGCCATTTTCGGCATAGACTTCCGAAGCCGGGATCGAAACGCCCGAGTTGAAGTGGCCGATGACGAACTTGACGCCGTCAGCAACGAACTTGTTGGCGACCGAGATGCCCTGCTTCGGGTCGGAGACGTCGTCGCCGAGCTCGATCTTGATCTGCTCGCCGTTGATGCCGCCAGCAGCGTTGATGTCGGCGGCCGCCTGCTCGGCGCCCTTCTGGAGCTGAGCGCCGAATGCGGCGTTCGGGCCGGTCAGCGGACCAGCGACAGCGATGAGGACGTCGGCCCAAGCGTTGCCGCTGAAGGCGACCATCGCCGTCAGAGCCACTGCCGACAGAAGAGACTTCTTCATATTGTTACTCCCAATTTTTGGGCGGGTTCCGGTCCAAGGCCCGGCGCATTACCCACCATTGACTGCGCCAGGAAAGCTGTTCCACTCTGAAGGCAATTCATGCCTAGTTTCAACGGACTGTCAATGTTTGTCCTTCCACGAAAACGCGGAAGTTTTTTCGTACAGCCAGTAATAGTTGTTGACCATCTGGTTGGTGCGGCGAAAGCGGAAGCCGGCCGTTGCAAAGACCAGCAGCGTGACGAAATCGATACCGTAGTAGAAGGCGTCGAGCATCGGCCCGTCGAACAAGGCGTGGTGCAGAAACTGCATCGCCCAGGCGAGCAGGAAGGTGTAGACCACCGCTAACGGATAATTGTTCCAGCCGTCCGCAACTGCCTTACCGGCTCGCCAGGCTGTCCAGAAGCCGATCAGCACGACGAGGCCGCGAATGACAACTCGGACACCGGCATCGCTTTCGAAGAAAAGTCCCTGCATGTTAAACTCTCCCTTCGACTAGTGTCTTCCGCCTTCGAGATAGGCGGCGCGGACCTCGGGATTGGCGAGCAGTTCCCTGCCGGAGCCGCTCATCGTTACCTTGCCGTTCACCATCACGTAAGCGCGGTGCGAAAGCTTCAAGGCGGCGAATGCATTCTGCTCGACGAGGAAAACCGTCAGCCCTTCCTGTTCGTTGAGCTTCTTGATCGCCTCGAAGATGCCCTTGACGATCAGAGGCGCAAGGCCGAGCGATGGTTCGTCGAGAAGCAGGAGCTTCGGGCGCGCCATCAGCGCGCGGCCGATCGACAGCATCTGTTGCTCGCCGCCCGAAAGCGTGCCGCCGCGCTGGGCGTGGCGCTCCTTGAGACGCGGGAAAAGCGTGAAGATCTTCTCGACGTCCTCGGCGAAATATTTGAGATTATCCAGGCCGGCGCCCATCTGGAGGTTTTCCAGAACCGTCATGCGCGGGAAGATGCGGCGGCCTTCCGGCGACTGCGCGATGCGCAGGCGAGCGATTTCGTGGGTCGGCAGCTTGGTGATATCGCGGCCCTCGAAGACCACAGAGCCGGTACGGGCCTGTGGGCTGCCGCAGATCGTCATCATCAGCGTCGACTTGCCGGCGCCGTTGGCGCCGATCAGGCTGACGATCTCGCCCTTGTTGACATGGACATCGATGCCGGCCAATGCACGGATATTGCCGTAATAGGTTTCGACGCCGTTCACCTGAAGGAGCGTTTGACTGGTCATTACTTCAGCGCCCATCAGTTTGCGCCTCCTTCGAGCTGCTCGACGGTTGCGATCACCTCTTCCACTTCTTCATCCTCGACGCCGAGATAGGCCGCGATGACCTTCGGATCGTTCTTCACGTGATCCGGTGTGCCATCGGAAATCTTCTGGCCGTATTCGAGGACGACGACGTGGTCGGAGATTTCCATGACGACGGACATGTCGTGCTCGATGAGCAATATCGACGTTCCGGTTTCGGCACGGATGCTCTGCAGCAGTTCGTTGAGCGTTGCCGATTCCCGGGGGTTCAGACCTGCTGCCGGTTCGTCGAGGCAAAGCAGCTCGGGACCGGTGCACATGGCCCGCGCAATCTCAAGGCGCCGCTGGGCGCCGTAGGGCAGATCGCCCGCCGGGTCGTCGGCACGGTCGATCAGATCGGCCTTTTCAAGCCAGTGACGTGCAAGCTCGACCGCAGCGGCCGCCTCCCGTCTGTAAGGCCCAATGCCGAGGAGGCCGAGGATCGTATAACCCGATGCCTGCATCAGCTTGTTGTGCTGGGCGACCAGCAGGTTCTCGAGAACGGTCAGGCCGGAGAACAGCCGGATGTTCTGGAAGGTGCGCGCCACCTTGGCTTCCTTGGTGATGCGGAAGTCCGGCAGACGCTCGAGCAGGTACTGCTTGCCGCTCTTCTGATTGAGCGTAATCATCCCCATCGTCGGCTTGTAGAAGCCGGTGATGCAGTTGAAGACGGTGGTCTTGCCGGCGCCGTTCGGCCCGATCAGCGCGGTAATATCGCCGCGCTTGGCTTCGAAGGAGAAGTCGTTGATGGCCATCAGGCCGCCGAACTTCATCGACAGGTGCTCGACTTTGAGAAGCGTATCGCTCGACATCGTATTGGTAACGGGGCTCATCAACCGTGGCCCTCCTTGGTGAAGCTTCCGGATATTGCCTTGCGTTCCTTGAGGAAGGCCGTTGGTTCACGCGAACCGACGAAACCGCGCGGCTTGAACAGCATGACTACGACCATGGCGAGGCCGAAGAGCAGCATGCGGTAGAGTTCCGGCGTGAAGTCTGGCCCGAAGACCACTTTCAGGAAGTCCATTTCGCGCAACGCTTCGGTACCGCCGACCATGACGATCGCGGCGACCGCGATGCCGGTCAGCGAGCCCATGCCGCCGAGAACGACGATGGCAAGAACGACAGCCGATTCCAGGAAGATGAAGGATTCCGGCGAAACGAAGCCCTGGCGCGCTGCGAAGAACGAGCCGGCGAAGCCGCCGAACATGGCGCCTGTCGCAAAGGCGGTGAGCTTGGTCGTTACCGTATTGATGCCGAGCGAACGGCAGGCGATCTCGTCTTCGCGCAGCGCTTCCCAGGCACGCCCGATCGGCATGCGGCGCAGCCGGATGGTGACGTAAGCCGTCAGCATGCAGAGCGCCAGGATGAGATAGAAGAGGAAGATCTTGTAGTAGGCGGAGGACATCGGCAGGTGGAAAAGCTTGGCGAAGCCGCCGGCCGAGGCATCGAAAGGAATGCCGAACAGCGTCGCCTTCGGAATGCTCGAGATGCCGAAGGTTCCCTTGGTCACGTCAGTCCAGTTGATGAGGACGAGACGGATGATTTCACCGAAGGCAAGCGTCACGATGGCGAGATAGTCGCCGCGCAGGCGCAGCACCGGGAAGCCGAGAATCACACCCCACAAGGCCGCGAAGATGCCGGAAAGCGGCAGCAGCACCCAGAAGGACAGACCGAAATAGCTCGACAGCAGCGCGTAGGAGT
The DNA here is from genome assembly GCF_014197615.1 of Rhizobium esperanzae. Classification (GTDB taxonomy): domain Bacteria; phylum Pseudomonadota; class Alphaproteobacteria; order Rhizobiales; family Rhizobiaceae; genus Rhizobium; species Rhizobium esperanzae_A. The sequence continues at coordinate 149,690 of NZ_JACIFY010000008.1, forward strand.
AAGCGCCGACCGCATAGAAGGCGACATAACCGAGATCGAGCAGGCCGGCGAGGCCGACGACGATGTTCAGTCCCCAGGCGAGCATCACATAGATCAGAATCTGGATGCCGAAATTGTCGACCCACTTCAGCGAGCCCTGCGCGCCGACAAGCGCCACGATCACCATGGGATAGAGCAGCAGCGCAATCAGCGCGATCTTCAGGAAATGCCGATGGAAAAAGTTCTTTTCCGTCGAGATGTCGAGATCGCCCTCTCGCGCCTTGCTGAGCTTGCGGCGGTCGATATTCGGCTTGATGAAAACGACCATGAGGAAACGGCCGATCGCGGCGACGGCGACGAAGATCGCAAGCAATCCCCAGCGCTGGACGATGATCAGCTCGTTGTTGATGTTCTGATCGGTCTTGAGACCGACATAGAGAACGAACATGCCGAACGACAGGACGGCGGCGAAAAGGGCTTCGGTAAGGCCTTTGCGGACAAGTCCGGCATCGGACTTGCCTGCAGAATTCTCAATGTTTGCCATGACGTTATACCTTCTCGACTTCCGGCCGCCCGAGAATACCCGTCGGCTTGAAGATCAGCACGAAAGCGAGGATGGCGAAGGTCGCGACATCCTTGTACGCGATGGTGAAATAGGCCGACCACAACGATTCGATCAGGCCGATCATCAGCCCGCCGAGGACGGCGCCCGGCAGCGAGCCGATGCCGCCGAGAACGGCTGCGGTAAATGCCTTCACACCCGGCGTGAAACCATCGGCGAACGAAGCGACGCCATAATACATCAGATACATCGTCCCGGCGACGGCAGCGAGTGCCGCACCCATGACGAAGGTGATGGAGATCGTCTGGTCGACATTGACGCCGAGCAACGCCGCCATCTTGCGGTCCTGCTCCGTGGCGCGCTGGGCGCGGCCGAGCGCGGTGTGGTTGACGATGTACCAGAAGATCGTCAGCAGCACCGCCGTGATGACGATGATGATGATCTGCTTCAGCGACACCGAGATGTTGCCGAACTGGTAGACCGTGCTCACCATCGGCGGGATCGGCTTGTTGCGCGGACCCTGCGTCACCTGGATGAAGTTGGACAGTACGATCGACATGCCGATCGCAGTGATCAGCGGCGCCAAGCGGAAGGAACCGCGCAGCGGACGGTAGGCGACGCGCTCGATCGTCCAATTCCACAAACTCGTCATCAGCATCGCAACGACAAGCATCGCCAGCAGCAGAATTGCCACCGGGAGACCTGCGAAGATGGACGTGAGAACGAGGAAGACGATGAGAGCGGCGAAACCACCGAGCATGAAAATGTCGCCATGGGCGAAGTTGATCATGCCGATAATGCCGTAAACCATCGTATAGCCAATAGCCACAAGGCCATAGATGGATCCGAGAGTCAGCCCATTGAAGAGCTGCTGGACGAAATACTCCATATGTCGTTTTCCCCTGGATGCGAGCCGAAGATGCTGCATCTCTTTTTGGTTCTTCAGTCCCCCGTTTCAGGGAACCTCATAAGCCGAATGCATAGCGGTTTCGTTGGAAATGTGAAGACAAAAAGGATTTACTCCGGCAGATTCTTGCCGAAATAGGCCTAAATGGTTCGTTTTGAACCAAAATCCACAGAAAATCGGCACCGAAAGGCGGATTTTTAGCCAGAAAACGCGGCCGGGTTAAACATTCGGCAATGTTGTCGGCGATTTCCTGCACCGTCTGCCGCGTAAGCTATTCCACAGAATTGGAAGATGGCGCAAATTCAGACCTGAAGCCGGCCGCTTTTACGAATACCATTTCATTAGCAGATACCCATCTTCGTCTGACAAGGCTGAAGGCTTATGGTAGCATCGTGATGCTGCGTTATCGGGGATGCGGAGCGCAACGGGAAACACCATATCAAATGTGTATGGTGACAGGGATGGTTTGCGGATGAGCGACAGTGGGGCGCTCGCCCGCGCGGCGAAACGGCAAAAGGACAATGCTGAGGACATTTGAAAGAGCGGCACTCGAAGCCGGCAGGGCCATTATCACGGTTTTGCGCGAAGGCTTCCCGGTCGCCATGAAAGCCGATGCAAGCCCGGTCACCGTCGCCGACGAGGAGGCCGAACGCATCATCCTCGCTCATCTCGCCAGGGATTATCCCGAAATACCGGTCGTGGCGGAGGAATCCGTCGCCGCCGGAAAAGTCCCCGACATCGCCGGCCGAGGCTTCTTCCTGGTCGATCCTCTCGACGGCACGCGCGAATTCGTCGACGGGCGGCAGGAATTCACCGTCAACATCGCCTATATAGAGAACGGCGCCCCGATGGCCGGCATCGTCTACGCGCCGGCGCTCGGGCTCGCCTTCTCGGGAGAGTGCGGCCACGCCGAGAGGCTCGTCGTCACGGAGGATTTCACGGTCGGCGCGCGCAGCGCGATCACCGTGCGCGAACAGCCGGACGACAGGCTGGCGCTCGCCAGCCTTCGCCACAACAGCCCTGAGACCGGAAGTTTCCTCGCCCACCATGCGATCTCCAAATGCACCAATATCGGCTCCTCGCTGAAATTCTGCCTGCTGGCAGAAGGCAAGGCCGACGTCTATCCGCGTTTCACCCGCACGATGGAATGGGACACGGCGGCCGGCGATGCGGTGCTGCGCGCCGCCGGCGGTTCGACTGTCACCCTCGACGGAGCACCGTTGACCTACGGCAAGACGGGAGCGGCGGCCGATTTCGACTTCGCCAACCCGAACTTCATCTCCTGGGGCGGCAAAAACACGTCCTCGAACCGGCGTAATCTTGCGCTGCAGGCGCTGACGGCACACAACGGATAAAGCCCTCGCGCCGAGCGATGCTTCGTGCCGCGTCGCGGCCGGTCTCACATGGCTCCGTCCTCTCCTTAAGGCCGCTGTCTGCACCGTTGGGAACGCGGACAGCTAAAGAGTGTGATTTGCAACGCCAGGATGGACAAGCGATTCCGGGCGCGAATCCGATTCGCCGAATCTTCCGGACCGAATGCTGCCGATCCGCCTTGATTTTGTCATATTGTGACACAGTTTGGAGGCAGCCGGGCATCCTCGCCCCAAAAATTTCGCTTAGGATCCGGTTAAAAATATCGGTTAACGAGTATCGGTCGCGTGCCGAAACCGCACGTCGGACCACCCCTGGAAGGTCTCGCCAAAGGCCTAGAAACCTTGACGAAATTCCAATTATTAACGGAATATCATGAGGTTGCCTCAACTTAACGCAAATGCGAAAGATTTGTTGCGATGCGATATTTCTCTGGACACCATTACACAATTGTCGCATTTTTCCGTTTTAGTAGGGTTACCAACACCTGAGTGCAGCCCTGGTGACAGGGTTAACCATTGATCGCCTATTGCCGCCGCGCCCCTCGAAGACAACAGAGTACGATCCTTGAGCATCACGGAACTAAACAACAGCATTTCGACTGACTCCTTCCGGCCGAGCCGCCGCCAGCAGCCGACCCTGAAGGTTCAGACTCCTGTGATCCATAGCGATGCGCCGCAGGCGCCGCTGATGGACATTGCCCTGAAGCGGGCGTTCGACATCGTTTCGTCGTTGAGCGCCCTCCTCGTCCTTGCCCCCTTCCTTCTTTTGGTCGCGCTGCTGATCAAGCTCGACAGCCCGGGACCGGTGCTCTTCAAGCAGACCCGCTGGGGCAAGAACTGCAAGGCCATCAAGGTCTACAAGTTCCGCTCCATGCGCACCGATCTCTGCGATGTCTCGGGTATTGCCCAGACGGTAAAGAACGACCCGCGCATCACCCGTATCGGCGCCATTCTTCGCCGTACGAACGTCGATGAGCTTCCGCAGCTGCTGAACGTGCTGATGGGCGACATGTCCGTCGTCGGTCCGCGCTGCCATGCGATCGGTATGCGTGCCGGCGGCATGCTCTACGAAGAGCTCGTGCCGGAATATCATCAGCGCCACTCCATGCGCCCGGGCATGACCGGTCTTGCCCAGATGCGCGGCCTGCGCGGTCCGACCGATCGTCCGGCCAAGGCGCGCGCCCGCATCGCCAGCGATCTCTATTACGTCGGCAATTTTTCGATCGTGATGGATATCCGCATCATTTTCGGCACCGTCGTGTCGGAACTGACCCGCGGAAAAGGCTTCTAAGCCTTCCGAGAAGACCAACTGCCTTTACGCATGTAGGCCAAAACTGTGCATCAGTTTTGGCCTACATGCGTTCAAGCTGAAGCTGAAGCGCGCAGTGACGCGCTTGAATGCACGCCCGGAAGTGTCCAGCGGTTTCGGAAAAGCGACAGGCACGAAGACAAAGAGCCAAAGCAGCCGTACCGGAATGCCCTGGCGGCCGCCTGCGACGGCTGACCGAATCACGCTTACGAAGCCCGCGCTTCAGATAGCGCCGCCCCCAAACGTGGCAAAAATCGAGAACGATCGCGATTACGTCGCTGCTCTGCCGACCATCGCAAGCATTCGATTTCGCGGTGGCTCAGCTCTCCAACACCCCTCTTCAGGGCCGGCGTTGCGCCAGACATCGCCTGGAAGCTTTCTACAGCCGCAAAGCACATCACTTCCTGCTATTGCACGGTAAAATTGTCAAAAAGACGAAAATGTATTGTTTCAGGTCAGAGTCGTGCAACGGCATTCTTCAGCCCGTGCCTCCGAAAAGCGTCTTCAAGTGACGGCTTTGCCGATTGGCGGCGACGCCTGCAATTGACCGCTCGTCACCGAAGATCGGCACGATCCTCTACTTCATCGCATTATCAGCTTGCCGCAACAGAAGAGATCGGCGGCGGCGTACTCAACGAGACCCCGCGGACAGTTGTCGATCAACGCGACACGTTAAGAGCCGTGCGGTCGCGCTCCGCGGGAAAGCCGTGAGCAGATAGATATCGAAGCCAGCACGCATCGCCATCTCGCCGAGCCGCTCCTTAGCGTCGTTGATCGAAATCCGAAACCTTCGGTCTGCGAAGGCAAAAATGCAGCATTCTCAGCGCCATCATCGACCGACCGCTCACGTTTTTATCTTCGCAGCCTCATATTCTCGGGTCGGCCTGCCCGCTGCCGTCGACGAGAGACTCGCGCCGAAGCATGCGGAAAAACGGCTACCCTATCCCACCGACACGAAGCACCAGGGCACGAACTGGATTGAAACGGCGGGAGAACAGGGACGAAGTTTGCGCTCGCTCTTAATAATGGAGCGCTTGGAAAATATCCCCGCAAAACGGGTATTATTGACCCCGCATCGCTCCACTGCAGCCGCTGCAGATGCACGTGGCGGCAACCGACTACCCCAGATCCCGGGCCGAAAGGGCGGCTAAATTTGTTATCAAAGTCTTACGATGGGTTTAGGCAAATTTTAAATGTGGCAGGCTAGAGTGACGTCCGTGGTCTTGCGTTGTGTAGAGAGTCCAATGACCGAAATGATACGTCCCCGAGTGAAATATGTCATCGGCCCCGATGGCAGCCCCCTGACGATCGCGGACCTTCCGCCGCCCAATACGCGGCGCTGGGTGATTCGCCGGAAGGCAGAGGTTGTCGCGGCGGTTCGCGGTGGCCTGTTGAGCTTGGAAGAGGCCTGCGAGCGTTACACGCTCACGGTCGAAGAATTCCTCTCCTGGCAGTCGTCAATCAACAGCCATGGGCTTGCCGGCCTGCGCACCACGCGCATCCAGCAATATCGCCACTGATCGCACCCAGCATCGATGCAATTTATTTCGGGCCGGACGCATCTCCCATCAGGGAGTGCAGAAGGCCCGAAATTATTGACGAGGCCGCGTAGCACCAGAGGCCGGGCTGCGTGAAGGCATTCGCCAGCCCTGTCGTCTTTGCCGCCGCAATGACGATCGCGACCAGCAGCACGTCCATCATTGACCACTTGGACAGATGCGGCACGACGCGACGATAAAACAGGCTGCCGGCACCGCCGCCGGCAGCCGTCGCTTCTGCGGCAATCCCGATCATCTTCAGAAACGGCAGCACGATCGAGACCAGCGCGACGATCGCCGCCAGCAGTCCATCGCCGCCCTTCCAGAGGGAGGCGACAATTTCGATGAGCGACGGGGTCTGATCGAAAAAATACAGCGTCTCGAAACGGACCAGCGGCAAGATGAGGCCGAGCGCCAGGAGGAAGGGCGCTGCCACGAGAAGAGCGGGGCGGATGATCGAAAACGCGCTCATTGCTGCGAACCTCGCGCCGATCCGGCATTTTTCATGAACACTGCGTCTCCCCCGGGAATTGTTCCATCGGCTTGGCACGACGCCGCCGACATGTCACCGTCGGCTGTGATAAATATCTGTGCACTGGGAAAAACAATGGACATTCGAAATGAGGAAGGCGCCTCCGGCGGCCGTTATGCCGCAGAAGTCGAGGGGCACGAGGCGGAGATGACCTATTCGCGCACCTCGCCGAAGCTCGTCATCATCGATCATACGGCGGTTCCCGATGCCCTGCGCGGCAAGGGCGTCGGCCAGGCATTGGCGCTTCACGCTGTGGAATCGGCCCGCGCAGGCGGTTGGAAGATCATTCCGCTCTGCCCGTTCTTCAAAGCGCAGGCGCAGCGCCATCCGGAATGGCACGATGTCGTGAACTGATCCGCCTCGCTGAAGCGTCGCGGCTTCGGGATGGTGACATCCAAACGCAAAAATTAAACACCAAAAGCCATGTATGAAGGACAGCACGCCCGTCATACATGGCTTCTCTGAGGCGATCCCCGCGGCGCCGAAGCCGGCGCCCGGCGTTTTTCTTATGCCCGTGCGCGGGCGCTGGTATCACGCTCTTCCAGCGCCGTTGCCCTTGCATATTCCGCCTGCATTTCTTCGAGCGCCATTTCCAGCGTCTCTTCCTGCATCTTCAGTTCCTTGATCGAAACCTGCAGGTTGTCGGCCCGCTGACGCGCAGCCTTGGCGAAGGTCGGATAAGCAAAGTGATTCGGGTCTGATATTCCGGACTTCTTTTCCTCGACGACGATCTGGCTCTCCAGATCCTTCGTCATCCGTTCAAACTCGGACATCATCATCTGCAACTGCTGCAATTGACGTCGTTTTTCGTTCACCTGAAATTCCTTCAGGCGAACGAGACTCTCTCGCGACTTCATACGCATTACTCCCGTGATGCGAGACCCCGGCTCAACTTGAAACCGCCCTGCGCGCCGCTTTGACACGGTTTGCTAAAAAATTTCCGGCGATATTAACAAATACCTACCGCTGGTAACCTTTCGTTTACGGGCATCGTTAATGATAGGCCCGATGATTTAAGGGTCGGTAAATGCCGCGGCATGAAGTTCGAACCTTTTCATTGGCGAGTCGGATGAATCACTTAGCGCCTTTTCCTAATGTTAAAGTTTAGGAAAGCCTTTTTGAGATTCCTATTGGAAAACAGAGAAATGGAAAAATTATTTAATAAATTCGATACTCCTTGCCAGAGTGAATTAGAATTTGTTAACCATTTCGTGGCAGCTTCCAAATCACGTAGCGTGTTCGGTATCGTGTAGGGGGCCAGACCACCTTTCGGCGGCGGTAAAGGGGATAATTATGCGGGTACTTCTCATCGAGGATGATAGCGCTACGGCGCAGAGCATCGAGTTGATGCTGAAATCAGAAAGTTTTAATGTTTATACCACCGATCTCGGTGAAGAAGGCGTCGATCTGGGCAAGCTGTATGATTATGATATCATCCTTCTCGATCTGAACCTGCCCGACATGTCCGGATATGAAGTGCTTCGCACGCTCCGGCTGTCCAAGGTCAAGACACCGATCCTCATTCTGTCGGGCATGGCCGGCATCGAAGACAAGGTTCGCGGCCTCGGTTTCGGCGCCGACGACTACATGACCAAGCCGTTCCACAAGGATGAGCTCGTCGCCCGTATCCACGCCATCGTCCGCCGCTCCAAGGGCCACGCCCAGTCGGTCATCATGACCGGCGAACTGATCGTCAACCTCGATGCCAAGACCGTCGAAGTCGGCGGCCAGCGTGTCCACCTGACGGGCAAGGAATATCAGATGCTGGAGCTGCTTTCGCTCCGCAAGGGCACCACCCTCACCAAGGAAATGTTCCTCAACCACCTTTACGGCGGCATGGACGAACCGGAACTGAAGATCATCGACGTCTTCATCTGCAAGCTGCGCAAGAAGCTCGCCAACGCCGCCGGCGGCGCCAACTACATCGAGACCGTCTGGGGCCGCGGCTATGTTCTGCGCGAGCCGGATGGCACCGAATACGCCGAAACCGCCTGATTTTCCGATCCCCCTTATCGGATAACGAAGATCCCGCCCTTCCGGCGGGATTTTTCGTTGCCCGGCCATAGGTGAAGTGGCTCCGAGATGATGACATCCGGCTGGATCGGTTCAAAATCCTCTCCATCTCGATCAAGGAAACAGAATATCGGCGGCCGAAAGCGCCTGCACTTTCGGCCTCATGCTGCGGGGGAAGAGAGCTGCCGTCAGGCAGCGATCGCGCGGTTTCCGAAGACGGCGGTCAGGATCTTGCGATCGAACGGCTTCAGCAGGAAATCGGTGGCACCGGCACGCTTGCCGGCCATCAGCTTCTTCAGATCCGCCTCGACGACGCAGTAGTAGATCTTGACCTCTTTGCCGCCGTCCATGGCGCGGATGGCGGCGATCAGGTCGAGAGCGCCTTCCATACCGGAATCGACGATCAGATATTCCGGCAGCTCCGCCTGGCAGCGCTGCAGCGCCTCGCCGGCATTGGAGGCCTCGCTGACGAGAAAATCGAGTTCGGAGAGAATGCGCTTGCCGACCTTGCGGACGATATCCGAATTATCGGTGATCATGAACCTTTGCATGGGCGCTCCTTTGCCCCTCGCATTCGTCGCAGCGAGAGGCCTCTTACAACCCTGGAGGATAGGTCCATCTGGCTAAGGAATCGTTACCGTCTGGAAGCAGACGCCCGCCCGCGCTCCAAAATCAGGCGGCGGCGGCCACCGCCGTGAACACCAGCTCTTCGGCGCTGGCGCTGTGATCGAGCGTCATTCCGCACTCCTGCGCCAGCAGAACGGTATAGTAGGGCTGGATCGAATGAGCGTCGATCGCCTCTTCGATCGCGCCGGTCGATATCTCGACGAATTTCGGCGGCAAGCGCATCAGTTTGCCTTTGGCCGTGAGCTTGAACCTGGCATCGAACTCGGGATTCTCAAGCGTCACTTCGAGCACGCCGCCGCGCGGGATGGCGGAATAGGCGACGAGGAAGAGGTTGAGCAGCAGCTTGACGCGGTTCTTGGCAACGATGGCGCGCGGCCCGTTCCAGATCACCTCGGTCTTCTTCTCGGCGATGGCGAAATCCTTGGCGGCCCGCTCGGCCTCGCCGGTATCGATCGAGGCGCCGACGGAGCCCGAAGCGCCGAAGGCGAGGCGCGCAAATTTCAGGCGGACGGAAGCGTTGAGCGCGCTGGTGCGGATCAGGTCCATCGCATCGGCATCGGCACCACCCTCATCGAGGAGTTCCAGCCCATTATTGATCGCACCGACCGGTGAGATGACATCGTGGCAAACGCGGCTGCAAAGAAGCGCGGCCAGATCCGGGCCGGACAAGGTGAGATTGGGGTTCTTGGACATCATCGTCTCCTGAGGGGCGGCAACTTCATCGCGCCCGGGAATATGCTTCATCAAAATTGCGCGAAGTTTGCGATCGTATTCGGTGCCATAATGACACCATATTTGGTAAACCGATTGTTAAGATCATCGGCGCAAAATGCACCAATCGCCGCGAGCGGTTGCCCGCTCCCAGCCAAACGACGAACGGATGACACCATGCGCCCTCGATTTCCGCACCGATTCATCGGCTTCTGCAGGCTGCTTTCGGCCCTCGTTTTTTCCTCGCTGATGGTTGCCGGCCCCGCCTCCGCCCAGGACAACGGCCAGTATACGATGCAGGAAATCGTCGATGCCGGCCATTCCTTCTTCGGCTCCGCCAGCGGCGGGCTTGCCAAAGTCGTCGAGAGTGCCTTCCAGAAATACGGCCTGCCGAACGGCTACATCCTTGGACAAGAAGGCGGCGGCGCCTTCATCGCCGGCCTGACCTACGGCGAAGGCCAGCTGAACACCAAGAACGCCGGCGAACATAATCTCTACTGGCAGGGCCCCTCGCTCGGCCTCGATTACGGCGGCCAGGGCTCGCGCGTGATGATGTTGGTCTACGACCTGCCCACCGTTAACGGCATCTATGCCCGCTTCGGCGGAGTCAGCGGCTCGGCCTACGTGATCGCCGGCTTCGGCATGACCTTGCTCAAGAATAACGACGTGCTTGTCGTGCCGATCCGCACCGGCGTCGGCGCCCGTCTCGGCATCAATGTCGGCTATCTCAAGATCACTCAGGCGCCGACCTGGAACCCCTTCTGAGGCCGCAAAGCAACGCGAATTGGCCGCCGACCGCATCGGCGGCCTTGCCATGCGTGCCATGCGTGCTTAATCATCGCGGTTGACTCCGTATTAACCTTCGAATCGATGGCCGCGCCGTGATCGAATATGCTCTCTTGTTCGGATTGGGCTTCCTGACCGCGGCCTTCCTCGTCTTTCTGGTCTCGCCCGCCGTGCACCGGCGCATCGTCTGGTACACCGAGAACCGCTTGAAGGCGACCATGCCGCTGAGCCCGCAGGAGGTTCGCGCCCAGAAGGATATGGTGCGCGCGCTCTATGCCGCTGAAAATGCCCGGACCACCCAGGACCTTCTGCGTGAGCGCGAAAAATCCCTGTCGCTCCAGCTCCGCCACGACGCGCTTGCCGTCGATGCCGGCAGGCTCGCCGCCGAGATCAGCGATTTGCAGTCGCAGATCGGCGAGATGCATGTCGAGGCCGCCGAGCAGCGCTCGCACCTGCGCAAGGACGAGAATTATATCAGCCAGTTGAAGACCAATCTGCATATCGCCGAACAGTCCGTTGCCAACAAGGAGAGCGAACTGGCGCAGATGAGGACGCGGCTGAGCAAGCTCGGCGAACAGACCGATGGCCTGAGGATCGACCTCGCCGCACGCGAAACCGAGGCGGAGAGCCTGAAATTCCGCGCCAACGCGCTGCGCGACGAACGGGACACGCTGCGCCAGGACGTCAACCTGTTGCAGAAACGCGCAAAGGATGCCGAACAGAAATTGACGCAGCAGCAGCACATGGTCATCCGTCTCGAGGACAAGGCCGCCCGCGACAGCGCTTCGGCTGCCGAGAAGGAAACCCTGCTCGCCCGCCGCCAGCAGGAGATCGCCAAATTGAAGGAGCAGGTGAAGGCCGCCAACGCCGAGATCCGCAAAGTCAACCGGGTGCTGCGCGACGCAGGCCTTGCCAAAATGGCCGCGGAAGTGCCGGCCGAGGATGTGGCCGAAGACACGACCGCATCCTCGCTCGATACCGCCGCCCTGACGGCAGAGATGGGCGAGGATGTCCGCAGCCGCAGCGCCGCTCTTGCCGATCGCCTTCAGAAGGCAAAGACCGTCACCGGACGCGACGGCGCGATCCGCGAAGAAATCGCCTCGATCGCCGCCAGCATGGTGGCGCTGACCGCGCTCAACGAAGGTCCATCGTCGCCGATCCGCTCGCTGTTGCCGGATGCGGCGGAAAAGACCTCTGGCGATCGTGTCAGCCTCGCCGACCGGGCAGCGTCGATCATTGCCGATCCCCAGCACTGAGATCTTAAAAAAGCTTCATCGCGGAAGCCATGGAAAACAGCGCGATCCCCGTCGCGGTCGCAGCGTTGAGGCTGTCGAGTTCTTCCGACTGTGGAATGCGCGCGCTCTGGAAGCGCGCCAACAGCGCCTCCGGCAATCCCTCGCCCTCCGTGCCGACGACGAGCGCCATGCGCGCTGAAGCCGGAATGGCACGGATATCGGTCTTGCCGTGCGGCGAAAGCGTCCAGATGGCAAAACCTCGTTCGGCAAGCGCCAGCAGCACGTCCAGCGCATTGCCTCCGCGCCGGTAGGGAACGCTCAGCACCGAACCGACCGAGACACGCAGCGCCTTGCGGTAGAGCGGGTCACAGCAGGTTTCGTCGAGCAGCACCGCATCCGTCCGGAAGGCCGCCGCATTGCGGAACATCGAGCCGGCATTGTCATGATTGGAAATGCCGCAGCCGACGAGCACCAGCGCCCGTTCCGGCAGCGCGTCGAGCAGCGCCGTCTCGCCCCGATCCTCCCGTCGACCGAGCGCGAGAACGCCGCGATGCAGATGGAAACCGACGACGCCGTTGAGAACATCGGCCTCGGCGACATAGACCGGCACATCGGCCGGCAACCGCTCCAGGATCGGCAGGACGCCATCGACGCGGTTGCGCAGCAGCAGGATCTTCTCGGCAGAAAAGCCGCGGTCTTGCGCATGCGCCTCGGCGAGCATGCGCAGCACGACGGTGCCCTCGGCGATGAACCGGTTCTCCCGCCCCGTCAGGTCGCGCTCTCTGATATCGCGGAATTCAGCGATGCGCGGATCGTCGGCGCTGTCGATGGCGATCGGAACGGCGGCCATGCCGGCCTCAATTGCTCGCGACGGTGACGTCGGCGACGGTGCGGCCGGTCCTGAGGTCGAAGACCAACGCCTTGTCCTTACCCTCGGCCGTTTCGCCGTAGAACAGGATCTGCCCTGACGAAAACGAGGTGGACTGCACCTTGAAGCCGGATGGCAAAGAAACGGTCGCCGCAAGCGGTGCATCCGAGGGCACACCGGAGGCGGCAGCGGTGGCCGCCGTTTCCTTCGGTTCGCTGTGCGTCACCTTGTAGACAACCGCGCCGAAGACCGCCATAAGGCTCACGAACATGATGGCGCCGGAAACGATCTGCAGGCGGACCATCTTGCGCCGGACACTTTCCATCGCCGGATCAAGGGGCTTTTCTTCCTGCTCGTCTGGCTCGATTGCTGTCATCTGTGCGTCCCGTTCTAAAAAAATACGTCGGAGAAGAAGCGTCTTGAGCGACCCCTTTAAACAAGCAGCCGGCAATAGAAAAGTCCTGACCGCCGATGAAACTGCCGAAGGCCGGCTCGATGCCTGGCTGACGGCGCAGGTCGGCGAGGAATTTTCGCGCAGCCGCATCAAGGCGCTGATCAAGGACGGCCAGGTTTTTCTGCGCGGCGAACCCGTCACCGACCCGCAGCGCAAGGTGCGCAACGGCGACAGTTTCGAGATCACGCTGCCCGAACCGGAAGACCCGACACCGCTCGGCGAGGACATCCCACTCGATATCCTCCATGAGGACGAAGACGTCATCGTCATCTCCAAACCTTCCGGTCTCGTCGTCCATCCCGGCGCCGGCAACTGGACGGGGACGCTGGTCAACGCGCTGATCCATCATTGCGGCGATACGCTCTCCGGTATCGGCGGCGTGCGTCGCCCCGGCATCGTCCACCGTCTCGACAAGGACACGACAGGGGTCATGGTCGTCGCCAAGAACGATATTGCCCATCGCCACCTCTCGCTGCAATTTGCCGACCATGGCCGCACCATGCCGCTGGAGCGAGCCTATCAGGCAGTCGTCTGGGGCCGGCCCCGTGCGCTGACGGGCACGGTCGACGCGCCGCTCGGCCGCGCCACCGGCGATCGCACGCGCCGCGCGGTCAAGCGCCCCGACAGCCATGACGCCGATGAGGCGATCACTCATTACGAGGTGATCGAGCGCTTCCAGGAGAAGCCGGATGCAACCGCGCTTGCCTCGCTGGTCGAGTGCCATCTCGAAACCGGCCGCACCCACCAGATCCGTGTCCATATGGCCCATATCGGCCATCCACTGCTCGGCGATACGGTTTACGGCGCCGGCTTCAAGACCAAGGCCAATCGACTGCCCGACGACATCCGCAAGGTCGTCAACGGTTTCGGCCGCCAGGCGCTGCATGCCTTCATGCTGCAGTTCGAGCATCCCCGCACCGGCGAAATCATGCATTTCGAAGTGCCTCTGCCGGATGATATGGTGGAACTGGTCGAGGCATTGCGGGGATAGAGGCGTCTCCGCCCCCTCTCACACTCGCGTGAGCGGCACCTTGAACCGCCGTTTCGCCACACTTATCTGTATATTGACTTAGTGCGGGCTCGGAATAACAGCCGCACGTCCCGGTTTGCCTTTTTTAACGCAAACACGCGTTTCCAACGGGAACCGGAATCCACTTTAGGAGGGTGCACTATGGCCCGAAATACCTTGCCGTCCATTACCGCCGGCGAAGCCGGTCTCAATCGTTATCTCGACGAAATCCGCAAATTTCCGATGCTCGAGCCGCAGCAGGAATACATGCTCGCCAAGCGTTATGCCGAGCATGGCGATCGCGATGCCGCCCACAAGCTGGTCACCAGCCATCTTCGCCTCGTCGCGAAGATCGCCATGGGTTATCGCGGCTATGGCCTGCCGATCGGCGAAGTCGTTTCCGAGGGCAATGTCGGTCTGATGCAGGCCGTCAAGAAGTTCGACGCCGAGCGCGGCTTCCGCCTCGCCACCTATGCCATGTGGTGGATCAAGGCCTCGATCCAGGAATATATCCTGCGTTCGTGGTCGCTGGTGAAGATGGGCACGACGGCCAACCAGAAGCGCCTGTTTTTCAACCTGCGCCGGCTGAAAGGCCGCATCCAGGCGATCGATGACGGCGACCTGAAGCCGGAGCACGTCTCCGAAATCGCCACCAAGCTGAAAGTCTCGGAGGAGGAGGTCATTTCGATGAACCGCCGCCTGTCCGGCGACGCCTCGCTGAACGCGCCGATCAAGGCGGCCGAAGGTGATAGCGGCCAGTGGCAGGATTGGCTGGTGGACGACCATGACAGCCAGGAAGACGTGCTGATCGAACAGGACGAGCTCGATACCCGTCGGCGTATGCTGGCGAAAGCGATGAGCGTGCTGAACGAACGCGAACGCCGCATCTTCGAGGCTCGCCGCCTCGCCGAGGATCCGGTGACCCTGGAAGACCTGTCGACGGAATTCGACATCAGCCGCGAACGCGTCCGCCAGATCGAGGTCCGCGCCTTCGAAAAGGTTCAGGACGCTGTCCGCAAAGAAGCCCAGGAACGCGCCAAAGCCGTCCGCGTCGTCGAAGCTACGGCCTGATTGCTCAACTTGAGAATTGGAAACGCCACCTCCCGATGGGAGGTGGCGTTTTTGTTTTCGTCGGTGACGCAAGCAAGCAGGGCGGTCGAGGGCGTACCGTGCAGCCGGCTCACTGGCTCGTAGAAACATCCCCGAGTGCAGCCCATTCCTTGATCGCGGTATTGAAGGCCTCGGTTCCCGTGTCGCCCTTTTCCATCGTCAGCAGCGCGCGGCGGCCGTTGCGGTAGGTGACCGGAATATCGATCCAACTGCGAGTCGACATCAGGTCGAGATTGGCCTTGCGCGCATCGGGATAGTCGTTGAGGGCGATCATGTGGAAATCGTCGGTGATCTTGGCCGGAACCGCGATCAGCGCGTCACCGCGGTCCTGCTCGGTCCGCTTCATCGAAATGCGCTGGACGCTGTCGATGCTGCCGCCTTCGAAATTCGGCGGCACCGAGAAGACGATCTCGACGAGATGGCTTGCCGGCAGCGATGGGTCGGAATTGCGTTTGAAGGTGACGAGAGCCGAAAGATTGCGCTCCGGCACGGTGACGTTGCCCTGCACCGTCGCCTCCTGCCGACCGCCCTGGCCAGCCTCGTGCTGCACGCTCCAGACGACCGATCCCTCGATCGCCGTCGGCGAGCTTTGGCCGATGCGCTCCTCATAGAGGAACATCTTTTGCGACGAGCCGACGGGAGCGGTCTGCTGCGGGGAAGCCGCCGGGCCATTCGGCGTCAGCGTTTCGGCCGGTGCCGTATCGCCCTGCGCGCTCGCAGGCGGCGGCGCATCGGCGGCCGCGACATTCTGTTCGGCAACCGATTTTCCTTCCGCGGTCAGCGTTCCCGGCACCGTCGCCGGTCCACTGTCGACCTCGGTCCCATCCGTCAGCAGTCGCTGGGTGAATTTCGAATTGGCCGCGGCGCCGTCATTGTTCACTGACCCTACTTGCGGGTTCGGGTTCGGCTGCGCCGGCGCCGCGGGCGTATTCTGCGCTCCCGGCGTGGTCGGCTCGGCCGGTGTCGCCGCGTCCGGCTGGGCAGGCGTGGCGGAGCCTGCCGGCGGCGGCGTCTCGTTCTTGGTTGCCTGCGACGGCGCCGAACTGACGAGCCCGTCGACCATCGCCACCAGCGCCTCTCTGTTCATCCAGCCGGCATAGGCGCCGCCGCCGATCAGGATGAGGGCGAAGACGAGCGTGATCACCGTGCCGATGCCGAAGCGACGGCGCTTCGGCTCCATCCGGAAACTCTTGCCCTGCAGCTTGGAAGCGACGATCTGATCGATATCCATTCCCGGATTGGCGTCATCATCGTCAGCGGCGACCGAGCCGCGGCGGTCGTAGCCGCGCAACGCCTTGGCCTCGCGCCAATCATCGCTCGGCGCGCTGCTTGCAGCCGCCGGCTTGCCGTTGTGGACTTCCGCAAAGATATCGACATCGTCGAAATGCGAGGCGACCGGCGTCTTCTTATTGCTGCTGGCCTCGATCGGCGGCAGATCGTCGAAGGCAGCGGTCTCCCAGGAGAAACTTTCCTTGGCTGCCGGCATGACGGCCGCAGGCGCCGCATTTTCGAGGCTCGATATTACCTCTTCGAAGGCACGCGCCGAGGTATCCGGGGTGGTCGGCGCCGTCTGTGAATATTGCCGGAGTTCCTCCTCCGCCCATTCGGTCTCCGCATCCTTCGGCGCTGGCGCCGGCGCTTCGGCGGCGGGCTCGGTCCAGACGGGATCGAAATGCGCAGCCGCGTCAGCCTGCAGCGGCTCCTCGCGGCTGTGCTCGACGAATTCCCGCGGACGATCGAAATTGGCGACCGGCTCCACCAGCCGGTTGGCTGCATGGTCTATGCCACGTGTGATCGGCTGAAGCGGCTCGACGGGCTCATAAGCCTCTTCGGCCTCCGGCTTCTCGCCGTCCACCGCCGCCGGTTCGGCAACGGTCTCTTCGGCTTCAGCGGGATGCTGCTCGTCAGCGTGATGTTCGTCGGCTTCCTCATAAGAATGCCCGGCAGGCGGCGCCCAGCCGACATGCTCGGAGGTGACCTCTTCGGCGGCAACGTCGCGCGCCTCGCCGGCATGCCATTCCTCGGCCGGCGCTTCCTCCTCATGCGAGGGATGCCAGTATGTCTCGGCGGGAGCGGATGCCTCCGGCGAAACCTCTGTCTCGGCAGAAACAGGTGTTTCCGGGGAAACGAGTGTTTCCCGGGCAAGAGGCTCCTCGGCGGCGACCTCTTCCTCAGCCTGCTCAGGCGCAGCGGCTTCGACGTGATCGCTCTCATCGCCAGTTTCAGCCGCCTGCGGTTCCGCATCGGCTTCGTAGGCAGGCTCCTCGGCGGCCGTCTCAGGCGCAGGCGCGCCTTCGTCGTGAACCGTTTGTTCTTCCGAAGATTCCGGCGCGGCGACGGCGGCAGCCGACGCATCGAGCGGCAGCGCTTCGGAATGTTCGCCTTCCACTTCGCGGATGGCGGCCTCGAGCTTTTCGAGCTGGCGTTGCAGCATGGCTTCCGGCGGGCGCGGCTTCATGTTCTCGAGCTGCCGCTGCACTGCGCCGCGGGCACGTTCGTAGACTTTCACCCGCATTTCGGGGGTATTTTCAGCCAGGCCGTCAACAGCCCGCCGAATAACTGCAATAAAATCCGCCATCAGTACTTTCTCAAGAAGTCCGGCACGCTACCGAACTATCCTCCACAGTGACCCGTGAGCTTAGTCCTCAAACGGATCGGTCACAAGTATCGTGTCATCCCGCTCCGGGCTGGTGGAAAGGAGCGCGACAGGCGCCCCGATCAGCTCTTCGACCTGGCGAACATATTTGATCGCCTGCGCCGGCAAGTCCGCCCAACTGCGGGCGCCGACGGTCGATTCCTTCCAGCCCTCCAGCGTGATGTAGATCGGTTCGACCCTAGCTTGCGCTCCCTGGCTTGCGGGAAGATGATCAATCTGTTCGCCGTCGAGCATATAGCCGACGCAGATCTTCAACTCCTCGAGACCATCGAGCACGTCAAGCTTGGTCAGCGCGATGCCGGTGATGCCGTTGGTGGCGATCGATTGGCGCACGAGCGCGGCATCGAACCAGCCGCAGCGCCGCTTGCGCCCGGTCACCACGCCGAACTCATGACCTTTTTCGCCAAGGAACTCACCGATCGCGTCCTTCAGCTCGGTCGGGAACGGGCCTTCGCCGACGCGCGTCGTATAGGCCTTGGTGATGCCGAGGATGTAGCCGAGCGAACCCGGGCCCATGCCGGAACCGGCCGCGGCCTGGCCGGCCACGGTGTTCGACGAGGTCACGAAAGGATAGGTGCCGTGATCGATATCGAGCAGGCTGCCCTGCGCACCTTCGAAGAGGATGCGGGAACCCTTGCGGCGCTCCTTGTCGAGGAAGAGCCAGACGGTGTCGCGGAACGGCAGCACCCGGTCGGCAATCGACGTCAGTTCGTCCATGATCGTCTGGTGGCTGACCTCGGCGACACCGAGGCCGCGGCGAAGCGCATTGTGGTGCGTCAGGATACGGTCGACCTTGCCGGAAAGGCTGTCGAGATCGGCAAGATCCATGACCCGGATAGCGCGGCGGCCGACCTTGTCTTCATAGGCCGGACCGATGCCGCGGCGTGTCGTGCCGATCTTGGTGCCGCTGTTCGACGCAGCATCTTCACGCATCGCGTCGAGTTCGCGGTGCAGGGAAAGAATGAGCGTCGCATTGTCGGCGATGCGCAGATTGTCAGGCGTAACCGTCACGCCCTGCGCCTCCAGCCGGCCGATCTCGGCGATCAGCGCATGCGGATCGACGACGACGCCGTTGCCGATGACGGCCATCTTGCCCGGACGCACGACACCGGAAGGCAGGAGCGACAGCTTATAGCTCGTGCCGTCGATGACAAGCGTATGGCCGGCATTGTGTCCGCCCTGATAGCGCACAACGATATCCGCGCGCTCCGAAAGCCAGTCGACAATCTTGCCCTTGCCTTCGTCACCCCATTGCGAACCGACCACGACTACGTTCGTCATCCAACTCTTCCTGTTACCGGCGCAGAACCGCGCACCTGCTCAAACCCGCGCATCTATAAAGCTTTGTTTTTGGGAAAGCGACCCTGTTGTCACAGTAGATTGGGCTTTTTACGTGACAAATCAGCAGCCGACAGGCTATTGCCCGTGGTAAAACGTCGCTCGGCGAGCGCGAAAAGACCGGAAGAACGCTCTTGCAAGCCACCGCCTATATCTGCCTCGTCGTCGCCACCCTCTGCTGGGGCGGCAACTCCGTCGCCGGAAAGCTTGCAATCGGGCATGTCAGCCCGATGATGCTGACCTTCCTGCGCTGGTTCCTCGCCGTCGCGCTGATCGCCCTGATCTCGGTGCCCCAGCTGAAGAAGGACTGGCCGGTGGCCCGGAAGAACCTGCCGCTGCTCCTTTGCTACGGCGCCATCGGCTATACCCTCTTCAACGCCATGCTTTACTCGGCTGTGCAATATACGACGGCCATCAACGTCGCCATCGAGCAGGCCGGCATTCCGATGCTGATCTTCCTGCTGAATTTCTTCTTTTTCCGCACCGGCATCTCGCTGGCGCAATGCCTCGGATTCGGCATGACGCTGGTCGGCGTGGCGCTGACGGCAGCCCATGGCGACCTCGCCACGCTGTGGCAGTTGCAGCTCAACCGCGGCGACGGATTGATGCTGGTCGCCATCGCTGCCTATTCGTTCTACACGATCTTCCTGCGCTGGAAACCGCCGGTCGACTGGCGCACGCTGATGGCCTTCCCGGCCTTCGCCGCCATGCTGACGTCGGTGCCGCTGCTCCTCTGGGAGCTTGGCCGAGGTGCGGCGCAATGGCCGGACCAGGCTGGCTGGGGCATCACCCTCTACACGGCGATATTCCCGTCGCTGCTGGCGCAGATCTTCTATATCAAGGGTGTCGAGGCGATCGGCGCCAACCGGGCCGGCCTCTTCATCAATCTGGTGCCGGTGTTCGGCACGCTGCTATCTGTCGCCCTGATCGGCGAGACGCTTCAGTCCTTTCACGCAATCGCGCTGGCGCTGACGCTCGGCGGCATCGCGATTGCAGAAAAGGGCCGGCCGAAAGCGTCCGCCCCGACCGTGCCGGCCTCGCCGGTGGATTAGAACAATTCCAGCAAAAATGTGCCGCAGTTTCGCGTCCGGAATTGCTCTGGATTAACCGAGTTCCAGCGTCGTCACCCCGAAGACATGCTTCATTGGAATGGCCGGCGCCGGCCCGCGATACATGCGCATCGTCTCGAACACCGGTTGCAGGCCGAGGCCTTCGGCAAGCGCGACCGCCTCCTGGTTCTCCGCGGGGATATCGATGAAGATTGCAGCCCCCTTCGCCTCGGGGATCAATTCGGCAAGAAGTGCTGCGGCGCTGTCGGCGTCGTTGGCAAAAAGCGGGCCGATCTTGTAGCCCTCATAGCAGCGGCGGATCGTGCCGTAACCGCGGATCTTGCCGCTTTTGCGCACCACTGCCGAGCGACGGCCCTTGCGGCCGGTGCACCAGGCAGCGAGGAAAGCATCCCGCGGCTGCGGAAAGATCGCCGAATCATAACGCTGCAGACCCTCGAGGCGCGAATCCAGCACCGGCTGCGCAACAAGCGTCGAAACCGGCAAGGAGGTGGCGACGCCGCCGTAGCGAATGGTGGAATAGGCGGGTTCGAAGCCGGCCTTGCGGTAGTTGTCCTGCTGTGCTGCCACACCGTCGAGGCCGATCGTACGGTCTTGCGCGCTGGCAATGCCCGCCTCCCAGATCGCCTTGCCATAACCTTTACCGCGGAAATCGGGATGGACGATGTAGAGGCCGAGGAAAGCGAAACTCTCGCCATATTTGACGACCGAGATCGAACCGACCGGGACTTCACCCATGGCGCCGACAAAGAATCCGGACGGATCGGCCTCGAGGAATGCAAGCGAATCGTCGAGACCCGGATTCCAGCCCTCTTGGCGCGCCCATTCGAGCACGAGTTCCAGTTCGCCGGGCCGCATCGAACGAACGGCAAATTCCGAATTCATGCGACCTTCCCAGATTGAATGTCCCGCAAGTCCATCCCGGCAACGGCAAAGCAATTGCCAGGTCCCCGGCTCCCCGATTGCAGCCGAAAATGATGAAGAACCCGCGCTCATGGTCTTGGCGACGCGTAAAGTCATTTTCGATGCAATGCAAAAGCTTCGTTTCCGCATTACCATGAAACAGGACCGTTGCAAGCTCAAGAAAATTACTTGCGCGCCGATTATCTTCCACCCGATGGGAGCAAAACGCCGCACCGAAGAGATATCGCCCGCCCGTCTTTAAAAGTGGGGAAATATCTTAACCGCCAATCACGGCCTTTTGCTTTTGGTTTCCGCGCCTCGTCGATGAAAAAAGCCGGTCCATCTCGGCCGCCGGGGCGGGATAACCGAACGCATAACCCTGCAAGCCATCACAGCCGAGTTCAGCCATCACGACGGCATGGGCTTCCGTCTCGATGCCTTCGGCGATCACCTCGACATCGAGTGCCTTGGCGATCTCCACGATCGAACCCACCACGCGCCGCTGTTCGGCGGAACTGACCACCTCGGCGATGAGCTGCCGGTCGATCTTCAGCCGCTTCGGCCGCAGCTTGACGAGACCGATGAGCGAGGCGTGGCCGGATCCGAAATCGTCGATCTCGATGTCGATGCCCATCTGTTTGATGTCGTCGATATGATCGAGCAGCTTTTCGTCGCTGTCGTCGAGGAAAATCGTTTCGACCAGTTCGAAGACGATCACGCCGGGCGGGATATCGAGTTTCCTCAACTTGCCGAGCAATGTCGGGTCGGCAAGGCGGGACGCCGAGATATTGACGGCGATGCGCGGAACCGCAAGGCCGCGCAGCATCCAGAACAACCGGTCTTCCAGAACGCTTTTGAGGATCGCCGCGTCGATCTCCGCCGCCAGCCCGTGCTCGTCGGCGATCTTGAGGAATACTCCCGGGGCGAGCACACCCTTCTCGGGATGTTTCCAGCGCGCCAGCGCCTCGAAGCCGATGACTTCCCGCGTCCGGGCGTCGAGTTGCACCTGATAATAAGGAACGATCTCGCCACGCTCCAGCCCGAGCTTCAGCTCTTCGACGAGGCGACGCTGGGCGCGCAGATCCTCCTGCAGCTGTCGCGTGAAGAATTCGACGCGGTTGCGGCCGAGCTTCTTGGCCTGGTAGAGCGCCAGATCGGATTCGGCAAGCAGGTTGCGCGCCCGCCGATCGCCGCTCCAGGAAACGCCGATCGAGGCGCCGGATTGCAGCATCTCCTGACCGAAGCGGATCTTTTTCCGCAGCCGGCGCTGAACGTCCTCGGTAATCAGCTTCAGCTCAGCGAGATCGCTGAAATTGATCAGCACGATGACGAATTCGTCGCCGCCGACGCGGGCGACCATGCCGTTTGCAGGAATGGCGGCGGTGATGCGAAGGGCTGCGGCCTTGAGCACGGCGTCGCCGGCCGCATGACCGTGGCTGTCGTTGATCTGCTTGAATTGGTCGAGGTCGAGATGCAGGACGCCGAGCGTCGCAATGCTTTTGTCGGCCGGCAGCTCCGTCAGCCGCTTGTCGAGAAGGCGCCGGTTCGGCAAGCCGGTGAGATAATCGTGATCGGCGACGTGCTCGATACGGGCATTGCTCTCCTCGAGCGCCAACGCCCTCGCCTCTGCCACCACCTTCTGCCGCGCCAGTTCCGCATTGAGAAGTACGTCGGCGGTCACATCCCATTCGGCGCCGATGAAGGAGGGCAGCCCCTCCGCATCCACGTAGAAATGCGCGCGTGAGCGCAGATGGCGAATTTCGCCGCTCGGCAGCACGATCCGAAATTGTGAATTATAGGCGCCCCGTGTTGCAATCGCCTCATCGAAGTCGCGTTCGGCCTGCTCGCGATCGTCGGGATGGATCGCGTTCGACCAAAGCGATGCCGGCACCAGACGGAAGGTCTCCCCAGTCTCATAAAGACGATGCATCTGCGCATCCCACAAGATCCCGTCCTGCTCGATACTGTGCTCCCAGACACCGATCTGGGAGGCATCGAGAGCAAGTTCGAGCCGACGCAGAAGATCCTGAAACTCTCGTTCGGATCGTGTGGCTTTGTTCTCTGGCACGCGGTTTCAGCCTTAGCTGCTTTGCATAACTGTAATATGGTCTCAAGCCGGCATTAATGAAGCCTTGTTCCAGTGACCGAACTCGTGACGAGGTGAACTGTTCGTTACGGCTTCCTCTTTTGGATCAAAGAACTTGCAGTCTTCAGCGCCACACGATCAATGGTTGTGCCGCGGCGGGTTTTTCGCGATCCGGCGAAAATCCGTCGCCCCCTCCAGCACCGCACCGTCCGACAATTGCGTGACCGAGCGGCGGTAGATCTGCTGCCACGGCGTCGCATCGGCCGGCACCGGCGGAATACCTTCGCCCTTACGCCGCTCGATCTCGGTCTCCTCGACCAGCATGTTGCAGCGCCCCTGATTGAAGTCGATGCGGATGACATCGCCGGTGCGAAGCCAGGCGAGGCCGCCGCCGGCAGCACTTTCGGGCGAAGCGTTGAGGATCGAGGGGCTGTCGGCCGTGCCCGATTGGCGGCCATCGCCGATCGTCGGCAGGCTGCTTATGCCGCGCTTCAGCAGGTGATCCGGCGGCTGCATGTTGACGACTTCAGCCGAACCCGGCCAGCCGAGCGGCCCGGCGCCGCGAATGACGAGGATGGTATTTTCGTCAATGCCGAGTTCAGGATCATTGACGCGCCGATGATAATCCTCCGACCCGTCAAAGACCACCGCCCGGCCCTCGAAGACGCCTTCGCGCCCCGGCTCCTGGAGATAGCGCCGGCGGAAATCCTCCGAGACGACGCTCATTTTCATGATGGCGAAATCGAAAAGATTACCCTTGAGAACAAGGAAGCCGGCTCGCTCCTTCAACGGCTCGCCGAACGGCCGGATGACCTCGCGGTCGCGCGCTTCCTTGCCCTCCAGGTTCTCGGCCATCGTCCGGCCCGTCACGGTGCGACAGTCGCCGTCGAGCTTGCCGGCCTGCAGCAATTCCCACATGACCGCCGGCGTGCCGCCGGCGCGATGAAAGCGCTCGCCCAGATAGGCGCCCGCCGGCTGGACATTGGCCAGCAGCGGGATATCGAAGCCATGCACCTGCCAGTCGTCGGGATGAAGTTCGACGCCGGCGTGCCTGGCCATCGCAGCCAGATGCGGTTGCGCATTGGTCGAGCCGCCGATCGCCGAATTGGTGCGGATGGCATTGAGGAATGCCGCACGCGTCAGAATATCCGACGGCTTCAGATCCTCGAAGACGATTTCGACGGCGCGCCGTCCGGTGCGATAGGCCATTTGGCCGCGCTCGCGGTAGGCAGCCGGAATGGCGCTGCAGCCGGTCAGCGACAGGCCGAGCGCTTCGGCAAGGGCGTTCATCGTCGAAGCCGTGCCCATCGTATTGCAATGACCGACGGATGGAGCCGAATCGAGCGCTGCCTGCAGGAATTCTTCCCGGTCGATCTCGCCAGCCGCATATTTCCGCCGCATCCGCCAGATCACCGTGCCGGAGCCCGCAAGCTCCCCTTCGTGCCAGCCGTCGAGCATCGGGCCGCCGGAGAGCACGATCGCCGGAATATCGACGGTCGAAGCCGCCATGATCGCCGAAGGCGTGGTCTTGTCGCAGCCGGTGGTCAGCACCACCCCGTCGAGCGGATAACCGTAGAGGATTTCGACGAGGCCGAGATAGGCGAGATTGCGGTCGAGGGCGGCCGTCGGGCGCTTGCAGTTCTCGAAGATCGGATGGGTGGGAAATTCGATCGGAATGCCGCCGGCATCGCGAATACCGTCGCGCACGCGCTTGGCAAGCTCGACATGCACCCTGTTGCAAGGTGTCAGATCACTGCCGCTCTGGGCAATCCCGATGATCGGCTTGCCCGAGCGCAGCTCTTCGGGCGTGATGCCGTAGTTCATGAAACGCTCGAGATAGAGCGCCGCCATGTCGATGTGGTCGGGATTGTCGAACCAGTCTTGCGAACGCAGGCGCCGCTTCGGCGAATGGCTGTCCGTCACTGTTTTCCTCCCGGCCGGGCATTCTTCTCTTCGAGATGGAGGAGCAGGCCGCTGTGGTCCTTCTCGCCGTTGCCGTTGGCGACGAATTCACCGAATTCGGCGTGCACGGCTGCCGTCAGCGGCAGGGTCAAAGACAGGGACTTCGCCGTCTCCATGGCGGCGTTCAGATCCTTCAGCTGGTTGCTGGACGAACCGCCTGGAGTAAACTGCCGCTCGACCATGCGCTTGCCGTGGAGCTCGAGGATGCGGCTCTCGGCAAAGCCGCCGCGAATGGCGTCGCGGAAGGCCGCCGGCGAACCGCCGCCGGCCGTAATCAGCATCATCGCTTCGGCAACGGCGCCGATCGTCACTGCGACGATCTGCTGGTTGGCAAGCTTGGCAAGCTGGCCCGATCCGCTGGGGCCGACACGGGTGACACGCCCCATCGGCGCAAAGACGTCCTGAAGCTTTTCGATCACCGTCTCGTCGCCGCCCGCCATGATCGCCAGCGTACCGGCCTCCGCTCCGACGACGCCGCCGGAAACCGGCGCATCGACATGAGCGATGCCGCGCTCAGCCAGCCGCGCCGCATGGTCACGGGCAAAATGCGGGGCGATTGAACTCATGTCGATAACGATAGCGCCGGACGCCACCGCATCGGCCACCCCGCGGTCGAATAAAACGTTTCCGACGGCCTCGGCGTTGGTCAGCATGGTGATGACGACATCAGTGCCCGAAACGGCATCCACGGGCGTTTCCGCAAGGACCGCGCCGTTCGCTGCCAGCGCCTTGGCCTTGCCGGGATCGCGATTCCAGACGGTGACGGCAAAGCCCGCACCCAGCAGCTGGCGGGCCATCGGCGCACCCATCAGGCCGGTGCCGAGAAAGGCGATCCGCCTGCCGTCATGATCTCTGCTCGAACCTGTCATTCAGTCCTCCCAACTGTTGTCCGTCTTTGATAGTCCCCTCGCCCACCGATGCAAATCGTTTTAATCGGCGGAGCGCATTTTGTCGGATGCCGAAGCATGCGCAAAACGATACGGGCGAGAACCGAAGTTCCCGCCCGATTTACTCGACAAAGGAAGGTTGAATTCCGTTATTCCGCCGCGAGCCGGATGACCTCGGCCTCTTCTTCCTTGTGTTCGTCCGGCTTGTGCTGGACGAGCGGACGATTGCCCGTCAGCCGCCGCAGCAGCACGTAGAAGACAGGCGTCATGAAGATGCCGAAGAAGGTCACCCCGATCATGCCCGAGAAGACCGCGACACCCATGGCCGCGCGCATTTCGGCGCCGGCGCCGGTGGAGACGACGAGCGGCACGACACCCATGATGAAGGCGAGCGAGGTCATCAGGATCGGGCGAAGACGAAGGCGGCTGGCCTCGATCGCGGCCTCCCGCGGCGTCCTGCCCTCGAACTCCAGTTCGCGGGCGAATTCCACGATCAGGATCGCGTTCTTCGCCGATAGACCGACAAGCACCACAAGACCGATCTGGGTGAAGATATTGTTGTCTCCACCGGTGAGCCAGACGCCCGTCAGCGCGGCCAGCACACCCATCGGCACAATCATGATGATCGCCAACGGCAAGGTCAGACTTTCATACTGGGCAGCCAGCACCAGGAAGACGAGCAGCAAGGCCAGAGGGAAGACGACGACGCTCGAATTACCGGCGAGGATCTGCTGGTAGGTCAGATCCGTCCATTCGAAGTCGATGCCTGCGGGCAGCGTTTCGTGCAGGATCTTCTCGATTGCCGCCTGCGCCTGGCCGGACGAGAAGCCCGGGGCCGGACCGCCGTTGATATCGGCGGCGAGGAAGCCGTTATAACGGTTCGCGCGCTCCGGACCGGTGCTCGGCTCCACCTTCAAAAGGGCCGACAGCGGGATCATCTCACCCGATGCCGAACGGACCTTCAACTGGCCGATATCTTCCGGCTGGGCGCGGAATTTCGCATCGGCCTGCACCCGGACGCTGTATGTGCGGCCGAAGGCGTTGAAGTCGTTGACGTAAAGCGAACCGAGATAGATCTGCAGCGTCTGGAAGACGTCGGTGACAGAAACTCCGAGCTGCTCGGCCTTGGCGCGGTCGAGATCGGCATAGAGCTGCGGCACGTTGATCTGGAAGCTGGAGAACAGGCCGGCAAGCTCAGGCGTCTGATAGGCCTTGCCGAGTACCGCCTTGGTCGCCTCGTCGAGCGCCTGATTGCCGAGGCCGGCGCGATCCTCGATCTGCAGTTTGAAGCCGCCCGTCGTGCCGAGGCCGTTGACCGGCGGCGGCGGGAACATGGCGATGAAGGCATCCTGAATGGCGCCGAATTTCTGGTTCAGCGCCATGGCAATGGCCCCGCCGGAAAGATCCGGCGTCTTGCGCTCCTCGAAGTCCTTCAGCGTCACGAAGACGATGCCGGCATTCGAAGAATTGGTGAAGCCGTTGATCGACAGGCCCGGGAAGGCGATCGCATTGGCGACACCCGGCTGGGCGAGCGCGATGTCGGTCATGCGCTTGATGACGTCTTCCGTCCGGTCGAGGCTTGCGGCGTCCGGCAATTGGGCGAAGCCGATCAGATACTGCTTGTCCTGAGAGGGCACGAAGCCGCCAGGAACCGTCGTGAACAGGCTGTAGGTCGCGCCGACCAGCGCCAGATAGATCACCATGACGATGCTCTTGCGCGACAGCAGACCGCCGACACCCTTGCCATAGGCATTCGAGCCCGCGCCGAAGACACGGTTGAAGCCGCGGAAGAACCAGCCGAAGATCGCATCCATGAACCGCGTCAACCAGTCTTTCGGCGCGTGGTGGCCCTTCAGCAGAAGGGCGGCAAGCGCCGGAGACAGGGTGAGCGAGTTGAAGGCCGAGATGACGGTCGAGATTGCGATCGTCAGGGCGAACTGGCGATAGAATTGTCCCGACAGGCCGGAGATGAAGGCGAGCGGCACGAAGACCGCAACGAGGACCAGCGCGATCGCGACGATCGGACCGGAGACTTCCTTCATCGCCTTGTAGGTGGCAGCCCGTGGCGACAGCCCGTGCTCGATATTGCGCTCGACATTTTCGACCACCACGATCGCGTCATCGACGACGATACCGATCGCCAGCACCAGCCCGAACAGGCTAAGCGCGTTGATCGAGAAGCCGAAGACATACATGACCGCGAAGGTGCCGATGATCG
Organism: Rhizobium esperanzae; assembly: GCF_014197615.1. Classification (GTDB taxonomy): domain Bacteria; phylum Pseudomonadota; class Alphaproteobacteria; order Rhizobiales; family Rhizobiaceae; genus Rhizobium; species Rhizobium esperanzae_A. The sequence continues at coordinate 177,820 of NZ_JACIFY010000008.1, forward strand.
AGACCGGAACCGCGATCAGCGGGATGATCGAGGCGCGCCATGTCTGCAGGAACAGGATGACGACGAGCACGACGAGCGCGATGGCCTCGAGCAGCGTGTCGATGACCTTCTCGATCGAGGCCCGCACGAATTTCGTCGTATCGTAGACGATCTCGTATTTGACACCCTCGGGCATGGCGAGCTGCAGCTGATCCATGGTCGCGCGCACATTGTCGGCGATCTCGATCGCATTCGATCCGGGCGCCTGAAGTACGGCGACGGCGACGGCCGGCTTGCCGTCGAGCAGCGAGCGCAGCGTATAGTCGGCAGCGCCGAGCTCGATGCGGGCGACATCGCGAAGGCGGGTGATCTCGCCATTGGCGCCCGTCTTGACAATGATGCTGCCGAACTCCTCGGGCGTGCGCAGACGGCCCTGGGCATTGACGTTGAGCTGCAGATCCACACCCGGCTGGCTTGGCGATGCGCCGATGATGCCGGCGGCGGCCTGAACGTTCTGGGAGCTGATGGCATTGCTGATGTCGCTGGCGGCGAGATCATGCTCGGCAGCCTTCTGCGGGTCGATCCAGACACGCATCGAATAGTCGCCGGCGCCGAAGACCTGCACCTGACCGACGCCGGCGATGCGGGCGAGCCGATCCTTGATATTCAGCGTCGCGTAATTGCGAAGGTAGGTAATGTCGTGATTGTCGCCATCGGAGACGAGGTTGACGACCATGATGAAGTCGGGCGAGCTCTTGACCGTGGTAATCCCGAGTGCACGGACTTCCGCCGGCAGCCGAGGTTCGGCCTGGCTGACCCGGTTCTGCACGAGCTGTTGTGCCTTGTCGGCGTCGGTGCCGAGCTTGAAGGTGACGGTCACGTTGAGCACGCCGTCGGATGTTGCCTGGCTGGACATGTAGAGCATGCCCTCGACGCCGTTGATCTGCTCTTCGAGCGGTGTCGCCACCGTTTCGGCGATGACGGACGGGTTGGCGCCGGGATAGGTGGCGCGCACGACGATCGATGGCGGCACGACTTCCGGATATTCGGAAATCGGCAGCGCCCGCAGGCCGATCAGGCCGGCAACCACGATGAGGACGGATAGAACGCCGGCAAAAACCGGGCGGTCGACAAAGAATCTGGAGATGTTCATATCAAAGCCCTCTCCGGGGTGAACATGGATGCAAAATCCCTTTCCGGCGGCCTGGGAGCCGCCGGCGGGTCATATCATTTCGGGTATCAGCCCTCCCCGCTGGGGAAGAGTAAGTCCTTACTGCGCGGTCGCGACCTTCTCTTCCATCTGCGGGACGACGACGGCGCCCGGACGGATGCGTTGCAGGCCGTTGACGACGATCTTTTCGCCGGCAGTCAGGCCGCTTTCGACCACCCGCTGACCGTCGGCCAGCGTCCCGAGCTGAACCTGCCGGTAGGCAACCTTGTTCTCACCGTCGACGACGAAGACGAATTTCTTGTCCTGGTCGGTGCCGACGGCGCGGTCGCTGATGACGATCTTGTTCTCGGCCTTCGGCTGGCCCATGCGCACCCGCACGAACTGGCCGGGGATGAGACGCCCGCCAGGATTGTCAAACACGGCGCGTACGGCGATCGTGCCGCTTGATGCATCGACCTCGTTGTCGATCAGCTGCAGCTTGCCCTTGATCGGCGTGCCTTCGTCGGCGAGCGTGCCGACCTCGACCGGGATCTCTTCGACGGCAGGCAGGGCGCCGTCTGTCTGCGGAAGCTGGGCAAGTGCGCGCGTCACCATCTCTTCGCTGGCATTGAAGCTCGCATAGATCGGATCGACCGAAACAAGCGTCGTCAGCTCAGGCGAGGCCGAGCCGGCGGCGACGAGGTTGCCGGCGGTCACCTCGATCTTGCCGATGCGGCCGGACACCGGAGCCCGCACTTGCGTATAATCGAGATCGAGCTGGGCCGACTGCAGTGCGGCCTGCGCCGAACGCAGCCCCGCCTGGGCCTCGGCCAGCGAGCTCTGCCGCTGGTCGAGATCGCTCTGGGAGATGGTGCGATTGTCGGAAAGCCGGCGGCCGCGGTCAAGTTCGGTCTGCGCCAGGCTGACCTTGGCTTCGGCCGAAGCCACCTGACCTTGCGCCTGCGCCACGCTCGCCTGATAGGGAGCCGGGTCGATGGTAAAGAGCAGGTCGCCCTGCTTCACCAGCGCCCCTTCGCGGAAAGCCACCGCCAGGATGGCGCCGGCAACGCGCGAACGCACCTGCACTCGGTCGACCGCTTCGAGACGGCCGGAGAAATTTTCCCAGGCCGTCACGTCGCGCGCCGCGACGACGGCAACCGTGACCGGCACGGCGGGAGCCTGCGCAGGGGCGGAAGCAGCCGTGGCTGTCGTGCTCATCGGCAATTCGAAAAACAATGCGGCGCCGGAAACGGACGCAACAAGGCCTAAGCCGGCGCCCACCAGGGCCCAGCGTTTACTTCTGGACGTCATCAGTGCTCTCCTTGCGGCCCCCAAGGCCGCCGAAATATCAGGTCTTCTTCAATGCAATTGCGGTTGGACGCTTACATCCCGAAGGAAGCTTCCGAAATGGCGGCTGACGTGCTCCTGCCAGTCCGGTATTCCCTCGGATTTCCCACCATAAATCGAGGGCCAGCCCGTCCCGGCGGGAAGGACATGCTGGCGCACACCGACACCGGCCTTTTTCAGGCGGGCGCCGTAACCAAGCGTTTCGTCATGCAGAGGATCGTCTTCGGCGGTGAATATCAGCGCCGGCGCGACGCCTGAAAGACGCGAACAGAGGCAGGGCGCCGCGTAAGGGTGGCAACCGCCGCCGCTCAGATAATGGCTCCAGCCGTCCGTCCAGCGCTGCCGCATGCCGATGGCTTCTGCCTTGCGGATCGAGGAGGTGCCCATGAACGGATCGAGCAACGGCGAAATCAGCACCTGGCCGTCGAGCGCATCCGGCATCTGGTCGCGCGCCTTGAGCGCCACGCCGGCGGCGACATTGCCGCCCGCTTCTTCACCGGCGACGAAGAGCAGCGATTTGCGGTCGCCGAGACCGGCGCGCTTGTTGGCGAGATAGGTGAGAACGGAAAAGGAAACTTCGAGCGCTTGCGGAAACAGGTTGCCGGACAGGCTGCTGTAATCGACGGCGGCGACGATGGCGCCTGATTTGGCGAGACTCATCGCCACCGGCCGATCGATGTTCGTTTCGCTGTCGAGAAACGCGCCGCCATGCAGATAAAGCACGATCGGCGGACCCTTGCCGTAATCGGCGCCCTGGTAGACACGCGCGGAAACGGGGCCGATGGCCACCTTGTCCAGCATCATATCTTTCCATTCCACCGTCATCGGTTCCGGTCTCTTTTCACATCGCGACAACAGACAACGCCTGCCGCTTGCATTTTGTACAAAAAAGATATTGTTATTCAGAACAGGGAATAAGAAGCGATATCGCGATTACACTGTTCCAATTCTCGAATAATAGTGCAACGCAAACTGCGGACTTGAAACCGATGGATCAGCTTTCGGCAATGCGCGTCTTCATCCGCGTGGTGGAGACGGGCAATTTCACCCGTGCCGCCGACATGCTCGCCATGCCCAAGGCGACGGTAACCAATCTCATCCAGGGCCTGGAGGCGCATCTGCGCACCAAGCTTCTCAACCGTACCACGCGCCGGGTCATGGTAACCACCGACGGCGCGCTTTATTACGAACGCGCCGCCCAGATCATTTCCGAGCTGGAGGAACTCGACGGCAGCCTCTCCAATTCCCAGAGCCTGCCGAGCGGGCGGCTGCGCGTCGAGATGGCCGGCGCTTTTGCCGATTGGATCGTCGTTCCCGCACTCTGCGACTTTTATCAGCGTTATCCCGATATCCGCATCGACCTCGGTGTCGGCGATCGCACGGTCGATTACCTCGCGGAAAACGTCGACTGTGCACTGCGGGCCGGCACGCCGGCCGACCAGTCGCTGATTGCCCGCCGGGTCTCCGAAGTCGAAATGATCACCTGCGCTTCGTCAAGCTACATCCAGAAATTCGGCATGCCCGAGCGGCCGGAGGATCTGGAGGCCGATCATTACTCGGTCAATTATTTCCGCGCCCAGAACAATCGGACGCTGCCCTTCGAATTCCGCCGGCACGACGAAGTGATCGAGAGCAGCCCGCGCTACATCGCTTCGGTCAACGATAGCCGCACCTATCTGACGGCTGCGCTGACGGGTCTCGGTATCGCGCAGGTGCCGATTTTCATGGCGCGCGAACCGATAGCGAGAGGTGAACTCGTCCGCGTGCTCCCAGATTGGCGCCGCGAGCCGCTGCCGCTCTATGTCGTCTACCCCCCAAACCGCCACCTCAGCAACAAAGTCCGCGTCTTTGTCGACTGGCTGGTAAAACTTCTGGTGGAGGCGAGACTGAACGACGGCTGAGCGCCAAAACAAATACGGCCCGGAAGGCAGGGGAAACCTTCAACGGGCCGGAATGTGCAACTTTGAACATCAAGCCTGTCGCACCGCAGGAAGGGGCGCGGCAGGCTCTGGAGGCCGGAAGAGAGCGGCAGGGAATTCCACTCTCTTGCGATAGAACAAATATACGCACTCCCCGCAGGATTGTAAGGGGAAATTCCGCAACCCCGTTCACATAATCGCGATGACGGCGCTAGAGCATGTCGCGCAAAAGTGTGCGGGCGGTTTTGCGATAACGAAATGCGTAAAAACTGCGACCTGAAGCGCGAGGAGCGAATCCGAAAGATCGCGACGCGCTTTAGGAAACCGCCGTCGGATTTGTCAGACCATCCCGCCATTGGCGCGCAGCGTCTGGCCGTTGATCCAGCCGCCGCCCGGGCCGGCGAGGAAGGCCACCGCTGCGGCGATGTCTTCAGGCGTGCCGAGACGCTCCAGTGGGTTCATCTTCGCCATGCGGGCGACAAGCTCCTCCGATTTGCCGTTGAGGAAAAGATCGGTCGCGACAGGACCGGGTGCGATGGCGTTGATGGTGATATTGCGGCCGCGCATCTCCTTCGCCATGATCGCCGTCAGCGTTTCCACAGCAGCCTTGGTGGCGGCGTAGACGCCGTAGGTTTCGAGCTTCAGCCCGACGACCGAGGTCGAGAAGTTAACGATCCGGCCACCGTCGCGCAGTCGCTTGGCCGCTTCCCTCAGTGTGTTGAACGTGCCCTTGAGGTTGACGCCGATCTGACGGTCGAAATGGGCGTCGTCGGCCTCAACAAGCGAGGAAAGCATCATGATGCCGGCATTGTTGACGAGAACGTCGACACCGCCGAAAGCAGTTTCCGCGGCATCGAACATGCGGCGGACGGCGTTCGCATCGCTGACATCGGCCTTCGCAGTCAGCGCCTTGCCGCCCGCCTTCTCGATCTCGTGAGCCACGTCCGCCGCCGCAGCAGCATTGCCGGAATAGTTGACGACCAGGGTGAACCCGTCGGCGGCGAGACGTTTGGCGATCGCTGCGCCGATGCCGCGGGAAGCCCCGGTGACCAGTGCCACCCTGCCGTTTTCTTTGGAAGCCATTGTCTTTCTCCTTCATCCTGCGCTGCAGCGCGTTTTCCATGAGAAGAAAGATGCGCTCTTTCCTTTTGCGGATAATCAGGCATTCCCCGGCATCACTATCCGGAATTGACGAACAAACAGATGGACAGATTCGATGCCATGCGGGTGTTTTGCCGGGTCGTGGACCGCCGCAGCTTCACCCTTGCCGCCGAGGATACCGGCCTGCCGCGCTCGACCGTTACCGATGCGGTCAAGCAGCTCGAAGCCCGCCTCGGCGTGCGTCTGCTCCAGCGCACAACGCGCCATGTCAGCCCGACGCTGGATGGCGAAGCCTATTTCCAGCGTTGCCTGTCGATCCTTGGCGATATCGAGGATGCCGAGGGCGCCTTCGCCGGCGCCAGGCCGAAGGGCCTGCTGCGCGTCGACGTGCACGGCACGCTCGCCCGCCATTTCGTGCTGCCGAGCCTGCCATCCTTCCTGCAGACCTATCCCGAGATCGAATTTTACATGAGCGAAGGCGACCGGCTGGTCGATCTGGTGCGCGAAGGCATCGATTGCGTGCTGCGCGTCGGCACGCCCGAAGACAGCGACATGGTCATCAGGCGCGTCGCCATGCTCGAGGAGGTCACACTCGCCTCTCCTGCCTATCTCGCCGCCCATGGCCTGCCGCCGCATCCGGACCGGCTTGCCAGCCATCGCATGGTCGGCTTCCACTCCAGCGGCACCGGTAGGCTGCTGCCGCTCGAATTCATCGTCGACGGCGTGGTGCGTGAGATCGTCATTCCCGCCACCATCGCCGTCAACGCCGCCGAAAGCTATGTTTCGGCAGCGAAATTGGGCCTCGGCCTGATCCAGATCCCGCGCTATCACGCCGAAAGAGATCTTGCCGAGGGAACACTGATCCACTTGCTCAAGGATTTCCCGCCGACCCCGACCCCTGTCTCCCTGCTCTATCCCCGCAACCGTCAGCTTTCGCCGCGCGTGCGGGTCTTCATCGACTGGCTCGTAAAGGTCTTCGCTCGACAAAATACGGAAAACGCGCTTTCCTAATATAAGCGCTTGAGGGGAGAGCCATGGCACTCAACGATATCACCGTCTACCAGACGGAAGACGGCTTCGTCGTCGAATTTGGCGGCGAAGGCGAAGGCAGCATTGCCGTGACGCTGCGAAGCACGCCCGAACTGACCTCGGAAAACGCCGTCGCCCGCGCCAAGGCCCTGCTTGCGGCGGCAATCGCACCGGCCCACGGTGACGGCGCGCGGAGCAAGGACCCTGCGCTTCTCGAAGAGGAACTGGAGGAGGGCCTGGAAGATTCCTTCCCGGCGAGCGACCCGGTCTCGGTCACCTCATCCTCGATCCCGATGCGCGATCCGAACGCAGGCCGATGAGGCAGGCCTGATGCATGAAACGGTTTTGGGATGACGGCGGCGGCGGCGAATGGTATCTGCCACGGCCATGACCGAAGGTGGAATGACAAAGGGCGCGATCGGCGCCGGCGCGCTTGCCGGTGAAAGCCTGAAGGCGTTTTTCGAGCGCGACGCAATCACTGTCGCCCGCAATCTGCTCGGCTGCCATCTCACCGTCGATGGCGCCGGCGGCCGGATCACCGAGACGGAAGCCTATTTCCCCGATGACGAGGCCTCGCACAGTTTCCGTGGCCCGACCAGGCGCAACGGCGCCATGTTCGGCCGGCCCGGCAATGTCTACATCTATCGCATCTATGGCATGTACTGGTGCCTGAATTTCGTCTGCCATCCGGGCTCGGCTGTGCTGATCCGTGCGCTGGAGCCGGAAACGGGAATCCCCGCCATGGCAGAGCGACGCGGCACCGATATGCTGACCGCGCTCTGCAGCGGCCCCGGCAAGCTCTGCCAGGCGCTCGGCATCGATATCGAAATCAACGACAGGCTGCTTGATCGCGCACCTTACGCGCTCACGCCGTCCGCGGGGGTGCCTGTCGTCTCGGGAAAACGCATCGGCATCACCAGAAATGCCGAAGCACCATGGCGCTTCGGCATTCAGGGGTCGCGATATCTCAGCAAGCCTTTTCGCTGATCATTCCATCACGGCGCTGTGGTCGACGGCGGGCGCGGCCTTCGGCTTGCGCAGCAGCAGCGCCAGCGGGATGACCGCGAGCGACATCAGCATCAAGAGCTTGAAATCGTCCATATAGGCGATGATCGTCGCTTGCAGCGTAATGAGCTCGTTGAGCGAAGCGCGTCCGGCTGCTGTCATCGGACTGAGCCCCTGTGCCGCCACGGCGTTGAAGGCATGGTTGAACGGCGTCACATAGGCCGCGATCGACTCATGATTGCTCTGCGTATTTTCGACGATCAGGGCCGAGACGATCGAGATACCGACCGCCGAGCCGATGTTGCGCGACAGATTGTAGAGGCCGGTGCCGTCGCCGCGCATATGGGCGGGCAGCGTCGCGAAAGCGATCGTCGTCAGCGGCACGAATAGAAAGCCCAGGCCGGCGCCCTGGATGAAGCCGACCGAGACGATCGTCCATTGCGAAACATCGGGCGTCCAGCCCGTCATGTCGTACATCGCCCAGGCGGTCAGGCCGAGACCGAGCACCAGCAGCACGCGCGTATCGACCTTGCCGATCAGCCGCCCGACAATGAACATGCAGAGCATGGTGCCGAGCCCGCGCGGCCCCATGACGATACCGGCGGTGATGACGGGATAGCCCATCAGCGTCTGCAGATAGGGGGTCATCAGCGCCAGCGAGGCGAGATAGGTAACGCCGACCACGAAGATGAAGATCATGCTGACCGTGAAGTTCTGGTCGAGAAACAGCTTCGGATTGACGAAGGATTTCTCTGCCGTCAGCGTATGCACCAGCAGCAGATAGAAGGCGGCAGCGCAGACAATCGCTTCGAGCATGATCTCGCCGGAGGAGAACCAGTCGAGCTGCTCGCCGCGGTCGAGGAAGAGTTGCAGCGCGGCGATGAACAGGCTCATCATCCCGAAGCCGAACCAGTCGAGTTTGGCGAGCGCGTCCCTCTTCGTTTCCGAAACGAAGATGACGATACCGGCGAAAGCAAGCGCGCCGATCGGCACGTTGATGTAGAACACCCAGCGCCAGCTGATATTGTCGGTCAGCCAGCCGCCGATGACCGGCCCGAGGACCGGCCCGACCATGACCGAGACGCCGAAAAGCGCCATGGCAGAGCCGCGTTCCTCGACAGTATAGATGTCGAGAAGGATGCCCTGGGAAAGCGGCACCAGCGATGCGCCGAACAGGCCCTGCAGCAGGCGGAAGGCGACAATCTGGTTCAGCGATTGCGCCAGGCCGCAGAGCACCGAAGCAACCACGAAACCGGCGATGGCGACGAGCAGGACGCGCTTGCGGCCGAACTTGGCGGCGAGGAATCCCGAGGGCGGCGTCATGATCGCCGCCGCGACGATATAGGATGTCAGAACCCAGTTGATCTGGTCGGCGGACGCCGACACGCTGCCCTGAATATAGGGCAGCGCCACGTTGGCGATCGTCGTATCCAGCGCCTGCATGATAACGGCGAGGATGACGCAGGCCGTGATCGCGCCGCGATTGGCGACCGGGCTTGCCGGAGAGGCGGCAGTGTTACTCATGGTCCTTGCCCTGAGGCCGGCCCAGAAGCTTGTTGACGAAGTCGGGCAGGCCTCTGATATGGCCGGTATCGACATCGACGACCGTGCTCATGCCGACGCGCAGCGGCGGCTTGCCTTCGGCATCCTCGATGCTGACGCGCATCGGAATACGCTGGACGACCTTCACCCAGTTGCCGGTGGTGTTCTGCGCCGGCAGCAGCGAGAAGCTGGAGCCGGAGGCCGGGCTGATGCTCTCGACCTTGCCCTTCCACGTCATACCGGGATAGGTGTCGACATAGATCTCGGCGGTCTGGCCTGCTTTGACATAGGTCAGCTCGGTTTCCTTCGGGCTGGCGGCGATCCACAGATGATCGGTGGCGACAAGCGAAAAGGCCTGCTGCGAAGCCTGCAGGTAGGAGCCGACCTGCAGCGCGTTGACATTGGTGACGATGCCGTCAAACGGCGCCTTGACGACGCTGTGGTCGAGTTCGCGCTGGGCGTTGTCGACCTGCGATTTGGCCTGCAGATAGAGCGGATTTTCCTCGACCGGCTGGTCGGCGCTGCCGCCGAGCTGGGCGAGCGTCGTTGCCGCTTCCGCCTTGGCGACCGCAACCTTCTGCTGCGCGGCCTCGAGATTGTGCTTGGCCTCGTCATAGGCCGATTGCGTCGCGCTGCCATTGTTGACGAGGTTCTGCTGCCGGTCGAACTGATCCTGGTAGTAGGGAATGTCGGCTTGGGCCTGCGTGATCTCGGCGAGCGACTGCTGATAGCTCGCCTTGAGGTTCATGATCTGGTTGCGCTGTGCGCCAAGCTGCGCCGTGGCGCCATCGAGCGCGATCTTGAAGGAATCGGCCTTCAGGCTGAAGAGCACCTGCCCCGCCTTGACCGCCTCGTTCTCATGTACGTCGATCCGCTCGACGATGCCTGAAACATCGGTGGTGAGCCCGACCATGTCGGCCTGGATATAGGCATTGTCGGTCGACATCACCTGGCCGCCATTGACGTAATAGTAGCCGCCGACGACCAGCGCCACCGGAAGCAGGGCAAACAGGATCGGCCGCGTGAGACTGCGCCGGCGGCGGACCTTGTTGCCGCTAGGCGCAGCCACGGCAGTAGCCGGCGCTGAATTGGATGAAGGCGCTTCGGCTACCGTTTCCTGCTGTTTGACGTCATTTTCTTCGACAGATGTCTTGGCATCGGCGTCGGCAACGACGCGGAGGGAGGGTTTATCAGCCATCGTTCATCTCATTTTCTTCGACCGGTGTTCGGCAAGCCTGCACCAGGTTCGTCTTCATTACGGACAGGATTTGGTAAAGCTGCTCACGCTGCTCGGCCGACACGCTTTGCAACGCCTCCGCGCGGGTGGTGTCGCCGAGTTCGCGCATTTCGGCCAGTAGCGGATGCGCCTCGTCGCGCATGTAGAGCAGCCAGATGCGCCGGTCGGTCGGGTGCTGGCGGCGCTCGATCAAGCCGCGCTCAGCGAGCTTGTCGAGGATGCGCACCAGCGTGATCGGCTCGACTTCGAGGATTTCCGCAAGCCCGCTCTGGTGGATGCCCTCATTGTTCGAGAGATAGGCCAGCGTCTGCCATTGCGACCGGGTCAGCCCCAGACACTTCGCGCGTTGCTCGAACCGCTTGCGCAGCAGCCGTGCGACGTCGTGGAGAAGGAAGCCGAGGGTTGGCGTGGCGCTCATGGAGACCTGCGATCGTTAATTTATAAGCATACTTATGATATCGGTAGATATATTGAGCATGCCGACCGCGCAAGGGCGTGACCGCAGGATTTCGAAGGCGCAGCCAAAATGCCGCAGCTGCGGCCGGGAGGCTCGCAATCGTCGTCTCTCTCCGGGATGCAAGACTTCCGTCCAGTGGTCGCAGCCCGGCTTCGGCCCTAATTCGGGTAGAGATCGCCTCCGCCGGAGGTGCGCAGGAGGGGCTTGATGGCGTTCTTCGAAAGCATGCTGACGTTGCTCTTGGTGGCGATCGTCTTCCTGCAGTTCTCCAGGAAATTCCGCATCCCTTATCCCACCATGCTGGCGATCGCCGGCATCATCGTGGCAGCCGTACCCTGGGCGCCGGAGGTCGCGATCGATCCTCAGCTGGCGCTGGCACTGCTGATCGCTCCGGTGCTGTTCGACGCCGCCTATGATCTTCCGCCGCGGACTTTGCGACGGAACTGGCTGCCGCTCTTCTCGCTCGCCGCCATCGCCGTGGTACTGACCGCCGCAGCCGTCGCCGCCGTCGGCATGACCATGGCCGGCCTGCCGCTTGCAGTCGCCGTGGCGCTCGGCGCCATCGTCGCGCCGCCGGATGCAGCGGCAGCGACCGTCATGCTCGACCGGTTCAATCTACCGCGCCAGACCTATGTGATCCTGAAGGGCGAAAGCCTTCTCAATGATGCCGTCGCGCTGCTGATCTTCAGCGCCGCTGTGGCGGCCGCATCGAGCCCGGCCTTCTTCAGCGGCGCCCTGGCACAGCTTGCCCTTGCGGTGCCGGGCGGCCTCATCCTCGGTTATCTCCTCGGCCGCCTCTACATGGTCGTCGGCGTAAAGCTCGCCGGCACGCTCGGCGGCACCCTGCTTGAATTCGTAGCCACCTTCGGCACCTGGATCATCGCCGAGCGGCTTCATCTTTCGGCCATTCTCGCCATCGTCGTCTACGCCATGGTGATCGCCCGTTACATGCCCGAGCGGCAAACCGCCCGCCACCGCATCCATTCCTATTCAGTCTGGGAGGCCGCGGTTTTCCTGCTCAACGTGCTCGCCTTCCTGCTGATGGGCCTGCAGGTCCGCCAGATCGTCATCGAGCTCGACCCCGGCCGGCTGAACTACGCAATCACTTTGGCGACCGCGGTCTTCGTCACCGTCGTCGTCACCCGCCTGGCCTGGGTGCTCTTCTATAACCGTGTGATCACCTTTCTCGCCGAGCGCGGCTATACCAAGCAGGCCGTTCCCACCTTTGCGACCAGCCTGCTCGCCGGCTGGTGCGGCATGCGCGGCCTTGTCACGCTGGCGACCGCGCTCGCCCTGCCGATCGACTTCCCCGATCGCGACATCATCCTGCTCAGCGCCCTTGCCGTTGTTCTCGGCACGCTCATTGTCCAGGGTCTCACGCTCGGGCCGCTGATTCGTTTCCTGAAATTCGACCCCGACACCTCCCTGGAGCGCGATCTCACCAGGACCCGAGTCGCCTTGATCGACGCAGCACTGGCAGAACTCGCCGGCGGCGAGGACAAATCCACCCGCATCCTGCGCGAGGTCTATACCTCCGAGCGCGAGATCGCCGCCGACGGGAAACACCCGCGCGAAGTCAGCAGGCTCGACAGGCAGCGCCGCAGCGTCATCGCCGCCAAACGCCGTAAACTGGCAGCCATGCGCCATGCCGGCGAGATCGACGACGATGTTTTTCACATGCTGGAACAGGAGCTCGATTGGGCCGAGCTTGCCGTCCTGCCGCCCGGCCGCGACGAGATCGTCGAGAGCTGACGTGCCCCATGAAGTTTGAACGGATTCTGCAACCGCAGCCAATTGGCATTTGCTATTTTTCGCCGCTGCCGTTTATATCCAGTTCCATAGCGTTACGATTTTTCCGATGTGCATTGCGTGCCGGCCTTCCTTTCCAAGGATTGGACACCGGGGGAAATCGCGGGGGCCGAGGCCTTCGTTCAAAGCAACGACCTGAATAGCATCACTTCATCTTAGCTTCGTCGGCAGTTGATCGGCCGTCGAGATTGGAGGGCCGGTATGACTTACGTGCTTCGACAGATGTTGGCGCTTGGCTGCATCGCCACGTTCATGCCTCTGGCCGCGATGGCGCAGGGCGCGCCGTCCGCCCCTCCTCCCGTCACCGTCGCAAAACCGGTGGTGCGCGATGTCGTCGATAACGACGAATTCATCGGCCGGTTCCAACCGGTCGACGAAGTCTCCGTCCGCTCGCGCGTCGGCGGATATCTGCAGGAAGTTCATTTCGAGGACGGCGCCCTGGTCAAACAGGGCGACCTGCTCTTCGTCATCGACCAGCGGCCGTTCATCACCGCGCTCAACCAGGCAAAGGCCACGCTCGAAGCCTCGCAGTCCACCCTTGTCTTCGCCGATGCTCAGTACAAGCGCGCCCAGTCGCTCGCTTCGAGCGGCAGCCAATCCGCGCAGACGCTCGACGATCGCCGCCGCGAATTCGATTCCGCCCAGGCCAATGTCCGCGGCGCTCAGGCCGCCGCCGATCGCGCCGCTCTAGACCTCGAATATACCGAGATCAAGGCACCGCTCAGCGGCCGTATCGACCGCCGCCTGCTCTCGACCGGCAATCTCGTGCAGGCCGACCAGACGGTGCTCACCACGATCGTCTCCCTCGATCCGATCGATTTCTATTTCGACGTCGACGAGCGCCGCCTGCTGAATTTCGCCGACACCGCGCGCAAGCAGGGCAAGGACCTGCAGCTCGGCGGCGGTGGCGTCGATGTATCCGTCACGATTTCCGACCCCACCGCCAAACCTTTCATGGGAAAACTCGATTTCGCCGAGAACCGGGTCGACAATGAGAGCGGCACCATCCGCATCCGTGCCCGACTTGCAAATCCCGATCTCGTGCTGCAGCCGGGCCTGTTCGGCCGTGTGCAGGTCGCAGCTTCCAATACTTACAAGGCCATTCTCGTCCCGGACGAGGCGATCGGCTCGGACCAGAACGAACGCGTCGTTTATGTCGTCGATGCGCAAGGCAAGGTTTCGACCAAGCCGGTGCGACCCGGACCGCGGCTCTACGGCTATCGCGTCATCCGTGAAGGCCTCGACGGCAGCGAAACGATCATCGTCAACGGCCTGATGCGGGCACGACCGGGTTCGACCATCACGCCTCAAATGAGCGAACTGCCGCAGGAGCGGCAGGACACCCCGCCCGAATCCGCAAACGCGGAGAGCGGACAATGAGATTCGCTCACTTTTTCGTGGACCGGCCGATCTTTGCGGCCGTCATCTCGATCCTCTTTCTCGTCGTCGGCGGCATCGCCTATACGCAGCTGCCGGTCTCGCAATATCCGGAGATCGCGCCGCCGACCATCGTCGTGCGCACCTCCTATCCGGGCGCCGACCCGCAGACCATCGCCGACACCGTTTCGACCCCGCTCGAACAGCAGATCAACGGCGTCGAAGACATGCTTTATATGTCGTCCTATTCCAGTGCCGACGGCGCCATGTCGCTGACGATCACCTTCAAGCTCGGCACCGATCTCGACAAGGTGCAGGTGCTGGTCCAGAACCGCGTTTCCATCGCCCTTCCCCGTCTTCCCGAGGAGGTTCAGCGGCTCGGCGTCACCACCGACAAGAGCTCGCCCGACCTGATGATGGTGGTGCACCTCCTGTCGCCGTCGCACCGCTATGACCAGCTTTATGTCTCGAACTATGCCCGCAACCGCATCCGCGACGTGCTCGTGCGCCTCGATGGCGTCGGCGACGTGCAGATCTTCGGCGAGCGGCAGTATTCGATGCGCATCTGGCTGGATCCGGAAAAACTCTCCGCCTACGGCATGACCTCGGATGACGTCGTCTCCGCCCTGAGAGACCAGAATGTCCAGGTCTCGGGCGGCAAGATCGGCGCGCCGCCGGTGACCGGCAGGAACGCCTTCGAATATACGGTGCGAACGGACGGGCGCTTCTCCGATGCGCGCGAATTCCGCTATGTCATCGTCAAATCGACGGGAGCGGGCCGGCTGGTACAGTTGCAGGATGTCGCCCGCATCGAACTCGGCGCGCAGGACTACGTCACCAACAGTTACCTCAACAACGACCCTGCAGTCGCTCTCGGCATTTTCGCCCGGCCGGGAACCAACGCTCTCGATACGGCCCATCAGGTCCAGACGCTGATGAAGGATATCTCCCAGAGTTTCCCCGAGGGTCTGGAGTATCGCATCGTCTACGACACGACCGAATTCATCTCGGATTCGATCGACGAGGTCTACAGAACCATCGCCGAAGCGGCCATCCTGGTGGCGATCGTCGTTCTTGTCTTCCTGCAATCCTGGCGGACCGCGATCATCCCGATCGTCGCCATCCCCGTCTCGCTGATCGGTACTTTCGCCATCCTGCTCGCCTTCGGTTTCTCGCTCAATATGCTCACCCTGTTCGGCCTGGTGCTTGCCATCGGCATCGTTGTCGACGACGCGATCGTGGTGGTGGAAAACGTCGAGCGCAATCTGGCGCGCGGCATGTCGCCGAAGCAGGCCTCCCACGTGACGATGGATGAAGTCGGCACCGCCGTGGTGGCGATCTCGCTGGTGCTGATCGCGGTCTTCGTACCGACGGCCTTCATCCCCGGCATCTCGGGCCAGTTCTACAGGCAGTTCGCGGTGACGATCTCCGTCACGACAGCGATCTCGGCATTGAACTCTCTGACACTTTCGCCGGCACTTGCAGGCATATTGCTGAAACCCCACGATCACGAGACCAAGCGCAAGAGCATCGCCTCACGCCTGGGGTCAGGCCTCGCAAACGGCTTCAACCGCGGCTTCGACCGGATGAGCTCGGGCTATTCCTGGGTTGTCCGGCACCTTGTCAGAAGTTGGGTGGGCCTGACCTGCTCGATGCTCGCCTTTGCCGCCCTTCTCGGCGCAACCTGGTACATGAGCACCAGGGTTCCCTCGGGTTTCATCCCGACCATGGACCAGGGTTACGCGATCGTCGTGGTGCAGCTTCCCGACGGCGCCTCGCTTGCGCGGACCGATGCCGTCGTCAAACAGGTGGGCGACATCGCCCGAACCGTGCCCGGTGTCGGCAACGCCGTGCAGTTTGCCGGTTTCAGCGGGGCGACCTTCACCAATGCCTCGAATGCGGGCGTCGTCTTCGTTCCGTTCAAATCCTTCGCCGAACGCGAGGAAGGCGGAGAAAACGCCAACAAGATCATCGGCGAGCTCTTCGGCAAGCTGCAGAGTATTCAGGAAGCCTTCATCATCGCCATCCCGCCGCCCTCCGTGCGCGGCGTGGGCAATTCCGGCGGCTTCAAGATGCAGATCTCCGACCTTGAAAACCCCGATATGACACGCGTGCTCGGCCTTGCCCGCCAGATGATGGGAGCGGCGGCAACGACCGAAGGGCTGACCGGCGTCTTTACGACATTCTCCGATGCCAGCCCGCAATATTTCCTGTCGATCGACCGCGACAAGGCACGCTTCCTGAACGTGCCGATCCCCAATATCTTCAATGCACTTTCGATCAATCTCGGCGTCGCCTACGTGAACGATTTCAACGCGTTCGGCCGCGTTTACCAGGTTCGCGCCCAGGCCGACCGGCAATACCGCATGGACAGGGAGGACATCCTTGCGCTGAAGGTACGCTCGGCGACCGGGGCGCTGGTGCCTCTCGGCACTCTGATGGACATTCAGGATTCCAGCGGCCCGGCCCTTGTTCAGCGCTACAACATGTATGTCTCGGTGCCGCTTCAGGGCAATCCGACCCCGGGGACATCAACGGGCGACGCCATCAAGAAGATGGAAGCGCTGGCGGCCAAGATCCTGCCGCCGGGGACAACCTTCGAATGGACGGAACTCGCCTACCAGGAGACCCATACCGGCAACACCGCCGTCTACATCTTCGCCCTGTCCGTCATTTTCGTCTTCCTGGCGCTGGCGGCCCAATATGAAAGCTGGGTTCTGCCGCTGGCGATCATTCTCATCGTCCCGCTTGCCGTGCTCGCCGCACTGATCGGGGTCTCGCTGAGAGGCATGGACAACAACGTCCTGACGCAGATCGGTCTGATCGTCCTGATCGGTCTTGCGGCCAAAAACGCCATCCTGATCGTCGAGTTCGCCAGACAGGCGGAAGAGGAAGGCAAGTCGCCGGTGGAGGCCGCCATCGAGGCCAGCCACCTTCGCCTGCGCCCGATCCTGATGACGGCATTCGCCTTCATCTTCGGTGTTCTGCCGCTCGCCATCGCCACCGGCCCCGGCGCCGAAATGCGTCAATCGCTCGGCACCGCTGTGTTTTCGGGCATGCTCGGTGTGACGATCTTCGGCCTGTTCCTGACGCCGGTGTTCTACGTCGTGCTGCGCGGCTGGCGCCGCAAGCAGCCGGTTGAAAAGACGGTCGAGGCTGCACCAGTCGAGAGAGAAACGGTTTAAGACGGGTCAGGTGGAAAACAGATGCACCTGACCCTGCCACAGACGGGCGACGGTGAGTTTGCCGCTGCGAAAAGCGCGTGTGTCGAGATTGAGACGCCGGGGCCGAATGTCCGGCGCGTCGTTCGGAGTATGACCATGCACGACGAGTTTCGGCAGCGGCACCCGGCTTTCCAGGAAACGGTGGCGGATGAGCACCAGATCCTCGTCGGCCTGCTCCGCAAGCGGCCGTGCCGGATCGATGCCGGCATGCACGAACAATACGCTCGGCGTATCCAGCATGACGGGCATCGTCCGCATGAAATCGACATGCGTGTGCGGCAGAGAATGACGGATGAAGGCATCGAGCTGGACGCCGGAAGGAAAGACCAGCGGCAGATGCTCCGGATCGAGGCCGTAGGATTTAAGCGACGGCACCGACCCCATCCGCATCCAGTCGTCATAGGACGCCCAGCCATCGATATAGTCGAGCATGGCGATCTCATGATTGCCGGCCAGACAGATGCGGTCGAAACCATCAGGCAGCGGCTCCATCAGGTGGCCGATGACCTGCGCAGATTGTGGGCCGCGGTCGATATAGTCGCCGAGCGTCACGATCAGCTTGCGCCCCGGCAGCCGCGCGCCATCGCGCAGGATCGCCTCCTCGGCTTTCACAAGCAGGTCGTAGCGGCCGTGAATGTCGCCGATCGCGTAGGTGGGAATTGCGGCAATATCCAGCGTCAGACGTGGTCTCTGCTGGCGTGCCATTTTCCAAACCTCGCTTTTGCGCGCAAGGGAGTCGCTCATCATGTTTCTCGATCAAGAAAGCCCCAGCTGACCGTAAATAGCGCGGCGGACAAGGCGATCAAGCTGGTAGGAAAATTCAAACCATTCGGTTTTTGTAGAAAAACCGGCCTTATCATGCGTGGGGGAATCCCTCACTCCTGTAGCCATCGAGGAAGAGTGACCGATGGGAACGGTATCGCAGTTTCAAGATAACCTCAGGCCTCCCGCGCACCGCATCGAAAGCGAAGAAGAGGCGATATCCACGGCCCGCAACCTCGCCGCCGCATTCCGGCATCAGGCGAGCGAACGCGATATCAACCGCATCCTGCCGCATGCCGAGCTGGACGCGCTGTCGATATCGGGGCTGACGGCGATCACCGTTCCGCCCGACTATGACGGGCTCGAT
The DNA here is from genome assembly GCF_014197615.1 of Rhizobium esperanzae. Lineage (GTDB taxonomy): Bacteria > Pseudomonadota > Alphaproteobacteria > Rhizobiales > Rhizobiaceae > Rhizobium > Rhizobium esperanzae_A. The sequence continues at coordinate 196,125 of NZ_JACIFY010000008.1, forward strand.
ATGTCGAATGCCCTGCTCGCCGAAATCGTTGCAATCATTGCCGAGGGCGACGCCTCGATCGGCGAAGCGCTGGAAAGCCATTTTTGCGTACTGGAGACGCTGCGCACCCAGGCGACCGAGGATCTGCAGGCATCGCTGTTTGCCCGCGTGCTGCAAGGCGACCGTTTCGCGGGCGCCATTTTCGCCGACGGCACCGAACTGACGGCCGAAGGCCCGGGCTATCGCCTGAGCGGGCGCACGCGGCAGGCGCCCGGCCTTCTCTTCGCCGACTGGATCGCCGCTGCCGCCACCGTGCCGCCCAGCCGTTCGGTGACGCTCTACCTCGCAAGCGGCGGCGAAGGCGTACAGGTGGTCGACGATTGGGATGGCTTCGGTCAGCGCACCAATGGATCGGCGACGGCGATCGTCGGCACGCTTCATGTGAATGCCGACACCGTTGCGCCCGCCCCCTCCTCCGGATCTTCGACCGGCATCTCGCTGGGCCTGCTGCTGAAGGCCGGTGTCAGCCTGGGCATTGCGCGGGCCGCCTGGACCGACCTTACGGCTGCGGTCGGCGACAGCGCCGACATCCTTCCCCGGCTGGGAGAACGCGCCCTTCGTATCGAAACGGCAGCAGCGGCCTTGGAACGGGCAGGCCGCAAACTCGATATCGCCCAGGTCAATCCTGTGGAGGCCGCGATGGCGGACGCGCATTTCTCCGCCTCGGCGGCCGCCATTCTGGCCGGGGAAACGGCGCTCGACACGGCAAACGCACTGTTCGAACTGGCGGGGGTAACATCGGCCGGGATCGGGCTCAATCTCGACCGGCATTGGCGCAACGCTCGTATTCACGCGCTCTCGCTACCGCGGGATAGGCTGTTGCGCGCCGCAGGCGAATATAGCTCGAAACTCGGCGGCGCCTAAAGCGCGTCGCGATCTTTCGGATTCGCTCCTCTCGCTTTAGGTGTTTGTTTTACGCTTGTCGTTATCGCAAAACCGCCGCACACTTTTGCGCGACATGCTCTAATTCAGCTGGCGGCGGAGACCGGGAATTCTTCCTTGTCGCCGTCGATGCGGCCGCCATCGGAAACGAATTGTTCGAGGCTCATATTGTCGAGAATGGCGGCGATCGCATCCCGGACATCGGTCATCGAGCGCCGCACCTGACAGGTTTCCGGATCGGCACAGTCGTCGCAGGCCTCGTAAGCCGTACGGCTGGCGCAGCGGATCGGTGCCAACGGACCGTCCAATGTGCGGATGACGTGACCGATGCGGATTTCCGAGGCCGGCCGCGACAGCGAATAGCCGCCGCCCGGCCCCTTCTTCGAGCGCAGGATGCCGACATTGCGCAGTTCGAGCAGGATCGTATCGAGGAATTTTTTCGGGATATTGTTGCGGCTCGCGATGTCGTTGATGAAGGCGGTCTCGCCAGGCGCCAGCCGCGCCAGATCGACCAGCGCCTTCAGCCCGTATTTTCCCTTTTTCGTCAGCATCGTCGTCGCCTTGTAGAAATCGCAGTATTTACCCTGCCAATAGCAGGCAAATAGCGTCAAAAGCGTGAACATACAACAAAATAGCTATTATTTATAGCTTATCTCGGCAACGTCCACAGGACTGCGGCAGCCTTGAGAAGGATCAGCCTGCCGCGCCCTTTGACGGCAATCTCGCTCAGATCGTCTTCAGCATGCCGCCGTCGACGAAATAGGTCGAGCCGATGCAATAACTCGCGCGCTCCGAACTCAGGAAGACGAAGACGTTTGCCAGCTCCTCCGGCGTACCGAAGCGTTTGGAAGCGGCGTGCTCGTTGGCGACGCTCTGCAGGTAGCCCTCCCAGTTGCCGCCGGTTTCGGCCGTCAATTGCTTGGCGGTCTTGATCCAGTCGGGCGTCAGGATCAGGCCGGCATTGACGCAGTTGACGCGGATATTGTCCCTGATGAGCTCGGTCGAGAGCGTCTTCGAAAACATCATCAGCGCCGACTTGCTGACATTGTAGATCGGCTCGTACCAGAGCGGCTGGACCGCGCAGATCGAGGCATTGTGCAGGATCACGCCGCCGCCGCGTTGCTTCATCTGCGGTGCGATGCCGCGCGCCAGCCGTACGGCGGCCATCACATGCAGCTCCCAATAGGCCTGCCACTTCTCGTCTGGGGCCTCCATCACCGTCTCGTTCGAGCCGGTGCCGGCATTGTTGATGAGGATATCGGCGCCGCCTCTTTCAGCCGCCGCAGCAATGATCGCCTCGGTTCCGGCAACGGTCGCCACATCGGCGGCGACAGCGGCGGCACTGACCCCATATTTCTCGGCGATACGGGCAGCCTCTGCTTCCAGCCGTTCGCCGCCGCGTGCCGCCAACACAAGATTGGCGCCCTCAGCCGCCAGCCCCTCGGCGATTGCCAGCCCAATGCCGACCGACGCACCTGTTATGACGGCGATCTTTCCCTTCAATCCGAGATCCATGTCTTCCTCCGCTGGCAGCCGGTGGTCCGGCCCGATAGGCCGAGTGTTTCGCCAATGAATTCCGGCGTCAAGCGTCCGAACCCCTATTGCGACAGCCTCCGATCTGTCGCAGCCTGTATCAACACGAAGGAGGAGTTTGCATGCGCCGTTATTCCGCCTGCATAGAGTGGCTATTTGCCGAAGACGGCGACAGCTTTCCCGATCGCATCCGCCGCGCTGAGGCCGGCGGCCTGACCGCTGTCGAATTCTGGCGCTGGACCGACAAGGATCTGGACGCGATCGAAGCGGCGCTGAAGGAAACCGGCCTTGCCGTCACCAGCCTCGTCGCCGAACCGATGATCGCACTGACCGACGCCGGCAACCGGCAGGCCTGGCTGGCGGGTCTTGCCGATTCCATTGCCGTCGCCAAGCGCCTCGGCGCGCCGGTACTGATCGCCCAGGCCGGCAACGACCTTGCGGGCTTGAGCCGCGCAGAACAGCGCCTGGCACTTACCGAAACGTTGAGAGCCGGCGCCGATATTCTTGCAGGCAGCGGTGTCCGTCTCGGCGTCGAGCCGCTCAACATCCGCATCGACCATATCGGCTATTTCCTCGACTCGACCCGCGAAGGTCTCGACATCGTCGACGACGTCGCCCGCCCGGAGATCGGCATCGTCTACGACATCTACCATTCCGCCGTGATGGACGAACGCACCGAAGAGGTGCTGGACGGCCGTCTCGACCGTGTCTTCCATGTGCATGTCGCCGATCACCCCGGCCGCAATGAGCCGGGCTCCGGCCGCATCGACCTTGCCCACCGCCTCAACTGGATCTTCGCCAATGGTTACGACGGCGCCGTCGGCCTGGAATACCGGCCGACGAGATCCGGCGCGGACGCCGTCAGGACCGCGATCGCTTCGCTCGGCGGCTAAGCTGAACCGGCGTCTTCGGCAAAGGCTTCAAGCTCGGGGTCGAACTCGACCTCCACGACATTGTTGAAAACGGCGGTGGCCAGCATGATGCCGGCAAAGGCCACGAGATCGACGAGCACCTTGGTCTCGTAGCGCTGTTTCAGCTTCGCCCAGAGTTCGGCCGGAACGGCGTTGGAATCGGCAACGATCGCCTTGCCGAAGACGGCAAGCAGCACCTCCGCCTCGGACAGCTCCAGCGCGTCGGGATCGAAACCCTTGTTGATCAGCGCCCGGCGAAAGAAGGTAATGGCGATCTTCGATTTCGCCGCCTTCGAGATCGCAAGCGAGAAAATCCAGATCTCCCGGTCGCTGACGGCAGGATCGAGCTCGGCCCGTAGCGTGAACCATTCGGCATAGATGCGGTGGGCGACCGGCGAATGCAGCAATGTGCGCTTCATGTTGGTCATGCGCCCGCGCAGCCTGACTTCCTCGTCATGCGCCGCCCGAACTTCCGGCGAAGCGGTATCATAATCGATCTGAGGGAGGTGGCTCATCCGGTCCGCTCTTTCTGCTGCATCGAGGTAAATCCGCTTGGCCGTCGCGATACTCCCGCCTAGACTGATCCGATCAATGCGGAGGCTAGGCATGAGCGGCGACCACGATCATTCTCACATCGACTGGCGGGAACACGGCGTCAAGGTCATTCCCGGCAATTCGCTCGATCCGAACACCGCGCAGACGCCGGGCATGAACCGCGCCACTGCAATCAACAATGCGCGCGCCGGCGCCGAGAAGATCTGGGCAGGCACGGTGACGATCCATGCCAATGCCAAGACCGGCGCCCACCATCACGGCGATCTCGAAAGCATTATCTATGTGGTCAAGGGCAAGGCCCGCATGCGCTGGGGCGAGCATCTGGAATATACCGCCGAGGCCGGCCCCGGCGACTTCATCTATGTTCCGCCCTATGTGCCGCACCAGGAGATCAATGCCAGCCGCGACGAGACGCTGGAATGCGTGCTCGTCCGCTCAGGCCAGGAACCGGTCGTGGTCAACCTCGATATCGAGCCGGTCGAGAAACCGGAAGACGTCCCCTGGATCGACCCCATCCACCGCTGACGCCGCTCAGGCGTGAACGGCGGCGCTGTTCACAGCCGTGTTCTCGATGATCCGGCCGGTATCGGCAGCATAGAGGTGGATTGCGTTGTGATCGATCGCGATGCCGATCGGATCACCCGACTTCACCATCACGGCCTCGGTCAGCGCCACGGCAAAGGGCAGCCCGTCGAAATCGGCATGAACGACGCGGCTTGCGCCGAGCTCTTCGATGAAATCGGCTGTCGCCACCAATGCGCCGGGCGCATCCGGGGCCACCAACCGGGCGGCCTCGGCGCGCATGCCGAGCACGACGCGTTTGCCCTTCAGCGCTGCAGCGCGTTCGCGCGGCAGCGCGATCTTGCGGCTCTGATCGTAAACGAAGACGCCTTCATCGTTGATCGTGCCTTCGAGCAGGTTCATCGCCGGCGTGCCGACGAAGCCGGCGACGAAACGCGACACCGGATGATGATAGACCTCTTCCGGCGTGCCGACCTGCTCCACCCTGCCGCCGTTCATCACCACCAGCCGGTCGGCCAGCGTCATCGCCTCCGTCTGGTCATGCGTGACGAAGATCGAGGTGGCGCCGAGGCGCCGGTGCAAGCGGCGAATTTCGGCGCGCATGGCGATGCGCAGCTTGGCGTCGAGGTTGGACAGCGGCTCGTCGAAGAGGAACACCTTCGGCTCGCGGATCATCGCACGGCCCATGGCGACGCGCTGACGCTGGCCGCCGGAAAGAGCGGCCGGGCGGCGGTCGAGGAAAGGTTCGAGGCTGAGCGCCTTGGCGACCTCGGCAATGCGCCGATTGCGCTCCGCCTTCGCAACGCCTGCCACCTTCAAGGCATAGCCGATATTCTCGGCGACCGTCATATGCGGATAGAGCGCATAATTCTGGAACACCATGGCGCAGCCGCGCTCGCGCGGCTCCAACCGGTTGACGACGCGGCCGTCGATGGCGATTTCGCCGCCGCTGATTTCCTCGAGGCCGGCGATCATACGCAGCAGCGTGGACTTGCCGCAGCCGGACGGTCCGAGAATGACGATGAATTCGCCGGACTGGATCTCCAGGTCGACGCCGTGAACGACGGGATGTTTGCCGTAGCTTTTCTTCACATCACGGATTGAGATCGGTGCCACAGGACTGCTCCTTCACTTCTCGGTAGAGATAAGGCCGCGTACGAACCAGCGCTGCATCAGGATGACGAGCAGCAGCGGCGGCGACATGATGATAAGTGTACCGGCCATGGCGACGTTCCAGTCGGGCAGGCCGAATTCGGACGGAATGAGGGTCTTGAGCTGCGTCACCGCAATGCCGAAATTCGGATCGGTGGTGACGAGCAGCGGCCAGAGATACTGGTTCCAGGCCCAGACGAACATGATGGTGAAGAGCGCGATCATGTTCGATCGCGACAGCGGCAGCAGTATATCGATGAAGAAGCGGACGGCGCCGGCGCCGTCCATCTTCGTCGCCTCGGCGAGCTCGTCCGGAACGGTCAGGTAGAACTGGCGGTAGAGGAAGGTGCCGGTCGCGGTGGCGACGAGCGGCGCCACGAGGCCGGTATAGGAATTCAGCAAGCCCCATTCGAGCTTGATCTGGATGCCGGACACCCAGGCGACCAGCGCGGTAATTCCCGTAATATCGAGGATCGCCTGGAAAGGCTGGAGCGCATTGGCGGCAATCGAATAGGTCGGCACGATGCGAACTTCCAGCGGCAGCATCAGCGTGATGAAGATGATCCAGAAGATCACATGCCGGCCGCGGAAGCGGAAGTAGACGATCGAGAAGGCCGCCATGGCGGAAAGGATGACCTTGCCGGCGCCGACCGCCGTCGCGAAGATGATGCTATGGACCAGCTTGTTGCCGAGATCGGCGCGAACCCAGGCGGTCTGTGCGTTTTCCCAGAAATGCGAGCTCGGGGTCAACGGCAGCGGCACGCGATTGACCGTTTCCAGATCGAGCGTCGATGCAACGATGACGATGAAGAAAGGCAGAAGCGCGATCACCATGCCGAGCGCCAGAAGCGTATAGCAGATGAAATTGAATATCGGCGTGCGTTCGATCATATCAGCGACCTCACTTGTAGTGCACGCGCCGCTCGATGAAGCGGAACTGGAAGATGGTGAGAAGGACGACGAGCGCCATGAGGATAATCGACTGGGCGGCCGCGCCCGAATAATCGAGCCCCCTGAAGCCGTCGAAATAGATCTTGTAGACCATGAGCTCCGTCGCCCGTGCCGGCCCGCCCTGGGTCATGACGTCGACGATGCCGAAGGAATCCTGGAAGCTCTCGGTAATGTTGATGACGAGCAGGAAAAACAATGTCGGCGTCAACAGCGGCAGCTGGAGATCCCACATGCGGCGCAACGGCCCGGAGCCATCCATGGCGGCGGCCTCGATCAGCGAACGTGGAATGCCCTGAAGCGCCGACAGGAAGAAGATGAAATTATAGCCGATATATTTCCAAGAAAAGGCGATGATCACGGCGATCATTGCGTCTTTGCCGTCGAGCGCCGGGTTCCAGAGACCGGGCCAGACATGGTTGATAACAGACAGGAGGCCGGCCTCGGGCGCCAGAATGAAGCGGAAGGCAAGACCGAGAGCCGGAGCGGCAATCGCGTAGGGCCAGATGAAGACCGACCGATAGATTTTATGACCGCGCAGCTCACGATCCGTCAGGAGCGCCAGGATCAGCGCCATCCCCATGGCGATCGCCGTCGAGCTGAAGCCGAAGATCATGCTGCGGGTGATCGACTCCCAATAGATCGGATCGCCGAGCAATTGCTTGAAATTGTCGAAACCGACCCAGGCATTGCCGCCGCCCCATGGTTGCTCGAGCGTGAACGCCCAATAGAGCGCCTGCGCACTCGGCCAATAGAAGAAGACGAAGATCAGCAGCAGCATCGGAAACGCGAAGAGCAATCCGATCGTCGTCGAGGAGAAAGTGACGCGCTTTTCCATGGGTGGTCGTTTTCGGCCTGGTTTTGTTAGGCGCGGGCGGCGAATTCGCCTCCGCGGCCGTATGAGTGGACAAGCCGCACCCGGCGCGCGCAAGGCGGCCGGGTGCGGTTCATATCAGCCGATCAGGGAAGCTGAACGTTCTTGTAGGTCTGCTGGAAGCGGCGCAGCAGCTGGTTGCCGCGTTCGGCGGCGCCGTCGAGCGAAGCCTGGACATCGGCATTGTTGACGAAGATCGCCTGCAGGCCGTTGGCGATTTCGGTGCGGACCTGCAGCAGGCCGCCGAGGCGGACGCCGTGCGGAGCCGTATCGTCGGCAGGCGATGCGGTCAGGCTCTGAATGGCGAGTTCACGGCCGGCATAGGGGGCCTTGTCATAGAAGCCCTGCTTCTTCAGATATTCGAAGCCGGAGTTACGAACCGGGATATAGCCGGTCACGGTCGACCAGGTCAGCGCTTCTTCCGGCTTGGCGATGAAGTTGAAGAAGGCGGCGGCAGCCTTGTATTCGGCTTCGCTGTGGCCCTGCAGAACCCAGAGCGAGGCACCGCCGACATAGGAGCTGTGACGTGTTGCATTGCCATAGGTCGGGAGCATCGCAACGCCCCAGTTCATGCCCTGCTTGGCGGTGCGGCCGATGTTGCCGTGGTCGCCGACCGAGGTCAGGATGACCTGGCAATCGCCGGCGGCGAAGGCTTCGACGAAGGTCTGGCCGACGGCCTTGTTCTTGATGAAGGCAAGCTTGTTGTCGTACCAGGACTTGAGGTCCTTGATGTAGCTGACGAGAAGCGGGTTCTTGTTGAACGTCAGTTCGGCGTCGAGGCCTTCAAAGCCGTTCTTCTTCGTCGCAATCGCTTCGCCGTTGACGGCTTCGAACTGCTCGATGTACTGCCAGACTTCGTTGTTGGAGATGTCGAAGGCGAGCGGGCAAGCGTAGCCGGCGTCCTTCAAAGCCTTGAAGTCTTCGCCGGCTTCCTGCCAGGTGGCCGGAGCATGGTCCTTGCCGATCTTGGCGAAGGCGTCCTTGTTCCAATAGAGCAGAGCGGTCGACGAGTTGAAGGGGAAGGAATACATCTCGCCCTTGGACGTCGCATAATAGTTTGCGATGCCGGAGAAGTAATCTTTCCAGTCGACCGTGTAGCCCATGTCGGCCATCAGCTTGTTTGCCGGATAGAAGGCGCCGGAAAGCATGATGTCGAGCGTGCCGGCGTCGGAGACCTGGGCGATGGTCGGCTGCTTGCCGGCGCGGAAAGCGGCAATGGTGTTCTGCAGGGAAGCGTCATAGCTGCCCTGGCTGGTGCAGACGACTTCGTAATCGGCCTGCGACTGATTGAAGCGATCGCACTGTTCCTGGACACGCTTTGCGATGTCACCGGAATTGCCGAACCAGAAGTCAATCTTGGTCTTATCGGCGGCGGCAGCGGGACCGGCAAGAAACGCTGTAGCGAGAAGGGCGCCGACGGCGCCGAGAAGCTTGGCTTGCATGAGAACCTCGAACGTAAAAAGGACGCGCACTTTCAGCGCACGCCCTATTAACTGGTTCAAATTGCCGCGGCCAATGAATATTACATGACATGCAACGATCGAAACCGTGCCGTCACAAAACCTTCATTTGGATATTATTTGCCACGGCCGAGACTATATTTGGAGAAGTCTCACCAGCCACCCCCAGCGCACTGCCGAACATTCATATTTATATTCGAATAAATATAATTTTCAAGGGTTTTCAATATTTGCCTATATTGCGACAGCCTGTCGTTATTCGCCGATATCGTTGCTTGACACTTACGAAGAAGCGCCATTTTTCAGCTCTTGCACTGCTGTGCAACGCTCGGTTTCAGCCCCTGAATCAGAGGGAATCCTTCAAAATTGCAGCAAAATGCGGATCGAATGCGCGACTGATCGGTCCGGCGGCAGCCCCAAGCGCCACCGACCAGGGATCGGCCATGCCGGGCTGCAGGCGCGGCAGCGTCCGGCCACGCCGTTCGGCGATCGAGGGCAGCAAAGGGCCGATGGCCGCGATCAACCGGTTCACCAGGGCCTCCGGGGCGCTGCCGCAGAGGATCACTGTCTGCGGATCGAAGATCGTTTCGATGAGATGGATGCTCCAGCGCAGGTCCGCCGCCGCCGCTGCGATCCAGCTCTCAATGCTTTGGTCGCCCCTGGAGACAAGGTTGCTGATCTGCGCGTGCAGATCGGCATCGGCCGGATCGATCGACAGGTACTGGTAGAGCGAGGCGAGCGAGGCACGATGTTCGAGCGGCGTCGATTTACCGTCGGCAAACAACAGCGCCATGCCGATCTCGCCGGCATTGCCGTTGGCGCCGCGGTAGAGTTCGCCATTCAGAATGAGGCCGGCACCGATGCCGTAACCGACGAAGAGACAGACGGCATGGTCGAGGCCATGGGCGGCTCCCACCATGCGCTCGGCGGTCGCCGCCGCAGCCGCATCGTTCTGCAGGCCGACATCGAGCCCGGTGCCGGCGGTCAGCGTTTCCAACAGCGGAAACTTCTGCCAGGCCTCCATCATCCAGGGGTCGTCACCGCTGCCGGCGACGCCGAAGGGGCCGGGCATCGCGATGCCGAGGCCGACCAGCCGCTTTTCCGACTGCTGGACGATTCCGGCAAGTTTTGCACGCACGCCGGCAACGAGATCGAGGATGACCTTCGCCCCTTCCGACGGGCCTCCTGCGGGCAGGCCCGCCTCATCACGCACGAGAACACTGCCGACGAGATCGACCGCGACGGCCCGCGTCACATGCCGGTCGATCTGCAGGCCGATCGCGAAGGCGCCCTCGGGAACGAGCCCATAGGGCGTAGAGGGCTGGCCGCGGCCCTTGCGCACCGCTGCCTGCGAACGGACGAGACCGTCGCGCTCGAGTTCTTCGATGATATTCGACACCGTCTGCTTGGTCAGCCATGTCGCCCGCGCCAGATCCGCGCGTGAAAGCGCACCGTTCATCCTCAAGGCATCAATCATCACGCGCCGGTTATGCGCGCTGGTGCCTTCGTGATTGGTGCCGCTCTTGGCCCGGATCGGCCTGATGTCGTTCATGTGCAATTGCCTCTTGACTCCACTAGAATGTTGAAGAAGTAATAAGTCAAGACAATTGACTTAATAAGGGACCGGAGAGTTCCAGGGAACGCAGGAGGCAGGATAAGGCCCCGACGACGCTCCGAGACGACAATCGGCACGTTCCCCTACGTGCCTTCTCGAAGACCGATGGCGGGAGGGCCGCCCTCGGCAATGCGTAAATGTCACAAAACTGGAGGCTGCAATGCTGAAATCCCTTACCAAGACGCTTCTGGGTGCGGCCTTGATCGGCGCATCGCTTGCGCCGCATGCTTTCGCCGAGACGACGCTGAACGCGCTTTTCATGGCGCAGGCCGCTTACAGCGAGGCCGATGTGCGCGCCATGACCGACGCCTTCGCCAAGGCGAACCCCGATATCAAGGTCAATCTCGAATTCGTTCCCTATGAAGGCCTGCACGATAAGACGGTGCTGGCGCAAGGTTCCGGCGGCGGTTACGACGTCGTCCTCTTCGACGTCATCTGGCCGGCCGAATACGCCACCAATAAGGTGCTGGTCGACGTCTCCTCGCGCGTCACCGACGAGATGAAGAAGGGCGTGCTGCCGGGCGCCTGGACCACCGTGCAGTACGACGGCAAATATTACGGCATGCCGTGGATCCTCGACACCAAATACCTGTTCTACAACAAGGAAATCCTCGAAAAGGCCGGCATCAAGGCGCCACCGAAGACCTGGGACGAACTGACCGAGCAGGCAAAGACGATCAAGGACAAGGGCCTGCTCGCCACCCCGATCGCCTGGAGCTGGTCGCAGGCGGAAGCCGCGATCTGCGACTACACCACACTCGTCAGCGCCTATGGCGGCGATTTCCTCAAGGACGGCAAGCCGGCCTTCCAGACCGGCGGCGGCCTCGACGCGCTGAAATACATGGTCGGGAGCTATGCCTCAGGCCTGACCAATCCGAATTCCAAGGAATTCCTCGAAGAGGACGTCCGCAAGGTCTTCGAAAACGGCGATGCCGCTTTCGCGTTGAACTGGACCTACATGTACAACATGGCCAACGACCCGAAAGACAGCAAGGTGGCAGGCAAAGTCGGCGTCGTGCCGGCACCGGGTGTTGCCGGTAAAAGTCAGGCTTCCGCCGTCAACGGCTCGATGGGCCTCGGCATCACCTCCGCCAGCCAGCATCCCGACGAGGCCTGGAAATACATTAGCTTCATGACCTCGCAGGCAACGCAAAACGCCTATGCCAAGCTCAGCCTGCCGATCTGGGCCTCTTCCTATGAGGACCCCACTGTCACCAAGGGCCAGGAAGAGCTGATTTCCGCTGCCAAGGTCGGCCTCGCCGCCATGTATCCGCGCCCGACGACGCCGAAATATCAGGAGCTGTCGACCGCGCTGCAGCAGGCGATCCAGGAATCGCTACTCGGCCAGTCCTCTCCCGAGGATGCGCTGAAATCGGCCGCCGAAAACAGCGGCCTCTGAGCCCGGCATGAACCCCGGGCGGCGGCCGCCGCCGCCCGGTCTCCAGAACCTATGAATGAAAAGGGTCGCCTCGATGTCGGGTACTTGGCTGACAACCCGCGCGTGGCTTCTGATGCTGCCGCTTCTCGTGGTCATGATCTCGGTGATCGGCTGGCCTCTCGTCGATACCGTCGGCCTCTCCTTCACCGATGCCAAGCTCGTCGGCACCGCGGGCAGCTTCGTCGGCATCGACAATTACGTGAAGATGCTCTCCGGCTCGAATTTCCAGCGTACGCTGATCACCACCGCCTGGTTCGCGATCGTCTCGGTCGCCGCTGAAATGGTGATCGGTGTCCTCGCCGCCCTGCTGCTGAACCAGCAATTTCGCGGCCGCACCGCGCTGCGCGCCCTGATGATCCTGCCCTGGGCGCTGCCGACCGTCGTCAACGCCACGCTCTGGCGGCTGATCTACAATCCGGAATACGGCGCGCTGAACGCTGCATTGACGCAGTTCGGCCTGCTCGATGCCTATCGGTCCTGGCTCGGCGAACCCGGCACGGCGCTCGCTGCCCTCATCGTCGCCGACTGCTGGAAGAACTTCCCGCTGGTGGCGCTGATCGCGCTCGCCGCACTCCAGGCCGTGCCGCGCGACATCACCGCCGCCTCGCTCGTCGACGGCGCCGGTCCTTTCGCCCGCTTCCGCTTCGTCATCCTGCCCTATCTCGCCGGCCCACTGATGGTGGCGCTGGTGCTGCGCACCATCGAAGCCTTCAAGGTGTTCGACATCATCTGGGTCATGACCCGTGGCGGGCCGGCGAACAGCACACGCACGCTGTCTATCCTCGTTTACCAGGAAGCCTTCTCCTTCCAGCGCGCGGGCTCGGGCGCATCGCTCGCCCTGATCGTCACGCTGCTGGTGACGCTGCTTGCCGCCGGCTACGCCGCTTTGGTACGCAAGACCGCTGGGAGTGCTGCCTGATGGAACGCCGGAGCCTGCTCTTCTCAGTCTTCATTCACCTCTCGGCGCTGCTGCTTGCCGCCGTCATCCTGGCGCCGATCCTGTGGCTCTTCATCATGAGCATCTCGCCGGCCGCCGACCTTGCCGCCAAGCCGCTGCGCTGGTGGCCGCAGGCCGTCGATTTCTCGCGATACCAGATGCTGCTGTCGACGCTCGAAAACAGCGCCGGCGCCGCCTTCACCTCATCGCTGCGCAACAGCATCGAGGTGGCCGGCATGGCGACGATCGCCGCCATCGCACTCGCCATTCCGGCCGGCTGGGCCGTGTCGCGCACGCCTTCCGTCGGCTGGTCGCTGTCGATGGTGATCGCCACCTACATGCTGCCGCCGGTGGCGCTCGCAGTACCCCTCTATATGGGCCTCTCCCATCTCGGCATGCTGAACAATGTCTTCGGCCTCGCTCTCGTTTATCTCACGATCCTCGCGCCTTTCACCACCTGGCTGATGAAATCCGGCTTCGATTCCATCCCGCGCGAAATCGAATCCGCGGCAATGATCGACGGCGCCGGACTGTTCCAGACGCTCCGGATCATCACGCTGCCGCTCGCCGCCCCGGTGGTTGCGACCTCGAGCCTCTTCGCATTCCTGCTTGCCTGGGACGAATTCTTCTATGCGCTGCTCTTCACCTCGGACCAACGCGCCAAGACGCTGACCGTCGCCATTGCCGATCTCGCCGGCGGCCGCGTTTCCGATTACGGACTGATCGCCACGGCAGGCGTGCTCGCCGCCCTGCCCCCGGTGCTGATCGGTCTCGTCATGCAACGCGCCCTGATTTCGGGGCTTACCAGTGGCGGCGTCAAGGGATGAACATGCCAACAGAAAGAAACCGGCCCACGGGGCTTGCTGCGATCGATAGCGAAATGGCCCGCCAGCACGCCGATGCGATCGCCTCCTACGAAACGGCCGGGCCGATGGCGGCGAGAGCCGCCGCCTCGCTTGAGAAAACCGGCCGCCTGCTCCTGATCGGCATGGGCGGCTCGCATGCGGTCAACCGCGCCGTCGAACCGCTCTACCGCGCGCTCGGCATCGATGCCATCGCCCTGCCGCTCTCCGAACAGCTCGGCCAGCCACTGCCGATCGCCGGCAGGACGATCTTCGTCACCTCGCAATCCGGCGAAAGCGCCGAAGTTCTGCGCTGGTTCGACGAGACCGGCGGCACGGAGGACACCTTCGGCCTGACGCTCGAAAGCAGCTCCTTCCTGGCAAGAACCGCTCCCTCGCTGGTCGGCAGCGGCGGCACCGAACTTGCCTTTGCCGCCACCCGCAGCCTGACGGTGACCTTCGCCCTGCATCTGGCAATTCTCGCCGCCCTCGGCGAAGATCCCACGACCGCACTTGCCGTCCTCAAGGCGCCGGAAGAGCATGACATCGCAGCCGCGCTCGCCGCACTCGAAAACGTCGAGACCGTCGTCACCTCGGGCCGCCGGCTGCAGGGTGTCGCCGAGGCATTGGCGCTCGGATTGACGGAATTGTCGCGCCGCCCCTGCTTTTCGCTCGAAGGCGGCCAGTTGCGCCACGGTCCGATGGAGATGCTCGGGCCTGAAATCGGCGTCGTGCTGTTTCGCGGCTTGGACGAGACGGCCGGTCTCGTCACCGTCATGGCGAATTCCGCCGTCGAAACCGGCGCCCCGGTCGTCCTGTTCGACGCGTCCGGGCAGGAACCGGTCGCCGGCGCGGTGACGATCCGTTTCGCCCCGGCAACCGGCCTTGCCGCGATCTTCGCCATACTGCCCGTCGCCCAGCGGCTGATGATCGCCTTTGCCGATGCCCGCGTCGAGAATGCCGGAACACCGGTCCGTTCAACCAAGATTACCCGGAGCGAATGAATGCGGCCGCTTGCAGTCATCGGAAACGTCAACGTCGACCTGATCCTCGGACCGGCTGCCCCCTGGCCGAAGGCCGGGACGGAGATCATCGTCGACCACGACGAGCTCAGGGTCGGCGGATCCGCCGGCAACAGCGCGCTCGCCTGGCAGGCGCTCGGCATCGAATTCGAGATCGCCGCCAATATCGGCAGCGACCAGTTCGGCCGCTGGCTCGCCGAAGCCTTCGGCCACCGCTCCGAGAAATGGCCGGTGCGCCCCGAGAGAACGACGCTCTCGGTCGGCATCACCCATCCGGACGGCGAGCGCACCTTCTTCACTACGACCGGCCACCTGCCGCGCTTCAGCCTCGCGGATGTCTTCGCCGTCCTCGACGGCGAAAGGCTCCGGGGCGGCTATGCGCTTCTCTGCGGCGCCTTCCTGACCGACGATCTGGCGAAGGAATATGACGCCTTCTTCGACTGGGCCGACAGCCATGGCATCACCGTCGCGCTCGACACCGGCTGGCCGCTCGACGGCTGGACGGAAGAAAATTGCGCGGCGACACGTGCCTGGCTTTCGCGCAGCCGCATCGCACTGCTGAACGAGGTAGAGACGACCACCCTTGCCGGCGTCGCCGACCCGATTGAGGCCGCCTGTGAAATCCGGTCGCATATGCCGGAAGGCGCAATCGTCGTCGTCAAGCGCGGCCCGGACGGCGCCGTCGCGATCGGGCCGGACGGCCTGCCGGTGTCGGTGGCCGCACCCGTCGTCAAGGTCGTCGACACGATCGGCGCCGGCGATGTCTTCAACGCCGCCTTCCTCGCCGCGCTCGCGGACGGCAAGCCTCTGCCCGCCTGCCTCACGTCAGGAACCGAGGTCGCATCGCGCGCCATCTCCACCCTGCCCCGCAGCTACAGCATCCCGTCATCGCTTCAGGAGCCCGTGCGATGAGCGCACTCGATATCCAGAACATCCGCAAGACCTATGGCGAGGTCGAGACGCTGAAAGGCATCGACATCTCCTTGGAAAGCGGCGAGTTCCTCGTGCTGCTCGGCTCGTCGGGCTGCGGCAAGTCCACATTGCTCAACATCATCGCCGGCCTCGCCGAGGCGACCAGCGGCGATATCAGCATCGCAGGGCGTTCAGTGCTCGGCGTTCATCCGAAGGACCGCGACATTGCCATGGTCTTTCAATCCTACGCGCTCTATCCCAATCTGACGGTGCACCGGAACATCGGCTTCGGCCTGGAAATGCGTAAAGTTCCGGCGCCCGAGCGCGACAAAGCGGTGCGCGATGCTGCAAAGCTGCTGCAGATCGAAAACCTCCTCGATCGCAAGCCGAGCCAGCTTTCCGGCGGCCAGCGCCAGCGCGTGGCGATCGGCCGTGCACTGGTGCGCAAACCGGAGGTGTTCCTCTTCGACGAGCCGCTCTCCAATCTCGATGCCAAGCTGCGCATGGAGATGCGCACCGAGATCAAGCGGCTGCACCAGATGCTGAAAACCACCGTGGTCTTTGTCACCCACGACCAGATCGAGGCGATGACGTTGGCAAGCCGCATCGCCGTCATGCGCGACGGCCGCATCGAGCAGCTGGGCACACCGGAGCAGATCTACAATCATCCGGCAACGCTCTATGTCGCCACCTTCGTCGGCGCGCCGCCGATGAACCTGCTGCAGGCGACGGTGCGTGACGACCGCCTGGCGCTTTCAGGCTCGGATGCCAGCCTGCCCTTGCCCGCCCGTTTTCGCGATACCGCCGGCGATATCAGGGACGTCGTCCTCGGCATCCGTCCCGAGGCGCTTCGCACCGATGGCGCCGGCCCGTCGATCGAGGCGACCCTCGAGGTCGCCGAGCTGACTGGCCCGGAACTCGTCGTCACCAGCCTTGCCGGAAACCAGCGGCTGATGGCTTGCCTGCCGCCGCGCACGCCGATCCGCGACAATGAAAAACTGACCCTCTTCTTCGACGAGGAGGCAATGCATCTCTTCGACCCGCAAACCGGCCTCAGCCTCGTTCGCCAGGGATAGGTGACGACCCGTCCTTTGCGCAATTCGCAGCGTCGACGGGCTTCCGCTTGTAAACATGGATATAGTCGACGAGCAAAATCGAAGGGTTCGGCGTTTCATCGATCGGCCAGCCCGAGCCGAGCGCCAGATTCACCAGCGGATAAAACGGCATGTGGAACTCCTTCGGCGTGTCGAAGCTCCAAAGGAATTGACGATCAAAATAGAAGCTCGTCTTGTCGGGTTGGATATCGACACCGTAGGTGTGATAATCGCTGTTCAAAATTCCATCCTGGACCTTGTTCCAATAGCCGCCGGTGGAGTTCTGCCCGCCCTGGCTCTGACGCCAGATATGGAAACCCATGCTGAATTCATAGGGCGCGCGGCCGTAATATTCCAGCACGTCGATCTCGGCAGTGTATTTCGACCGGTCGAGGCCGATGAGCCAGAAGGCCGGCCAGACGCCCTTGCCCGGCGGCAGTTTCATCCGCGCTTCGAAATAGCCGAACTGCTGCGAGAAACCTTCACCCTTCGGGTTCACCGACGACAGCAAGCCCGAACGCCATGTACCGTCGGCCCCCTTGCGCGCTTCGATCTTCAGAATTCCCTGGTCGGTGGTAAACGGAAACCCAGGAGCCGGATCGGTGAAACGGGCATCGCCGAAATCGCCGTTCCACGGCGTATGAGCGATCCAGCGGGAGCTTTTCTCTCCCCAGGCAGAAACGTCGAGACTGTCGAAATTCTCCTCGAATGTCAGCTGGTATGCATCGATATTGAGCGGTTCCTGGGCGACGCTCGGCCGGCCCGGCAACGCCCCCAGACCGAGAACGACGAGCAGGCCCAAAGCCTTAGAAGATATTCCGTAACGCATTCCGTTTCTCCGAAAACACCAAACCAAATCGCCGGGTTGCAGCTGTCTCGATCATGAGACGAGAACCCCGTTTCGCCGCGGCATCAGCCTTTGAACGATGATGGTCTCGATGCCGTCGGGCCTTCCCAGGATCTGCCACAGCAGCAGCGCGAAGGCCCAGAAGATCGCGGCTGCCGTCCCGCCGCAAAGCGCGAGGCTGGCGATCAGATTGAAGCCGACAGGCATGGGGGCGAGCATCGGCTGCACCCAGAGCAGGAAAGCGATCATCGGCAAGCTTGCGGCCAGCGGCCGGCAAAAGGAATTCAGCTGCGCGACCAATCTCGCTCCGATCAGCCGCCGGGTGATGACGAGCGACGCGGCATAGGCGACGAGCACAGCGATGATCCGAGCGCCGAGCGCGCCTTCCACCTGGAAATAGGCGATACCCAGGATGGTGACCGGCACCCTGACGGCAAACTCGGCAAACATCCTGAAAGCGAGCGAACGGGTGTTGTCGAGAACCATCGCCAATGCCGGCATGATGTTCGTGGGAAGGCCGAGCAGGCTGACGAGGCACAGCCATTGCAGGATCGGCGCGGCGGATGCCCATTTCTCGCCGACGAGGACGCGTACGGTCGGCTCAGCGAGCATGGCGAGCGCGATGAGAACGGGTGCGGCGACGAAGGTGATCGCATTCGTCGCCTTCAGATAGGCAGCGACGAGATTGCGGCGGTCCTCGACGGTGGAGAATGCCGCCATCAGCGGGCGCAGCAACGGCCCGACGAAGGTCTGGTAGGGAATCCCGGCAATATTGTCGGCGACGCTGAAAGCGCCGAACGTCGACAGGCCGGTAAAACGCGGCAGCAGCAGCCGGTCCAACTGCCAGTTGATCGAATTCAGCACCTGCGACACGGTGTTCCAGCTGATCATATCCCGGAAATGTTTCCATTCCGAAAGGCTGAACGCCGGCCGCATCGGCGCAAAGACGTAGGAGGTGATCATCGCCGCGGTCGGGCCTGCCACGGCGCCGACCGCCAGCCCCCAATAGCTGCCTGTCGTCACCGCCACACCCACGCCGAACAGCAATGTCGATCCCTTGGTGATGAGATCGAGCGCGAACTCGCGTTTGAAATCGAAACGCTGCATGAAGAGCACCATGCGCGGACTGATCATGCTGCGCATGGCAGGCGCGATCGAGAGAACGGCTACAAGGGAAAAAAGCCGAGGATCACCGTAAATCACAGCCATCGGCCAGGAGATAAGGATCATCAGCAGGCTAATGGCCGTCCCTCGAAGCAGGCTGAGGGTGAAGGCGGTGGCAAACATCTCTTGGGAAGGCGATGGCTGACGCATCAGAGCCTGCGTCAGCGGCAGATCCAGAATCGTCTCGACAATGACGAGAACCGAGGTTGCGATGGCGACCAGGCCGAAATCCGCCGGGCTCAAAAGCCTCGCCAGAATGAGCAGGCTGACGAAATCGAGCAGCCGCGCGAGGAATTTTCCACTGATCGTCCAGATGCTTGCCGTCGCCGTCCTCTGAGATACGCTTGACATGATCTGCTATATTCCTCGTCGGCGAGTTGAGAAGGTTGCGGTCGTGGCAGCTCCGGCCCCTGCCCTCAGCCCGACCGTCTTCCGAAGACCTCGGCGGATCGGCCGCCATGGTTGGAAAGCCGTTGCTCGATGAGATTGGTCATGCGATCGCGGAACACGGCGGAAGAGAATTTCAGTGCGTGCGTGCGGATCGCATGCTGATCGATATCGTCCTCGACCTCCTCGAATGCCGCCATCGTCTCCAGCAGGGCTTCCGTCGTCTGTTCGGCAAAACGGAAGCCGACCTGCGGCGACGACACGGTTTCCCTGGCGCCGCCAGCGTCGAAAGCGAGAACCGGACGGCCCGAGGCCATGGCTTCCACCGGCAGAATGCCGAAATCTTCCGTGCCCGGAAACAACAGCGCGCGGCATCGCGACAGGTGATCGCGCAGCACGTTGAAGGGCTGGTGGCCGAGAAATTCAACCGTCGGCCCGGCGATCGACTTCAGATAGGATAATTGTTCGCCCTCGCCGATCACGACCAGTTTCCGGCCTGCTTCGGTGCAAGCGCGCACAGCGATGTCAGGCCGTTTGTAGGTCGTCAGCTGTCCGGCATAGAGATAGAATTCGCCTTTCCCCTTGCCCACCGCAAAATCGTCGGTCGCAACGGGCGGATGGATAACGACGGAATCCCGGTCGTAGAAGCGGCGGATGCGGCTGGCGACATAGTCGGAGTTGGCGACGAACGTATCCACCCGCGAGGCCGTCGTCACGTCCCACGCGCGCAGCATGGGCGCGGTGATCGACATCAGGGCGCGGCCCACCCAGGGAAGGCCATGGCGGTAGACATGGAACTGGTCCCAGATATAGCGCATCGGCGAATGGCAGTAACAGACATGCAGAGCGTCGGCGCGGGTGATGATGCCCTTGGCCGGCCCGGATTCGCTGGACAGCACCAGATCGTAGTCCTGCAGATCGAACTGCTCGAGCGCGAAGGGCATCAGCGGCAGCATCTTGGTGTAATGCCGCTGTGCGCCAGGGATCTTCTGCAGGAAGGACGTGTGGATGTTGCGCGTCTTCAGGAAGTCGCTGATGCGATCGCGGTTGCAGACGAGGGTGAAGATGTCTGCCTGCGGAAACATGCGGCAAAGCTCTTCGACGACCTTCTCGCCACCGCGCATCGAAACGAGCCAGTAATGCACGATGGCGACCCGAAGTTTCCCGGTTTCGCCGGAGCTTCCGGCCTCGGCGACCCGTCTTTTTGCCATGACCGGCGCATCACCAAGAAATGCCCTCGCATCGGGAAGAGAGGTTGTTGCTTTAAGGGTCAACTGAATACTCCTTGTATCGCCGCACTGTCCGTCAACTCGGAAACCGCATTCGCCGAAATCAGGCTGCGGTATTCGGCAAGAAGCGCGTCGCGCCATTCCTCGTGTGTCGAGGCGAGGTCCGGCGACATCAGGAAAGCCCGCTCGCTCATGGCGCGGACCTCTTGCCCTGGCATTTGGTTGAATCGCGTCAAAGTATCGGCAAAAGCGCCGTGATCTGCCGTATCGCAGGCAACCGCCATGCCCGCTCTTTCCATTTCCTCGGCGAGAAAGGCGCTGCGCGACATGATGACGGGCAGACCACTCCTGGCCGCTTCGATCGCGACGAGGCCGAACGGCTCGGGATAGCGCGAGGGCATCAACAGCGCACGCGCCTTGCGGATGATCGGGCCGATCTCTGCATGCGATTGCCAGCCGACGGCCCTGACGTGATCTCCTGACGCTCTGACCAACGGCATCAACGGCCCGTCCCCGATCACGCAGAGCCTGACGCCGGCCATGCGCGTGGCAGTTATGGCGTCCTCCACGCCCTTCTCTTCGTCCAGCCGTCCGATGAACACGAACTCGTCATTGGCCTCCGCCTCGATGCGTTTGATCGAAAGTGGCGCGACGGGATTGCGGATCGTCGTCAGCCGTTCGGGCCGATAGCCGGCACCGACGAGAAAGCTCGCCATCTTCTCGTGCAGCAGGATTATCCGGCCGAAATCGGCCTGATCCTTCAAGAGCCGGAGGATATTGGAGCCGCGGGCGACCCGCCACAATTTGTGCGAATAACTTCTCTTGTCGCAAGCCGTTGCAATGCAGCTTCCGCCAAGCGGGCGTCGAAGGCAGATTTCCTGCGCCTGGTAGTCGAAGAAGGCGCCGTTGGGGCAGGCCGTGAAGAAATCATGCGCGTGAACCACGCATCGTCCGGCGACCGGCATCAGCGCCCTGAAAATCGCGGGAGACAGGATCTGGTGCCAGCCATGTACATGATAGATGGTGTTGGCGCTATCCTTTGCAGCAATCCAGTTCGCGACCATGCGGACAGCAGCGCCGTTGTGAATGCCGGTGACGAACGCCTTCGCACGCTCGGCGCTCAGCAGATCGCGGCTGTTCAGCCCGACCATCGAGACCCCCAGTGCGACAAGTTCCGCATTGGCAGCGTCGTCTCCGCAAATATAGGTCACCGGGATATCGAGCCCGCGGAAAAGCTTGGCAGACAGCACCGCCAGGCCGGTCGCACCGCCTCTGGCCACCGAGTAGTCGTCGATGATGACCACGCGATCGATCTTCGTCTTGCCCGGGCCGGGAAAACGGCCGACGCTTGCGACGGATCGGACGGCCTCGGAAAGCGACGGGCGCATCACTTCACCGAAACCGCGCCATTGGCACAGGCTTCCAGCGCCTTTCGGTTGAGGATGCGGATCTTGCCCTGCCCCCCGTCGATGATCTTGCCTTCGCGCAGGCGCCGCAGGCATTGATTGACCTTCTCGCGGGACGCCGGCAGCGTTGCGGCCAGATCATTTTGCGAGATGATCAGCTCGTCCCCGCTGTTTGCCGCGTCTTTTCCATAGACAGCGGAGAGCCGCAGCAGCGTGCTGGCCAGCCTCGACTGCAGGCTCGACGCAGCATTCGCAATGATCCGCAGTTCAAGCTCCGAAATACGCGCCAGCGCCCTGGAGAAGACCTTTTCGCGAAAGCTGGGATCGCTGGCATACATGTCGCGCAGCAGCCGGCCTTCGAAGAAATGCAGCTCACAGTTGGAAGCGGCTCGGTATTCGAGGCTCAACGTTTGCCTGCGCAGAACCTCGAGCTCGCCGATCAGGCCTGATTTCGGGATGATCTCGACGATGAATTCCCTGCCGTCGGGTAGCATCGTACTTGCGCTGACCACCCCCGTATGCACGCGAGCGAACATATCGATCAGGACGCCGGCGCCTGCGATGACCTCGCCGCGCCGGAAGCGTCGGACGCTCGACCGGCAGGAAAGAAACTCGTCATCGAGCACGATGCGGCGGTCGAGATGAATGCCGCCGTTCGCCGAAATCGCCACCTTGCCGATGCCGGCCCTGCGATCCGATGCCTGTGTCGCCCCATCCATGAGCATAACTCCGAATACTCGAATGATCATAGTCAATGCTGCACTGCAGCGATTATATTACATTCACAGGCAAGTCAAATAATGAAACAAATAAAATTCGCAAATTCAAATATTGTCCTTAATTACAAATCAGAAATACATCGTATTCCGAAGCATAAATCGGAAATTTCGAAATAATATTCGAATAGCTTACTCATGCATCCACCCAGAAGCCAAACGCATTAAAAAGCGGCAACTGCCGAAATAGCGATATAAAAATACAGATAAATCTCGGATGATTAATCACCTATATGTAGATTAGATCGCGATTTAGAATGATAATAATTTGATAGGAGCACGATCAAAATTCTATTCTGCAAATTTAGTAGCATAAAGAATTTATTAAGGATTATGACTTTGGTAACAGACAACCAGAGTGCGGCGCAGCAAAATTTAACCGTTCTTAATCCGAAAGTTTTGGAGACCCCGATGGCATGGGAAGCACATAGTTTCGAGTCATGGTCGCGTGTCGGACGGTCTGCGAAAAGCGACGACATCCATGCGTCCCGGCCTCATGCTGCAGGCAGATCGTCCAAACGCGCGCTCGATCTCCTGATGGCGGTCGCCGCCCTGATCCTGCTTTCGCCGCTTCTGCTGCTCGTCGCAATGATCGTGAAGTTCTCCGATCGCGGCCCGATCTTCTATTCCCATACGCGCATCGGCTTCGGCGGGGCGCCATTCGGATGCCTCAAATTTCGCACGATGAAGACCGATGCGAGCGCTCAGCTTGCCGAATTGCTGCAAAACAACCCGGCTGCGCGAAGCGAATGGGAAGCGACGCACAAGCTGAAGGATGACCCGAGGATCACGGCCGTCGGCGAGATCCTGAGGAGATCGAGCATCGACGAGCTTCCCCAGCTGATCAACGTCCTACGCGGTGAAATGAGCCTGGTCGGCCCCCGGCCGATTACCGCCGAGGAATTGCCGCGCTACGGCGAACATATCTGGGCCTATATGGCCGTTCGACCTGGACTCACGGGTCACTGGCAGACCAGCGGTCGCAACGATGTCAGCTACGAGCACCGGGTTTCCCTCGACGTTCACTACGTCGACAACTGGTCGCTCGGCCGCGACTTCGTCATCATCGCCAAGACCATTCCCGCTCTGTTTACGCAGCGTGGCTCGTACTGAGCATCAAAGCGGAGAGCTGCCGATCATGCCCGAAATCGGAAGGCACGCTCCTCCCCCCGCCCCTTTCGAGCTGAAACCACCTGGTCCCCCGGTACCTGACGACCCCGCGATATCGCCGTTTTGGATGAGCCCAACATGACCTCAAGCACGATCTTCAGTGGTGTTTCTCCGATATCGCTGCCGGCCGCACCCACTGGCGGGAATTCGCCGCTGACATTGCGGGACATGCTTTTCTTTCTCAGGATGCGCTGGCTATGGATCGTGGCAACGACGATCGCTTTCCTCGCAGTGGCTGGGAGCTACCTGCTGACCGCCGAGCCGAGTTTCGTTGCCAGCACGCAGCTCGTGATTTTCCCCCAGGTGAGCGGCTCCGAAGCACAGAGGGCTTTCGCGGAAGACGCATTCATAGAGGGGCAGCTGGAAATTGCCAGATCCAGCGATGTCGTCGGCGGAACGGTAAAGGCGCTTAACCTCGATACCGACGCCGATTTCGTCGATCAGACGCCTTCGCTGCAGGACAGGGCAAAGAGCTGGTTGATGGGGATCTCTTCAGATCCGGATCTATCTCAAGAAACGGCGGCCGCGGGAACGAATGAAAGACGACCGCAGACCGAGGAGGAGCGGATCTACGACCGGGCGATCGCCACGCTGGCGAACATGGTGGGAATACGCCGGATCGGCAGTTCGACGATTATCGAGATTTCGGCTGCGGCGTCGTCCCCCCAGAAGGCCGTCGACATCGCCGACACGCTCGCCAAGCAGTATATCCAGAAGAATATCGCGATGAAGGCCGATGCCTCCCGGCAATATAGCGAATGGCTGGAAAAATTCGTCAGCGAGCAGCAGCGTGGACTGGCCGAAGCTGCCAGCGCCCTGGCCAGCTTCACCAGCAATCCGCGCGATCAGTTCAAGCTTGCGGAGTTGCAGAGTGCGACAGATGCTCGCCGCACCCTCTATGAAAATACCTTGAACCAGCTGACTGAAGCCAGGCAGCGCATCACCTACCCGGTATCCGACGCCACGATCGTCTCGCGGGCCACGCTGCCTCTTTCCAAAGCCAGACCACGCAGCGCGCTCATCATCGCCTTTGCGGCGGCGGTCGGTCTTGGCGCCGGCCTGGCACTTGCCATGATAAGGCATGCCGGCGATCGCCGGATCGTCCGCCCCCATCAGATCGCGGAAGCCGGTGAGCTGCCCTTGGTCACGATGCTCGAGACATCGAAAAACACCCGGGATGGACATCGCCCGCCTTTCCTCGCCGCCGGCACAGGCAGCAGCACCGCAGCCGCCTATCCGGTTATTCCTGGCATGGCGGAACTGAGCGCGACCGTCGTCGGTCTTCGGCGCAAGCGCCGGGTCGTCATCGGGATCGTCGCCGTCAATCCCGGCGGCGGAGCATCGACCATAGCATGTGAACTTGCCGCGCTGTCGTCGACATCAGGGGCTCAGACGCTGCTGATCGATGCGGCCGCGCAGAAATCCTCGCTCAGCAAATCGATCGCACCCCATAGTTCCACCGGTCTCGTCGATGTCCTCGACAATGGCGAACTGATCCAGACGGCGGCATTGCCCCTCACCCCGACGCTGAAATTCCTTCCCCTCGGCGAGGTCGAAGCGGTGACACCGGCCATTCGCTTGAGTTCACGCCGCACGCAGTTGAGTTTCGCCAACCTGAAAAAAGAGTTCGACGCCATATTCGTCGATATTTCCGCATTCTCCGCTTCGCCCGATGCCAACGCGATCGCGCCGGAGCTGGACGGCGTCCTCGTCGTCACTTCGCACGGACGCACCTCGATCGACGACACCCTGCGCGTCATCGACACGCTGCGCAATGTCGGCGCCGAAATCCTCGGCGTGATCATCAACCATGCGCCGAAGAGAATGCAGTCATGACCTCGACTTCGGCAGAAACAACCAGGCAGGACGGTTCGCTGAGGCGGGCGTCCGTTCCTTGCGGCCCTGAAGCCGTGAGCGCGGGCGAGCGCCGCCCATTGCGCATTGCCGTCGGGATCGCTTCGGCAGGCCGCCCCTCGATATTGCGGGAAACGGTCGATTATCTCACGAGCCTGCCGGATCGGGCCGAGCGGCTGATCGTCTGCGTGCCGGTGATCGACGACGCAGCCGGGCTCACCGACCGCCTCGACGTGGAAGTCATCGTCGGCAGCCGTGGCCTGACCACCCAGCGCAACAGCATCATCGCGGCCGCCGCAGCCGATACGGATCTTCTGATCTTCCTGGACGACGACTTCATTCCCGCCGCGAGCTTCCTGTCGCGGATTGCCGCCGTCTTTGCGACAAAGCCCGACGTGGCGATTGCCACCGGCGAAGTCCTGGCCGACGGCGTCCTCGACGGCGGCCTCAGCATGTCGAAAGCGTTGCAAGTTCTTAAAGCCGCCGGCGAAGGCGCCGAAAAGGTAACAGAGGTCTACAACGCTTACGGATGCAACATGGCGGTTCGTCTGTCATCTGTTCTCGAGCACGACCTGACTTTTGACGAGCAGCTGCCGCTCTATGGCTGGCTCGAGGACGTCGATTTCAGCCGGTCCCTCGCCCGTTACGGCAGGTCCGTGCGTGTCGAGGGCGCCCGCGGCGTGCATCTGGGCGTCCGATCCGGGCGCCAGCCCGGCCGAAGGCTTGGTTATTCGCAGGTTGCCAATCCCGTCTATCTGATCCGCAAGGGCACGATGTCGAAGGGCCGCGCAATCGCACAGATCGGCCGCAACATCCTGGCGAACGCGTCGGGCCTCTTGTTCAAAGATCGCTTGGTGGACCGGTGGGGACGTTTGAACGGCAATGTGCTGGCGCTGGCCGATCTTCTCGTCGGCCACGCCTCGCCGTCCCGCATACTCGAACTCGGCCATCCGTCGCCGCGCGAGATGCCTTCACCGTCGATTGCGACGAAACGGAGATAGATCAATGCAGCCTACATCCTGGTCCGATCGCTTTGTCTCCGCGGCACTCGCTTTGCTGGCATTCTCCTGCCTGACCGGCTGGAGCGTCGCCCATGCACAAACAACCACCCTCGTGCCGGAGGACAAGGTAAGACTGCGCGTCGTCGAATGGCGCTCATCGGATTCCCGCTATGCCAGCTGGGAAGCTCTGGACGGCGTCTATACCATCGACGATACCGGCGACCTGTCGATTCCGATCGCCGGCCACGTAGAGGCAACGGGAAAGACGACCGAAGAACTCGCCGATGCCATCGCCGGCGCACTGGCCGAAAAGGCCAACCTTCCCGGCAAGCCATATATCGCCCTGGAAATTGCCGAGCACGCCCCGATCTTCGTGACCGGAACGGTGCAAACTCCCGGGCGCTACCCTTTTGAACCCAACATGACTGTCATGAAGGCCGTCAGCATCGCGGGTGGCTTTTTGCGGGAGCGCGAGGACAATACCTATTTCGAGCGCGACCGGATCCAGGCTGCCGGCGCCTACCGAACCGCCGTTCTCAACCGGCGCGATCTCTTGATGCGGCAGGCGCGGCTGCGCGCGGAGATCGCCGGCGAGCAGAGTTTCGAGATCCCTGCCGAACTCGCCGGAACGGCCGATGTCGACAAGCTGAAAGCACAGGAATTGAACCTGATGCGGCTACGGCGCGTCGATGTCGATAGTCAGATCGAAGCGGCAAACGACCTCACCCGTCTCTATGGCCAGCAGGTCGAGTCGCTTACAGCCAAGATCAGTTCGCAAAAACGGCAGATCGACCTTGCCCAGAAGGAACTGGACAACGTCAACAACCTGATGAGCAAGGGCCTGGTCAGCAACTCCCGTCAGGTTTCGGTCGACCGCTGGGTGGCGGATGCACAGGGCACGCTGATCGATCTCGAAGTCGCACTGACCACGGCCCGTCAGGGCCTCAGCGAGGCCGACCGTTCGAAGATCAACATCGTCAACAGGCAAAACAGCGAAAACCAGGAACTGCTCAACCAGGTCAATCTCGCAATCGGCAGGGCGGCGATCGATATCCAGGTGGCCCAGCTTCTGGGCGAACAGGCCGGCTACGACACTCAACTGGCCCAGATCAATACCGACGCGCCGGGCCTCGGCAAAGCGCAGAAGAACTACAGGATCGTGCGTCGCAATGACGACGGAACTTCCCGCACCATCGCGGCGGACGAGCAAACCGCATTGCTGCCGCACGATCTCGTCGAGGTCGGTTTAGACACGAATCTTCAGGGGCCATCTCCGGCGCCGCAGACCGCACCGCAGAAACAGAGCTCGGCAGCCATCTCGTCCGATGTGGCCGGAGATAATCGGCCGGCCCCCGGCTGGATATCGCCGACAGGATCGAATTAGGAGGCGGCTGTGATGATCGACGACAGTGGGCGGATCTCGCCTCGCACATCACGCCGGAAGATGGATGCCGGCTTTCGGCAAAAGCGGCCTCGGCTGCTCCCCCTTCGGATCGGGATCTGAAGCATGTCGATAGAACCGATCGGTTTCATCGTTCTGCTGCTCGGGGTGCTCTGCGTGGTCAACGGCGCTCGATTTGCAATTACGATCCTCTGCCTGTCGACGCTGCTGGGCGCCGCAGCGGCTCTACAATTGCCCGCGCTCGGCGGCAGCAGCATCCAGCCAAGCCATCTTTTGGTGCTCTTTCTCGTTGTGGCGGCGCTGCTGCGTCCGGCTCAAACGCAGGCCATGCTGGCCAGCATTGCCTATCCAGGTCCCGGCTTCTGGTTTGCCGCCTACATCCTGTTTTCCGTGGCATCGTCTTTCTTCCTGCCCCGCATCTTTGCAGGCGCGACCCTCGTCTACTCCTCTGCACGAGATGCCTCAGGCATGATGTCGACGGTGGCCGCCCCGCTGTCGCCGGGCTCGTCCAATCTCAGCCAGTCTGTCTACCTGCTCGGCGACCTGGCCTGCTTTGCCGTCATCGCCGGGCTTGCTCAGCTCGGCTATGCCCGTTTCATCGCGCAACAGTTGATCGTGGCGTCGATCGCATGTTTTGTTCTGGCGCTGCTTGATATCGGAACCTTCCTGACCGGCCAGTCCTACCTGCTCGATGTCATCAGGAATGCGAATTATACCATGCATACGGCCGAGACGATCAGCGGCTTCAAACGCATCGTCGGCGGCTTTCCCGAAGCGAGCATTTATGGCGCCGTCGCGCTGGCCTATTTTTCCTTCACGCTGATGCTCTGGCTGGAGCGCGTTCAAAGCCGCATGGCGGGACTTGCAACACTTTTCATCGGCCCGACGATCGTCCTTTGCACCTCGACCACCGCCTATATTGCGGGCATCTTCGTTGTCTCCATGTTCGTGCTGTTCTGCCTGAAACGGCTGATAGGCGGCCCGGCCACGACACCCCACGTGACACTCCTGGTGATCACGCTGTTCCTGATCCCTTGCGCCATCGCTGCCCTCAACCTTGTTCCCGATGCCTGGAATTCCCTCGCCGATCTCGCGACGACCACCCTGTCTGACAAGCTCCAATCGCAATCCGGCGAAGAACGCACCGCCTGGAATACGCTGGCATTGATCGCATTTGTCGATACCGCCACCTTCGGCGCCGGGCTCGGCACGGTCCGAGCCTCGAGTTTTATCGCGGCATTGCTTTCCAATGTCGGATTGACCGGCACTCTTCTCTTCGCCACCTTCCTCTACAGCCTTGCAAGAGCGTCCGGCCGGCGCATATCGGGCGATGGTGAGACGCACGCGATCGGAACCGCCGCAATTATGGCATCAATCGCCCAGGTCGCCTCGGCGGCCATATCGGGAAGCGGCACCGATCTCGGCCTGCTGTTCAGCACCACGGCGGGTCTGGCGACCGGATGCCTTGCCGTCACCGATATCTCGCCGCGACGCACGATTCGATCGCTTACCAACCGGCCTTCGCTGGAGACATCGACAGCTCTGATGAGAGCGCCGATGTTTTCAACACGATGATATCAGCGCTCGAACTCCGCCCCGGCGCGGATTGGTCTCATCAAACCAGCGGCGTATCCGCA
This sequence comes from Rhizobium esperanzae, assembly GCF_014197615.1. Lineage (GTDB taxonomy): Bacteria > Pseudomonadota > Alphaproteobacteria > Rhizobiales > Rhizobiaceae > Rhizobium > Rhizobium esperanzae_A. The sequence continues at coordinate 225,734 of NZ_JACIFY010000008.1, forward strand.
CTCGGTCGGAGCCGGCCGGCCGTGTCGTATTTTTCCCCGTCGTGTCTTTCAAGGATCGCCGCTGGAAGCCGCCCGTCGGCCGAACGCAGTCCTGCAGTCGGGCATGCTGAGGGCTCTACGTCAACATCAGCCTTGCGGGCGCTCATGGGTGGTCGCGACGTTGTCTGCGACGGAATTATTTTCCCGCGCCCTGGCACTGCGCCGCAAAAACCCCGACACGAACACGCCTGCCAGATAGCCGGTTTCCATGAACGCGAGGATGGCGACACCGGAGAGGATCGCCGCGATCACGGAAGAGCCATCGGCAAAAGCCACGCCGCCGAAGCCGATTGCCACGAGGAATGCAAAAATTGCGAAAGCCCAGGCACGGATGGACGCCCCGGCAGCGATCGAAATCACGACTGCCACACCTGTGGTGATCAGCATGGCGATCTCCCTTCCCTCTGCATTCCGACAGGGATCCCGGCACCGACGACCGTAGCGCGAAACAAGATGTCGAAACACAGCCTGCTGACAGGCAAGGCACTCTTCATGGTGAATATCTCAACAATGAACACACATAAGCCGCCGGCAACCAGATCCGCTTCAGCCACACCAGACTGGTCGCGGCTATATATACCGAAGGGGGCCTTCATATGACAGACCCATGGGCTCAATTCACAACCGCTCCCTCGACCGGAAAGACGATGCCGGTTTATTCGTATTGCGCACAATCGGAAGGGTGATGGCATGAACAATCAATGTGTCGTCTACGTCACGGATGTCGAGTATTCATTTCCGACTATTCTCTCGGCGCTTCAGGCTCGCAAATTCGCCAGCCCCGCAACCGATGTCTGCGTGCTCATGTCGGAACATCTCGATAATTTCGAAGAACTCAAAGCCCTGCTCGCAACGAGCGGGGTCGACTTGATCGATGCGACCGAAGCGCTGCAGGACTCGCTCGGCAAGCTCGACGGATCGCATTTCCAGGGACGCATCAGCGTCAGCACCATGGCCAAGCTGGTCCTTTGCGAGATCCTGCCTGCCAACTATACCCAGATCATCTACCTCGATGGGGATACGCAGATCGTCAGCGATCTCGGGAAGCTCGAAAGTGCCACTGTGCCCGAGGGCAGGTTTTTCGCAGCGCGCGACTACACGGCGATCCATGACTTCCTCGACACGGGAAAGAGCAGCCACTATTTCAATGCGGGGGTCCTGAAATTCCATCGCAACGGCTGGATCGGACAGGAGGCGCTTGCGCTTTTCGCCAGAAATCCAGAGGCCTGCGAGGGCAAACATGATCAGGGTGCGTTGAATTATGTTTGCGGTTCATCGCTCATCCTCGTTTCGAACCGCTGGAACTTTCCCAAACAGTTCCTTCATCTGGTGAACATGTCCTCCTTGTCGATCGTCCATTACATGGCGCATCCGAAGCCGTGGCATGGCACGTTCTTTCCCTGGACCGACAGAGAAAGCCAAGTATACGTCGATTTGCGCAAAGCCCATCCGATTTATAACGCGCTGTATCGCGGAATAAACTTCGATCGTAAGTTCCTGTATAAGTACCGGTCGGTGCGAGCCCGGATCAACCACGCCATCCAAAGGAGCGGCCCCAACCCGCGGGTCCAAAGCCTGCTGGTTGGCGATTACGCCGTATGAAGCATCATTGGTTCGCTTGGGATGAAGATCGCGTGGCTGATCTCAGCAGCGCCGGTCGAGCCTTGGATTGCGGGCGCAAGCACAAGTATTCATCCATTCATTCCAGGATGGATAATGTTCAGGACAGAATATGAGCTATAGGGCTTCCGCCGCCAGTATCTCGCATTACGCCAAAGCCCGCCTGCGCCGGTCGCTCAAGGCCCGTCAGCTTCGCTACGACCTGCTGCGCAGCGGGCTCAAGCAGGCGCGTCACGTCGTCGTCTGCGTCATCCGTGACGAGGGGCACCGGCTGGCATTTTTTCTCCAGTATTATCGCGATCTCGGCTTCGAGCATTTCATCTGCATCGATAACGGCTCGACAGACGGCACGGTGGAGCTGCTGTCCAGCTTCGACGATGTCTCTCTTCTTTCGGCTCACGGGTCCTACAAGGCAGCGAGATTCGGAAACGACTGGATCAACGAAGTCATCAACAGGCACTGCCGCGGGAAATGGGTTCTCTATGTCGATGCGGACGAGTTCCTGGTCTATCCGCATTGCGATACACGGCCGATCGATCAATTGACCGCCTATATCGATTCCACCGGCGGCCATTCGCTGCGCTCTGTGATGATCGACATGTATAGCTCGCATCCCGTTCTCGAAAACATCTGCGAACCCGGCCGCAATCCGCTTGAGGTCTGCAATCTCTTCGACCGATCCGGCTACGTCGCGCATTTCGACAAACGCAACTGGACGATATGGATCAAAGGAGGCGTTCGCGGGCGCGTCTATTTCCACGACCGGCTCTGGGACGGCCCCGCGCTCAACAAGATACCTCTCGTCTATGTGGCGGGGGAACGTCTTTTTCTCAAGTCGTCACACCAGGTCTGGCCGCTCTCTCTGAATCTGGGCGACATGCACGGAGCGCTCGGCGTATCCGGCGCGCTGCTGCATTTCAAGTTCCTGTCGACCTTCGTGCATAAGGTTGCTGACGCCGAGCACCGATCACAGCACACGGAGGAATATAAGGTATATTCCGCGGGCAAAGACATGGACGACTTCGTCTGTGACGATACGGGCACCTACAGAAGCTGGAAAGACCTCTCCGATCACGGTCTCATCCAGGGTGAAGGTTGGAAATACTGGAGGAATGCGTCAGAGAGCGAGGTCTGAGACTCGCAGCCGCAGCGGCGGATCGCGGGAGTTTTCCGCAGCTCCCTCCACGGAACGAAGCTCAGGCGAGGGATGTCTCGCCCTCGGCATAAGCTTCAAGCGCTTTTCGATTGAGAATACGGATTTTGCCTTGCGTCCCGTCGACCACTTTGCTCTCGCGCAAGCGCCGCAGGCACTGGTTGACCTTTTCACGCGATGCCGGCAGCGTCGCGGCAAGGTCATGTTGGGAGATGATCAGTTCATCGCCGCTGTTCTGCGCATCCGTTCGATACAAGGAGGAAAGACGCAGCAACGTCCAGGCCAATCTCTGCCTCAAATTCGATCCGGCGTTGGAAATGATCCTCAGCTCGAGTTCAGAAACACGCGCCAGCGCCTTCGACAGGATCTTCACCTGGAATTGCGGATCGTTCGCACATAGGTCCCGCAGCAAACGGCCGTCGAAGTAATGCAGTTCACAATCCGACGAGGCCCGATATTCGAGATTGAGAGATTGCTTGCGCAGCACCTCCAGCTCGCCGATCAAGCCGCCTTTCGGAATGATCTCCACGATAAACTCCCGCCCATCGGCAAGCGGGGTGCTTGCCCTCACCATTCCGCGATGGACGCGAGCGAACATATCGATGAGGACACCAGCACCGGCAATAACCTCACCGCGGCGAAATTTTCGAACACTCGTGCGGCAAAACGGAAACTCGTGATCCAAATCCGCCCGGCGGCCGTATTCATGACCTGCAGGCCCTGAAGTAACCGCTTCACCCGTTCGCGGAGCGCTTTCCTCAGTCCTGCCGCCTCGGATGTTAATCATCCCGTCCATTACAAGCAACTCCACGCAGACTAATTGATTTACCGCCGCCGGAAACATTCGTAATGTCTCAAATTAGAAAGTCAAATAATAATAATATAAAATTTTCGTGTTAAAACTATACATAAAACTGATTGATACTCATATTTTAATATCTTAAAATTCCTATTAAATTCTATTCAAGGGAAAAATTAGAAGCCATGTGACATTTTTTATACAATCGACAGAAACAGCACACGAAAGAATAAATAAAGAAATTCCGGATAAAAATTGCAAATAAAAAATAAATGTAATTAATACTCAAATCACTCGGCTCGAAATGAATACTTATTTTAAGCATTCACAAGAATTTCTTTAAGGTGTAAAGATTTTATTCACGATTATGACCTTGGTCACAGACATCGAGCCTGGATTAAAACAAGCTTTGGCTGTGATTTCGGGGATTCGTTCTAACGAGGACGCGGATGGCGGGAAAAAATCAGAGCATCAACGCAACCCAAACTTGGCGGGATTTCGCCGGAGCCCGACAGAACAGGCATCCCTCCAACTCGTCACAATCCCGCACGATCAGCAGAATTCTGAAGCGCGCACTGGATATCCTCATTGCGGCAACTCTCTTATTACTTCTGTCCCCGCTCCTTTTATCGGTGGCCGTGATCGTCACGTTTAGTGACGGGGGGGCTGTTTTCAATTCCCATCGTCGGATCGGTTATAAAGGAAAGGAGTTTGGTTGCCTGGAATTTCGGACCGTGCATCTAACGGTGATCGGCGATGTATTGCAGCGCTCAAACCTTGAGAAGCTTCCGCAATTGATCAACGTATTGCTTGGCCATATGAGCCTCGTCGGCCCCCACGCGATTATGAAAGAAGAGCTGCCGCGTTACGGCAAACATGCCGATGCCTATATGTCCGTCCGTCCAGGCCTGACTGGTCATTGGCAGAGCGGTGGGCGCAGCGACATCAGCTATCAAATTTCCCTCGACGTCGACTATCTGTCCGAATGGTCGCTCGCGCGGGATTTCGTGATCATGGCAAGAACAGTATTCGCCCTGCTTTCCCGGCACGCCTTGCTGCCCAGGCAGGAGCTGTGACGTTCTTACACGAGGCATACCGAGATAGTCACCGCCGACGTCCTATCCCGGCGCCGGCCGCCGCTTTATCCGTGAGGACGCTTGCCGGTCAATGCGGTCGATCGGCGATGGAGTCCCGCTTCCGGCGCTTTTGGATATGCGCCCATAATGCGAAGGCAAATAGCCCCGCCAGATAACATATTTCCATCAGAGCAAGCAGCTGGAGGCAGTAAACGCTCGCTTCCGCAAAGGAAGAACCTCTCAGCAGGATCATGGCGCCCCAGGCCGCGACCAGCAGAAATGCGAAAATTGCAAAGGCCCAGGCGCGAATTGTCGCTCCGGCAGCGACGGAGACTGCAACCACGATGAGGGTGCTTTTCAGCATTATTCCTGCTCCTCTCTTCACACCTCCTTCAAGCCGCCGTCAGCCCTGAATGCATGACGAAACGTGAAGTCGAAACGAGGTCCGATTAAAGTATTTTATCTGTTACCGTTAAAATATCGCTAAGACCGCCCAACAAGTCGAACGAGCCAATGCCGTGGAATATTCGGCTATTCATCCAGCAAAGGCGCTCCACGCCAAAAAAATCAAGAAATTCGCAGACATTGCAGCGGAGAAGATTTAGGCATTGGGGAGCTTAATACAGGAACTATTGATGTGCAGGCGCGGCATTCTCCAATCGAACGGAAGCATTCGTCCATGGGCGAAAAAATGGGGCTGCACATAGGTTTAGGACGCGTGCATTGCGCTCGAACGGCCGGCTGCTGACCCGTAACGATCGCCACAATAAAAAACAGGGTTCGCGACAATGGCGAACCCTGCTGATCCCTGGCCGATTAAGCTGTACCGGGAATTGCCGGCCTCGAACGGAACCTTATTTCGAAGCCGCCCCGGCCAATTTCGCGCCGCGCTGAAGGCTGAGGTTTTCAAGCCAGGTGACTTGTTTCCTCAATTTCAGTGCCGGCTTTTCGACGAATCTCCACGAGAAAGCAGCAAAGCAAGTGGCAACGATGCTGCAGACGATGCCATTCAGCAACCAGTTATGCGCCCACGGCCCGAGCGCCACGAACGCCTGTTGGATGGGATAGCCGTAGAGGAAGACGCCGTAGGAGTAGTCGGCTCCCCGCAGAATGCCAAGCTTGCGGGGCGAGGTCAGACCGAGGAAGACCGTGACATATCCCATCGCCGGAATGGCAATGAAGTCTCCGAAGGAGGTGAACCAATAGGCCCACAGGATTACGGCCACCGAGGCGAGGAAAATTCTTACATCCCACAGCACCTTGTCCTTGTAGAGGTAAAAGGTCACCCCTACGAGAAAAGCACAAATGAGCAGATTGCCCGACGCGGTCGTGGGCATCGTTGCCCAGTCGCTTTCGTGTTTCCAATACCTTGCGATACCGAAGCTGATGATCAAGGCCGGCGTGACGATAAGGGCAATCACCCGCCGCCGGACCACGCCGAGCACGAAGAGGGCGGCGATGACCATATAGCACTCGAGCTCGAAGGGCACGGTCCAGAGCTGTCCATTCACCATCGCCGCGTCGGGGTTATCCAGGAACACTCCGGGGAGATTGAAGTGAATATGCCCGGTGACATTCAGCAGGTAGGTGAAGAACTGAGGATCGGTGAAGTAGTCACGCAGGTCATACTCCGTATAGATCGCTCCGAGTATAAAGGCAGCCAGCAATACCTCCACCGCAAGAGCAGGGTAGATCCGGATGAATCGGTTGCCGAGAAAAGAGATCAATGTCTTCGACCGTTCAAGACTGCCGGCCACCAGGAAGCCGCTCAAGACAAAGAACATGGGCAGCACTGACTTGATGAGAGGGCGGAAGGACGACTCCCAAAGAAAAAGGTCATCGCCATACGTGACGCGGGCCGTATGGATCCAAAGCACTGAAAAAGCTAACAGTAATCGCATGTAATCGAATCCTGTCGGTCGCCCGTTCGCTAGGTCAAGCTTTTCGCCGAGAAACATCTGTGCCCCTTTCAGAAGTATTGACGCAGTTTGGAATGGCGCTCCATGGCCACGGAGCGGCTGCGATACCCTTGCCGGATTGGCACCGCATGTCAGTGACCACAGGTACATCAGGAAAAAATTGAACGGGGAGAGCCCCTCTCCCGAAGACGAGATAGCTGACCATCAAGCCAATGGCCCTGTGCTTCCCGAGGTGCCATGCGACGGTCGGAGTGAAAATCCAGGCGATCGGGCGGCGGATTGGATGAGCAAACTATGAAATTTCTGGCCACCCTGTTCTGTATTGTTCTCGCCCTTATCGGATTGGCGTTGATAGGAGGCGGCGCGTGGCTGCTCAGCCTCGGCGGCTCGCCCTATTATGCGATCGTCGGGCTTGCCTATCTGGCAGCCGCACTACTGCTGTGGCGCCGCAAGACGTCTGGCGGCCTGCTCGTCGTGTTTGTCGCCGTCTTGACCCTTCCCTGGGCGCTCTGGGAGTCGGGCGGCAATTTCTGGGCGCTCTTTGCCCGCCTGATGTCTCCGATTGCACTGGCGAGCTTTGCACTTTTCTTTACACCACTGCGTTCTCCGACCGCCAACCGGAAGCTCTTCCATGGCGGCGCCCTGCTTGCCGCCATCCTGTTCATTGCGGGTTTTAGCCTGGCTTTCACGCCCCACGGCGTCATTCGCCCCTCTCCCGATATCCCCGCCTACAAGACCGGCAAGGGCGACAACGCCCCCTCCGACTGGACATCCTATGGCCGCAGCACGGCAGGAGATCGCTATTCTCCCTTCGATCAGATCAACCGGAGCAATGTTGCCAAACTCGGTCTCGCCTGGACATACCGCACCGGGAAGAGCGAAGGCGCCGATCAGAACACGCCGCTGCAGATCGGCGATACGGTCTACACCTGCACACCGACAGATGTGATTGCAGCACTGGATGCGGATACCGGTAACCCCCGCTGGACCTTCGACCCCAAGGCGTCGGCGCCCTATTGGCAGCGTTGCCGCGGCCTCGGTTATTACAAGCTGCCGCAGGAGGCTCAATCCGCCGATGGTCTTTGCAACGAGCGTCTGGTGCAGACAACCATCGATGCCCGCCTCCTGGAGATCGACAGCAAGACCGGCACGCCCTGCAAGGGCTTCGGAGACGATGGCACCGTGCTGCTTTCCCAGGGGATGGGGGAAGTCAAATCCGGCTATTATTTCCAGACGTCGGCGCCGCTGATCGCCCGCAATCTGATCGTCGTCGGAGGCTGGGTCATGGACAATCAGGAGGTTGGCGAACCCTCGGGCGTCATCCGCGCGTTCAATGTCGTCACCGGCGAGCTCGAATGGGCATGGGATCTCGGCAATCCCGAGATTACCAAACTTCCGCCAGAGGGGCAGACCTATACGCGGGCCACGCCCAACATGTGGACGACGGCCGCATTCGACGACAAGCTTGGTCTGATCTATGCACCGCTCGGCAATGCCACCCCGGACTATTACGGCGTCAATCGCCCTGCTTTCGCCGATCAATACAATGCCACGCTGGTGGCCCTCGATGTCACGACGGGACGGGAGAAATGGAAATTCCAGACCGTGCATCACGACATCTGGGACTATGACCTCCCGGCTCAGCCGGCGCTGATCGATCTGCCTGATGGCAACGGCGCCACCGTGCCTGCTCTCCTGCAGACCACCAAACGCGGGCAGCTTTTCCTGCTCAACCGTCAGACCGGCGCACCGCTTGCCGAGGTTCAGGAGAAGCCGGTGCCGCAGCAAGGCGGCGCGCCGGAGGAGAAATTGTCTCCGACGCAGCCCTATTCCGTCGGCATGCCGACAATCGGCGCGGACCGCGTGACAGAAGAGACGGCCTGGGGCCTGACGATGTTCGATCAGTTGGCCTGCCGTATCGCCTTTCGGAAGCTGCGTTATGACGGCGATTTCACCCCGATCGGCACACAGCAGGCGATCCAGCAGCCGGGGAACCTCGGCGGCCTCAACTGGGGCAGCGTATCGGTCGATTTGCCCAACAACCGCGTCTTCATGAACGATATTCGCGTGCCCAGCCTCTTCGCGCTCATTCCGCGCCAGGACTATGTCGATTTTGCCCTCACGACCACGGCACACGGCCCCTCCGCCCCGCAGCGCGGCACGCCTTACGGCATGTCGACCGAAATGTGGACTTCGAGACTGCGGGTTCCCTGCACGCAACCGCCCTTCGGCACCGTTACCGCCGTGGATCTGACCACGCGCAAGATCGCATGGCAGGTACCGGCCGGGACCGCCGAAGAACTTGGGCCGTTCAAGGTCAAAACCAATCTGCCGATGCCGATGGGCCTGCCGAGTTACGCCGGCACCTCGGCGACCGCCGGCGGCATCGTCTTCTTCGCCGGCTTTCAGGACTATTATTTAAGAGCCTATGACGCCGAGACCGGGACCGAACTCTGGAAATACCCCCTGCCGGTCGGCTCGAGCGCCACGCCCATGACCTATGTCTCGCCGAAAACCGGCAAGCAATACGTCCTGATATCGGTCGGTGGAGCCCCCTATTCGAGGGACGATGGCGACTACGTCCTGGCGTTTTCGCTGAAGAACGGGGATTAGCTGCCGGTCATCCTCTCAGCTTCAAGAAACCGGTCGAAGGCAACAGGGATTTGGCGGCGTCAAGGGCCACTCTGTGCTATTTTGGATCCGACGAGGAACTGAGGTTACGGGCGTGACGCGAAAACTGGCGGCGATCCTGGTCGCGGATGTGGTCGGCTACAGCCGCCTCGCCGGTGCGGATGAGGATCGCATCCTGGCGCGGCTGAGAACGCTGCGCAGCGATCTGATCGATCCGACCATTGCCGTGCACAACGGCCGTGTCGTCAAGCGCACCGGAGACGGAAGCCTCATCGAGTTTCGCAGCGTCGTCGACGCCGTGCGCTGCGCCATCGAGGTGCAGACCGCCATGGTCGAGCGCAATATCGGCGTGCCCGCCGAGCATCGCATCGAGTTCCGGGTCGGGATCCATCTGGGTGATGTGGTCGAAGAGGATGACGGCGATTTGATGGGCGACGGCGTCAATATCGCCGCGCGGCTGGAGGGAATTTCCAAGCCCGGCGCCATCTGTCTCTCCGAAGATGCCTACCGTCAGGTGAGAGCGCGGCTCGAACTCGCCGTGACCGATCTCGGCCAAATCCAGCTCAAGAATATCGCCGAGCCGATGCAGGCCTATTTACTCCAGGTCGGAACCGTCTCGCCGCCGGTCCCGGGACGGCAGCCGGGAAAGCCGCCCGCGTCAAAGCCACCTTCAGCTGCGGCCGTTGCCGACAAGCCCTCCATCGCCGTCCTGGCGTTCAACAACATGAGCGGCGACGCCGAACAGGAATATTTCTCCGACGGGATCAGCGAGGACATCATCACCGATCTCTCGAAACTGTCCGAGTTGCACGTGATCGCCCGCAACTCATCCTTCGTCTACAAGAATGTCACAGCCTCGGTGCCCGAGATGGCCAAGGCGCTCGGCGTCCGCTATGTGCTTGAAGGCAGCGTGCGCAAGGCCGGCAACCGGGTGCGTGTCACCGCGCAATTGATCGACGCGAGCAATGGCGGACATATCTGGGCCAGCCGCTTCGACCGCGACCTTACCGATATTTTTGCGGTTCAGGACGAACTGACCCAGGAAATCGTGACAGCCCTCAAGCTGAACCTCACGCATGGCGATCAGAACCGCCTGGCCCAGGGACGCGCAGTCGACGTCGGCGCATATGAGTTGTTGTTGCGCGGCCGTGAGCAGGCGTCGGCCCATACCCGAACCGGAAATATGGCCGCCCGCAGCCTGGCGGCAGACGCCATCGCCATCGATCCGGGCTATGCCGCGGCCCAGGCGCTCATTTCCTTCACGCATGTGCTCGACTACGTCAACGCCTGGAGCAATGATCCGGAAGCGTCGTTGCAGATCGGACTGGATCTCGCGCAGCAGACGGTGGAAATGGCCGGGGACCAGCCCAACAGCCACTTCGCACTGGGCATGGCCTACATGTGGAACCACGAACTGGACCGGGCGCGGGCGGAAGTGCGGCAGGGCCTGGCGCTGTCTCCCAACTCCGCAGCACTGCTGATGCTGATGGCTCATATCCAGATATTCTCCGGCGACCCCGAAGGCGCCCTGGAAACACTCGATGCATCGATGCGGCTTGACCCGCACCATCCGGAAATTCTTTTCCAATTTCTCGCCGATGCGCGCTTTTCTCTCGGTGAATATGCGCAGGCGATCGTCGCGATCGAGCAGCGGCTTCAGCAAAACGCCCAATCGGAAACGGCCTATGCCCTGCTCGCATCATGCTACGGCCATCTGGGCCGGCCGGAGGAGAGCCGACGGGCGTGGGAGAAGGCGCTGGAGATCAATCCCAATTTCTCCGTCGAGCGCCGCCGCCGCGTCCTCCCATTCCGCAACCCGGAAGATTTTGACCGCCGCGTTGAAGGGCTCCGCAAAGCGGGGCTGGTGGTATTGGATCCCACTGGCGCTCTTTGACAAAGCCGGGGCACCCGACTCCGGTTTTGCGGAGGCCTTCGCGGCCGACGCGCGGGCCGCACAGGCTGCCAACCTCTATCGCGACCACCGCGCTATGAGCTGATCGGTATTTGCCAGTGCCTTGCGGACGGCGTTGCGCGCCATGGCCGGTCGCTGCAATCGGATGCTTTTCTCAATATTTTCATGAAGTTTCAGCGCGTAGCGCAAATTGTCCTCCTCTCGCGTGACATGGGCGAAGAGGTGGTTCAGCGCCGATTCGATCAATACACCGAGCGGCACGAGCAAATCATTGCCGGAGGCGCGCAAGATCGCGATGTGGAATCGCGCATCGGATTCCGTTCGCTGCTGAAGCGACGTCGCCTGATCCATATCATGCAGGGCCTGGCTGATCGCGTGCATTTGCTCCTCGGTCCGGCGCTCCGCAGCCAGTGCCGTCGCTTCCGGCTCGATCATATGACGGAGTTCCTGCACGGCCCTCAGAAACGCTTCCCGATCAGGAGATGCGGCATACCAGCCGAGGACATCTCGATCGAGCAGGTTCCAACGTTCCTTGGGTTCGACCCAACTGCCGATTTTCGGGCGGGAAGAAAGCAGGCCCTTGGCCATCAACATCTTGATGGCTTCGCGCACCGCCGATCGGCTGACTTCAAAGACCTCGGACCACTTTGCCTCATTCGGCAGGATTGTGCCCGGCGGGTAGTCGCCGCGCACAATTCGCAGCCCTATCTCGCCCGCCAGAGACACATGAACGCTCGCCCCGGCCATGCGGGGAGAATTGGGGCGCCTTGTGGTGGCCGAGCGGTCAACCGTCACCACCTCGACCGGAGCCGCCGGCTTTCCCGATTTCTTGTCAGGCATTTACGTCTACTGCCTCAGCATTCTTTCGACTGTTTGCGCGTACTATCAAAACAATCGTAATAACGAGGAAGTCGCCTGCGATTGACCCCGCCAAAGAGCGCGGAATTCAGAGCGCGTCAAGCCCCGCGGATCTTCCGATCCGCCTCAAGGGGACAGTCGACGGCACCCGTGAACCGGGCGCCGCCGAACCGCAAACCTACTTTTGAATGCAGGTATTGACCGTATCCTTCGTGCATTCGTCGAGCCCGGTGAATACCGGATCTTCAACCGGTTTGCCGGCAATCAGATCCATCATCACCGAAGGGGCCTTATAGCCCATTTCGAACGGCCGTTGGCCGACGAGCGCCGTCACCAGGCCTTCGCTCGCGATAGCAACCTCGTCGCCGATCGTGTCGGCAGCGCCGATGACGAAATCGTTGCTGGCGATCTTGGCGGCCATCGGCTTGAACAGGTCGCGATAGGGTTGCGGCGCGCCGAACAACGGCCAGCCACCCATAATGCCGAATGCGTCCAGGTCGGGATTGGCCGCCAGGATATCGGTCATTGCCTGAACACCCTTGGCGCCATCGTCATTGGTGAACACCGGGCAGCCGGCGACCTCGGTCCAACCACCCTCGCCTTTCAGCGCGGCAAGGCCTTTCTGGCCGGTGAGCGTGTCGCGCATGCCTTGTGCGCGGCGTAGAATGTTGTCGGCTCCCGGATTGCCTTCGATCGTGCAGATCTTACCGCCCTTCGGCTTGGCCTTCTTGATATATTCGCCGATGCGGGCGCCCATCAGATAGTTGTCGGTGCCAAGATAGGTCTTGCGCAACGCTGCATCCTCGGCTGCAAGATCGGCATCGAGCGTCATCACCGGAACCGTCGGATTGGCGGTTTTCAGGGTCTGGGCTATGAGTTTTGCATTTGACGGCGAAATTGCGATGGCGGCCGTGTCAGCCTTGCCCAGCATATCCTGAACGATCTGCGCTTCGCCGGCTTCATCGGATGTCGATGCCGGGCCGGTGTAGAAGCACTCGTATTCCGCTGTGGGATTTTCCTTGTTCCATTTCTGGCAACCCTGATTGATTGCTTCGAAGAATGGATTGTCGAGGCCTTTGACGACGATGACGAGTTGCTTCTTGGCCAGGGCCTGCCCGGCGGTCAGTGCGAGAACTGCGGCTGTCAGTAGTAATGCCTTCCTCATGGTTTCCTCCCTTGAAACAGACGGGCACGGCATGCCCGCCACACGAAATCAACCCGGATACCAGACGATGCGAGGCTCCTCCTTCGAACGCTCGTATTGCCATGCCGAGTCGATAAGCACTTCGAGATCGTAGGCTGGCCGCCAATCCAGCAGGTACTTCGCCTTGCTGTTGTCCATCCAATTGGAATGGAAGCGGCTTGGTATGTCGACGGAATCGAGATTGCGCGTGCGCTGGAGATAGGCGGCGACTTCAGCATAGTCGACGGGCCGGTCCATGCAGATATTGAAGAGCTGCCGCTCCGCCCGGGGATTGTCGATCGCTGCCAATATTGCCGATACGAGGTCGTCGACATGCACGAAATTGCGTTTCAACGGGCGTCCGTCGGCATCGAGCAGCAGCGGCACGGTCCCTCTGGCCGCATATCGCCGCGCCGCATCTTCCGGGACGAGCGTCTTCCAGTCCGGGCCGCCGAAGACGTCGTCTCCAAAAGACAGCGAATACTTGAAATCGTCCTTTTCCATGATCCAGGGCGCACGCAGGCAACAGCCATTGAGGCCATATTGAATGCCGAACTGCTCCAGCACGACCTCTTCCAGAACCTTGGAGAGCGCATAGCTTCCAGGATAAGCACAATGGGGCGCTTTCTCGGTGATCGGGCCATCGTGACGATAGTGGAAATGCCCGATGCCCGCATCGCCGCCGATCAGGATGAACTGGCGTGCCGTAACGCTCGTACGGAACTCCTCGAGCAGCCAGAAGAGACCTTTGACCGTGACATCGATGATATCTTCCGGCGTTTCTTTGCATGTGGCGAGATGCACGACATGCGTAACGTCTTTGAGAGCCGCTGCGACGGCATTGCGATCGGCGATCGAGCCGCGGATGACTTCGACACGGTCGGTCTCATCGCACACACGGTTATGACAAAGCGCGCGGATGCGGGCTTTGGAAAAGCTCGGATCGTCAAGCAGCCCAGCTATGAAGCGCCGCCCGACCTTGCCCGTCGCACCGGTCACAAGGATCAGCATGCTCTATCTCCCCCGCTGATAGCTAATATCCGTGCGCCGGTCTCGTCAAATGATATTTGTCTGACAAAACAGATTTTTGCGACAATAGGGCCAATACCCCGGACAATGAGTTGACGCTGTCGCCGGCTTTTGCGTAAATGTTCATGATCGCTTTTCCTGGGAGGATATTGGAAAGGCGAACTCGCTGGAACCTCGCGCCGAAGGCAAGTCGGCTGCGATGGATAGCCTGCAAATTGGGAGGCAGGGAGACGGGTGGCGGTTCTTGAGCTCACCAATATTTCCAAACATTTCGGCGCCATCCAGGCCGTCAACGATGTTTCGTTTTCGCTCGAGGCGGGGCAGGTTGTCGGCCTGATGGGCGACAACGGTGCCGGCAAGTCCACATTGGTCAAGATGATCGCCGGCAACTTTCGCCCCAGCCACGGATCCATACGGCTCGACGGCGCCGATCTCGTGCTTCATCGGCCGAAGGAAGCACGCCAGCATGGCATCGAGATCGTTCATCAGGATTTGGCGCTCTGCGACAATCTGACGGCGGCGGCCAACGTCTTCCTCGGGCGGGAATTGCGCCGCGGCATATGGCCTCTTCGCATCCTCGACTACAAGGCCATGTACAAGCGCGCCGGCGAGATATTCCGCGAGCTCAAATCCGAGACGCGGCCCCGCGATCTCGTCAAGCAGATGTCGGGTGGCCAGCGGCAAGCGGTGGCGATCGGCCGCACGATGCTGTCGGAAGCGAAAATCGTATTGATGGACGAGCCGACGGCAGCCATATCAGTGCGCCAGGTGGCTGAGGTTCTCAATCTCATTCGCCAATTGCGTGACCGGGGCATTGTCGTTGTCCTGATCAGCCATCGTATGCCCGACGTCTTTTCGGTCGCCGACCGCGTGATTGTGATGCGGCGGGGCAGAAAAGTGGCCGACAAGCAGATTGCGGCAAGTTCGCCGGAGGAAGTGACGGGACTGATCACGGGCGCCATCGAACAGGTGTGATCGATGCTCTCCGTTGCAACAGGAAAGAAGAAGGTCGACGATGGCAATGACACTTGACCAGACGATCGGGCAGAGGCAGCGGGGCTGGCTTGCGACGATCATCAGCGGCCAGACGTTCTGGGTGCTGATCGCGGTCATTCTCGCCTGCATCTTTCTGTCGATGGCGACCGATTCCTTTGCGACCGCGAAGAATATCTATAACATTACCCGCAACGTCACTTTCGTGGCCATTATCGCACTCGGCATGACGCTGGTCATTATCACCGGCGGTATCGATTTGTCCGTCGGCTCGGTGCTTTGTCTGTGCAGCATGGTGCTGGCGGTCACCATGCACGCGGGATACAGTATTGAAGTCGGCATCGCCGCCTCGATCGGCACGGCTCTTCTGATCGGAGCGTTCAACGGCGTATTGATTGCCTATCTCGGTTTCCCGCCTTTTGTCGTCACGCTCGGCATGCTGTCGATTGCGCGTAGCCTTGCGATGGTTGCATCCAACAACACCGTCGTTTTCCAGTTCGGTCCCGATCACGACAAGCTGCTGGCGCTGGGCGGCGGCGCTTGGGTTTTCGGCATCGCCAATCCCGTGCTTTATATGCTGGTGCTGGCGCTCATCACCGGTTTCGTGCTGCGCTGGACCAAGTTCGGCCGTTATGTTTTTGCTATCGGCGGCAATGAGCACGCCGCGACACTGACCGGCGTTCCCGTGCAGCGGATCAAGGTTATCGTCTATATGATTTCTGCCTTGTCGGCGGGGATTGCCGGCATCATTCAGACCGGCTGGCTCGGTGCCGTCACCACAAATATCGGCGCAGGAATGGAACTTCAGGTCATTGCCGCCGCGGTTATCGGCGGCGCCAATCTCGCCGGCGGCGTCGGCACCGCCTTCGGAGCCTTGGTCGGAGCCGCCCTCATCGAGGTCATCCGCAACAGTCTCGGCCTGCTCGGCATCAACGCCTTCTGGCAAGGATGCTTTATCGGTGGAGCAATTGTGCTCGCCGTGCTGTTTGACCGACTTCGCAACTTGCGACAGGGCGAATAGGCGAATTCGATCTCCGAAAATGCGCCGGCGCATGCGTTTTAACGACCGACCGGCATTCAAGCCAACAATCGCTTGTGAGGCCGAAAGCCTCCCTGGATGGAGCCTTCATTTCTTCCCGTCCGCCAGCGCCTCTTTCCGCCGGCGGCGCGGCAGGAGCGATTTGAAGTACCGCCACATCGGCGAAATAACGTAGCCGACCACGGGAATTGTGATCAAGCCGACGACAATACCGACGATGCCGGCGCCTGCGGCTTCGACGATCCAGCGCAGCACGGAGGTCAGAACGGGAATGGCATGCGCGACCGCCTCCCCGGCATCATGGATCAGATGCGCAAGCCCGCCCGCGCCATAGGCTTCGAGGCCATGAACGATGATGCCGCCACCGACCCAGATCATGGCAGCCGTTCCGACGACACCGAGCACTTTCAGAAAATAAGGCATGCCGGTGACAAGCCCTCGTCCGACCCCGCGCAAGAAGGGGCCTATTGGAGGCGCCGTCCGAGAACGCGCCATCATCAGCCCCAGATCATCGGCCTTCACGATCAGCCCCACGCCGCCATAGACCATGACCGTTATCCCCAGTCCCACGACGGCAAGGATGAAGGCCTGCGTGAATATGTTGCCTGACGGGAGCGCGCCAAGCGTAATCGCCATGATTTCGGCAGAGAGGATGAAATCCGTCTTGATCGCACCGGCGACCTTCTGGTCTTCGAGCGATTGCGCATCGAGGCTTGTGGTCTCGAGTGCCGATTCATGGGCGTGGGCAGCATGCGGCAGCACCAGCCCATAGACTTTTTCCACGCCTTCGTAGCAGAGAAAAAGTCCGCCAATCATAAGCAGCGGTGTGATCGCTTGCGGTGCGACAAGGTTCAGGATAAGCGCCGCGGGAAGCAGAATCAGAAGCTTGTTTTTCAGCGAACCCAGCGCGATCTTGCCGATGATCGGCAATTCGCGTGATGCCGAAAATCCGGTGACATAGCGGGGTGTGACTGCCGCATCATCGATGACCACCCCTGCCGCTTTCGCACCGGCTTTGGCTGCTTGGCCGGCAATGTCGTCAAGCGAGGCCGCAGCCACCTTGGCCAATGCGGCGATATCATCAAGAAGGGCGATCAGGCCAACACTCATTCGAGCCTCCGTTGGGAAGACAGACTTACATAACGAAAAACGGAAAACCGTCCTCCAACGACCTCGAGGCGAGACGTGGCATTCTCCGCCGGGAAGATGCCACGCACAGATCACAACGGCAATGCAGTTATTCGCCGGCATCGGAGGTTATGCCCGCGGCCTCCCCTCCGAGTTTTTGAGGCATTTCCAGGCAGAGTGTATACCTAAAAAATCGCGGCGATCGCGCGAAGCGCCATCGTCTGAATTTGTCCAATGAGGGCTACAATTCCAGCGGCCACCGCTGGTGTGCATGCATGACGGTAATAATCACGACATCCCGCCCGACCCGGTATGGGATGATATAGGGAATATCAGCCAGCACCACTTCACGCGTGCCCTTGATGCGGCCCGGCCGCCCGCTGGCGGGCAATTCCACCAATGTATCCACCGCCGTCACGATCCGCGCCACCACGCGGGCCGCTGCGTCAGGATTATCCTTTTCGATATAGGCGCCGATTTCATCGAGCCGTCGCAACGCCCGATACGTCCAGCGAATACGTTTGCTGCTCATGACTGCCGGACAGACTTCACGTATTTCCCGATCACCTTCGCCACATCTTCATCGCTGGCAAATTCTCCGCGATCGGCCTCAGCCAGCCCGGCCTCAATCTCAGCAAGCTGCCATTCCTGCTGCTCAACGAAAGCCTCAATAGCCTCGGCAGCCATGTACGCGCGGGACCGGTCCAGCTTTTCCGCGATCTGACTAAGCTTGTCCGCGGTTTCATCCGAAACACGCACGGTAAATGCAGCGGTCATGGCCTCTAACTTTCTTTGGTTCTCTTTGATTGTTAGTGAGCCAAAGCGGTTCGTCAAGGTTCAACTCATGTGAAAGAACCTTCAGTTGGCGAATGTGCAGGTGGGCGGCGATGAGAAGACCGGGGCCGCCGCCGCGATGATCGCCGCACGGGACCGCCAGGAAAAGACCGCCACCGCGGCGGCGGGCTGAGACCTGGAGCGCCGAAACGCCAAAAGCCCGCACGGGGCGGGCTTTTGGCGATGGTGAAGTGGAAGGTTTGGTTTCGGGGGCAGGATTTGGGGTTTTCTGTCCCACTGCGTCGGCTCCGCCTTCTTGCGGGCCCCTGATTAGGCGCCAATTCCTCGACCCGTTACCAAACAAAAAGCCCGCACGGGGCGGGCTATTTGTTTGGTTGCGGGGGCAGGATTTGCCCCGTTCGGGTCTTAAACCAGTCCACTGGACTGTTTTATCGGGCTTTGCCCGACCGACCGCTCACCCTTCA
>NZ_JACIFY010000009.1 GCF_014197615.1 Rhizobium esperanzae
TCGATCACTGTCACATCGGTATCGGTGAAATCAATGACGTTGTCGGCGTTTAAGTCGCTCGTCGTCGTCTTCGACAATCCGTTGGCGGTGGTGACCGTCGTCGATTTCGAGCGCAGAATAGAGGATGCGTTTGTGTTGTAGGTTGAAGTGACGAGCGTCACGTCGCCTGACGCCGCTGTGGTGGATGTGGTGACAGTTTTGGTTTCGCGGGGTCCGTTACCGTCTGCATCGACCGATACGGTGATGGTGCGGCCGTCAGCACTCATGGACGTGTCGACCTCTGACAGAACCTTACCGTTCGAGCTGCGATCGATCACTGTTTTGGTGCGGCTGCCATCCGCCGCGACCGTTGTGGTCTCGGTGACAATATCGTCGTGGGCCCCATTCCCGTCCGGGTCGAGACTGGTCGTCTTGGTCAGGCCATCGGCGGAGCTGGTGACGGCTGTCCCAAACAGGAGCGTCCCGTTGACGCTGAGTTGCTGCGTGGTCGTGGTGGTCGAACCATCGGCGCTTTTGACAAAAGTCTGCCGTTGGTCAGCAATGCCATCGCCGTCCTGGTCAACCGTGGTCGTCACGGTCAGATGATCGGCGCTGGTGACCGTCGTGGTGCGATCCTTCAGCGACCCATCCGCATTGAAGTTGGAGACGGTCTTGGTCTGGACGCCTGATGCATCGACGGTGAGCACATTGGTCTGCGAGCGGTCAAAAGTGCCATTGCCATCGTCGTCGAACTGCGTCTGGACACTTTTGCCATCGGCGCTTGTCGTAACGATATTGCGGAAGGCTAGGCTGCCATCCTTGTCGTAGGCAAGAATCGTCTTCTCGACCGAACTGTCGGCCTTCGTCGCGCTGGTCGTCTTGACGATATAGGCGTCGTCATCGGCCATCAGTTGCGCATCACCGACGGTTCCCGTCGTGCCATCAGCACGGGTGAAGGTCGTGGTTCCAGTGATAGCGGAACCGTCGCTAAAGGTTTGGCCGCTTCCCTTTGGGGTCAGGTCGATCGAGGTGATGCCGAGGCCGTCGAGAGTGACGAGTTGTCCGTTTACATCCACACGGAATTTCGACCATTGGACATCCCCTGCATCCAGCTTGCCGTTGCCATTGGTGTCGAAGACATGCTTCAGCGCCTCGAGGTCGCTCGTCGCCGAAGAGTCCCACTCAGTGAAGACGAATTCATTCGATTGGCTGATCTTGCCGTCACCATTTGCATCGATGACAAGCACACCGGTGCCGGCACCTGCCCAGGCGGTCCGATGCAGATAGCCATCGCCATCGATATCTACGAATTTCGAGGAGTTTGACAGCTCGTCGATGCTCAAACCGTTACCGGAAAGATCGAGGAGAACTGGTACACCTTCGACCGCGTCAGGATCATAATCTCCCGTATCCGTCGCCCAATGCAGACCTTTGCCTACGCCATAGTCGGTCCATTCTCTTTGCCCCCACCCCAGGTCATGAGCGTTACGCCCTTTGTCGCCTTCGTCCGGCCCGTTCCAGTTATCGAAGGGGTTAGACCCTTTTCCCCATCCTAAATCATGGGCGTTGCGCCCTCTGTCGCCTTCGTCCGGCCCGTTCCATTTGTCGAATGGACCGCCGCCACCACCACCGCCACCACCACGGCCGCCATCGCCACCGGGAGAGCCACCGCTGCCGCCGAAAGAGCCATCATCGCCGAAAGAGCCACCGCCCCAGGATGACGAGCCATACCCGCCGTAGATATCGGAGGATCCACCGCGACCGGACCCACTCGAATATCCACCGCCCTCGTCATAGGAAGAGGCGTCCCAGAAATTCCTAAAATCCGACAACGATGCCGGTGTAAGTGGAGTGACGGAGGTGAGTGGGGAAGGAGCATAGAGGGGCTTGAAACTTATCGGGTCAACAGGAAGAGTGGGGGCGGTCGGCACTTGAGGTGCCGAGTTCAATGTATTCAGAGGCGCAAGACCCTGGCTCGCAGCGGTTCCCCACTGGTCAATTGCGTTGCCGGTCTGGACGATGGCATCCAATGACTGCTCTACGTTCGCATGAATGGTTCCTGTGGCTTCGATTCCACTTCCCAACCAGGAATTCGGGCCGGAATACAAGAAACCTGCTCCCGCCCTTGAGAGGATATTCCCCGCTTCGATGTTGGGAATGCTAGTGTGCGGCAAATCCTGAGTTATGCTAATCTTCAAATTAGCGGCCTTTGCGGCATCCTCCACAAACTGGATACAATTCGTACCAAGGATGCCGTATGATTGCTTGCCGGCGTTAACATTGTCGATGAATGAATCCAGATATGCTGAAATATCATCGTATTGTAGCTTATTTATTCCAAACTGAGTTACAACGGCAACTCCGGTATCTGCCTTATACATACCAGACGCGCCATACACATGATCCAATGCACTGCGTAAAGAATTCTGCGAAATCTTTCCATCTTCATCAAACGACATCAAACCTGGAATTGAAACGCTGCGAACGTTCCCAGAATTCGTAGGATGGTTCGTGATGAGGTTACTATTCTTGGCGGCACTATATCTTCCGAACTCATAGTATTGATCGCGCCCGAGTGAATCGACAATCATGAAACCAGCGTGTCCCAAGCCGGGCGCTTCAAGCTGGAGAGGAGACATTACGTTGTAGTTAGGAAGAACTAAAGGTACAAATGCCGACGAATTTTTCATTTTCATCACCTTGTAAATATATTATCAGTCTCTTTTCTTGCAGCCCTCAAGAATAATAGCTGTCGGGCCATATATATCGTTCAACCAGTTTTGGCAGGCATCCTCATACCGGGCTTGCGGAACAATGAGCGTACCGTTGCCGTCGACAAAAACACCCCGCTCGGGCATGAAGATGGTGTCATTTAATCCGTCCCCAAAGAGGGTGACGTACGGCCTGTTTCTGCACGGGACGTCCAGCCCGGAGCAAAATCCATTTGGCCGATGGCGGCCATCCCTTAAGAATTTAGGACTGTTCGCGTTTGGTGCACTTCCCTCAAGATCGCTGATGCCGCAATTCGTGACGCCCCAATTATAACGCGCTGGGATCTTCTCCGTCACAATTTGCCGAACCGCGAGTAGAATGCGCCTTTGGCCATTAATGTTCAGGCCTATATGCCCTTGGAGGTCGGCATACTGGATATATTCTTCTCTTAGTGGTGGAAGAGGTTCGATCGACGTCTTATAGTAGATACTGACCATTTTTACATTTGCGTTGGCGATGGCGCAACCCAAGATGAAATGGGAGTTTCCGCTATTATCGTCGAAGAGAACACGGTAGTATTCTTCTTCCCCCCTGTTGCCGCCGCTAGGATAAAACGTTCTGCCAAAAGGAACGGCGTCTTTCTGACATCTCTCATAGAATGCGTCGGCAGAGGGTAAGAGCTTGTGACACTGCAACTCGAATTCGCTCGTAGCGAATGCGATCGTCGGAAATAGCACCAATGCGGCCAAGCCAAGGAGCCTCAGCAAATAGCGATATGCCAGCACGTACCAGCCTATCAAGACGGACGGTGCGATCCGGCGCATCCGTAGAGAGATTAGCCATCTAACAGGCCATTCGTGAAACGCGATGAAATCGCGCTCGTAGTTATCTTCCACAATAACATCCTTGGTCTATTCAACCTTTAGACTTCAACAAAATTGCAGCGCATATCAATTTTCAGCCAAGCCGGCCGGCCGAGATAGGGCGCAAAGCAGAGTTGAAAATGTCCTAAGTAAAAAAATTGTTCCTCGGCAAAATGCGGGCTTAATCCTCACTAAGTCAGTCGCGAACCTTGCGATAGAGATGATCTTTTCTCTCCTTGGCTGTCGCCACATGCTTGTAAAACCCCGTGATATCGACCTTTACGATAAAAGCGTTTTCATGATTCAATCAAGTAGCTTTCACAATCTTAGCTTGATTTCGGAGAGCGACAGAAGGACGCACCCGAGAACCCCTAGATTCCTATTGGAGTTATTCTGCTAAATTCGTCGCGAGCTGTCGCTTTCCTGCAATCGTTTCTAGTAGCTTGCGAGCGACCGTTGTTAAATCGAACATAGTTTCTATCTTTATTAGGAATTATGCATTTTTAATTGATGCAAGTCTGGTTAGGCAGGCGACTGTTACTCATTCATGAACCCGCCACTGGCAAAACGCGCAGTCCGGCGCGTCCACCACGTCAACAAGGGCAGCTCGTTAGGTCTTCATACCGAAGACAGATAATTTCGATGCCGGATGGCTTCTTTGTGCTTGGCTTGCAGCCACCGGCGGTTGTGATAGTCGCTTACCTTGAGATGGTGATGCCTGGGCTGCAGAATTTGGCACCATTTAGCCGAAGCACTCTTTGAACTTGGACACCGTTTCTGGCCCCGTGAACGGACATTTGCCGACACAGCAGTTTTTTTGCCGATGACCCCTTAAACTCGATCTCCACGGCCTAACTAAATCTCAGTTTCTGCGCCAAAGTTTTGGCTCTCCACTGACTGTAGCGAATTCTGGTGTTGGCTCGATCGTTGAGGGCTGCATGCCACCGGCGCCGCAAAGCTGAACCTTCCAGCTAATTTCAGTCAATCATCGATCTTTGTGCCGGCGCGGCTGCCCTTATGCGCCACTGTCCTTTTCGGCGCTTGTCGCCATATGCTTAAGCTCGTCCCACAGACTTTCGGCAAAACTGTGCAGGACCGTGAGTTCGAAGCTGTCGTCGCCGGTGCGGGCGATCTGCACGGAGATATGGCCGATCATGGTCATCACAGAACTGCCTTCCGCAAAGACGGCGGGATCGAGATCGACGGCGGTGCCCTTTGAAAGAAGCACCCGCGAAGACCGGCCTGATATGCCGATGCGCACGCGTCCGTGGCTCTGGTCTATGACGAAGGCTTTTCCAGCAAGGGCCGCCGCAAGTGCATTCAGACCGGCAGGCGAGAGCGGCTCGTCGCCGGCGACGAACCATTGGCGGAAGCCGGCCTTGCGGATCGAACTGCTGGTAAAGCCGGCTTTGGCCAATTCCGTGGCGAGAGCCGCCGGCTCGATCGTGCCGAGCACGTGCAGGAGATGGCCTTCCGGCAGGGCCTCCAGCCGGATGCCTGCTCCAGAAATGCCACTATATGCCGCTCCGGCAAGAACCGGTTTGTGCTGGGGAAGATCAGGCATGGAGCTTCTCGTTTTCGGGATCGATGAAGACGGGATGGCAGAGCACCGCATCGGTGAATTCATTGCGCAGGCCGTTCCAGACCGTCACCTTTTCGCCGATGCGCTCAGGTCCGCGCCGGACCAGCGCCAGGCCGATCGTATGGCCGAGGCTCGGCGAGAAGGCGCTCGAGGTGACGTAACCCTGGTCGTTTTCGAGCGTCGCCGCAGCGCCTTCGGCAAGGATATGCGAGCCGGTGCGGAAGCCGCTTGCCGGATTGAGCGGCTTGACGCCGACGAGGCGCGGACGCTCGGGATCCTGCAGGCCTTCGCGGGCAAGCATCGCCTTGCCGATGAAATCCGGCTTGGTGCTGGAAATCATGCGGCCGAAACCGAGATCCCCAGGGGTAACCGTGCCGTTGATCTCGGCATGGGTGACATGGCCCTTTTCGATGCGCATGACGCCGAGCGCTTCGACACCATAGGCTGAGATGCCGTGTTTCTCGCCTGACGCCATGATGGCATCGGCAACGCTTTCGCCGTAGCCAGCCGGCACCGCCAGCTCGTAAGCGAGTTCGCCCGAGAAGGAGATCCGGAAGAGCCGGCCTTCGAGGCGGCCTGCGAATAGCGACACCTTGCGGGCGCTCATGAAGGGGAAGGCCGCATCGGAAAGATCCTCGTCGACGATTTCCGAGAGGATGGCGCGCGACTTCGGCCCGGCGACGGCCATCTGCGCCCATTGATCGGTCGAGGAGGCGAAACAGACGTCGAGTTCCGGCCAGAGCGTCTGGGCGCAGAATTCGAGATGGGTCAGCACCCCGGCGGCCAGCGCCGTCGTCGTCGTCATGAAGAAATGGTCGTCGCTGAAGCGGCTGGTGGTACCGTCATCATAGATGAAGCCATCCTCGCGCAGCATGATGCCGTAACGCGCCTTGCCGACGGCCAGCTTGGCGAAGCCGTTGCAATAGACCCGGTCGAGGAAGGTCGCAGCATCCTTGCCGAAGATTTCGATCTTGCCGAGGGTCGAGACGTCGCAGAGGCCGGCATTCTTGCGGATGTTCAGCACCTCGCGATCGACGCTTTCGCGCCACGTCGTCTCGCCGGCGCGCGGGAACCAGGAGGAGCGGTACCAGAGGCCGGTTTCGACGAAGACCGCGCCATTCTTTTTCGCCCAGCCGTGCAGCGGCGATTTGCGCGCCGGCTGGAAATCCTTGCCGCGCGATGCCCCGGTCAAAGCGCCGAAGGAGACAGGTGTGTAGAAGGGCCTGAAGGTCGTCGTTCCCACCTCGGCGGGCGATACGCCGCGCGCCTCGGCAAGGATGCCGATGGCGTTGATGTTGGAGAGCTTGCCCTGGTCGGTCGCCATGCCTGATGTGGTGTAACGCTTGGCAAGTTCGACATGGCCGTAGCCCTCACGCACGGCAAGGCCGAGATCTTTGAGATGCACGTCGTTCTGGTAATCGACAAAGGCTTTGCCCTTCGAGCCCTTGACCGACCAGAGCGGCTTTGCGTGCGGAGCCGTCTCCGTGCCTGAGGCAAAGGCCGGTTCCGCGGCGAGGCCGATTGCCTGCAGCGCGGCGGCAGCCTTTGCCGCGCCATCACCGAGGCAGGCTGCGGTCTGTGCAAGGCCGGCGGCTGCGCCGGCGACGGCAAGACCGTCCTGTGATGCCGGCGCCAGAAAGGCCGAAGACTCCTCGGACCATTGCGGCTTGCCGCCGCAATGGCAGGCCAGATGAATGACCGGGCTCCAGCCGCCCGACATCGCAAGCGCATCCGCGTCGATCCGGCGAATGCCGCCTGCGGTCTCGACGCTGACACCGCGCAGGCGCTTGCCGCCCTCTGCATCGATGATCCGGGCGCCCCGCAGAACTTCGGCGCGGCCCTGCCAAAACTTGCCGCCATCGGCGCGGCTGTCGACGATCGCTGCAACTCGAAGGCCGGCGGCTTCGAGGTCGGCGGCGGTGTCATATGCAGTATCGTTGGTGGTGAAGATCACCGTACTTTCGCCAGGTGCTACCGCCTGCCGATTGAGATAGCTGCGCATGGCGCCTGCCATCATCACGCCTGGAATATCGTTGCCGCCGAAGACGAGCGGCCGCTCCTCGGCTCCCGTCGCCAGGATCGCCTGGCGGGCGACGATGCGCCACAACCGTTCGACCGGGCGCTCGGGATCGGGCAGCGCCACATGCTTCTGCACACGTTCGACCGCGCCGAAAACATTGTCGTCGTACCAGCCGAACACGGTCATGCGCGGCAGACGGCGCACATTCGAAAGCCCTTCGAGTTCGGCCAGCAGCTCGCCGAGAACAGCGTCCGCCGGCTTGCCGTCGACAGCGCCATTGTCCGAGAGCAGGCTGCCGCCGAGTTCGGCGCCTTCGTCGGCAAGGATGACGCGCGCGCCGGCGCGCCCCGCCGTCAGCGCCGCGGCGAGGCCGGCAGGGCCGGCGCCGATCACCAGCAGATCGCAATGCGCCCAGCATTTCTCATAGGCGTCGGGATCGGCGTCGTAGGAGGCCCGGCCAAGACCCGCCGCCTTGCGGATCACCGGCTCGTAGAGCTTTTCCCAGAGGGCCGCCGGCCACATGAAGGTCTTGTAGTAGAAACCGGCGCTGAGGAAAGGCGAGAGCAGGCCGTTGACCGCGCCGACATCGAAACCGAGCGAAGGCCAGCGGTTCTGGCTCTTGGCCGTCAGCCCCTCATAAAGCTCGATCATCGTCGCACGCGTATTCGGTTCGGTGCGCCCGCCGCTGCCTGTCGTCACCAGCGCGTTCGGTTCGGCGGCTCCCGCCGTCAGGATGCCGCGCGGGCGGTGATATTTGAAGCTGCGGCCGACGAGCTGGATACCGTTGGCCAGCAGCGCCGAGGCGAGCGTATCGCCCGGATGGCCTTGCAGCGCCTTGCCGTCGAAGGTGAAGCCCAGTGTCCTGGCGCGGTCGATGCGGCCGCCGGAGGAAAGACGGAAGCTCGTCATGCCGGTTCTCCGCCGAGCTTGGCAAGGGCGGCATCCCTGACGCCATGGACCTTATGGGTGACGGTATCGCGCTCGACGATCAGCCAGCGGCGGCATCCGGAGGAATGGTGCCAGTATTCGCTATGCCGGCCCTTCGGATTGTCTCTGAGATAGACATAGTCGTACCAGGCATCCGCGCCGGCATCCGGCGCCGGCCGGACAAGGTTCGCATCGCCGCGGATCGAGAATTCCTCCTTGGGCCGGACGCCGCAATGGGGACATGAAATCAGGCTTGCCATCGTCTAAATGTCCTCAGTGCAGATTGGGCTGGGCGCCGACGCCCTTTTCATCGATCTGATAGCCGCGCGCGAAACGGTCGAGCCGGAAGGCGCGCGCCGTCTGGTGCGGCGTGTTGCGGGCGATCAGATGGGCGTAGCAGAAGCCGGAGGCGGGCGTGGCCTTGAAGCCGCCGTAACACCAGCCGGCGTTGAGATAGAGATTATCCATATGGGTGCGGTCGATGATCGGCGAGCCGTCCATGCTCATATCCATCACCCCGCCCCAGGAGCGCAGGTAGCGCACGCGCGACAAGGACGGGATCATCGCAATCCCGGCCTCGGCGACATGTTCGACCGAAGCCAGATTGCCGCGCTGGGCATAGGAATTATAGCCGTCGATATCGCCGCCGAAGACCAGGCCGCCCTTGTCCGACTGGGAGACATAGAAATGCCCGGCGCCGAAGGTGACGACATTGTCGATGAAGGGTTTGAGCCCTTCGGAGACGAAGGCCTGCAGCACATGGCTTTCGATCGGCAGGCGAAGGCCGGCCATATCGGCGACCACGGTGGAATTGCCGGCCGCCGCCAGCGCCAGCTTGCCGCAACCGATGAAGCCCCTGCTGGTCTCGACGCCGGTCACCTTGCCGTTTTCGGTGCGGATGCCGGTGACTTCGCACTGGGTGATGATGTCGACGCCGCGGCTGTCTGCGCCGCGGGCATAACCCCAGGCGACCGCGTCGTGGCGCACCGTGCCGCCGCGCGGCTGGTATAGACCACCCATGACCGGGAAACGGGCATTGTCGAAATCGAGGAAGGGCAGCTTCCTGCGCACCGCCTGCCGGTCGAGCAACTCGGCATCGACGCCGTGCAGCCGCATGGCGTTGCCGCGGCGCGTATAGGCGTCACGCTGCGCATCGGAATGGAAGAGGTTCAGCACGCCGCGCTGCGAAACCATGGCGTTGAAGTTGAAGTCCTGCTCCAAGCCTTCCCAGAGCTTCATCGACAGTTCGTAGAAGGGATTGTTGCCCGGCAACAGGTAATTCGACCGGATGATCGTGGTGTTCCTGCCGATATTGCCTGAGCCGAGATAGCCCTTTTCGAGCACGGCGACATTGGTAATGCCGAATTCCTTGGCGAGATAATAGGCGGTGGCCAGGCCGTGACCGCCGCCACCGACGATGACGACGTCGTAATGCGGCTTCGGCGCCGGATCGCGCCAGGCAGGCGCCCAGCCTTTGTTGCCGCGAAGGCCGTTCAGAAAAATCGAAAGAGCGGAATAGCGCATGGATCACCCGGAAAGAACAGCTGCATGATGCCAGAAAGAAGCGTGCGGACTTGCACAATAGGGACATGAATCGCTAAGAAAGGGACATGTCCTCACTTGATAGCAGAAATGTCCAGACGATCGGCTTCATCCTGATTCCGGGATTTGCGCTGATGTCCTATGCCTCGGCGACGGAACCGCTGCGGGCGGCAAATCTTCTGGCCGGCCGCGAGATCTATCGTGTCTCCACCTATTCACCGGACGGCGCGCCGGCCCTTTCCTCCTCCGGCGTCAGCGTGCCCGCCGAACCTCTTCCCATGCGGGGATCGGGCCTTGGCACCGCCTTCGTCTGCGCCGGCGGTCTGCCCCGGGACTGGCGATATCCCGGCGTGCTTGCCTGCCTGAGGCAGCTGTCGCGCGAAGGCATGCGGATCGGCGGCATATCGGGCGGCCCCTATCTGATGGCCGCCGCCGGTCTGCTTGCCGGCCGCGACTTCACCATCCACTGGGAATATGCGGCAGCCCTTCTCGAAGCCTTCCCGGAGCTGACGCCGCGCCAGGCGCGTTTCATGATCGACGGCAACCGCATCACCTGCGGCGGCGGCATCTCCGCCCTCGATATGATGCATGTGCTGATCGCCGAGCGCATGGGACCGGATTTCGCCCGCCGGGTCAGCGACTGGTATCTTCACACCGAGATCAACGAACCCGCCGCTCCGCAGCGCGCCTCGCTCGCCGAGCGCTACGGCGTCCACCACCCCGGCCTGCTGAGCGTTCTCGAACGGATGGAGGAGACGATCGAGATGCCGCTCGAGCGCGCCGCCATGGCGCGCATTGCCGGCGTCACCACCCGCCATCTCGACCGGCTGTTTGCGACCCATCTCGGCACCAGCTTCCTCGATCAATACCGCAGGATCAGGCTGCAACATGCCCACCGCCTGCTGAAACAGAGCCCGCTTTCCGTCTCGGAGATCGCTGTTGCCACCGGTTTTTCCAGTCTCAGCCATTTTTCCCGGATGTTCCGTGCTGTTTACGGCATCGCTCCCCGGGCGGCGCGGCGGGAATAGGTTTTCTTCACGGTTGAGAAATTTTCACTATGGCGATAGGATTGCCTTGACGCAAAAGAGAAGGCAGCAGTGAAAAATCCGATGAAAGCCAAGGGCGAAGCGGCAGATCAACCGGAACAGGCAGAGGGCGGACGCACGCCCTTTTCCCAGGATCCGCACGCCGTTCGGGAACCGAAGGAAAACAACCTCGAAATGGCGATCGGCCATGAGGTGCGCGCCTACCGCAAGAAACTCGGCATCACCGTCACCGATCTGGCGGCCGCGACCGGCATTTCGCTCGGCATGCTGTCGAAGATCGAGAACGGCAATATCTCACCGTCGCTGACGACACTGCAATCGCTGTCGCGGGCGCTCGGCGTGCCGCTCACCGCCTTTTTCCGCCGCTTCGAGGAGCCGCGCAATGCCGTCTTCGTCAAGGCAGGGCAGGGCGTCGAACTCGAACGGCGCGGCACCCGCGCCGGCCACCAATATAATCTGCTCGGCCATATCGACAACAATACCAGCGGGGTCATCGTCGAGCCCTATCTGATCACGCTGACGGCCGATTCCGACATCTTCCCGACCTTCCAGCACGAGGGCATGGAGTTCCTCTATATGCTGGAAGGCGAGGTGGTCTACCGCCACGGCGACCAGCTTTTCCAGATGCAGCCGGGCGACAGCCTGTTCTTCGACGCCGATGCGCCGCATGGGCCGGAACAGCTGGTAAAACTGCCGAGCAAATACCTGTCGATCATCAGTTATCCCCAGCAGAGCTCGCGGAGCTGAATTGCCTTAGAGGAAAACTTTATTCTTCCCAGTTGATGTCCCAATAGAGACCTGCTACTCCTTTCTCAACATGAACGGAGGCACGCGCCATGTGCGGCATTGTAGGACTGTTCCTCAAGGACAAGAGCCTTGAACCCCAGCTCGGGAATCTGCTCTCGGATATGCTGATCACCATGACCGATCGCGGGCCGGATTCGGCCGGCATCGCGATCTATGGCGGCACGTCCGAGGGCAGGGCAAAGATCACCATCCAGTCCGCCAATCCGGGCGCCGATTTCGAGGGCCTCGCCGGCGACCTCGAGAAGGCCGGCATCAAAGCCCATGTGTGGGTCAAGAGCACGCACGCGGTCATCGAGCTCGATGCTTCCAAGCTTGCAGACGTGCGCGAGACGCTCGAACGGATCCGCCCGGCAATCCGCCTGATGGGCTCGGGCGAAAGCGTCGAGATCTACAAGGAAATCGGCCTCCCCAAGGACGTCGTGGCACGCTTCGGCGTCCGCGCAATGAGCGGAACCCACGGAATCGGCCATACGCGCATGGCGACCGAATCCGCCGTCACCACGCTCGGCGCCCATCCATTCTCGACCGGCGCCGACCAGTGCCTGGTGCACAACGGCTCGCTCTCCAACCACAACAATCTGCGCCGCGAACTGGTGCGCGAAGGCATGACCTTCGAGACGCAGAACGATTCCGAAGTCGCCGCCGCCTATCTCACAGCCGAAATGGCCAAGGGCAAGGATCTCGGCCAGGCGCTGACCGGCGCGCTCGACGATCTCGACGGTTTCTTCACCTTCGTCGTCGGCACCAAATCCGGCTTCGGCGTGGTGCGCGACCCGATCGCCTGCAAGCCCGCCGTCATGGCCGAGACCGACCAGTACGTCGCCTTCGGTTCGGAATACCGCGCGCTGGTCAACCTTCCCGGCATCGAGAATGCCCGTGTCTGGGAGCCGGAGCCGGCAACCGTTTACTTCTGGGATCACGACAAGGCCGCCTGAGGGGCGCCCGGAGCAATGAGGAATAAATGCCCATATTCGATCTTTCCAACACCCCTCTTCGCGAACTGAACAGTGCGCTGTACGCCCTTTCCCAAGGGGCGAACGACACCGAATTCGAAGTCGTCAACCCGCGCGGCAGCCATGCGGTCGCCGTCGGCATCGACAGCCCCGTCACGGTCGCGGTCAGGGGATCGGTCGGCTATTACTGCGCCGGCATGAATGACGGCGGCACCATTACGGTTCACGGCTCGGCCGGTCCGGGCGTTGCCGAAAACATGATGTCCGGCACCGTCGTCATCGAGGGCGACGCCAGCCAGTATGCCGGCGCCACCGGCCGCGGCGGCCTGCTCGTCATCAAGGGCAATGCGGCCTCGCGCTGCGGCATTTCGATGAAGGGCATCGACATCGTCGTTCACGGCAGCATCGGCCACATGTCGGCCTTCATGGGCCAGTCCGGCCATCTCGTCGTGCTCGGCGACGCCGGCGATGCGCTGGGGGATTCACTCTACGAAGCCAAGCTCTTCGTCCGCGGCGAGGTCAAGAGCCTCGGCTCCGACTGCATCGAGAAAGAGATGCGGCCAGAGCATCTGGAGAAACTCGCCGAGCTGCTCGAGCGCGCTGGGGTCACGGGCGTCCGCCCCGAAGAGTTCAAGCGCTACGGCTCGGCCCGCAAGCTCTACAATTTCAACATCGACAACGCCGACGCGTATTGAGGCGAGGGACATCCATGAGCTATCACAACCCCTATACCCCGCCCCGCAAGTCCGCGACTTTCGACGACTATACGCTGGCCGAAATCCGCCGCGCGGCGGCCACCGGCATCTATGACATCCGTGGCGCCGGCACCAAGCGCAAGGTTCCGCATTTCGACGACCTGCTGTTCCTCGGCGCCTCGATCTCGCGTTATCCGCTCGAAGGCTATCGCGAGAAGTGCGACACGACAGTGGTGCTCGGCTCGCGTTTCGCCAAGAAGCCGATCACGCTGAAGACGCCGATCACCATTGCCGGCATGAGCTTCGGCGCGCTGTCCGGCAATGCCAAGGAAGCGCTCGGCCGCGGTGCGACGATCGCAGGCACTTCGACCACGACAGGCGACGGCGGCATGACCGATGAGGAACGCGGCCATTCGCAGACGCTGGTCTACCAGTACCTGCCTTCCCGCTACGGCATGAATCCCAGGGATCTGCGCCGCGCCGACGCGATCGAAGTCGTGGTCGGCCAGGGCGCCAAGCCCGGCGGCGGCGGCATGCTGCTCGGCCAGAAGATCTCCGACCGCGTCGCCAATATGCGCAATCTGCCGAAGGGGATCGACCAACGCTCGGCCTGCCGCCATCCGGACTGGACCGGCCCCGACGATCTGGAAATCAAGATCATGGAGCTGCGCGAGATCACCGATTGGGAAAAGCCGATCTACGTCAAGGTCGGCGGCGCGCGCCCCTATTACGACACCGCCCTTGCCGTCAAGGCTGGCGCCGACGTCGTCGTGCTCGACGGCATGCAGGGCGGCACGGCGGCCACACAGGACGTCTTCATCGAGAATGTCGGCATGCCGACACTCGCCTGCATTCGCCCGGCCGTTCAGGCGCTGCAGGACCTCGGCATGCATCGGAAGGTGCAGCTCATCGTTTCCGGCGGCATCCGCTCCGGCGCCGACGTTGCCAAGGCGCTGGCGCTCGGCGCCGATGCGGTCGCGATCGGCACGGCCGCACTTGTGGCGATCGGCGACAACGATCCGCACTGGGAAGAGGAATATCAGAAGCTCGGCACCACGGCCGGCGCTTATGACGATTGGCATGAAGGCAAGGATCCGGCCGGCATCACCACCCAGGACCCGGAACTGGCAAAACGCCTCGACCCGGTTGCGGCCGGCCGCCGCCTTGCCAACTACCTCAAGGTGATGACGCTCGAGGCGCAGACGATCGCGCGCGCCTGCGGCAAGAACCATCTGCACAACCTCGAGCCGGAAGATCTCGTCGCACTGACGATCGAGGCATCGGCCATGGCGCAGGTGCCGCTCGCCGGCACCAACTGGATTCCCGGCAAGGGAGGCTTCTGATTTCTACCGGCCGGGCCAAAGTCCCGGCCGTCTCATTTCCATGACCAAAGTGTCTCGAAGAAATCCAAAGGGGAACGAGAATGACACTGGACCTTGCTGCTTTTGCCAGAGACAAAGGCATCAAATATTTCATGATCAGCTACACGGACCTCTTCGGCGGCCAACGCGCCAAACTGGTCCCGGCTGAAGCCATTGCCGATATGCAGAAGGATGGCGCCGGTTTCGCGGGTTTTGCGACCTGGCTCGATCTGACGCCTGCCCATCCGGACCTGTTTGCGGTTCCCGATGCTTCCTCCGTCATCCAGCTCCCATGGAAGAAGGACGTCGCATGGGTCGCGGCCGACTGCGTCATGGACGACCGGCCTGTCGAACAGGCGCCGCGCGTGCTGCTGAAAAGACTGGTCGCCGAGGCTGCGAAAGAAGGGCTCCGGGTGAAAACCGGCGTGGAGCCGGAATTCTTCCTCATCTCCGCCGACGGCTCGGTGATTTCGGATCAGTTCGATACCGCCGAGAAGCCTTGCTACGATCAGCAGGCGGTGATGCGCCGCTATGACGTCATCGCCGAAATTTGCGATTACATGCTCGAACTCGGCTGGAAGCCCTATCAGAACGACCATGAGGATGCGAACGGCCAGTTCGAGATGAACTGGGAATATGACGACGCCCTTCAGACGGCGGACAAGCACTCCTTCTTCAAGTTCATGGTCAAGTCGGTCGCCGAAAAACACGGGCTTCGCGCCACCTTCATGCCGAAGCCCTTCAAGGGCCTGACCGGAAATGGGTGCCATGCCCACATTTCCGTTTGGGATATCGACGGCAAGGTCAACGCCTTCGCGGACAGGGAAATGCCCTTCGGGCTCTCCGCCCAGGGCAAAACCTTCCTCGGCGGCATCATGAAACATGCCTCGGCGCTCGCCGCCGTCACCAATCCGACGGTCAATTCCTACAAGCGCATCAACGCGCCGAGGACGATTTCGGGCGCAACTTGGGCACCGAATACCGTCACCTGGACCGGCAACAACCGGACGCACATGGTGCGTGTGCCGGGCCCCGGCCGCTTCGAACTGCGGCTGCCCGATGGCGCGGTCAATCCCTATCTCCTGCAGGCGATCATTATCGCCGCCGGCCTTTCGGGCATTCGATCGCAAGCCGATCCCGGCCGCCACTACGATATCGATATGTATCGTGACGGGCATACGGTGACCGACGCCCCGAAGCTGCCGCTCAATCTCCTCGATGCGCTGCGCGAATACGAGAAGGACGAAGAATTGCGCGCTTCGCTGGGTGCGGAGTTCTCCTCCGCCTACCTCAAACTGAAGCACAGCGAGTGGAACACCTATTGCTCGCATTTCACCGAGTGGGAGCGGAGCACCACGCTGGATATTTGAGTTCCCAGCCGCATCCGCAGCCATCTCCCCCGTGCCACGGGCACGGGGTCTTCTCCTTCGTTCGGATCGCCCCATGACCCAGTACATTCTTACGGTATCCTGCAAATCGACGCGCGGCATCGTTGCGGCGATTTCGAGCTATCTGGCCGAGAAGGGCTGCAACATCATCGACTCCAGCCAGTTCGACGATCTCGATACCGGCAAGTTCTTCATGCGCGTCTCGTTCATTTCCGAAGAGGGGCTTTCGGGCGCCGAGATCGGCGCTGATTTTTCCGCCGTCGCCGCGCCCTTTGCGATGGATTACGAATTCCACGACAGCGAGAAGCGCATGAAGGTGCTCTTGATGGTGTCGCGCTTCGGCCACTGCCTCAACGACCTGCTCTACCGCTGGAAGATCGGCGCGCTGCCGATCGATATCGTCGGCGTCGTCTCCAACCATTTCGACTACCAGAAGGTCGTCGTCAACCACGACATCCCCTTCCACCATATTCCGGTCACCAAGGCTAATAAGGTGCAGGCCGAAGCCCGTATCATGGAGGTGGCCGAGCAGACCGGCACCGAACTGATCGTGCTCGCCCGCTACATGCAGATCCTGTCGGACGAGATGTGCCAGAAGATGTCGGGCAAGATCATCAACATCCACCATTCCTTCCTGCCGAGCTTCAAGGGCGCCAACCCCTACAAGCAGGCCTATGGCCGAGGCGTCAAGCTGATCGGGGCGACCGCCCATTACGTCACCGCCGATCTCGACGAAGGCCCGATCATCGAGCAGGACACGGCGCGCATCACCCATGCGCAGTCGCCCGACGACTACGTCTCGATCGGCCGCGATGTCGAAAGCCAGGTGCTGGCGCGCGCCATCCACGCCCATATCCACCACCGCACCTTCATCAACGGCAACCGCACCGTCGTCTTCCCCGCAAGCCCCGGCAGCTACGCTTCCGAACGCATGGGGTAAGAGGGTCATCGGTGCCGGACAGACGCTATCGAAGTTTTGGGAAATGCACGTCGGATGGGCTTGCCACGACGCGAAAGGCTTATATAGTCAAGAAATAAATATTCCATAGAGGAAATAAGAGGGAACGGTAATGGCATTATCATGGCGTTTCTCCGTGTTGGCGGATCGGCATCGCGCTCTGGGATCGAAGCTCGAGGACTGGAGCGGCATGGGGACCGCCTGGACCTACGACAAGGACATGTCGGAAGAACATGTCGCCGTCCGTACCAAGGCCGGCCTCATGGATGTCTCCGGCCTGAAGAAGGTGCATCTGGTCGGTCCGCATGCCATCGCCGTGCTCGATTACATCACCACCCGCGATCTGACGAAGATCTATCCCGGCCGCTCGGTCTACGCGACCATGCTGAACGAGCGCGGCCATTTCACCGACGACTGCATCGTCTATCGCACCGGTCCGAATTCCTGGATGCTGGTGCATGGTTCCGGCTCCGGCCACGAGGAAGTCGTCAGGCAGGCGGCAGGCCGCAACTGCGCCGTGCTCTTCGACGACGACCTGCACGATCTGTCGCTGCAGGGCCCGCTCGCGGTCGATTATCTCGCCAAATACGTGCCCGGCATCCGCGATCTCAAATATTTCCACCATATGCAGACGACGCTGTTCGGTGCGCCGGTGATGATCTCGCGCACCGGTTATACCGGCGAACGCGGTTACGAGCTCTTCGTGCGTGGCCAGGATGCCGTCATGGTCTGGGACCGGATCGTCGAGGAAGGCAAGGAGATGGGCATCATCCCCTGCTGCTTCTCGGTGCTCGACATGCTGCGCGTCGAAAGCTACCTGCTGTTTTATCCCTACGACAATTCGCAGATGTATCCCTTCGCCGACCAGCCGCCCGGCGACAGCCTCTGGGAACTCGGCCTCGACTTCACCGTCAGCCCCGGCAAGACCGGTTTCCGCGGCGCCGAGGAACATGCCCGCCTCAAGGGCAAGGAACGCTTCAAGATCTTCGGCATGCTGATCGATGCCGACGGACCGGCCGATCTCGGCGACGAGGTCTTTGCCGACGGCAGGAAGGTCGGCGTCATCACCTGCCCAAGCTATTCGTCGCTGACGAAGAAATCCATGGCGATCGCCCGCCTCGACGTTGACAAGGCGGTGCATGGGACGAAACTCGAGGTCCGCGGCAAGACCGTGAAGGCAGGCGGCACCGCCCATACGCTTCCCTTCGACGATCCGGAGAAGAAGAAGAGGACTGCCTTGGGTTAAGGAGCACGCGAATGCTCGTTGCAGGCATCAAGAGCCGACCAGTCTATAAGGGCCTGACCATCCAGCCGCGCGCCCGGCGGCACATTTTCGCGCTCGAAGGGGAGGGCGCCAGAGCTCTCCTCGACCAGCGGCCAGCGCTTGACGAAGCGGCCCTTTCCCGCAGCGAGATCCTCTATGTCGCCCGCGGCTCGCAAGGGTCCGGCCTGGGCGAGGCGCTGCGCGGTCTCGGCGCCGATATGTTCTTCACGGCGCCGACCATTGCAACCCTCATCTTCCGATTGAAGGGCTCGCTCGCCACCGCCCATATGGGCACCCGCCTTTATATCGCAGGCACCGAAGGCTTCATCGGCCAGGCGATGCTGGTGGCGCTCGATTACGGCATGGACCATGCCTCTCTCATCACCGAGCACCGTGGTTCGCTTGCCAGGCGGGTGCAATGCGTCCATTGCAAGGGCATTACCGACGACGTCACCATGAGCCCGTTTGCCTGCAGCCATTGCGGGCTGACGCTTCTGGTGCGCGATCATTATTCGCGCCGGCTCGCCGCCTTCCAGGGCGTCAACATCGACGCGGAAGAGCCCGGCAGCGCGCCCGATCCGGAGGAGTTGTTCCTTTGAGCGGTGGCACTGAAATTCCCGTCCGCGTGGCGCGGATCACCCCGATCGCCGAGCGCGTCAAGCGCTTTCGCTTCGAACGCCTGGATGGCGCGCCAATGCCCTATTTCTCCGGCGGCGCCCATATCATCGTCTCGATGAACGACGGCGGCCATGTCAGACGCAACGCCTATTCGCTGATGTCGCCGCCGCATGATTGCGCCGCCTACGAGATCAGCGTCCTGCATGTCGAGGATTCACGCGGCGGCTCCACCTTCATGCATGAGAAGGTGCGGGAAGGCGACCAGCTGAAGGTCAGCTATCCTGTCAACCTCTTCCAGCCGGATTGGCGCGGGCGCAAACATCTTCTGATTGCCGGCGGCATCGGCATTACGCCCTTCATTGCGATGATGGAGCAGTTTTCCCGCGAGGGCGCCAATTTCGAACTGCATTATGCCATCCGCACCCGCGACCGCGGCGCCTATTGGCGGGATCTCCTGGAACGCTACGGCCCGCATCGCATCAAGATCCATTGCGACGCCGAAGGCGGCGCCATCCCGCTGACGCGCCTGCTCGACAGCCAGCCGCTCGGCACGCATCTTTACGTCTGCGGCCCGTCGGGCATGATCGACGGCGTGTTGAAAACAGGATTGGAGGCCGGCTGGCCGGAGCAGAATCTGCATTCGGAACGCTTCCTGTCGTCTCTATCAGGCAAGCCCTTCACCATCGAGCTAATCCGTTCCGGCAAGACCGTCAAGGTCGGCCACCACGAAAGCATGCTGGAGGCGATCGAGGCGGCGGGCGTCGACGCGCCTTTCCTCTGTCGCGGCGGGGCCTGCGGTCAATGCGAAACCGGGGTCGTCACCTGCGACGGCAAGCTGCTGCACAATGACGTCTATCTGACGAGCGAAGAAAAAACATCCGGCCGCAAGGTGATGATCTGCGTTTCCCGCTTCGAGGGAAAGACGCTGCATCTTGATCTCTAGCGGCATCTGATAAAGCGGAACAAGGAGACCTGATATGGCAATCGTCTTCAAGCAGGAAACTTTCCGGAACGATTTCAGCTACCGGAACAGCCCTGAGAATATCCGGCGTTTCCCGTTTCCCTTCGACCGCGACGAATACATGTATTCGGTCAATATGGAGCCGCATGTGCACGGGCGGGCGGGGACCGTCTACGAAAGCCTGATCGACGTCGACGAACATTACGTCGCCGAGATGCATGACCGGGCGCTGGTGCTGAAGGAAGATCCGCTGCGCTATCAGGCCCTGCCGCACATGATGAGCGCGCAGTGGGACACGCTCGAACTGCTGATGGAAGAACAGGCGGCGGGCTATCCCGACCATTTCACCCTGATCCGCAACGGCGACCAGTGGCGCTGGATCAACAGGCCGCTCGGCATCGACCACAGCTTTACCTTCGGCGATGCCTCGACGCTGCCCTGTGAGCCCTTCGAATACATCACCCGCCAGGCCCAGGGCGATTTTTGCATCGTCGATCAGCGCGACGGCAATCTCTGGATGGATGCCGGCATGGTGACGACCCAGGCCGACTGGTCGCTCGATTTCGACATCGGCATGAATTTCATGGAATGGCATGGACCGGTGCCGCTCGCCCACCAGATCGGCGTCTTCGACCGGGCCTTGAAATTCCTGCTGAACCTGCAGCAGGGCAAGCCGACGCGCCGTTTCAACTGGACGATGACGATCAATCCGCGGCTCGACACCAGCCCGGAAAATTACCACAAATGGGGTCCCGATCGTACGACGGTGACGCCGGAGAATGTCGGAGAGAAGGTGCATCTGCGCGTCGAGCTGCAGAGCCTGTGGCGCCTGCCGCGCTCGAACGCCATCCTCTTCGTCATCCGCTGCTACCTGATGAACATGGAAGAGCTCGTCACCGTGCCGAAATGGGCGCGGCGCCTGCCGCGCGTGCTGAAGACGCTGCCGCCGGAGCTGATCGACTACAAGGGCCTCACCCGTTTTCGCCAGACGACGATCGACTGGCTTTCCCGATATGACGACGGGGCCCCGACCAGCCCCGGCATCTATCCCGACTGACACCTGCAGCCCGGCGCGTCCGTCCGGACGCGCGAGAATGCGGTACCACTTCGAATTGCGACATAATCAAGAGGGGAATGCTTCATGACAAGAGTTGCCGTCATCGGTGCTGGTCCTTCCGGGCTGGCGCAGCTGCGCGCCTTCCAATCGGCCGCCCAGAAGGGCGCCGAAATCCCGGAGATCGTCTGCTTCGAAAAGCAGTCGGACTGGGGCGGGCTCTGGAACTATACCTGGCGCACCGGGCTCGACGAATATGGCGAGCCGGTGCACGGCAGCATGTATCGTTACCTCTGGTCGAACGGCCCGAAGGAATGCCTCGAATTCGCCGACTATTCCTTCGAGGAGCATTTCGGCAAGCCGATCGCCTCCTATCCGCCGCGCGCCGTGCTCTGGGATTATATCAAGGGTCGCGTCGAGAAGGCGAATGTCCGCCATTGGGTGCGCTTCAGCACGCCGGTGCGCATGGTCCGCTTCGACGAGCAGGCGAAGAAATTCACGGTGACGGCGCATAACCGCATCGAGGACCGGATGTATGACGAGGAATTCGACTATGTCGTCGTGGCCAGCGGTCACTTCTCGACGCCGAACGTGCCCTATTTCGAAGGCGTGAAGACCTTCAACGGCCGGGTGCTGCACGCCCATGATTTCCGCGACGCGCTGGAGTTCAAAGGCAAGGATATCCTGCTCGTCGGCCGCAGCTATTCAGCCGAGGACATCGGTTCCCAATGCTGGAAATACGGCGCGAAATCGGTGACGACGAGCTATCGCTCGAAGCCGATGGGCTTCAAATGGCCGGAGAATTTCGAGGAGCGGCCGCTGCTGACCCGGCTCGAAAACCGCACTGCGCATTTCCTCGACGGTTCGAGCAAGGAGGTCGACGCGCTGATCCTGTGCACCGGATACCAGCACCATTTCCCTTTCCTGCCGGACGAACTGCGGCTGAAGACCGCCAACCGGCTCTGGGCCGACAGCCTCTACAAGGGCGTGATCTTCGACCGGAACCCGCAGCTCTTCTATATCGGCATGCAGGATCAGTTCTATACGTTCAACATGTTCGACGTGCAGGCCTGGTGGGCGCGCGACGTGATGATGGGGCGCATCCGGCTGCCGCCGGAAGAAGAGCTGAAGGCCAATTTCGACATGTGGCGCGCCCGCGAGGAGACGCTCGAGGATGCCGAGCAGATGATCTGGTATCAGGGCGACTATGTGAAGGAACTGCTGGCCGAGACCGATTACCCCTCCTTCGACATCGAAGGCACCAACCGGACCTTCATGGAATGGGAACATCACAAGGCCCACAACATCATGGGCTTCCGCGACCATGCCTACCGGTCGCTGATGACCGGCAACATGTCGCCGACGCATCACACGCGCTGGGTCGAGGCGCTCGACGATTCCATGGAGGAATATCTGCGCAACTGACGAGGCGGGCCATTGCCGGAGCAGGGTGCCTGTCCACTCAGTTCCGGCAATTGCGGCCGGTCTTTGAAGCATGTCGCGCAAAATTGTGCAGCGGTTTTGCGATCACGACATGCATCAGCAAAAAGAAGACGGCATAAATCCATCTGCAACTCATCTCTTCGGACGTGGCCTTCATGGATTTTCAAACAAGCATTCTCGGGCGCATGAACGGCTTTCTCTACCGCTGCCGCGCCGATGAAAACTATACGATGCTTGAGATGACCAATGGCATCGAGCGCATCTTCGGCTACCCCGCCGACGAGATCGTCGGCAACCGCAGCCGCACCTTCACCTCGATCATGTACGAGGAGGACGTGCCGTTGATGGACGAGGTCGTCGGGCGGGCGCTGGAGAAGCGCGCCGACTGGACGATGGAATACCGCATCCGCCACGCCATGGGCCATCTCATCTGGGTGACGGAGACCGGCGGCGGCATCTGGGACCAGAAGGGTGAGCTTCTCTATCTCGAGGGCAGCATCATCAACATCGAATCGCTCTACCAGCGAATCGACGAACAGACCGCCGACATGCGCGTCACCGCCTCCAAGACCGGCGAGATCCTGCAATCGCTGCGCTACCTCAAGCTGCTCGCCGTCAATGCCGGCATCGAGGCGGCCCGTGCAGGCACTGCCGGATCGGGTTTTGCCGTGCTTGCCGCCGAGATGCGCACGCTTGCCAACTCCTCCGAGGAGGCCGCCCGCGCCATTTCCGATGCGCAGCGCAAGGCGCAAGGCTGAAGGTTGCTGCAGCGGCGGAAGATTTGGCGTCGACCCGGAACGTCGGCGTTGTTAACCTGCGGCGTTTTCAGAAATTACATATATTTTTCAATATATTGCCTTAATTCCGCCGAACAGGAAACCGGTGCCGTTACGAGGAATATTCGGACCGCGTTAACTTTTTGTTAACCATAGCAGCGCTACACATGGTCAACGATTTCTTCACATAGATGACCAAAGTGCTAACAGACGCTCGCTCTATCCGCATCAAGGGCCGTTCTTTCCTGGCGGTCATGCTGTCCCCTGATCTTCCGATCGACGATTGGTTGACCAGGCTGGACGATTTGGCCGCGCGTTCGGCCGGCTTCTTCCTCGGACGGCCCGTCGTGCTCGACCTGACGGACCTGCAAATCGACCGGCCGCAACTGAAAGAGCTGATTGCCGAACTTGCCAAGCGCAATGTCAGCATCATGGGCATCGAAGGCGCGCGGCCGTCGATCCTCGGCTCCGGCATGCCGCCGGCACTCAAAGGCGGCCGGTCGGTTTCCGACATCGAGGTTCCCGCCAAGGAGACCGCCGATCCGCCGGTCAAAGCGGCAGCCGCCGAGACACGTGCGGCCACCCAATCGATCGTCATCCGGGAACCGGTGCGTTCGGGACAGTCGGTGATCTTTCCGGAGGGTGACGTCACCATCATCGGATCGGTCGCTTCCGGCGCCGAGGTGATCGCCGGGGGATCGGTCCATATTTACGGCGCTCTGCGCGGCCGGGCCATGGCGGGCTCGATCGGAAACGCATCGGCGCAGATCTTTTGCCGCAAGCTCGAGGCCGAGCTGGTGGCAATCGACGGCATCTACAAAATGGCAGAAGACATGGCCCCCAATCTTCGCGGACAGGCTGTTCAGCTCTGGCTCGAAGACGATGCGATCATGGCGGAAAAACTGATCTGAGCCGGCTGTGGCCGCGACAAAGGAGAGAGACATGGGGAAAGTGATCGTCGTCACGTCAGGCAAGGGCGGGGTCGGAAAGACGACCTCGACCGCCGCATTGGGAGCGGCGCTGGCGCAACGCAATGAAAAAGTCGTGGTCGTCGATTTCGACGTCGGCCTGCGCAATCTCGACCTCGTCATGGGCGCTGAGCGCCGGGTGGTCTACGACCTGATCAACGTCATCCAGGGTGATGCCAAGCTTCCCCAGGCGCTGATCCGCGACAAGCGGCTGGAAACGCTGTTCCTGCTGCCGGCTTCGCAGACGCGCGACAAGGACAATCTGACCGCCGAAGGCGTCGAGCGCGTCATCAACGACCTGAAGCGCTATTTCGACTGGATCATCTGCGACAGCCCCGCCGGGATCGAACGCGGCGCAACGCTCGCCATGCGCCATGCCGACGTCGCCGTCGTCGTCACCAATCCTGAGGTCTCGTCGGTGCGCGATTCCGACCGCATCATCGGCCTGCTCGATGCCAAGACCGCGAAAGCCGAACGCGGCGAGCGGATGGAAAAGCACCTGCTGCTGACCCGCTACGACGCCAACCGCGCCGAACGCGGCGACATGCTCAAGGTCGACGACGTGCTGGAGATCCTGTCCATCCCGCTGCTCGGCATCGTGCCGGAAAGCATGGACGTGCTGCGCGCCTCCAATATCGGCGCCCCGGTCACGCTGGCAGAAAGCCGCAGCCCGGCCGCGATGGCCTATTTCGATGCCGCCCGCCGGCTCGCCGGCGAGGTTCTGCCGATCGCGATCCCTGAGGAAAAACGGAACATTTTCGGCAAGATCTTCGGACGGAGGGCAGCATGAATATTTTCCGTCTGTTCAACAAGCAGAGGACCGCACCGGCGGCCCGCGAACGCCTGCAGGTGCTGCTGGCCCACGAGCGTTCCTCGGCCGGGTCCGACCTGGTGTCGGTACTGCGCGAGGAAATCCTTGCGGTCATCGCCAAGCACGTCGAGCTCGACCACGACAAGGTGCAGGTGACGATCGACCGCAACGAATTCGTCTCGACCCTGGAGATCGATGTCGAAATTCCGTTGAATGCAGCCGTCCAGGCCGCTTGAAAGACGGCGCTGCCTGTTTCTAACAGGCAGCGCCTAAAGCGCGTCGCGATCTTTCAGATTCGCTTCTCGTGCTTCAGGTCTTTGTTTTTACGCATGTCGTTATCGCAAACCGCTGCACACTTTTGCGCGACATGCTCCAGTATCACGACTTTCTGGCTTTCCGATTGGCGTAACGCAGGTCGCGTGCGGCCTTTCGGGCGGCTTCATCGGCAATCACGCGCGCGATCC
The DNA here is from genome assembly GCF_014197615.1 of Rhizobium esperanzae. Taxonomy (GTDB): domain Bacteria; phylum Pseudomonadota; class Alphaproteobacteria; order Rhizobiales; family Rhizobiaceae; genus Rhizobium; species Rhizobium esperanzae_A. The sequence goes on from NZ_JACIFY010000009.1 coordinate 25,193, forward strand.
GTTCTTTCTCGGCTGTTTCGCGCGCCTCGATGTCGGCCCGTTGCGCAGCTTCTGCGGCAGCCTGGCGTTCTGCTTCCACAGCTTGCGCCCGCTCCCGTTCCTCAAGCTTTAGCCGTTCCCGCTCGGCGCGGCGTTCTTCCCTGGCGGCGGCGACAGCCACACGCTCGGCCTGCTTTGCGAGCCGGGTCGGTTCGGCCGTCTCCTTGGCGCTGCGATAGGCGTTGAGGAGAGCCGCCTTGGCGTCGGCCGCGGCGCTGCGACGATCGGAGAGTTCGTTGTTTCTGCTGTTTTTCAAATCTGTTTCCTGACTGTTCGACTTCAAACCTGGATGATTTTAGGCCAATCCGGGCTTAAAATCATCCAGATCCAGCGTCAGATTTTCTTTTTTCGTTTCCCGGCAGGAGCGGTGGCTGCTGCCAAGCGATCCTGCTCCTCCTTGGCCTCGCGCGCCTGGCGCAGCCTCAAGGTCTTTTCCTCGCGGGCGCGCAGGGTCGGGTCTGTCTCGTCCACTGCACGGTTTCGCGCTAAAAATTGCGACTGTGCGTTTCCGAAGGCGATCTCAGCCTGCTTGCGTGCCTTGCTGTATGTCTCTGTCATAAGCGTCCCGGTTTTCATGCGCTGTTCAGAGCGTGTCGCGCAGAGGTTTGCAGCGGTTGCAACAACAACATGCGTAAAAACAAAAGACCTAAAAAATACGTCGCATGATTCAAGTTTGACGTGATGTGCTTAGAGCATGATGCCGAAAAGTGTAAGCGATTTTCGGACGGCCTCATCATGTTCCAACGCTTTATTGAGAACAGACGCAGATTTCAGGCCGATGCGGCCATCCCTTCGCTATGACCGCGGCCGCGTCTTCTGCGGATCGTAGTGGGAAAGCGGCACGATTGTCGCCGGCAAGCGCTTCTGGTGGCCGTCGAGCTTGCCGATTTCGACCTCGGTGCCGGGGCTTGCATGCGTCACGTCGATGCGGGCGAGCGCGATCGTCTTGCCGAGCACAGGCGAGCGCGTGGCGCTGGTGACGACGCCCACCTGAGCCCGGCCGACATGGACGCAGTCGCCGTGGCCGACCGCCTCATTGGCTTTGATATCGAGGCCGACGAGCAGATGGCGCGGATGTTCCTTGCGCCGGATCAGCGCCTCGCGGCCGATGAAATCGTCCTGCTTGGATTTCAGCGGCACGGTAAAGCCGATGCCGGCCTCGAAGGGATCGGTCTGGTCGGTGAATTCGTGATGGGCGAAGATCAGGCCCGCCTCGATGCGGACCATGTCGAGCGCCTCCAGCCCCATCGGCTTCAGACCGTGCGGCCGGCCTGCCTCCCAGACGGCGTCGAACACCGTCAGCGCATCCTTCGGATGACAGAAGATCTCGTAGCCGAGCTCACCGGTATAACCCGTGCGCGAGACGACGACCGGGGCACCTTCGAAGCCGCCGATGCGGCCGATGGTGAAACGGAACCATTCGAGCTCGCCGATCTCAGGCTGGCGCGGCGCCGTCCAGATGATCTCCTTCAGGATGTCGCGGCTGCTGGGGCCCTGCAGAGCGATATTGTGCAGCTGATCGGTCGAGGAGCGCACCCAGGCCTTGAAGCCTTTCTTTTCCGCCTGCTGGCGCAGCCATATGCCGCTGAAATCATCGCCGCCGATCCAGCGGAAGTTCGTGTCGCCGAGACGGAACAGCGTGCCGTCGTCGATCATACCGCCGTTTTCATAGCACATGGCGGAATAGACGACCTGGCCGGTCGACAGTTTGCGCACGTCGCGCGTCAGGCAATATTGCAAGAGTGCCTCGGCATCCGGCCCGGTCACCTCGAACTTCCGCAATGGCGAGAGATCAATGACGGCGGCGCGCTCGCGGCAGGCCCAGTATTCCTCGACCGGCCCTTCGCCGGAAAAGCGGTTCGGCAACCAGTAGCCGCGATATTCGGTATAGTCCCGCGTCAAGGCGGAGAGGCGCGGATGGAAGGCGGTTTCGCGCGTCAGTTCGGCGTCGGCATCTGGGGTCATGCGATAGGCCACCGCTCGTGAGAATTTCTCGTTTCCGGAAAAGGTGCGGACATGGATATCCGTCGGATCCCAGCCGTTCGCCGCGTCGATGTCGTCCGGGCAGGACGAGGAGACGCAGACGAGATCGGTCAGTGCCCGCATCAGCACATAATCACCAGGACGCGACCAGGGCTCGTCGAGATAGAGCTGATTGTTGTGGTCGATATTGGTGTTGTAAAAATAGTTCAGGGCTTCCCAGCCCTTGCGGCCGGCAATGCCGTAAGGCGCCAGCGCCGCGTTGAAATTGTCCGTGCAATTGCTGTGGCCGGGATAGCCCATATCGTCGTAATAGCGCGCATTGCAAGCGGTCGCGAAAGCGTCGTGCCGCCCGACCGTATCCTGGACGATCTCGACCAACGGCTCGAAGTCGCGGTCGAAAGCCTTGGAGGGCAGGCCCGGCGCGGGATAGCTGCGGCCGAGCAGCGTGCGGGTGACCGTCGAATCCAACGCTAGATCGAGGCCCTTATCGACCTTGCGGGCGGCGAAGGCCTGGAAGTCGGTGCATTGGCGCCCATAGACGTCGATGATCTGGATGAGTTCGCCGGCGCGCACGAAATAGGCCGCAGCACTCGCCGCCCGGATGCGGATATCCTCGATCGGATCGGCGGCGGGTTCCGGCAGGGCGGCGGCATAATCGCGGACCAGCAGGCTGCGCTTGATCCTGACCTCGATCGGCGTCGCCGTATCCTGCGCCTCCGGCGACATGGCGGCGGCGGGGGCTGCGACGATCAGCAGGCCTTTCATGGTAACGTTAAAATCCGCCTGGCTGCCCGGGGTCGATCCGGTCCCGAAGAGACGCAGGGCTCCGGCTGTCGCAAGGTCGGCGCCGCGACGCTGAAGCGCTGCGCGCATGCGGACCGCACTCTCATCCCCCATCTGAAGAATGGCCTTCAAACCCTCGGCGGAATTGCTGAATGCCGTTCCAAGACCGGCTGCCTGGAAGCGACCTTCTTCGTCAAGAAAGGAAAGCTCGCAGATCTGCCCGCCTTCGCTGTCGATGACGCTGACGCGGTCGCCCGCGGCAACGCGCACGACAACCGATCCGCCGCCCTTTGCCCGGTAGCGTTCCGTGCCCTCGGGCAGAGCTGGAATACCGGGATAATGGACGAGGCTCGGAACGACCGTTCGGGGGCCTGGCATGACAGGATGAAGTTCTCGCATTCTACCCTCATAGGGGATCGGCATGCCCTTCGACATACACCCATACAGGTTACAAAATGCCTGTGGAAAGTAAAGTCATGTTGACTAAAAAGAAAATATCTTTACTATGCATAAAGAGTTCAGACTCGGGAATCCGTTGGAGCACGGATCGCCAAAATCATCCGGGCGGACTTTAGACTGTCAGGGAGACACGTTCGGGGAGACGTACAAAGAGACGTCCGGAACAGATAAATATGGGGAATTTCGCCGATGACAGACATTGTGGAGGCCGGAATTTCCTCCGGCACCGAAGGTAAACTCGTACGCGCGCTCGACTGGAAGGGCGCATTCTGGGTGGCTGCGGGCGTACCGCCGCTCGTTCTCTTTTCCATCGGCGGCATTGCGGGCACGACGGGCAAGCTCGCCTTCATCGTCTGGATCATCTCGATGGTGATGGGTTTCCTGCAATCCTTCACCTATGCCGAAATTGCCGGCATGTTCGGCAATAAATCCGGCGGCGCTTCGATCTATGGCGCCACCGCCTGGCTGCGTTATTCGAAATTCATCGCGCCGCTGTCGGTCTGGTGCAACTGGTTTGCCTGGTCGCCCGTGCTGTCGCTCGGCTGCGCCATCGCCGCCGGTTATATCCTCAATGCCTTCTTCCCGATTCCGGCGGCGGATTCGCAGATGGTCCTCGACTGGATCGCTGCGCATGCCGCTTCCATCACGGCCGACAGCCCCCGCGTCGCCGAATATATCGCAACCCATGCCGGCACCTCGCCTGAAGACGCCGTCAAGGCGCTGCTCAGCACCGACGGCGTCGCCGCACTGACGCCGGCGGTCCGTAGCTGGTCGCTCGTCAGCTTCAACATTCCCTTCCTTGCCACCGCCAACATCAACGCCACCTTCTTCATCGGCGGCATCCTGATGCTGATCATCTTCGCGATCCAGCATCGCGGCATCTCGGAAACGGCAAGTGTGCAGAAGTGGCTGGCGATCATCGTGCTGGTACCGCTGCTGATCATCGGCCTTTATCCCATCGTCAGCGGCCATATCGTTGCCGCCAACGTCACCGGCCTGGTGCCGCCGACGGCCGCCTATGCCGGCGCCGACGGCACCTGGAGCAATGGCGGCTGGACGCTCTTCCTCGGCGGGCTCTATATCGCCGCCTGGTCGACCTACGGCTTCGAGACGGCGGTCTGCTATACCCGCGAGCTTAAAGACCCGAAAACCGACACCTTCAAGGCGATCTTCTATTCCGGCCTTGCCTGCTGCCTGTTCTTCTTCCTCGTGCCCTTCGCCTTCCAGGGCGTTCTCGGGCATGCGGGCATGCTGGCCCCCGGCATCGTCGACGGCACCGGCGTTGCCGAAGCCCTCGGCGGCCTGATCGGCGCCGGCCGGATCATCACCCAGTTGCTCGTCGTGTTGATGATCATGGCGCTCTTCCTCGCCATCATGACGGCGATGGCGGGCTCGTCGCGCACGCTCTACCAGGGCTCGAAGGACGGCTGGCTGCCGAAATATCTCGACCACGTCAACGAACACGGTGCGCCGACGCGGGCGATGTGGACCGACTTCGCCTTCAACCTTTTCCTGCTGGCCATCGCCTCGGATACCGGCGGCTACTTCTTCGTGCTCGCCGTCTCGAATGTCGGCTACATCATCTTCAACTTCCTGAACCTCAATTCCGGCTGGATCCACCGGGTGGATTCCGGCCATATCGAACGGCCCTGGAAGGCGCCGACCTGGCTGATCGGCCTCAACACGGTGCTGGCCTTCGTCAACGCGCTGTTCCTCGGCGCCGGCGCCAAGGTCTGGGGTTATTCCAATGCGCTCTGGGTCGGCTTCATCTTCGCCGCGCTGATACTGCCGGTCTTCGCCTATCGCCACTATGTGCGCGACGGCGGCAAATTCCCGGCCGGCGCGATGGAAGATCTCGGCCTCATCGGCCAGGATCTCGGCGTCAAGAAAGCCGGCATGCTGCCCTATCTCGCACTCGCCGGTGGCTTGGCGATCGTCCTGATCGCCAACGTGATCTTCCAACTTCCGGCCTGAATTGCCTCCCAACAGAAGGGCCGCCATGGCAACATGGCGGCCCTTCTGCTGACAAACCCGCGACATCGTCCTCGGCCCTGTGCCGAGGATCTCCGCACATCCAATCAAGCGCTTGAAAACAAAATTTTTCTCGCAGAACAATTGATGTGATCAGATGCTCGGCACAAGGTCGAGCATGACGGAGCAAACTTTGATCTGTCCGCTTAAGCAGAAAGCGGACAGATCAGTCATGGTTCAGCCGACAGGCTCAGCGGCCGCCTTCGATCTTGCGGTGGCGCTGGTTGGTGCCGCCCTTGCCGTAGGGATAGTCCAAAGGTTGGGGCGCGCTGACCTCGTTGAGCCTTCCCATTTCCTCCTCGGAGAGCGCGACCTTCATGGCGCCGAGATTGTCGGCGAGCTGTTCTGGCGTGCGGGCGCCGAGGATGACCGAGGTGACCGCCGGCCGCGCGGCCGTCCAGGCGAGCGCCACCTGCGCCATGCTGACGCCGCGCGCCCTGGCGATCTCTTCGACGACACCGATGATGGCCCAGGTGCGTTCCTGCGCATTGCGCGGCGCGTAGGATTCGCCGCCGCGATTGGGGTTCTCGCCGAGGCGGGTGGCGCCGGTCGGCATCTCGTCGCGCTTGTATTTGCCGGTCAGCCAGCCACCGCCGAGCGGCGACCACGGCAACAGGCCCATGCCGGCATCCTGGCAGGCCGCGACGATTTCGAGTTCGATATCGCGCATCAGCAGATTATATTGCGGCTGCAACGTCACCGGACGCGTATAACCGCGCGCCTTGGCGATCTCCGAGGCCTTGGCGATGTGCCAGCCGACATAGTTGGAGAAGCCGTAATAGCCGATCTTGCCCGAGGCAACCGCATCGTCGAGGAAACGCAGCGTCTCCTCGATCGGCGTCAGCGCGTCCCAGGCATGCATCTGGTAGAGGTCGATCTGCTCGATGCCGAGGCGGCGGAGCGAATCGTCGAGCGCCTGGCCGAGATGCCGGCGCGACAGGCCGATATCATTGGGTCCGTTGCCCATCGGAAACCGCCCCTTGGTGGCGACGATCGCCTGGCGGGCCTCGGTCGGGTGCGCCTTCAGCCAGCGTCCGATGATCTCTTCCGACTTGCCGGCGCTGTAGACATCGGCGGTATCGATGAAATTGCCGCCCCAGGCGAAATAATCGTCGAGCAGTCTGTGCGAAGCCGTTTCGTCGGCCTCCGCGCCGAAGGTCATGGTGCCCAGGCAATAGGCGGTGACGACGGCCCCGCTGGGACCGAGCTTGCGATAATCCATTTCTTCCTCCTCATGCGGACGCCCGCAGCCGACGCGCAAAATCGCCGGGGTAGAAGCCGGGGCTTCCGCAAATCAATGACAATATCGAGCTTGAGGCGGCCGCTTGCCGCCGGATGACGTATGGCGCCCTGGGCTCAATCCGGCGCAGGGGCGAGGGCAGCATAACCAATCCCGTCCCTGCCACAAGTGGGAAAAAATATTCCCACCCGCCACTGCCGCCCGCGAGGTTATGGATTTTGCGACAACGAACCGGCAATCAGATCGGCTGCGGCAAGGCCGGTCTCGTAGGCGCCGTGCGCAGTCGAATAACGCGAATGCGAGCAGGCCTCTCCGGCAAAGAAGATCCGCTCGTCATGCGGCGCGGCAAGCACCCCGCGCAGATCGGAGGCGCCGGGCTCGGCATAGGAATAGGAGCCGCCGATATGGGGTGTGGCGGCCCAGGCCGAGATCGCCGCCACCGACAATTCTCTGCGGATATCGGCGCCGAACTGCGCCGCCAGTTCATCGGCGGCGAAGGAAAAGGCAGCCTCTCCACCCTCCCGCTCCAGATCATGCGCGAGGTCGCCGGCAAAATAGGCCTCGACGACGGGAGCGCCAAGCGGCCGCAGCTGATAGGTGCCGGTGGCGCCGCGGCTGAAGGAGCCGAGCATATGGGTATCGGCCGGCAGCGCCTGCGGATGCACAAGCCCGAGGAAGAGCTTGTCGGCAAGCCCGAGCGGCAGACGGGCGGCGGCCTCGATCTTGTCGGGTAAAGGAGGGTCGAACGTGATCCTGCCGGCGGCAAGCACATTCGTCGAGACGGTCACGAGAACCGCGCGGGCACTCAGCAGGCCGCGGTTGGTCTCGATGCCGATCCGGCCGGCAGGGCGGTGGTCGATGCGCCTCACCTGCGTGCCGAGCCTTGCCGGAACCGGCCTGCCGTAAAGGGAAACCAGCTTTCCGTAGCCCTGGCGCACCCGCCAGTCGGGGCCGGGACCGGGATCGTATTTGTTATAGTCGGCGACCGACGAGCGTTCCAGTTCGGCGCCGGTGATATAGGTGCCGATCGCCCGGATCTGGCCGTTCCAAGCATTGCCGGGTTCGAGCATTGCGGCCAGATCGGTATCATCGCCTTCATGGCTGTCGAGGCGTTCGAAATAGGCGCCGATCGCATCCTGCGCGGCATCGACGTCAGCGTCATCCCGCTCGAGCTGCCGGCCGCCGTTCCAGGGGGCCGGCGTGCGGTCGACCGTCAGTCCGACCTCGCCGGCGATCGCGGTCCAGGCATTGGTCCGCGCCCCGTGCAGCCAGCCGCAACCGAGATCGAGCCCGGTATCACCGGCTTCAGGCAGCCCGACCGTCCAGGCGCGGCCGCCGAGACGATCGCCGGCCTCAAGCATCAGGATGGAAAGATCGGGACGAATTTCCTGCAGGCGGCGCGCAGCGGCAATCCCGGCGGCACCGGCGCCGATGATGACGACATCCTCCTCGGCACTCTTGCCGTTGTCACCAGGCATGCAGTCTCCTTCGGTCACTGACCGCTCAGCTAAGCGCCCATATCCACGAAACGCAAGGGGATAGCGCCCCGCCTGCGATGGATTAAACCGCCTCTCCGTGACATAGAGGTCCGATGAGCGTGCACAGAGATTCGCAACTCGATATGTTTGCCAAGGCATCGCCTGCGATCGCCAAGGCGCGCGCCCCATCGCGCGGCCGGCCGTTACACCCGGGCGCCCATGGCGAAGAAGACATGGCGCGCACGCTCGAGGAAAGCGGCAATTATCGCATCTTGAGAAAACTGATCGCCCGGCCGATTGCCGCGGTCAGGCGGCCGGAGTTTTCGCGGCTCGGCGTCATTCTCGACACGGAGACGACAGGTCTCAGCCACCGCAGCGACGAGATCATCGAAATCGGCGCCGTCGCCTTCACCTTCGACGATGATGGCAGGATCGGCGATGTCGTCGGCATCTATGGCGGCCTGCAGCAGCCGTCGCGGCCGATCCCGCCCGAGATTACCCGGCTGACCGGCATCACCGACGCGATGGTCGAAGGGCAGGTCATCGACCTCAAGTCGCTGAGCGCCCTGATCGAACCGGCGGATCTGATCATCGCCCACAATGCCGGTTTCGACCGGCCGTTCTGCGAGGCCTTCTCGCGGATTTTCGCCGGCAAGGCCTGGGCCTGTTCGGTGTCGGAAATCGACTGGAGCGCCCGCGGCTTCGAAGGCACCAAGCTCGGTTATCTCGTCGGCCAGGCCGGTTATTTCCATGAGGGCCATCGCGCGGTGGACGATTGCCACGCGCTGCTGGAAATCCTCGATCGGCAGCAGCGCCAGGGTGAAAGCCCGTTCGGCGAGCTCTACCGCGCCAGCCAGCGCTCGCGCATCCGCATCTTTGCCGAACACAGCCCCTTCGAGATGAAGGACCACCTGAAGGCGAGGGGCTATCGCTGGTCTGATGGAAGCGACGGCCGCCTGAAATCCTGGTGGATCGAAGTCGGCGAAGACGATCTCGGCGACGAGCTTTCCTATCTGCGCTCGGAAATTTACCGTTGGAAAGAAGCGGAGCCACCGACCGTGCGGCTGACGGCCTTCGATCGCTTTAAACTCTGACCGCGAAAAATCCTCTAATATGATCACCCATGCAAATGCCGCATAGGTGCAGTGCCGCATTGGCGCTGCAACAATCGCAGGGCTCGTATTATATACAGCTCATCGAAGCGAACGAAGCGCTAAGGACTGGCAGCTAAGCTTCGAAAGCCCACGGAAAGGGGATCATCATGAACGTAGCACGCTCTTTCAACAATTGGCGCAAGTACCGTCAGACGGTCGCTGAACTGGGCCGTATGTCCGCACGCGAACTGGACGACCTCGGCATCGGCCGCGGCGACATCCGCAACGTCGCGCGCGCCGCCATCGCCCGCTAACGGCCTCGCAGACCACATTTTTTGAGACTTGCCCAGCGCCTGCTTCCTCCCGAGCGGGCGCTTTGCTTTTGCGCTTTCCGGCTGGAGAACGAGCCGTCCGCTTTTCGCATAGCGCATAGCTGCCCTGCAAAGAAATGCCTACCAACTGAGCAGGAAATAAGTATGATTATTTCTATCGAAGCGATGCACCTCCTCCCGCATCCCTTCGATATGCAGGCGCCCCATCCTCCTCCCAGGGTCGTCTGCGGGAACGGCAGCACTCCTCCTCCCAGCTGTCGTTCGGTTTTTTTCGAAAGCCTGCCGCACCTCCTCCCGCGGCAGGCTTTTTCGTTTTGGCCGATTGAAATTTCCATCGGGCCGAGAACGGCCTTGCGATCCGTCGCGCGGGAGAGGATTTTTTGCCTGTTTATTATTGATTTTATTACCGATTTTTCGATGTTGCCTCCTGGCACGAGCGCGCCGGCAGAAACATATTGACTTCGAACTTGTCGTACAACTATGTAACCATATGGTTCATTGCCTGGTGCAGCGGACGGCCGGACCGGGCCGGCTTGCCGACGGCAACAACGCTTGACGACAACGAAAACTGAGGAAATTCGACATGCAGATCGACGTGAGACATGCCTCCCATCCTGAGGCTGTGCGCAATTTCGACACCGAAACGCTGCGGCGTCACTTTCTGGTCGAGACCATCTTCGAAGGCGGCGAGATCCGGCTCACCTATTCCCATTACGACCGCATGGTCATCGGCGGCGCCACACCGCTCGGCGCCGGCCTGGCGCTGACGGCGCCGACGGCGATCGGCCAGGAAACCTTCCTGGCCGAACGTGAACTCGGCGCGCTGAACATCGGCGGCGCCGGCCGCATCATCGTCGACGGCACCAGCTACGATCTTGCCAAATATGATTGCCTCTATGCCGGCAAGGGCGCCAAGGACATCCGCTTCGAGAGCGCCGATGCGGCCAATCCGGCAAAATTCTATCTGGTCTCGACGCCGGCGCATCAGACGCACCCGACCGTGCTGCTCACCCGCGAAAAGGCCCGCCACCTGACACCGGGCGAAGCCGCGACGGCCAACAAGCGGTCGATCTACCAGTTCATCCATCCAGAAGTCTGCCAGTCCTGCCAGCTGACCCTCGGCTTCACCATGATCGAGCCAGGCAGCGTCTGGAACACCATGCCGGCCCATACGCATGACCGCCGCATGGAAGCCTATCTCTATTTCGATCTGGAAGCCGACCAGCGTATTTTCCACTTCATGGGCGAGCCGCAGCAGACCCGGCATATGCTCGTCGCCAACGAACAGGCAGTCATTTCGCCGCCCTGGTCGATCCATTCGGGCGCCGGCACCAAGAATTACAGCTTCATCTGGGCGATGGCCGGCGACAATAAGAGCTTCACCGATATGGATCACATCGCCATTGCGGATCTGAGGTGAGCGCCGTGGCAAATCCCTTCGACCTTTCCGGCCGGACTGCCGTCGTCACCGGCGCCAACACCGGCATCGGCCAGGCGATCGCCGCCGCACTGGCCGAGGCGGGTGCCGCGATCGTCGCCGTCGGGCGCTCCTCGATGGACGAAACCGAGGCGCTGGTCAGAACTGCGGGAAGCCGCTTCCACGTCGTCAAGGCCGATCTCGGCACGATCGAGCCGGTCAAGGGGATCGTCGAGGAGACGATCAAGACCTTCGGCGGCCTCGACATCCTCGTCAACAATGCCGGCATCATCCGCCGCGCCGATGCGCTTGATTTCACCGAGGAAGACTGGGACGCGGTGATCGACGTCAATCTGAAAACGGCCTTCTTCCTGTCGCAGGCGGCCGGCCGCCATATGGTCGAGAAGGGCAGGGGCAAGATCATCAATATCGCCTCGCTGCTCTCCTTCCAGGGCGGCATCCGCATCCCGTCCTATACCGCCTCGAAAAGCGGTCTGGCCGGATTGACCAAGCTGCTTGCCTGCGAATGGGCCGGCAAGGGCGTCAACGTCAACGCCATCGCGCCCGGTTATTTCGTCACCAACAACACCACGGCGCTGCGCGAGGATGCCGACCGCAACGCCGCCATTCTTTCGCGCATTCCGGCCGGACGCTGGGGAACGCCTGCCGAACTCGGCGGCGCTGCCGTGTTCCTGGCATCGTCGGCCTCCGATTATGTGCATGGAACGGTGCTGCCGGTCGATGGCGGCTGGCTGGCGCGGTGATCCGGTCCCGAACGACGATTGAATAAATCAGCGTCGCGCCTCTGAAGAGATGCGCGGCGTTGTCGTATAGAGCTGCCATGACCGACGTCGTTTTGCCTTTCCTGCCGGCATGCGTTAGCAAAAGGAAATGAGGCCGGCACAGCCGCATCGACAGGCAGGATTCGACACGGGATGACGAACAGGGACAAGGCCGCCTTCAATACCACTCCCCAGCCGCCGAACCTGCGCAGCGGCCTTGCCGATACGCTGATGGCGCAGATCGAATCCGGCGACCTCAAGCCCGGTCAGCGCCTGCCGACCGAACAGGCGATCATGCGGGCGACCGGCGTCAGCCGGACGATCGTTCGCGAAGCGCTCGCCACGCTGCGCGCCAAGGGGCTGATCACGACGCGGCAAGGACTTGGGGCTTTCGTCTCGAACGACCCGACGGCGAGATCCTTCTCGATCATTCCGAACGACCTGCAATCGATCGACGACGTGCTGCGCGTGCTGGAACTGCGCATCGGGGTCGAATATGAAGCCGCCGGCCTTGCCGCGCTGCGGCGGAGGCAGGAAGACCTCGACCGGATGCAGGACCGGCTCGATGCGCTCGACAAGGCGCTCGAAGAGGGCGGATACGGCGCACAGGAGGACTACGCCTTCCACCGGTCCATACTGGTTGCGACCCAGAATTCCTATTACAGCCGCCTGTTCGATACGTTCGGCGACATCATGGTGCCGCGGCAATGGGCGCGCCTGGACAAGATGACAGTGGCCGAGCGTAAGCGCCATGCGGCACGCATGCGCCGAGAACACCACGCCATATTCACGGCGATCCGCGACGGAGACGAGGCCGCCGCGCGCCGCGCCATCCGCAGCCACCTGTCGAAGAGCGCCGCCCGCTTCGAGGAGCTGCGCGACGCCAGCACGTCTTCGTGACGGTCAGGCCTTCGGCTTCAACCGCCGCCAGGCGGCGTGATCCGTCTGCAGATCGATGGAAGCGTGCACCTCCGGCAGCAGCGGCATGCGTCTGCGCCGGCCGAAGCGCCGTTTGAAGCCCAGGATATTTTCGACGAAGCTCCGGGTGTAGAGCCCGGGCCCGCTCGAATAGATGCGCCATCCGCCGTCGACGGCGATCTTGCCCGCCATGACGCGCTGCCATTCGGCCGCGGCCTGATAGCGGTCATGGAAAGCCGCATCGCTGCTGCTGAAATAGGTGTTGCGCTGGCGCAGCGAGGCATGCGGCAGCGCAAGGGTGACGGCAATCGGATTGACGACTGATATCGCTTTCCAGAGTTCCTCCGCCTCGGCATCGAGCGCCAGCGTTTCGCAGTAGCGCAGATGCGCATGCACATACATCAGCCCGATCTCACGGCCGAAGAAGGAGGAGGATTCGGCGCGGCGAAACAGCGTCTCGGGTCCGCCGGCATAGGTCGCGGGCTTTTCCATCAGCCGCACGCCGTCGGGAAAGAGCAGGTGCTTCCTGATCAGTTTCATATGATCCTGCCTCTGCGCCGGCGTGAACAGCCGGCTGAGCATTGCCTGCGTCATCGAGATCAGCGAGAAAGAGAGGCCGGTGCGCCGGTCGCTTGGATGCAGCAGCAATTCGACGCCGTCATGGGCGGGATCGAAGATGCCGTAGCCGGCCACGACGCCGTCACGGATGAGATGGCGGTTGAAATCCCGGCGCATCGCCGTTGCGATCTTCCTGAGCGATTTGGCCTTTTCGCCATGGCCGAGGCGGCGCTGGATTGCGGAATAACGGACGATCTGCTCATAGAGCAGGGCAACGGTCCAGCTGCTGACCATCCAGTCGCGCAGATGCGGATCGGCCGGCTGCAGCGAGTCGTTCCAGTCTCCCTCGCCATAGCGGATCAGATGCGTTCCCGGGATGAAGCGTTCGCGGACGGTATCGAGCAGCTTGTCCACATGGACGGCGATGGTGCTCGCCTTCTCGGACTTCTGCATGGTCGTCTCATCGCGCCACGAGACCTTCTCGTCGAGGACGGCGAGATCGCCGGTCGCTTCGATATAGTCGCAGAGCGCCTTCAGCGGCCAGACGACGATATCGCCATGGCTGTCGCCCGCCCGGATATTGGCATAGGGCTCCAGCATGAACCATTGCGGCCAGTCGCCGTCTTTCAGATATTGTTCGCTGAAGACGGTTTTCAGCACCTCTTTGGCCTCACGATCATGCTCATAGGCGAGCAGGAATTCGATCGGGCCCTGGCAGGCATCGCGTGTGCCCCAGGCAGCACCAGTATATTGCTCAAGGCCGTGCGGCACGCTCAAATGCACGATGGCGTCATGTGCCAGCCAGGGCAGCAGCGTCGTCTGCGCGGCAAGATCGGGCGAAGGGCCGGCGATCGTCAGGCCGCGTACGGCGTTGCGCCAGAATGTCGAGACCGGGGCCAGCATGGCTTCATCGGTGACGCCGGTTTCATAACGCTCTGCCAGCCGCTCGGCTTCTTCAGCATCGGTCATCGAACCGACGACGGCAAAGGAGAACGCCTGCGTCGGCCGGGAGCGCAGAGCGACGAAGGCGCCGTCGCGAGCAATGCCGTCGGTATAGAGCAGTTCGTCGCCGCCGATCGCTTCGATGGCATCGGGCGTCGAACTCACCAGCCAATAGGTTGCATCGGGATAACGCTCGCCCCAAAGCCAGGCAGGATCGGGCCGGAAATGGATGCGTTTGCCTGCCGTATCGAATTCGATCTGCCCGCCGGCATCATATTCGCGCTCGCCGAGCACGACATGGCCGAACACCAGGAAGCGGCACGGCTTGCCCTCGACGGACACGGTCCACTGCATCGCCGCATCCTCGCCGGAGGCGACCGCCGTAACGGTGATCGTGCGCTCCGCGCACTTGTAGATCCAGCGGCAGTCGCTGAGGCCCATTTCGAAAGCCGACGGCACCGCCAGCAGCTGCCAGCCGACGCCGACATCGGCCATGATGCGCAAGCCGCTGGCGCGCGTCAGGTTGTAGGGGTCGCGGGAGACGGAAAAGAGTTTGTGGAAGGAGGTGTTGCCGATCGTCAGCTGCGCGGCGAAAATGCCCTGCATCCAGCAGGTCGCGGCAAGTGTCCTGTCGTCGAGCAGCATGTTCTGGCCGCTCCTGACGATCGCGCCGTGACGGCGCGCCACCAAAAGTTCCTTTTCGCGCAGGACGACGTGGCGGTTCAAAGCGCCGTCCGGAACGAAAAACGAAAGCAGCTTTCCGTCGGCGCGCTCCTCCAGACTCCGCTTCGGATAGAGCTGGCCAATCGCCTTTTTGTCCAGCGATTCGACCTTCAGCAAGGCAGCATCCTGGAGCAGGCTGCGGACCGGCGCCGTCTCAGCGAAATCGTCGGCGGCGCCCTCCAGGCCGACAAGCCCATCGAGCCGTAACAGGTCGGCATCATCAGACGCCTCGGGATGATCGACGGCGAAGATGGCGAAGAAGGTCGCAGTCATGCCGCTTGCCGGACCGGAGAGCGATTGCGACTGGATAGCCGGACAGGCCGTCTCCTGCTGGCGCCGTTCACTCGGCAGGCTGGTGCCGAAAGGGCCGACCAGCAGATCGCCGAGACGGTCTTTCGCCTGCACCAGCTGGATCGCATCCGTGGCATAGGCCACCGCCCCGTCGAGGCAGCCCTGAACGAGCCAGGGATTGCGGCCGCCGCCCTGTTTGAGATTTTGCCGGTTCATCACCACAGGGCCGAATGTCCGGTGATTGGCGATGTGGTGATCGACATATTGCGAGGCATAGGCTTCGCTATTCATCAGAAAGCCGCGATCGCCCAGACCGACGTCCTGGATCAGCACCAGATCCATCGGTACCGTTTGATCCTTCAGATGCCGGACGGATACACGCCAGAACCAGGCCGTTTCGGAGGGATGAAGCGCCAGGCGGACATTGTAGCCGATATCGCCGGCTTCGCCGCTCCAGGAAAAGCTCGTCGCATCGTGCCCGAAGCCGCCATCGGCGCCCGGCCCGACAATTTCGACGACATCGGGCCTTTTGCCGCCGACGCGCAGATAAAGCCGGCCGATGCCGCCGAACAAAGGCGAGCCCTGGATCTGGTTGATCTGCACCGATCCCTTGTCGTCGGCATATTCGATGGCAAACAGCGTGCCGTTCGGCAGCGCCGATATCGACAGGCCGGAACCGTTGGCGATCGTCAAGAGACCAAGTTGTTCGCGTCGGGGCATCTGAAAACTGCGGGTAAGGTCCTGGGCCATTGCTATCTCGTGGATTGGCTTCAAAGAAGAATTGGAGGATGACGCAAATGATTGAGGGAAATCTTAGCGGCGATCTGAAGATCGGCAACCGGTCGCGACGGTTTTCACGCCGGCGCCGGACGCCTGGCGAAGGGCACCGAGAGCAGGGCGCAGCCGGTGAGGACGGCGACGACCATCCAGGCTTCGTTGATCGCCTGGACGCTGGCCGCGGTCTGGACCAGCGGATCGAGCAGCGCCGTGGCATCCGCATCGAAACTGCCGTTATGGCCCGATATGAGCTCGGCCGGGGCGCCGACAAATGCCGCAGCCGCGATATCGCCGGCCTGGAGGCGCGCCCAGAGGCCTTGGCCCAGCGGTTCCGAGCGGGTGTAGATGATGGTGTCGATCAGAGCGATGCCGATGGCGCCGCCGAGATTGCGCATCAGGTTGAAAAGACCGCTGGCATCGGGAATGCGATCGGGCGGAAGCGTGCCGAGCGCCAGCCGCGTCGGCGGCAGCAGGCAGAACATGATGGCGACGCCGCGCACGACCTGCGGCCAGAACATCGCATCGTAATCCGAACGGGGATCCTGAAAGGCGCTCATCGCGACGCCGACCGCAAACAGGGCGAAACCGGCGGCCGACAGCAGCCGTGCATCCATGCGCTTCTCCAGCGCCACCGCGATCGGCGCGGTGATCAGCTGCGCGATGCCGGTGACCAGCATGGTCATGCCGATTTCGAGCGCGTCGTGGCCTCTGACGAAAGCGAGAAAGACCGGCATCAGATAGACCGAACCGAACAGGCCGATGCCGAGCACGAAGCTTAAGGTCGAGCCGACGAGAAAGTTCCGATCGGCGAAATTGCCGAGATCGACGATCGGCCGGCGCCGGCGCAGCGATCGTCCTATGAAAGCGCCGCCCGACACAAGACAGACGGCCAGCAGGCCGAGGACATAGGCCGAGGTCCAGCCGCTGGTCGGCGCCTCTTTCAGGCTGAGTTCCAGGCTCGTCAGCGCCGCGGCCATGAGCACAAGCGACAGACCATCGAGATGCCTGAGTTCGGAGGGGTCGGCCGGCGGTCTTAGCCGCGGAAGAGCGACAGGATGTTCTGGGACGACGAATTGGCGATCGACAGCGACTGGACCGCCAGCTGCTGCTGCGTCTGCAAGGCGGAGAGTTTGCTCGATTCTTCCTCCATGTCGGCATCGACCAGCCGCCCGACGCCCGAGTCGATGGAGTCGGACAGCGCACCGACGAAGTCTTCCTGCAGATCGATGCGCGTCGAGATCGAGCCCAATTGCGCGCCGGCCGAGGTCATCGCCGAGAGTGCGGATTCGATCGTCGACAGCGCCGACTGGATCTGACCGGTGGTAAAGTTGGTAATGTCGAGCGAGTAGACCGAATCGCCGTTCGCATCAGCCGTTCCGAGGATACCGGTGGAGGTTTCGATCGAGCCGCCGCTCATGCCGAACAGCACGTTGCCGGCAGAGCTGGTATCCAGAACGTAATCCGTCATCTTGACGGAAACGGCGCCGGAGCCGTCGCGAACGAAGGACGATACGACATTTTTCGTGCCGTCGGCGCCGGCGACCCAGTTCTCGCCCGAGAACGATGCCGACTGGGCAATGCTCATCAGCTGCTCCTGCAGCTGGCTGATTTCTTCCTGGACCTTCGATTTGTCGACACCGTCTTCGGTCGCTGCCACCAGCTTGGACTTGATCTCGTCGACGACGTCGATCGCGCTGTCCATGGCCGTATAGGCGGTATCGACCTTTGCGGCGCCGAGGCCGAGCGCATCGGAGACAGCCGACAGCGCCTTGTTGTCGGAGCGCATCGTCGTGGCGATCGACCAGTAGGCGGCGTTGTCGGATGCGGTGTCGACCCGATAGCCGGTGGAAACGCTGTTCTGTGTCGTTTCGAGATTGGAATTGATGCTGCGCAGCGTCTGAAGGGCAGCCATCGCGGAATTGTTGGTATTGATGCTCGTCATCGGAGTTCGCCTGCTTCGGAGGTTGAATATGTTGAAACCCGGGGCAACATCCCGGCCGTGGCGAGCAGCCTCATGCCTATCGACCGCTTGTTTCCGATCAATTCGCCATCGTTGGGTTAATTATCGTACTTAAAGGTACCTTAATGGTTAACGCAGCGAGCCCGGCGCTTATTTTTTTGTTCACCATGAAATCGCGTGCATCGATGCCTGCCGAAATCGGCTTCGGATGCTCCCCGCAAAAATTTGAGATCGGCAATTGACGGGGCGGCGGGAAACTGACTATCAATATTAAATCAATTTGATTGACTCCAAAAAACATAATGAGGGGAGCATTGGAATGAGATCGAGCAAAAGCCTATTCCGCAGAATTTCCGGACGTGCCGGCTGGGCGGCGGCGACCGCGCTGACGGCGCTCGTTGCTTTCGGGGCAGGTGGTGCCGCCGCTGAATCGGTGCTGACGATGCACATCGAGGAGCAGACCAGCTGGGTTCAGAACTTCAATCCCTTCGATCTCGCCGGCCGCCGGCAGAGCACGATGGATTTCATCTACGAGCCGCTGGTCATCTTCAATGCCGAGGATGGCGGCAAGCCGGTCTTCCGCCTGGCGACCGACTATAAATTCTCGGAGGATATGAAATCGGTCACCTACACGCTGCGGCCCGATCTCAAATGGTCGGACGGGCAACCGCTGACCTCGGCCGACGTCAAATATACGATCGATCTGATGCTGAAGAATGCCGCGCTCGATACCGTCGGCGTCGGCGAGACCGTTGCCTCCGTCGAGACGCCGTCGGCGACCGAGGTGAAGATCGACCTCAAGGCGGTCAATTCCGATTTCCCGGAAACGCTTGCCGATCTCGCCGTCGTTCCCGAGCATATCTGGAAGGACGTTTCCGATCCTGTCGCCTTCAAGAACGAGAAGCCGGTCGGTTCCGGCCCGATGACCGAGCTGCGCCGTTTCACGCCGCAGGTCTACGAGCAGTGCCGCAACCCGAACTATTGGGACGCCGCCTCGCTGCATGTCGATTGCCTGAGGCTGCCGCAAATATCAGGCAACGACCAGATGCTGGCCATTCTGCCCGAAGGCAATATGGACTGGATCGGCTCCTTCATTCCGCAGATCGACAAGACCTTCGTGGCGCTCGATGCCGATCACAACGGCTATTGGCAGCCGCCGGCCGAAACCGTCGCCTTCCAGATGAATTTCAAGAGCGGCAATGACGGCAACCTCGAGGCCTATAAGGACCTGAACTTCCGCCATGCCTTCAGCCTTGCCATGGATCGCAAGTCCATGGTCGATATTGCCGGCTTCGGCTATCCCGTCGTCAACGAGCATGCGACCGGCCTGCCGCCGCGCTTCGAGACCTGGCGCAACAAACAGGCGGAAGGCGACAAGGACGCTTTCATGGGCTTCGATACCGAGAAGGCCAACAAGATCCTCGACGATGCCGGTTACAAGAAGGGCGCCGACGGCTTCCGCACGACCCCGAGCGGCAAGCCGATCGCCTTCCCGATCATCGTCCCGAACGGCTGGACGGACTGGATCGATGCGGTGCAGATCGCCGTCGAAGGCCTGCGTGCCGCCGGCATCAATGCCTCGGTCGCCACCCCGGAATATGAACAATGGCGCAAGCAGATCATCGACGGCAGCTTCGAGGTCGTCATGAACTCCCGCGCCGACGGGGCAACGCCGTTCCGCGGCTATTACCAGAGCCTGTCGACCGCCTATGGCGGGCGCATCACCGGCGCGCCCTCGCGTTATTCGAACCCGAAGCTGGACGCGCTTTTCGACCAATATCTGAAGGCGACCTCGGACGACGATCACAAGAAGATCTTCAACGACATCCAGCTGCTTGTCGCCGAGGATTTCCCCGTCGTGCCGGTCTTCAACGGACCGACCTGGTATCAATTCACAAGCAAGCGTTTTACCGGCTGGGTGACCGACAAGGATCCCGTGATGAACCCGGAAGATCATGACAATAACCGCATGCGCCTGATGCACTTGCTGCGCCTCAAGCCGGTCAGCTGAGTCTGACGAGGGAGCGGACATGCGCATTTCGAGCCGGCGCCTTGGCGTCTACGCGGTCGCCCTGGCCTTTGCCATCGTCGTGAACTTCATTCTTCCCCGGCTGATGCCGGGGAGCCCGGTCGATGCCATGGTCGCCCAGCTCGGCCCGCGGGCAACACCTGCCGCCATTGAGGCGATCAAGGCGCGTTTCGGCGCGGTCGACCAGCCGATGCTCTGGCAATTCGCCGATTACCTGAAGGGGCTTGTCACCCTCGATCTCGGCATCTCGGTCAAATATTACCCCCAGACCGTCGTCCAGGTTCTCGGCCGTTCGACGCTCTGGACCGTCTTCCTGGTGACGACAGCGATCATCTTCTCGCTCTGCGTCGGTGTGGTGTTGGGTGCGATCTCGGCCTGGCGCCGCGGCGGGCGTTTCGACACGATCGTCTCGCCGCTGTCGGTGATCATGATTTCGGTACCGCCCGTCATTGTGGCGCTGACGACGCTTTTCGTCTTCGCGGTTTCATTGCGCTGGTTTCCCGTGGGTTATGCCTATGATCCGAACCTCGATCCCGCCTTCAATTTCACCTTCGCAGGCAGCGTGCTCCTCCATGCGATCCTGCCGGTGCTGACGCTTTCGCCGTTCCTGATCGGCGAATTCCAGACGACGATGCGCTCGTCGATGATCTCGGTGCTCGGTGAGGACTATGTGACCATGGGCCGCGCCAAGGGGCTCAGCCACCTGACGGTGATGTTCGGCTACGGCGCGCGCAATGCCATGCTTCCCGTGCTGACCAATCTGGCGCTGATGCTCGGCGCCGTCTTCGGCGGCTCGATCGTCACCGAGATCGTCTTCAACTATCCCGGCCTCGGACTGACGCTTTATACCGCGAGCATCGCCCGCGATTACCCGGTCATCCAGGGCCAGCTGCTTTTGATGACGCTCGCAACCCTCGGCGCCAACTTCCTCGTCGACATGATTTACGGGCTCGTCGATCCGAGATTGCGGGAGGCTGCGTGATGAATTTTACCCTATGGCCCATCCTCAAGCAGAAGAAGGCGCTCGCCGGCCTGATCATCATCGCCGTCTTGTGGCTGATGGCGCTGTTTGCGCCGCTCGTCGCCCCCGGCGAGCCCGGAGCGCGTGTCGGACGTTCGCACCAGCCGCCGTCGATCGAGCATGTTCTCGGCACCACGAAAATGGGGCGGGACGTCTATCGCCAGTTCGTCTGGGGTGCGCGCAGCTCTCTCTCGGTCGGTTTTGCCACGGGCATTGCCATCACCCTTCTCGGCACCGCCATCGGCCTTATCGCCGGTTATGCCGGCGGCAGGACGGATGCATGGCTCGACCTGGCGACAAATGCCGTGCTCGTCATCCCGAACATGCCGCTCCTGATCCTGCTCGCCTCTTTCGCCGGCACTGTCGGGCCGATGACGATCATGACGATCATCGCGCTGACCTCCTGGCCGTGGGGCGCCCGCATGACGCGATCGCAGACGATGGCGCTGCGCAATCGCGATTTCGTCACGGCTTCGAAAATGATCGGTGAGCCGGCCTGGCGCATCATCTTCGTGGAAATCCTGCCGAACCTGACGACGCTGATCGGCATCAACCTCGTCGGCAGCATCATCTACGCCATCGTTGCCCAGACGACGCTCGAATATCTCGGCTTCGGCGATCCGCTGAAAGTCTCCTGGGGCACCATGCTCTACAACGCCCAGAATTCCTCGGCGATCATGGTCGGCGCCTGGTGGGATATCGGGGTGCCGGCGCTCGGCATCGCGCTGACCGGCCTCGGCCTTGCGCTGTTGAATTTCACCTTCGACGAGATCGCCAATCCGCAGCTGCGCTCCGGCCCGGCGCTGACCCGCTGGTTCCGCCTCAACCGCGCCCGCAACCGGGAACTGGAGCTTGGCCGATGAGCGACAATCTTCTGGAAATCGAAAAGCTCAACGTCGATTACCTCGTCGACAGGGGAGAGTTCCGCGCGGTGAAGGAGGTCTCCTTCACGATCGGCCGCGGCGAGATTTTCGGGCTCGCCGGCGAATCCGGCTGCGGCAAGAGCACGATCGCCTATGCCATCACCCGGCTTTCCAAGGCGCCCGCCTGGATCAGCGGCGGCAGCATCCGGCTCACCGGGCAGGATCTCTTGAAACTGCCGGAACGCGAGCTGCAGAAAATCCGCTGGAAGCGCATCGGCATGGTCTTCCAGAGCGCGATGAATTCGCTCAATCCGCTGATGCGGGTCGAAGCGCAGTTCCACGACGTTTTGCGCCGGCACACCGGCTGCTCGCATGAGGAATCCCGGGCTCGGGCCGAAGAGATGTTCCGTCTCGTTGGCATTCCCACCCATCGCATCGGCGATTACCCGCACCAGTTTTCCGGCGGCATGCGCCAGCGCATCGTCATCGCGATCTGCCTGGCGCTCAGACCCGAACTGATCATCATGGACGAGCCGACGACGGCGCTCGACGTGGTCGTGCAGCGGGAGATCCTCGAACAGGTCGTCGACCTGCAGCGAACCTACGGCTTCTCGGTGCTCTTCATCACCCATGACCTGCACCTGATGGCGCAGCTCTGCCGACGCATCGGCGTCATGCTGAAGGGCGAGCTCGTCGAAGTGGGTGATGTCGGCCAGGTCGCCCATGCGCCGAAGCACGACTATACGCGCAAGCTCTGGAACGCCATTCCGCAGCTTCCCGGCAATCCGCATCTATCGGAGCTCATGGCATGAAAGCGGAGGCAAATCCCGTTATCACAGAAGCCGTGATCCGGCTCGAGGACATCAAGCGCGATTTCGGTGCGGTCCGGGCGCTGAAGGGCGTGTCCTTCTCGCTCTTTCCCGGCCGGGCCTTGGCGCTTGTCGGCGAATCCGGCTGCGGCAAGACGACCTGCGCCCGCATCATCGCCCGTCTGGACAAGCCGACCGGCGGCAGGCTGTTTTTCCGCGGACAGGAGCTGACCGCCCGCGGCGAGACCGAGGATGAGCATCGCTATCGCCGGGAGGTGCAGATGGTCTTTCAGGATCCGTTCTCCTCGCTCAACCCGGCCTTCACCGTCAGCCATCACCTGGCTCGGCCGCTGCAATTGCATCGGCCGAGCGGCGCAAGGGCCGATCTCGCCGAGGAGATTGGCCGGCTGCTGGCAAGCGTCGGGCTGGAGCCTGACGTGACCAGGCAGAAATTCCCGCACGAACTTTCGGGCGGCCAGCGCCAGCGCGTCAACATCGCCCGCGCCCTTGCCGTGGCGCCGAGCGTGCTGGTCGCCGACGAGCCGACCTCGATGCTCGACGTCTCCATCCGCAAGGATATTCTCGATCTGCTCGCCAGGGTGAAGCGTGAAAACGACCTTGCCATGCTCTATATCACCCACGACATTGCAACGGCAGCACATGTGGCCGAGGAGATCGTCGTGATGTTTGCCGGCCAGATGGTCGAATGGGGCGACACCGAAAAGGTTCTCTCCGATCCCAGCCATCCCTATACGCGATTGCTGCTTTCCGCCGTTCCGGACGGCAGCAGGCCGTTCGTGACCGGCGGAAGCGCGCGTTTCCTCGAACAGGCGGAAAGAGTGCGCGCGCTGAGCCGGCCTGAATCAACCGTCATCGAACAGGTCGGCCCCAACCACTTCATCCGCGCACTCGGCGTTTCCAATGCCGGAATGCTCAAGAGCTGATGTTCAAAAGCCCAATTCTCAACAGGAAACAGTGATCATGTCCACACCGCGACCGAAGGCCCTGCGGCTCGAAACTCTCTGGAACCCGCCTGCCGACGGCAAGGAATTTTCCTATGTGCTGCGCCTCAAAAACCTCGGCAGCGAGCCGCTGTCGCATTTTTCCCTCTGCATCAGCGGCCCGGGCCGCGTCGATCCGGCCGGGCGGGTCGAAGGCGCCACGGTTTCAAAGCGGCTCTCCAATTTCACCGAATTCCAGCCGCCGGCCGATTTCGTTCTCGGCGCGGGCGAGACCTGGACGATCTCGGTTTTTGCGCTGAGCTGGCAGTTCCGCCATTGGACGGACGGCGCAACGAGCGCTTATCTCGCACTTTCCGACGGCGGCACGATCGTGCTCAGCATCGAGCCGACGCGGTCTTCGGTCAGCAATGCGCCGCTGAAGCGTGGCGCCGAGATCTATCCGGTTCCCGCTCATGCGCCGGTTCAGGTGTCGATCATTCCCTGGCCGAACCACGTGGCGGTCGCCTCCCGCCGTCCCTTGCCGGCCGGTTTTGCGCCGCGGGCGCAGAGTGGTGAAGGGGAGGCAGCGGCTGAAAGTTTCGCCGCACTGGTGGAGCATCTCTTCGCCGTCGAAGGCATCGTGCGCAGCGAGGCGGAAGGCGCCGTCCCGGTCATCCTGAAGGATGCCGCCGGCTTCGGCCCCGAAGCCTACCGGCTGAGCTTCGACGAGGAAAGCTTGACCGTCGAGGCGAGCAGCCGGACAGGCTTTCTCTACGGCCTGGTGACCCTCGGCCAGATCTGGCGCGGCGCCAGGCTGCATCCCGGGACCTTCCAGTTTCCGGCATCCGGCGAGATCGCCGACGAGCCGGCGATGGGCTGGCGCGGGCTGCATCTCGATGTCGCCCGCCAGTTTTACGGCGCGGCAGAAGTCAAGAAGCTGATCGCGGTGCTGGCCTGGAACAAGCTCAACCGCTTCCACTGGCACCTTTCCGACGACGAGGCCTGGCGCGTCGAGATCGACGCCTATCCCGCGCTGACCGAAATCGGCGCCTGGCGCGGCCACGGCCTTGCCGTCCCGCCGCTGCTGGGCTCCAGCCCCGCCCGCACCGGCGGATACTATCCCAAGGCCGTCATCCGCGAGATCGTCGCCGAGGCAAAGAGCTTCGGCGTCGAGATCGTGCCGGAGATCGACATGCCCGGCCATTGCTACGCCATGCAGCAGGCGATACCCGAGCTGCGCGATCCCGCCGAACTCGGCAGCTATTATTCGGTTCAGGGCTTTCCCGACAATTGCATCAATCCGGCCCTTGAGAAGACCTACGAGATCGTCGAGACCATCCTTGCGGAACTCATCGAACTCTTCCCGTTCAAGACAATTCATCTCGGCGCCGACGAGGTGCCGCTCGGGGCGTGGTCGGGCTCGCCGGCAGCGCTCGACCGCCTGCGCACCGTGGCCGGCGACGCGGTTGCCGATGCGCATGCCAAGCGGCTGAACGTCGTCACCAATACGCATGGCGCCGACGATATCCACGGCTCGGGTGCGGCCATCCTGCAGGCGGAGTTCCTCGAACGCGTGCAACGCTTCCTGGCGAGCAAGGGCTGCATCACCGGCGGCTGGGAAGAGGCGGCCCATGGCGATGTCATCGACAAATCGAAGAGCTACCTCTGCAGCTGGCGCAATGTCGAAGTCTCGGCCGAACTTGCCGAACGCGGCTACGACATGGTCGTCTGCCCCGGGCAGGTCTATTACCTCGACATGGCGCTGAGGCCGGACTGGGACGAGCCCGGCGCCAGCTGGGCGGGAACGTCGGACGCCGAAAAGCTCTATAATTTCGATCCGGTCGGCGGCTGGACGGCGGCGCAGAAACAGAAGCTCCTCGGCATCCAGGCCTGCATCTGGTCCGAACCGATGACGGATCGCGCCGTTTTCGACCGCCTGGTTTTTCCGCGTATCTCAGGACTTGCCGAAACCGGCTGGACGAAACCGTCCGCCAAGTCATGGGAACGTTTCAAGGCGCTCGCAGGGCTGATGCCACTGCTGTACGGGCTGCAGCAGTCGTAGCGCTCGGATCGGGCCGAGTGTGATTTGAGGACTATCCTTGCCCTCGCGGCAGGCGGTGGCGGCAAGGATGCCGGCATCGCCTCAAGGGGAGTTGCCGGAACCAGCGTCATTCATCGCGGGCGGCTCACAGCCGGGTGCGGCGACACGGATAGGGCGGGTTCCAACAGGAGCGCCAGTCGTGCGATCGATGGTGACCGGATCGATCTCGGTTCCGGTCTCGGCGTCGAAGAAGCGGGTGACGTCACCGCCGCCGCGATGTTTGCGGCCCCAGGCGCCGATCGCAAACAGCACCGGCAGAAAGTCGCGGCCGGCTTCCGTCAGCACATATTCGTCGCGCGGCGGACGCTCGGAATAGCGGCGTTTTTGCAGCAGCCCTTCCTCTGTCAGCGATGACAGCCGCCCCGTCAGCATGGTCGGGGCGATGCCGAGGCTTTTTCGAAAATCATCGAAGCGGGTCAGCCCCGCATGGGCGTCGCGCATGATCAGCATGCTCCACGCATCGCCGACAAGCGCCAGGCTGCGGGCGATCAGGCACGGCTGGTCCGAAAGATTCTTCATGTCGATATCTTTTTAGTAGTGACTAGCTATTGATTTGATAGTAACAGAATGGCCATGATTGATCCACGACAAAACGAAGGCACGTCGATGAGCAAGAGAGAACGCGGCATTGCCCTGGTCACCGGGGCTTCCTCCGGCATCGGGCTGGTGACGGCACAAGCGCTGCGGCGCGACGGTTACCGTGTGTTCGGCACCAGCCGAAAGCCGATGGCCGACACCGCCGATGGGATCACCATGCTGATATGCGACGTCATCGACGATCAATCCGTGCAGAGCGTCGTCGACGAGGTCCTGAGCCGGGCAGGGCGGATCGATCTGCTGGTCAACAATGCCGGGATCGGCCTGCTCGGCGGCGCCGAGGAATCGACGACGGCGCAGGCCAAAGCCGTGTTCGACGTCAACGTCTTCGGCACGATGCGGATGACCAATGCGGTGCTGCCGGTGATGCGACGCCAGCGCAGCGGTCGGATCATCAACCTGAGCTCGATCCTCGGGCTGATCCCTGCGCCCTTCAATGCGCTCTACGCAGCGACCAAACACGCGGTCGAAGGTTATTCGGAATCCCTCGACCATGAAGTGCGCACCCAGGGTATCCGCGTCGTGCTCGTCGAACCCGGCGTCACCCGCACCGCCTTCGAAGAGAACATCACGCGCCCCGACCGGCCGCTTGCCGTTTATGATGCGGTGCGCGCCGGGGCGGAGAAGCTGATGCGCGAGGCCGTTTTGAAAGGCGATGCGCCCGAGGTGGTCGCCGCAACCGTCATCCGGGCTGCCGATGCGGCCTCGCCCAAGAGACGCTACACGGCCGGGAAAGCAGCCGGACAGGTCCGCTTCATCCGCCGTTTCCTGCCCGAGTCCTTCGTCGACAAGAACCTCCGGAAATTCAACAAGCTTCCTGATTGAGCTTGCCTTGCCGCGCCGCCGGCTCATCACAGAAACGAAAGTTCGTCCCATGAAAGCATTCCTGATCGATCGCTACAAGAAAGGCGGCGCCCTCAGGCTCGGCCAGAGCCCTGAACCGCAGCTGCGCGAGAATGACGTCATGATCGAGATCCATGCCGCCAGCGTCAACCCGCTGGATGCCAAGATCCGGGACGGAGAGTTCAAGCTGATCCTGCCTTACCGGCTTCCGCTGGTGCTCGGCAATGATGTCGCCGGCGTCGTGGTGCGGGTGGGCGCCAAGGTCCGCCAATTCAAACCCGGCGACCAGGTCTATGCACGGCCCGGGAAGGATCGTATCGGCACCTTCGCCGAGTACATCGCCATCGACGCTGCCGATGTCGCGCTGAAGCCCACCAATCTCGGCATGGAAGAGGCCGCGTCCATTCCGCTTGTGGCGCTGACCGCATGGCAGGCGCTGGTCGAGCGCGCCAGGCTGCAGAAGGGCCAGCGGGTGCTGATCCATGCGGGCTCCGGCGGCGTCGGCACCATCGCGATCCAGCTTGCCA
Organism: Rhizobium esperanzae; assembly: GCF_014197615.1. Lineage (GTDB taxonomy): Bacteria > Pseudomonadota > Alphaproteobacteria > Rhizobiales > Rhizobiaceae > Rhizobium > Rhizobium esperanzae_A. The sequence continues at coordinate 52,731 of NZ_JACIFY010000009.1, forward strand.
AACATCTCGGCGCCCATGTGGCGGCGACGGTGAGCACGGCAAACGTCGATCTGGTGAAAAGCCTCGGCGCCGACGTGGTGGTCGATTACAAGAAGGACGACTTCGAAAAGCTGCTGAAGGGCTATGACGTCGTGCTGAACAGCCTCGGCAAGGAGACGCTGGAGAAATCGCTCGCCGTCCTCAAGCCCGGCGGCAAGCTGATCTCGATATCGGGTCCGCCCGATCCCGATTTCGCCAGGGAAAACGGCTTCGGCTGGCCGCTGCAGCAGGTCATGCGCTTCTTGAGTTCCAGCATCCGGCGGAAATCGAAACGCCGGGGGATCGGCTATTCCTTCCTGTTCATGACGGCAAACGGCGCGCAGCTCGGCAAGATCACCGCGCTGATCGAGGCGGGCGCCATCCGCCCCGTCATTGACCGGACATTCCAATTCGAGAAGACCAACGAGGCGCTGGCCTATGTGGAAACGGGACGCGTGAAAGGCAAGGTCGTCATCGCAGTGAAGTGAGGTGAAGGCGCGTCACTGCTGCTGCCGGTAGGCAGAAGGTGTGACGCCGGTGCCCAGCTTGAACGCCCGGGTCATGTGGCTCTGGCTGCTGAAGCCGCAGGCCGAAGCGATCTGCGCGATCGGGTCCATGCCGCGCAGCATCGATTTGGCGCGCTCGACACGCCGGTGCGCCACCCAGCCATGCGGCGACACACCATAGCTTGCCCGGAACATCCGCTGAAAATGAAAGGCGCTGAGCTGCCCGATCGCCGCCAGATCCTGCAAGCGGATCGTCTCGTCGAGATGGGCCTCGATATAGTCCAGGATCCGGCGCCGGATATGAGGAGCGAGCCCGCCGCTGATGGCGCGGGAACGCATCCCTGCGTAACGCGGATCGACGAAGAAATCCTTGATCGTCTGCGTCATCGCCTCTTCAGCCATGAGATGATCGCCCGCCGACATCGCTTGCGTCATCTGCCGAAGCGTGCGCGCCAAAGCGGGCGCATCTGCGAAGGTCGCTTCGGGAAGGACCATAAGCCTCGAATCGCGGTCAAACGTCTCGGCAAACATCCGGCGCATCTGATCGTCCGGAACGTAGAGATGGACGAATTCGAAGGGGTCGGTAATTTCCCATTCCGACGAGTGTCCCTGCGGCATGACGCACAAGGCTCCGGGCCGGCCCTGCGCGGCGGGGCTGCCATCCAGACGGCGCGTTCCGGCGCCGCCGGTGAGATAGAGGCTGAACGTATGTCCGTCCGGCCGCTCATAGCTCATCCTGTCGCTGCCATTGCTCCAGAGGGCCGCCGATCGCCCGAACCCCAGATCGATCGACTGTGACACCCGGGCAGAGGGAGATGCCGACAAAAAGCTGTAAACCGAGAGGCGGCTATCTTTCACCTATTCTTCCCCACACCTGTACGTCCTCGCGATAATACCGGTGGACGGTCCGCGTGGCGAGCAGGAAGTCCAGGGTCATAAAATTTCGCAGCAAGAATCTGCAAGAGCCCGGCTCACGGTTGGCCTATCGATCGGGAAAACGAGGATCACGCCATGGCAAATGCCGCTCTCTTCATCTCGACCGTCCTGATATGGGGGACGACCTGGATCGCCATCGCGATGCAGGTCGGTCCCGTGCCGGTCCTGGTCTCGGTCTTTTACAGATTTGCGCTCGCAGCCGTCATCCTCGTCGCCATCCTGGCCGTCATGCGGCGGCTGAAGCTCCCTGCCTTGCGCGATCAGCCTTTCATCCTTGCGCAAGCACTCTGCCTGTTCAGCCTCAATTTCATCTGTTTCTACAACGCCGCCGCCTTTGTCCCCTCCGGGCTGGTCTCGGTGATCTTCTCGCTCGCAACGATCTACAATGCCGTCAATGCGCGCCTGTTCTTCGGCGACCGGGTTACCGGCCGCACGCTTCTGGCAGCCGCGCTCGGCGCCACCGGCCTCCTGCTGCTGTTCGCAGAGGAGGTCGTCGTCGATTTCAATCTGGGCACGTTGAAAGGGATTGGGCTCGCAGCACTCGGCACGCTGTTCTTCTCGCTCGGCAATATGGCGTCGCGCCGAAACAGCGCGGCCGGAATTTCACCGGTGACCGCCAATGCCTGGGGCATGACCTATGGGGCGATTTTCCTCCTGCTGCTGATTGCCGTGACGCAAACGCCGATCGTGACGCCGCCCGACATCCGGTATCTCACCGCACTGCTCTATCTCGCGGCAATCGGTTCGGTGATCGGCTTCACCACCTATCTGATGCTGGTGTCGCGCATCGGCTCCTCACGCGCTGCCTATGCCACCGTCCTGTTCCCGATCGTCGCCTTGTCGCTGTCGACGGTCTTCGAAGGCTACCACTGGACCGGTCTCGGCCTCGTCGGCCTGGCGCTGACGCTTCTCGGCAACGTGGTCATCTTTGCGCGGCCTCCGGCGCGCCGCGCGCGCCAAGTCGATGCGCGTGTGCCGGCGGGGGAATGAGGGTCAGACGACCGGCTTTTGCAGGACGTCGAAGCGTGGATTGGTTTCGGAAAAGATCGGCAGGGCGGCGGCACCGAGGATCGCCGTATCCTTGCCGGTCATGCCGATCATCACGCGGGGCACCATCCGCTTTTGATTGGGGTCGATCGGGGTGTGCAGCGGCTCCAGCCGCTCGGCGAGCCGGGCCATCAGCGAGGTCGATATGCTGCCGCCGAGCACGATGGTCTGCGGATCGAAGGCAAGTTCGAGGAAGTCGAGCGTCTGGCGCAGCGGCTGGACGGCCTGGTCGAGCCAGGCATCCAGGCCTTCGCCGCCCTTGGCGATCAGTGCGTCGAGATCGTCTGGCGACAGCTCCTCGGCATTGGCAATGCCCATGAATTCATAAGCGACGGTTGGCGAGACGTAGCGGTCCAGGCAGCCGCGTTTGCCGCAACTGCAGAGCTTGCCGTGCGGCTCGACGATGATATGGCCGATCTCGCCGGCATTGTTGCGGCTGCCCTTGTAGAGATGGCCGTCGAGGAACATGCCGGCACCGATGCCGCCGCCACCGGCCAGAAACAGATAGACGAAGCTGCCGAGGCCGCGGGCAACACCGTGAAGACGCTCGCCGATCGCGGCCGCCGTCGCATCGTTTTCGACGAGCACCGGCACCTTGACCCGCTGCTCCAGCTCATGGCCGACGGGAAAATCCTGCCAGCCGGGCAGGTTCTGCGGGCTGAGAGAGGTAATGCCGCCATCGGCATAACGGCCGGGCAGGGCCATGCCGACGCCGAGCAGCCGGCTTCGGTCGAAGGCGAAGGCCTGCGTGAGGTCTTCGACGATCGACTGCAGCGCCGGCATCGCCCTTTGCGGATCGGGATGTTCGACGTGGCGCTCGATGCGTGCGCGCACAGCGCCGGAGAGATCGGTCAGAACCCCGCTGGCGCGCTGGCGGCCAAGTTCGAGGCCGATCGAATAGGCGCCGGCCGGATTGATCGAATAGGGGATGATCGGCTGGCCGCGCGCCAGCTTCTGCGCCTCGGCCGGCACCAGAAGATGCGACCTCTCCAGTTCCTCGACGATATTGGATACGGTCTGCGCGGTCAGCGCCGTCATCCGGGCGATCGCCGCGCGCGACAGGGGACCGTGGGTGCGCACGGCCTCGATCACCACACGCCGGTTGTGAGACTTGGCCTGCTCGAGATTCGTGCCGGAGATTGCCTTCATGTCGCCTTCAAAGGAAATGGTGACCCACCCTTGTCATAAGACGGATAGTGATGAAAGCCACATTCTTTACCAGCGTTTATTGAAGCCCGGCGTCAACGGGCGCAACGGCATTTCGTCTCTGCAGCAGGCCGAGGAGCGTTATGCCCGACAGACCGGTGACGGCGCTCATGATGGCGGTCCCGGAATAACCTGTCATATAGGTGCCGGCGGCAAAAACCAGCGCGCCGATGCCCGCACTCGCAAAGATATTGACGGAGATCAGTGCGCTGCCGAGCCCCGGCCGATCGGCAATGAGATCCTGCAGATAGGTGATCGGAATGCTGATGATCGCCGCCGCACCAATGCCGGCGAGCAAGGTCAGCGCGTAGAGATGCCACGGCTCGGAGGCAAAGCCGAGAAGGCTGAGGAACACGGCATAGATGATGGTGCCGGCGGCAAGTGCGGTCATCTGGCCGGCCTCCCGCGCGATCCGCGACCAGACGATGATGAAGACGACCTCCAGCAAGGCGACGATGCCGACGAGAATGCCGACATCGCTGAGCCTGCCATGGGCTGGGCCGGTAGCGATCAGCGGCAGCAGGGCGTCGTTCAGATGCAGCGTGCTTGTTATCAGCGCCACGCCTGCGATATGCGCCGAAATCCGCGGTGAAATCACCTGCCGCAGCGCGCCGAGATAGCTCAGATGATGGGTCGCCGATATCTCCGTTCCCGCCCGCTTCGGCAGGGCGAAGAGGATGATGCCCTGGCAGAAAAGGCATGAGATGGCGGCAAAGAGGTAGGCCGGCAGCATGCTCGATGCGCCGGAGAGCGCAAGACCTGTTATGCCCGGGATCAGCACCCAGGAGAGCGAGATCATGGCGCGCACGCCGGAGTTGGCCGTCACCATGTCACTGCGGTTCATGCCATGCATGGCCGCCCGCGCATTGGCAAACAGCAGCGAATTCAGCGCCCCGTAGACCGGCAGCGGCAGCAAGCCGCTGATGATGAAGATCGCCGCGGAGGGAAAGGCGTAGACCATGCCGTAGCCGACGATGCCGAAGATGCAGGCACCGATCATCGCCGAACGGTATTCGCCCAGCCGATCGGCGAGATTGCCGAGCATGACGCTGATAACAACGTTCACCGCCGCCGAGGCGAAGGCCAGACAGGAATAGAGACCGTCGCTCAGGCCAAGCTCGCGGATGCCGACGACCGAACGATAAGGTGCGGTCATTGCGCCTGCCATGCCGAAGGTGAAAATGGCGATCATGCTTGCGCGGATCGCCGGATTGCGGAAGACGGCGGGGAAGAGGCGGCTCATGGAGTTGTCTGACGTCAGTAATGTTCTGATTGGGAGAAGGTTCGCGCCAGCTCGGCCTGGCCGGCCGTCAGGCCGCAATCGACGGGCAGGCAGACGCCCGTGATGGCCGCAGCCAACGGACCGGCAAGGAAGGCGACGGCATTGGCGACATCCCTGGGATCGACGACACGCTGCAGCGGATACCAGCGGCGCGCTTCCTCGAACACATTCGGGTTGGCGCTCGCGCGCGCCTCCCAGGCCTGCGTCTTCACCGTGCCGGGCGCCACCGCATTGGAGCGGATGCCGAACTTGCCGTATTCCACGGCGACCAGCCGGGTGAAATGCAGAAGACCGGCCTTGGCGGCGCTATAGGCCGGATGGCCGAAGACATGCATGCCGTTGACCGAGGCGATGTTGACGACCGAGCCTTTCGAGGCCTTCAGCATCGGCTCGAAGGCGCGGAAACACAGGAATGCCGCTTCGAGATTGAGCGCATTGTCCGCCCGCCAGATCTCCGGCGTCGTCTCGTGCAGGCTGGTCGCACGCGCCGCCCCGGCATTGTTGACCAGCGTTCGAACCACCCCGGCGCCGGCGGCGCGCCCGACCAATGCCGCAATGCTTGCCTCGCTGGTCACGTCACATCCGGCGGCCACGAAGCGATTGGCCGGCCCGAGCTTCGAGGCCGCGGCAGCCGCAGCCGCGGCATCGATGTCGGCGAGAAACACGACGTCATGATCATCGGCGAGCCGTGCGGCGATCGCAGCACCGATATCGCCCGCCGCACCCGTGACGATGGCTGCCGATTGGGTCATTTTCCCGCGCTCCCGCTCATGGTTCAATCTTGTGGTTTCAATCGCCAAGCAATTGCCGGTCGTCACCGTCGCGGTGAATGACCAGCTGCTGCTTGATGCGCCGAAGCGTGGTCGTCGCCTTCGGCTGAACGGCATAGGCGACGAGGCTCGACAGAATATCGACCGTCGCGAGGTAGGCGATGCGTGTCGAGGTCGGGCGATAGATGTTGTTGCCTTCGGGAAGGTCGATCGGCACGACGATTTCGGCGGCCTTGGCGACCGGGCTATCCGTCTGGGTGAGAGCGATCGTCTTCACCTTGGTGTCGCGGGCAAGCTCGAAGGCCCGGACCAGCTCCATATTGCGCCCCGAAAAGGACGAGCCGATCAGCACGTCGCCCGGCCTTGCCGCGGCCGCCATCATCAACTGCATGCTGTGATCGGAACTGGCGGTGATGCGAAGCCCGAGACGGAACAGGCGGTTCTGCAGTTCGTCGGCGATCATCGACGAATTGCCGCCGGAGCCGAAGGCATAGATCATATCGGCCTTGGCGATATGGGAGACGGCGGCCTGGATCGCGGCCAGATCGAGCGAGCGGTGCAGCAGAAAGAGGGCGTTCTGCGCCTTGGTGATGATATCCTGGGCGACATCGGCCGGATCGGTGCTTTTCGATTCCGGCTTCAAATAACGCACGCCGATATGGGCGGTGCGGGCAAGCTGCACCTTGAAATCGGAAAAGCTCTCGCAGCCCAGCCGCCGGCAGAAGCGCGTGACGGTCGGCGGCGAGACCTCGGCGCGTTCGGCAAGCTCGATGATCGAGGCATTCACGGCGAATTCGAAATCGTTGACGATGATCTCGGCGATGCGGCTTTCGGAGGGAGAGAGCCGGCCCTTGTCTTCCTGCAATGTCGAAAAGATATCCAAAGCCGCTCCCCCGATCGTATCCGCTAGTCACCCTTCTTCTTATAGGCCACGCAGTCGATCTCAACCTTGCAATCGACCATCATCGATGATTGCACACAGGCGCGTGCCGGCGGATGTTCGCCGAAATATTCCTGATAGATCTTGTTGAAGGTCCAGAAGTCACGGGGATCGTCGAGCCAGACGCCGACGCGCACGACATCCTCGACGCCGTATCCGGCCTCATCGAGTATCGCGAGCACATTGGCGATCGTCTTGTGGGTCTGGGCGATGATGTTGCCGTCGATGATCTCGCCGTCTTCCATCGCAACCTGGCCGGAAACATAGAGCCATCCGTCGGCTTCGACCGCGCGCGCGAAAGGCAGCGCCTTGCCGCCGCCCCCCGTTTGAACAGTGCCATAGCGCTTGATGGGCATGCTGAAGTCCTTGCAAATTATTTTCTTGATAAGTTGACAAATGACCACAAAAAGCAGAATTTGACCAGTGAAAAACATAAATTATGAAAAGAATTTCAATCCGGGGCTGATATGCGCGATCCTTTCCTGAATCCTTTCCCCGCAGACAGCGCCCGGCACGCGATCTGGGAAATGCTCGTTCTGCGCGATATCGATGCATTTCTCGCTGCCGACTGGTCGAAGGTGGAGCATGATTTCGTCGAAGAGGGCTTCATCGGCATCGATGCCCAGAAGCAGGTGAGCCCCGACAGGTGGCGCCTGGCTTTCCCGACACTCGCAGCCTATCACCAGGAATGGCTGAGGCAGGCGAAGGATTTCGCCGAGCAGAGTTTTGCCGAAGATGCGCGCACGGCGATCTTCACCACGACGACGCTCGAAGATATCGAGATCGAAGGCGATAGGGCGCTGGTCCGCAAGAAATTCGACGGCAGCATTACCAAGTCCGACGGCACCCGCGACGTGCTGCAATGGCAGACGCTCTATTATTGCAGGCTTCATCAAGGACGCTGGAAGATCTCAGGTTTCACCGGCTACCTGCCGAACCCGATGGGGTAAAGCGGGGCCGACAACACGAAGGCCACTTTTTTGCGCATTTTCACGGCAGCATTGGCGACCGAGACCAATACTTTTTCACCGATCTGCGTGGATCGCCGCGCATTCGAAGCCTCTCTTTATGCCCCGCCCGGCCAGCATCCGGAAACACCGACGCTCTGCACCGCGCCGATCACCATCGGCAGGCGCGTGGCAAAAGAAAAGGGCTGGGACCTGATCGAGGGAACGGCGACCTGGGCCGACCCGGCAGGCCTCGTCAACCGGGCAACCTACGAAGAATTGCGCGACGAAATCCTCGGCCAGCTCAAGGCGGCAATGCCGGTCGATGCCGTCGTCATGGGCCTGCATGGCGCGATGGTCGCGGCCGGATACGAGGATACGGAAGGCGATCTCCTCACTCGCATGCGCGAGATCGTCGGGCCTGATGTGCTCATCTCAGCCGAACTCGACCCCCACAGCCATCTCACGGCAAAACGCGTTGCAGCACTTAATTTCGCCGTCTACTTCAAGGAATTTCCGCATACCGACTTCGTCGACCGCGCCGAGGATCTCTGGCGCATCGCCGTCGATACGCTCGAAGGCCGGGTCAAGCCTGTTATCTCGGTATTCGACTGCCGGATGATCGACGTCTTTCCGACATCGCGCGAGCCGATGCGCTCCTTCGTCGACAAGATCATGCAGATCGAGAAGGACGATCCGGACATTCTGTCGATCTCGGTGATCCACGGCTTCATGGTCGGCGACGTTCCCGAAATGGGAACGAAGCTGCTTGTCGTCACCGACAACAGGCCGGAAAAGGGCGCGGCCCTGGCGCGTGAACTCGGCCTCGAGCTGTTTTCCAAACGCGGCACCTTCATGGTGCCGCAGATCGACGAGAAGCAAGCCGTTGCGCGGGCGATTGATGCCACCGCATGGCCCGTCGTCATTGCCGATGTCTGGGACAATCCGGGCGGCGGTACGGCAGGCGATGCGACGGTTATTCTCGGCGAGCTCCTTGCCCGCGGCGTCACCAGTGCGGCGATCGGCACGATCTGGGATCCGGTGGCCGTGCAGATCTGTTTTGCGGCGGGCGAGGGGGCGGAAATTCCACTGCGCTTCGGCGCCAAATCGGCGCCCGGCACCGGCAGCCCCATCGACGGCACCGTCAGGGTCGTCAGGCTGGTGAAAAATGCCGAGATGCAGTTCGGCGAGAGCCTCGCGCCTTTCGGCGATGCCGCCCATATCGTGCTCAACGGCATCGACATCATCCTCAATTCGACGCGCGCCCAGAGCTTCGATCCGAGCCTATTTTCGGTGATGGGCATCGATCCGACAAAACAGAAGATCCTGGTGATCAAATCCACCAATCACTTCTTCGCCTCCTTCTCCAGGATCGCCACCGAGATCCTTTACTGCTCGGCCGGAACGCCCTATCCCAATAATCCGGCGACGACGCCATACCAGCGAGCGCCGAAGACGATCTGGCCGATCGTTGCCGATCCACACGGGCTACAACGCGGAGCCGCCTAGATGCATGATGCCAGCTTTGCCGTCGTCGCCAGGGCAGGAGACAGGATCGCCGATCTCTCGACACCGCGTCCGGTGATCGACGAAGACAGGCTGGCTGCCAACATCAACCGTGTTCAATCCTATATGGATGAGCACGGGCTGAACTTCCGCCCGCATATCAAGACCCACAAGATCCCGGCCTTGGCCGTCGCGCAGGTCGCCGCCGGCGCCAAGGGCATCAACTGCCAGAAGGTGACGGAGGCCGAGGTCTTTGCCGAAGCCGGCTTCGGCGACATCCTGATCACCTTCAACATCCTCGGCCAGCAGAAGCTCGAGCGCCTGGCGAGATTGAACGACAAAATCCCGGCCCTCAAGGTCGTCGCCGACAGCGAAACGACGGTCGACGGGCTGGCAGCGCATTTCTCCGGCCACAAGTCGCTGACCGTGCTGGTGGAATGCGATACCGGCGGCAGCCGCTGCGGCGTGCAGACAGCGGCGGAAGCCGCCTCGCTCGCCAGGCGCATTGCTGCCGCCGACGGCCTCACCTTCGGCGGCATCGTCACCTATCCGAAGCCGCAATCGGCCGCCGCCGCCGAAGCCTTCATCACCGAGACGCTGCAGCGCTTGACATCCGACGGCATAGACTGCCCGATCGTCAGCAACGGCGGAACACCGAGCCTGTTCGAAGCGCATCTCGTCCCCTCGGCCACAGAACACCGCGCCGGCACCTATATCTACAATGACCGCCAGATGGTGCGCATGGGCCATTGCACCGAGGACGATTGCGCCATGCACGTGCTGGCGACCGTCGTCTCCCGCCCAACCCCCGACCGCGCCGTCATCGACGCCGGCTCGAAGGCGCTGACCTCGGATCTCCAGGGTTTCAGCGATTACGGCCTAATCGTCGGTTATCCCGAAGCACGGATCACCAGCCTCTCGGAAGAACACGGCGTGATCGACCTGTCGAACTGCACCGGTCCCCGGCCGCAGATCGGCGAGAAGCTGTTCATCATCCCCAATCACACCTGCGTGGTGTCCAATCTGTTCGATACGATGGTGTTTCATCGGGGTGGTGTGGTGACGCGCGTGGAGGAGGTCGCGGCTCGAGGGCTTGTTTGGTAGGGGGCGGTTTCGGTCGAGGGGCAAATGGCCCGCCGAAGGTCGCAGTTGCCGGTAGGGATTGCTCGCGATCTCGATGTTAGCAAGAATGCAGTCGCCTATATCGCAAGAGCGTGCGTGCGCGACGGAGGACGTCGTTGTGCCAATGGCGGCCCTGACATCCTTCAGATTGTACCCATAAATCTCATTTGTAACGTCGCGACAGAAGTGTCCAAAAACTACGTGGGGTCGGTCAATCCAACGTTACTTGCTCGCCAATAGAAGCTAGTTCGCCGGGAGGCTGCCCGATATGGTAGCCTTCGGTGATGACACTGATTTCTTACCCTTCAAATCCGAACGCAAGATAGTCGTAGAGGCATGCTAATTTGCGGAAGAATGATCGGTAGGCCCCTTCTTTCAGCTTATCTGCATTGTCGTTGAGGAATTTGGCTACTACGGCCAAGTCAATTTGGTCTCTCGGCTGAAAGGGTATAATACCCACTGCCTTCTCGGGTGTGGTACGTTCGATGATCTGAGCGGTTGTCAGGCCCTTGAAATCTCGGTCGTAGGCTACCCGAAACTGGCTCGTCTGGAACCCGCGCGAGACGGTGCGCTGTGCGACCCTTTTTCCCTCTACAAATTCGCATTTCGCGAAGGCGACTTTATCTACGACACCAACGGCTTGGAGATATCGAAACGAGGGGATGTAGCTATTCGACAACTTCCTGAAGAGGGGATAGGTCGATTTCAGGAGCTGCTCGGCATCATATTCGGATTTTTCCTTGATAATGTCAGCGAACACGTCATCGACCGAAACGCCAGCATAGCCTCTTGCCGTCATTACCTCTTTCTGGCGTTCTGTGACCTTTTCTTCGCGTTCTCTGAATTCCTTCGCAACGCCGACGCCAACAACGAACTCAATATCGTCCTTCTCGCCAATATCGTCGAGATCTCGGACGGCCAGCTTGATCTCGGGGTCCGCCGATTTCACAAGCTCGTACATCTGCTCTTTACAGTATCGAAGGACGCGAGCCGGGATCTTACGCTTCGTCGCCTCAACAGCAGCATAGATCTTTGAAAAATCGTTAGTTCGGACGAGCGTGACACGCACTTTGCTTGGACCAATAGTGATCGTTGCGCCTTCGAAAGCGTCGTCTTGCCCCTTATCTGCGCGCTCAACGAAGATCAGGTTTTCTTCAAATTGCTTGAGCTTGTCTCCACCCACGCACTCTGCAATCGATGCGATTATCGCTTGGATATGCGGATCATTTATGGAGTAGCCAAGGAAGATCACTGGATGTTCTACGAAGATCGTGATCAGCTTAGCTGCGAGATAAGGGTTTTTCTTCTGAAAGTCCTTGTAGTCATCCTCTGTTAAGACAAGCGAGGAAGGACGAGAGGAGCAGCCATGGATCTTGTAGATTTCGGCAATGCTCTGCGGATTTGAAAAGATCAGCTCTTCCTGCCCGATGAAAACCTTGTAATCAGGGAAGAGGTCTTCGAGAAGCAAGTCCCAATTTGTCGTGATGATACCGTCGACGTTCATCTGGGAGAGCGCTTTGATCTCGTCTTCTAGACCTGTGCCTTTGTATTCGAGCGATAGTCCGCGCAGATATTTCGCGATCTCATATTTCAGAGAAGCCGACTGCTCCGTGGCTTCCTTTCCGTAATCTTGTTTACTCGCCTCGTAGCTAGCATGCTTCCACCACATCACATTGAAGTCTTTGGCGATGAATGACGCAGTGCGCGGCAGATCGCCGTCAGCGTTCGATAGGTACAGGCCATAGTCGTTGATGTTTGTGCAGAACCTCGCGAGCAGATCAGACCATGTTTCTAGACCGATATACCTTCTAGAAAAGCCTGACCCAATAAAGAGAAATGGTGCGGATCCGCAGCTGTGAAGGGCTTTTGTAAGGCTATCGGTAATATCGACCACGGCGACAACTCACATAATAAATAAGAAAGCTTCAAATATCATAAAAGTTTGATTCGTCCCTAGAAATTAGCATTCCCACCAAGTCTTATGATCACGCCACATGCCCCGTGAATTCCAGCAAAGAGCTTACAAAAGGCATAAAAGAGCAGGCTTCACCTCAAAGAAAAGCGCAGGCGCTGTTACGCTCACACTTTGATTACGAGGTGTATCCTGTTTCGAATAGTACCGCCCGTCGGGGAGGGCAGCTTCGCGCCATCAGCGGACGCTCTCGCAGGAATTGCGGACCGTGTAGTTACCCTCATGAAGCGTGATGTGGAGAGCCACATGTGCACACCGCACGACGAGGCCCCTTCCAAGGAAATGCCGTCGATACAAGCTACACCATCTGTTTGCCTTCGAACGACATGATATGATTAGACAATGAAGAATCCGCCCCTCATTACGCGATGTCAAAAATGGCAAGCGTCTCTGAGATTCGCCGATCAACCTGCTCGTCGATTAGGGATCGAAGTTCTTCTAACGGATTGTCAAATCCAGGATCAAAGCCGCCTAATCTCAAATGATGCACAATATCTGCGAAATGCGTAGCGTTAATACCCGAAGCCACAATGGAAAGGGCAAGTTGGGCACGCCAAGGCAACGCAGTAGTATTCTTGAAGTGTTTTATCGACTCGGTGGCGCGGTAAAATACGACCGCCTCAACGACCGTCTCATTCGCGCCCGACTTGGCAGCAAGCTCGTAGACGAGATCAACTTTGTCGACCTCAAACAGAACATCAATCATCTTAACGAGCCCAAATAACAGTTCTCGGGCTGTAGCGCGCTCGCAGAAACGCCCAAAAGCCTGGCGGAAAACATCTTTGTCACCACGTGCAAGCAACCTTAGGGCCTGAACGTGTTTTCTAAAAGACGGAGTAGCAACCCCATAGCTACCCGCGACACCCGGTGGAAAATAATTCCATTGGGGACCAAACAATGGATCGGGGTGCGTGCGAATGAGGAGGCTTACGGTAGGAATGTCAATGTGACAAACATTATGAGGAGCTTTGCGCCCAGGTGCAACAATCGATCGATCGCCTGGCCTCCAAAGGGCGGCACTGGACACCGATAGCTCCCCCATCGACAGCTCACCTAGCTCACCGTCCTGATGGAAATTATAACCGACGTTGAGAGAGTGACCCGCAAGTTGAAACTGGATGCCCGCGAAGTCGTGATCGTGAATGTTGATATCACTGCCCCACCAATTCAAGATTTCGACCCAAAACCGCCCGTTATCGAACAACTTCAGGTACAGGTCTGAAAAAGATGAGAGTCTTTGGAGCTCAGCAATCTCCGGTTCGCCCAGAAGCTGCACAGCTTGCTCAACGTGTCCGAAGGGGGACAGATCTAGGTCGTGCGTTAGCTCTTGAACAATATCCGAAAAGGCCTGATGCTTGTAATCGAAGTTGCGCCACGACCGATCGATATCCAGACATCGTGATCGCAACTCTTGAAACAGGAGCATCGTACTCATTCTAGGCCACCAAGCTGGTGGCGTGGCAAAATTCTTCACATTCTTCTAAAAGCTGAATGGTGTGGCGTGTGACCAACTCCTTTATGTTCTGCAATTGCATAACGCTGGCGATCGCAGCAAGGGTGTCACTCTTCAGTTCAGGTGTCGCCGGATGGACGAGGGTCTTACCATGGCTGGGAAGATATCTGTTTCTCGCGTCAATAATCGATGCTCCGACCGCGATACTATGGATGACCTTATCCAGAGGTCTTTGTCTTTTGAGAATTGCGGACAACGCGAAGTTTTCTTTTCGAGTAATGAGATCATAGTCGAATTGTGGTTGATTGAGTTCATCTATGAACATCAAATGGTGCGTTAACTCGTGCACAAGCATTTCTACAAGATCAACTTGCTGGATTTGCTCCCCAACCGCAAGCCAGATTGCACCAATCGACGCACTCGACGAGCCGCCATGCGAACCGTGGGTCGTCTTAGTGGGTTTGCTAGGCCTTACAAAAATGGAATGGATAACGATATCAAAAACCGAACTGAAATCATCATTCAAGGTTAACAGGTATGCTAGAGCCTCCTGCACCAACTGAGTGCGCTGCCCAAGGAGTTGGAGAGGGTAATTCTCACCGACAACATCTTCTTGATTGAGATCGTTCAGGGCTCCTTTGCTGAACGCGCCGGCTAATTTGTCTTGAATTGCTTGGTCGACAACAAAGATATCATCCGAGTAATTTACAGGGACGCTTGGCTGACGACCCTCTAGAAATGCCAGATATCCGCGGCGCAGGTCTTCCGCGGTTATTATGCTTACGCTCGGGTCCTGAACCCGCGCAAGCCGATACAAATTTCCAAATGCCTGCTTAGGCTCACAAAGCGAGAGCATGTCGCGCTCCATATGGAACTAGCTAATCAAAGGCTACCATATTCATTTGAACGTTTAGGACGTTCTCTTCAGCGAACCGTACCTCGACCGCTTTTGCAGTTTTGCCGACGTCCTCACTGGTAACCATTCCGATTAGGCTTTTGATATCTTTGTTCTTTGATCGAAGAACCTTCCGTATCGACGCCACACTTTCTTCGATGATTTTTTGTTCATCTGGCGATAGGTCAATATTTTGTTCGACCGACATATAATTATCCTCCTGTTGCACTGAACAAATTTCGTCCAGTCTAAAGTACATCCTCTATGAACTTGCGCTTGGCGACTCGATACTCATCCATTGGCTTACCATCCCACTCCAATTTCAGTTTGTTGTACGCCCGCCTTAGCGATGGGCTGCGCCTCATCTTGGAGACAAAATTTTGGAAAGTATCAAACTTACTTCCACGTATCGTCAGCTGTACTGCCGCATCAAATTTCGATGGCAGCACGTACCCCTGATACTGAAAATTCGATAGTTGCTGACCATCCCTCTGGAACGACTTGTCCAAGTCCGCTCGTGCCACGACAAACTGATCTGCCGGCACGATCAATGCAAAGTCGATGTCTTCTTTTCCAATTAGGCCCGGGACCGCAGTACTGCCGACTTCCAATAGCAACCCTACCGGAGTCACATTTCGCACCTCGATGAATAGACGCTCACGCTCGCGTCTAAATTCATCGCAGTCATGACTAACTATTCGAAATACGCTATCCAACGCCTGGCCTCGAAAGCCGATATGCAACTATATCCATTAATAACGTTCAATGCAAGCTATAAATACCTGATAGGTTGCACCGAGATCCCCTTTGTTTTCTTGAGAGCGCTTGCTTTGCAAAGCATAACTTCAGTTTGCGAAATCAAAGAATTTCACATCGACCCCTTTGAACATCCACCGCATCGCTTGCTATAGATGCGCCAGAAATATTTGCTCCGCATGCCGCCCGCCGCGACCTGGAGCATAAGTGAAGGCAGGTAGAATACCGCCACCCCAAGGCCTGTTGAGCAAGTGTCCAAGTATCTGGTCTTGGTCTTGCGGGAACCCGGATCCGTGGCGTGAAAAACAGCCCGAACTTCTGCGGGCAAGCAGTCGTAATGCTTAGCGTGTCATTCCGCCCCGGAACCGCCCCTGGCGGGACAAATCGCCGCCACTGAGCCAAGCGGCTCACGCCGCCGTCGGATTGATCACATTCATATCGATCTCTGTCAATTCGACGCGCCGCTCAAAGGCAATGCCGGCCTCGTCAAAGAGATGGCAATCCGCGGCATTGATGCCGGTCGAAACGGGCGCATCCGCGCGGATACCGACGCTGCCGGGGAGCATGGCGCAGAAATTTTCGGCCTCGCCGTTGAGTGAGGCGTAAGCGACGGTATTGGCGCCGAGGCGTTCGATGACGGTCGGCGTCACGGTGAAGACGATATCACCGCCGTTGAGCTGGATATGCTCCGGGCGGATGCCGAGCGTCAGGGTCTTGCCTGATATGCCGTCGCGCGGCGTCACCGGCAGAACGGCGGTCTGGCCGTGATACTCGACCTCGACGCCATGGGCGCCGACGCCCTTGCAGGTGACGGGCAGGAAATTCATTTTCGGATTGCCGATGAAGCCGGCGACGAACTGATTGGCGGGCTTGTGATAAAGCTCCAGCGGCGCGCCGGTCTGGGAGATGTTGCCGGCGTCGAGCACGACGATACGGTCGGCCATGGTCATCGCCTCGACCTGGTCGTGCGTCACATAGATCATCGTCGCCTTCAACGCCCTGTGCAGCTTGGCCAGCTCGATGCGCATATCGGAGCGCAGCGCCGCGTCGAGGTTGGAGAGCGGCTCGTCGAACAGAAAAATCTTCGGTTCGCGCACGATAGCGCGGCCGATCGCGACGCGCTGGCGCTGGCCGCCGGAGAGCATGCCGGGTTTCTGCTGCAGGCGTTGTTCGAGGTGCAGGATGCGCGCCGCATTTTCGACCTTGGCCTTGAGCTTTGTCTCCTCCATCTTCTCGACGCGAAGCGGAAAGGCGATGTTTTCGAAGACGGTCATATGCGGATAGAGCGCGTAGGACTGGAACACCATGGCGATGCCGCGCTTGACCGGCGGCAGATCGTTGACCCTGATACCGTCGATGACGATGTCGCCTGCCGTCGTCGCATCGAGACCGGCGATCATCCGCAGCAGGGTGGACTTGCCGCAGCCGGACGGGCCGACGAAGACGACGAACTCGCCGTTCTTCACATCGAGCTGCACGCCCTTCAGAACTTCGTAGTCGCCGTAGAATTTCTGAACTTTGTTGAGAAGGAGCTGTCCCAAAAATCTGTCTCCGCCGGCGGCCTTCGTCGCACATTCGATCGTCATAGGGGAGGGGCCGCGGCCATCCCGCCGCGACCCCAAAAAGCCTCAAGGGGGTTACTTGAAGGCTTCGATTTCGCCGGCAGCCTTCTTCAGCGCGGCTTCCGGCTCGGCCTTGCCCGTCACCACCGACTGGATCATTTCGATCATCGAATTCTGGAAGCCCTTGTAATCGGTGAAGAGCGGTTCCGGGCCACCATAGCTGATGCCGTCGATGAGCGGCTTCCAATAGGGATCCTTGGCGACGAATTCGTCGACCTTGGCGGAAGGACGCAGCGGGGTGAGGCCGGCGCCGCCCTGAAGCTCGTATTCCGACTGAACCTCCGGCGAGGTGATGAACTTGGCGAATTCGGTCGCCTTGTCCTCGACACCGGAGCCCTTGAAGATCGCCAGGCTGTCGGTGATCAGAAGCGTGCCGGGGCCCTTGGCGTTGGGGCCGAGCGGCAGCGTCGTGATGCCCCAGCTGATCTGCGTCTTCTTCAGGCGGTCGGCAGCACCAGACCCTGCCTGGATCATGGCGACCTTGCCGTCGAGGAAGATGGCGCGCACTTCGTTCTGCTCGTAGGCGGTCGGGCCTTCTTCGGAGTAGGGGACGATGTCCTTATAGGCCTTCAGCGCGGCGAGGATCTCGGGGCTGTCGAGCGTCACCTTGCCGTCGGCATCCGTCACCGCACCGTTATTGGTGTAAACCCAGTGCATGAACTGGTGCATGGTGTTGTCGAAGGTCTTGGCGGAGAGACCGAAGCCGGGAATGCCGGTCTTTTCCTTGATGGTCTTGGCCATCTCGATTTCTTCGGCCCAGGTCTTCGGCGGCTTCTCGGGATCGAGGCCGGCCTGCTTGAAGAGATCCTTGTTCCAGTAGAGCGCCTTGGTGGAGAAGGCGATCGGAACGCCCCACTGGTTGCCCTCGAAGGTCACCGTATCGACGATGTGGGGGTAATAGGTCTTCTTCTCGTCATCGGTCATCGGCACCGGGACGATGAGGTCGTTCTGCGCGAACTCCTTCAGCGTGCGCGAGCCGACATAGGCCATGGCAACCGGCGTGCCGGCAGCCGCCAGCGTCGTTGCCTTGTCCTGGCACTGCGCCCAGCCGACGACTTCGGGGGCGACCTTCCAGCCGGCGTTCTTTTCTTCCCACTGCTTGATGTATTTGGTGTGGACCGGGTCGATCGTGTCGCCGCAATAGATCCAGCTGATTTCCTTGTCGGCCGCCTGGGCATGGACCGCGGTCAATGCCGTCGAACCGAGCAAAGCGAGCGCCATAAGGCCTGTCTTAATTGTTATGCTCACGTCGTGACTCCCGTTCTTGTGTTAGCTGTTCACTCGTTTTTTGCTCTTATTGTTTCACCGCACCGGCGGTCAGCCCGCCGACAAGGTAGCGCTGAAGGAAGAAGATGACGACCATCGCCGGCGCGATGCCGACGAAGGAGGCCGCCATCAGTTCGTTCCAGATGACCTCCTGCTTGCCGAAGTAAGCAAAGAGACCCACCGGCAGGGGCATGTATTCGGTCTTCGAGTTGAAGGTCAGCGCGAAGATGAATTGCTGGGCGTAGGCGCCGATGAAGGTGGTGATGGCGACGACGATGATCCCCGGCATCGCAATGGGCAGGATGACCCGGCGCAGCGTGTAGAAATGGCTGGCGCCATCCATATAGGCGGCTTCGTTGAGCTCCTGCGGAATGCGGATCATGTAGGTGCGCAGCAGCCAGATCGCCGAAGGGATCAGGAAGGCGACGCCCGGCACGATCATGGCGAGATAGGTGTTGAGCACGCCCATGCTGCGCATCAGCCGGAAGAGCGGGATGAGCAGCACG
Source organism: Rhizobium esperanzae (assembly GCF_014197615.1). GTDB lineage: Bacteria > Pseudomonadota > Alphaproteobacteria > Rhizobiales > Rhizobiaceae > Rhizobium > Rhizobium esperanzae_A. The sequence continues at coordinate 71,481 of NZ_JACIFY010000009.1, forward strand.
GCGCCGGAGAACATGTTCACCGTCAGGAAGGCGCCGAGCAGGATGCCCATGCCCTTGAATTCGAATTTGGCGAAGGCATAGGCCGCCGGAATGACCAGGCAGAGCACGATCAGCGTGACGATGATCGAGATGAAGAAGGAGTTGAAGATATAGCGCCCGAAACCCGGCACGCTGATCCACATCGTCCGGTAGGCTTCGAACGAGCCATTCTCAGGCCAGAAGCGGTAGGGCGAGGAGAAGAGCTGGCTGAGCGGCTTCAGCGACACCATGAAACCTTCGAAGAAGGGCGCCAGCACGAAAAAAAGAAACAGGGCGATGCCGCAATAGATCAGGATGATTTCCCACCAGCGGTAACGGTCGATCATCGCGGGGCTGCTCATGCGCGCTTCTCCGGGTTGAGGCGGCGGGTGACGCGGAAATAGGCAAAGCAGAAGAGCGACAGGAAGATGCAGATCAGAACGGCACGCGCCGCCCCTTCGCCGTATTTCTTCGAGCCGATCGCGGTGTGATAGGTGTCGATGATCATCGTCGTGGTCTCGCCGCTCGGCCCGCCCTGCGTCAGGATCCAGATGATGTCGAACGAGTTGAAGGTGGCGATCAGCGACAGCATCGACATGGTGATGATGGCCGGCACCATCAGCGGCAGGGTGATGCGGCGGAAGCGGTACCAGCGGCCGGCGCCGTCGGTCCAGGCGGCCTCGTAGAGATCCTTCGGAATGGATTGGATCGCCGCCAGGAAATAGATCGTCACCAGCGGCACGCCGATCCAGACATCGGTGACGATCGTCGCCCAGAAGGCGGTGCTTCCGTAGGCAAGGAAAGCGACCGGGCCGTCGACGAGGCCGAAGCGCTGCAGCAGGCCCGAGATCATCCCGAACTGGCCGTTATACATCCAGCCCCACATGAAGATGCCGATCGCCATCGGCACGATCCAGGGCGGCATGGTCAACAGCCGGAACAGCGAGCGGCCGGGCACGGCGGCATTCAGCATGCATGCGCCGAAGGTGCCGATCACCATTTTGAGAGCAACGGAGAAGAAGGTCCACACGAAGGTGCGGAGAATGACCTCGGCAAAGGTGGCGTTGAAGATCTTCTCGTAATTGACCCAGCCGACCCAATTGGTGGTCTTCTTCAGCGACGCGTCGGTGAAGGAGAGAATGAAGGTATCGACGAGGGGATAGGCGACGATGGCGAGAACGTAGAGGACGGCCGGAAGAAGGAGGATCCAGGCGAAGATGAAGGCGCTTCTTTGAACACTCATCTTGCCGCCGTCCTCAAGCCGCTCTTGCGTGAAGGGCTTCGTCGAAGCGGTCCCAGATGGGTCTGAGATCGATGACCGTTTTCTTCATCCTCGCTTCGTCCATCGCCAGCGCCAGAATGCCGGCTTCGAGCGCATTCAGCGTGGAAACCGGAAGTTCGAGGCCGGTGCGCACGCTTTCCAAGAGATCGCTCGCCATCTGTTCGTCGGCGCCGTAATGCTGGGAGAGTTCGGTCGCGGCATATTTGTTTTCGACCACCTTGTTGCCGGTCAGCTGCTCGTGCACATCGAGATAGCCGCGCACGAAATCGCCCTCGGCCATGCCGCGCGAGCCCATGATGGCGAAACGGCGGAACTGGTCGGGCACGTTCAGATTGGTGTGGAAGTTCATGCCGACGCCATTTTCATATTCGACGATCGCCACCTGATAATCGATGATATCGGCATCGCTGTCGAAGACCTTGTCCGAGCCCATCCAGCCGCTCGGCTTGCGATGGAACATCTCGAGATCGTTGATGCCCTCGCGCGCCGGGTCGTTGGCCGGAGTGAAGCTCTTGCGGCCGCCGAAACTCGCCACCCGCTCTGGCCGCGCGCCGACGACGCCATTATAAAGGTCGAGGTCGTGGCAGCATTTCTCCAGCATGAAGCTGCCGGAATAACGCTCGTAGCGGCGCCAGTCGCGCATGAAGAAGGCGCCGTGATAGGGCTCGATATGTTCGGAAGCCTCGATCGAGACGATCTGGCCGAGCTTGCCCTCGGCCTGGATGGCGCGCAGATCCTTGTAGAGAGGCGAGTAACGCAGCACCAGGCCGACCATCAGCCGCTCATGGCCGAACTTCGCCATCAGATGGGCAAGCTCGATGCTTTCGGCGATCGTCGTGACGATCGGCTTTTCGCAGAAGACCTTGAGACCGGCCTGGAGCCCGAGCCTGATATGGCCGAGATGCATATGATTGGGGGAGCCGATCATCAGGAGATCGAGCTTTTCGGAGGCGAGCAACTCTTCCGGCGAGCCATAGGCCTTGCCGACCGAAATTCCCTTTTCGGTCAATCCGGGAAGCCCGGCAGGTTCCGGATCCACATAGCCGACGATGTCGAAGCTGCTATCGATCGCTTTAAAGACATAGCCGAGATAGCCGAGCCGGAATCCGAGCCCGATGATTCCCACTTTCATGCCGATCAGGTTCCCAATTTAGGTAATTTATTTTCTTTAAGTTGGGACAAAAAACGAGGGGCGTCAATAGAAAACGGGCCTCACAGCATGAGTATGAAATTAATTTTCATAGATCGGTAGGCGGCTGCCGTTTGCGCGCAACAGCCAACCGGACGTCGATTGCAGCATGGAAACGCCCGCACGCGGCTGAGGCGGGAGGCGAAATCGGGCCTCACGCTCATCTCGCGAAATGTTGAAAAGAACCGCGAGTTTACGTGTGTAGGATGATCCGAGAACCCGAGGCCAGGAGGAGCCATCATGACCCGCATGACAGCCAAGGATTTCCCGCAGGAACTTCTCGAACTCTATGATTACTACGCGCATGGGAGAATCACCAAGCGCGAGTTTCTCGACCGGGCCGCCAAATTCGCCGTCGGCGGCGTGACGGCGGCTGCCATTCTGGCCTCGCTCAGCCCCGATTATGCGCTGGCGACCCAGGTCGAATTCACTGATCCCGACATATCGGCCGAATACATCACCTATCCCTCGCCGAAAGGAAACGGCGATGTCCGCGCCTATCTCGTCCGCCCCGCAAAGGCAGCCGGCAAGGTCGCGGCCGTGGTGGTCGTTCACGAGAACAGGGGCCTCAACCCCTATATCGAGGATGTGGCGCGGCGCGTGGCAAAGGCTGGTTTCATCGCCCTGGCGCCTGATGGATTGACTTCGGTCGGCGGTTACCCCGGCAACGACGAAAAGGGCAGGGAACTGCAGCAGAAGGTCGATCCGGAGAAGCTGATGAACGACTTCTTCGCGGCCGTCGAGTTTCTGATGAAGAGCGAGCTGACCACCGGCAAGGTCGGCATCACAGGCTTCTGCTATGGCGGCGGCGTCGCCAATGCCGCGGCGGTGGCCTATCCCGAGCTTGCCGCCGCCGTGCCGTTCTATGGTAGGCAGCCGCGCGCCGAGGACGTGCCGAAGATCAAGGCGCCCTTGCTTCTCCACTATGCCGGGCTGGACAAGGGCATCAACGAAGGCTGGCCGGCCTATGAGGCCGCGCTGAAAGCGTCCGGAAAAACCTACGAGGCCTATATCTATCCCGACGTCAATCACGGCTTCCACAATGATTCGACGCCGCGCTACGACGAGGCGGCCGCCAAGCTCGCCTGGCAGCGAACGGTCGACTGGTTCACGAAATACCTTGCCTGAGAAGGCCATGGCTTGAACGATCGGGCGGGCATGGCCCGCCCTCCTGCCGCATCGAGAGCCTATGCCTTGATCGCAGCGTCCGCCTCTTCGGCAGGCCCCTTGCTCGTTGCCGGAGCAACGGGACCAGCCTTCACCAGCGTCGTACCGCCGATAATCAGCGCAAGCGCCACTGCGTCGGTCCAATAGAGCGTTTCATTGAGAAAGATCGCACCGATCGCCATTCCGACGATCGGAATGAGATAGTTGACTGTCGACGAGAACGCGGCACTCGCGCGCTTCGACAAGGCAAGCAGGGACAGCCAACCCAATGCGGTGCCGACAACGCCGAGCGCAATACAGGCGTAAATCACGTCTAGCGGCACGGGCTTCTGGAAATCGGAAAAGTCGACGAACGGCACGAGCGTCACGGCCGCAACGACAAGGCTCAGCGTCGCAGTTCCCAACTGGTTCGTCGGGCGAAAAAAGCGAACGGAGACGATGGTGATGGCGATGCAGATTGCCGCCAGCGTCAACGCGCCCAAGCCGTATAACATGCCTGCGTCTAGATTGATCTTGCCGCGGGCATAGACGATCGCGAAGACACCCGCAAAGCCTACACCCACGCCGAGGATCGCGCGCGCGTTCAGCTTTTCATCCGGTAGGGAGAGATGCGCAATGATCGCGGAGAACATCGGCGTGAGCGCCATCATCACTGATGCCAGGCCACTCGGAACGGTCTGCTGGCCGAGGGTCATAAGACCGAACGGCACGGAATTTCCGATCAGGGCAAAGACCAGAATCGGCTTCCAGTCGCGTTTGATCCAGCGCCAACCCCGGACCGAGAAGGCGGCCCAGCCGAGCAGCGCCAACGCCCCGATCGCAAACCGCAGGAACGCGACCGTACCGGTCGACAAAGCGGTGAAGGCAACCGTGGTGAGGCTGTAGGCGCTGCCCCGGCAAAGTGCGAAAGCGACTAGGAGAAAGATACTGACGCCGATGGTTCGATCGAGTTTCATATAGGCTGGTCACGGTTGGAGGTCGGCAAATCATCGAAAGCCAGCGCCCCTATAGCGTCGTCGCCGGCATGAAACAAATTCGATCTCTTCATACGAAAAATGCGAGGCACTCATAAGCCCGCAAGCGATACGGCGAAGTATTCAATCCCGTTTGACGAAAGGGCTGGCGGCGCGTGCCGCCTCCTTGCGTCTTTGCCGGTCCGCATAGATCTCCTCGATAAGCCGCACCAGCCAGGTCGTCGCCGGATCGCTCGCCATTTGCTTATGGATAAGGAGCGAGATCGGCATCGAGGGCAGCGCAATGGGAGCTTTCAGCAGGCTCACTTCGCTTTTCTCATCAAGATTTAGGAGAATGCTGTCGGCACAATGGGTGATCAGGTCGGTTCCCCGCAACACCCAGGGGATCACCAGATAACTCGGGATTTTCGCCGCGACATTTCGGTGCAATCCCATTTCGCGAAGCGTTTTGTCGGCCAGGCCTTCGGACATGCCATCGGCAGAAATCTGAATATGCGTGGCCGCCAGATAACGTTCGAGCGTGAGAGCTTGGCTCAGCAGCGGGCTGCCGCTCCATATCGCGCACATCAGTTCGTCGCGCCCGATTTCGGACAGCAGCAGGTTCTGGTCGTCCTGGTCGAAATTGAGGATGATGGCGCAATCCAGTTTTCTCGTCAGCACCAGCCGCCCGGCCTCCTCCTTCGAGGTCGGGATGATATTGAGGGTCGCGTGAGGAGCTTCTGCGCGAAAATGCCGGATCAGTTCCGGAATGACCATCGCTCCGTGATAGTCGATCAGCCCAACCCGAAAAACACGCCGCGTTTGGTCCGGTGCGAACAGCTGATAGCGATCGATCGTGGCTCTGATGCTGGCGAGCGCATCGGAAATTTCGGCAGACAATTCGACGGCGCGCGGCGTCGGCTTCATCGAACCGCCGTCACGCACGAATAATTTGTCCTTGAACAGCTCGCGCAGCTTGCCGAGCGAATGGCTGACCGCAGACTGCGTCCGCCCCAGGCGCTCGGCCGCCAGCGTGACATTGCCTTCCCGCATGAGCACGTCGAACACACGCAGGAGATTGAGATCGATCGCGCTGAAGTTCATCCGATCCTCTCCCCGGAATGAGCCAGATTCATTTTCCTCATTATCACATCGAATTTGCCTCATCCACCATCGGCACCTACAATTCCCGACAGCGATGAGACGCCCTCTGAATCGAGAAAACGAAAGTTGCAGCTATGGACGATGAAAAATTAAACGAGGTGCGCAGCGACATCGCGTATCTGGAGAATAAGATCTATGTCGACAATGCCGCTGTGACGCCGGTTCCGACGCGCGTTCGCATCGCCGCTCAACATTACGATACGATCATCGCAGAGCAGCTCCGCGACGCAAAGCAGGTTTCCAAACCCTATTTCGACAAGGGTCGCGAGCTGGCGGCGAAACTCGTCGGCTCGGCATCGAAAAACGTTGCCTATGTGCAAAACACCTCCCACGGTCTCTCGCTGGTGGCTCTGGGGATCGATTGGCGTCCCGGCGACAACCTCGTCGTCTGCGCACAGGAGTTTCCCTCGAACTATCTCTGCTGGATTCAGCTGGCCGCAAAGGGCGTCGATGTCCGCCTGATATCCTCACACGACGGGCGGCTGGATCCGGATCAGATCAGACCGGCGATCGACAGCCGCACCCGTGTCGTCGCGCTGAGCCATGTCCAGTTTTTCAGCGGTTTTAGAGCTGATGTCGCCGCGTTAGCGGAGCTGTGTTCCGATGCCGGCGCCCTGCTGGTTGTCGACGGCACGCAGTCGATCGGCGCCATCAGCCTGGATGTCGGCGCCGCCGGCGTCGACGTCCTCGTCGTCAGTGCGCATAAGTGGCTTATGGGCCCCCGCGGCATCGGCTTTGCAACCTTCTCGGAGCGGGCGCTCGGCGAAATCACGCCGGCGGTCGTCGGGTGGCTCAGCGTCAACGATCCGTTTGCGTTTCACCGGGAGCTCGACTTCCTGCCCGACGCGCGACGGTTCGAGCCGGGAACGCCGAACGGCTCCGGAATCCTCGGGCTCGCCGAGCGCCTCGCCCAGATCGACGAGCTCGGCATCGACTGGATCGAGAACAGGGTTCTGAGTTTGAATGAGCTTCTCTGCGAAACCGCACTGCGTCACGGAATCGAACCTGTTCATCGGTTCGAGCAACGCTCGCGTTCGGGTATCACGCTGCTGCGGAAACCGGGCATCGGCGCCGTCGACATGCATTCGGCGCTGACGGCTCAACGCGTCTATGCAAGCGTTCGAAGCGAAGCGATCAGAATATCTCCGCACTATTACAACACCGCGGCCGAGATGGAGGAGATCATCTCGGTCATGGCCGCGACCGAAAGCCAAACGACCAGGCATCAAGCCGCCTCTCTATAGGCGACAGTCTATCGGGTAAAATTGGAAAGGCTCCGCACGCCGTTGCGGGGCCTTTCTATGTTGACCGTATCTGGCGAACAAACTTCGTCCCGACCAATGATGAATTATTTCAAGGAGATGAGAGGCAGTCTCGGCAAGCCGCGCCCCTGCTGAATTCGCGAGCGCTTAAGCTGCATCATAATGAATTCAGCGCATATTTTATATGATGAACATCAATTTGACTAATTCAGCTACCCCGCGCAATTATTTCCCAGCAAACCAAAAAAGGGGAAGCCGAAATGTCAAAAATACTCTGCAATGCGCTCGTTCTCGGAGGAATTGCCGCAGCCAATGCTGCCTGGGCCGCCGATCTGCCGAAAAGCGACGACGTCACCTCAACCGGGAAGCTGACGATCCTCAGCACGATGGACTACGCCCCCTTCGAGTTTCTCGACAAGAGCGGAAAACCTGATGGCCTGGACATCGAATTGGCTCAAGCCGCGGCAGAGGCTCTGGGCGCAAAGCTGGATATCGTCACGACGCCTTTCCCGTCGATCTTTCCGAGCATCACCGCCGGCCGCGGCAAGATTGCGTGGAGCACGTTTACCGCCACGCCCGAACGGCTGAAGATCGTCAACTTCGTCACCTTTCTGAAGTCCGGCATTGTTCTCGTGACGCCGGCCGACAAAGCTTCGCGTTTCAAGTCGAAGGACGATTTGTGTGGCGCCAAAGTCGCCGTGCATAATGGTTCCTCGGGGGACTTCGCTGCCGACAAGCTGAGCACCGATTGCAAAGCGGCCGGCAAGCCGGAGATCGAGAAGTCTCTCTATCCCCAGCAGCAGAACATCATCCAGGCGGTCCTGTCCGGCAGGGTCGATGGCTATTTCGACGATACGACCGCCGCGCTCTATTATGTCGGCACCACGAAGGGTGCGATGGTGGTCGCTCCTGGCGAATACTTCCCGCTGCCGCTCGGCATCGCCATTCCCAAGGACGACCCCAAGACAGCCGAGATGCTGCAGAAGGTTCTGCAACACCTGATGGACAACGGCACATATGCCAAGGTCCTGGCCAAGTACGAGATGGGACCGGCAGCTGTTCAGCAAGCAGACGTGATTTCCAGCGCAGATCAGCTCCCGCAGTGACCACGATCAGCGGGTGCCTTGCTCAAAGGGCGCCCGCGACTCTTGCCGAAATTCACGAACCGAACCGGTGTTCAACCGGTTCGTTGCGGACAAGGACCGACCATCATGTCTAAAATCCTGGCGACGAGTATCCAGCACTCCACGCAAATCGCCCCCGGCAGCCTGAAGGTTGTCCCTCTGCGGCACCCGCTGCGCGTCGCAGCCATCAGCCTTGTCGCGCTGGGATTGGCGGGCGTGGGCTACGCATTCTATGAAAATCCGAACCTGCAGTGGCCGGTCGTCGGGCGCTATATGTTCGACCCCGTCATTGTCGACGGTGTTAAGACAACGCTGCTGTTGACCGTCGTCATCATGCTTTGCGCGGTGGTGCTCGGGACTGCTGTCGCGCTGATGATGCTGTCTCCGAGCAAGCTGCTTTCCGTGCCGGCGCGCGCCTATATCTGGCTCTTCCGGGGCGCTCCCGCGCTCGTCCAGATCATCCTGTGGTACAATCTGTCCCTGATTTTCAAGACCGTTTCCCTACGGATTCCGGGCGTAGGGACGGTTTTTTCCGTATCCATGAACGACATCATGACGCCGATAACCGCAGCCGTTGTGGCGCTGTCGCTGCATGAATCCGGGTACATGGCAGAAATCATCCGGGGCGGGCTCAAGGCCGTAGCGAAGGGCCAGACGGAAGCGGCTATTTCGCTGGGAATGACGCCGAGCCAGCTCACGCGGCGCATCGTCCTTCCCCAAGCCATGCGGATCATTATTCCGCCGACGGGCAATGAGGCCATCAACCTTCTGAAAATGACATCGCTCGTCAGCGTCGTTGCGGTGCAGGAACTACTGTATTCCGCCCAGTCGATTTACGCGAGAACGTTCGAAACCATGCCGTTGCTGTTGGTGGTGACCTGTTGGTATCTGATCATCGTTTCCATATTGACCTTCGGTCAGTATCACCTCGAGCAGCATTTCTCGAGAGATGAGCAGCCCCTTCAGAAGTCCTTCCTCGGCGCTTTCCTCAAGTCTGCATTCAACTTTCGTCATCGGGAGCTCGCAGCATGAACGCACTCGTTTCACATCGGGCAAAATTCGGAGTTGCCCAGAATATCATGGTGCATGCATCTGGTATCCGAAAGTCGTTTGGCAGCCTCGAAGTTCTGAAGGGCGTCGACCTGCAGGTTCCTGCGGGATCGGTTGCCTGCATCATCGGTCCGTCGGGCTCCGGCAAAAGCACCTTCCTGAGATGCATCAATCACCTGGAAGAGATCAACGGCGGTCTTCTGTTGGTGGACGGCAATTTCGTTGGCTATCGGCTGGAAGGCGACCGGCTGTACGAACTGCCTGCTGCGGCGATTTGCCAGCGCCGCGCGGAAATCGGCATGGTTTTCCAGCAGTTCAATCTCTTCCCTCATATGACTGTGCTGGAGAACCTGATGGAAGCCCCGACACGGGTTCGCCGGGAGGACTTTGTCAGTGCGAGGAAACACGCACTCCAGCTTCTCGATCGGGTTGGCCTCAACGAAAAGGCGGGATCCTATCCTCGAAGCCTTTCGGGTGGACAGCAGCAGCGCGTCGCAATCGCGCGCGCATTGGCCATGAAACCGAAAGTTCTCCTGTTCGATGAGCCGACGTCAGCACTCGATCCCGAACTCGTCGGCGAAGTGCTGGCGGTCATGAAGGATCTGGCCACCAGCGGCATGACCATGGTGGTGGTCACTCATGAGATCGGTTTTGCACGCGACGTTGCCGACCAGCTCATCTTCATGGACGGTGGTGTGGTCGTTGAAACCGGAGAGCCTCGGGAGATGATTGCCAATCCCAAATCCGCCCGCACACGGGAGTTCTTGTCGAGAGTACGCTGACACCGGTGCGCCTTGCTTGGCGCATCTTCAAAGCTTTAGGGACAGAGAAACATGCAGAAGATCGAAACAGCAAACGCTCCGAAAGCCATTGGGCCCTATTCTCAGGGGATCATCCACAACGGCTTTCTCTTCATCTCGGGTCAGCTTCCGCTGGATCCCGGAACTGGAAATATATCCGGAACAACGTCGGCGGAGCAGGCGCGCCAATGCCTGGAGAACCTGAAGGCCATTGCGGAGGCTTCCGGCGCAGATATGACACGGGTGGTGAAAACCACGGTCCTGCTGACCGATCTGACGGAGTTTGCCGCAGTGAATGAGGTCTACGCCGGCTATTTCAGCGATCCGTTTCCAGCGCGAGCCTGTTACCAGGTCGCCGCTCTTCCAAAAGGTGCTCTGGTCGAAATCGAGGCTATCGTGGCTTTGAAGCCGTGACGTAGAGACGCCAACGTCATTTTCCGACTATCTCTCATTGGCAGGCCATTGCTTGAGTGACCGACGGGGCGGGAGGATTTCCCGCCCCGCCTTCATTTCTGAGGTAGTTGAAATTTCGTCATCTGTGTTATCATCATTTTTCGCGTGCTTTTCACATCGCGCGAAGGATTGCTCCGACACCAAAGACGGCCCCACGAAGGACCGAGGTCGGGCGACAAGGATACGTGGCCTCATTGTAATTTTTCCAGGGCCAACAGCGATCTGAACGGAACAAGCATGTCCGTCATTGGTTTCGAACCTTAGCGTTTAAAGGAGGAGCATTTCATGCCCAGGGTTGCCGCCACACCCATTACTCCCCCCGACCAGCACCTTGTGACAGCGCGCGAGGCGATCGAGCCGCTTTATGAGAAGCTCGAGCTTCAGATGGAATCGCTGGTTCTCGCAGCGGCGCTCGAAGCGGGATGGCCTCCCGATGAGGCGACCGAAGCACTTGCGGCGCTCAGGCTGCAGGACGCGCTTTCCACGCTTGGACGCACGAACTAGCCGCTCGGCATGCGCAGCGCTGTTATTGCGAGCCGCCGGCTTTGCGGCGTCTCCGGCTGAGCATCATTCCGCCGATGATCAGAATAATTCCGGTCGCGTTCGCCCAAAACGAGGTTGGAACGGCGCTGGCATAATCAAACGCCACCCCCGTTACCATCTGGCCGCCGATGATCAGCAGCGCCGAATTGACCGCGCCGATGCGCGCGATCGCCCAACTGCCGGCCGCCACGAAGACAACGCCGATGGAACCGCCCAAATAGGCATACCAGGGCGCCTCGGCAGCACCTGCGGGAAGCAGACCTCCGACAAAGAGACCAAGGCAGGTGAGGACGGCAAAGCCGACGGCGTGGTTCCAGAAGGATGCGATCAGCGGCGTGGTGGATATGCTCAACCGCCCATTGAGCTGACGGCTGAGGCCGACGAGCACGCCGCCCAGGCAAGCCAGGAGAATGAATACCGTCACGCCGCACCTCGCCCGAACAGGATGATGAGCGCACCGCCGGTGACGACAAGGCCGAGCGCGGCGATGTCTTGTATATCCGGGCGCCGCTTCGGCAGGCCGAACAGTCCCCAACTGTCGGCGGCGACGCTGAAGGCGACCTGGCCCGCCAGCCCCAGGGCCAAGGTGCCGGAGAGACCGAGCGGCGAGTTGACCGCGGTCGAGGTCAGAATGACCGTCGCGGCGCCGGATACCCCGCCGAGATAGGCCCACCAAGGCGCGCCGGCGTTTTTTTCGGCCATCGGGGCACGTCGGCCGCGGAGCACCAGGAGAAGAATGACGGCAGCGATGATGCCGGTGCCGTGAGCGGTCCAGGATGAGAACAGAGGATTGCCGTAGCGCGCCAGCTCCCCGTTCAGATGCACCATGAAGGTCAGCAGCCCGCCTGTCGCAAAAGCTCCGATGAAATGAATGGGATGCGAATTGCGTCCTGCTTCGATGGTCATTGCAGATCCCGTCAGAGAATCGATTGCGCCTATATTTTCAAATTGCCGCCATGACGCCGCGCATCCTGCACCTGGCTGGAGCTTTCAGCTTCGACATCGGAATGCTAAACGGCGGCGTTTGCACTTAAAGGAAATAATATGAAAAAACTGATTCGCCTGCTGCTGGTCATCGCGCTCGCTGTCGTCGTTTTTACCGGTTTCCGCTGGTATCGCTATATCACCAATACCGACAGCCCCTATGATGAAATCGGCATCACGCTGAACAGCGCCATGCCTGGCCCGCTCAACAGCTGGGGCTGCGCCAAGCTGAAAAGCACCTTTGCCGGTTCGCTGCCGCCTTACGGCTGCGCCGCCGCCGACGGGACGCAGTGGAAGTAACGCTGCCCAGGCTGCGCCGATGGCGCAGCCTGAACTGGCCCCAAGATCGGGCATTTCGAAAGAAGAACATTAGATCGGCCAGACAATCAGCAGGACCGGCACGCTGACCAGCACGACGATGAGCGAAAGCGGCAGGCCCAGTCGCGCATAGTCGCCAAAGCGATATCCGCCCGGCCCCATCACCAGCGTGTTGCACTGGTGGCCGATGGGCGTGAGGAAATCGCAGCCGGCGCCGATCGCCACCGCCATCAGAAACGCATCGGGCCGGAAGCCGAGCTTGGCGGCAAAGGTCGCAGCGATCGGCGCCATGACCAGAACGGTGGCCGCATTGTTCAAAAACGGCGTCACGGCCATGGCCGCCACCAGGATCAATGCCAGAGCGCCGAAGGGCGGGAGCATTTCGGCGGTGCGCGAGAGGAGGTCGGCGATGATCTCCGTGGTGCCTGTGGTTCTGAGCGAGTCACTGATCGGGATGAGAGCCGCCAGCATGATCAGAATGGGCGCATCGAGGTGGTGATAGACTTCGCGCAAGGGAACGGATCCCGTCACCACCATCAGAAAGGCGGCGGCAAAAAATGCCGTCGCGACCGGAATGCCGCCGAAGGCTGTCGCCGCCATCGTCGCCGCCAGGATGATGACCGGGATCACGCCGTTGCGGGCATTGCCGAGCTTCAGATCGCGTTCGACCAGCGGCAGGCACCCCCATTCGCGTAGAAGATCCGGGAGCTTCTGCAAGTCGCCCTGCAGGACCACCACGTCACCGTTGCGGATCTTGATCTCGCCGAGACGCTCGGTGAAGCGCCTGTCACGGCGACTGACGGCAAGAAGATTGAGACCGGTATTGTGGAAGAGGGCGACGTCTTTTGCGCTGACGCCGATCAAGCGGGAATGTTCGCCGACGATCGCTTCGACGGAACTGAGGTCCCGGCGGATCTCGGGCTCGTGTTTGCGATCGGACAATTGCAGCCTGGCTTCGCTGACGATCTTGTCGAGGGCGCTTTGCTCTCCCTCGATGATCAGAAGGTCGCCGTCCTTCAGCACGGTATCGGGCAGCGGCGTTCGTCTCCGGCCGCCGCCGCCGATAATCGCAGTCACCATCGCATCGCCGCCGGCCGGTTTCTGCAGCCAGCTGACGGACCGGCCGATCGCCGCCGATGGCGCGGTGACCTTGGCTTCGGTCGTGTAATTCTTGATCGCCACCGCCTCGTCCATCGACGTCTCTATCCGCGATCTCTCTGGAAGCAGCTTGTAGAACAGCCCCAGAAAGACGACGCCTGTGACCGCGAGCGTCAGGCCGACAGGCGTATAGTCGAACATCGTGAACGGCTGCCCGGTGATCTCCTCCCGCACCCGGGAAACGATGATATTCGGCGATGTGCCGATCTGCGTCATAAGCCCTCCGAGCAGAGAGGCGAAAGACATCGGCATCAGGAACATCGACGGAGATACGCGGGATTTTCGCGCCATCTGCACCGCAACCGGGATCATGATCGCCAGCGCGCCGATATTTTTGACGAAAGCCGAGAGCGCCGCGACGATGGCAACCAGAATGATCAGCTGCATTCGCGGCCCGCGCCTTTCCGGAGAAAATCTGCAATGCGAGATCCATGATCCCCGACCTGGAGATTGCCGCACTGACGATCAGCGCGCTGCCGACGATGATGACGATGTCATCGGCAAAACCGGAAAAGGCGGTCTTGGCAGGCACGATGCCGACGATGATTGCCACGAGAAGGGAACTGACGGCGACGATATCGTATCGATAACGCCCCCATACGAAGGCGCCCATCATGAGCGCGATGACGAGAAGAGAAAGCCATTGATCAACGCGCATGTTTGCATCCCTGTGGTAGCAATTAACGTTTGACACGTCAGAACGATGCGGTGAGCCGGAGAATTTTTTCGATGACGCCTGACCTGGCATAAATGCACTTGTTGCCAATATTTGAGCTGGAGAAGGCCATCATGGAACTTCCGGCCGCCGGCCGGCATTCCGTGCTTTGGATGCTGTTTCGGAAACGACCATGGCCAGCGACAACCTTTCGACATATCGATCGAAGCGCGACTTTCAAAAGACGGCGGAGCCGAGCGGCGACAGGCAGATCGCGCACAGCAATCGCCGTCGCTTCGTCATCCAGAAACATGACGCCACCCGGCTGCATTACGACCTGCGGCTCGAACTCGACGGGGTCTTCAAATCCTGGGCTGTCACCAAAGGCCCATCGCTTGATCCGCACGACAAGCGGCTGGCCGTCGAGGTCGAGGACCACCCGCTCGATTATGGCGACTTCGAAGGCACCATCCCCAAAGGCCAGTATGGCGGCGGCACGGTGATGTTGTGGGACCGCGGCTATTGGGAGCCGGAGGGCAAGAAAAGCCCGGAGCAGGCGCTTGCCAAGGGCGACTTCAAATTCATCCTGGAAGGCGAACGGCTGCACGGCAGCTTCGTGCTGGTGCGCATGCGCAATGATCGCGACGGCGGCAAGCGAACCAACTGGCTGCTGATCAAACATCACGACGCCTTCTCGGTCGACGAAAATGGCGAAGCGATCCTGGAAGACAACGACACCTCCGTCGCCTCCGGCCGGACGATGGAGGCGATCGCCGCCGGCAAGGGCCGCAAGCCGAAACCGTTCATGATCAAGGGCGGCGATATCAAAGCCGATGCCGTCTGGGACAGCAATCACGGGCTGGCCGCCGAAGAGAGAAAAGAGGACGCCCGGGCGGGAAGACGACCGAAGAAGGCGGCAAGGGTCGATCTTCCGGACTTCATCGTACCGCAGCTTTGCCAGACCCTGGAGCGGCCGCCTCCCGGCACCGGCTGGCTGCACGAAATCAAGTTCGACGGCTACCGTATCCAGATGCGCACGCTCGAGGGCGAGGTGACGCTGAAGACAAGGAAAGGGCTCGACTGGACCGGCAAATATCCGGAGATCGCCGAGGCGGCATCGGCGCTGCCCGACGCCATCATCGACGGCGAGATCTGCGCTCTCGACGATCATGGCGCACCGGATTTCGCAGCCCTGCAGGCGGCCATTTCGGAAGGCAAGACGGTCGATCTCGTCTATTTCGCCTTCGACCTTCTTTATGACGGCGGCGAGGACCTGCGATCCCTGCCTCTGGTCGATCGCAAGGCGCGGCTGCAAAACCTGCTGTCGGATGCCGGCAGCGACCCTCGATTGCGTTTCGTCGAGCATTTCGAGACCGGCGGCGATGCGGTGTTTCGCTCCGCCTGCAAGCTCTCCCTGGAAGGCATCGTCTCCAAACAGGCCGACGCTCCCTATCAATCCGGCCGCACCGATAGCTGGGCGAAATCGAAATGCCGCGCCGGCCACGAAGTGGTGATCGGCGCCTATGCCAGGACCAACGGCAGATTCCGCTCGCTGCTGGTCGGCGTCTATCGCGGCGATCACTTCGTCTATGTCGGCCGCGTCGGCACGGGATATGGCGCGAAGAAAGTGGAGACGCTGCTGCCGAAGTTGGAAGCGCTGGAGACGGCGAAATCGCCCTTCACCGGCATCGGCGCGCCGAAGAAGGAGGCCGCGGTCACCTGGGTGAAGCCCAAGCTGGTGGCGGAAATCGAGTTCGCCGGCTGGACTGCCGACGGCATCGTCCGCCAGGCGGCGTTCAAGGGCCTGCGCGAGGACAAGCCGGCGAGGGAGGTCAAGGCCGAACGGCCGGCCAAGCCCGCCGAGACCGAGGTGCCGGAGCCGGCGGCGGTGAAGGCGAAGACGAAGGCCGGGCCCGCCCGCCGGAAGGGCGCCAAAGCCGAAGTCATGGGCGTATTTATCTCCAATCCGGACAAGCCGCTGTGGCCGGATGCCAATGACGGCAAGCCGGTGACCAAGGAAGATCTGGCCCGCTACTATGAAGCCGTCGGAACGTGGATCATCCCGCACATCGAGGGGCGCCCCTGTTCGATCATCCGTGCGCCCGACGGGATCGGCGGCGAGCAGTTCTTCCAGCGCCATGCGATGCTCGGCACCTCGAACCTTCTCGAACTGGTCAAAGTCTTCGGCGACAAGAAGCCCTATCTGCAGATCGACCGGATCGAGGGACTGGCCGCGGTCGCGCAGATCGGCGCCGTCGAACTGCATCCCTGGAATTGCCAACCGCATAGGCCGGAGGTGCCGGGACGGCTGGTGTTCGACCTCGACCCCGGCCCTGACGTGCCGTTTTCGACAGTCGTTTCCGCCGCCCGAGAAATGCACGATCGTCTCGACGCGCTGGGTCTCGTCAGCTTCTGCAAGACGACAGGCGGCAAGGGCCTGCACGTCGTCACGCCGCTTGCCATCAACAAACGCAAGCCGCTTTCCTGGGCCGAGGCGAAGAGCTTCGCGCACGACGTCTGCCAGCAGATGGCCCGCGAAAATCCCGATCTCTATCTGATCAAGATGACCAAGAGCCTGAGAAACGGCCGCATCTTCCTCGACTATCTCCGCAACGACCGGATGGCGACTGCCGTGGCGCCCTTGTCGCCACGCGCCCGGCCGGGCGCCACCGTCTCGATGCCGCTGACCTGGACTGAGGTCAAATCGGATCTGGACCCCAGACGCTTCACCATCCGCACCGTGCCGGCACTGCTGTCGAAATCGCCGGCCTGGGAGGATTACCGCGATGGCCAGCGCCCGCTGGAGCAGGCGATCAAACGCCTCGGCAAGGCCTCCAAGGCGGCCTGAGCATGCGGGTGATTTTTCTCAACCGGCCGATCTTGCCCTTCCTCAAACTGCTCCAAATAACAGCGGAGTGGATCGCGGACACCAGGCGTTGACAATCTCCTGCCCCTCAGGTCTACTGGCCCACTAACCGGACCAGTAGACCTCGGGGGAGGGATGGCCATGGACGTTCGGGCGATGCTCGAAGACGATGTTGCGACGCTTGGGGGAGCGCCGAAGAAGTCCATGAAAGACTTCGTCGTTCAGAAGATTGTGACTTTCATCGCCACCGGTATCCTCAAAACAGGCGATCCCTTGCCCAGCGAGCGGGAGCTGGCCTCCGCGCTCTCCGTCAGCCGCGAGACCGTTCGCGGCGCGATCCTGATCCTGTCCACCCATGGAATTCTCTCGGTTGCCCAGGGAACGCGGACGGTCGTGGCGTCGGAGGATGTCGGGGAGTTGGCGGTGCAGACGGCGCGGTATCGCGACATTGCGGCCTACAGTCTCGACAATGTGCATGAGGCGCGGCTGCTGATCGAAGCGCAGGTCGTCAGGGCGGCTACCGTCAAGATGGAGCCGGCGACCCTCGATTATCTCCGCAAATCGATCGCAGCGCAGGAAGCCGCCTGCGACGATCCCGTCCGCTTTCTGATCTGCGACCGCGAATTTCACACCGCCATCTACCGTTCCAGCGGCAATGCGGTGCTGGCCGACATGGCCGCCGACCTTTATTCCTATCTTCTCAGCCACCGAAGGCGCGTCGTATCGCAGCCGGGTACGATCGCCACGAGCATCGCCGATCATCGGCTGATCCTTGCCGGCCTGGAGACGCGGGACCCGGAGGCCGCGGCCGCGGCCTTCGCCATCCACGAAACCCGTATTTATACGACAACCAAGCTGCTGATCTCGTAGCTCGCAGGGAGGCGAAACACGATGCATATTCTCATTATCGGCGCCGGAGGAATGGTCGGCCGGAAGCTCGCCACCACACTGGGGCGCAGCGGTTCTCTCGACGGTCATCGCATCACCCGCATGACGCTTGCGGATCTCGCCACCCCGCCGGTGCCATCAGGCGTCGTCGCACCGGTGGAAGCCCTGGCCGTCGATATTTCCGAAAGCGGCGGCGCGCAGACGCTGGCGGCTTACCGGGCCGATGTGATCTTTCATCTCGCCGCGATCGTTTCCGGCGAAGCCGAGCGCAATTTCGAACTCGGCTATCGGGTCAACCTCGACGGCACGCGCGCCTTGCTGGAAGCGATCCGCCGGGAAGGCATGCGCGAGACCTATGTTCCGCGTTTCGTCTTCTCCTCCTCGATTGCCGTCTATGGCTCGCCGTTTCCCGATCCCATTCCCGACGACTACGTGCTGGCGCCGCTCACCAGTTACGGCGTGCAGAAGGCGATATCGGAGCTTCTGCTTGCCGACTATTCGCGCCGCGGCTTCGTTGACGGCATCGGAATTCGCTTGCCGACCATCGTCATCCGGCCGGGTGCGCCGAATGCCGCCGCATCGGGCTTCTTTTCCGGGATCCTTCGCGAACCGCTCGCCGGCCAGCGGGCCGTTCTTCCTGTCGAGGAAACGGTCAAACACTGGCTGGCGAGCCCGCGCTCGGCCGTCAGCTTTCTGATCCACGCCGCGACGCTCGACACATCGGCGCTCGGCGTTCGCCGTACGCTGACCATGCCGGGGCTTGCCGCCACTGTTGCCGACCAGATCGATGCGCTGCGCCGTGTTGCCGGGCCGGAGGCCGCCGAACTGATCGACCGTCGCCGCGACGAGGTCATCGAAGGGATCGTCGCCGGATGGCCGAAATCCTTTACGCCGGAACGTGCGACACAGCTGGGTTTTACCGCCGAAACCAGCGTCGACGAGCTGATCGAGGTCTATCTTGCCGAAGACGCTCCGGGTGCGTCCCGAGGAGATTGAGGGGAGGACGGAGGAGGCCCATCCCCTACAGATGCGGGATTGCGGTGGCTGAAGGACTTGGGAGAGATGATGGCAGCCGCCGGCAAGACATAGTGAAATACGAATACTTAAAGCATGTAACGCTCGATTTCTGGGAGGAGTGAGTATGGCAGGCGTTCAATTCGCAGATGTGCGGAAGTCCTTCGGTGTGCATCCTGTCATCAAGGGGGTGGATATCGACATTGCCGATGGGGAATTCGTCATCCTCGTCGGCCCTTCGGGCTGCGGCAAATCCACACTGCTGCGGATGCTGGCCGGGCTCGAGAACATTTCCGGCGGCGAAATCAAGATCGGCGGGCGCGTGGTCAACACGCTGCCGCCGAAGGACCGCGACATCGCCATGGTGTTTCAGAACTATGCACTCTATCCGCATATGACGGTGGAGCAGAACATGGGCTTTTCGCTCATGCTGAACAAGGCGCCGAAGGCGGAAGCCGAAAGCCGTGTGAAATATGCCGCCGGCATCCTTGGCCTCGACAAGCTGCTCGACCGCTATCCGCGCCAGCTTTCCGGCGGCCAGCGCCAGCGTGTCGCCATGGGCCGCGCCATCGTGCGCGATCCGGAAGTCTTCCTGTTCGACGAACCGCTCTCCAACCTCGATGCCAAGCTGCGCGTCGCCATGCGCGCCGAGATCAAGGAACTGCATCAGCGGCTGAAAACCACCACCGTCTACGTCACCCACGACCAGATCGAGGCGATGACCATGGCCGACAAGATCGTCGTCATGCATGACGGAATCGTCGAGCAGATCGGCTCGCCGCTCGAGCTTTACGACAAGCCGGCCAATCTCTTCGTCGGCGGTTTCATCGGCTCGCCGGCGATGAACATGATCAAGGGCAGGCTCGATCCGGAAGACGCCGGTCAGTTCGTCGCCGCCAACGGCACGCGGCTGCCCGTCGCCAATCCGCCGGCGAGCGCGATCGGCCGCGATCTCGTCTACGGGCTGCGCCCCGAATATATCTCGCTCGATGCCAACGGGGTGCCGGCCGAAATCGTGGTGATCGAGCCGACCGGCTATGAGACCCATCTGACCGTTCGCCTCGGCGGCAGCGACGTCAGCTGCGTGTTCCGGGAGCGTGTCAATGCGCGCCCTGGCGAAGCGATCCGCGTGGCGATCGACGCTTCGCACGTCCATCTCTTCGATGCCGAAGGCGGACAGAGGTTGACCGACTGACGCCATCCGGCGGCGGCACGGGAGGCGAGGAGTCTTCCCGGCCGCCGGAGCGCACGCATTCCATGGGAGCTTCGGTTCCGGGGGTGCCAGACCGACGTTCGCCAAGCGGGAGGTGGATGCCGGAGAATTGCTCCCGCTGTTTCAATGAGGAGGAATCTCATGACGATCAAGAGACGTGAATTTCTTGCTGCAACGGCTGCCGTCGCCGGCGCCGCCGGCTTCGGCATCAAGCCATCGCTGGCGCAGGCCGAACCGACCTACACGCCGGAAAGCGGAGCGAGCCTGCGGCTGCTGCGCTGGACGCCCTTCGTCAAGGGTGACGAAGAGGCCTGGATCGCCAATACCAAGAAATTCACGGAAGCCACGGGTGTGGAAGTCCGCATCGACAAGGAAAGCTGGGAGGACATCCGCCCGAAGGCAGCCGTTGCCGCCAATGTCGGCTCCGGTCCCGATCTCATCATGTGCTGGTTCGACGACGCGCATCAGTATCCCGACAAGCTGGTCGACCTCACCGAACTCGGCAATTATCTCGGCAACAAGTACGAGGGCTGGTACGACGGCGTGAAGGGTTATGCCACGCGCGGCGACACCTTCATCGCCATGCCGCTGACGGCGATCGGCAATGCCGTCGTCTATCGCGACAGCCATGTGAAGGCCGCCGGTTTCAACGAATTCCCCAACGATACCGCGGGCTTCCTAGAGCTTTGCAAGGCGATGAAGGCAAAGGGCACGCCGGCCGGCTTCCCGCACGGCAAGGCGGTCGGCGACGGTAACAACTACGCCCATTGGCTGCTGTGGAGCCATAACGGCATGATGGTCGACGAAAGCGGCAAGGTCACGATCAACAGCCCGGAAACGCTGGCCTCGATCAACTATGCCAAGGAGCTCTATGCGACCTTCATCCCGGGCACGGAAAGCTGGCAGGACGTCAACAACAACCGCGCCTTCCTCGCCGGCCAGGTCTCGCTGATCGCCAACGGCGTCTCGGTCTATTACACCGCCAAGAACGACCCGAAGCTCGCCGAGATCGCCAAGGACATCCGCACGACGAACTTCCCGATCGGGCCCGTCGGCAAGAGCGTGGAGCTTTGCCAGACGAGCTCGCTGCTGCTCTTCAAGCACAGCAAATATCCGGAAGCGGCCAA
Source organism: Rhizobium esperanzae (assembly GCF_014197615.1). Taxonomy (GTDB): domain Bacteria; phylum Pseudomonadota; class Alphaproteobacteria; order Rhizobiales; family Rhizobiaceae; genus Rhizobium; species Rhizobium esperanzae_A. The sequence continues at coordinate 92,709 of NZ_JACIFY010000009.1, forward strand.
GGCCTACATCAAGTTCATGATGGAAGCCGACCAGATGAATGCCTGGATCCAGGGCTCCAGCGCCTATTGCTGCCAGCCGCTCAAGGCCTTCGCCAAGAACCCGATCTGGACCGCCGATCCGGTCCACGCGCCCTATGCGCGGGCTTCGGAGAAGCTGCGCCCGAACGGTTATGCCGGTCCGCTCGGCTACGCCTCGGCAGCGACCATGGCCGACTACGTTCTGGTCGACATGTATGCGGCCGCCGTCACCGGCCAGATGTCGCCGGAGGATGCGATGAAGGAAGCCGAACGCCGGGCAAACCGCTACTACCGCGTCTGACCCGCGCTTCAAACCACGCGGCATGCCGGCCTTCGGCATGCCGCGATAACTGGCAGTTCAAACGGCGATCTGGAGATCAGCAATGTCGATGGCGAATTCGGAGGGTGGGCGCGGGCCGGTCTCTTCGCTCCTGCAGAACAATAATGTGCTCGGCTTCCTGTTCATGCTGCCGGCGGCGGTGTTTCTCGTCTGCTTTCTCACCTATCCGCTGGGGCTCGGCGTCTGGCTCGGCTTCACCGATACCAGGATCGGCCGCGACGGCATCTTCATCGGCCTGGAAAACTACCAGTTCCTGATGGAGGACTCGGTCTTCTGGCTGTCGGTCTTCAACACCGTTCTCTATACCTTCATCGCCTCGGTGCTGAAATTCGCGCTCGGGCTCTGGCTGGCGATGCTGCTCAACCAGCACCTGCCCTACAAATCCTTCTTCCGGGCAATCGTCCTGCTCCCCTGGGTGGTGCCGACCGTGCTTTCGGCGCTGGCCTTCTGGTGGATCTACGATTCCCAGTTCTCGATCATCTCCTGGTCGCTGATGAAGCTGGGGCTGATCAGCGGACCGATCAACTTCCTCGGCGACCCGATCAATGCGCGCATATCGGTCATCGTCGCCAATGTCTGGCGCGGCATTCCCTTCGTGGCGATCTCGCTGCTTGCCGGGCTACAGACGATCCCGGCCTCGCTGCAGGAGGCAGCCTCGCTGGACGGCGCCACGAGCTGGCAGCGTTTCCGCTATGTGACGCTGCCGATGCTGACGCCGATCATCGCCGTGGTGATGACCTTCTCGGTGCTTTTCACCTTTACCGATTTCCAGCTCATCTACGTGCTGACCAAGGGCGGCCCCGTCAACGCGACGCATCTGATGGCGACGCTGTCCTTCCAACGCGGCATTCCCGGCGGCCAGCTTGGCGAGGGCGCGGCCATCGCGGTCGCCATGGTGCCCTTCCTGCTCGGCGCCATCATGTTCAGCTTCTTCGGCCTGCAACGGCGCAAATGGCAACAGGGCGGCCAGGACTAGGGGCCAAGGATTAGGAAAATGACAATGTCGACACGTTCAAACACCGCCGACCAGGCCAACACCACCGATCAGGCCCTGACCGACAATGCCGAAGGCATGAGCTATCTGAACCGCCTGCCGCGGCGGATCGTGATGCTCTATTTGCCGATGGCCGTCTTCGTCTTCGTGCTGCTCTTCCCGTTCTACTGGATGGCGATCACCGCGGTGAAACCCAATGAACAGCTGACCGACTATAGCAATTACAGCCCCTTCTGGGTGGTGGGACCGACGATCGCCCACATCAAATACCTGTTCCTCGAAACCTCCTATCCCGGCTGGCTGTGGAACACGATGCTGGTGGCGATCTGCTCGACCTTTCTCTCGCTGGTGGCTTCGGTCTTGGGCGCCTATGCCATCGAACGCGTCCGCTTCACCGGCTCCCGTTCGGTCGGCCTGGTGATCTTCCTCGCCTATCTCGTGCCGCCGTCGATCCTCTTCATCCCGCTTGCCTTCATCGTCTTCAAGCTCGGGATCTACGACTCGCGGCTGGCGCTGATCTTCACCTATCCGACCTTTCTCATTCCCTTCTGCACCTGGCTGCTGATGGGTTATTTCCGCTCGATCCCCTTCGAACTGGAGGAAAGCGCGCTGGTGGACGGCGCCAACCGGTGGCAGATCCTCGTCAAGATCATCCTGCCGCTCGCCGTGCCGGGGCTGATTTCAGCCGGCATCTTCGCCTTCACGCTGTCCTGGAACGAATTCATCTATGCCCTTACTTTCATTCAGTCTTCGGAAAACAAAACCATCCCGGTCGGGGTACTGACCGAGCTGGTGCGCGGCGATGTCTTCGAATGGGGGGCGCTGATGGCGGGAGCCCTGTTCGGCTCGTTGCCGGTGGTCATCCTCTACTCGTTCTTCGTGGATTACTATGTTTCCTCGATGACCGGGGCGGTGAAGGAGTGACGGACGCTGAGCACTGGGCCTTCTTGCGACACGTGGTATAGTTGAATTCCGGTCGTCCTGCTGGACGATACGACAAGGGAAATATTCCATGGGGGACCAGAAACACCCGCTGCAGCCTGGAGAAACGGCGCCCGGATTCGCACTGGCCGCCGCCAACTTCGACGGAACAGTCTCTTTCGCCGACTTGCGCGGCCGCCCGTTCCTGATCGGCTTCTTTCGCGGGCTGCACTGCCCATTCTGCCGGCGCCAGCTGGAACAGCTTGCCGCGGTACAGCCGACCCTGCACGCCGCCGGCGTGGAGACCGTCGCGGTTATCAACACGCCGGCGGAACGGGCCCGCCTGTATTTCCGCCACCGGCCGACGCCGGTAGTGCTTCTCTGTGACCCGGACTGCCGCACGCACCGGGCCTACGGCGTGCCGCATGCCGAGTTCCTGCCCGATGGCAGCCACGAGCAGCCGGAATGGCCCTATAGCGCAACGATGGCGCAGTTCCAGGCGGTGCGCATCAACCCCACCGGCGAACTGCGGGAACCGCTGCACCCGATGGAAGCCAACACGATACTCAACGCCAAAGACCACTTCGAGCTTACCGAAGCCGATCATGCGATCTTCGCGAAACACGCGACCCAGCTCGTCGGGCACTTCCTGGTCAATGCGGACGGCACCATCGGCTGGACGCGAATCGAGGCGCTGGACGAGCCGAACAGCCTCTCCGTCTTCCCGACGACAGCCGAGATCATCGCCGCCGCCGGCAGCCTTGGGCACTGACCTGCAGCGAATGGTCCGCCAGCCGATCACAAACGCTGCAACAGCAGACCTGCCGCCAAGGCATGAAAAGCCTCGACCGCCTTCGGCAGCACGCCCTGCGGGTTTTCGCTCGCAGCAATCCAGAGAGCCGCATTGAGAGCCGCGCCGCTCAGCAATCGGGCCGCCGCTTCCGCGTCGAGCGGCTTGAGGATGCCTTGTGCGGTCAGGCGTTCCACGGTGCTCTTGGTCACCTGCAGACAGCTGTTCTGGCTCGGCCACTGCGAGGGATCCCCCAGCACCGCGGGCCCGTCGAGCAGAACGATACGCTGGACCTCCGGATTGAGCGCCATCTCGATATAGGCGGCGCCCTCGGCAAGCAGGCCCTGCCAGTCGCTATCAGCTCTGGCTCCGATCTCTTTGGCGCGCGCCGCCATTTCGGTGTCGATCTGATCGACGACCGCCGCCAGCAAACCGCGCTTGTCTCCGAAATTGTGGTAGAGCGCGCCGCGCGTCAGCCCGGCGTCAGCCGTCAGCTCGTCCATGGACGCTGCCGCGTAGCCTTTTTCGGCAAAGGCCTTGCGCGCAGCCGCGATCAGCTTGGCGCGGTTTTCCTGCATCGTTTCGCTGCGCGTTTTTGCCATTCGACCCTCAATTCATATACGAAGCGTATATGGACTTGACATACGAAGCGTATGTCTGTTACTTCACATACGCACCGTATATCAAATGATGGGCCGGCTTGTGAAGTCTCATCCGGCCCTCATCGGTGATTCCCAACAATCAAGAGAGATCAGAATGACCCAACGCGAAGCAATCTTTCCTGCCGGCAGGCATGATCTTTACGAGAAGCACGGCTATTCCGCCGCGATCCGCTCCGGTGACCTGCTGTTTGTCTCCGGACAGGTCGGCAGCCGCTCCGATGGAACGCCGGAACCCAATTTCGAACGCCAGGTCCGGCTGGCCTTTGAAAACCTGAAGGAGACGCTCGGCGCCGCCGGCTGCACGTTCGACGATATCGTCGATATCACCAGCTTCCACACCGATCCTGAAAACCAGTTCGGAACCATCCTGGCGGTCAAGCAGGAGATTTTCAGCAAGCCACCCTATCCGAACTGGACTGCGCTCGGCGTCAACTGGCTCGCCGGCTTCGACTTCGAGATCAAGGTCATCGCCCGCATTCCGGCCAGTCACTGACATCGCCAAACCCCGGGTGCACGGAAAACGCCTGCCGCTGCCGTTGTCGAGAACTTGCCGACATCGGCGGCCGCTCCTATCTCATATCCAAGAGACTGATGGAGCGACGTGATGGCGGAGCTTGTGGCCGACACTCTATACGATACGGTGATCGAGATCTTTCCTCCGGAAGACACGAAAGACGAACCCGATGGCCGTGCCTGCCTTTGCTGTCAGCGCCGATGCCGGTGGATGGATGACGACGGCTGCGGCATTTGCGAGGAATGCCTGGCCTCGTGAACGCGACAAGGGCACAAGGCAATGGCAATCCGTAGCGCCGGACTTCTGATCTATCGGCGCCTGTCCACGGACGTCGAAGTCCTTCTCGTCCATCCAGGTGGTCCCTTCTGGGCTGGGAAAGACGAGGCTGCCTGGTCGATCCCGAAGGGATTGATCGAGCCTGAGGAAGATGAGCTCACGGCGGCGCTGAGGGAGACGGCCGAAGAGCTGGGTGTAGAAGTCGACGGCATAGCCACGCTGCTCGGCGAATACCGACAGCCCGGCGGCAAGATCGTCGTCGCCTGGTCGATCGAAGCCGATCCGGTGCTGGACCTGAACGCGATACGGAGTTCGGAATTTCAAATGGAATGGCCGCCGAAATCGGGCCGGGTGAAGAGCTTTCCCGAGGTTGATCGCGCAGGCTGGTTTTCTCTCGCCGAGGCAGCGACGAAGCTCTTGAAAGGACAGCGACCGATGCTTGCCGACCTGCTGAGGCATCAGCAAGGATCGACGCGAAATAGTGATTGAGCCGCCCGTCTTGCTGCACGCATGCGTCAAGCGCGCGGCAGCCATGCTTTGCTTCTGCAGACATTCATCTCCATCTGACAGTCACAGCCACCTCTCTCACATCGAGAAAATCGGTGCTGCGGCCCGCCTTGGACACGCGCGAGGAGACAATCATGAACGGCATTTCGAAAACCCTGAACGACATGACGCTTGTTGAACGGTCGAGCCTGCTCGACACCGTCGCCGATGCCCTGGAGGCCACTGCCGAGGAGGCCGAAGGGGAGGGCGACGCCCGCTTCGTCGCCAACTCCGTCTGCATCGCCAATACCATCCGCGGACTGGCCGGGGAGCTTGGCCCACACGATCTGCGCGCCGCCGAGTTGCTGCTCGAGCAGGGCATCATGCTCGTCCACCAGTTCGCCAACCGGGCGAAACCACGCGGAATGGTTCATTAAAAAGATGGGCCGGCAAAACCGGCCCATCTGCAATCAATGCTATTCGGCCGGTGCCGGCACGACATCAGGGGAATCCTGTCATCCAAGCCGGTCGGCGACCAGCATCGACAACATCATTTCCACCAGGCCGTTTGCACCGCCCTTTTCGCCGCCGGCACCGCCGAGCTGGATCTGCGGCACGAGCGGCAGCCTGCCATTCTCGATCGCTTCGGCAAACCGCATCAGCACCTGCGAATGCAGCTGGTAGTCCGGACCGCCGAAGGCCGCGACCTTCTTCTCCGTGGCCTCGGCTTCCGCCAGACCGACGGCGCGCACCTTCTGGGCATCGGCGAGACCAGTCGCCTTGATGCGCTCCGCATCGGCAAGGGCGATCGCCTTGATCCGGTCGGCCTCGCCAAGGCCGGCAAGCCGGACCTTTTCCGCTTCCGCCTTGGCGGTGACCTGAATGGTCTCTGCCTGCTGGCGGGTGCGGGCGAGCTGCGCCTTGCCTTCGTTCTCGCTGATCTCGATGGTCAGTGCCGATGTCGTGATCTTGGCCTGCTGTTCGGCGAGCGCTTCCTTCTCGCGCAATGTGCGCTCCTGGATTGCGGCCGCTTCCTGCAATTTATAGGTCTCGACCTTTTCAACGGCGATCTGACGCTCGCGCAGCTGGATCAGGATCTGCTCGATGCTGTTCTGGCCATTGTTGGCCCGCGGCGTGCCGATCAGCACCTCCTGCAGCTCGAGGCTGTAGGAGCCAAACTTCTCGCGCATTTCGTCGCCGGATTTGCGCTGGATTTCGCTGCGTTCCTGCAGCAGTTGGATCAGCGTCTTGGTCTGAGCGATGTTCTTGAAATAGGCCGAGACCATTGGATCGAGCGTCTGTTCGACCAGCCGTTTGATATCGCCGAAGCGTTGCACCACCAGCGGCGCCTTCATATAGTCGATATGCACGACGACCGAGAGCGGCAGCACGGGTTCGAATGCATCCTTGGTGATCAACGACACTTCGGAAAGATTTTCGTCCAGCCTGTGCTCGCCGAACTGTTCCTTCGTCCATTTGAGCACGAAGTTGGTGGTCGGCACGATGATGATATTGCCGGCATAGGTGTTGAACGCATATTTGCCCGGCAGAAGCGGTGTCGACCAGACACCGCGTGCCCCCGTCTCGACCAGCTCGCCATGGCGATAGGACTGGCCTGAAATATCCGCGCTCCGCCGGCCGGTATAGGAGACGACGACACCCACCGTGCCGACGTCGATGATCGTCTTCTCCACAAGTTCGACCGTCGCAAAGATGCGGTTGAGGAAATAGCTGCCGTCGGCAAGCACCTGCAATTGCCGGCCGCGATAACCGCCGGCATTGAGAAACTTCTCCGGATCCTGGAAATTATTGTGGAAGTTTGCATCCTTCGGATTGTTGGCAACCGTCGGCGCGATGATCTCGCCATCCGGCAGCGCCGGACCGTCATGGATGGTGACAATGCCGATCAGGTCCTCGGCGTCATGGATGACGACGGGCTCGAAGCCATCGCGCTCGCTGATCAAAGTAGACATGTCGGCAAATAGTTTTTGTTCCGACGCGTTCAGGTTGACGGCGTAGGTCGATTGCGCGGTCAGCACGATGAACTGCGCGAGATTGATGGTATAGGTGCCTTCGCGCAGGATCTTGCGCTGCGGACCCTTCTGGCCGCCCTTGGTGAGAAAGCTGCGCACGTCCTGAAAATCATCGGCATCGATATTCGAGGCCAGTGTCTGGGTCGGCGGCAGCGGCTCGCCGTCACGGGCAAAGACATAGCCGATCTGGCCCTGCGGAATGGTGACGAGATTGGCGCGATGCATCGAATACTGGAACGGCATGAAGAAATGCAGGCCGCCGCGCACGACTTCCGGCTGGAAGCCGGCCTCGCCGTAAAGCGCGATGAAGCCGTTGTCGACGGAGCCGCGAAAACTCCAGAGCTTTTCGAGAATGCCGAGCCTGTCGTTCGGGATATAGCGGATCACGCCGCTCCACCGGAACAGCAGTGCCACCACGATGAACGGCAAGGCGATGACGATCGCCCTTGCTGCCATCGGACCTAAATATTGCAGGTTTTCCATCTTTTCTCTCGTATGGGCGCACGGGTTCATCCACCCGATGGCCGCCCGGTTGGTACAGGTTGATAAAATGGGGAGGACGCGCCTATTGGCTCGACGCACTCAGAGTGTGTCGAACGCTTGGGCTGCTCATTGTCCGGAAAAAACGACCGCGCGTCCCGAGTCCCCGATGAGGGGCGGCGTGGTCGTGAATGCTCTCACATCGGTGTCGCCTTGATAGACATGACGATGGAGGACGTAAGGATTGCGCCTACAGGTTTAAAGATGGCGGATGCGCAAATCGAGTAAGTACTTCCAACGATTTCTATATTTCGAGCATTCAATTCTACTAAATTATGTTGTTTCAGTCTGTTTTTCGGTCAGTATTTCCCTCGCCAAGCTTCCGCAAAGTTTGGCGACAGTATTGGTGATTGCAAAGCCCGACGAGCAGAGCGCGTTCCAGACGCGACCATCGAGGTTTCGCGTCTTCCACCGGCAATCGTGATCCCTCAACCGCCGAAGCCGGTCATATCGAACACGGCTGCGTTGTCCTGAATTTCGCGCAGCCCCTTGTAGGAGGCGTGACGAAGGCTGCCGTCATCGGTCCAGCCGCGGAACTCGATCTCGGCGATGAGGGTCGGCTGCACGAAGACAAGGCCCTTGCCCTTCAGGGAAACGACCGGCCGGCTCGTCTTCAGCCGGTCGAGCGTCTTTTTCAGCTGCTCGGCATCCCTGGCGCTGAAGCCGGTTCCAACCGACCCGACGTAAATCCAGTCGAAGCCTTTTTTGCCGGCAAGCAGCAGACTGCCGATGCCGCCGCGGGCGGATGCCGATTGTTCGTAACCGACGATCATGAAGCTCTGGCTCTCGACGCACTTGATCTTCAGCCAATCGCCGGTACGGCCACTGCTGTAGGGCCGGTCGCGATGCTTGGCGATAATGCCTTCCAGCCGATGATGGCAGGCATGCGCAAGCAGGTCTTCGGCCGGCAGTTCCAGCTCTTCGGAAAAGCGGATCGTCCCATCACCGCCTGGTATCAGGTCTTCAAGAAGGTGCCGGCGCACGGCGAGCTCAGTGCCTGCGAGGTCATGCCCGTCGAGATAGAGAAGGTCGAAGACGTAGAATATGGACTCGGTCGAAGCCCGCTTGCCGCCTCGGCCTCCGAGCGAACGTTGCAGCGCGCCGAAATCCGATCGGCCGTCATCGTCCAAAACCACCGCTTCCCCGTCCAGTATGGCGGTGGTCACGCCCAGTTCTTTTGCTGCCGCGGCGATGGTGGGGAAGCGGTGCGTCCAGTCATGGCCGCCGCGGGTGATAACGCGAACGCCCTTCGGCTCGATATGGATCGCCAGCCGGTAGCCATCCCATTTCACCTCGTAGAGCCAATCCGATCCCGGCGGCACGGCGGGCTTCAGCAGCGCCAGGCATGGCTCGATCCTCGACGGCATCGGATCGAACGGCAGGCTCGGCTGGTCAGGATCGCGCTTGCGGATCGGACGAGACTGCAGCGTCGCATTGGACTCGTTGAGGAATGGCAATGAGGGGCGGCGCGAGCGCGTCATGATCGATGTTCACCCTTCCCGGACCGGTTTCGGCCTCGACCGAATGCGCAGTGTGTCCGGATATTGGACGTGACGCAACCGGTGCGATTCAACCCAATCGGCCGGCGGATTGTTCCGCGTCGAAAAGAATCAAAATTCAATGACATGGGGCCTAAGCACCGCCCGTATCGCCAGCCCGGAGATGCCGTTGATTCCATGCATCTTTTTGCGGCGTCACGCGTTCTAACCAGACGGCAACCATAGGAATGCATGACATGACAAAGCGCGAACTCATCGATACCGGCACCGACAAACGTTACACCAGACGCAATGAAAAGGGACAATTCAAGGAAAGCGACGATGTCGGCCGCTCTCTGTCGGCCGATCGCCGCCAAACGGCAAAGACCAAAGCAAAGCCGGGCGAGGGCGACCGCGGCGATCGGGCCACCAAGCACTGACAAGGCAGCGTGCTCCGGTATCGAAGAGCTCTATCCGCGAGCAGACCATCAGGCTCTCACGGCACCTGCGCCCCACTCACGGCAACGTACACCGCATAAACCGACCGCGTCGCCGCGATGAACAGCCGGTTGCGTTGAGGCCCGCCGAAGGTGAGGTTGGCAACGGTTTGCGGCACGCGGATCTTGCCGATCAGTTTGCCTTCCGGGTCGAAGCAATGCACGCCATCGGCCGCACTCGACCAGAGATTTCCGTTCACGTCGGTGCGGATGCCGTCCGGAATGCCGTTGTCGATCTGGCAGAAGACGCGGCCGTTTGTAAGCCTGCTGCCGTCGATCACTTGGAAAGCGCGGATGTGGCGCGGCAGGCTTTCGTCGTGGCTTGCTGCCGAATCCGCCACGTAGAGGATGGTCTCGTCGGGCGAAAAGGCGAGGCCGTTCGGCTGGATGAAATCCTTGACGACGGCCGCAAGCGCGCCGGTCGTCGGGTCGAGCCGGTAGACGTTGCGGGTCGGCTGCTCCGGATCGGCGCGATAGCCTTCGTAGTCCGACATGATGCCGTAGGTGGGGTCGGTGAACCAGATCGAGCCGTCCGATTTCACCACCACGTCGTTCGGCGAATTGAGCCTGGCGCCCTCGAAACGGTCGGCGAGCACGGTGATCGAACCGTCGACCTCGGTGCGGGTGACGCGGCGCCCGCCATGTTCGCAGGAGACCAGCCGGCCCTGCCGGTCGCGCGTGTGGCCGTTGGCGAAATTGGAGGGTTGCCGGTAGACGGAGACGCCGCTCTCCGGCGTCCATCGCAGCATGCGCTGGTTGGGAATATCGCTCCACAGCAGCTGGTTGGCATCATTGAACCAGACGGGACCTTCCGCCCAGCGGCAGCCGGAATAGAGTTCATCGAGGCCGGCGCTCGTCACGATCATCTGCCGGAAGCGCGGGTCGTGGATTTCATAGATACTGGCCTCGGCCATGGCGGTCTTCCCGTTTATCGCATGCCGGCCCGGCGGCCGCCGGCGAGCATGATGACGCTGATGATGATGAGGCCGGTCATGATGAGGCGGATGCCTGCGCCGACGCCGTAGGTGTTGAGCATGGAAACAACCAGGAACATGAAGAGCGAAGCGCCCCAGATGCCCGGCACGTTGGAATCGCCACCGGCGACCGCCGTGCCGCCGATCACGACGACGGCAATCGACATCAAGAGATATTCCGAGCCCATGTTGAGTGCTGCGCCGCCGGAGAAGCAGGCGAGCAGATAACCCGCGACCGAGGCGAGCACGGCGCAGAACAGATAGGTGACGAAACGTGTGCCGTCGACCGGGATGCCGGCCATGCGCGCGGCCGGCATGCTCTGGCCGATCGCCGAGATCCAGCGCCCGTAGATCGTCTTCTCGAGCAGAAACCAGGCGAGAAGCGAGATGAGCAGCGCGACGATCGCCACATTCGGCATGCCGAGCGTGTTCGATGTGGTGAATTCCGCGAGCAGACTCGGAGGCTTGATGCGCAATCCCCGGTTCGTCCAGATCGCGGCGGACTGCACGATGAAGCTCATCGACAGCGTCGCGATGATCGGCGGAATGCGCAGCGCCTTGATGAGCGCATAATTGCCGAGGCCGACGACAAGGCCGAGGACGATGGCGACGAGAAGGCCGGGCAGGATCAGGCCGTTTTCGACATTCATCAGCTTTAGCGCCACCGTGCCGGCCAACGTCATCGTGGCGGGAACCGAGAGATCGATATTGCCGGGACCGAGCGTGATGACGAACATCTGGCCGATGCCGACGATGACCGAGAAGGCGGCAAATGTCAGGGCTGCCTGCGACAGGCCGAGCGTGCTCGCCCCGAGCGTCACCATGATCGTCAGGAACCAGACGACGAAGGCGGCAAGCCACGACCAGATCCAGGGTCTACGGAAAAGGCGAAGCAGTGGGGTCATCGGCGTTTCTCCCGCTTTTCCAGGCGGTTCAGCATCAGGCGGAGCGCGAGAACGACGATCAGGATCGCCCCTTGAGCCCCGATCTGCCAGTCCGGCGAGATGCGCAGGAAAGACAGGAACGAGCCGGCAAGCGTCAGCGTCAGCGCGCCGATGACGGCGCCGACAGGTGACACACGGCCGCCGATGAACTCGCCGCCGCCGAGGATCACGCCGGCGATCGACAGCAGCGTGTAGCGCAGCGCGATATTGGCGTCGGCCGAGGTGGTCAGGCCGACGAGGGCGATGCCGGCGAGCACCGCGAAGAAGCCGGCAAGTCCGTAGGCGGTGGCCCGCGCCCCGACGATCGACCAGCCGGCGCGCTCGACCGAGCGCTGGTTGCCGCCGATGCCGCGGATCAGCACGCCGAGCGAGGAGCGCATGACGAGGAGATGGGCGACCGCGGCGATGACGATGCTGGCGACGATCGCCATCGGCACCAGCGGCGGCTTGACGGTCATCAGGGAGCGCACCCAGTCCGGCGCCTGGCCGCCGGGGGCGGGCAGCAGCAGCACGGCAAGGCCGCCCCAGACGAAACTCATGCCGAGGGTGACGACGATGGACGGCAGGTTGCGCAGATGGATGACGACGCCGAGGGCCGCATAGGTGGCGATCGCGCCGGCAAGGATCAGCACGCCAATCGCGGGGTCATCCCGCAGGAAGGTCGCGGTGACGCAGGCGACGAAGCTGACGAAGGTGCCCATCGACAGATCGAGATCGTTGACCGCCATGATGAGCATCTGGGCGATCGTCGCAAGCGCGATCGGCACCGCCAGGTTGAACAGCAGGTTGAGGCCGACATAGCTCATGGCGCGCGGCTGCAGCCAGAAGACGGCGGCCAGCAGCAGCGTCAGCGACAAGGCGGGAATGGCAAGACGCAGGGCGTCGGACGACAGCCGGAACGTCATGCGGCGCCCCCTTCGAAGGAGGCGGCGATGATATTCGTCTCGTTGACGGCGTCGCCAGCGAGTTCGGCGGTGATGCGGCCTTCGCGGAAGACGTAGACGCGGTCGCAGAGCCGCACCTCGTCCATTTCGGTCGAATACCAGATGAAGGTGCGGCCGTGCGCTGCCTCCTCGCGGATGATCGCGTAGACCTCCTGCTTGGTTCCGACATCGACGCCACGCATCGGATCGTCCATCAGCACGACGGGCGCGCGCGTCGCGAGCGCCCGGGCGAACAGCACCTTCTGCTGGTTGCCGCCGGAAAGCGACAGGATGCGGTTTTCCATATCGGGCGTGCGGATCTCGATCCGCCGCTTCCAGTCGGCGCCTTTCGTCTCTTCTTCGGTGGCAAGGATGAGGCCGCGTCGTGACAGATCGCCGAGCGAGGCGATGGAGAAGTTGCGCATGATGCTCCAAAGTTCGAAGACGCCGTTGAGGCGGCGGTCGCCGGCGACGAAGGTGACGAGCGGATCGCGCTCGGGCAGCCAGTTGCCGGACTGGGCGGCATGCAGGGCAAGCAGCAGCTCGGTCTGGCCGTGGCCGGCCAGCCCCGCCAGTCCGACGATCTCGCCTTTGCGCGCCGCAAAGGGCAGGCCTCTTGCCGGATGCGACAGAATGACGGGCGCGGTTGATTGTTCGCGCGCCGCGCGCTGCCCGCTCTCCTCCTTCGCAACGGTGCCCATCGCTTCGACGAGGCCGTGATGGTCGAATCCCTCAGCCGGCCGTTCGGCGACGACGCGGCCATCCTTCATGACGATAATGCGGTCGGAGGTTTCAAGGATTTCGTGCAGGATATGCGAAATGAAGATGACGGCCCCGCCGGTGGCGATGAAACGGCGGACATGATCGAGCATCTGGCGGGCAAGGCTTGCATCGAGCGACGAGGTGGGTTCGTCGAGGATGACCAGCCGCGGCGGCGTGCCGGCGTCGGAAAAGGCCATTGAAATCTCGACCATCTGCCGCTCGGCAATCGAAAGATCACCGACGGCCCGGCCGCTGTCGATGCCGTGGCCGGGAAAGACGGTGTCGAGGCTCTTCTCAATGATATCGGCGGCGCGCCTGCGCCAGCCGAAACCGCCGAGATGGCGATGCATGATGCGGGTGTTCTCGACGATGGAGAGATTGGGGCAGAGCGACAGCTCCTGAAAGACGCAGCGTACGCCGCGGGCGCGCGCCGCGTTGATGCCGTAGCGCTCCAGCCGCTCGCCGTCGCTCGCCACACTTCCTTCATGCGGCGTCAGGCCGCCATTGATGACGCTGACGATCGTCGATTTGCCGGCGCCGTTATGCCCGACGAGCCCAACGCATTCGCCCGGCATGACGCGGAGCGTGACGCCGTCGAGCGCCCTGACCGCGCCGAAACTCACCTTGGCGCCATCGACGGCGATCACCGCCTTCAAAACCTCATCCATGCTGCCCCGCCATGCCTGCTCGCAAAGAATGCCGCGCGGCCATTTGCGGCCGCGCGGCAGTCGCCGGGAGATTACTTTGCCTGCTCGATGACCTTGATCGCATCAGCCTGCGTGTATTCCACGTTGGCGACGCCGCCGGCCTGTGTATTGGCGAGGTTGGTTTCGAGATTGTCCTGGTCGATGCGCAGGAAGGGCACGACGAGATCCTTCTTGACCTGCTTGCCGTCGAGGATCTGCTGGGCGACCCAGAAGGCCAGGGTGGAGACGCCGGGGGCGATCGACACCGACATGGTCTCGTAGCCCTTGCCGTCCTTCTGTTCCTTCCACCACTTCAACTCGTCTTCGCGGTTGCCCATGATGATGGTCGGCATCTTCCGGTCGGTCGCGGCAATCGCCTGCGCGGCGCCATAACCGTCACCGCCCTGCGTCACCACGCCGACGATATCGGGCAGGCTCGGCAGGATGCCGGCAACGGCCTTCTGCGCCACGTCCTGCGCCCAGTCGCCGTGAACCGAGCCGACGACCTTGAACTGCGGGAACTGCTTGACACCGTCATGGATGCCGGCCGAGATTTCGTCGTCGACGAAGACACCGGCCAGACCGCGGATCTCGAGCAGATTGCCGCCGGCCGGCAGTTTCTTCGACAGATACTCGACCTCGCTGCGGCCCATTTCCTTGAAGTTGACGGCGATGCGCCAGGCGCAGGGTTCGGTCACGATGCCGTCGAAGGAAACGACGGTGATGCCGGCGTCGCAGGCTTCCTTGACCGCGCCGTTCAGCGCCGTCGGCGAGGCGGCGTTCAGCACGATCGCATCATAGCCCTGCAGGATCATGTTCTGGATCTGCGCCGCCTGTTCCGTCGCCTGGTTCTCGGCGGTGGTGAAAGGATCGGCGGCGGCAACGACGCCAGCCTTCACGGCTTCGCCTGTCACCTTGCCCCAGCTCGTCAGCATGGCCTGGCGCCACGAGTTGCCGGCATAATTGTTGGAAAGGGCGATTTTCTTGGCCGAGGTGTCGGCAAAGGCGGAAACGGGCATCGCGGCGCAAGCAATAGCGGCCGATGCCAGAAGCATCTTGCGGATTGTCATGTCTTCCTCCCTGATGATCGCGCCGGTCGGCGGATCGTTTCACTCCTGCCGACCCAATCGGGCTCGAGTGAAAATTGTTCTTGCACTGAGCTTCCTCCTCTCAGTAAGGGCAGGATGCGGGAGATCCACCGGCCTGTACAGGGGCAAGGCAGCAAGTCGTTTGCGGGTTTTGCGCAACAAGCTGCGGGTTTATGCAAGACGGCGCGCTTCCGCGGGCGCTTACTGCGAAGGGATCGTGGCGGGTTGAGGAGCCTGTCGCCGTCTCGGGGAGGAACCACAATGCTGCAACTCGCACCCGCAGCCATGTTCGAACATTATCTCGGCATTTCCCGGCTGCTCGCGGGCCAGCTCGACTTCCGTTCGGCCATCCGTTCCGTCGCCGCCGAGGTCGCCCATATCATTCCGCACGACCATCTCGATGTCTGCGTGCTGCTGGAGGGCGGCAATTACCACACCGCCTACGAAACGGGCATCGAGACCGCCTGGGGCGAGATTGCCGGCGCGCCTGTCGTCAACAGCCCGATCCGCTCGCTGCTCTGGGGGGAGGTGGACTTTCTGCTGGCCGACGACGCCATGACCGACCCGCGGTTCCACTTCGAGGGCGCGTTCAAACGGCCGATCGTCGAACAATCGCTGAAGAGCCGTCTGCATGTGCCGATGAAGGTGCAGGGCACGATCATCGCCGCGCTTTCCTGTTCGTCGCAAACGGCCGGCGTCTATACGATGGAGGATATCGAACGGGCCCGCATCATCGCCGACCTGCTGACGCCTTATTTCTTCGCGCTGCAGGCGGCCGAGCAGGCGCAGCGCTCGGCGATCGTCGAGGCCGAGGCCCGCGCCCGCGAGGAGGGCCTGCGGCAAGGCGCGCTGAAGCTGACCGAAGCGCTGGAGCAGGAACGCCAGCGCATCGGCATGGACCTGCACGACCAGACGCTCGCCGACCTGACGCGGCTCGCCCGCCGGATCGATCGGCTGTCGCGCAACGGCGAGGTGGCGCCCGAGGCGCTGGAGCCGGTCTCCCGCTCGCTGCAGCATTGCATGCAGGATCTGCGGCAGATCATCGAACAGGCCAAACCCTCCGTGCTTCAGCTCTTCGGGCTTTCCCAGGCAATCGAGCATCATCTCGACCGGTCGACCCGCGACACCGGATCGACGATCGAATGGGGCCTGGTCGACGAGACGCACGGCGCGCTGGAGCGGCTGGAGCCGACGGTCAGCGTCGCCCTGTTCCGGATCGCCCAGGAAGCGATCAACAATGCGGTGCGCCATGCCGCGCCGCTCACTGTGACGGTGCGGCTCGAGGCCGACGACGAGCGGCTGTCGATCGAAATTTCCGACGACGGCACCGGGCTCGCCAAGGCCAGGGGGCGGATCGGCGGCGGCATCGACAACATGAAGACCCGGGCGCGGCTGATTTCGGCGCGCTTTGCGACCGGGCCAGGCCACAACAATCGCGGGACCGTGGTGCGCGTCGTGCTGCCGCTTGGCCCGCACGACCCGGCGAACGAGCCGAACTGAGGAGAAGGGCGCAATGAAGGTTCTGATCGTCGAGGACGACCCGCTGCACCGCTCCTATCTGCACGAGGCTGTCAACGCCGCCTTGCCGGAATGCGACACGGTGATCGAGGCCGAGAACGGGACGGCCGGCGAAAAGCTCGCCCGCGACCACAAATCGGCGCATATCGTCATGGACCTGCAGATGGCGAACCGCAACGGCATCGAGGCGGCGCGCACCATCTGGAAGGAGCGGCCGGAGACCCGCATTCTGTTCTGGTCGAATTATTCCGACGAGGCCTATGTGCGCGGCGTCTCGCGCATCGTGCCGGATGGCGCGGCCTACGGCTATGTACTGAAATCCGCTTCCGACGAGCGGCTGAAGCTTGCGCTGCGCTCGATCTTCATCGAGAGCCAGTGCGTCATCGACCGCGAGGTGCGCGGCCTGCAGCAGAAGAGCCTCGGCCAGACGAACGGCTTTACCGATTCCGAATACGAGATCCTCGTCGATATCGCGCTTGGCCTCACCGACCGGGCGATCGCCAAACGCCGGGGCCTGTCGCTGCGCAGCGTGCAGAACCGCCTGCAGCAACTCTACGACAAGCTCGATGTCTACCAGAGCGCCGGCGACGACCACGAGGACGGCCGCTTCAATCTCCGCGCCCGCGCCGTTACCGTCGCCTTCCTGCGCAAGCTCCTGAACTACAGCGCTCTGGAGCGGGCCGAGGCGGAACTGCAGGAGTGGCTTGACGGAAAGTAGGAGCGCACACGCGTTCGGGCAAACGGGATATAGACGCCGGCAACATGCATTCGGCGCTGGCATGGCAGCGACCAAAAGCCAAACAACCAGGCGTCGGGCCGCTTCTGGATAGGGCTCTGCTATAGGTCCATCGGCCAGGTATCGGAGAGGCGGTAGCCGGCCTGGAAGGGGTCGGCGGGATCGACCATCAGCTGCTTGGTGCCGATCACCCAGGCTCGGCCCGAGATGATCGGGCTGATCCCGGCCTTGCCGTGGATGTCGACCTCGCTGTCGATGCTGCAATGAAATTCCGTGTCGATGAGCGAGGTGCCGACGAACTTGTCGCCCGCCTTCATCTGCCCCTTGGCATGAAGGACCGCCATGCGGGCGGAGCAACCCGTCCCGCATGGAGACCGATCGATCTTGCCCGGCCGGATGGCGACCGCGTTCCTGCCCCAGAGCACGCCGTCCTTCATCGTCAGGGGATCCGTGATCTGGCAGAAGGAAATGTGGTCCCAGTCGTTGGCAGGGTGCTTGAAGCCGAGCTGCTCATTGGCCGCCGCGGTAATCTTGACACCCATGCGGGCGATATCGCGCGCCTGATCGGGTTGCAGGCTGAGGCCGAGCGATGCGGCATCGACAAGAACGAAGCTGTCGCCGCCATAAGCCGTATCCACCGTGATGGTGCCGATACCCTCGACTTCAATCTTGGCATCGAGCTTGTCGGCAAATGACGGGACGTTCCTGACCCGGATCCGCTCGGCCTTGCCGTCACGGCATTCCGCCTCGACCTCGATCAGACCGCCCGGCGCCTCGAGAACCATGCGGGTGACCGGTTGCTGCATCGGGATGATGCCGGTGTCGAGCAGGACGGTCGACACGCACATCGAGTTCGAACCGGACATCGGCGGGGTATCGGCCGGCTCCATGACAATCCAGCCCATCTGCGCCCTTGGATTCTTCGGGGGAACCAGCAGGTTGACGTGCCTGAAGACGCCGCCGCGAGGCTCGTTCAGCACGAAATTGCGCAGCGTCTCATCCTCGGCGATCCAGCGGGATTGCTCCCAGACCGTGGCGCCCGGAGGCGGCGCGACGCCGCCGACAATCACATCGCCGACTTCGCCTTCCGCATGGCAACTCACGATATGGACGACCTTCGATGTGCGCATATGCTCCTCCTGCTGAGTGACCGCCTGCTGGTACGCTCAGGCACCCTTGATATAGAATATCGTATACGATTTTTGAAGATCAAGTCAAGCGCCCGACGAGATGACTCCTCTGATGTTCCATAAGATCGATTACGCCACATTTTATGTAGCCGGCTACATAAAGTTTCCGAATGCAACACGCATGACCAGCCGTCATTCCGTCACTTTCGCGCCGAGATGCTGAAACAGTGAGAGCGCATGCGGCGTCAGGTCGTGCTCGGCTCGAACGCATATCGAGAGCCGGCGCGTCGCCCATTCGTCCTGAAGGCGAAGAATGCCGATTTGTGTGAGCCGTTTGCATCGGCGCGCCGCTGCTTCCGGCACGATGCCGATGCCCACGCCTTCACCGGCCATGCGGCAAATCCCGTCGAAGCTGCGCAGTGCTATGCGGCTCTTGAGCTTGGCGCCAAGCTTAGACGCCTGAGCGTCGATATGATCCTGCAGGGCGCCTCCCGCGAGGGAAATGAAATGATGGTCGAGCAAATCGGCAAAGCGTATCTGCGGTCTTTTTGAAAGAGGATTATCACGCGCCGTCACCACGACCAGCCGGTCTATCGCGAAGGGTCGCAAGACGAGACCGCCGGTCTCAACCGCGCTCGACAATATGCCGAGCTCGGCGAAGCCGGCGACGACGCTCCTGGCAATCTCCGCACTTTGCCGTTCCCGAAGTTCGACATCGACTTGAGGATGTGCGGCCATCCACGGCGCGAGCCGCGCCGGCAAAATCTCGGTCACCGCGGCGGTGTTGGCCAGGATGCGCACGGTGGCGCGCACTCCCCTTGCGAATTGACCGATCTCGCCACGCATCCGAGCTATCTGATGCAGGATGGTCCGAGCGTGGTGAGCAAGCGCTTCGCCGGCTTCCGTCGGCGTTATGCCCCGCCGGCCTCTCTCCAGCAACACAACCTCTCCAGCCAATTCCATGTCTCGCAGTCTCTCGCTCGCGGCCGCAAGGGAGAGGCCGGCATCCGAAGCCCCGTGGGTGATACTGCCGGCATCCACCACGGCGAGAAACAGGCGCAGATCGGTCAGGTCGAAACGCATTCGGCGAGGATATCCAACTGCCAGCCTTCGGTCCAGCCGAAGTCAGCCGCCGTTCCTTCCGCATTGTCGACCTGTGGGCGGCTGGTATTCGAAAAGCATGTCGAACCTGTCCATATGCGTAATCGTCACCGTCACCTTCTTCGCCGCCGGTATCGTCAAGGGCGTTACCGGAATGGGCCTGCCCACCGTGGCGATGGGCGTGCTCGGCTCTCTCCTCTCGCCGCTGGCCGCAGCAAGCTTGCTGATCGTTCCGTCCTTCGTCACCAATCTATGGCAGCTCTTCGCCGGCCCGAGCTTTGGCCCGCTGCTGTTGAGGTTCTGGCCGATGATGGTGGCGATCGTCGTTGCGACGGTGTTGGGATCTTCATTGATCACAAGCGACAACACCGTTCTCACAACGGCCGCGCTCGGAGGCGCGCTCGCCCTCTATTCGCTCTACACGCTTTTGGCGCGTCAACTGAGCATTCCAAAGAAGGTCGAACCCTTGATGTCGCCGATCATTGGAGCGCTGACGGGCCTGATCACGGGCGGGACCGGCGTATTTGTCATTCCAGCGGTGCCCTACCTTCAGGCGCTCGGCCTTTCGAAGGATGACCTGGTTCAAGCATTGGGATTGTCATTCACCATTTCGACCATGGCCCTTGCGGCAGGCATCGGCGCGCAGGGTGCGTTACAACTGGAACAGACGGCATTCTCCATTCTTGCCGTCGTCCCGGCGCTTGTCGGGATGTGGGCGGGTCAACGCCTGCGCGATCGCATCAGTCCAATAGCCTTTCGCCGCGGGTTTCTCGTGTTTTTGTTCCTGCTCGGCGCAGAAATGGCCCTCAGACCGCTCTTCTAGAGCGGTTCCGGTTTTCATGGAGCGGCGATCGGCCCGCTATTCAAAGAGGATGATGCTTGCCGGCGTTGGCGGCATCGGTTTGACCGTGACGCCGGCAAGGCCGGCCAGTCTTGCCATCTCCGTCAGCTCACCTTGCGTATAAGCCTGACCCGCCGGCGTGCTGGCCAGCATCTCCCAGGAGAAGGCCGCGGGAAAAGGCGGCGACACGCCATCTTCGTTCGGCACGAAATCGACCGCGACGATCCGCCCCTCCGGCGCAAGGCTGGCGATGATCTTTCGCAACAGTTCAGCACATGTCGGCAGATCGAAGTGGTGCAGAAAATTCGGAAGCAGGACGAGATCGTAACCCGTACCCCAATCCACGTCGAAGGCGCTGCCGGCGATCGTCCGGTACCGGTCGGCCACACCGGCTTTTGCCGCATTCTGTCTCGACAGTTCCAACACGGCGGCCCAGTCGACGGCGACGATCTCCGCCGATAGAAAGGCCTTCGCAATTTCGATCCCGAACATGCCGGGACCTGCCGCGATGTCCAAAACCTTTTTGGCAGGCCTCGGCCAGCTGGAGATTTCGCCGGCCAGTATTTTTGCGCTGAGACCGGTAAAGGAGCCCATGCCGCGCGCAAACTTCAACCAGACGGGGTTGTCTGCCGACATGTTCGCAAGCCCCGCCGAACCGCCGTTTCGCACGGCGGCGGCCGGATCGCGCAGAAAATTATCCAGGATTTCAGGTGCGGCGACGAACTCGACGGCAGAACCCATATAGGCCGGCGAATTGCGATCGAGGAACATTCTGGTCGAAGGCGTCATTCGGTACTGGCCGCTCTCCTTTGTCAGGAAACCATGGACCACGAGGTAATCGCACAGGATGCGCACCCCACGCTCCGATGCGCTTGTTGCCGACGCCAGCAGTTCCGCCGTTTTGCCCTCGGCGATATGCGTAAAAATATCAAGTTCGATGGCCGCCCTCATCGCCGCGGTCTTTCGGCATGCAAAGAGTGCATCGACCACGAGTTCCGGCGACACGACGCCGGTATGGGCGTCCTCGACAATTGTTTCCATGGGTTCCCCGAGCTCTCGACCGATCTTGCCCGGCAGCGCCGGCCGCAGGAATTATGCGTACATTGGCATATTCTACAATACGCACTGCGCTAACCCTATCGGGTGTTCCCGCTCAATGGCCGAGCTGTCCTGCCGGCCGCTCCCGCCCGCATGACGTGGTGGCGGTGCATGTCTTTGAGCCCGGAGTCCGTCTTTTCTAGCGCACCTCAAATTCCGGATCGGACGGAACCTGCATGGCAAGGGCAAGATGGTTTGTCTGCGCGGCAAGGCCGATGATCGTCAGAAGTTCGCCATGTTGGGCATCCGTCATCCCGCGGGCCCGGGCGGCTGCGGTATGGGATTGAATGCAATATTGGCAGGCATTGGCCGTCGATACCGCGATGTAGATCATCTCACGCGTCAGCGGATCGATTGCGCCTTCGACCGTCATGACCGATTTCAGCGTTTCCCATACCCGCTTGAGATTTGCGGGATCGTTTGCCAGGGCGCGCCAGAAATTGTTGATGAGATCGGTCTTGCGCGTCGCCCTGATGTCGTCGAACACGGCTTGAACGGCCGGAATGGCGGCGGCCTCTTGGTCCGACAGGAGTTTGACTGTTGCCATTGAAAGTTCCTTTCCCAGGCGCCGCGGCACGGGCGCAAGCGCGATCTTTTCTTCATTTGCTCTGCCGGTCAAACTGCCCGGCGATCCGGCAGATTGAGGTGGACAAGATAGGAAGAAGAACAGCGACCGCCAGACCCCTCGCCCGGTGAAGGAAACATCAGGTGGTTGAAATATCGAAGGCGGCTGTTTCAGGAAAACAGGCAAAATTAGAAAAATTTCTCTATAGATTTTATAGACTATTTTGTTTTATGGCCCTGTCGATTTCGGCGATATCAACAGGAGATTTCCATGAGCAATCCAGTTCTCGTCAATCAGATCATTCCCGAGTCCGATGTCGTGCCGCTGACCGGCCGCGTCGGTGCCGAAATCAGAGGGGTCCGTCTTGGCGGAGATCTTTCGGACGCACAGGTGGCCGCGATCAACCAGCTTCTGCTGAAACACAAGGTCATCTTCTTCCGCGATCAGGGGCATCTCGACGATTTGGAACAGGAATCCTTCGCGCGCCGCCTGGGCGACCTTGTACCACACCCCACCCAGGGCCCGGCGGCGGGAACGGCTTCCATCCTCAACCTCGATTCCAGCCGCGGTGGCGGCAGAGCGGACCAGTGGCACACCGACGTCACTTTCGTCGACGCCTACCCCAAATTCTCCGTCCTGCGCGGCGTCGTTATTCCGGCGGCCGGCGGGGACACGATCTGGTCCAACACCCATGCCGCCTACGAAAGTCTGCCGGCGTCGCTCAAAGCGCTGGCGGACAATCTGTGGGCCATTCACAGCAACGCCTATGACTACGCCGCCGTGCGCCCGCGCGCCACCGCCGAAGAGAAGAAGCATTTCGAGGAGGTCTTCACCTCGACGGTCTACGAGACCGAACATCCGGTCGTGCGCGTCCATCCGGAAACCGGCGAAAGATCGCTGCTGCTCGGCAATTTCGTTCAGCGCCTGGTCGGACTGTCGAAGAGCGACTCCGCCAAACTTTACGAGGTGTTCCAATCCTATGTCACCGCTCCGGAAAATACGGTGCGCTGGCGCTGGAAAGCCGGGGATGTGGCGATCTGGGACAATCGTGCGACCCAGCACTATGCCGTCAACGACTATGGCGATCAGCATCGGGTCGTGCGCCGCGCGACGGTCGACGGCGACGTGCCCGTGAGCATCGACGGTCGCCGCAGCATAACCCATGTCAAGGCTGCCAAGCCGAAAGCAAAGGCCGCCTGAGTTCTGTCAAGCGGATGTCGTCCGGCGCTGATCCTACCAGAGCTTCATGTGCCGGTTGACATCCTTGTAGAGCAGATAGCGGAAGCGGCCGGGGCCGCCGGCGTAGCAGGCTTGCGGGCAGAAGGCGCGCAGCCACATGAAGTCGCCGGCCTCGACCTCGACCCAATCCTGGTTCAGGCGATAGACAGCCTTGCCTTCCAGCACATAGAGGCCGTGCTCCATGACATGGGTTTCCATGAACGGGATCACCGCGCCCGGCTCCAGGGTCACGATATTGACGTGCATATCGTAGCGCACATCGGCCGGGTCGATGAAGCGGGTCGTGCCCCAGCGTCCATCGGTGTCGGGCATGGCGCGGATCGGATGCTCGTCCTCATGGGTGACGATCGCCGGCGGCGGCTCCAGCCCCTCGACCTCCTGAAACGCTTTCCTGACCCAGTGGAAGATCGCCGCGGTCGAGCCATCGTTCTTCAGGCGCCAGGCAGAACCCGCCGGAATATAGACGAAGGAACCGGCGCGCAACGCATGGCTGACGCCTTCGAGCTCCACCGTCATGCCGCCTTCGACGACGAACAATACGGCTTCGGCCCGCTTGTCGGGCTCCGGCCGATCGCTGCCGCCGCCCGGCTGAACCTCCATGATATATTGCGAGAAGGTCTCGGAGAAACCGGAAAGCGGCCGTGAGAGAACCCATGCGCGCGTTCCCGTCCAATGCGGAAGGAGGCTCGTGACGATATCGCTCATGACACCGCGGGGGATGACCGCGTAAGCCGTGGTGAAAACGGCTCGGCCGGAAAGCAGCTGGGTCTGCGGCGGCAGGCCGCCGAGTGTCGAAAAATACTCTGTCTTGTTCATCGGTGCGGCTTTCCAAGCATTTGGCTATGCATCTGCTTTATGCGCCGATAGTCTTTTAGGCAACTCCCAATGGCCAAGTCAGACCTGGCGATCGGCCATCACCAGATGACCTGGCCCGACTTCGCGATACGATGTGGCCGGAGGCTGATAGTCGACCGGGCGCATCGGGCTCTTGATCTCGTCATTCGCCACCATCCGCTTCTCGTGGCGGCGATCAGGATCAGGCACGGGCACGGCTGAAATCAACTTCTTCGTATAGGGATGCTGCGGATTTTCGAAGACGGCGGCGCGCGGTCCGATCTCGACGATCTCGCCAAGATACATCACCGCCACCCGGTGGCTGACGCGTTCGACCACCGCCATGTCGTGAGAGATGAACAGGAAGGCGAGGTTGAGGCTCTGCTGCAGGTCGAGCATCAGGTTGATGACCTGCGCCTTGATCGACACGTCGAGCGCCGACACGCTTTCATCGGCGACGATGACCTTCGGCTGCAGGGCAAGCGCGCGGGCAATGCAGACGCGCTGGCGCTGGCCGCCGGAAAATTCATGCGGGTAGCGCGCCGCCATATCCGGGGACAGACCGACCTTCGCGAGCAGGTCGGCGACGACCTCCCTTGCCTGTTTCGCATTGCCCATCCGGTGTTCGAGATAGGGCTCGGCGATTGCAGCCCCCACCGTCATGCGCGGATTGAGGCTGGCGAAGGGATCCTGGAAAATCATCTGCACGGATTTGCGCATCTCGCGCAGTTCCTTCCTGTCGAGGTCGAGCACCTCCCTGCCCTCGACGAGAACGGAACCCGCCTGCGGCTCGATCAGACGCATAATGGCGCGCCCTGTCGTCGATTTGCCGCAGCCGGATTCGCCGACGAGCGACAGTGTCTCGCCGGCATGAAGATCGAAGGAGACGTTTTCGACCGCGTGCACCCGGCTGGTCAGCCGATTGAACAGGCCGGAATGAATGTCGAAACGTTTGGTGAGGTTCTTCACCTCAAGCACCGGCTTTGCCGCGACCGTATCGGCGGCCTCGGTGGGAACGTCCGATTCCCCAGTCGTCGTGTTGACCACGGGAAACCGCAGCGGCCTTGGCCGGCCCTGCATCGAGCCGAGCACAGGTACGGCCGACAGCAGCGCTCTCGTATAGGGATGTCTGCCGCGGTGGAAGATATCGGCAGTAGGCCCGCTCTCCACCTGTTCGCCGCGATACATCACCACCGTCCTGTCGGCGATCTCGGCGACGACACCCATGTCATGGGTGATGAAGAGAACCGAGGTCCCCTCCTCTTCCTGCAGCATCTTGATGAGATCGAGGATCTGGCCCTGGATCGTCACATCCAGCGCCGTCGTCGGCTCGTCCGCGATCAAGAGTTTCGGCCGGCTGGCGAGCGCCATGGCAATCATCACCCGCTGGCGCATGCCGCCGGAAAAACGATGCGGATATTCGTCGAAACGCGAGGCGGCCGAAGGGATACGGACTTTTTCCAGCAGTCGGATCGTCTCGGCCCTGGCATCGGCCCTGCTCATCTCGGAATGGCAGAGCAGCGCTTCGGAAATCTGATCGCCGATGGTGAAGAGCGGATTGAGCGATGTCATCGGCTCCTGGAAGATCATCGCCACCTCATTGCCGCGCACCTGCCGCATGGCATGTTCCGGCAAGGCCAGGAGGTCGCGCCCGCCGAGCATGACGCGGCCCTCGATGCGGCTGGTGTCGGCCTGCAGCAGCCGCATGATCGACAGAGAGGTGACGCTCTTGCCGGAGCCGGATTCACCGACGATCGCCACGGTTTCGGCGGGGGCGACGGTGAAGGAGACGTCGCGGACCACCGGTCTCCAGGCGCCGTCGACCAGGAAGGACGTCGTCAGCCCCTCGACGGAAAGAATGGCGGTGACTGCCTCGATCGATCGTGCCTGGACGCTGCCCATCTCGGTTCCTCCTCCGGCTCAATCCGGCCAGCGCAGCAGCCCGTCGAAACGGTGCCGGCTGCGGTTTTCGATCGGCGTGGCGATGATCTCGTTGGAGGCGCGCGCCTTGTCGAGTTCCTCAGCGAGGCGGTTTGCGACGATGACGTCCTGGCCCGGATGCAGGTTGCACGGGTCGAGATAGAAATAGCGGTGCTCCACCTCGTGATCGCGCACGATGATCGGCGGGCTGCCCTTGGCAAGCGCATCGGCCAGATCCCAGGCGGTGATATGGGCCCCTTCGGCATCGACGATGAGCCGCAGCCGATCGAGCGGATTGTTGGTGGGATCGGGCTCGATCAGCGCGGTGACGCCGGGCCGGCCGTCGAGTGTCTTTTTCCAGAGGTTGAGAGAGCCGGTCTCACGTTCGCGGATGCCGGCATGGTCACGGCGCTCCCAGGCTTCGAGTGCGGCCATGACGCCGAAAATGCTCTCCTTGCCGACCTTCATGCCGCGGCCGATGCCCATGTTCTGCAGGAAGGCATGGCGCACGAGCTCTTTCCTGCCGGCGACGATGCCCGAGGTCGGGCCGCCGAGGAATTTGTGGCCGGAATAGAGCGCGATATCGGCCCCCTGCTCCAGGAAAATCCTGAGATCATATTCCGAGGCCGCATCGACGATAACAGGCACGCCCCTGGCATGCGCGATCTCGACGAACTCCTTGAGGTTCAAGAGGCCGTAATCGACGACATGGTGGGAGACGACGTAGACGGCGGCGGCCGTCTTGTCGGTGATCGCATGCTCCATGTGGAAGCGGTGCGTCGAGGTCGCCTGTCCAACCAGCACGACCTTGCCGCCGGCAAGCCGGATTGCCTGATCGACCGGTGCGCCGTAGCTCACCACATGGCCCATCTGCACCAGCACCTCGTTTTTGTCAGGCACGGCATCCGGCAGCTTCTCGATCGCCAGCAGATTGTCGCCGGTGATGGCGCCGGCGACGGCGAGCGAAATGCCGGCCGAGCAGGAGGCGGTGACGAAACCGGCCTCGCCGCCGGTCAGCCGGGCGATGACCGCACTTGCCTTGCGCTGCAGGTCGTTGATCTCGACGAAGTGCGGCAGGATCGATGCCATCGCCTCGATCGCCTCCGGCACGACGATCGAGGCGCCGAGGCTGGTCATCGTGCCCGAAACGTTGATGACGGGGCGAAGGCCGAGCGATGGTCTCATATCAGTGGACATGAACTTCTCCAGAATTCCGGGTCGGGGAGCGGCGCATGGGGGAACGCTCCTCCAAATATGAAAACTTTCGTCAGCCGTGCAAGGCGACGATCGCCTCGATTTCGACGGTGATGTTGCCGGGCAGCGAGCCGAAGCCGACGGCCGAGCGGGCATGTTCGCCGGCCGGCCCGAAGACTTCAATGAAGAGATCCGAGCAGCCGTTGATGACGCTCGGATGATCCTCGAAATCGGGCACGGCATTGACCATGCCGAGCAGCTTGACCACCCGCCTGACGCGGGAGAGATCGCCCAGCGCCTCATGCATGACGGCAAGCAGATTGATACCGGTCAGCCGGGCGTGGCCATAGGCCGCCTCGACACCGACGCCGCCGCCGACCTTGCCGGCATGCAGCAAACCGTCGGCCTCGCGCGGCCCCTGGCCGGAGAGATAGAGCATGTTGCCCTCCAGCACATGCGTCACGAAATTGGCGATCGGCGGCGGCGGCGGCGGCAGGGTTATGCCGAGCGCGGCAAGCCGTTTGTAAGGCGAGCTCTCGACCTTGCCGGCGGCGGTGGGAAACTGGTTCACGCAAACTCCTGTCATGCAATTTTCGATTTGGCGAATTTGGGAGCCGACCGAGAGGCCGGCGGATTAAAGATCCTTGCGAAGTCTTGGATCGAGCATGTCCCTGAGGCCATCGCCGACCATCTGCAGCGACAGCACCGAGAGAATGATCGCGACGCCGGGAAAGAGCGTCATCCAGTCGGCCTGACCGATATATTGCCGGCCGGCGGCGATCATCGTTCCCCAGGTCGGAATCTCAGGGCTGACGCCGAGACCGAGGAAAGACAGGCCGGCTTCGGCAAGCATGGCGCTGGCAAAGAGGAAAGTGGCCTGCACCAGGATCGGCGACAGCAGATTGCGCAGCACATGCCGCGTCATGATGTGGAAGGTCGAAATCCCAAGCGCCCTCGCCGCCTCGACATAGGGCAGCTCGCGAATGACCAGCGTCGAGGCGCGGACGATGCGGGCAAGGCGCGGCGCATAAACGATCGACAGCGCAATGATGACTGTCGTCAGCGACGGACCGAGGGCAGCGACCAGCGCGATCGCCAGCAGAATATCCGGGAATGCCATCATCGCATCGATCAGCCGGGCGATCGGCGTATCGAGCTTCTGGAAAAAGCCGGCGAGCAGGCCGAGCGTCACGCCGATCACCGCCGACAGGGCGACGACGGCGGCGCCGACCAGCAGCGACAGGCGGCCGGCAAAGATCGTACGCGAGAAGACGTC
Organism: Rhizobium esperanzae; assembly: GCF_014197615.1. Taxonomy (GTDB): domain Bacteria; phylum Pseudomonadota; class Alphaproteobacteria; order Rhizobiales; family Rhizobiaceae; genus Rhizobium; species Rhizobium esperanzae_A. The sequence continues at coordinate 121,087 of NZ_JACIFY010000009.1, forward strand.
GCGGCCGAATTCGTCCGTGCCGAAGAAGAAGATTTCGCTCGGCGGTTTCAGCCGGTTGACGATGGAAAGTTTGGACGGCGAATACGGCGCGACCACGGGCGCGAAGGCTGCCAGCAGCACGAAGACCGTCAGGATCAGCAGGCCGAAGGCGACCGTCTTGCGCTTCAGCAGGCGGCGGACGAATTTGCTGCTTTCGCTCTCGGCGGATTTGATTGCGATATCGGCCATCAGTAGCGCACCCTTGGATCGACCAGCAGATAGAGCATGTCGATCGCAAAATTGATCAGCACGTAGAGTGCAGCGATGACGAGCAGCGCCCCCTGGATGACGGGATAGTCGCGGCGCAGCACCGCCGAGACGACGAGATTGCCGACACCCGGCAGGCCGAAGACGGTCTCGGTGACGACGGCCCCTGAAATCAGCACCGCCGCCGTCAGGCCGAGCACCGTCAGGATCGGGATCAGCGCATTCTTCAGCGCGTGCTTGAGGATGACCCGGCGCTCGACCAGCCCCTTGGCGCGCGCCGTGCGGATATAATCGTCGCCGAGCACGTCGAGCATCGAGGCGCGGGTGAAGCGCAGGATCAGTGCCGATGAGACGATGCCGAGCGCGAAAGCCGGCAGCGTCAGGTGATACATGCGCTCGAGAAAACTCGAGCCGGGACCACCATAACCGGAGACCGGGAAGAGATTGAGCCGGACGGCAAAGAACTGCATCAGGATGAGGCCGAGCCAGAAGCTCGGAATGCTGGCGGCAAACATGGCAAGCGTCGTTGCCGCCTGGTCGACGAAGGAGCCGCGCCGATAGGCGGCATAGATGCCGATCGGCAAAGCGATGATGCTGGCGATGAGAAGCGAAAATAGCGTCAGGAAGAAGGTCGGTTCGGCGCGATCGATGAGCGCCGAGGTGACCGGCATGTTGAGGAAAATCGACTGGCCGAGATCGCCCTTCAGCAACTGGCCGATATAATAGACATATTGCAGGCCGAGCGACTGATCGAGGCCGAGCCGGCTTCTGAGATCGGCAATATCCTGCGGCGTCGCGTCCGGCCCGAGCATCACGGCAGCCGGATCTCCCGGCGTCACGCGCACGATGACGAAGACGATCGTGACGACAAGAAACATCACGACGATCATGCCGAACAGGCGCTGGAGAATGTAGCGGATCATGAATGCCGGCCTTCAAGCCTTTGCAGATGTGTTGGAAAAGACGACCGGCACCGGTCACGAAGACCGGCGCCGGCGGCGGTGCTTACTTCTTGATCGAAGCGTTCCAGAAATACGGCCACGGAGCCGGATCGACGCCTTCGAGCTTGACCGACTTTGCCGAAACGGCGTTGAAATCGCCGATCTTCATGAAGGGCGCGTCTGCATAGACGGCCTTCTGGACATCGGCCCAAAGCGCCACGCGCTTCTTCGGGTCGACCTCGGAGGTGAAGGCATCGACGGCGGCCTTGCGGGCCGGCGTATCCCACCAGCCCGGCGAACTGGTCGAGAGCGAACCGATGAGGGCCGGCTCCGGCAGGAAGGGGCTGTGGGTGATGTAGATATCCCAGAGCTTCGGATCGGTGCGGCGCTGCGTCAGCGTCGCCCAGTCCACCACCTGCATATCGACGGTGAAGCCGGCAAGCTTCAGATATTCGGCGGCGACCTGCGCCATCTTGTAGTGAAACTCGTATTGGCGGCTGGTCAGGATGCGGATCGGCTCACCATTATAACCGGCCTTCTTGGCGGCAGCCGCCGCCCCTTCCGGATCGGCGACATTATAGGCGCCCTCGACGCCGGCATCCGTCGACCAGGAGAAGGTCTTCGGATAGATCGCGCCATCGAGCGCATAAAAATCCTTGCTGCCGAAGGCGGCCGCCAACATGTCTTCCATGCTCAGCGCCTGGCGGATCGCCTTGCGGATCTCGACATTCCCAGCAACACCTTCCTTCGTGTTAAAGACGAAGACCGGGTAGCCGAAGGGCTTGAGGATGACCGGCTGCGAGGCTGTCGACGCCTTCAGCTTGTCGTAGGATTCGACGGCGATCGAATCGACGTAATCATACTGGCCTGAGACGGCGGCTTCGACGCGGGTATTCGGGTCCGGCACCGGCACGAAGCGGATCTCGTCGAGATATTGATGGCGGGCGCCACCATAACCGTTGCTGTCGCCTTCGCGGGATTTGTAACCGTCGAAACGGACGAGCTGGATATACTGGTCGGCCTTGCGCTCCTTCAGCATATAGGGACCGGTGCCGATGAACTCCTTCATCGGCTCGTCCTGTTTTTCGGCTGGAATGATGATCGCCGCCGAATTGTTGAAGGCAAGCAGCGAGGTCAGCGGCGCATAGGGCTGCTTCAGCGTAATGGTGACGGTCGCCGGGTCGGTGGCGGTGATCTTGTCGATAAAGCCGGCCACCTGCTTGCCGCGCGAGGCAATCTTCATCCAGCGGCCAAGCGAGGCAACGACATCTTCCGAGGTCATGTCTGTATTGTCGTGGAACTTGATGCCGGTCCGGAGCTTGATCGTATAGGTTTTGCCATCGGCGCTGATCTCGGGCAGGCTTTCGGCCAGAAGCGGCGTGACGTTCCAGCTCTTGTCGAAGGTGTAGAGCGTTTCGAAAATATGCTGGGTGACGATGCCGACAAGATCGGCTGTCGACGACATCGGATCGAGTGTCGGCGGCTCGCCGATCGTCGCGACATTGATGACGCCGCCCTTTTCCTGGGCAAGCAGGGTGGAAGGCAAAGCGACGAGCGCGGTGCCGAGCAGGAATGCGACCAGTGTTTTCATGTGATGGCTCCCGTTTAGTTCCATTATTATGCAATTCATCTTTTTGTAACAGAATAAGAACTGGATCGATCCTGTCAAGCGCGGGCGATGGAATATGCAGCCGCGGATAGCGCGACGACGAAAAAACACCATCGTCGGCTGCGGCTGGCTGCGCCGCGCGAAAGCGGCATGATATCCCAACGTCAGGTGATCACCTTGCAGTCAGGCTTCAACGGAACGGGAGAACGGGATGAGCATCGATTTCAACACAGGAAAATGGCTGAACGAGCCGGCCAACTGGCGCGCAGATGAAACCGGCCTGACGCTAACGACCGACGAGAAAACCGATTTCTGGCGCGAAACCCATTACGGCTTCACCCGCGACAACGGTCATTTCCTCGCTTTTCCCACCGGCGACAGCTTCACCGCCGAGATCCGCGTCCAGGGCGAATTCCGCACCCTCTACGACCAGGCCGGGCTGATGGTGCGCCTCGACGAAAAACGCTGGGTGAAGTCAGGCGTCGAATTCACCGACGGCGAAGCCTTCCTCAGCACCGTCGTCACCGACGGCAGATCCGACTGGTCGGTGTCGCAGCCCTTCAAGGAACTCAAGGATTTCCACATCCGCGTCACTGTTGCAAACGGCGCCATGCGCATCCAGGCCTCCCGCGACGGCCGCCGCTGGCCGCTGCTGCGGCTAGCGCCCTTGCCGACGGCAGAGCACTACGAGGTCGGGCCGACTGCCTGCACGCCGGAGCGCAGTGGGTTGAGTGTGCGGTTTTCGGAGTTTTCGATCGGGCCGGCGATTACGACCGGGCTGCATGATTTGAGTTGAGAAGTTTCCATCTTCTATAGGACAGACTCTAATTCATTTTGGAGGAAATTCGCAGTGGCAGGTCAAGATGACCCGCCACTGCGAATTTCCTCCAGAATTGATTAGAGTCCGGCCCATCGAAGGGCCGACAATGAAGAATCAGAGATTCACGGAAGAGAAAATTATTATGGCGCTGGCGCCGATATTCTGCTGACGGCCGCAGATCGAAATGAACCCGCCGCCGGAACAGATTTTTAGTTGCTCCTCAAACTTGATCTTGGGACGTACGGCTTTGCGATGCCCGCTGTCACAAGCCTCGCTCCTCGAAGTGATCTGACATTTTCTCCAGATATTCTCGACATTTATTCAAATCCGGGTAGTAGTCCGCCGTAAATCTTACTTCCCCCCGGTCACTGACCACTAAAGCACATTTTCGCAGACTAGCTTGTGGCGGTATCTGAATATCGGGATTCCTGAAGAACATCCAAGCGCGGCGAACATTAAGGCATTCGTCAAGAATCGGAGGCTCGCCAATTGCAAGGAAATCGTGCCAATGTTGACGGCCGGCTTCCTTTGCAAGCTCTCTGATTTCCTCAAAAGCGAGCTCCGTTTCGTCCATTATCGATACCCCGGGATAACCGTCAAATTAGGTTGCAATTCTACTACGCTTCCAAGTTGGGGATCAATGTAGCGAACAGTCCCGCTTCGGTTGACGCCCACAATTACGTGTTCGACAGCACCAGTTTGCTGGATGCGAACCACGGCGATCGCGCCGTCTCCTTCCGACAAAAGTCTTGTAGTCACATTTGCAGGGCTCGTGGATTTGCTGAAGCCAAACGGCGCGGATGAATTGAGATCATTGGGGACACCATAGCCTGAAGAAGGGTCGGCTACCGCATTAGGGTTACGCCCGGTCAGGCGATCAACGGTGGCATTCACGCACGAAACACAATTCGTATTTACCCCCGGCCCGGCACCCTCGACATAGTGAGGATTTACGCCCGCGAGTTCTGGAAACTCTTCTTCCATTGATCGAGCGCTGCCGTAAATGTCATCTGCAGCGCTACCACAGCGATCTCCGGAACAATTTCCGGCGGTTTCGCCGTCCGTATTTGTGGCGCGGCCTGGTCCGCCGCGTCCGACCCCGAGCGCCCCGTAGGCCGCCTCAAGCGCAACCTGACTTCCAAAATATAACATCCCCCCATTTCGCTTGCAGCTATCGCCGGGGTTGCTTTCGCAATAAGCAGCGGTGAAGTAGGCATAGTCGATATCCGTCTTTAGCTGGCTTTGCCCGAAAAGGTCGATCTGCTGATAGGCGGTCGCAAGCTCAGCAGCCTGCCTGGAGTAATTAAGCAACTCGACGTAATCGTTCCCGAGCGTCGCCTGCGAATCATGCAGAGATGCGACGATCGCATCGACACAGGCTTTGGTCTTGCATGCAACAAGCTCGTTCTCTTGCGAGACGTTCAAATCGCGATACTTGTCAACGTTTTCTCGGATACATTTCTCATCACCGTTGCAAGCCTTCAGTTCATCAATCTGAGTTTGGCGCTGCGGATGGGTCAGGTAATTGTACTGGTAGTTCGCAGCGCCATAGCTAGCACCATCGGCGCCGCCGACAGCTCCGCCTACGCCAGCCGCAAGGGTTGCGCCAATCAGCTTGGCAAGCGCGTCTCCTTCCGGCGTTCCTTCGTATTTTGTGCCTTTCAGCATCCCCTTCACGAGGTTATCTATGGCTGGGGCCATCAAGGTTGTCACCGCACCGCCTAAAGCAGCTTTAATCGCTCCTTCCCAACCGTTGACGCCACCAAGGATGCCACCGCCGATGGCGTGCAATAGCGCGCGGCCCTGACCGCCTTCTGCCCAGAAATCCCGTCCAGCCTGAGTCGTCGCCTGATCGTGCAATCCGTCCGCAATATCGCCGACCAAGGTGGCCATTGCCTTTTGAGCCTCCTGCAAATCAGCCTGCGTCTTGTACTGATCGCGCAGGATGTTCTGCAGATCCGGCAAGCCCGGCAGCGAGGTATTGGTGTTGTCGGTGTCTCGACGGATCGTGCCTATATCCTGGGTTTGATGCTCGGGATCGGTGATGGCGATGCCGATATTGCCGCCGATGGCCGAATAGGCCTTGCCGGTTTTGCTCTCTCCGTCGTTGACCTTTGCAAGGCTCAGGCCGCCGGAGCCGATCGAGGCGCCGTAGGTGTCGGCCTTCCAGCGCGAATGAGTGTCGACGTCGGTAACTTCGAGCGTGCCGGTTTCGAGGTGATTCTGACTGGCCGGAGCCTCGCTGGTCAGCAGCCCGCCGACGAGCGTCGTTTTCTTGTCGACGGTCAGATCGAGACCGCCGGTACCGGCATGGATGCCGGATTGCTCTGCGACGACGGCGGCGTCGCCTGTCGCCTTTTGGGTCGAGCCGGAAGCGCTAAAGCCGTCGCTTCCGATTGAGCCGGAGAGATTGAGTTGGCGAGCCTTGGCAGTCGCCGTGTCCACTAGGCTCTCTACCGTCAGATTGCGGACGGCGGCAGTCACGGAATTGCCGGTGATGGTGGCGCCTCTCAGGGTGAGGTCGTTGGTGAGAATGGTGACGTCGCCGGTGCCGCTGACATGGCTGTCGTAGTTCGTCAGCCCCGTCGTGCCGTCATTGCCATTGCCGTAGGAGCCGGTGACGTTGACGCCGGGCGTGCCGCAACCCAACTTCGTGCCGCACTTCCAGCCGACGCCGACGCCAAAGCTGTAGGACGAGTTCTGGCTTGACGTATCCGATGTGCCCGTCGCGGCATTGAGGTTGATATCGCCGTTCTTCGCCGACAAGAAGATGTCGCCGGCCAGCGGGTCACTGGAAACGGTCGGCAGGCCGAACTTGTCGTAGCCGGCGGCGATCTGCGCGCCGTCGCTGGTGATCGAGCCGTTCTCAGCCTCCAGGGTGATCGAACGGCCGGCGCGGATATCGGTGACGACGGGCGTCGAGGAGGACGAGGACGAGCTGTTTTCCTGATGATTAACGCCGGCCGACAGCGAGATCGAGAAGTTGAGTCCTTCCGCTTTAGGATCCGCGCTCGTCAGCTGCTGATAGGCTTCCTTTAGGCCCTTGTAGCCCTGATAGAAGCCGAGAGCGGCGATGATGGTGTTGGTGATAGCATTGACGCGGCTGTCGCCGGTCAGACGCTCGGCCGAGTTCATGATGCTGCTGGCCGCTTGGCTCACCTGACTAGAGACGCTGAGCGTCACGCCGGCAAAGGTCTTCTCGTGGATCTCCTCGTAGTTGGTCTTATCCGCAGCCGACAGAAGATTGACGTCGTTGGCGGCAAACAGATTAACGTCACGTTCGGCCGAGCCCTGCGCGGCCTGCAGATTGACGTTGTTGCCGGCGGAGATGTTGAGATCGCGGCCGGCGGACAGCATCGACGCCGCATTGGTATTCGATTGCTGGGACGAGCTGTCCTTGCTCGTCTGCGCGCCGATGCCTACCGAGAAGCCGCCGCCACTCGAACCGAAGGAAATACCGAAGCCGGACTTCTTCTCCTGTTCGGACTGCGAGAAGCTTTCCGCGCCAGGCGTGACGTTGACGTCACGCTTGGCCGACAGATTGATGTCGTTATCCGCATCCATCGACGAACCCAGTATGTTCAAATCGGTGTCTCGGGCCGTCAGATTAACATCCTGGCCCGCCGAAAGTGCCGAGCCGACATTCAAAGTCGAGGCCTGCTTGCCGCTGTTCTGCTGACTGCCGTAGATCGAAATGAAACCGCCACCGCCGCCGACGCCGAAGCCGGATTTTTTGCGCTGCTCCTCGAGCTCGTGCGTCTCCTGCGCCCCGATGACCGAGACGCTGTCGGCCGTGACGGAAATCGATTTGTCGGCATTGGCCTTCGAACCCGATATGACAGCCGCGCCGTCGGCGGTCAGATTGATATTGCCGGATGCCCCGAGTTGGGAAGCAACCGTCGTCTCGTCGTAGCTCTTGTAGCTGGATGAGCCCTTGGACAGGAAGCCGCTGCGCGAGCCCTTGTCGTCCTTGGCGCTGGTGTCTTTGCCGGAGGCGATGACGAGGTCGCCGCCGGTGGTGATGTTCAGGTCTGCCGCGGCGCCGCCTTCCTTGCCGGCCTCGATCTTCGAGGCGGAGATGACCGTGTCCTTGCCGGAGGTGATGTCGACGCCTTCGCCGCCGCTGATCGATGAACCGACGGCTGTCGTCGTTTCCAGATGGGTGGTGGTCTTCTCGCTCGTACCGAGGAAACCGCCCTTGCTGCTGAGCCTGGTGTCGAGGGTCGCAGTGTCGGTGGCTTCGGCGATCGTCACGTCGCCGTCGGCCTTGAGTGCGAGCTTGCCGTCGGCGGCAAGTTTGCTGCCGACGATATTGAGATCGTGATCGCCGCTGCCGTTGCCTGCGGTCACCGAGAGGTCGCCGCCGGCCGATATTTCCGAGCCGACATGGGTGATCGACGAGGCGGACTTCTTGCCGAAGGTGGATGCGGAATGCTCCTGCGCGGCCGTGATGTTGATATCGTCGCCGGCGCTGAGCGCGACATTGCCGTCGGCCTTGACGGAGGAGCCGGAGAGCAGGATGTCGTCGCCTGATTTGATCGTCGCATTGGTGCCGGCGGAAAGCTGCGATTGCTGCTGATCGGTGGAGAGGGTCCTGGTGTAGCCGGACTGGTTGTTGCGGGCGACATCGGTCGACACCACGGCCACCGAGCCCTTGTCGGCGGTCACATCGAGCGTCGTGCCCGCCTTGGCGGAGCTGCCGATGACGTTGACATTGTCGGTGGCCTTGATCGTCAGGGCCTTGCCGCTGGCGACCTGGGTGCCAGTAGCATTCTGCTGGCCGGCATTATCGACCTTGGCGGCATCCAGTGTCACGTTTTTGCCGGAGAGCGTGGCGTCGCCTGTGGCATTGACCTTGACGCCCTTGAGAGTGAGATCGCCGCTGCCGCCGGCAAGCTGCAGAGTGCCGCCGGCCGTCACGCCGGCATTGGTGTTGACGACGTTCTGGCCGCCAATCGTCATCGTCTGGGCGGCGAGCGTGATGCCGTTGGTGGCATTGAGCGTCGTGTCACCGCGCGACAGGAACGTGCCGCTACCCTGGATGGAGCTGCCGGAAACGGTCAGGCCGCCGGCGGATGCGATCAGGCCGGAATTGTCGAGATTGCCGACATTCATATCGACGGAGCCACCCGCCATGGCGGCGCCGGCGCCGGTCAGCTTCTGCCGGTCGGCGGCGGCAACATAAACGACAGGAGCAAGCACCTGGACGCCGTTGACGGTCTGCCATTGGTAGAGGACGATCGAGTCGGTGAGAGCGGCCGCCTGCTCAGACGTCAGGCCCTGGCCGACGGCCAGGTGGTGATCCTTGGCATAGGTGGCACCATTGTCGAGCAGCGTCTTCATCTGCTCGATGGCGCTGCCGCCGGCGATGAAGGTGCTTCTGCCGAGCCCTTCGCCGACGAGCTGGCGCAACTGCGTGTCGATCAGCTGGTTCTCGAAATAGGCATCGCCGAGGAACGGAACCGTCGTCTCCGGCCGATAGCCGATGCGGTCCATGAAATAGCCGGAGCCGTAGAAGGTGCCGACATCGAGGTAGGCTGCGCGGGTTTCGAACAGGAAGGCCTGGTGGGCTATCTTGCCGCCGAAGCCGCCGGAGTTCGGTTTGGCGGGAGACAGGAGGGCGCCGCCGCCGAGCCCCGAATTGACGTTGAACAGCGCACCGCCGGCGGTCAGGCCGGTGAGCGCCGAAAGCGGATCACCGGGATTGCCTGCTGCCGTGACGCCGGCGCCGCCGGCCATCGAGCCGGCCGCCGACGTGTTGTTGACGCTGCCGAAATCGACCGAAAGCGCACCGCCGGCCTTGATGTTGGCCGATACGCCGCCGATCGCCTCGACGGAGCTGACGATCGTCGAGCCGTTGGCGATGACCCGCCGGGTGTGCCGAGGGTGACCCAGATGTTCAGCAAAGATGCATCCAGGAGTGTGTAGTGCTCAGCCCCAGGTATGCGGAACTGATAGATTAAAAAACCTCCTGGCGAAGCAATTCAAAGTCTGCGACGTTAGCCATTAGTGCGATCAGTTCTGACGGCCTCTCCGTGGAATTTATATAAAAAAGGAGGGGATAGCTGACAAAATCCTGCTCTACAGGATCGCCATCGAATGGATCCATATTCCTCTTCAAAACGAATTGCTCTTCGCCTCCCTCACCAAAGACGTAATAAACTCCGGCCTGATAAAAACTATCTCGCTCGGAAAAGAAAAAACCCAACGCCGATTCTACTGAAGTCTTCGCTTCCGAAAGCGAATATTTTCTGATCCCATACAATATAAAACTAGGCATAATCTCATATTACTCTGGAGTATCCATCACCTCAAAGGTTGCCAGGGCGTAACTATTACTTTCGGGCAAAAAAGCTTCAACTTCATAGGCAACAGGTGAGGCTGGATCTCCGAAAACTAAGACAACAGTAACAACCGTTCCGGCAGTAAGTACTATCGTATTTTTTTCACCAATCACTACCGCGTTTACCGCCTTTGGCAAAGAGAAGACGTCATTTTCTTTCATTGCGTTCATTTATCCGAAGGAATCCCCGTTACCAATCGTACAGTCCCTGAGTTGTCCTGCATGAAGACAAATTTCGTATTAATCGTCCTTCCGTTCGCACCCAGGATTGGAATGACTTGCTCATACGTTCTCCCATATTCAGTAGTTTTTGTCACCGTTGCTGCCTCAACGTCAAAATACAGCTGAGAAGAGAGGCTCTTCCAGTTGCTTTGATCAAAACCCAGAGCCTGCTTAAACCAGTTGGCCTTACTTTGATTCTGTGGATGCGCTACGTTTAACAAATAGTCGTATAACTTGCTTTTAAGATTGGAGGTTTCGAAGCCAACCGTGCGTCCCGTTGCCGCTTCGGTTGCCAGCGCTTCACGCTCGGCAACCCTCTGCCTAACGGCGAACGGGCCACCTGTGCCGGCGAAAACACCATTAAATATCTCCCACGGCAGCATCGCCTGATCGACGCTGGCATTTGCGTTACGTATGCCGCCAATGAGCTCTGTCTGCCTTATCAGGCTGTCGGCGATACTGATCTGCGTCACATGCTCGCTGTTGTACACAGCAGATGCGAGAACATAAAACCCAACGATTTGAGAAAAGGTCTCCGAGTTGATCGACGTATCGCGATAGACATCGCCACTTGCATGGAAATAGGTCTGATTGCAGCCTGTGCAGAGACCGGGAATGGAACGTTTCGGCGCGATACTGTCGAGAAAGGCAGATGCTGCATCGTTCTGCGGCAAGTTTGCTGCCGAGATGTCCACTTGCTTGAGTGCCTGGTTCGTCAGTTCGCCGATGGCAATGTTCATCGAGGCGCCGGAGCAAGTATCAACACTGGTGCAATATCCTTGCTGAACCGCATAACGAGCGGCATTGGCGGCAATGAGCTTGGCTTCCTCAATGTGAAGCTGTCGGTTGAAAGTTTCCGCGTCGAGCGCAGTGGAGGCCCCTTGATTTCCGCCGACCGCGGCGCCGACGAGAACCGCCGCCCATTGGCTGAGCGCATTACGTTCCTCCTGCGTTAGGTTCGGATTGTCCATCAGCGCCTTGCCGATGACCGCGCCGATCAGTTCCTGCGTGCCGCCAGCGAAAGCACCGATGCCTATATTTCCACCGGAGACCACCGCAGTCAGCGCGCCGGCTGCCGCATGCAGAGCGATCTTCTCAGGACTTCCCTCAGCAAAGCCGAGCTTCTGGGAAATCTCTCCGATCGCCATGTTCAGAAGCTGTGAAACGGCCGCGGCACTTGCTTGCCGGCGCTTCAGCGTTTCGATGTCGTAAAAATCGGCCTGGGTGTTCGCCTTGGACAGATCGGTGTTGAGACCGGAGAGACCCTGCTTCTGGTCGCTGAGCGTTAGCTTGCCCGGCGACAGTGTCGCGAGCGCCTTGCCGTGATCTTCCTGCTTCGCAGGTGCATCGACCGCCGGCAGCGGGATGCCGCTGGGGCTGAGGACGGCACCATAACCTGACGTAGAGGCGCTCGAAGCGTTCTCGATGTTGGAATAGGTCAGCGCCGTGGCGCTCAACTCGTTGTTCTGAGGATCGGCGGTCGAGGCAATGACGCCGCCTTTGAGATCGACAGTGCCGCCGGCAGCCACATGGTAACCGCCATCCCCCGCAATGATCCCGCTCAGTTCGGAGACATTGGCGAAATCGCCCTTGACCTTCCCGGTGCTGGCGCCGCCGGACAGTGCGCCAGCGGATGACAGCGCGATCGATGCGCCGGCCGTCGTTTCCCTATAGGCGGACGTGTCTTGCTGACTGACGATATTGAGGTTGCCGCCCACATTCGCAATGACGGTGTTACCGGAGACGACAGCACCTTTAAGCGTCGTGTCATTGCCTGAGTTCAGGGCAACGGCGCCGGAACCCATGACGTGGCTGTTCAGTTGGGTAACACCGGTTTCGCCGACTTTACCCATCCCCACGCTGGCACTGCCAGTCAGGCCAATCCCACCGCCGTTGGGGCCACCGATTTCCGCGCCGACGCCAATGCTGGCGCCCGCCGACGTGCTTTTGCTCGAACTCTCGTTTGTCGACTGCGCACTCTCCAACACGATATCGTGGCCTGCCGACAGCAGGACATTGCCGGCATTCGCATCCCCCGAGACCGTGGGATTGCCGTTTGCATCGTAGCCAGCTGCGATCTGTGCGCCATGGCCGATGAGATCGCCGGATGTCGCCTCTATGGCTATCGCCCCGCCGGCCCGCACCGAAGTGGCGACGGGGGAAGAACTGGAAGCGGCGTTTTCGTACTTTTGATAGTTAAAGCCCGCCGTCAGCGAAACGGAAGCGAGGCTGCTGTCACCCTTCGAGATGCTGTCGAGCGTCTTATAGGCATTGATCGCGGCCAGCGCGGCCGGCGCTGCAGCGTAAAGGCCGGCATTGTCGCCGAGACCGCTTGCCGCCGATTGCACGCTTTCGGCTGCACTAACGAGCCCGGACGATACCGACAGAGTGATGCCGGCGAAGAACTCCTCATGCAAGTGCTCGTAGTTTGTCTGGTCCTGAGCCGACAGCAGGTTGACATCCCGATCAGCCAAGATGGCAACATCATGGTCTGCCGAGACTTGCGCGGCCTGCAGGTTGGCGTCTCTGCCGGCCGTGATCGTCAAATCACGGCCGGCAGAGAGGGTCGAGACGGCGTTGGTCGCCGATGACTGCGCGGTCTGATCGACCGATTTGCCATAGCCGATGCCAATTGAGGCGCCGCCGTTGCCGGAACTGAATGCGATCCCAAAGCCGGAACGCTTTTCCTTCTCTTCGGCGGAAGCCGTTTCCGCACCCGGCGTAATATTGACGTCGCGGGCGGCATCGAGAGTAAGGTCCTGCTTGGCACCAATGCTTGAACCGAGAATGTTGATGTCAGTGTCGCGGGACTTGATGACGACATCCGTTCCGGCAGACAGCACCGATGCCACGTTGAGTTCGGAGGCCTGCTTGCCGCTGTTCTGCTGGCTGCCATAGATCGAAATAAACCCGCCACCGCCGCCGACGCCGAAGCCGGACTTCTTGCGCTGCTCCTCGAATTCGTGCGTTTCCTGCGCCCCGATGATCGAAACGCTGTCGGCCGCGACGTTGATCGAGCCGTCGGCATCGACCTTCGAACCGGCAATGACTGCTGCCTTGCCTGCGTCGAGATTGATGTCACCGCTGGCGCTCAACTGCGAGCCGACGGTGGTCTCGTCATAGCTCTTGTGGCTGGACGAGCCCTTGGACAGGAAGCCGCTACGCGAGCCCTTGTCGTCCTTGGCGGTAGTGTCCTTACCGGAGGCGATGATGAGGTCGCCTTTGGCGGTGATGTTGAGGTCCGCCGGGTCGATGCCGTCTTCCTTGCCGGCCTCGATCTTCGAGGCCGAGATGACCGTGTCCTTGCCGGAGGTGATGTCGACGCCTGCGCCGCCGCTGATCGATGAGCCGACGGCTGTCGTCGTTTCCAGATGGGTGGTCGTCTTCTCGCTCTTGCCGAGGAAGCCGCCCTTGCTGCTGAGCCTGGTGTCGAGGGTCGCAGTGTCGGTGGCTTCGGCGATCGTCACGTCGCCGTCGGCCTTGAGTGCGAGCTTGCCGTCGGCGGCAAGTTTGCTGCCGACGATATTGAGATCGTGATCGCCGCTGCCGTTGCCTGCGGTCACCGAGAGGTCGCCGCCGGCCGATATTTCCGAGCCGACATGGGTGATCGACGAGGCGGACTTCTTGCCGAAGGTGGATGCGGAATGCTCCTGCGCGGCCGTGATGTTGATATCGTCGCCGGCGCTGAGCGCGACATTGCCGTCGGCCTTGACGGAGGAGCCGGAGAGCAGGATGTCGTCGCCTGATTTGATCGTCGCATTGGTGCCGGCGGAAAGCTGCGATTGCTGCTGATCGGTGGAGAGGGTCCTGGTGTAGCCGGACTGGTTGTTGCGGGCGACATCGGTCGACACCACGGCCACCGAGCCCTTGTCGGCGGTCACATCGAGCGTCGTGCCCGCCTTGGCGGAGCTGCCGATGACGTTGACATTGTCGGTGGCCTTGATCGTCAGGGCCTTGCCGCTGGCGACCTGGGTGCCAGTAGCATTCTGCTGGCCGGCATTATCGACCTTGGCGGCATCCAGTGTCACGTTTTTGCCGGAGAGCGTGGCGTCGCCTGTGGCATTGACCTTGACGCCCTTGAGAGTGAGATCGCCGCTGCCGCCGGCAAGCTGCAGAGTGCCGCCGGCCGTCACGCCGGCATTGGTGTTGACGACGTTCTGGCCGCCAATCGTCATCGTCTGGGCGGCGAGCGTGATGCCGTTGGTGGCATTGAGCGTCGTGTCACCGCGCGACAGGAACGTGCCGCTACCCTGGATGGAGCTGCCGGAAACGGTCAGGCCGCCGGCGGATGCGATCAGGCCGGAATTGTCGAGATTGCCGACATTCATATCGACGGAGCCACCCGCCATGGCGGCGCCGGCGCCGGTCAGCTTCTGCCGGTCGGCGGCGGCAACATAAACGACAGGAGCAAGCACCTGGACGCCGTTGACGGTCTGCCATTGGTAGAGGACGATCGAGTCGGTGAGAGCGGCCGCCTGCTCAGACGTCAGGCCCTGGCCGACGGCCAGGTGGTGATCCTTGGCATAGGTGGCACCATTGTCGAGCAGCGTCTTCATCTGCTCGATGGCGCTGCCGCCGGCGATGAAGGTGCTTCTGCCGAGCCCTTCGCCGACGAGCTGGCGCAACTGCGTGTCGATCAGCTGGTTCTCGAAATAGGCATCGCCGAGGAACGGAACCGTCGTCTCCGGCCGATAGCCGATGCGGTCCATGAAATAGCCGGAGCCGTAGAAGGTGCCGACATCGAGGTAGGCTGCGCGGGTTTCGAACAGGAAGGCCTGGTGGGCTATCTTGCCGCCGAAGCCGCCGGAGTTCGGTTTGGCGGGAGACAGGAGGGCGCCGCCGCCGAGCCCCGAATTGACGTTGAACAGCGCACCGCCGGCGGTCAGGCCGGTGAGCGCCGAAAGCGGATCACCGGGATTGCTGGCGGCCGCGACATTGGCGCCGCCGGCCATCGAGCCGGCCGCCGATGTGTTATTGACGCTGCTATAATTGACGGAGAGCGCGCCGCCGGCCTTGATGTTGGCCGATACGCCGCCGATCGCCTCGACCGAGCTGACAATGGTCGAGCCGTTGGCGATGTTTTTCGAGGGATTGGCGGTGCCATTGGCATTATAGGCGGTGCAGGCGCCCTGGGCATGGCAGGTCGTCGTCGTCGTGCGAAACAGGGTGACGCCGGTATTGGTCAGCGTCGAGCCCTTCAGCGTCGCGTCGCCGCCGGCTTCGATCGAGCTGTAGGAATTGGTCAGATTGGTGGCGTCGATGTTGAGATTGCGGCCTGCCCGGATCGTCGCTTCAGGGCTGAGCGTGCCGACCAACCGGTCCTCATAGACCGACTGGCTGAGATTGGACGACCAATCCCATGAATAGGTGGTGCTTTCATCAGAGCCGCTGAAATTCACCTCGTCGACGATGAAATAGCGCGACGGATTGTTGGGATCGACAACCGGATTGCCGTTCGCGTCCCTCGGCACCCGGGCCCTGATCCAGTCGATGATCGGCGTGACCTTCTCCGGCCCGTCGGCCGAGATCCAGGTCCATGCATGATAGGTCGTGCCGTCGGCAAGCGTCGCCTTCGACCAGAGCAGCGGCTGATAATCCTGCCACAGCGCCGGATCGACGCCGTCATAGAGCTGGAACATGTTCTGATCTGCGGTCTCGAGATAGCCGAAAGGCAGACCGGCGGCGACGGGATTGAGCGTGAAGCCGCTGACGACGCCCGAAGAAACCAAGTTCCCGGTCGTCCACTGCGGGGTAGCGGCCCGCTGGTTGGTGAGATTGCTGGTCAGGATGGACATGTCGTTTCCGGCCTGGATCAGACCGGAAACATTGGTGACTTCAGCATTTCTCTGTAACTCCGTCACCCCGGCAATCGTAAGATCGTTGCCTGATATGATGGCGCCCTGGTTGTTGGTGAGCACGCCGCCGACAAACAGGCTGGCATCGTCGCCGGCATAGGTCAGGCCCGTGGCGCTGTTGGTAAAATTGCCGGAAATGTTGAAGGTGAGGTCGTGGCCGGCGGCCAGCTGCCCGGCATTGATCAGCGACGGCAGCGTCAGAGTCAGGTCGTGATCGGCGAGCAGCGCCGTGCCGGTCGAGGTGGAAAGGTCGCCTGCATTGATAACGATGTCGCCGGAACCGTCGGCATTGGTGACGGCGTTGATCTTGGCGCCACTGAGATCGGCCGTGCCGGTGAGATTGAGGGCAAGACCGCCGAGTGTGAGGCTGCTGTTGGCAAGGTTGGCGCTGGCGGCATTGAGCGTCAGCGTGCTGCCGGCGGCGAGGTTGTTCGCCACGCCATTGGAGAGGTCGATATTGGTGGTGGTCAGTGTCAGGTTGCCGGCAGTGCTGGTGGGATTGCCGTAGCTGATCTGGCCCGCGGTGAGTTCCGCGCTGCCGAGGCTCTGGAGCTTGGCGTAGGCGACATTCTGCGTCGCCGTGGCCGAAAGAGCGCCGCTGCTCAGCAACGCGTTGGAGACGGCGATTGAACCATTTGTGGCCGTAAGGCTCATATTGCCCGCCGGCTGCAGCACCAAAGCAGCATTGGCGGATTGGGCGGTGGCGGTGAGATCGACGCCGGAGGCGACCGTGGCGACTGCAATCGAACGGCCTGAAGCCGTGACGTTGCCTTCAGCCAGGACATCACCCGATATGGCGATGTCGGCGCCGGCGGATAGCGTGAGATTGTTGCCGCTGACCAGCGAGGCAGCCGAGATCGCGCCTGAAGTCGCAGTAACGGAAAGAGAGCCTGTGCTCTTCACCGAACCTGCAATCTGGATACCGCCCGAGGTGGCGGAAACGGTGAGCGCATTGCCGGCGATGACGCTGCCGGCGGCGATACCGGCAGACGACGTCATCTGGACGTTGGCGGCGCTGTTCACCTCACCTGCGACACTCAAGAGGCCGCTGCTGCCGGACAACAGGATGTCATCATCGGCGGCGACCGTATCGAGGGTGATGCCCTGGTCCGCCTGAACGGTGACCTTTGCCTTCGAAGTGACCTTGGCAGCAGTCACCTTCGCCTTCGAGGAGATCGAAACGCCCTGCTGGCCGGAGACATTGCCGAGCGAGATCTTGCCGTCGGCAGACAGAGACAGCTCGCCGGCATTGGCGGCCATGTCGCCGCGCATGCGCACGCCGGCGCCCTTTTCGGTGACGACGATCTTGATGCGGTCGGCCTGCATGGCGCCGAGCGCCGAACCGTCGATCGCATATTCCGGCGTGCCTGATGTGGCGGCAAGCGCCGTGGCGTTGCCGGTGGCATAGTCGAACTGATTGCGGCCGGCCGTGACGCGAAGATCCTTGCCGTAGACCGGGCCGTTGACGGTGACTGAACGCGAAACGATATCGAAGAGATCCACAGCGCCAGGGCCGGCGGCGAAGTTGCCGCCATTCGGTCCGATGGTGACATCGCCGCCGTTGACCGTGAATCCTTTCAGCGCGCCGTCCGCGCCGATATCGGGGACGCCTGTCGTCAGCGTCGCATGCGGCGTGTTGATGAAGCCGCAACCGTCACAGGTGATTCCGTTCGGATTCGCGATGACGACGTCGGCGCGCCCGCCGAACACCTCGATCGCGCCGTTCAATGCCGAGAGATTGCCGCTGGTCACTTCGTTGAGGATGACCGATGCCGGCCCCGATGTATTGAGATTGGCATTGCCGGGCGTGACGCCGCCAAGATTGGAGGTGCCGATCTCGCCCTTGAAATTGTTGAGGATGAGGCCCGGCGTGCCGACGTTGAAGTTGTCGTATTTGTTATGCGACAGGCCCTGGCTGTTCGGCGTGACGATGTCGATGAGCGGCACGCCGTTCGGCGCCGCGCCGATGCCCGGCTGGTTGGCCGCCGGCGCCACGGTGCTTGCCGAGACCGACTGAGCATTGGCGAGCATCGGCTGCAGCACGAGCAGACCGCTCAGCAGGAGAGCGAGGGATTGGCGGGCAAAATACGCGAACCTGCGAACAAATCTTCTATCGGCCCCGGCGACGTGATGTGTTGTCGCCGTCGATTTGCCCAGCCTATTGCCCATCGTATGTTTTCCGCCGCCCGCATACGCGACAGATAAATCCCGCCGCAGTTGTAATTTCTCACGATGATCGAGAACCATAGCCGTTGGCCACGGTCAACTTCCGCCTGTGCGTGAGGTAAATGCAATCCGAACAAAATGGACGTGATTTGGCGCGTCCATGCAGATGTCAGCTTGTCTATTCCCCGAACTTCTTGAACGTGATGGAGGAATAGGCTCCCGGAAGAACTTCCCTCATGACCTCGCGTTCGGCCGCGCTTGCTTCTTGACCGACCACGACGGGGTGAGATTTCGTCCCCTGGACGCGGAAATAGCCGGCGTCGACAATCTGGCCCTCGCCAATGGTGATCGTGCTCGCACCTTCCAGTGCGCTGATATAGCTGAACAGGCCTTCATGGTCGCCGCCTGCCTCAAGCGTTGTGGTTCCGTTCGGCGAAGACATCTGGCAGGAAGCGTAGGTCACGACATAAGTGCCGGACGCGATCGGATCGAAGACGCGTTCGTACTCCTTCGCGTTGCCGACAGGGTTGAGGAGATTGCCTTTTATGTCCGCCGGCTTGCTTTGCTCGGGCAGAAGCCATTTGAAACCGCTGTAGACATCTTCAGGAGCAGCCACCTTGTCAGGTTCGCCGTTGATGAGCTTGCGAAGACGAATCCGACCGTCGCATCGGATGGGACCGAACAAGCCGGGATAAAGAAAGCGTACAAGGATCAGCGCGCCTTTCTGTTTCCTCTTGTTGAGGATCTCGGTGGATTTTACCACTCTTTCGCTGGCGACCATCGCGGGATCCGTTGTCCCGCCGCACGACGCCAGCAGCACGGCTATGATGCTCAATCCCGCAGCCGCAAAAGCTCTTTTGGTCATATGAAATTTCTCCGTTTCGATTGGGACAGAGGGTTCAAACCGTGGTGAGGCCCTGTCGCCATCCCTTCGACAATATGACTGCTCATCGCAGGCCTTATTTCTGGGTGAGCCAGGTCTTCACGTTGCGGGTGAAAGACTTGGACAGGCGCTGTGCCATGACGTCAGGCGCACCTGATGTCGTCGCAGCGTTGACGGCGACGGCGATGATCACGCCGTAACCGCTTCCGCGCATGGAGAGGTCTTCGCCGTGGATGTTTTGCGCTTCGGCGATCAATTGTCCGGTCTTGGCATCCTCCAGGCGGACGGTCCCATCGATCATGCTGTCATGACCACCGATGATCCGGGCCTGCTTGGTCGTCACGTCAAACACATGCAGCGTGACGACCAGCCTGCCCCGGTTAGGCCCGCCCGGCACGCCGATCAGTTCTTTCGTCATCGCAGCCTGAAGGGTGCGAACCGCCTCCTAGACCTGCTGGTCCGGCTTGTCGCCGAAACCAAATGTCTTGACGTCAGGAGCCAGCTCGATCCGGATCTCGCGCACGGAGGTCCGCTGAAGGGCGGCGATCAGCCGGGGGTCTGTCCTCGTGGTGACGCAGGATGCCAACGTTGCCGCCAGCAGGAGAAGGGTTAGAAAACGCACGATACGCATAAACAACTCCGGGATTTTTTCGTTCGATTGGTCTGCAGGACTCAGTTCCGGCTGTCCGACGACGATGCCGGCTTTGGCTTACTGTCGAGATGCTTGTAGAGCTCAGTCAGCTGGGACTTCGGCGCCGGGCACCCCTTCGATCTGGCGATGCTGGTCAGGACATTGTTCCGGTTGCGCAACGCATCGATCTCGACCTTCTCGGGCGATTTCGGGTCCATGAAAAACAGCGCCGGCAGGAACAGCAGTACACCCGTCGCCCCGAGAACGATGTTCTTGCCTTGCGCATCGGTCCGTTCCTTCACCGTCGACGTGATCTGCCGCTCGTTCGCCTCGAATTCCCGGGTTATGCCGGCACAATCAAAGGCGCTGTCGGTCGGGTTGGTCGAAGCGACCGGACGCGCCTCTCGTCCGGCACAGCCGGCGAGAGCCACGGACAATGCAAGGATCAGCGCCGTCGATGTTGAAAGGGTTTTGGCGGGCTTGTTCGTCGAAATACTGCGGGTGGTCATTGTTTTGCTTTCGTTACCAATGAGCGGATGCGCTGAAATAAAAGAGCCCGCCATCGACACCGTCGAGGCTGCTTGCAACAATCTCGGAATAGCCGAGGTCGGCGCTGATATTGCCGCCGACGGTCCTGATGCCGGCCGTCCAGCTGGCGAGATCGCCGCCTGATATATCGAGGCGCGGCTGTGCGTAGATGTGGCCGTAATCGAAGCCGAGATAGGGGCGCAGCTCGCCGAACGCCTTCGCCGCCGCGCCGCCGCCTTGGTTGGAACCCGTTCTCCAGACGATCTCGTTGTGGCTGAACATGCCGTTATTGCCGAAGAGAACGCTTTCGCGCGTGCCGCGGACATTGCTGTAGCCGCCAAGCGAGATCTGCTCGGCGCCAAGGAGATTATCGGGAGAGTATTGGCCGGTGATGAGTGAGGTCAGTTCGAACTGCCGGCCAGCGGCCTGAAACGGCTGCGTCACGCTGACGGTGGCGTTGAATTTCGAAAATCGCGGATCGGCGTTGCCGGCGCCCGGATCCCCCGGCTCCACCGCATCGAAGAGGCCGAGCCCCTTGTCATAGCTGACGTCGAACATCCAGATGCCGCCGAACATGCGGCGGGAATGGGAAATGCCGATATCGCCGACCGTATAGCGGCGGCTGCCGACCTCGATCAGGTTGCCGAGCAGGAAGTTGTTGGTCTGTTTATAGGTCAGGCCGCTGCGGACGGTGGTGATCGAATCCTTGTCGCGGAAGACGACGCGATCGATGCCGAGACCCGCCTGCCCCGAATTGCCGGAGGTTTCGAGCGTGCTGAAGTTTCCTTCGACGGCACTTTCATATTGGTACCAGGAGCCGTTCAGCGAAACCGTGGAATAACCGTAGGGCACGCTGACGCTGCCGGAATAGCTGTTGCCGTAGCCGTTTCCGTCATTGCTCCACGGATAGCTCGGACCGCTATGTTCGTATGAAAAATTCCACTGATCGTTGATATCGAGCAGATCATCGAAGCCGAGCGAGGCCGAACTCCGGGAAAAACCGGTGCTTTCCTGGCCCATATTGTTGTTGCCGAAGGAGGCATGCCATGGGCGGCCAGGGTGGTTTTCGATGTTGAGGATGGAGGTTCCGTCCTTCGGGCCGGGCAGCATGGCGGATTTGGCATCATTGGCCTGCAGCCGGTTCATCTGGTCAAGCCCCTGCTCGATATCGCGGATATTGACGACCCGGCCGATCAGGCCGGGAAAGGCTGTCGCCAGCGACGTGTTGCCGGCAACCTTCTGGCCGTTGAGATAGATGTCGGAAAGCGTGCCTTCGACGACGAGCAGCCGGAGGATCCTGTTCTTGCGGATATCCTGCTGCGGCACATAGGCCCGCGAGGTCACATAACCATGATCGATATAGAGGTGAGTGACGTCTCTGAGGACCGCATTGATCTCGGCAAGGCCGACGCAGCGATTGCCGTAGGGCGCCGTCACCTTGCCGATCTCCTGCGCCGAGAGCAGCTTCGTCCCGTCAATCTCGACCCGGGTGATGTCGAAGCAGGCACCCTTTCCACTGCCGGCGGGCAAAGCGCCGTTTTCGGTTTCCGCGCCGCCGCCCGATGTGGCGCGGCGAAGAGCATCCAGCCGCTGCGTCTGCGATTGCTCGTCCTGGCGGCGGTTGAAATCATCGGCCGGCGTTTGCCCATAGGCTGGAACGATCGCCACTGCGAGGGCAGCGCCAGCAACCAGAGAGTATCGAATTTCTGTGGTCATGGGTGAAATTCGGCTACTTCGCGGGGATGGACTGAAGTTCATCGAGGGCCGGTTTCAGCCCTTTCAGCGAGAAACGGATATTGACGTCCTGGCCGTTCATCAGCCGCACCAGCCCCTCGGCGCTCGCGCCCTTCTTCAGCGCCGCGGCCGTTTTGGCATCCAGCGCCAGTTGCGCCCAGCATCCGGTCTCGTTGCAATTGCGGTAAGCGAGCTTGGCGACGGGCTTGCCGTCAGCCTTGATCGCCAGGCCAGAAGGCAGGAAGACGTTGAGCGGCAGCAGAGCGGTCAGCACCAGCCGCGGCTTGCCCTTGTCGGCCTTGTCGCCCGGCCCGGTCGGCGGCGCCGATATCGCCAGCGTCAGGACATTGACGGGCTTGCCGTCTTTGGCGACTTGCGCGACCTGTGCGACTTCGCAGGCCTCTGTGCCTTCAGAACCGGTGCAGCGATAATACCAGTCGTCGAATTTCTGGGATTTTATTGCGGGCGCCGGTTGGGCCTGCGCCTGTTCCGGTTCTTGAGCCGCGGGCGCCGGAGATTGCGCAAAAGACGGATTGACACAAGCAATGGATACCAGAACAGGGGCGATCACCCGGATGCCCCGCTTCACGCCACTTTTCAAAAGTTTTTTCATTTAAAATGCAACTTCAGGAAGATTTTATTTGTCTGACAAGTCATATCGCTACAATCCGTAATTCGGTCAACCTTCACGTGTCGGCACGGTAAAGTTTGCGTTAGGTATTTACTTCGCGTTCTGGGAGATTACGTTTAACCTGCCCGAGACCGCTCTCTCGACGAAATCACCAACAGATTCCGAAATTCGAATAAAACTGGCTGGCGAGCGACATGAGACATCGCGCAACTTACGCGAAGCTGGCCGTGCACTCGTTCACGTTGAAAATCAGCTGCATAGACGGATAAGCTGAATAATTCCACGCCATCGGAAATCCGGAAAAACTTGCAGAAGATGAGATGCACTCATTTTGAAGAAGAGCGGCTCAAGAGAGCGCATGCATCGTTCCCGAAACTGCCGCGAATACGGGGATGTATTTTAGAAATTCATTGCACCCGCGGTTGCTATTATTATTCCTATCGAAAATAGAGAAAACAACCGCATGGCGAAGCAGCAACAGCATACGCAGCCCCAAGCGGAATCCGCGAATAACATCGAATAACATTCGGGAAAAACCTGGTACGGGCGCGAATCGAGGACGATCTCCCTCTCCCCATGAAAAGTGAGTATGCCGCCACGGGCTTCACGCGCCGCACAGTCGCAGGACCCTCATTTTCGTGATGACATCCGCCCCGTTCTCTGCGAAAAAGAGCGTGATGAGAGACAGGGGCGTTCGTCGACAGACGGGCTGAGAAGCACCCTTCGAACCTGAACCGGATAATGCCGGCGGAGGGAGTCGCTCGGGGTCGCGGTTTCGCCCGCACGAATTGCCCCGTGCCCGCCCCCGCCTGAAAGGGGCCACATGCAGACCATGACCACACCAGGAGCGATGCTGAAGGCGATGCGCGAGAAGCCGCCGCTCGTTCAGTGCATCACCAATTACGTCGCCATGAACATCGCCGCCAACGTTCTGCTTGCGTCGGGCGCCTCGCCGGCCATGGTGCATGCTGCTGAGGAAGCCGGCGAATTCGCCGGCATTGCCAATGCGCTGACAATCAATATCGGTACGCTGTCGGCGCAGTGGATCGACGGCATGCAGGCAGCGGCGAAGGCGGCGACCTCGGCCGGCAAACCTTGGGTGCTCGATCCGGTCGCCCATTATGCGACGGCCTTCCGCCGCGATGCGGTCGCCGGCCTGCTGGCGCTGAAGCCGACGATCATCCGCGGCAATGCTTCCGAGATCATCGCCCTTGCCGGCGGAGAGAGCCGCGGCCAAGGCGTCGACAGCCGCGACCCGGTCGAGCAGGCGGAAGGGTCGGCGCGCCGGCTCGCCGAGCGCCAGCAGGCGGTTGTCGCCGTCACCGGCGCCGTCGATTTCGTCACCGATGGTGAAAGGGCCGTACGCATAACAGGCGGATCGGCCCTGATGCCGCAGGTCACCGCGCTCGGCTGCTCGCTCACTTGCCTCGTCGGCGCCTTTGCCGCGACCGCACCTGAAGATATATTCGGGGCGACGGTCGCCGCGCTCGCAACCTTCGCCGTCGCCGGCGAGGACGCCGCGCTCGGAGCGGCCGGCCCCGGCTCCTTCGCCTGGCGTTTCCTCGATGCGCTGGCTGCGCTCGACGCCGAAACGCTCGATGCCAGGGCAAGGATATCGGCAGCATGAAGGCTTTCGACCTTTCGCTCTATCTCGTCCTCGACCCGGAGCTTTGCGCCGGGATCGGCATGGTCGAGACCGCGCGCCTGGCCGTTGCCGGCGGCGCGACGATGGTGCAGCTGCGCGATAAACAGGCCGGCACCGCCGCGATGATTACGACCGGCCGCGCCTTGAGACAGGCGCTTGACGGGACCGGCGCCCTGCTCATCGTCAACGACGATGTCGAGGCGGCGATCGCCATCGGCGCCGACGGCCTGCATATCGGCCAGGAGGATATGGATGCGCGCATGGCGCGGGGGATGATCGGCCCCGAGATGATCCTCGGCCTGTCGGTCGAGACGGAGACGCTTGCCGCTGCCGTCGATCCCAGCCTCGTCGATTATACCGGCGTCGGGCCGGTGCTTGCGACGCCGACCAAAGCCGATCACAAGCAGCCGATCGGCTTTGATGGCCTGGCGAGGCTGGTGAAGGCCTCGCCGGTGCCTTCGGTTGCGATCGGCGGCCTCAAGGCGGAGCATGTGGAGCAAGTGTTTGCCGCCGGCGCCAAAGGGCTTGCCGTCGTCTCCGCCATCGCAGGCACCAGGGACCCTGAAGCGGCGACGCGCCGCATCGCCGCCGAAATCCGAAAGGTGCGCCCATGATCCGCAATGTTCTCTCCATCGCCGGCTCCGATCCCTCGGGCGGCGCCGGCATCCAGGCCGATCTCAAGGCTTTTTCCGCCCGCGGCGTCTATGGCATGGCGGTGCTGACGGCGCTGACGGCGCAGAACACCCAAGGCGTCAGCGGCGTGCATCTGGTGCCGCCGCAATTCGTCGCCGACCAGATCGACGCGGTTTTTGCCGATGTGCGCGTCGACGCCATTAAGATCGGCATGATCGCCAATGCCGGCATCGCCGAGGCGGTTGCCGGCGCACTCGCCGATCGACGCGGCATTCCCGTCGTCCTCGACCCGGTGATGATCGCCAAGGGTGGGGCCGCCCTGCTCGCGCCCGAAGCGGTCGACGTGCTGACCCACCGGCTGCTGCCGCTTGCGACGCTTCTCACTCCGAACCTGCCTGAGGCCGCTGCCCTGCTGCATCAGCCGGTCGCGACCAACCGCGCCGAGATGGCAGCGCAGGCCGAGCGGCTGCGGGCGCTCGGACCTGCCGCGGTGCTGGTCAAGGGCGGCCATCTCGACAGCGATGAGAGCCCCGACGTGCTTGCCACCGCCGACGGCCTGTACTGGTTCGAAGCTTTGCGCGTGCCGACCAAAAACACCCACGGCACCGGCTGCACGCTGTCCAGCGCACTGGCAGCCGAGCTCGCCAAGGGCGCCCCGGTGCAGAAAGCCGTCGCCATCGCCAAGGACTATCTCGCCGGCGCAGTCGCCGCCGCCGGAAACCTCACCGTCGGCTCCGGCCACGGCCCGGTGCAGCATTTTCATGCGCTTTGGAAAGACTGCGAGTGACCCGACTTTCTTAACAGCTGCGCAAATATCATGACTGCGCTCAAGAACGGCCCGGCCTCCCCGGGCCGTTTTGCGTTCCCCTGTCGGCCCAGCCGCCGTATTCAAAAAATCCCTGTTGACAAGCCCGGTGAGATAGCCAACTCTATCTCATTAAAAGGGGATACATTCCGCAATAACGGAATAAAAGGAGGAGTAACAGGTGCCAGACCTGCTTGTGAACCTATATTCCACCGCGTTCGCAGACCTAAAGCAGAGAGCCGATGATGTCGGCGTCTGCGTCCGTCCGGCCCTCCCCCCGGAACTGCATCTCGTTCTTGCCTGGGTTCGCGACCGGTTCAGCGAGAACTGGGCAAGCGAAGTCTCCGTCGCCTTCTCCCGCCAGCCTGTTGCCTGCCTGATATCAGTCGAAGGCGGCAAGCTCTTGGGTTTTGCCTGCTATGACACGACGGCGCGCGGCTTCTTCGGCCCGACCGGCGTCGATCCGCAAGCGCGCGGCAAAGGCATCGGGCTGGCACTCTTTTCCGCCTGCCTTCAGACGATGAAGGCGCTCGGCCATGCCTATGCCTTCATCGGCGATGCCGGCCCGGTCGATTTTTACGCCAAGACCGCAGGCGCAATCGTCATCCCCGCCCCCGACAAGGGCATTTACGAAGGCATGCTCAGAAGCGCGCCGAAATGACCATCTGATCCCGGAGTTACAGAATTGTCCTCGACCCCGCTCGCCCTTTTCGTCGGCCTCCCGAACCCCACGATTTCGGATGATGAATTCGCCCTCTTCCGCGAGGCCAATCCGCTCGGCCTCTTCGTCGGCCGGCGCAATCAGCGCGAGCCGGAGCAGACGAAGAGGCTGATCGACCGTTTCCGCGAAGCCGTCGGCCGCGACGATGCGCCCGTCTTCACCGACCAGGAGGGCGGCCGCGTCCAGCATCTCGATGCCGGCCCCTGGCCGCTCTTCCGCAGCTTCGGCCAGTTCGCCGAACTGGCGCGCCGCGATTTCGATCTGGGCAAAAAAGCACTGCGCCTTTCCTCCCGGGCCATGGGCGCGATGATGACGGAACTCGGCCTTTCCAGCGGCTGCTCGCCCGTGCTCGACCTCGTCTTCGAGACGACGAGCGCGGTCATCGGCGCCCGCTCCTTCGGCCCCGATCCCGATTTCATCGCTGCCCTCGGCCGCGAGGTGGTCGACGGCCTGCTCGAGACCGGCAACATGCCCGTCATGAAGCACATTCCCGGCCATGGCCGCGCCACGCTCGACTCCCACAAGGAGCGTCCGGTCGTCGACGCCAGCCGCAAAACGCTCGTCGCCAGCGATTTCAAGCCCTTCGTCGCGCTGAAGGATACGCCCTGGGCGATGGTCGCCCATGTCGTCTATTCGGCCTATGACGCCGAATTGCCGGCCTCGATCTCGCCCGTCATGCACGACGTGATCCGCAACGACATGGGTTACGAGGGCGTGCTGATTTCCGACTGCATCTTCATGGAATCGCTTGCCGGCACGCTGCCGGAGCGCGTCAGACAAGTGCTCGACGCCGGCTTCGACATCGCCCTCCACAGCCACGGCGACGTCAGGGAAAGCGAAGCCGCCGCCAAGGCCGCCCGGCCGCTGACGGATATAGCCCTGAAGCGGATCGCCGCCGGCAAGGCCCGCCTCGGCAATCTGAAGATCGACATCCACGCCGCCCATGCCGAGGTCGAAGACATGTTTGCAAGCGCGCCGGTCGCCTGACCGGCAGAATATTTCTCACCGCATAAAAAAGGGGAATAAAACATGAAAAAATATCTTCTTGCCGCTGCCGCGCTGACACTGCTTTCGGGATCTGCTCTGGCGCAAACGATCCTGACCGCGAATATCGAACCGGCAACCACCTGGGTTCGCAATTTCAACCCGTTCAACCAGACCTCGTCGCGCCAGTCGACGCTCGACTTCATCTACGAGCCGCTGGTTATTTTCAATCGCTTCGACAGCAACAAGCCAGTCTATCGCCTGGCCGAAAGCTTCAAGCTCTCCGACGATCTGAAGAGCATCGAATTCAAGCTGCGCCCGAACCTCAAATGGTCGGACGGTAAGCCGCTGACCGCAGCCGACGTCAAGTTCACCTATGACTATCTGAAGAAATTCCCGGCGCTCGATTTCGTCAGCATCTGGACCTTCGTTACCGACGTCCAGGCCGTCGACAGCCAGACGGTGCGCTTCACGCTCGCCAATCCGAGCTCGCTTGCCGCCGAGCAGATTTCGCAGCTGCCGATCGTTCCCGAGCATGTCTGGAAGGATGTCACCGATCCCGTCACCTTCGCCAACGAGAGCCCGGTCGGCAGCGGCCCGCTGACGGAAGTGCCGCGCTTCACCGGCCAGACCTACGACCAGTGCCGCAACCCGAACTACTGGGACAACGCGCATTTGAAGGTCGACTGCATGCGCTTCCCGCAGCTTGCCGACAACAACCAGATCCTGACGGCGACCGCCGACGGCACGCTCGACTGGGGCGTCTCCTTCATTCCCGATATCGACAATGTCTACGTCTCGAAGGACCCGGCGCATTTCCACTATTGGTATTCGCCGAGCAGCATGGTCGCCTTCCTGTTCAACTTGGAAACAGCAAACGAGAACAACAAGAAGGCCTTCAACGATGTGAAGTTCCGCCGCGCTGTCGGCATGGCGCTCGACCGCAAGACGATGATCGACGTCGCCGGCTACGGCTATCCGACGCTGAACGAAGATCCAGGCCTGATGGGCGAGCTCTATAAGAGCTGGGCGGACCCGTCCATCAAGGCCGACTTCGGCAAGTTTGCGACCTATGACGCCGGCGCCGCCAAGGCGCTGCTCGACGAAGCCGGCTACAAGGACAAGGACGGCGACGGCTTCCGCGACAATCCTGACGGCAGCAAGATCTCCTTCTCGATCATCGTCCCGAACTCCTGGACGGACTGGGTCGACACGGTCAACATCGCCGTCGAAGGCATGCAGGCGGTCGGCATCGACGCCAAGATCGAAACGCCTGAGGAAGCGGTCTGGACCGGCAACCTCATCAACGGCACCTTCGATGCAGCGATCAACAGCCTGCCGGCATCGGCCTCGCCCTACTATCCCTACAAGCGCGCCTTCAGTTCCTCGGACAAGGGCAAGACACGCTTCACCGCGCAGCGCTGGTTCAACCCCGATGTCGAAAAACTCGTCACCGAGTTCACCCAGACCGCGGACCTTGCCACGCAGAAAGAGGTGATGAACAAGGCGCAGCGCATCGTCGCCGAAAACATGCCCATGATCCCGGTCTTCAACAATCCGAACTGGTATCAGTACAACACCAAGCGTTTCACCGGCTGGTCGACCAAGGAAAATCCCTTTGTCAATCCGTCGATCTCGCGCACCAATCCGGCACGCCTGTTGAACCTGCTCGCGCTCGAGCCTGTGAAGTAAAGCATCTCCCAGGAGCGGCGTCGGAGCATGATGCCGAAAAGCATAAGCGGTTTCGGATGGGCATCATGTTCATCCGAAGCGCCGCTCCTGTCACGACGGAGTTCCCATGGCTTTCCTCTTTCGCCGCCTCGTCTTCTACATGGCGGCCTTCATCGCGGCAGCGACGATCAACTTCTTCCTGCCGCGTCTGATGCCGGGCGATCCGGTGCAGATCATGTTCTCGAGCGCCGGCACCGAATTGCCGCCGGAAAGCCTGCAGGCGCTGAAGCTGACCTTCGGTTTCGTCGACGGGCCGCTCTGGCAGCAATATCTCACCTATCTCGGCAGCATCTTCACCGGCGATCTCGGCCGCTCGATCAAATATTTTCCGCTGCCCGTCACCTCGGTGCTCGGCCATGCCCTCGTCTGGACGGTCGGCCTGATGGGAACGGCGACGATCGTCAGCTTCGCGCTCGGAACCTTCCTCGGCATCCTCGCCGCCTGGCGACGCGGCAGCCGGTTCGACGTCATCGTCTCCGTCGGCGCGATCTTCGCGACCTCCGTACCAGCCGTCGTGACGTCTCTGATCGTGCTCTTCATCTTCGGCTTCACGCTCGGCTGGTTTCCGAACGGTTATGCCGCCGACCCGTCGCTCGATCCGGCCTTCAGCCTGCACTATATCGGCAGCGTCGCCTATCACGGCATCTTGCCGATGGTGACGCTCTGCACCGTGCTGATCGGCGGCTTCACCGTCACCATGCGCAACAACATGATCAACCTGCTCGGCGAGGATTATATCGTCATGGCCCGCGCCAAGGGCCTTTCCGACCGGCATGTGATGCTCTGGTATGCGGCGCGCAATGCCCTGCTGCCGACCGTCTCGAGCCTTGCCATCGCCATCGGCACCATCCTCGGCGGATCGCTGGTGACCGAAGTCGTCTACAACTATCCCGGCCTCGGCAACATTCTCTACCAGGCGATCCTCGCCCGCGACTACCCGGTCATCCAGGGCCAACTCCTGATCATGACCGCGACCATGCTGATCGCCAATTTCATCGTCGACGTCAGCTATATCTCCCTCGACCCGCGGCTGAAGGGAGCATGAGATGAGAACCCTGCTTCGAAACCGCAAGGCGCTGATCGGCCTCGTCATCATCGCCTTCATCGTCATCATCGCGATCGCGGCGCCGCTGCTGACGCAATATGATCCCGCCGCCCGCACCGGCAGACCGCATCAGCCGCCGTCGCTCGATCATATTCTCGGCACCACCCGCATCGGCCAGGATGTCTTCGCCCGGCTGATCTACGGCGCTCGCACCTCGCTTGCCGTCGGCTTCGGCGCCGGCCTGCTGATCACCTTCGTCGGCACCGCGCTCGGCATCATCTCCGGCTATCGCGGCGGCAAGACCGACGAGGTCATCAGCTTCTTCACCAATATGGTGCTGGTCGTACCCAACCTGCCGCTGCTCCTGGTGCTTGCCGCCTTCATCGGCCAGGCGAGCCCGCTCGTCATCGCCCTAATCCTTGGCGCCACCTCCTGGGCCTGGGGCGCACGCGTCACCCGCGCCGAGACGCTCTCGGTCAAGCACAAGGATTTCGTCAAATCGGCCGAGATGATGGGCGAGCCGCAATGGCGCATCATGAGCTTCGAGATCTTCCCCAACGTCATTTCGATCGTCGGTATCAACTTCATCGGCAGCGTCATCTTCGCCATCATCACCGAAGCGACGCTGGAATTCCTCGGGCTCGGCGATCCCAAAGCAATCTCCTGGGGCACGATGCTCTACAATGCCCAGAAAGCTTCCGCCCTTTCGGTCGGCGCCTGGTGGGATATCCTCACCCCCTGCTTCGCGCTCGCCTTCCTCGGCATCGGCATGTCGCTGCTGAATTTCGCCGTCGACGAAATCGCCAATCCGCGTCTGCGCACCGGCAATCACCTGAAGCGCTGGTCGCTGCTCGTCCGTTCAGGGGAGGGCCGCCTGTGACGCAGCCACTGCTTTCGGTGAGAAACCTCACCATCGATTATATCGGCGAGGAGAAGGATTTCCGCGCCGTCGACGATGTCAGCTTCGATGTCGCGCCGGGCGAAGTCTTCGGCCTTGCCGGCGAATCCGGTTGCGGCAAGAGCACCATCGCCTTTGCCATCAGCCGCCTGCACAAGCCGCCGGCGCTGATCCGCAAGGAGAGCCGCATCCTGCTCGACGGCCGCGACGTGCTCGGCCTCGACCGGCAGGCGCTCAGCGCTTTCCGCTGGCGCGAGGTCGCCATGGTCTTCCAAAGCGCCATGAATTCGCTGAACCCGGTGCTGCGCATCGAGAGGCAATTTTATGACGTGCTGCGCACCCACAAGGGCATGAGCCGCGCGGAAGCCCGTGAACGCACCGCCGAAATGCTGAAGCTCGTCGACATCGCGCCGGACCGCATGCGCGACTATCCGCACCAGTTTTCCGGCGGCATGCGCCAGCGCATCGTCATCGCCATCTGCATGGCGCTCGACCCGAAGCTCGTCGTCATGGACGAACCGACGACGGCGCTCGATGTCGTCGTCCAGCGAGAGATCCTCCAGCGCATCAACGAGCTGCGCCGCAGCTTCGGCTTCTCCGTTCTGTTCATCACCCACGATCTCGGACTGATGGTGCAGTTCTGCGATCGCATCGGCATCATGCTCGCAGGCAGGCTCGTCGAGCAGAACGATGCCGGCGCGATCTACAAGACGCCGCAGCATGACTACACGAAAAAGCTCTGGGCCTCCTTCCCCTCGCTTCACGGAGGCGTGCTGCTATGAGCGAAACCATCCTCGCCCTCGAGAAGGTGACGAAGACTTTCGGCCACGGCACATCAGCTGTCCACGCCGCACGCTCCATCTCCTTTTCGCTACGGGCCGGCCGGGCGCTTGCGCTCGTCGGCGAATCCGGCAGCGGCAAGACCACCTGCGCCCGCATGGCGATGCGCGAATATCAGCCGACCTCAGGGCAGATCCTCTACAAGGGCCGCCCCGTCGAAGACGCCAAGGCGGACGAGATCGCCCGCTACCGCCGTTCGGTGCAGATGATCTTCCAGGACCCCTTCGCCTCGCTGAACCCGGCGCACACGATCGCTCACCACCTCAAGCGTCCGCTGAAGCTGCATCGCCCCGACATTAAGGGGGCTGATATTGAATCCACGGTGCGCGAACTCCTGCAGCGCGTCAGGCTCGATCCCGATCTCGTCGCGCCGAAATATCCGCACGAGCTCTCCGGCGGCCAGCGCCAGCGCGTCAACATCGCCCGCGCGCTCGCCGTCAAGCCGGAAGTGATCGTCGCGGACGAGCCGACCTCGATGCTCGACGTTTCGGTGCGCCTCGGCGTACTGAATCTGCTGAACGAGATGAAGCAGGAGATGAATCTCGGGCTGCTCTACATCACCCATGATATCGCCACCGCCCGTTACGTCGCCGAGGATATCGCCGTGATGTATTCCGGCCAGATCGTCGAATGGGGCAGCACCGCGGGGGTGATCGACAATCCGCAGCATCCCTATACCAGGCTGCTGCTCTCGGCCGTGCCCGATCCCGATGTCCGCTTCGAAGACCCGAAAGCCCGGCTGAGGCCTGAGGAGGTGGAGAATATCCGCCGCCGTTCAGCCACGCCGCAGGACGAGATCGTCGAAGTGGAGCCAGATCATTTCATGCGGATGATCTGACGACTCCTTTGATTGCACCTCAGCCGAGTTCCTGGGCGAGACCGAGGAGAAGCCCGTCGGGCGCGCGGATGTAGCAGAGCCGATATGTGTCTCCATATTGGACGACTTCGCCGACGAGCTGCGCGCCACGCGCACGAAGCCTTTCAAGCGTGTCGTCGATGTCATCAACGGTGAACATGACGCGGAGATAGCCGAGCGCGTTGACCGGAGCGTTGCGGTGATCTGCGACGACAGCAGGCATGAGGAAGCGGGAGAGCTCGAGCCTGATATGGCCATCAGGCGTGCGCATCATGGCAATCTCGACACGCTGATCGCCCAGTCCAGTGATACGTCCGGCCCATTCCCCCTCGATCGTGGCCCGTCCTTCGAGTTCGAGGCCGAGTTCGCCAAAGAAATCGATCGCTGCTGCGAGGTCTTCGACGACGATGCCTACATTGTCCATCCGCTTGAGTGCCATGTTTCCAATCTCCAAAGTGTCGTTGCAATCACGAGGCAGCGCCTCGTCCAACAAAGGACGGTTGAGGAGCCCGGACGCCGACAACCGTCCAAACCTAGTTCGCTGCTATCGACATCAGAAGCTTGAATCGCGGGCCGTCTCAAACCGCCGTTCCGTTTTCGAACGGTGATGCCTCCCGACTGGCCCCGCTCGTCACCCTATGCTAGGGGACGGTTCTTTCAACTGAGGCGAAACCGTCATGCTGCCCTGGATCCAGCTCGATTCTGCGACCATTCCCGGCGAAGGCGGTGAACTCAGACTGAAGCAGCGCGGCAGCGAATTCTCGATCATGCTCGGCGCCAACGAGCTGATGAACAGCCGCCTCAGCGGTTCGGAGGAAGCGCTGGCAACGCTCTCCTGGGAGCGGATCAAGGCGCACCCGAAGCCGAAGATGCTGATCGGCGGCCTCGGCATGGGTTTCACGCTGCGCGCCGCTCTCGCCGTCCTGCCCGAAGATGCCGGCATCACAGTCGCCGAACTGGTGCCGGCCGTCGTCGCCTGGGCGCGCGGGCCGATGGCCGAAGTCTTCAAGGGCTGTCTCGACGATCCCCGCGTCGGCATCCATCAAGGCGATGTCGGCGAGGCAATCCGCGCCGGCAAGGCCGCCTATGACGCGATCCTGCTCGATGTCGATAACGGCCCTGATGGCCTGACCCGCAAATCCAACGATCGTCTCTACGATTTCGCCGGCCTTCGTGCCGCTCGCGACGCGCTTCGCCCCGGCGGCGTGCTCGCCGTCTGGTCGTCCGGCCCGGACCCCGATTTCACCCGCCGTCTGAAGGACAGCGGCTTTTCCGTCGACGTCGTCAACACCCGCGCCAACGGCAAACGGGGCGGCGCCCGCCATGTCATCTGGCTGGCGGTGAAGCCGGCCCGCTGACGAACATGCTCCTGAATGAATGGGGTGGCGTCGCCGCGATCAGCTGCCGGAAGCGATCCTCCGCGCGGCGTTGATGGCGCGGCGAGCGCCGGCGCGCAGTTGCGTAGTCTCGGCGCCGGCAATGACCAGATCGAAGCCGAATTTCAGCAATTCGCCGGCCCGCTCGCCGTCGGCGGCATAGGCGCAGGCGAATTTGCCATGGGCGCGGCAGCGCGAAACCGCATGCTGCATGGCGCTGTCAATCTCCGCGGCGTTCGGCGCCACCTGATCGCCATTCGATAGTGCGATCGAAAGGTCGGACGGACCGACGAAGATGCCGTCGATGCCGGTCACGCCGAGGATAGCATCGATTGCCTCAAGTGCCGCCCGGGTCTCGACCATGGCGATGGCGACGGTCAGCGCGTTAGCGTTTTTCAGATAATCGTCGGCGGACAGGCCAGTGTGGTTCAGCGCCAGAGACGGTCCCCAGCTGCGCTCGCCGAGCGGTGGATATTTCGTGGTCCCGACAAAGGCTTGCGCGTCTTCGGCCGAATTGATCATTGGCGCGATGATGCCGGAGGCGCCGGCGTCTAGCAGACGCGAGGCGGAAGCGAAATCGCCGACCGGTATGCGCGCCAAGGCTGGTTTGCCGGCGAGGCGCACCTGGCCGACAGCGTTTGCTGCTGCCGGCATGTCCCACATACCGTGCTGCATATCCAGCACGACGGCGTCGAAAGCCTCCTGCGCCAAGTGGTTGGCGAGCGTGGCGTCCGGAATACCCACCCAGGCGGAGATCATGCCGGCCTGATGGTTCCTGATCCGTGCCGCGAAACCATCGATTTCAGCGGCGCTCATGCCGTTCTCCTCAGTTCATTGGCTCGATCAGAAGCGTTCACGGCCTCATCCTCTCCGGTGTAGCCGCGGAAGGACGATCATGACCACGACTCCCAGTCCCGCCAGGATGGCTCCCCAAAGGATCCAGATCGTTTGCCTGATCATGAAGCTGGACGACGGATAGGGGAAATAGCCACTTCCCTGGCCGATCCAGATCAGTCCGAAGATGATCATAAGCACTCCGAGAACATATCCGATCATTCGCCACATGCTTCAGCCGCCTCCCCTATCGATTCGATCCCACAATGGCGGCCGGCGTCGTTCATGACAAGGCTTCTCCTGGGCACAAACGTCGGCGTTGAGGCGTGGTGAGCCGCAAGGCTGCTGTTAGCCACCCAGATCGGCGGCATCCAGGAGAACGAGATACACCCGCCCACTTACCGAATGCCCTCTCTATTACTCATGTTGCATAGATCGCCAGCAAGCCACGATCCAGTACGGGAGGAAGAACTCCATCGAATCTCGCAATCCGAAGGAATCACAACTCGCTGAAATCACTCAATTCTTTTTGAGGCAGCCTCTCATACGCTTCAGCAACCCAGCCATGGTCATAGTGATTATCGCTGTACGACCAATGAATGACTTTAGATTCGTGAAAACATCAATCACTATGATCCGCGCACAACCTCAACTAACGAGTCCAAGGCCGAACCCCATATTGCTTGGCTTTTCTTTGGTCTCTGATGATGTTGCACGCGAATTCTGCTGGGTAGAGCACGCCGGACATTGCCGTGCTGGAGTTTCGATGAAAGAGGTGGCGCCATGACCCATATTGCACTTCGCTCCCTGGCCAAGGGACTGGGTTCCTTTGTCCTTCCGCAACTGCGAAATACGCACGTAGAAGGCGGCACTGCTTCTGCGCGCCACTGTTACGACCTTTTCTTTCGCCACTACGGTCACCTAGCGCCTTGGCTGAACGGCAAAAGACCTGAAGTATTGGTCGAGGTCGGCCCCGGAAGTTCGCTTGGCGTTGGGCTTGCCGCACTGCTTGCGGGCGTCGACACCTACATCGGGCTGGATTTGCAAGACCACCGGAGCATCGAGCACGATCTTGAAGTCCTGAACGGTTTGATTGAACTCTTCGGCGAGCGGGCCGCATTTTGGGATAACACCGTATCGGGCGACATCTTTTTTCCGCCGTCACCGACAAACTTTGCCTGGGATCGGATAGATGGAATCGTGCAACAGCGCCTCAGTGCGGAGGCAATCGACGCGCTGAAGGCGGACCTCGTGAATGGCAGCGAACGATTAAAGTTCGTCGCACCATGGACCGATTTCAACGTACTGCAGGCGGGTGTGGCTGACTGGCTGATGACGCATTCAGTCATGGAGCACGTGGACAACCTCGTTGATACCTATATCGCTATTGCCCGGTGGCTGAAGCCAGGAGGGTTTGCGACCCACCTGATCGACTTCCAATCTCACGGTCTGTCAAGCGACTGGAATGGGCACTGGGTTTTGAGCGCGCCGACGTGGACGATGATGCGTGGACGACGACCCTACCTGATAAATCGGAAGTGGCGCAGCCATCACATCAATCTGATGCAGGAGAGCGGCTTCGAAATCCTTGCGGAACTCCAGTACATCCGTACGGACGGACTGGGACTGAAGGAATTTCGAGCGCCGTTCACGTCAATGCCAAAGGGTGACGAAAAAGTTGCGATGAGTTTCTTTGTGACGAGAAAAATCGGCTAAGAGTCGGACTCGAAAAGGCTTCAACTATATCCATGTCTTGCGAGGCGTCCGGTGAGCATGCGGATGTGGCGACGGTTATCCGGAATAACCGCCGTCAGAGCCTTTCCGTCGTGAGGCGCGGCTCGAGCTAGCCGACCTTCCGACCTCTTCCATCAGCCAGGCACCGAGCCCTTCGCTGTGAGCGCTTGGAGACCGCGGCGGCACCAGCCAGTAGCCGCGGTCCTGCGCCTCGAGCGGCGGGCCGGCTTCGACCAGCATGCCCGCGGAGAGTAGCCTATCGACGAGCCCCATCCAGCCGATCGCCACGCCCTGGGCGCTCAGCGCAGCCTGGACGACCAGCGAATAGGTATTGAAGCTGATATCGCCGCGGCCGGCATTAATATCTCGGAGGACGGCGAATTCGCTCAAATAGCTGCGCCAATCGAACCAGGGCGATGGCATCGGCGTGTCAAGATGGATCAGCACCGCCTCGGCAAGCTGTTTCGGATTATCGAACGGGCCGTTGCGGTCGAGAAATCCCTGCGTGCAGACAGGCACGACCTTTTCCGGCAGCAGAAGAGTACCGATGGCGCCGAATTCCGCCTGCGTACCGAAAACGACGGCGACATCCGCCTCGTCGCGAAAACCGGCGGCAAACCTCTGGGTGGCGACGATCTGTATATCCGTTTCCGGATGAAGAAGACGAAAGCCGTCCATGCGCGGGATCAGCCAAAGCGATGAAAAGGCATAGTCGGTTCTGAGCCGAACGATCGGTCTTTGGGCTTCGGCCCGGAAACTGCGGACAAGCGCATCGATATCGCCGACCGCCTTGGCGGCAACCTCGAGAAGCCGCTCGCCTTCCGCCGTCAGCGCCACGCCGCGGTGCTGACGGTGCAGCAGGCCGACGCCGCACTGTTCTTCCAGCCGGCGGATCTGATAGCTGACGGCTGGTTGGGTCAGGCCGAGAAGCACTGCTGCCTGCGAAAAGCTCCCGAGCCGCGCGACCTCGACGAAGATCCGCATCCATCCAAGTTCGAGCGGATGATCTGACATAAAAATTCCTTTTATCACCCATCGAAAAATGGCGTCTTTACAGCTGCGAGAATAGGCGTTTCAATAAAATCTTCAAATAGCATAGGAAGAACCGGATGGCCCGCCCGAATATTCTCATCCTGATGGTCGATCAATTGAACGGGACCTTGTTTCCCGACGGGCCTGCCGATTTCCTCCATACGCCACATTTAAAAGCATTGGCGGAGCGTTCCGTGCGTTTCGCCAACACCTATACGGCAAGTCCGCTCTGCGCACCGGCGCGGGCGTCCTTCATGTCCGGACAATTGCCGAGCCGGACGCGCGTCTACGACAATGCCGCGGAATTTGCCTCCGACATTCCGACCTATGCGCATCATCTGCGCGCCAGCGGATATCAGACGGCGCTATCGGGCAAGATGCATTTTGTCGGCCCCGACCAGTTGCATGGTTTCGAGGAGCGGCTG
This sequence comes from Rhizobium esperanzae, assembly GCF_014197615.1. Classification (GTDB taxonomy): domain Bacteria; phylum Pseudomonadota; class Alphaproteobacteria; order Rhizobiales; family Rhizobiaceae; genus Rhizobium; species Rhizobium esperanzae_A. The sequence continues at coordinate 159,255 of NZ_JACIFY010000009.1, forward strand.
ACGACGGATATCTATCCGGCCGATTTCGGCTGGACGCCCGACTATACCAAACCCGGCGAGCGCATCGACTGGTGGTATCACAACCTCGGTTCGGTGACCGGCGCCGGCGTTGCCGAGATCACCAACCAGATGGAATATGACGACGAAGTCGCCTACAACGCCACCCGCAAGCTGTTCGATCTGTCGCGCGGCCATGACGAACGGCCCTGGTGCCTGACCGTCAGCTTCACCCATCCGCACGACCCCTATGTCGCACGCCGCAAATTCTGGGACCTCTATGCGGATTGCCCGGTCCTCGACCCGGCGGTGGCGCCGATCGCCTTCGAGCGACAGGATCCGCACTCGCAGCGGCTGATGAAAGCCTGCGACCACGATGCTTTCGACATCAGCACGGAAGAGATCCGGCGGGCAAGGCGGGGTTACTTCGCCAATATCTCCTATGTCGACGACAAGATCGGCGACATTCTCGGCGTGCTGGAACGGACCCGCATGGCCGACAACACCATCATCCTCTTCGTGTCCGATCACGGCGACATGCTCGGCGATCGTGGCCTGTGGTTCAAGATGAACTTCTTCGAAGGATCGGCGCGGGTTCCGCTGATGATTGCGGCACCCGGCTGGACGCCGCAGCGCATCGATCAGCCCGTCTCCACGCTCGACGTGACGCCGACGCTGGCTGCCCTTGCCGGAATCGATATCGCCTCGTTGAAACCATGGACCGAGGGTGAAGATCTTTCAGCGCTTGCCGCAGGCACGGGCAGCCGCGGCCCGGTGCCGATGGAATATGCCGCCGAAGGTTCGGAAGCGCCCCTCGTCTGCATCCGGGACGGGCGCTACAAGCTCTCGCTCTGCGAGAAGGATCCGCCGATGCTGTTCGACCTCGAAGCCGATCCACAGGAACTCGACAATCTGGCGGAAAAGCCGGCCCATGCCGATACCCTGGCGCGGCTTGTCGAACAGACCCACCGGCGCTGGAATCTTGCCGATTTCGACGCGGCCGTGCGCGAAAGCCAGGCGCGCCGCTGGGTGGTCTATGCGGCGCTGCGCAACGGCGCCTATTATCCTTGGGACCATCAGCCGCTGCAGAAGGCCTCGGAGCGCTATATGCGCAATCACATGGATCTGAACGTGCTGGAGGAAAGCCAGAGGTTCCCCCGCCAGGAATGAGCGGCGGGGCTCACGGTTTAAGCCGTCCGGCGCGTGGGCGCCTCGCGCAGGAAATCCTCGATGAAGGCCTTTTGCAGCAGGATGCCGTCCCATTCGTCGGGGAAAAAGGGCGAGTCGTAGATCAATGTGAAGGGACCGGCGTAACCGGCCCGCTCGCACATCTCCAGGCACTTGCGGTAATCATCGGCATCGAGACCGGTAACGCCGTAATCGGCCTTGGCATGGCAGATTTCCGCCCGGCGCATGATATCGGCAAGGCCTTCGTATTTCGCCGGTGCGGCCCAATTGCCGAGATCGCCATTGAGGCCGATCTTGCCGCCCAGTCGGTCCAGCAGCCAGTTCATCTCGACGGGCGACGGCAAGAGGTCGAACCAGTTCTCGACAACGACACGCACACCACTGCCTTCGGCTTGTTCGCCCAGCCAGACAAGGTGACGGGCGGCGCGGCTGAGATTTTCCTCGGTCGGTTTCTGCTTGCCGGCGATGACGCGCATCTTCTGCGCTCCGAGGGCCGCGGCGATATCGATCCACTCGGCCATCCATCTGACGTCGCGTTCGGCCGTCTCGGCATGGCTCGGATCGCCGTCCTCGACGAGCAGCGTCTGGAACAGCACGTTCGAGGCCGTCATCGCATCGCGCAATTCGCTTATATAGCTGCCCTCAAGGCTCGGCAGATGGAAGGAGCAGACCTCCAGCCGGTGGATGCCGCGGGCTGCGAGCGCCGCCGGCATGTCGATCAGTTCAGCAGCGCCCGGACCGTAAGGTTCTTTCGGCGCAGCACTTTTATCAGGATCGGGGCTGTAGCCATGGACAGGGCCGAGCAGCCGATGCAGCGACCATGTCGAAACCGCGAAACGTCCGTTCTGCAAGATCTGCACGTGCCGTCCTCCAGGATTTCCTCATGCCATCAATGGCAACAAAAGCCCGGCGGTTCAATCGCCAATCAGGCGAAATCGCCGCGAATGACCGGCTCGGCGGCAAGAGCGATCCCGAGCAGCGCTTCGTCGCGATTGGCTGTCGCCTGTAGAAGCAGACCGACCGGCATGTCTGACAGGCCGGTGCCGCAGGGAATGGAAACGCCGCACCAGTCGAGGAAATTGCCGAGCGCGGTGTTGCGCAGCGTCTTGTTATTCGTCGCGAAAAACAGCTCGTCGTCCTGCTGCAGCGGTGCGATCGGTGGCGCAACATGAGCAACGGTGGGAAAGGCGATCAGCCGGTCGCCGACGAGACGCTCGACATCGGCGATCAGCCGGCTGCGCGCTTCGAGGATCGCCAGATAATCGGCCAAGGTGGTCTTGGCGCCGAGGCGGGTGCGCATGACGACGCGATGGTCCATACGGTCCGCGTCCGGTCCTGCCAAACGTTGGTGGTGAAGCGCGAAAGCCTCCGCCGTCACCAGCGGACCATATCGCGTCATCAGATCGAAAATCTCGTTGAAGGCTGGAATGACGGCGCGGGAAACACGGGCGCCGGCCTGTTGAAGGCGTTCCAAAGCGGCCTCGAACGCGGCGACGACACCGGGTTCGGCCCCGTCGAAGACGATATTTTCAGGCACCAGCAATTCCAGCCCCTGCAAGCGACGCTCGACGACCTCAGGCGCCGTCCGGCCGCGCATCGCCGCGTCGATCCAGACCGCGTCGTGGACACTGCGGCAGAGCGGCCCCAGCGAATCCAGGCTCTTTGCCAGCGGATAGACGCCTTCCATCGCATGACGGCCGCGGGTTGCCTTGTAACCGACAATGCCGTTGAAGGCGGCGGGAATGCGCACCGAGCCGCCGGTATCTGTGCCCATCGCCACCGGCACCAGCCCGGCTGCGACAGCGGCACCGGCGCCGGAGGACGAGCCGCCCGGAATGCGCGGCAGATCGGTGCCGCGCGGATTGACCGGCGTACCGTAATGCGGATTGATGCCGAGGCCGGAAAAGGCGAATTCGCTCATATTGGTGCGGCCGACGGCAACCATGCCGGCCTGCCGGAGAAGATCGATGACGGCCGCATCGCGCTCGGCCGGCGCATCCCCGGCCAGCACGACGGAGCCCGCCGTCGTTGCCAGGCCCTCGATGTCGAAAAGATCCTTCCAGGCGATCGGAATACCGTCCAGCAATCCGAGCGAGCGCCCTTCCCGCAACCGTTTCGAGGAGGCACGCGCCTCCTCCATCGCCCGGCTTTCGGTCAGCACGGTGAAAACAGCCTTGTCGGCATAATTGGCGATGGATTCGAAGACCGCCTCGGCCACGTCGACCGGATCGGCGGCGGCGCCTTGAATGAGGACGGAAAGCTGGGCGACCGACATCGCACCGAAGGATTTGCTCATGGGGACGATCCAGACGAAAGATGATGCTCTCGATTATCCCGGATCATTCCGGCGAGCCAGAGCTTCACGATATTTTGCATTTATTAGGACGATTTTTTGAACACTGAGTTTGCATATCGCCCCTTCAATTGCCGCGATTAAAGACACACATGCTGCACGCATGCGGGAATCGGTTCGCCATGAGGGTTGAGAGTTTATTCTTGAGAGACCGGCATCGCATGCGTTGCAGGAGTAATTGAAATGACAGATTGTGAAACTTTGACCCGTCGCCACGATATGGTGACCCATCATGTGAGAGAGGACGAAACCGCCGGCTCGGGCGAACGCGACTATGCCGAACATGTCAGCGCCCAGAAACTTTCAGGCTTCGAGCGTGTTGTCGTGGTCGCAGCCCTGGCTCTCTTGAGCTTTGTCGGTTTTGCCGCATATTCTTCCAATCAGACGGATCCGGTGACGACATCGGCCATTGCCGCCCCATCAGGCGACAACGGGCCGCACCATCAGCCTTACGGCCATTGCCGTGACAGCAGCCCTTACGCGGAAAGGGTCTGCTGAGGGCGAGCGCAGTTCGCCCGGGCGAACTGGTTCGCTGGGCAAAACGACCTCGCCGGGCATGAGACCTTGGCCCAGGCTGCACTGACAGCGGAAAGGGACAAGGGCCATGGCCGGTGGTATCGACTACAATCTTGACCGCTTCGTCGACGCTCAGAACGGTGTCTACCAACGGGCGCTCTCCGAACTGAAAGCCGGGCACAAGACCTCCCACTGGATGTGGTTCATCTTCCCGCAGATATCGGGTCTCGGCACCTCGCCGATGGCGGAAAAATATGCCATCCGCTCGGCCGAGGAAGCCGCCGCCTATCTCGCCGATCCCATTCTTTCCAGCCGGCTGTTGCGTTGCGTCGAGGCGATCCTGTCGGTCGACGGCCGATCCGCGTATGAGATCCTGGGCTCGCCCGACGACCTCAAGCTGCGTTCGTCGATGACCTTGTTTGCGGCGATCAGCGACCACGGCTCGCCCTTCCACCGGGCGATCGAGCATTTCTATCAGGGGAAATTCGACGAACGGACGATGGAAATCCTCAGCGCCGGGGATTAGCGGCCCGGCCTGCTCTCCAGCGCGTCGATTTCGTCGGAAATTTCGCTCAGCCGCTGACGCAGATCGCTGTTGGTGCCGTCATCGACCTCTTCCTCGCCGAAACAATAGCGCGCATCATGGAGCTCGAGCTTGGCTTCGAGCTCGGCGCGTTTGTCATACAGGCGCTTGAGATAGACGTAGTTCATCTCCCGGTCTCCACTTGTCCTCCGGTGATGGAAAAACGGCGTGGAAGCGGTAAGGTTCCCGAAAGACCGATTTAGGCGAAAGAAGCGATCGCCGCGTTGCAGGCCTTGGCGAAATGACCGCAGCAGCTGGCAGCGCCCATGGCCTGGCGGCTGACGCGGGCGCCCTCGAGCAGCAGCGTCAGCGTATCGGCCAACAGCTCGGCTTCGCGCGCGCCGGCCGCCGAACAGAGCGCGGCCAGGCGATCACGCTGTTCGGCCTTGTGCCGTTCGATCATTTCATGGGCGGGATGGCCCTCACCCTTGAGCTCGATGGCGGCATTGGCGAGATCGCAGCCGGCGGGCTCGCCGTTCAGACATTGCGCCCGCATCTCCACCCAGGCGTAGAGCTGGGCGCGCGGATTGCCGGGATAGGCCGCCTCCAGGTCGCGCCAGATGGCGCCTGCCTTTTCGGAGGCGCGGCGCAGCGTCTCGCAGACGAGCTCGTCCTTCGAGCCGAAATGCCGGTAGAGCGTCATCTTGTTGGTCGAAGCGGCGTCGGCGATGGCATCGACGCCGATGCCGCGGATGCCGCGCTCGCGAAAAAGCTCCGATGCGGTCGAGACGATGCGCTCCCTGGGCGGGATGCGATCTTCTGGACCGGCGGAGATTTCATTCGAAGTTTCTGATTTTTTTGCGGACGTCGTCCTTGACATCGATGTGACCGATCGGTAACAAATGCATTGTTACTTACCGGTAACACCACGAAACGCGAAAGTCAATGTTTGAAGCATGGCGGCGGAAAGTGGAACACGGGCGACCGCCCACGAAAGGAGGACAACCATGAGAAAGACCAGAGACGACCTGACGATATCCGAAGCCCTTCGCGACCCCCTGATCGCCATGGTGTTGCGCGCCGATGGCGTGAAGCTTGACGATTTCAAGCAACTCCTGGAGACGGCCGCCGGCAAACGCGAACCGCGCCCGACGCCGGTGGGCAAGATGATCGGAGCGCTGGCGAGCCGCGCCAATCTGCCGGCGATGCCCTGCTTCGGCTGACCGGACCACCTGAACATTTCGGGGGATCTCTCCCTGCCCCCGGTCAAGGGCTGCCGTCATAAAGAGGCGGCGGCCCTTGCCGCTTGATCGTAATGGCCGGAAAGCGCCCGGAGCGTTGCCGCCACCGCCGATGCCGCGGCAGCATCGAGCCCCAGCCCCTTGACCGATTCCACCAGCAGCGCTTCGCGCACCGCCCGATATTTCAGGCAGATTTCCAAGCCCTTTTCGGTGGCGGCGATCAGTTTCTCCTTGCCCGCCCGCGTGCTCGTGACGAGACCGCGCTTTTCCAGCTTCTTGATCGCATAAATCACCAGATGCGCGTCCTCGACCCCGAGCACGCTGCAGAGATCGCCGAGCCGCTTCGGCCGCTGCCTGTGCGCCACGGAATGCAGCACCAGCACATCGATCGCCGCACATCCGGGCTCGCCTGCCGCCGTCATGCAGCGTACCATCCAGCGGTCGAAGGCATTGCCGGCAAGGATGAGGCCGAATTCCAGCTCGGAAAGAGCAGGAAGCGCGCCATCGGCCAGATGGGCGGAAGAGACGATCGGCCCGATTTCCGGTTGTTTTCCGCGCTCATCCGCCATGTCCACCCTCCACGATGCGAGAGGAGAAACGTTGACATTTTATCGATAAATCGTCAATAAATTTTCAGATTAACAGGAGGCCGAACATGGGCAGTCAGTGGGATTTCTGGGTCGATCGCGGCGGCACGTTCACCGATATCGTCGCACGCCGTCCGGATGGCTCGCTCGTCGCCCACAAGCTGCTTTCTGAAAATCCGGAAGCCTATCGCGACCCGGCCGTGCACGGCATCCGTGAACTGCTCGGCCTCGAGCCGGGCAAGCCGATCCCTTCCGGCCTCATCGGCGCTGTGAAGATGGGAACGACGGTTGCCACCAATGCACTTCTCGAACGCAAGGGCGATCCGACGCTCTTGGTGACGACGAAGGGTTTCCGCGATGCGCTGGAGATCGGCTACCAGGCCCGCGCCGATATCTTCGCCAAGAAGATCGTCAAACCGGAACTGCTCTATGCCGATGTCATCGAGGCCGATGAGCGCGTGCTGGCGGACGGCACGGTGGAACGCCCGCTCGATGAGCAGGGCCTGCGGCAAGCGCTGGAAACCGCCTATGCCAGCGGCCTGCGCGCCGTCGCCATCGTCTTCATGCATGCCTACCGCTATCCCGAGCACGAGCAGCGGGCCGCTGCCATCGCGCGCGAAATCGGCTTCACGCAGATCTCGCCCTCCCACGTCGTTTCCCCGCTGATCAAGCTGGTCGGGCGCGGCGACACCGCCGTCGTCGATGCCTATCTGTCTCCGGTTTTGCGGCGCTATGTCGATCAGGTCGCCGCAGAACTCGGGGCCGCCGAGGGAGAAGGCCCGAAGCTGATGTTCATGCAGTCCTCCGGCGGGCTGACCGATGCGCATCTCTTCCAGGGCAAGGACGCGATCCTCTCAGGTCCTGCAGGCGGCGTCGTCGGCGCGGTCGAAGTCTCGCGCATTGCCGGTTTCGGCAGGATGATCGGCTTCGACATGGGCGGCACCTCGACCGACGTTTCGCATTACGACGGTGAATTGGAACGCGCCTTCGAGACCGAAGTCGCCGGCGTGCGCATGCGCGCGCCGATGATGAAGATCCACACCGTTGCCGCCGGCGGCGGCTCGATCCTCAGCTATGACGGCTCGCGTTTCCGTGTCGGCCCTGATTCAGCCGGTGCGACGCCCGGCCCGAAATCCTATCGCCGCGGCGGCCCGCTTGCCGTAACCGACGCCAACATCATGACCGGCAAGCTGCTGCCGGATTTCTTCCCCGAAATCTTCGGGCCGGGGCAGGACCAGCCGCTCGATGCCGAGGCGGTGCGCATCGCCTTTGCCGAGATGGCGCAGGCGATCGGCGGCGGGCGGACGGCGGAAGACGTCGCCGACGGCTTCCTTGCCATCGCCGTCGAGAACATGGCCAATGCCATCAAGAAGATCTCCGTCCAGCGCGGTTATGATGTTTCCGACTATGCGCTCACCTGCTTCGGCGGCGCCGGCGGCCAGCATGCCTGCCTCGTCGCCGACAGCCTCGGCATGAAAAAAGTGCTGATCCACCCCTTCTCCGGCATTCTCTCGGCCTATGGCATGGGGCTCGCCGATATCCGCGCCACGCGCCAGCGCGCGGTGCTGACGGAACTTGCCGAAGCGTTGACGACGATCGGCGGCATCAGGAGCGAACTGGAGCGGGAGGTCCGCGAGGAACTGACGCTGCAGGGCGTCGAGCCCGCCGATACGGAAATCGTCACCCGGCTGCATCTGCAATACAAAGGCACCGACACGGCCCTGCCTGTTACCTTCGGGCCGCAGGACGAGATGGCGCAAGCCTTCGCTCTCGCCCACAAGAAGCAGTTCGGCTTCATCTTCGAAGACCGGCCTATTGTCGTCGACTCCATCGAAGTCGAGGGCATCGGCGGCGGCGCCGACATCGAGGAGGCGGAAATCCGGGCGGAGGCGTCCGAGCCGGAAGCACTGCGCAGCACCCGCTTCTATTCCGGCGGAACATGGCACGAGGCCGGCATCTTCAAGCGCGAGGCGCTGAAGCCCGGCGCTTCCGTCAAGGGACCTGCCCTGATCATCGAACCGCATCAGACGATCGTCGTCGAGGCAGGCTGGCAGGCAAGGCTCACCGGCCGCGACCATATCGTTCTCACCCGCGAGGTCCCGCTGTCCCGTCATGCGGCGATCGGCACCAGCGCCGATCCCGTCATGCTCGAAGTGTTCAACAACCTGTTCATGGCAATCGCCGAGCAAATGGGCGTGACGCTGCAGAACACCGCCCATTCGGTCAATATCAAGGAGCGGCTCGATTTCTCCTGTGCCGTCTTCGACCGCACCGGCGCGCTCGTCGCCAATGCGCCGCATATGCCGGTGCATCTCGGCTCCATGGACCGCTCCGTCGAAACCATCATCCGCCTCAATGAGGGCCGCATCCGTCCGGGCGACGTCTTCGCGCTCAACGCGCCCTATAATGGCGGCACGCATCTGCCCGACATCACCGTCGTCACGCCCGTCTTCGACGACCCGGGCGAGACCATCCTGTTTTACGTCGCCTCGCGCGGCCATCATGCCGATATCGGCGGCAAGGCGCCGGGCTCGATGACGCCGCGGGCAACGAAGGTCGATGAAGAAGGCGTGCTGATCGACAATTTCCGGCTGGTCGACAAGGGCCGTTTCCGCGAGGCCGAATTCGCCGCGATGCTGCGCGACCACCCCTACCCCGCCCGCAATCCGGCCCAGAACCTCGCCGATGTGAAAGCGCAGATAGCCGCCAACGAAAAGGGCGTGCAGGAATTGCGCAAAATGGTCGCCCATTTCGGGCTCGATGTCGTCGAAGCCTATATGGGGCATGTGCAGGACAACGCCGAGGAGAGCGTTCGCCGGGTGATCGCCCGCCTCAGCGACAGCGAATTCACCTATCCCACCGATCAGGGCGCCGTCATCAAGGTGAAGATCACCGTCGACAGGAAGGCGCGTGAGGCGACGGTCGATTTCACCGGCACCAGTGCGCAGCAGCCGACCAATTTCAACGCGCCGGAACCGGTGACGCGTGCCGCGGTGCTTTACGTCTTCCGTGTCATGGTCGAGCAGCCGATCCCGATGAATGCCGGCTGCCTGCGGCCGATCCGGATCATCGTGCCGGACGGGTCGATGCTGCGCCCGGCCTATCCGGCTGCCGTCGTCGCCGGCAATGTCGAGACCAGCCAGCATGTGACGAATGCGCTGTTCGGGGCGCTCGGGACGCTGGCGGCGGCCCAGGGCTCGATGAACAATCTGACCTTCGGCAATGCCACCTACCAATATTACGAGACGATCTGCGCCGGCGGCCCCGCCGGCCTGCTCAATGACGGCACCGGCTTCAGCGGCGCCGACGGCGTGCACAGCCACATGACCAATTCGCGGCTGACCGATCCAGAAGTGCTGGAATTCCGTTTTCCCGTCGTGCTCGAGGATTTCCATATCCGCCGCGGGTCCGGCGGCAGCGGACGGTATCATTCCGGCGGCGGCACCAAGCGCACCATCCGCTTCCTGGAAACGATGGATTGCAGCATCCTCTCCTCGCATCGCACGATCCGGCCTTTCGGCCTCTACGGCGGTGAAGACGGGCAATTGGGGAAAACCGAGATCCGTCGCGGCGACGGCACGGTCGAAAGGCTTGATGGTTGCGACCAGGCAATGCTCGCCGCCGGCGACGCCGTGATCGTCACGACGCCGACCGGCGGCGGCTACGGCAAACCCGACTGAAGCGCATCGCATCAGAGCTTGATCGATGCATTTCAGCTGCTTGTCCTCATGCATGTTATCCCGAAACCGCCAATTCCGGGCGACCTGCATTAAAGGATCGGCTTGCCGCCTGTGACCGCGATTGTCGTGCCGGAGACATAGCTCGACAAGGGATCGGCCAGCATCACGTAGGCTGTGGCAAGCTCGGCCGGCTGGCCCGGCCGCTTCATCGGCACCTGCTTGCCGAAATTGCTGACGCTGTCTTCAGGCAGCGTCGAGGGAATGAGCGGTGTCCAGATCGGCCCCGGCGCCACGGCATTGGCGCGAATGCCCTTCTCGGCCAGAAGCTGGGCAAGGCCGGCGGTGAAATTCTGGATCGCGCCCTTGGTCGTCGCATAGGCAAGCAGCGTCGGGTTCGGACTGTCCGAATTGATCGAGGCGGTGTTGATGATGGCACTGCCGGGCTTCATATGGGCGACTGCCGCCTTGGTCAGGTAGAACATCGCATGGATATTGACCTTGAAGGTCAGCTCCCATTCCTCGTCGCTGATCTCGTCGATGCTCTTGAAACTCGCCTGATGCGCGGCATTGTTGACGAGAATGTCGATGCCGCCGAACTCCTTGACCGCCGTCTCGACGATCTGCCGGCACAGAGCCGGATCCTGGATATCGCCGCTGACGAGGACGGCCTTGCGCCCGGCCTGCTCGACCAGCCGCTTCGTCTCGTCGGCATCCTCATCCTCGTCGAGATAGGAGATCACCAGATCGGCGCCTTCGCGGGCATAGGCGATCGCCACTGCCCGGCCGATGCCGCTATCACCGCCGGTGATGATCGCCCGCTTGCCTTTCAGCCTTTCAGAACCGCGATAGCTCTCCTCGCCATGGTCGGGAACGGGGTCCATCTGCGCGGTAAAACCGGGCATCGGCTGCTTTTGCGATGGGAAAGGCGGTTTCGGATAATTCGTCATCATGACCTCCTGGGTTGGGTGTCAAACTCAGGCTGCGGCCCGTTGTTCCAAGTTTATGGTGGAGTTGTTGCCGAGCAGCCGCGCCCTGACACGAACCCGCTGTCGCATCCGCCTTCACGATCTAACCTACAAGATGTTGCGATTTGCCACAGCGACCGCTATGCCATAGTAATGTAACATGATCGCAGTTTTTCATGAGGTGCGCAGAATTGGACGGCAAGACATCACCCGCAGTTTACACCGAAGATGAGGATCTTGCCGGCGAGGCCGGCGGCAAGGGTGCGCGCCGTGCGCGTGTCAGCGGCATCGACCGGGCGCTCCAGGTGATCGATCATCTCTATGAAACCGGATCGCCGGCCGGCGTCTATGCCATTGCCAAGGCGGTGAAAGCGCCGCTGTCGACGGTTTACGTCATCGTCGACGATCTCGTCGAGAAGAACATGCTGACGCGTCAGGCTGATGGTTCGGTCTGGCTCGGCGCCCGGCTCTATCACTACGGCCTCGCCTATGCCCGGTCGCTGGATTTCATGAGCATCGCTACCCACGAAATGCACGATCTCTGTCGCCAGGCCGGCGAAACCGTGCAGGTCTGCGGCCGCGACGGCGATTATATGCTGGTGCTCGCCATGGCCGACGGCCCGAGCCACTTCCAGGTGGCGTCCCGCGTCGGCACCCGGGTGCCGCTGAACTGGACGGCGTCCGGCCGCCTGCTCGTCGGCCACCTGGCCGAGGAGGAGCGTATCGAACTGTTCAAGCGCTGCGCTCGCTCGTCACCGACCGGCCGCGCCGAGATCGACCCGGGCACGCTGTCGGAAGCCGCCGCCAAGGCCTTCGAGTCGCGCCTGTCGATCCAGGCCGGCGAATCCGACTATGCGGTTGCCTGCATCGCCTCGCCGATCTGCGATCGCGACGGCCAATGCGTCGCCACCATTTCCATCGTGCTGCCGGAGCAGAAGGCATTTTCCGACGAGAACCACTATACGGCGCATGTGCGCAGTTCGGCGGAGCGGATCGAAAAGCTGATGGGCTGGCGCAACCGCTGAAGCACTTCTACCGGTAGGAATAACCGTGGCTGTGGCGCACGAGCTTGCGCGCCCGCGGCACATAGCGGCTGGCGGCGAAAGCATCGGCGCCGATCACAGCATAGCGCGGCTCGAACAGCCTGTTGAGGACGGAGACATCCCCATTCGAATCCGTCGCTTCGACCTCGGAATCAACGAGGTCGAAAATGGTGAACTCGGCTTGCGCGCCGACCGAAAGCCGGTTCTCCAGCGACAGCTTGATGACGGATGCGGGCGCATGGGTGACGGCTTCCACCACCTTGTCGAAGGGCATGCCGACACTGAGCAGCTTCGACATCGTCGTGGCGAGATCCCAGACCGGGAAGTTCATCGAATGACCATGCAGGTCGGTCGAGATCGAGAACGGCAGCAGCCCGCGCGCAATCGCCGCTTCGGCGACCTTGAAGGAGAAGGAGGCGCCGCCATGGCCGATGTCGAGGCGGATGCCTTCGGAGGCGCAGCGCTCGGCGAGATAGAAAAGGTCCTCGTCCTCCATGATGCTCGAGCCGGCCTTGCCGTTGAAGCAGTGGGTGACGACATCGCCGGGTCCGAGGATCTCGAGCACCTCATCATAGAGCGCCGGCGGCTCGCCGACATGCACCATCATCGGCACTTTCAGGATCTTGGCGATCTTCTTGCCGAGCTTGACGGGGGTGACGCCCCAGGACCCGGTGATGACATGGCTGGCGCGCACCTTGATACCGACAATGTGTTCGCTGTTTTCGGCATAGACTTCGAGGATGCGGTCGAGATCGATATCTCTGATGTCCCTGAGTTCGGCCACACGGTTGCAGGCGACGAGGCCGATCGAGCCGAGGTTCAGGAAAGCCTTGATGCGCTCACGCGCGGGCTCGATGATATATTCGCGGAAACCGTGGAAATTCGCCTCACCGGCCGAACCGGCGTCGACCAGGGTGGTGACGCCGCGCTCGACGCCGCATTCGGAAGGGCGGATGGAGATATCGGTGCCGCCGTGCCAGATATGTACATGCAGGTCGATCCAGCCGGGCGAGACGAAAGCGCCCTTGCCGTCGATGCGAGTCACATCCTGGGAAACGACGAGCGAAGCACCGATCTCAGCGATCCTGCCGTCGCCATCGACGAGAATGTCGACCGTCCCGCCCGGCGCACCGGCGCCGAAAGCCATAGGCCTGACATTGGCGAGCAGGAGCGGTTTTTTCGCCTGGTCCCCGGGCATGATATGCATTCCTTTCGAACTCTCGGATATGAATCGCTGCGCATTGCGGCGATCCGTCTTCTGGTCGTTGTGGAGGATGATGGAATCCTACCGCTTCCGGTAATTCCATAATTATGGCGTACTGATCTTTATAGAAGAATATAAGCAGCAGCGTCTGTGTCAAGAAAAATGACGTATGATGACTGCGCAATAATACCGGCGGGCACGCTGTTTCCGGCATCGCGCCGTCGTGGAAAACAGTTATTTTCGGTCGGGAAAACTGAATGGTCGACGCATGCGAGATGGTCCGCATGGGCAAGGCGGCGATCGCCAGGATCGTGCCGTTGGCATTGGCGAGCGTCACGACGACACGCAGCTCTTCCGCCGGCCAGGCTGACTATCGCCACCCGCCAGATCGCCGTCGCCTGAAAGCCGTAAAGGGCGATTGCCGGCAGCAGCCTGTGCTGCCGGCAATTTAAATTCAGATGATACCGCCGCCGCCGGCAACCGAAGCCGGGCGTTCGGCCGCCACCTTGTTGCGATAGCCGCTGGCGCGGTAGGCGGCGATCGGGTCGATCGCGCCGCCGGCCCGGCGGCGCGCTTCGGCAAGGATCGGCTCGACATCGGCGCGATAGGCGCGCTTCAGCGTTTCCGACGCCATCAGCGCGTCATTATCCTGCTGATAGCCATCGAGCGCCTTGCGGTCGACGATGAGCGCCTGCGCATAGGCGCGGCGGATTTCGTTGGCGCTGTTGATCAGGCTTTCGATCGGGTCGGTGACATTGTGCGACTGGTCGATCATATGGGCCGGGTTGAAGTCGTTGACGCCGCGCTGTTCGGCATCGACCAGCTCGTTGAAGACCAGGAACAGCCGGTAGGGATCGATCGCGCCGGCATCGAGATCGTCGTCGCCATATTTCGAATCGTTGAAGTGGAAACCGCCGAGCTTGCCGAACTGGATCAGGCGGGCGACGATCATCTCGATATTGGTGTTCGGCGCATGGTGGCCGAGATCGACAAGGCAATGGGCCTTGGGGCCGAGCGTCTGGGCGATCAGGTAATTGGTGCCCCAATCCTGAACGATCGTCGAATAGAAGGCCGGCTCGTACATCTTGTGTTCGGAGAACAACTTCCAATCGTCGGGCAGCGCCTTGTAAATGTCAGCCATCGAGGCGAGGTAACGCTCGAACGCCTTGGTGAAATTGCTCTGGCCGGGGAAGTTCGAGCCGTCGCCGATCCAGACCGTCAGAGCCTTGGAGCCGATCGCCTTACCGATCTCGATGCATTCGAGATTGTGCTCGACCGCCTGGGCACGTGTTGCCGCGTCGGTATGGCTGAGCGAGCCGTATTTGTAGGAATGGGCCTGCCCCGGCGCATCTGAGAAGGTGTTCGAGTTCATCGCGTCAAAGCCGAGGCCGAGCGCATCACCCTTGGCCTTCAACTCGCTCGCATCCGCCTTGTCCCAGGGGATATGCAGCGAGACATTCGGGGTCGCCTGCGTCAACTGGTTGATGACGGCGCAATCGTCGAGCTTGTCGAAGATGCCGCGCGGCTCGCCGCTGCCCGGAAAGCGGGCAAAACGCGTGCCGCCGGTGCCGACGCCCCAGGAGGGAACGGCGACGAAGAACTCGGCGACCCTGCGGGTGATTGCTTCGATATCGACGCCGCGACGGTCAAGGCTGGCGCCCAGCGCCTCGTAATCGGCTTTCAGTGCGGTCGCCCGCTTGTCGTTTTCGCTCGCGACCAGATCCTGCGCGATCCTGAACTCGGCCATGTCTTCCTCCCGGTTCTGCAATTTCTACATTGGAACTGCCGTTGGGGCCGCCCCTCATCCGCCTGCCGGCACCTTCTCCCCGTCAGAACGGGGAGAAGGTTAGGGTGAGGGGCAGACGGCAATCCGCCCCGTCAAAAATCACCGCGTAAAGCTCTGCACGTTGCCGGCATCGACGTTGATGATGTTGCCGGTCGATTTTGCCGAAAGGTCCGATGCGAGGAAGTAGATCGCCTCGGCGATATCCTCCGGAAACACATTGAGTTTCAGCATCGAACGCTTGCGGTAATGTTCCTCGAGATCGTCAACCTCGATCTTAGAGGAGGCGGCACGCTGCTCGCGCCACTCGCCGCTCCAGATCTTCGAGCCGCGCAGCACCGCGTCCGGGTTGACGGTGTTGACGCGGATGCCGACATCCGCGCCCTCAAGCGCCAGGCAGCGGGCGAGATGAATTTCGGCGGCCTTCGCCGTGCAATAGGCAGAGGCATTCGGCGAAGCGGCAAGGCCGTTCTTCGAGGCGACGAAGACAATGTTGCCGCCGAGCGCCTGGCGACGGAACAGGCGGAAAGCTTCGCGCGAGACGAGGAAATAGCCGGTCGCCAGAATATCGATATTGCGGTTCCAGGTCGAAAGCTCGGTGGCTTCGATCGGCGCCGAGGAGGCAATGCCGGCATTCGAGACGAGGATGTCGACGCCGCCGAATTCGACCGAGGCTTCCGTAAAGGAGGCGATCACCGCATCTTCCTTGGTGACGTCGAGCCGAACGCTGCGCACGGCATCAGCGCCGTATTTCTTGACGAAATCGGCTTCGGTGGCTTCGAGCGCCGCCTGGTCGATATCGGCAAGTACGACGCAGGCGCCCTCACCGACGAGGCGGGCGGCCGTCGCCCGGCCGATGCCGCCGGCGCCGCCGGTGACGAAGGCGACGCGGCCGGCAAGGCTCTTCGGCTTCGGCATGCGCTGGAGCTTGGCCTCTTCGAGCAGCCAGTATTCGATATCGAAGGCTTCCTGCTCCGGCAGTCCCTGATATTCCGAGACCGTCGAAGCGCCGCGCATGACGTTGATGGCGTTGACGTAGAATTCGCTGGCGATGCGGGCGGTTGCCTTGTCGCGGGCAAAGGACAGCATGCCGACGCCGGGAACGAGGAAGATGACGGGATTGGCGTCGCGCATGGCGGGCGAATTGTCATGCTTGCAGTCGTTGTAATAGCGGGCGTAATCGGCGCGGTAGTCCTCCAGCGCCTGGTCGAGGCCGGCGACGATCGCGTCGACATCCGGCTTGGCCGGGTCGAAATCGACGATCAGCGGGCGGATCTTGGTGCGCAGGAAATGGTCTGGGCAGCTGGTGCCGAGCGCGCCGAGCGGGCGCAGATCCCGGGAGTTGACGAATTCAAGCACGGCGTCCTGATCGTCGAAATGGCCGAGCTTGCGCTCCTGCTTGCCGATGCGGCCACGAATCTCCGGCATCAGCCGGGCGGCGATGGCGCGGCGCTCGGTGACGGGCAGGCTCTGCGTCAGCGCACCGCCGAAAATCGTCTTGCCTTCGGTCTTTTCGGCAAACCAGACGATCGCCTTGTTGATGATATCGAGCGTCAGCTCGTAGCAGGCCTTGGCGTCGTTTGCCCAGGTGAAGAGACCATGGCTTTCGAGCACGACGCCCTTGGCGTTCGGGTTCGCCTTGACGAAGGCTTCGAGATCGAGGCCGAGCTGGAAGCCCGGACGGCGCCAGGGCAGCCAACCGATCTCGTCACCGAAGATCTGCCTGGTCAATTCCCTGGAATTCTTCGATGCGGCGATCGCGATGATCGCATCGGGATGCATGTGGTCGACATGGGTGAACGGCACGAAGCCGTGCAGCGGCGTGTCGATCGAGGCGGCGCGGCCGTTCAGGTTGAAGGTGCAATGCGGCAGGAAACCGACCATGCGGTCTTCGTCCTCGGCACCCTTATAGATGCCCTTCAGCGATTCCAGCTTGTCCTGGTAAAGCGTCGCGAAACCGTCGAGTTTGATGGTGCCGACGTCGCCGCCCGAGCCCTTGACCCAAAGCACCTTGACCTTGCCGCCGGTCAGCGGATCGGTTTCCATCACCTTCGCCGAGGTGTTGCCGCCGCCGTAATTGGTGATGCGCTTGTCGGCGCCGAGCAGATTGGAGCGATAGAGCAGCTTGCCGGGCTCATCGAGGCCTGCCGCATAACCATCATCCCACCGGTTTTCCAGAAGCCGGACGTTCGCCGCCATGTCATCCTCCCATATAGGCTTGCAAGGCGCAGCGATCAGCGCGCCCTTTCGCTCACGATATCGCGCATCAAAAGTGCGCTTGTCAATCGAAAACGATCAAATTCGATAATTGTGCAGCGCAATATGAAAATTTATGATCGTTTGTGATTGACAGTCTTTAACGGATACGAAATAAATATGACAAGAGGAGGAGGAGCCCAATGCACGAACGCGAACGTCATCGCATTATCTTAAGCGCCGTTCAGGAAAAGTCCGTCGTCACGATCCAGGACATTTCCGAATTGACGGAAGCTTCTGAAGCGACAATCAGGCGCGACATTGCGGCTCTTCACGTGCAGGGCAAGATCCGCCGTGTCCGCGGTGGGGCGGAGGCGGTGCACCCGCCGCAGCTCGGCAATCTCGCCGGCCGGCCCTTCCGGGTTTCAGAATCAGTCAACATCGATAAAAAGCGCGCAATTGCGCGCGCCGCCGTCGAACTCTGCGAGGCCGGCGACGCCATCATCATCAATGGCGGCACGACGACCTTCCAGATGGTGCATTATATGGCCGGCCACCGCCTGCAGGTGATGACCAACTCATTCGCCATTGCCGAACATCTGGTGAAGCATTCGAAAAACACCGTGACGGTGCCGGGCGGCGCGATCTATCGCGAGCAGAGCCTGATCCTGTCGCCTTTCGACAATGACGCGATCCGCAATTTTTATGCGCGGCGCATGTTCATCGGCGCGCAGGGCGTCGGCCCGCTCGGCATCATGGAGGCGGACGCCCTCATCATCCAGAGCGAGCAGAAGCTGATGCACCAGGCCGACGAACTCGTCGTCATGGCCGATTCAAGCAAATTCAATCGCCGGTCGAGCCTCATTCTCTGCGCGCTCGACCGCGTCTCTGCGATCATCACCGATGACGGGATTTCGGAAGAGGCAGCTCGCATGGTCGAGAATGCCGGCGTCCGGCTCATTGTCGCGACCCCGGTGGCGCAGCTTGCGAAGGAGGATTCCTCGTCGGTCGCATGAAGCGCCGCCGGGGTGTGGAAGTCTAAATCTTAATGGGAGGAAAGTGACATGAAATTCGCGAAAACACTGGCGCTCGGCGCAGCGCTCGCCGTCGCCATGATGGCCGGCACTGCCAGCGCCAAGGACATCAAGATCGGCCTCGTCGTCAAGTCGCTCGGCAACGGCTTCTTCGACGCCGCCAACAAGGGTGCCCAGGAAGCCGCCAAGGAACTCGGCGGCGTAGAAGTGATCTACACCGGCCCGACCTCGACGACGGCCGAAGGCCAGATCGAAGTGATCAACTCGCTGATCGCTCAGGGCGTCGATGCCATCGCCGTTTCGGCCAATGACCCCGACGCGCTCGTTCCGGCGCTGAAGAAGGCGACCCAGCGCGGCATCAAGGTGATCTCCTGGGATTCCGGTGTCGCACCGGAAGGCCGTATCCTGCAGCTCAACCCGTCCTCCAACGAGCTGATCGGCAAGATGTGCCTGACGCTCGTCAAGGACCACCTCGAAGGCGGCAAGGGTGACTTCGCCATCCTGTCGGCCACGACCACCTCGACCAACCAGAACATCTGGATCGACCAGATGAAGAAGCAGCTCAAGGATTTTGCCGGCCTCAACCTGGTCACCACCGTCTATGGCGACGACCTCTCCGACAAGTCCTATCGTGAAGCCGAAGGCCTGCTGAAGTCCAACCCGAACGTCAAGGTCATCGTCGCTCCGACGACGGTCGGCGTTCTCGCCGCTTCCAAGGTGGTCGAAGACAAGGGTCTCGTCGGCAAGGTCTACGTGACCGGTCTCGGCCTGCCGTCCGAAATGGCCGGCGCGATCAAGTCGGGCGCCACGAAGGAATTCGCCATCTGGAACCCGATCGATCTCGGCTACTCCGCCACCCAGATCGCCTATCGCCTCGTCAAGGGCGAGACCGACGGCAAGCCGGGCAGCGAAATCGCCGCCGGCCGCATGGGCAAGATCAAGGTCGGCGACAACGGCGAAGCCGCCATGGCCGATCCCTTCGTCTACAACGCTTCGAACATCGACCAGTTCTCCAAGGTCTTCTGATCCGAAGCAGCTCTATAAAAGCCCGGCGGCCTGATAGCCGCCGGGATTTCTCATTCGACACTGGTAGAAGCCGATGAACGCCGCCTTTCAACAATCCGTCACGGACAGCAAAACCGGAAATGCTCCCGCCATTCTGGAAATGCGCGGCATCTCCCAGATCTTTCCTGGCGTGAAAGCGCTCGACAATGTCAGCATCGCGCTTCACCCCGGCACGGTCACCGCGCTGATCGGCGAAAACGGCGCCGGCAAGTCGACGCTCGTCAAGATCCTGACCGGCATCTACAGGCCGAACGAAGGCGAGATCCTGGTCGACGGCAGGACAGTGACCTTCGCCAGCGCCCAGGCGGCGATCGATGCCGGCGTCACCGCCATCCATCAGGAAACCGTGCTGTTCGACGAACTGACGGTCGCCGAAAACATCTTCCTCGGCCATGCGCCGCGCACGCGCTTTCGCACCATCGACTGGCAGGTGATGAACAGCCGCTCGAAGACGCTGCTGACCGCGCTTGAAAGCAATATCGATCCGACGATCCGGCTGAAGGACCTCTCGATTGCGCAGCGCCACCTGGTGGCGATTGCCCGCGCTCTGTCGATCGAGGCCCGCATCGTCATCATGGACGAACCGACGGCCGCCCTCTCCCGCAAGGAGATCGACGATCTCTTCCGCATCATCAAGGGCCTGAAGGAACAGGGCAAGGCGATCCTGTTCATCAGCCACAAGTTCGACGAGCTTTACGAGATCGCCGACGATTTCGTCGTCTTTCGCGACGGCCGCGCCATCGGCCAGGGCCGGCTCAAGGAAACGCCGCAGGACGAGATCGTCCGCATGATGGTCGGCCGCGACGTCGAGAACGCCTTTCCGAAGATCGACGTGGCGATCGGCGCTCCGGTGCTCGACGTGGAAAAATACAGCCACCGCACCGAATTCCGCGATATTTCGCTGACCTTGCGCAAGGGCGAGATTCTCGGCATCTACGGTCTGATCGGCGCCGGACGGTCGGAACTCGCACAGTCGCTCTTCGGCATCACCCGGCCGCTCTCCGGCAGGCTGACGCTGGAAGGCCGGGAGATTTCGATCAATTCGCCGCATGATGCGATCCGCGCCGGCATCGTCTACGTGCCGGAAGAGCGCGGCCGACACGGCCTGGCGCTGCCGATGCCGATCTATCAGAACATGACGCTGCCGTCGCTGGCACGCACCTCGCGCAAGGGCTTCCTGCAGGCGGCGGAAGAATTCGCGCTCGCCCGCAAATATGCCGAGCGGCTGGATCTGCGCGCCGCCGCCCTCTCCGTGCCGGTCGGCACGCTGTCGGGCGGCAACCAGCAGAAGGTCGTCATCGGCAAGTGGCTCGCCACCATGCCCAAGGTCATCATCCTCGATGAACCCACAAAGGGCATCGACATCGGCTCGAAGGCCGCCGTGCACGGCTTCATCAGCGAGCTTGCCGCAGAAGGCCTCTCCATCATCATGATCTCTTCCGAATTGCCTGAAATCATCGGCATGTCGGACCGGGTGCTTGTCATGAAGGAAGGCCTGTCGGCCGGGCTCTTCGAGCGCGATCAGCTTTCGCCGGAAGCGCTGGTGCGCGCGGCGACCGGAAATGCATGAGGTGATGGGCATGGCCAAACTGATCAGAAAACGCGAAACCCTGCTCTTTGCCATCATCGTGCTGATGATCGGCATCTTCTCGACACGGGCCGCCGATTTCGCCACACCGGATAATCTCGCCGGCATCTTCAACGACACGGCGATCCTCATCATTCTGGCGCTTGCCCAGATGACGGTCATCCTGACGAAATCGATCGATCTCTCGGTTGCCGCCAATCTCGCCTTTACCGGCATGGCGATCGCGATGATGAACGCCGCCTTTCCCGGCCTGCCGCTGATCATGCTGATCCTCGCCGCGGTCGTGATCGGTGCGGTCCTCGGCACCATCAACGGCTTCCTGGTCTGGCGCCTCGAAATCCCGCCGATCGTCGTCACCCTCGGCACGCTCACCATCTATCGCGGCATGGCCTTCGTGCTCTCGGGCGGCGCCTGGGTGAACGCCCACCAGATGACGCCGACCTTCCTCGCTGTTCCCCGCACGCCGATCCTCGGCCTGCCGGTGCTGGGCTGGGTTGCGATTATCATCGTCGCGCTGATGTACATGCTGCTGCGCTACAGCCCGTTCGGCCGCTCGGCCTATGCGACCGGCGGCAATCCGACGGCTGCCGTCTATGCCGGCATCGATACCGGCCGGACGAAATTCCTGGCCTTCGTGCTCTCGGGCGCGCTCGCCGGCCTTTCCAGCTATCTCTGGGTTTCGCGTTATGCGGTTGCCTATGTCGATATCGCCAATGGCTTCGAACTCGACAGCGTCGCGGCCTGCGTCATCGGCGGCATCTCCATTGCCGGCGGCGTCGGCTCGGTCGCCGGCACCGTGCTCGGTGCGCTGTTCCTCGGCGTCATCAAGAACGCCCTGCCGGTCATCGGCATTTCGCCCTTCACGCAGATGGCGATCTCCGGCACCGTCATCATCCTCGCCGTCGTCTTCAACGCAAGGCGCGAGCGCAATCGAGGCCGCATCATCCTGCGTGACCGCGCAGCAGCGGAGGTCGCAGCATGAGCACCGTTTCTTCAACACCCGAAAAACGGGTCATTCCCGATCGTCTCGGCACGCCGTTCAAGCGCATCATGTCGAGCTGGGAAGTGCTTCTCTTCGGTGTCGCCGTCCTGATCTTCATCTTCAATTCCGTGGCCTCGCCCTATTTCCTCGATGCCTGGAACCTCTCGGACGCCACCTTCAACTTCACCGAAAAGGCGATGATCGCCTTTGCCATGGCGCTGCTCGTCATCTCGGGCGAAATCGACCTCTCGGTCGCCGCGATCATCGCGCTCGCCTCGACGGCAATGGGGGCGGCGGCGCAACTCGGCGTCGGCACGCCGGGCCTGGTATTGATCGGCATCGGCACCGGGCTTGCCTGCGGCATCTTCAACGGCGTGCTGGTTTCGGTGCTGAAACTGCCGTCGATCGTCGTCACCATCGGCACGATGAGCCTGTTCCGCGGCATTTCCTATATCGTGCTCGGCGACCAGGCCTACGGCAAGTACCCGGCCGATTTCGCCTATTTCGGCCAGGGCTACGTGTTCTGGGTATTTTCCTTCGAATTCGTGCTGTTCTTCGTACTGGCGATCGCCTTCGCCATCCTGCTGCATGCGACGAATTTCGGCCGGCAGGTCTGTGCGATCGGCAACAATGATTTCGCCGCCCGCTTCTCCGGCATCCCGGTCGAGCGCGTCAAATTCATTCTCTTCCTGCTGACCGGCGTCATGAGCGGCGTTGCCGCGGTCTGCCTGACCTCGCGCCTCGGCTCGACCCGGCCGTCGATCGCGCAGGGCTGGGAACTCGAAGTCGTCACCATGGTCGTGCTCGGCGGCATCTCGATCCTCGGCGGCTCCGGCACCATCGGCGGCGTCGTCATCGCCGCCTTCGTCATGGGCCTCGTCACCTTCGGTCTCGGCCTGTTGAACGTGCCCGGCATCGTCATGTCGATCTTCATCGGCCTGCTGCTGATCATCACGATCGCGATCCCGATCATCGCCCGCCGCATCAAGCTCATGAGCTCCCGATGACTAAAGAAAAACACGCCTTCAAGATGCAGCTCAATCCCGGCATGGAAGCCGAATACCGCAAGCGGCATGACGAGATCTGGCCGGAACTGGTCGATCTCCTGCACCAGTCGGGCGCCAGCGACTATTCCATCCATCTCGACCGCGACACCAACACGCTATTCGGCGTGCTGACGCGGCCTGCCGGTCACACGATGGCGAGCCTGCCGGAGCATCCGGTCATGAAAAAATGGTGGGCTCATATGGCCGATATCATGGCGACCAATCCGGACAATTCGCCGGTTCAAAGCGACCTCGTCACCCTCTTCCACATGCCATGACCACCAGTTCCTATCGCCGCATCGCCGTTCTCGACATCGGCAAGACCAATGCCAAGGTCGTCGTGCTCGACAGTGGCACAGGCGCCGAGATCGCTGTCCTGAAGCGGCCGAATATCACGATCAAGACCGGCCCCTACCCGCATTACGATATTGAGGCGCTCTGGTCCTTCGCCCTCGATGCGCTGAAGAGCCTTGCGCGCGAGCCGGGCTTCGATGCCATTTCGATCACCACCCATGGCGCCGCAGCCGCGCTGCTCGACCGGGACGGCGCGCTCGCCATGCCCGTAATCGACTACGAGCATGAATATCCGGAGGCGATCCGCGATGCCTATACGGCCTTGCGCCCCTCCTTCGGCGAAACCTTCTCGCCGCGCCTTGCGATGGGGCTCAATGTCGGCGCGCAGTTGCACTACCAGAAGAGCGCCTTTCCGGACGACTTCGCTAACGTCGCAACCATCCTCACCTATGCGCAATACTGGACGGCGCGGCTGACCGGTGTTGCCGCCAATGAACTGACCTCGCTCGGCTGCCATACCGACCTCTGGAACCCGAAAACATCAGACTATTCCTCGCTCGTCGACAAGCTCGGCATCGGCGAGTTGATGGCGCCGATCCGTTCGGCTTTCGATACGCTCGGCCCGGTCCTGCCCGAGATTGCCGCCGCGCTCGGGCTTTCAGCACCGGTACCGGTCTATTGCGGCATCCACGATTCCAACGCCTCGCTGCTGCCGCATCTCGTTCATCGGGAAGCGCCCTTCGCCGTCGTCTCCACAGGCACGTGGGTGATCAATTTCGGCGTCGGCGGCGATCTCGATCATCTCGATCCGGGCCGCGATGCGCTCGCCAATGTCGATGCCTATGGTCGCGCCGTTCCCTCCTCGCGTTTCATGGGCGGGCGGGAATTCGAGATCCTTTCGGCCGAAATCGGCCCTGTCGACGAAACAGCCGCGCAGGCGGCGATCGGCGCCGTCATCGACAAGAACATCATGCTGCTTGCCAATATCGCCTCCGGTTCGGGACCGTTTCCGGGAAAGGCAAGCCGGTGGATCAATGCCGAAGAGGCAAGCCGCGAGGAGCGTTTTGCCGCCGCCTGCCTCTACCTCGCTTTGATGACCGATGCCTGTCTCGGGCTGATCGGCGCCAAAGGCCCAATCGTCGTCGAAGGTCCCTTCGCCCTGAACGGGGCCTATCTCAAGCTGCTCGCCGCCCTCACCGGGCGCGACGTTATGGCCCTCCCGGGCTCGACCGGCACCAGCCAGGGGGCCGCCCTGCTCACCGGCATCCGGCCGGTCTCCGGCGCACAGACGCATGTTCCGCCGACCGATATTGCCGGGCTGAAGGCCTATCGCGACCGCTGGTTCGCGGCAATGGAATAGGAGCTTTTCCGAGAACGGCCCTTGTTCATGCCGGACTTGCGGTTAGTGTGCCCCTCGAAAACCAAATCGAGGATACAGCATGACAGAAGCATTCGATGCCCGCGCGCTTGCAGCCAGGCTTCACAGCCTGCACCAGGCCGGCCGGCAGGAGGAAACAGGCACTTTCACGCTGCCGGCCGATCTGCATCAGGCGATGGAAGCGCAGAACCTCCTCACGGCGGCCGACGGCATTTCCAGCAATGCCTGGAAGGTGACGGTCTCGCCGCAGGGCCAGGCGGTCGCTGCTCCGCTGCATCCCTATGCCGAAGCCGCTTCCGGTGCCGATATTGCCTGGTATCCCGGGCTGAAATTCGAGACCGAGATTGCCGTGCGTCTCGGCAAGGATCTGCCGATCCGCGCAGGCACTCCCTACAGCCGCGCCGACGTGGTCGAGGCGATCTCCACCGTTCATCTCGGTGCCGAGCTGCTGGTCAGCGCCATCCGGGAAAGTGGCGGCGTTTCCTTTCTGCTGTTTGTCGCCGACCGTCTCGGCAATAGCGGCTACGTGCTCGGCCCGCAGGTCGAAAAGAGCGCCGTCGACACCGCCGGCGGCACGCCGCTCAAGGTTACCCATGCCGGCCGCACCATCTATGACGGTCCGGCGCAGCATCCGAAGGGCGACGTTCTCACCTGGCTCGTCGATTACGCCAATGACGGCTTGCGTCCCGACACATCGCTGAAGGCAGGCGCACTGATCACGACAGGCACGTTGAGCGGCGCAATCGAGCTGGCCGAGCCCGGCGCGATCGACATCCTCTTCGGCGATGTCAGGCTGAGTTTTTCGGTGTCGAAGATTTGATTGACGCCAGTTCTGCCTGCGGTCGCGACCATGCCCGCACGGCCGTCTTCACGGTCGGCAGAAAATGTTAAGTTGACAATCCAGGTTTAGTTTTGCAGGAACCTGCAATGCGGAACCTGGAGCAGACCATGCCTTCGTCTTTCCTTGCCCTGTCTGACATTACCTATGCCATCGGGCCGAAGCCGATCCTGCATGGCATCGACCTGACCCTCGATCAGGGCCGCATCTACGGCCTGGTGGGACCGAACGGCTCGGGCAAGAGCACGCTTTTGAAGATCATCGCCCGCCAGGTCGCGCCGCAATCCGGCGCCATCTCCTTCGGCGGCAAGGCGGCGGCGGACTGGGGCGCCCGGGAATTTGCCCGGCACGTCGCCTATATGCCGCAATTCACTCCGGCGACCGACGGGATGACCGTGCGCGAACTGGTGGCGCTCGGCCGTTTTCCCTGGCACGGCACGCTCGGCCGCTTCACCGCAACAGATCGCAGCAAGGTCGAGGAAGCCATCGCCCGCACCGAGCTCGAGGACTTTGCCGATCGCCCCGTCGCCAACATGTCCGGCGGCGAGCGCCAGCGCGCCTGGATCGCCATGATGCTCGCCCAGGACGCCCGCTGCCTGCTGCTCGACGAACCGACATCGGCACTCGACCTTGCCCACCAGGCAGGCGTTCTCTCCCTTGTGCAGGATCTCAGCCACGAACGCGGGTTGACCGTCGTCATCGTGCTGCACGATATCAATCTTGCCGCGCGCTACTGTGACTCGATCGTCGCACTCAGCCGCGGCCGGATCATCGCCGAAGGCACGCCCGGCGATATCATGCGCGCTGAAAAGCTGCACTCGATTTTCGGTGTCAGCATGGGCGTCTTTCCGCATCCGGTTCGAAACGAGCCGGTCAGCTATCTCTTGTAGGCATCGCCTACACCTTTTCGCGGAACATCTCGATGATGGCGGAGAAATCGCGCCCGCCATTGCCCTGCTTTTCGAAGAGCGCGAAAAGCTGGGCCGCTTCCGCTCCCATCGGCGTCGAAGCACCGCTCGCCAGCGCCGCCTCCTGTGACAGCTTGAGATCCTTCAGCATCAGCGCTGCCGCAAAACCCGGTTTGTAACCGTTATTCGCCGGCGAGGTCGGCACCGGTCCCGGCACCGGGCAATAGGTGTTGATCGCCCAGCACTGGCCCGATGACGTCGAGGCGACGTCGAACAGCGCCTGATGCGAGAGGCCGAGTTTCTCGGCAAGCACGAAGCCTTCGCAGACGCCGATCATCGAAATACCGAGGATCATGTTGTTGCAGATCTTGGCCGCCTGACCGGCGCCCGCCTCGCCGCAATGGACGATCTTCTTGCCCATCGCCTCGAGGATCGGCTTCGCCCGGGCGAAGGCTTCGTCCGAGCCGCCGGCCATGAAGGTCAGCGTGCCGGCGGTCGCCCCGCCGGTGCCGCCGGAGACGGGCGCGTCGAGCGAAGGGCAGCCTGCGGCCTTGGCCATCTCATGCGCCTTGCGGCTGCTTTCGACATCGATTGTGGAGCAATCGATGACCAGCGTATCCTGCGCCGCGGTCTGCAGGATGTCCGTCCAGGCCGTCAGCACGTGTTTGCCCTGCGGCAGCATCGTGATGACGATTTCGGCGTCCTTCACCGCCTGGCTGGCATGGCTCGCCGGCTTGACGCCGCTCTGCTCGGCCGCCTTCAGCACGGGAGCGGCGAGATCGAAGCCGAGGACTTCGTGACCCGCTTTGACGAGATTGGCCGCCATCGGCCCGCCCATATTGCCCAATCCGATGAATGCGATCCTTGCCATGGTCTTCTCCTATCGATTGTCTTCGAGGATCATCGCCGCCGCCTTTTCGGCAATCATGATCGTCGGCGAATTGGTGTTGCCCGAGGTGATCGACGGCATCACCGAAGCGTCAGCGATCCTGAGCTTGCCGAGCGCCCTGAATTTCAGCCTCGGATCGACGACGCTGTCCCGGTCGGCGCCCATGCGGCAGGTGCCGACGGGATGGAAGATCGTCGTGCCGATATCGCCCGCCGCCCGCTCCAGATCGGCCTCCGTCTGATAGGAAGGCCCCGGCTTGAACTCCTCCGGCCGGAAGCGGGCGAACGAAGGCTGCGCAACGATCTTGCGTGTCAACCGTATGGAACGGACAGCTATGTCACGATCGCGCTGCGTCGAGAGGTATTTCGGGCTGATCGTCGGCTGGGCGGCGAAATCCGGGCTCGACAGGTGCACCGAACCCCGGCTTTCGGGCCTCAGATTGCAGACGCTCGCGGTGATCGCCGGGAAGGGATGGACGGGATCGCCGAACTTTTCCAGCGAGACCGGCTGCACGTGATATTGCAGATCAGGCGTTTCCCGGTCCGGACCCGAGCGGGTGAAGATGCCGAGCTGGCTCGGCGCCATCGCCATCGGGCCGGAGCGGCGGACGAGATATTCGAGCCCGATCGCCGCCTTGCCGATCAGCTTCGTCGCCTTCTCGTTCAACGTCGGAACGCCCGTCACCTTATAGGCGAGGCGCAATTGCAGATGATCCTGCAGGTTCTCGCCGACACCCTTCACTTCCGCGACGACATCGACGCCCGCCTGGCTGAGAACCTCGCCCCTGCCGATGCCCGACAGTTCCAGAATATGCGGCGAGCCGATCGAACCGGCCGAAAGGACAGTTTCTTTCGCCGCATAGGCGCGTTTCGCCACGCCCTCGTGCTGGAATTCGACGCCAGCAACGGTCCCCTCCTCAACCAGCAGCCGCCTGACCTGCGCCTTGGTCAGCACGGTCAGGTTGGAGCGCTTCTGCGCCGGGCGCAGGAAGGCCTTGGACGTGTTCCAGCGAATGCCGGAACGCTGGTTGACGTCGAAATAGCCGGAACCCTCGTTGCTGCCGCGGTTGAAATCCGCCGTCTCCGGGATGCCCGCTTCTCTCGCCGCCTGCTGGAAGGCATCGAGCACGGCCCAGCGCACCCGCGCCTTCTCGATGCGCCATTCGCCGCCCGCCCCATGCATGTCGTCTTCGCCGCGATAAAAATCCTCGGACTTGCGGAAGAAGGGCAGCACGTCGTCCCAGCCCCAGCCGCTACAGCCCATCTGCCGCCAGAGGTCGTAATCGCGCGCCTGGCCGCGCATATAGATCATGCCGTTGATCGACGAGCAGCCGCCGAGCACCTTGCCGCGGGGATAACTCAGCGCCCGGCCGTTCAGCCCCGCTTCCGGCGCCGTGGTGAAGCACCAGTCGGTGCGCGGATTGTTGATGCAGTAGAGATAGCCCACCGGGATATGGATCCAGTGGTAATTGTCGCTGCCGCCGGCTTCCAATAGCAGCACCCGGCTTCTGCCGTCGGCGGATAAGCGGTTGGCGAGCACGCAGCCGGCGCTGCCCGCCCCGATGATGATGTAGTCGTAACGATCCATGTGCGCCCTGCACGAAACTCCAGATGCTTGTCGCCTCCCTCTGCCCGTGCTGCGGAAGAGGAAAGTCCGTCGGTTCAGCGGCGATAGACGAAGCCCAGCTTCCGCCCCAGCCGCGAAGCGTAGAATTCGCCGATGATGCCGCGGCGGAAGATCAGCACGCAGACCATGAAGACGATGCCGGTGATGATCGTCACCGGGAATTCCGAGGTGGCGAGATAATTCTCCAGCGCCACCACCAGCCCGGCGCCGAAAAGCGGGCCGATCAGCGTGCCGATACCGCCGAGCAGCGTCATCAGGATCACCTCGCCCGACATCTGCCAGGCGACGTCGGTGAGCGTCGCGAACTGGAAGACGATCGATTTCACCGCGCCCGCAAGCCCGGCAAGTGCGGCCGACATGACGAAGGCGCCGAGCTTGTAGCGCGCCACGGAATAACCGAGCGAGATCGCCCGTTGCTCGTTCTCGCGGATCGATTTCAGGATCATGCCGAAAGGCGAATTGATGAAACGCCAGATGATCAACACGCCGATCAGGAAGACCGCCAGCACGAAATAATACATGTTGGTCGAGCTGTTCAGATCGATGAAACCGAAGAGGTGGCCGCGTGGCACCGACTGGATGCCGTCCTCGCCTTCGGTGAACTTCGCCTGCAGGCAGAAGAAGAAGAACATCTGCGACAGCGCCAGCGTGATCATCGCGAAATAAATGCCTTGGCGGCGGATCGCGAAGAAGCCCATGACGAGGCCGAGAAAGGCCGCACCCGCCACGCCGATCAGGATGCCGAGTTCCGGCGGCAAGCCCCATGCCTTCACCGTATAGGCGGTGAAATAGGCCGCCCCACCGAAGAAGGTGGCATGGCCGAAGGACAGCAGGCCGGTATAGCCGAGCAGCAGGTTGAAGGCACAGGCAAACAGCGCGAAGCAGAGCAGCTTCATCAGAAAGATCGGATAGAAGAAGAAGGGCGCCAGCAGCAGAAGCAGCAGTCCCACGAGAAGAAAGCCCGCCTGCACCGATAGAGCGGTTCGGCTTTTTTCCGTTCGGATGGTTTCGGTGATGTCAGCCATGTCAAGCATCCCGGCCGAAAAGGCCCGCGGGCCTGATGAGAAGCACGATCGCCATGATGACGAAGATCACGATGTTGGAAGCCTCTGGATAAAAGACCTTGGTCAGGCCCTCGGCAATGCCGAGCACATAACCGGTGATGATCGCGCCCATGATCGACCCCATGCCACCGACGACGACCACGGCGAAGACGACGATGATCATGTTCGAGCCCATCAGCGGCGAGACCTGGTAGATAGGCGCCGCCAGCACGCCGGCAAAGGCGGCAAGGCCGGCGCCGAGCGCGTAGGTGAGCGTCAGCAGCACCGGCACGTTGACGCCGAAGACCTGCACCAGAACGGCGTTTTCGGTGGCGGCCCTGAGATAGGCCCCGAGCTTGGTCTTTTCGATCAGCAGCCATGTGCCGAGGCAGACGACCAGCGAGACGACGACCACCCAGCCGCGATAGATCGGCAGGAACATGAAGCCGAGATTGGCCCCGCCGGCAAGCGCTGCCGGCGTCGCATAGGGCTGGCCGGACGAGCCGTAGAGATAGCGGAAGGTGCCTTCGACCGCGAGCGCCAGCCCGAAGGTGGAGAGCAGGCCGTAGAGCGGATCGAGATCATAGAGCCGGCGCAGGAAGAGCCGCTCGATGACAGCGCCGGCAAGGCCGACGATGACAGGCGCCAGGATCAGCGACGGCCAATAGCCGATGCCGGCATAGGTGAGCAGCAGATAGGCGGCGAAGGCGCCGAGCATATATTGGGCGCCATGGGCGAAGTTGATCACCCGGAGCAGGCCGAAAATGATGGCGAGGCCGAGGCTGAGCAGCGCATAGAACGAGCCGTTGATCAGGCCGATCAACAGCTGGCCGAGCAGCGCCTGCAGGGGAATGCCGAAGATCATCGTCATCTGGTCACACTCCCAGAACCTTGTGCAGCGTATCCATGCGCTGCGGCAGTTCACCGACCGGGAATTCCGACACCATCTGCCCATGATCCATCAGATAGAAGCGATCGGCAATACGGCTGGCGAAACGGAAGTTCTGCTCGACGAGCAGGATCGTCATGCCGCGCTCCTTGAGTTTTTTCAGCACGTCGCCGATGCGCTGGACGATGACGGGCGCTAGCCCTTCCGTCGGTTCGTCGAGGATGAGCAGCCGCACGCCGGTGCGCAGAATCCGGGCGATCGCCAGCATCTGCTGCTCACCGCCCGATAGTTTGGTGCCGGGGCTGCCACGGCGCTCATAGAGATTGGGAAAAAGCTCGTAGATCTCGTCGAGCGTCATGCCGCCCTTCGCCACTATAGGCGGCAGCAGCAGGTTTTCCGAAACGGTGAGCGTGGAAAAGATGCCGCGCTCTTCCGGCACGAAGCCGATGCCGCGGTGCGCCGTCTTGTGCAGCGGCACCTGCATCATGTCGCTGCCGGCAAAGCTGATCCTGCCCTTGCGGGTTCGCACGATGCCGGTGATGGTGCGCAGCGTCGTCGTCTTGCCGACGCCGTTGCGGCCGAGAATGGTGATCGTCTCGCCTTCGCCGACATGCATGTCGACGCCGTGCAATATATGGCTTTCGCCGTACCAGGCGTTGAGGCCCTGGACCTCGAGCAGAGCGGCCATCAATGCTCCTCCGTGCCCATATAGGCCACACGGACGCGCTCGTCCTGGCTGACGGTGGCATAGTCGCCTTCGGCGAGGATCTCGCCGCGCTGCAGCACGGTGACATGCTGGCAGATATTGGCGACGACGGAGAGATTGTGCTCGACCATCAGCACCGCCCGGTCGCGGGCGACGTCGCGGATGATCGCCGAGACGACGCCGACGTCCTCATGTCCCATGCCGGCCATCGGCTCGTCGAGCAGCAGCACCTTCGGATCGAGCGCCAGAGTGGTGGCGATCTCCAGCACCCGCTTGCGGCCATAGGAAAGATCGGCGGCGAGATGATCGCGTTCTTTGGACAGCCCGACGCTGGCAAGCAACTGCTCGGCGCGCTCGTTCAGCCGGTCGAGCGCCGAAAGCGGCCGCCAGAACTGCGTGGAAAGATTGTTCGGCCGCTGCAGCGCCACGCGCACATTGTCGAGCACGGAGAGATGCGGGAAGACCGCCGAGATCTGGAAGGAGCGCACCAGCCCCATGCGCGCCACCTTGTCGGGCGGAGTCCCGGTGATGTCGGTGCCCATCAGCGTGATCGAGCCCGCCGTCGGTTGCAGGAACTTGGTCAGCAGGTTGAACACCGTCGTCTTGCCGGCGCCGTTCGGGCCGATCAGCGCATGCACGCTGGCGTCATGCACGTCGAGATCGACGTTCTTGACGGCCGTGAAGCCGCCGAAATCGCGGCGCAGGCCGCGGGCGGACAACACCACCCGCGGCTTTGCCTGCGTTTCAATCGCGGAGACCGCCATCGCGCTTACTTCACCAGATCGCAGCCGCTCTTGGCGGGGTCGATATAGGCTTCCTTGCCGGGAATGGTGGCAAGAACGTTGAAGTAATCCCACGGCTCCTTGCTGTCGGCCGGCTTCTTGACCTGCAGCAGGTACATGTCGTGGATCATGCGGCCATTGGCGCCGACCGTGCCGCCGCGGCCGAAGACGTCGTCGACGGGCATTTCATGCAGCAGCTTGGCGACGGCTTCCGTATCGTCGGTGCCGGCCTTCTGCACCGCCTTCAGATATTGCGTCACCGCCGAATAGGTGCCGGTGTGGATCATGTTCGGCATCTTGCCGGTGCGGGCGAAGAACTTCTTGGCGAAGGCGCGGCTTTCGTCGTCGCGGTTCCAGTAGAAGCCTTCCGTCAGCGTCAGCCCCTGTGCCGCCTCGAGGCCGAGGCCGTGGACTTCGGCGAGCGTGAAGAGCAGCGCCGCCAGATGCTGGCCGCCCTGGGTGATACCGAATTCGGCCGCCTGCTTGATGGCGTTCGAGGTGTCGAGGCCGGCATTGGCAAGGCCGATCACCTTGGCGCCGGAGGATTGCGCCTGCAGCAGGAAGGAGGAGAAATCCTGGGTCGACAGCGGATGGCGGACGGCGCCGACGACCGTGCCGCCGCTCGCCTTGACGTAGTCGGTCGTCTGCTGCTCCAGCGAATAGCCGAAGGCATAGTCGGCGGTCAGGAAGAACCAGCTGTCGCCGCCCTGCTTGACGAGCGCACCGCCGGTGCCGACGGCGAGCGCATGGGTATCGTAGGCCCAGTGGAAGCCGTAGGGCGAGCAGGCCTTGCCGGTGAGATCGGTCGTTGCTGCACCGGTGACGATATCGATCTTCTTCTTTTCCTTGGCGATCGCCTGCACCGCGAGCGCCACCGAGGAGGTCGTCAATTCCATGATCGCGTCCACCTGCTCGGTGTCATACCACTGACGGGCGATGTTGGAGGCGATATCGGGCTTGTTCTGGTGGTCGGCATCGACGATCTCGACCGGAACACCCAGCACCTTCCCGCCGAAATCCTCGACCGCCATCTTGGCGGCCTCGACGGAAGACTTGCCGCCAAAATCGGCATAAACGCCCGACTGGTCGTTCAGGATGCCGATCTTGACCTTGCCGTCGGTCGCGCTCTGCGCGAGCACCGCTGTGCTGCTTGCAAGCAGAAATGCAACCGATGCAATGAGATTCTTACGCATATTCTCTCCTCCCAGAGATGAGCCAAATTGCGGATCTGTTCAGATTTGGCCAGCCGCACTCCTCAGAACGGCGAACCTCGCCTTACGATCACGGAAATTCCTCGTTGAAGCAACGGGTGGTTTACAACTAATTCCAAACAGTATCT
This sequence comes from Rhizobium esperanzae, assembly GCF_014197615.1. Classification (GTDB taxonomy): domain Bacteria; phylum Pseudomonadota; class Alphaproteobacteria; order Rhizobiales; family Rhizobiaceae; genus Rhizobium; species Rhizobium esperanzae_A. Next base: position 192,938 of record NZ_JACIFY010000009.1, read on the forward strand.
GTTCGTTTTTGAACAGATGGGGACGGCGATGACCAATCCACCGCAGTTTACTTGGGACGATCTTCAGTTTTTTCTAGCCGTCGCCCGCACCGGACAGCTGTCGACCGCCGCCCGCCAGCTGCGTTCCAGCCATGCCACGGTTTCCAGGCGCATCGACCGGCTGGAATTCACCCTCAAGGTCAAGCTGTTCGAGCGCAATCCGCGCGGCTATGTGCTCACCGCCATGGGCACGCGTTTCATCGAAACGGCCGAGCGGATGGAGCAGGAGACCGAGCGGCTGCGCGCCGACCTTGCCGACGGCTCGATGGCGCAGCGCGGCCTGGTGCGCCTCAGCGCGCCGGAGGGTTTTGCCAATTTCTTCTTCGCCACCGTGCTGCCGCGGTTTGCCGCGCAGCATCCGCATCTCTCGCTCGAGCTGGTGACGATCCAGCAGATCATGTCGCTGTCACGCAAGGAGGCCGATCTTTCCGTCGTGCTCGACGAGCCGAAGGGCGGGCCTTATTTCGCCGAGAAGCTGACCGACTACCATCTCTATGTCTACGGCTCGCGCGACTATCTGGCAAAGGCGCCTGACATCACCAGCCGCGAAGACCTGCTCAATCATCCCTTCGTCAGCTATATCGAGGAGATGATTTTCGCGCCGGGGCTGGATTATCTCAGCGACGTGCATCCGCGCATCAAGCCGCAATTCCAGAGCTCCAGCATCTTCGCCCAGCTCACCGCCACCCGAAACGGCCTCGGCCTCTGCATCCTGCCCTATTTCTTCGCCAGCCGTTATCCCGAACTGGTGCGCGTGCTGCCTGAGGAGATCGACCTCAAGCGCCAATACTGGATCACCTGCCACCGCGACCTGAAACAGGCCCCACGGGTGCGCGCCGTCATCGATTTCCTGCGCGAGGCGGTGCGCGGCGAGGATACCCGCTTCGTGCCGCCCCATGTCACCACAGGCCCGGCGCGCCGGACAAGAGATAGCTGACTATTTCAGGAATTCGGCCCGGTGCGGGGTGAACGCATCGATCAACCGGCCCTTTTCCAGCGCCTTGACGCCGTGGACGAGATTAGGAGGCACGATGAAGCTGCCACCCTGCTTGAGCACCTCTGTGCGGCCATCGATCGTCACTTCGAAACTGCCCTCGGTGACATAACTTGCCTGGATATGCGGATGCGAATGCGCCGCACCGACGGCGCCGCTTTCGAAGGCCACTTCCACCATCATCATCTCGGGCAGATAGGTCATGATGCGCCTGGTAACGCCGGGCTCGGGATTGACCCATTCGGCGCCTTCGGCCGATACGAACAGATCGCTTGACGACATTTCCGTCTCCTCGTTCCAGAATCGATCGCGGGCAAAGTGGATCATGCCGACGCTTTTGAAAAGATGGCGGTCCCTGTCTTTTCGAGAGCGCCGCCTTTAGTTGACGCGCTCGGCTGGCGGGTCTATGCGACCTTGGATGAGGCAAGCCTGAATTCATGGTGAGGAGACGCCGACATGCAGCATACGCGCGAGGTTTTCGACTGGGCCGACCCGTTCCGGCTGTCGGAGCAGCTGACCGACGAAGAGCGCATGGTGCAGGATACGGCCCATGCCTATGCACAGGAAAAGCTTGCGCCGCGCGTTCTCGACGCCTTCCGCAATGAAAAGACCGATCCCGAAATCTTTCGCGAAATGGGCGCGCTCGGCCTGCTCGGCCCGACGATATCACCCGATTACGGCGGCGCCGGCCTCGGTTACACCGCCTACGGCCTGATCGCCCGCGAGGTCGAACGGGTCGACAGCGGCTATCGCTCGATGATGAGCGTGCAGTCCTCGCTGGTCATGGTGCCGATCGAAACCTTCGGGTCCGAGGCGCAGAAGCTGAAATACCTGCCAAAACTGGCAACCGGCGAATGGATCGGCTGCTTCGGCCTCACCGAACCCGACCACGGCTCCGATCCCGGCTCGATGGCGACACGCGCCAGGAAGGTCGACGGCGGCTATAGCCTCACCGGCTCGAAGACCTGGATCTCCAACGCGCCGATCGCCGACGTCTTCGTCGTCTGGGCCAAGACCGAGGACGGCCTCATCCGCGGCTTCATTCTCGAAAAGGGCTGGAAGGGGCTTTCGGCCCCCGCCATCCACGGCAAGGTCGGCCTGCGCGCCTCGATCACAGGCGAAGTGGTGATGGACGGGGTCTTCGTGCCCGAGGAAAATCTTCTGCCCGGCGTCACCGGCCTCAAGGGGCCTTTCACCTGCCTCAACTCCGCCCGCTTCGGCATTGCCTGGGGTGCGCTCGGTGCCGCCGAGGATTGTTATGCCAGAGCCCGGCAATACACGCTGGAGCGCAAGCAGTTCGGCAGGCCGCTTGCCGCCAACCAGCTGATTCAGAAGAAGCTCGCCGATATGGCGGCGGAAATCTCGCTCGGCCTGCAGGGCTGCCTGCGGCTCGGCCGCATGAAGGAGGAAGGCCATCCGCCGGTGGAGCTGACCTCGATCCTCAAGCGCAACAGCTGCGGCAAGGCGCTCGAGATCGCGCGCGCTTCCCGCGACATGCTCGGCGGCAACGGCATCTCCGACGAATTCGGCATCGCCCGCCATCTCGTCAACCTCGAAGTGGTCAACACCTATGAGGGCACGCACGACATCCACGCACTGATCATCGGCCGGGCAATCACCGGCATCGCCGCCTTCGCGAACTGAATAATCGGCAAATTTGCCACGCGCCTGACAATGTGCAACCCTCCCTGATTGCGGCACGAAGCCGGCAAAGAGGGGGATCGCATGTTTCTGCTTCTTGCATTGCTGATCGGTGTCATCTCAGGCCTTCGCACCATGACGGCGCCGGCCGCCGTTGCCTGGGGCGCAGCGCTCGGCTGGTTCGACGTGTCGCAGACGCCGCTTGCCTTCCTGGGGTATCGGTGGACACCGTGGATCTTCACGCTTCTTGCCATCATCGAACTGATCGCCGACCAGCTGCCGTCGACGCCATCGCGCAAGGTGCCGATGCAGTTTGGCGCCCGCATCGTCTCGGGCGCGCTCTCAGGCGCCGCGATCGGTGCGGCCAGCAGCCTGCTCTTCGGCGGGCTGGTCGCCGGCGTGATCGGCGCCGTCATCGGCACCTATGGTGGCGCCGCCGTTCGCGCCCGGCTTGCCGGCTCCTTCGGCAGGGATCTGCCGGCCGCTCTCATCGAGGATGCCGTCGCCGTCATCGGCGCGGCGCTGATCGTGGGGGCCGTGTCATGAGGAGCTTCGACGCCATCGTCATCGGCGCCGGCCAGGCCGGCCCGTCGCTTGCCGCCCGCATGGTCGACAAGGGCATGAAAGTGGCGCTGATCGAGCGCAAGTTCCTTGGCGGCACCTGCGTCAATGCCGGCTGCATGCCGACGAAGACGCTGGTCGCCAGCGCCCGCGCCGCCCATGTCGCGAGAAACGGTGCTGCCTACGGCGTCAATATCCCCGGTGAGATCGCCGTCGACATGAAGGTGGTGAGAGCCCGGGCCGAAACGGTGACGATGAATGCCCGCAACGGCCTGATCGGCTGGCTCGACAGCATGGACGGCATGAGCGTGATCTACGGCCATGCCCGTTTCGAGAGCCCGAAGACCGTCAGCGTCAACGGCGAGACGCTGAGCGCACCGCGCATCTTCCTCAATGTCGGCGCCCGACCGGTCATTCCCGAGCTGCCCGGTATCGATGACATCGACTACCTCACCAGCACCTCGATCATCCATCTCGATACGCTGCCGCGGCATCTGGCGGTGATCGGCGGCAGCTATATCGGGCTGGAATTTGCGCAGATGTATCGCCGCTTCGGCGCCGAAGTCAGCGTCATCGAGCACGGGCCGAAGCTCGCATCGCGCGAGGACGAAGATATATCGGACGCGATCGCCGACATCCTGCGCGCCGAAGGCATCGACGTCCACACCGATGCGGGCAACATCGCCTTCGCGAGAAACGGCGGCGGGACGACCGTCACCGCCGGCTCCGCGAAGATCGATGCGAGCCATGTGCTGATCGCCACCGGCCGCAAGCCGAATACCGACGATCTCGGCCTCGATGCTGCCGGCGTCGCCACGGATCAACGCGGCTTCATCACCGTCGACGACCGGCTCGCCACCAATGTCGAGGGCATCTTCGCGCTCGGCGACTGCAACGGCCACGGCGCCTTCACCCATACCTCCTACAATGATTTCGAGATCGCCGCCGCCAACCTCATCGACGGCGACGACCGCAAACTCTCGAGCCGCATCCCGGCCTATGCGCTCTATATCGATCCGCCGCTCGGCCGCGTTGGCATGACGGAGAAGCAGGCGCGCGCCTCCGGCCGCAAGATCATGGTCTCGACCCGGCCGATGAACCGCGTCGGCCGGGCCAACGAGCGCGGCGAGACCCAGGGCTTCATGAAGGTGATTGCCGATGCCGAGACCCAGAAAATCCTGGGCGCGGCGATCCTCGGCATCGAGGGCGACGAGGTGATCCATGGCCTCATCGACGCGATGAATGCCGGCACGACCTATCCCGCCTTGCAATGGTCCGTGCCGATCCACCCGACGGTGTCGGAACTGATCCCGACGCTGCTCGGCGATTTGAAACCGGTTTAAGTGCGAATGGACGCTTCGAGAGTCGAGGCCGGAGACTGCTGGTGTCTATCGAACTGCTGATCGAGAATTACGGCCTGTTGGCGATCTTTCTGGGTGCGGCCTTCGAAGGCGAAACCGCCGCCTTCCTCGGCGGCGTGGTTGCCCATCGCGAACTGCTGACCTATTGGTCGGCCGCGCTCGCAGCGACCGCCGGCTCCTTTGCCGGCGATCAGATGTGGTTCTTCGCCGGTCGTTATGCCGCTCAATGGGGCTTCGTCCGCCGGCTGATGGGAAAGCCGGCGCTGGCACGCGTCACCCACCTTCTGGAAAACTATCCCACAGGCTTCATCCTGGCGTTTCGTTTTCTGGTGGGGCTACGGACGATCAGCCCCGTCGTCATCGGAACGACGCGCATACCGACCGGAAAATTCGTCGTCCTGAACGCCGTTGCCGCGCTGGTATGGGGGCAATTGTTCACGGCGCTTGGTTATCTCTTCGGGCACGGCATCCAGCAGACCCTGGGCCACCTTCCCCTTCACCGCCATCTGCTGATCGCGGTCGGAGCCGCGGCGGTCGTCGCAGCCGCAGCCCTTGTCTTTCGCAAGATGAGACCGAATGCCCGACCCTTATAGAGCCGAGCTTCCTACTCCATGACGATCTGCAGCTTGACGTCGCTCGGCCGTGCCTCGACGGCGCGGTCGAACGCCTTGATCGAATCTTCGAATTTGAAGGTCTCGGATATCAGCGGCTTCAGGTCGACACGACCCGACGCCAACAGCGCGATCGAGCGCTCATACTGATGCGCGTAGCGGAACACCGTCTCGATGCGGATCTCCCTGGTGGACGCCGTCGAGACATCGAAGCCGACCGGATTGACCGGCAGGCCGACGGCGACGACGACGCCGCCCGGGCGCGGCAGCGCCATGATCGTTTCCCAGGCCTTCGGCGAACCGGAGCATTCGAAGACGACGTCGGCGCCCCAGCCGTCGGTCAGCCGGCCCACTTCGTCGATCAGGTTCTTCTCGCGGATATTGACCGGAATGACGCCCTGATATTGCGCTGATATATCGAGCTTCGGCTGGGCGAGATCGGCAACGATCGCGCGGGCGCAGCCGCCGGCCAGGGCGGCGATCGCCACCATCGTGCCGATCGGCCCGGCGCCGAGGACGACGGCGGTATCGCCGGGCGCTATCTTCGCCTTGCTCGCCGCCTGCATGCCGACGGCGAAAGGTTCGACCATGGCGCCTTCGGCGAAGCTGACATTGTCGGGCAGCTTGAAGGTATAATTGGCGGGATGCACCACCTCCGGCGTCAGCACGCCATGGATCGGCGGCGTCGCCCAGAAAGTCACGGCCGGGTCGATATTGTAGAGGCCGAGCCGGCTTGCCTTGGAATTCGGATCGGGAATGCCGGGCTCCATGCAGACGCGGTCGCCGACCTTCAGATGGGTGACGCCGGCCCCGACCTCGACCACCGTGCCCGCCGCCTCATGGCCGAGCACCATCGGCGCGTTGACGATGAAGGGACCGATCTTGCCGTGCGTGTAATAATGCACGTCCGACCCACAGACACCGACGGTATGAATCTTGATCTTCACCTCGCCGGGACCGGTTTCCAGCGGCAGATCGATATCGCGAAGCGCAAGTTCATGCTGGCGTTCCAGCACCAGCGCACGGACTGTGGTCATGACCGGTTTCCTCCCTATGGCGCCTGCGATTCATCGAGCGCCGCTGACGCGACTATAAGACGGCTAGCGGCGGCAATTCAATCGCACTTACTAAGCTTTTGCTCAACATATGATGAAATGCCCACCTTCTATAGCCCGAAAGATTTCCATTCCTAGACCTCCGTATGATTCCAGCCGAGGTCGTCGGAGAGTACATTCTTAATACGACTTCCCTGGCAGTGAGGACAGACAGAGATGACGGACGATCATGACGATGTCGGCAGAAATCGGTCTTACGGTCAGACGATTGCAAGATCATTGCGCGAATTCTGGCACCGGCTGGTGAAGCCGATCGCCGTGCTCCCGAAAGAGCCTCAGCCGAGGCCGGTACCCGTAACGATAAAGACAAGGGATCGAAATCGCCCCCGCCAGCGTTAGTAGAGCGGTTCAGGTTTTCACGGAAGCGCTGAACCGCTCTAACTTTTTGTTTTTGCGCAATTCCGGACGGAAAACCGCTTCGCACTTTTCCTGGAATTGCTCTGGATGCGCCGGCATGGCGCTCCGGAAGCATGACGGCACCGGGCACCATGCGGATCGGCAAGATAAGGAAGGCCATCATGAAGTCGATCGTGTCGTTCTGTCTGTTCGCGTCGCTTCTCTTTACGGCACACGAGGCGTCTGCGGCCCTGGAACAGGCGTCGCTCCCGCCGCCGCAGGAAGAAAAGCTGGTGCCGGCCAATCTCGAACTCACCTTCCCCGGCCCTGTCGATCTTGCCCGCTCAACGGCCATCCTGCTGGATGCTGAGGGAACGGCGCTTCCCACAGGCCAGCCATTTCTCTCCGGCCCCGAAGGATCGATCTTCAAGATTCCGCTCGATCCCTCCATGGCGCCCGGACTCTATACCCTCGACTGGCGCGTGCTTTCGATGGACGGCCGCAGCGCCGAAGGCCAGTACAAGTTCCGGGTCGATCCTTAGCCTTGGCGCTTTGCCGGCATAAAAGCATTTATAAGATTTTTATATTGATGCCGTTCCGGCCGTCTCGAACCTTTATGCGCTTCGGCTCCATATTCATGTCCGAGAGATCGAAAAGATCATCTCCACGCCAGAAAGCATGAAAGGCGGCCACCAAGGCGGCACGCCCTTTATCTTGTCTGACTCCAAGAAAAACAACAGGAGTCACGATCATGATGGATATCATTCTACTCGCCACGGCGATCATATTCTTCGCCCTGTGCTTTGCCTACACCAGAGCCTGCGACAGGCTTTGACGGGAGACCCGACGATGACCCTCGACTATGTCCTGAGCGGTGCCGTGACCGTGTTTCTCACCGTCTATCTCACCTACGCTCTCCTTCGCCCAGAACGCTTTTGAAGAGACCCGGCGCTTCTGAGGCCGCGCATGCGCGGCCGGGAAGCGGCCGGCTATTGAAAGTCTACCCCCATGACCCTCAACGGATGGCTTCAGATCCTGCTCTATTGCGGGATCGTCCTCGCGCTCGTCAAACCGCTCGGCGGCTACATGACGCGTGTCTATAACGGCGAGCGCACACTGCTGTCGCCGGTCCTCGTTCCGATCGAACGGGGACTTTACCGCATGGCCGGTACCAGCGAAGGCGAGGAGCAGCATTGGACCTCCTATGCTTTCGCCATGCTGATGTTCAACCTGCTCGGCGTCATCGTGCTCTACGCGCTGATGCGCCTGCAAGGCATTCTGCCCTACAATCCGGCCGGCATGGCTGCCGTCCCGCCGGAGCTTTCCTTCAACACCGCCGTCAGTTTTCCGACAAATACCAACTGGCAGAACTACGGCGGCGAAAGCACGATGTCGTATCTCACCCAGATGGCCGGCTTCACCGTGCAGAATTTCCTCTCCGCCGCCACCGGCATGGCCATCGCGGTTGCCTTCATCCGTGCCTTCGCACGGGCGTCCGGCAAGGCGATCGGCAATTTCTGGGTCGATATGATCCGCGGCACGCTCTACATCCTGCTGCCGATCTGCATCGTGCTGACGCTCGTCTTCGTCTATCTCGGCGTACCGCAGACGCTCGGACCCTATGTCGATGCCACGACGCTGGAAGGCGCCAAGCAGACAATAGCGGTCGGACCCGTCGCCTCGCAGCTTGCCATCAAGATGCTCGGCACCAATGGCGGCGGCTTCTTCAACGCCAATTCCGCCCATCCCTTCGAAAACCCCGATGCGATCTCCAACCTCCTCCAGATGGTTTCGATCTTCGCGATCGGTGCGGCTTTGACCAACGTTTTCGGCCGCATGGTCGGCAACCAGCGCCAGGGCTGGGCGATCCTTGCCACCATGGGCATTCTCTTCATCGTCGGTGTCGGCATCACCTATTGGGCAGAAGCTGCCGGCAACCCGCTGATGCATGCCTTCGGCCTTGGCGGCGGTAACATGGAAGGCAAGGAAGTCCGCTTCGGCGTCGCCTTGTCGTCGCTGTTTGCGGTCATCACCACGGCCGCCTCCTGCGGCGCGGTCAATGCCATGCATGGCAGCTTCACCGCGCTCGGCGGTCTCATTCCGCTAATCAACATGCAGCTCGGCGAAATCATCGTCGGCGGTGTCGGCGCCGGTTTCTACGGCATCCTGCTGTTCATCATCGTCGCCGTCTTCGTCGCCGGCCTGATGGTCGGCCGCACGCCGGAATATCTCGGCAAGAAGATCGAGGCCAAGGAAATGAAGATGGCCGTTCTCGCCATCCTCTGCCTGCCGCTCGCCATGCTGGTCTTTACCGCAATCGCAAGCGTGCTTCCGAGCGCCGTCGCTTCGGTCGGCACTTCAGGCCCGCACGGCTTCTCCGAAATCCTCTATGCCTATACCTCGGCTGCGGCCAACAACGGCTCGGCTTTCGGCGGCCTGACCGGCAATACGCCCTGGTACAACGTGACACTCGGCATCGGCATGCTGATGGGCCGCTTCCTGGTGATCATCCCGGCCCTTGCCATCGCCGGCTCGCTGATCGCCAAGAAATCGGTTCCGGCCTCGGCCGGCACCTTCCCGACCGACGGCCCGCTCTTTGTCGGCCTGCTCATCGGCACGATCCTGATCGTCGGCGGCCTGACCTTCTTCCCGGCGCTGGCCCTCGGCCCGATCGTCGAGCATCTGGTCATGATCGCCGGCCAGACCTTCTGAGGTGATGTCGTGACGCTCCGTCATCGGTTTCCATCACCATCCTCGTTTCAAAGCTGGAGTCTCTTATGAGCCAGGCAAAATCCGCGAGCATCCTGGATTCTCGCATCCTCATTCCGGCGATCGGTGCCGCCTTCAAGAAGCTCGACCCGCGCGCCCTTGCCAGAAACCCGGTCATGTTCGTCGTGGCCACGGTCTCGGTGCTGACCACCGTGCTTTTCCTGCGCGACCTCGCGGTGGGCAACGGCAATCTCGGCTTCTCCTTCCAGATCAATCTCTGGCTCTGGTTCACCGTGCTCTTTGCCAATTTCGCCGAAGCCGTCGCTGAAGGCCGTGGCAAGGCGCAGGCGGATTCGCTGCGCAAGGCGCGCACCGAAACCCAGGCCAAGCTATTGACCGCCAACAATGGTCACGACTACCGCATGGTGCCGGGCACCAGCCTCAAGGTCGGCGATATCGTGCTCGTCGAGGCCGGCGACATCATCCCCTCGGACGGCGAAGTCATCGAAGGGGTCGCCTCCGTCAACGAGGCCGCCATCACAGGCGAATCCGCCCCTGTTATCCGTGAATCCGGCGGCGACCGTTCGGCGGTCACCGGCGGCACGCAGGTGCTCTCCGACTGGATCCGCGTGCGGATCACCGCGGCCGCCGGCTCCACCTTCCTCGACCGGATGATCTCGCTCGTCGAAGGTGCCGAACGCCAGAAGACGCCGAACGAAATCGCGCTCAACATCCTGCTTGCCGGCATGACGCTGATCTTCGTGCTGGCGACGGCGACGATCCCGAGCTTTGCCGTCTATGCCGGCGGCTCGATCCCGATCATCGTGCTCGTCGCCCTCTTCGTCACGCTGATCCCGACGACGATCGGTGCGCTCCTGTCGGCGATCGGCATTGCCGGCATGGACCGCCTCGTCCGCTTCAACGTGCTCGCCATGTCCGGCCGCGCCGTCGAAGCTGCCGGCGACGTCGACACGCTGCTGCTCGACAAGACGGGCACGATCACCCTCGGCAACCGCCAGGCGACGAGTTTCCGGCCAGTTCGTGGTGTTTCCGAACAGGATCTCGCCGATGCCGCCCAGCTCGCCTCGCTGGCCGACGAAACGCCGGAAGGCCGCTCCATCGTCGTGCTCGCCAAGGAAAAATATGCGATCCGCGGCCGCGACATGGCGAGCCTCAGGGCGACGTTCGTCCCCTTCGCCGCCCAGACCCGCATGAGCGGCGTCGATCTCGAAGGCGCTTCGATCCGCAAGGGTGCGGTCGATGCGGTGCTCGCCTATGTCAACGGCGACGCCTCCTCGAAGAACGGCAGCGAGGTGGTGCGCGAGCTGCAGTCGATATCGGACGAGGTCGCCAAATCGGGCGGAACGCCGCTGGCCGTCGCCCGCGACGGCAGGCTGCTCGGCGTCATCCAGCTGAAGGATATCGTCAAGGGCGGCATCCGCGAGCGCTTCACCGAGCTGCGCCGCATGGGCATCCGCACGGTGATGATAACAGGCGACAACCCGCTGACAGCAGCCGCCATCGCCGCCGAAGCCGGCGTCGACGACTTCCTCGCCCAGGCGACGCCGGAGATGAAGCTGGCGCTGATGCGCGAGGAACAGTCGAAGGGCAAGCTCGTCGCCATGTGCGGCGATGGCACCAACGACGCGCCCGCACTCGCCCAGGCCGATGTCGGCGTCGCCATGAACACCGGCACGGTCGCCGCCCGCGAGGCCGGCAACATGGTCGACCTCGATAGCGACCCGACGAAGCTGATCGAGATCGTCGAGATCGGCAAGCAGCTGCTGATGACGCGCGGCGCCCTGACCACCTTTTCGATCGCCAACGACATCGCCAAATACTTCGCCATCATCCCGGCGATGTTCCTGACCTTCTACCCGCAACTCGGCGTGCTCAACGTCATGGGGCTGTCGACGCCGCAAAGCGCCATCCTCTCGGCGATCATCTTCAATGCGCTCATTATCATCGCGCTGATCCCGCTGTCGCTGAAGGGCGTGCGTTACCGGCCGATCGGCGCCGGCGCGCTTCTGTCGCGCAACCTGCTGATCTACGGCCTCGGCGGCATCATCGTTCCCTTCATCGGCATCAAGGCGATCGACATGACCGTCGCCGCCCTCGGTCTTGCCTGAACACGCAAGGAGTTGACAACAATGTTGAAAGAATTTCGCCCGGCAATCGTCATGATCGTCGCCACCACCGCCATAACAGGCCTTCTCTATCCGCTTGCCATGACCGGTGCGGCCCAGGCCCTCTTCCCCACCCAGGCGAATGGCAGCCTGATCGAGAAGAATGGCCAGGTGATCGGCTCGACGCTGATCGGCCAGGCCTTCACGACAGACAAATATTTCCACGGCCGGCCGTCAGCTGCCGGCGACGGCTACAATGCCGCCGCCTCCAGCGGCTCCAATCTCGGCCCGACCAGCCAGAAGCTGATCGACCGCGTCAAGGCCGACTATGAGGCCGCCAAGGCCACGAACCCGAATGCCGAAGTCCCCGCCGACCTCGTCACCGCTTCCGGCAGCGGCCTCGATCCGCATATTTCGCCCGAAGCCGCCTACTTCCAGGTGGCCCGCGTCGCCAAGGCGCGAAACCTGGATGAGGCCAGGGTCAAGGCGCTGGTCGACGGCGCCGTCCAGGCCCGTGAGCTCGGCATCCTCGGCGAACCCACCGTCAATGTTCTGGCGTTGAACCAGAGCCTTGATGCTTCTATGACTGAGTGAAGGTTGCGGGAAGTGTGAGTGGCGGCCCGATGAAGCATCCGAGACGTAGCCTTCTTTATAGAGCCAGGCGAGTTTGGCGAGAAAGCCAATCCACTCTCCGTCATCCTCGGCCTTGAGCCGAGGATCCATGCCGCGGCTGCTGGTGGATGCCGTGTGGATGCTTGGCTCAAGGCCGAGCATGACGGAGGGCGGGGCGGGAATAAGGAGCTATTCGCGGCGTAGAGAATGCCTTCCGCCAGCTAAACCGAGTGATGTCGGTCTGGCGGCTGAACTGACGTAACGAGAGATCGCCATCGCAGCCCGTCTGCAGAAAGACCGAACCGCATGCCAGACGACAATCGCGACCAGGCCGGCAGGCCCTCGCCCGATGCGCTTCTCGAAAAAGCCCGGGCGGAGATGCGCGGCCGTCTGAAGATCTTTCTGGGCGCCGCCCCCGGCGTCGGCAAGACCTATGAAATGCTGATCTCCGGCCGCGCCAAGATCGCCGATGGTCTCGATGTCGTCATCGGCGTCGTCGAAACCCACGGCCGCAAGGAGACCGAGGCACTGCTCGCCGGCTTCGAGATCATTCCCCGCGTCGAAATCGACTACAAGGGCCGGCCGCTCGAGGAAATGGATCTCGACGGCATCCTCGCCCGCCGGCCCGACCTCGTGCTGGTCGACGAACTCGCCCACACCAATGCCGAGGGCAGCCGCCATCCGAAACGCTATCTCGACGTCAAGGAGCTGCTCGATCGCGGCATCGACGTCTATACGACGCTGAATATCCAGCATGTCGAAAGCCTCAACGACGTCGTCTCGCAGATCACCCGCATCCGCGTGCGCGAGACGGTGCCGGATTCGATCATCGATCTTGCCGACGATGTCGAGATCATCGATCTGACGCCCGACGATCTGATCAAGCGCCTGCATGACGGCAAGGTCTATATGCCGCGCACCGCCGAGCGGGCGCTGACCAACTATTTCACGCCGGGCAACCTGACGGCGCTCCGGGAACTGGCGCTGCGCAAGACCGCCCAGCGCGTCGACGACCAGCTGCTCACCCACATGCAGGCCCATGCCATTTCAGGCCCCTGGGCGGCGGGCGAACGTGTCCTCGTCTCGGTCGACCATCACCCGCGCTCCGCCTCGCTGGTCCGTTATGCCGCCCGCATGGCCTCACGGCTGCGCGCGCCCTGGGCTGCCGTCTATGTCGAGACCAATCGCTCGATCAATCTGAGCGAGACCGAGCGCGACACGGTCGCAGCGACCTTGCGGCTGGCCGAACAGCTCGGCGGCGAAGCACTGACCATTCCCGGCCGTGAGGTGGCCGAAGAGCTCGTTCGCCATGCCGGCGCCAACAATGTCACCCATATCGTCATCGGCGCCCCGAAGAAGCCGACATGGCGCGACTGGTGGAGCCGTTCGGTCACCGACGAGCTGATCCGCAGGACCGGCGAAATCAGCGTCCACGTCATATCGGGCAATGAGAAGGACGGCACCGTCGCGCGCGGCGTCAGGGCCGCCGCCACCGCCCCGCCGCTGGATTTCAGGGCCTATCTGCTGGCGACCGCCTATGTCGCCATCGCGCTCGCCGTCGGCATCGTGCTCGATCAGGTGCTCGACGTGCGCAACCTCGCCCTCGTCTTCCTGATGGCGGTGCTGACCTCGGCGGTCATTCACGGCCTGCGGCCGGCGCTCTACAGCTGCATTCTCGGCGCGCTCTCGTTCAATTTCTTCTTCCTGCCGCCGCGCTACACGCTGACGATCAGCGATCCGGAAAGCGTGCTTGCGCTGTTCTTTTTCCTCGGCGTCGCCATCATCGCCAGCAACCTGACCGCGACCGTGCAGCGCCAGGCCGCCGCCGCCCGGCAGCGGGCACGTACGACCGAGGATCTCTATCTCTTCTCCAAGAAGCTTGCCGGCACCGGCACGCTCGACGACGTGCTCTGGGCGACCGCCTTCCAGCTCGCCTCGATGCTGAAGGTTCGCGTCGTGCTGCTGCTGCCTGAGGAAGGCAGCATCGCCGTCAAGGCCGGTTATCCGCCAGACGACACGCTCGACGATGCCGATATCGCCGCCGCCCGCTGGGCCTGGGAGCACAATCATGCCGCCGGCCGCGGCGCCGATACGCTGCCAGGCGCCAAACGCCTCTATGTGCCGCTCAGAACCGGACGCACCGCCGTCGGCGTCATCGGCCTCGACAGCGACCGCCGCGACGGACCGCTGCTGACGCCGGAGCAGCAGCGGCTGCTCGATGCGCTGGCCGACCAGGCGGCGCTTGCCATCGAACGCGTCCAGCTCGTCGCCGATGTCGACCGGGCAAGGCTTGCGGCCGAAGCCGACCGGCTGCGCTCGGCCCTGCTGACCTCGATCTCGCACGATCTGAAGACGCCGCTTGCCGCCATCCTCGGCGCCGCCGGCACGCTGCGCGACTATTTCACCGCCATGCCGGAAGAGGATCGCAGCGACCTGCTTGCAACGGTCGTCGACGAATCCGAGCGCCTCAACCGCTTCATCGCCAACCTGCTCGACATGACCAAGATCGAATCCGGGGCGATGGAGCCGAATTCCGCGCTGCATTATGCCGGCGATATCGTCGGCAGCGCGCTGCGCCGCGCCGCCAAGATTCTCGAGCACCACAAGACCGAGATGAGCATTCCCGCCGACCTGCCGATGGTGCGCGTCGATCCGGTGCTGTTCGAGCAGGCGATCTTCAACCTGCTCGACAATGCCGCGAAATATGCGCCCGAGGGATCGGTGGTCCACATCGAGGGCTGGGCCGATGCCGACACCGTCGTCGTGCAGGTCTCTGATGAAGGTCCGGGCATTCCGCCGGCCGATCTCGGCCGCGTCTTCGACACCTTCTACCGGGTGCGCAAGGGCGATCAGGTGCGCGCCGGCACCGGGCTCGGCCTTTCCATCTGCCGCGGTTTCATCGAGGCGATGGGCGGCACGATCGCCGCCGGCAACCGGATGGCCGGCCACGGCGCCGTCTTCACCATCCGCCTGCCGAAACCCAACGACATTCCGAAACTGGACGAACTCCCATGACCGGTTCAGCCGTCAAAATCCTCGTCGTCGACGACGAACCGCCGATCCGCAAGCTGCTCCGCGTCGGCCTGACCGCGCAGGGCTATGAGGTGCAGGAAGCGCCGAACGCTGCCAGCGCCCGTCAGTCGGTCGCAGACGGAATGCCCGATCTCATCGTGCTCGACCTCGGCCTGCCCGACACATCGGGCCACGACTTGCTTCAGGAGTGGCGCGAAGAAGGGCTTTCCATCCCCGTCATCATTCTCTCCAGCCGCACCGACGAGGCCGGAATCGTCACGGCGCTGGAAAGCGGCGCCGACGACTACGTCACCAAGCCCTTCGGCGTCAACGAACTCGGCGCCCGCATCCGCGTGGCGCTGCGCCACCGCCTGCAGCAGCAGGGCGAAAAGGCGATCTTCCAGACCGGCGGCCTGTCGATCGATCTCGTCAAGCGCATCGTCAAGGTCGACGACAAGGAAATCAAACTGTCACCGAAGGAATACGACATCCTGCGCGTGCTCGCCCAGCACGCCGGCAAAGTGCTGACACATCAGTTTCTTTTGAAGCAGATATGGGGACCGGCGGCCGACGTGCAGTATCTGCGCGTTTACGTCAGGCAGCTGCGACAAAAAGTCGAGAAAATTCCCGACCAGCCGCACTATATCACCACCGAGACCGGCGTCGGCTACCGCCTCAGGGAACCGGACTGACTTCCCTCCCGCTGCCCCAACGTATCGAGCCCAAACAGCGTCCAGCCCAACAGCATCGAACCAAATAGTATTGAGAATGACATGAACCTTCCCAACATCATCCGGCCGGAACATACCTTCATCGGCGTGTCGGTACCGACGAAATGGCGCGCGCTGCAGCTTATAGCCGACAAGGCAGCCAAGGCTTTCTCCGTCGACGGCCAGGCCATTCTGAAGGCGCTGGAAGAGCGTGAGAAGCTCGGCTCCACCGGCATCGGCAACGGCATCGCCATTCCACACGCGGCGATCGACGGCATGAGCAGCCCGCGCGGCCTTCTCATCCGCTTTGCCCAGCCGCTGGATTTCGAAGCGATCGACGACATCCCGACCGACATCGCCTTCGTGCTGCTCTTCGGCGAAAACAATCGCGGCGAATATCTGAACGTACTGTCCGCCATCGCGCGCCGCCTGCAATCGGACGGCACGCTGGCCGCCATGCGCAAGGCACGGACGGTCGACGAATTTTATTCCGATTTCATCGCCGATTCCCGGGTGTGAAGAGCATAAAAAAGGCGCGGCCCGAAGGCCGCGCCCGCTCGTCTGCGATTAGACGATATTAGAGCGCCGCACGTCCAAAAAGACGCGCTAAGGACGCTCTAACACTTTGAACTGGCGCATAATCCTTTCCGAAAATCGATTCCGATTTTCGGGGTTATGCGCTAGAAATCGCGCTGGAAGCGCAGGAAGCCGAACACTTCGTCGTCGCCTTCGTCCTCATCGTGATATTGCACGCTGAGCTTGGTGCGGAGGTCGTCGACGATACGGTAGTCGATCGTGACGCCTGTGGTGTAGGCGCTGCCGCCGCTGAAGCCGTTGCCGTCAGCGTCGAGCGAGATGTTCTCGAAGTACTGGAAGCCGGGGGTGACCGACCACTTGTCGTTGATCTTCAAGGCGTATTCTGCTGCGATCGTCCATTCGGACTCTTCGTAGTAGTAGTTGGCGCCGCTTGCCCATACGCCGGCAATGCCGAGCGTGCCCGGGCCGATGTCGGCATAGACGATGCCGCGGACGGCGACTTCGCTGGTGTCGGTGTCATAACCGGCCAGCAGGTAAGCGCTGATGGCGCCGGCCTTATAAGAGACCTGGCCTGCGACACCGAAGTTGTTCGGGCCTTCGCCCGGCTTGGTGGCGTAGTCGTCTTCCAGTTCATCGACCGAAAGGCCGGCCGTGAAAGCACCCGACTCGTACTGATAACGGATCGAGTTATGGGTCGTCTCGTTGCTGGCGAGCGTATCGGTCTCGCCGCTCATGTCGTCATCCCACCAGCTGTAGAGCTTACCGACGCGGAAACCGGCAATGTCGATATAGCCTTCGTCAAGCAGCGCTTCCTGGTCGGAGGCGCTGTCGGCATTGTAGCGCAGCGTGATGACGCCGGTCAGCGTACCGTACTCGGTGTCGTTCTTGGCCTGGAAGGTGACCTGGCCACGCGTCCAGAAGTTTACGTCGGAATCGCCGGAGATCTGATCACCGAAGCGCACTTCGGTACGGATGTAACCGCCGACAGAAAGGCATGTTTCCGTCCCCGGAATATAAAAATAGCCGGTACCGTAGGCGTCGCAAACGCGAACATATTCCACGGGCTCGGGTTCCGCCGCCACGATGGCGTCGGCAGCACGGGCTCCGGAGGCCGCGGCAAGGGCGGCAACGGAGGCAAAAAGGATCGTTCTGATATTCATTTTGAATGGCCCTAACAGGTTTGGAATGCGAGGCGCATTTCAAGGGATGCCCCCGCGTAGCGGCCGGTGAATACGACCGCACGGGCGCCATATAGGAATCCGCAAGTGCCATCGTGGCAAAAACCCGGCAAAAATCCGCATGACCGTGTCCCTTTCATGGAGGAACTGTGGCCAAAAAAACACGGTCCTTCGGCGCTCACCAGTGGCGTCCGATTGGCCGCGGCCAACTCCGGCACGTCCATTTCAAAATCAGCCATCAAATGGAATGACATTCTAACGGCCCCGCCGGAACCGGAATAACCTTCGTTTCATTATACGACTGACTTGATAGAGTTAAGACAGAAAACAGGAGGGTTCCATGCAGACACAACGGCTCACCCGGCTCATCGCAGCGGTGGTCATGGCAGGCAGCTTCGCGATCGGGGGCATCGCTCCGGCATTCGCCGATCAGACGCTTCTCAACGTTTCCTATGATCCGACTCGCGAATTGTATAAGGATTTCAACGCCGCCTTTGCCGCCAAGTGGCAGAAGGATACCGGCGAAGCCGTAACGATCCAGGCATCGCATGGCGGCTCCGGCGCCCAGGCCCGCTCCGTCATCGACGGCCTCGACGCAGACGTGGTCACCCTGGCCCTTGAAGGCGATATCGACGCCATCGCCCAAAAGACCGGCAAGATCCCGGCAGACTGGAAGACCAAGCTGCCCAACAATTCGACGCCCTATACGTCGACGATCGTCTTCCTCGTCCGCAAGGGCAATCCGAAGGGCATCAAGGATTGGGGCGATCTTGTCAAGGACGACGTGCAGGTCATCACCCCGAACCCGAAGACCTCGGGCGGCGCCCGCTGGAACTTCCTGGCCGCATGGGCATGGGCCAAGCAGGCGAATGGCGGCGACGACGCCAAGGCGCAGGACTATGTGACGAAATTGCTGCAGCACGTTCCGGTTCTCGATACCGGCGCGCGCGGGGCGACGACGACCTTCGTCCAGCGCGGCCTCGGCGACGTTCTGCTTGCCTGGGAGAACGAAGCCTATCTTTCGCTCGAGGAACTCGGTCCCGACCAGTTCGAGATCGTGACGCCGAGCTTCTCCATCCGCGCCGACCCGCCGGTCGCCGTCGTCGACGGCAATGTCGACAAGAAGGGCACGCGCAAGGTCGCCGAAGCCTATCTCAACTATCTCTATTCCGACGAAGGCCAGAAGATCGCCGCCAAGCATTATTACCGGCCGATCAAGCCTGAAGCCGCCGATCCGGCCGATATCGCCCGCTTTCCGAAGCTGACGCTCGCCACCATCGACGATTTCGGCGGCTGGAAGGAAGCCCAGCCGAAATTCTTCGGCGACGGCGGCGTATTTGACCAAATCTACAAGCCGGCACAATAATAGACTTCATGAAAGCACATAGCCCCACGCGGTGGCGGTTCAAGCGGCCGAGCGTCATTCCGGGTTTCGGAATGGCGCTCGGTCTCACATTGACCTGGCTCACCCTTCTGATCCTCATCCCGCTCTCCGGCCTTGCCGTCCGGTCGAGCGCGCTCGGCTGGGAGAAATTCTGGTCGATCGCGTTCGATCCGCGCATCTTGAACGCGCTGCGCATCAGCTTCGGCAGCGCCTTCATCGCCGCTGTTATCAACGCCGTCTTCGGCATCATTCTCGCCTGGGTGCTGGTGCGCTACCGTTTCCCCGGCAAGCGCGTCATCGACGCTATGGTCGACCTGCCCTTCGCGCTGCCGACGGCCGTCGCCGGCATTGCATTGGCGACGCTCTACGCGCCGAACGGCTGGATCGGCCAGTTCCTGACACCGCTCGGCATCAAGATCGCCTTCACGCCGGCCGGCATCGTCGTGGCGCTGATCTTCGTCGGCCTGCCTTTCGTGGTGCGCACCGTGCAGCCGGTCATGGAGGAAATCGACAAGGAAGTGGAAGAGGCCGCGGCAACGCTCGGCGCCAACCGCCTCCAGACGATTTTCCGCGTGCTGCTGCCGGGGCTGGCGCCTGCCGTGCTCACCGGCTTCGCGCTCGCTCTTGCCCGCGGCGTCGGCGAATACGGCTCAGTCATCTTCATCGCCGGCAACCTGCCGTTCAAATCGGAGATCGCGCCGCTGCTGATCGTCATCAAACTCGAAGAGTATAATTATGCGGCAGCGACCGGCATTGCGGCGATCATGCTGGTGATCTCCTTCGCCATGCTGCTGGTCATCAATCTCATCCAGAGCTGGAGCAGGCGGAGGTACGGCTATGGCGCTTGATGCGACCGTTCAACCAGCGAAGCTGCGTTCGGTGACCACCGAACACAGGTTTGCACGCTTCAGCCTGATCGCCCTATCGCTGGTCTTCCTGCTGCTGATCCTGCTTCTGCCGCTCGCCGCAGTCTTCGTCGAGGCCTTCCGCAAGGGACCAGGTCCCTTTCTCCAGGCGCTCAGCGATCTCGAAACCCTCTCGGCGATCCGGCTGACGCTGATCGTCGCCGGCGTCAGCGTGCCGCTCAACCTCGTCTTCGGGGTTGCCGCCGCCTGGGCGATCGCCAAGTTCGAGTTCAAGGGCAAGGCGTTCCTGACGACGCTGATCGACATGCCCTTTTCGGTCTCGCCTGTTATATCCGGCCTGGTCTTCGTGCTCTTGTTCGGCGCCAATACCTGGCTCGGCCAATGGCTCAGCGCCTATGACATCAAGATCCTGTTCGCCGTGCCGGGGCTGATCCTGGCGACGATGTTCGTCACCTTCCCCTTCGTCGCCCGCGAGCTGATTCCGCTGATGCAGGAGCAGGGAACGGCCGATGAGGAGGCCGCCCTGTCGCTCGGCGCCAGCGGCTGGCAGACCTTCTGGCACGTGACGCTGCCGAACATCAAATGGGGCCTGCTCTATGGCGTGCTGCTCTGCAACGCCCGCGCCATGGGCGAATTCGGCGCCGTCTCGGTGGTGTCCGGCCATATTCGCGGCCAGACGAACACCATGCCGCTGCAGGTGGAAATTCTCTATAACGAGTATAATTTCACCGGCGCTTTTGCCGTCGCCACGCTTTTGGCCTTGCTGGCGCTCGTCACTCTTGTTTTGAAGACGCTGCTGGAAATGCGCTATAGCGCTGAAATCTCCGCCAGCCGGCGGCACTGAAGGATTTGGAATGGAAGTACGCGTTCAAAACATCCGCAAGGAATTCGATCGTTTCCCGGCGCTGCACGATGTCTCGCTCGGCATCCGCTCTGGCGAACTGATCGCCCTGCTTGGCCCTTCGGGCTCCGGCAAGACGACATTGCTGCGGCTGATCGCCGGCCTGGAAAGCCCGACGGAGGGGCAGATCTTCTTCGGTGACGAGGATGCCTCGAAGAAGACTGTGCAGCAGCGCAATATCGGCTTCGTCTTCCAGCATTACGCTCTGTTCCGCTACATGACGGTGCTCGACAACGTCTCCTTCGGCCTGAAGGTCAGAAAGGGCGCTAGGCGTCCCGCGAAAGCCGATATCCGCCGGCGGGCGCTGGAACTGCTCGAGCTCGTGCAGCTTTCCGGGCTTGAGAAGCGTTATCCGGCACAGCTTTCCGGCGGCCAGCGCCAGCGTGTGGCGCTCGCCCGCGCCATGGCCGTCGAGCCGAACGTGCTGCTGCTCGACGAACCCTTCGGCGCGCTCGACGCCCAGGTGCGCAAGGACCTGCGCAAATGGCTGCGCGAGATCCACGACCGCACCGGCCACACCACCGTCTTCGTCACCCACGACCAGGATGAAGCGCTGGAGCTTGCCGACCGCGTCGTCGTCATGAGCCAGGGCGCGATCGAACAGGTCGGCACGCCTGACGAAGTCTATGACAATCCGAATTCTCCCTTCGTCTTCGGATTTATCGGCCAGTCGAACTGCCTGCAGATCGAAGTCTCGGGCGGCGACATCCGCTTCGACGGCCGCTCGCTCGGCCTCAATGCCGACGGCGAGCCGGACGGCCCGGCACAGCTCTATTTCCGCCCGCATGACGTCAGGCTCTGCGAATCGGCTGAAAACTGTATTGCCGGCCAGCCGGTCTCCAGCCGCCGCGTTGCCGGCACCCGCCATATCGAATTGGATATCGGCAATGACCGCCCGCATATCGAGATCGAGCTGCCGCCGAGCGAGGCCGACAGACTCGACCGCAACCGCGTGGCGTTCAAGCCGACTCGCTGGAAGCTGTTTCGCAGCTGATCAGCGCAAACGGGCGCTGTAACGCATTGAGTTGCTGCATAATTCCTTAATTTTTGGGAATTATGCAGCAGATGGCCTCCGGGTGCATCGCCGGAATCGCATTTGGCGAGAGTCCCTCAGGATTTTTGTTATCTAAGGTTGTTTGTATTTCAATCATATGACGAGTAAAAGATTTTGCGCGTTAATCATAAAGGGCTGGACTCATTCCTAGGAGGCACCTGGCGTTGAGGGCGGAGATTTCCTTTGGAAAATCCCTGATCGGGATTTTGTTCGCAGGACTGGCGGCCACCGGCTGCACGACGACATCGCAACCGGCAGCAACGCCGGCAAAGACCAAGACGAAGCAGGCTCAAGCCGCGAAAGTCACCTTCAATTATACCGCCAAGGATCGCGACTGCCTGAAGCGCGCGATGTATTTCGAATCGCAGCATTCGGATGAGGACGGCTATATGGCAGTCGGCACCGTCGTCATGAACAGGCTCACGTCAGGCGCCTATCCTCCGTCCATCTGCGGCGTCGTCGCCCAGGAGAAGCAGTTCGCCCCCGGCGTGATGACGCGCGAAGTCAAGCCGCAGGCCGAACCGGAGCTTGCCACCGCCGCCGATGCGATCCTCCTGAAGGGTGCGCGCCATCCCGCGGTGAAGGATGCGATGTTCTTCCACACCGACGGCCTGAAATTCCCTTACGGCAACATGCATTATGTGACGGTCGCCGGCGGCAACGCCTTCTACGAGAAGCGCGACGCCAACGGCATGCTTCAAACACCGCCGCCGCTGCCCTCCTATGAGGTAGCGATGAATTATGTGCCCGGCGAAAGCATGTTGCCGCCGCAGTTCGAGGCGCTGATCCCCTCGGCGGTTCCCGTTCCCCTCCCGTCACCGGACCCGATGGCGACGGCGAGCACGATGTCGGCGGTCAATATGGCGCCTACGGCACGGATGGCGCCGATCGCAAATCCCATGCCGATGCCGATGCCGATCACGGCGCCGGTGACCCAGCCGGCAGCCTCGATCGAGCCTGAGCCTGGAATGCCGATCGCGATCCCCACACCCCGCCCTGCCTATGACAGCGTGATGCTGCGCGGAGCGATCGCGGCGAACGGCGGCTGACGTTTCGGTTTCGAGTGAAGAAAGCGCGCGTTAAGCGCGCTCTTCCCAGACCCTCGCGAGTTCCACAATCGTTCTGACGGCCTTTTCCATATCCTGGCGGCTCACCCATTCGAGCGGCGAGTGGAAAGCATGGCCGCCGGCGAAGATGTTCGGGCACGGCAGCCCCATGAAGGAAAGCCGCGAACCATCCGTGCCGCCGCGGATGCTGCCGCGCACCGGCGTCATGCCGGCCCGGCGCACCGCTTCGATGGCGTTGTCGACGATCTCGGGATGACGGTCGAGCACCACCTTCATGTTGCGATACTGTTCCCTGACCTCGAAATGATAGGTCGAACCCGGATAGGCTGACATCACCTCTTTGACGATGGCTTCGAGCAAGGTCTCCTTTTCCACGAGCCCCGCGTCGGTGAAGTCGCGGATGATGAAGCTCAGCGACGCTTTCTCCATCGAGCCGGTCACGCCCACCGGATGGATGAAGCCCTGCTTTCCCTCGGTGGTTTCCGGCGCGATCTCCTTCGGCAGCCGGTCGATGACGGCGCCGGCGATCTTGATGGCGTTCTCCATGCGGTCCTTGGCAAAACCCGGATGGATCGCGACGCCCGAGATGCCGATCTCGACGCCATCGGCCGAGAAGGTCTCGTCCTCGATATGGCCAGCCGTCTCGCCGTCCATCGTATAGGCGAAATCGGCGCCGAGTTTCTTCAGATCGACCTTGTTGACCCCGCGCCCGACTTCCTCGTCCGGCGTGAACAGGATCTTGATCGTCCCGTGCCGGATCTCCGGATTGTCGACGAGGAACCGGGCTGCGGTCATGATCTCCGCCAGCCCCGCCTTGTCGTCGGCGCCGAGCAATGTCGTTCCGTCGGTCGTGACGATGTCGTTGCCGATCTGGTTTTTCAGCTCCGGATGCTCGGAAACACGGATCACCCGGCTCTGATCGCCGGCAAGCGTGATATCTCCGCCGGCATAATTCCGGATGATCTGCGGCTTGACGCCGGTGCCGCTGAAATCTGGCGCCGTATCCATATGCGAGCAGAAACAGATGACCGGCACCGCCTTGTCGCTGTTGGCCGGAATGGTCGCATAGACATAACCGTGTTCATCGAGATGCGCATCCGCAAGCCCGATCGCCAGCAATTCCTCGACCAGAACCCGTCCGAGATCCTTCTGTTTGCTTGTGGTCGGCTGCGTCGACGAAGAGGGATCGGATTGGGTATCGATCACGACATAACGCAGAAAACGGTCGAGAACGGTGTCGGTCATGGCATCCACTCCAGCAAGATCACGGGCAAGATCACGCAGGGATATAACCCTTGCGGGCGATGCGGCAAAAGATTTTTCAGCGCGCAGCGCGGGAGGATTGCCCGGTCAATCCAAGCGTTGTCCGTCGCCGTCGAACACATGCAGATATTGAGCGGGGAAAGCCACAGTGACCTTCGGCCCCGCCTTCAGCGCCTCGCGGTTCAGCGTGAAGATCTTGAACGGCAGGCCATGCAGGGCAAGATGCAGGATGATGCCGAAGCCCGTCGGCTCGACAAGTTCCACATCCGCGGCCAGTCCGGCTCCGCTGTCGCTCATTGTCACATGCTCGGGCCGGATGCCGAGCGTCACTTTGGTCCCGTCGGAAAGCGGCAGCGGTTTTGTCAGTGGCACGACCGTTCCGTCCTTCAGCTTTACGCCGCCCGTGACGGAGCTGGCCTCGAGGAAATTCATCCCCGGCGAGCCGATGAAGCCGGCGACGAAAAGATTGGCGGGACGGTCGTAGAGTTCCAGCGGACTGCCGACCTGCTGGACGACGCCGCCATGCATGGCAACAATCCGGTCCGCCAGCGTCATCGCCTCGATCTGGTCATGGGTGACATAGATCGAGGTCGCCTTCAGCTCGCCATGCAGTTTCTTGATTTCGGCGCGCATCTGTTCGCGCAGGCGCGCATCGAGGTTGGACAGCGGCTCGTCGAACAGGAAGGCCTTCGGCTGGCGCACGATGGCGCGGCCCATGGCGACGCGCTGGCGCTGGCCGCCGGAAAGCGCCTTCGGCCTGCGTTCGAGCAGCGGATCGAGGCCGAGCTTGGCGGCGGCCGCCGCCACAGCAGTTGCAATCTTCTCCTTCGCCGTCTTCCGGAGCTTCAGGCTGTAGCTCATATTGCCGGCGACGTTCATGTGCGGATAGAGCGCATAGGACTGGAACACCATGGCGATGTCGCGGTCCTTGGGATGCAGCTCGTTCACCCGGCCGCCCGCAATGCGGATCTCGCCTGACGTGACGTCCTCCAGCCCGGCGATCATCCGCAACAGCGTGGACTTGCCGCAGCCGGAGGGGCCGACGAGCACGACGAACTCGCCGTCCCTGATTTCGAGATCGACGCCGTGCAGCACCTGCACGTGGCCATAGGCTTTGCGGATATTCTGGATATCGATCGATGCCATTTCTGTTTAACCCTTGACCGCGCCGGCCGTCAGGCCCTGGACGAGATAACGCTGGATGAGCAGGAAGAAGAGGCCAGCCGGAATGAGCGCCATGACACCCGCCGCCATCATCTGCCCGAAATCCACCGAGAATTTTGAAACGAAGGTGAGGAGCCCGACCGGGAAGGTCGCCGCGTCATTGCCGTTGATCAGCATCAGCGCGAAGAGCAGCTCGCTCCAGGCGGCGGTGAAGACGAAGCCGAGCGTCGCGGCAATGCCCGGCAATGTCAGCGGCAGGATGATCTGGCGAAACGCGGTGAACTGCGTCGCCCCGTCGATCATCGCCGCCTCTTCCAGATCCCTGGGGATGCCGTCGAAGAAGGACTGCATCAGGAAGGTGGCGAAGGGCACGTTGAAGGCGGTGTAGACGATGACGAGACCGGTCAGGCTGTTGGTCAGATGCAAGGGCGACAGGATCTTGAAGATCGGCGCCACCAGCATGACGAGCGGGAACATCTGGGTCAGCAGCATCAGCGCGACGATCCAATATTTCGCCCGGAAAGTGAAGCGCGACAACGCGTAGCCGGAGAGCGAGGCGCAGATCGTCACCGTCACCGCCGTCGAGGCCGAGACGATCAGGCTGTTCTTGAAGAAGGTCGGGAAGGCGCTGTGCTGCAGCACGAAGGCATAGTGATCCCAGGTGGCGTGCGACGGCCACATGCGCACGCCTTCGCTATAAAGCAGGTCGTTCGGCGTCACCGAGACCTTGAGCAGCCAGAACAGCGGGAAGAGCGCGAAGGCGATGTAGCAGAGGATCGCCACCCGATGCGCAATGGTGGGAATGACGGATCGTCTCATGATCTCAATCCTTGTTCAGCAGCGTCTGCCGAAGCAGGATGATCAGCATCGAATAGGCAAGCAGCAGCACGAGCAGCACCAGCGCGATCGCCGAGGCATAACCGAAATCGAGCCGTTTGAACGCCGTCGTGAAGATGTAGCTCGCGACGATCTGCGTCCGGTCGGCCGGCCCGCCATTGGTCATGACGACGATGAGATCGGCGAAATTGGAAATCCACACGGTGCGCAAGAGCACGGTGATGGCAATGGTCGGCGCCAGGAACGGCAGGGTGATCGAGCGGAAACGCTGGAACCAGCCGGCGCCGTCGATCGAGGCCGCCTCGTAGAGATCGCGCGGGATCGCCTGCAGGGCGGCAAGCAGGGTGATGGCGAAGAAAGGAATGCCCCACCAGACATTGGCGGCAATCGGCCCCCACATCGCGTAATCGGGATCGGAAAGAATATTGCCCGGCTCGTGCATCAGCCCGAGCGCGAAGAGCCAGTGCGGGATCGGCCCGATGACCGGATTGAACAGCCAGGCCCAGTTGAGGCCGGCGAGAAAGGACGGCACCGCCCAGGGCAGGAAGACCAGCGCCTGCGCGATCGCCCGGCCCGGGAAGGGTTTGTCGAGCAGCAGCGCCAGGATGAGGCCGAAGACGAATTGCAGCACGACGGAGGCGCCGGTCCACCAGAGCGTATTCCTGAGCGCGCCATAAAAGGCGGCATCGCCGGCAAGCTCGCGGAAATGATCGAGCCCGATGAAGCCGCCGGAAAACGGATTGAGCAGTTGGATATCGCGGAAGGCGTAGGACAGCCCGAGCGTCAGCGGCACCAGCATCACCGCGATGATCAGGATCAGCGACGGCGCGCTGTAGAGATAGGGCTCCGAAGCATCGGCAAGACGACGCAGCCACGGCCTGCGGTCGCGACGCATGTCGAGCATATCGGCGGAAATGGTCATCGGATTGCGGTTTCCATTGTCTTAGTCAGAGGATTGTTGCCCGGATGATGCTTCTGAAGTGGGAGGTCGGAGCCCCCTCATCCGCCTACCGGCACCTTGCTCCCCGCTGGGGAGAAGGGAATATGCCGCGACGTTTCCGTTCCCTTCTCCCCTCGGGGGTCCGAAGGACGGGTCGAGACCAGTGGCTCGACCCAGGCATAGGTGGCCAGTAGGGTCGGATGAGGGGGCTTCAATCTCAAAGCCCTCTATCTCTACTTCTTCGACAAGAACTTCTGCTGCGCCTTGGTCAGATATTCCGCCCACTGATCAGCAAGATCCTTCGCCGAGATGTCGCCGAGCAGGGCCTGCTGCGAGGTCTTGATCGCCAGCGAATCCTTGAAGAAGGCAAACTCCTCCAGATAGGTCGGCATGACAGTCGGCACCGTATTCGGGTCCGCCAGTTCCTCGAACCAGCCCTTGAACTGGTCACCGGCATAGAAGGGATCCTTCTCGGCCGCCGTATAGGCCGGCAGCGCGCCGATGCGCTTGTTCCACTCGATATTGCCTTCCGGCCCTTCGAGGGTGGCGATCAGCTTCCAGGAGAGATCCTTGTTGCCGCTGGTCGTGAACATCGACCAGCCGCCATAGCCGATGGTCGGGAAGGACTTGCCGTCGGGACCCTTCGGCAGCGGCATGACGCCGAAATCTTCCTTTTTCATGCGTTCGGCAATGGCGATCAGCGCATCCGGATCCTGGTCGAGGAAGGCGCAGGTGCCGGAATAGAAGCCGGCGACGACTTCGTTGAAGCCCCAGTTGACGCTGTCCTTCGGCGCGTAGCCCTTCTTGTAGAGATCGACCATCCATTCGATGCCCTTGGCCCAGCCGGGGCTGTTCATCGTCGAGGTGCCGTCTTCCTTGAAGTACTTGTTGTCGCCTGCCATCGAGGCGGCGAAGATCATCCAGCCGTTGAGGCCGCCCGGTCCGCCGCGCATGCAGTAGCCGTATTTGCCGGGCAGTTTGGAGACTTTTTCGGACGCGGCGGTGAATTCCTCCAGCGTCTTCGGCGGCGCTGCGACACCGGCTTCCGAAAGCAGCTTCTTGTTGTAGAACATTGCCCGGAGATAGAAGCCGTAGGGCAGCATATAGGCGGTGTTCTTGACGTCGCGGCCGAGTTCGAGTGCCCGCGGCGTCAGCTCCTTGGTATGCTCCCACTTTGCAAGGTAGGGCTCGAGGCTCTCGAGCATGCCGTTATTGGCATAGAGCGACAGCCAGGTATCGGGCATTTCCATCACATCGGGCACATCGCCGGCCGAGACCATGGTCGCGAATTTCTGGAAGGCTTCGTTCCAGGGCAGCGAGATGATGTCGACCTTGGTGCCGGGATTGGCGGCCTCGAACTTGCCGACGATCGATTTCAGCGTTTCGGTGCGCTCCGGGCTGGTGATGACTTCGACAAGCTTGAGCGTCGTGTCGGCAAAGGCCGTACCCGCCATCATCGAAGCAAAGAGCGTTGAGATTATTAGTTTTTTCATGGCTCAGTTCCCCCTTGTTAGGTTTCTCTCAGGTTTCAGGATTGTGAGGCGGCGGCGAGCGCTTCCTCGATGTCCCTCCACAAAGCCTCGGTTCCTTCGAGGCCGACATGGAGGCGTACGGACCGCGCATGGATGCCGAAGGTTTGCGCGGAATTCGGCTGTGCTTTCTGCTGAAGCACCACCTCGCCCGGTACGATCAGGCTTTCATGTCCACCCCAGCTCACTCCCAGTTTGAAGAGCTTGAGGTGATCGGCGAAAGTGCGGATATCGACGCCTTCGCGGAAGATGAACGAAAACAGGCCCGAGGTGCCGTTGAGCCCGGCGGGCAGACGATTGGCAAGCCCCGGATGGCAGACCGTCTCCACCACATCGAGCTTCTGCAGGCGCCTGGCGATTTCAAGCGCCGATGCCTCATGGGCTTTCATGCGCAGCGGCAGCGTGCGCAGGCCGCGGATCAGAAGCCAGGCGTCGAACGGCGACAGCTTGCCGCCGAGATAAGGATAGGCCTCGGCCTTGACGCGCGCAATCATCGCCGTCGAGCCGGCAACGATCCCCGCCACCACATCGCTGTGGCCGCCGAGATATTTCGAGGCCGAATGGATAACGAGATCGACGCCGAGCGTCAGCGGCCGCTGGAAGAACGGGCTTGCCCAGCTGTTGTCGATCATCGAGATGACGCCGTGCTGTCTGGCGAGGGCTGCGAGCGCGCCGACATCATGCGCTTCCATCACCCAGCTCGTCGGGCTTTCCAGGTAGAGGAGCTTGGCGCCGGGCAGCGCGCGCGCGACCGCCTCCTCGTCGCGCCCGTCGACATAGATCACCTCGATCTTCATCCGCTTCAGGATGGTGCCGAACAGGCGGAAAGCATCGGGATAGACATGGCGGACGGCGACGATGCGGTCGCCCGGCTCGACGAAACTCAGCACTGCTGACGAAATCGCCGCCATGCCGCTCGCAAAACCCAGCGCATCCTCCGCACCTTCCAGCTTGGCCAGCATTTCCTCGAAGGCGCGCACCGTCGGGTTCAGCCCGCGCGTATAGGTCGGCCGCACCTTCTCGCCGCGATAGACGGTGATCATCTCGTCGTAATCGGAAAAGGTGAAAAGCGAGGTCTGGAAGATCGGCGGCACGACGGCGTCGGCGAAGTTGCCGTCGTCGTGGGCGGTGATGAGGGAAGCAAGATCGAACGGGTCGGCGCCGTTGCTCATTTGGACATTTCCTTGATGTCTTCCTCGACGATATCGAGAATTTTCAATGTTTCCGCCCGCGCCGCCTCGGCATCCCGAGCAGCGATCGCGTTGAAAAGCGTGCGGTGAAAGGGAAAGGACCGGCGGGCGAAATCCTGCCGGTCGAACGGATGCTCCCAGAAGCGCTCGAAGGTCTCGCGCATCTGCTCGAGCAGCTGGCGAAACAGCGGATTGTGGGTGGCGTCGTAGACGGCGAGATGGAAGGCGAGATCTTCCGGCCCGGATGTGCCCTGCTCCAGGTGCACCCGCTCCATCTCGTTGAGCTTCTCCTCGATGACGACGAGGTCTTTTGCCGTGCGCCGCCGGGCCGCGACCATGCCCGCCTCGCATTCGATGCCGCGGCGAACCTCCAGCGTCTGCAGCAGCGCATCGCGCAGATGCACCGCGTCGAAGGACAGCGGCATATGGATCGTCGCCCGGGACACCGGCTTCAACAGATAGGTGCCGCTGCCCTTGCGCGTCTCGATGACGCCGAGCGCCTGAAAATGCCGGATCGCTTCGCGAATGGTCGAACGGCCGACGGCAAGGGCCGCCATCAGCTCTCGCTCGGCCGGCAGCCGATCGCCCGCCTGCAAGCGTGCCTCCTCGACATAATCCGCCAGCGCATCGGTCACCTGACGCGCGCGGTCCATGACCGGAAGCGGCCGGATCACCGGCCTGTCGCTACGATTTGCCTTCATGGTTCCCCATTTTCTTATCAGGCAGTCAGGCGTTGAAATTGGTCTGACATCTTAGCATTTCCCAAATATGGGAAGGCGTCAAGCGGTGTTTTGCGACGTGAGACGATGCCCAGTCGGTATCACCCCGGCCGGAGTCGGGGACTGTTGATCTATAACTGAATCGCGTCTTCGGCCGCTTCTATGATCATAAATCGTCCGATCCAGTTTATCGAAGCTGCATGCGCGGGAAGATCATGTTACGCCCGTCCAACAAATTAGCGATATATTAAAAATAGACTGCTATTCCTCGCACTCTATGCAGCACGCACCGGATGGAGAAAAAGTGAAGACTTCATATAACGCACTACGCGCATTACTTATCATTGCCAATATTACATCACCATTGACCGGATATTCCGCCGCCTATGCCGCCGCGCCGCCGACGCACGGGCTTCCTTCGCCTCAGATTTCCAAGGCGCTCGATGCACTGCTGCTGCCCGTCAACAAGGCTGTTATAAAGAAGTTCAAGCTTGCCAAGGGCGAGCACGGCGTATTGGTGCTCTCGGTCAAGAAGGGCGGCGTCGCCGACAAGCAGGGAATCAAGCCCGGCGATGTGCTGTCGGAGGTTCACGGGCACAAGGTTCACAAACCTGTCGACGTCGACGTCGCCGTCAGCCGCGATCTGAAGGCGGGCAAATCCGATATCGCCATGGCCGTGCTTCGGGATGGTGCGCCGGTGACTGTCGCCGCCGTCATTACGCTCGAGGAGTATAACGAGGCGATCTCGGTCACGGAAGTTTCGACCTGGGAGAGCGACACGTCGGAGGCGTCTTTCTCCTATTCCGAATACGTGTCCGAGGAAACGCAGACAATCGAGACCTCCTATGAAAGCGAAGAGACGACCGTCGAAGAAGCGATGACGCAGGAAGAATCTTCCAGCGACGAGGAGACGAGCGACGACAGTTCCGAGGATGACGGCGACGACGATGCCGGTGACGATGACGGCGGCGATGACTCGGACGGCGATTCCGAATAGCGATAGCCTACCGGAGATCTGCGGCGGGTGACCCGCCTGCCGCATCGCATCGGCCACCACGTTGTGGCCGATGCGACGATCGACCGCGACATCGTCCGGCCGTCGGTGGATCGCGGTCTCACCCCCGTCCTTGCTTTCGAGCTTCCACTGAAAAGTAGCTGGAAGGATCTTCATTGGTGGCGGGAGACTGTCTCAATACCGAATTGCTTCGATCCGGGACCTGATCCAACGAACGAACAGCGAGGCAGCCGGCGTCAGCCGCTCGAAGCTGCGCGCGACCGCAGGACCGCCTGCTCACCAGACCGCTGTCGGCATACAAAGGTCCCCGCACTGTTTCTGCCATGGCGAAACCGGCCGCCTCGAACCAGCGCGACCATACATCCCGGTTTTCCTCCTGCAACAGCGTATGGCGCAGCATGTCCTCCGAGCGAGCGATCGCCGCCCCTGCTTTGAGCAGCGCCGGTGTTGCAACCGGGATCATCTCACATCGGCGCGATATATGCTCTCGGTCCTTGCAAAGCTGAAGCGATTGCCCTGCCTGTCAACACTTCGACTTAGCAGCCAGGTCCCCGAATCCTTGTCGTCGAGAATGAAGTGGACGCCCAGACCGGTTTTGCCTTCACTGCCAGCAGCTTTGGCGGCGATCCTGTCGCTGCCATAGCGTCGAATCCTACGATTCTTAGGATTTACTTCGAGCCCCTGCGACAGGAAGATCTCATCGTTCGGCGTCTGTCCGCGCACACTCAACCGATCATTGTCCGCAAGGGCATCGACCTTTCCCCGGAGATGCCATGACCTCGACCGTATCAGCCCTGAAGCTACTTATCGGGCACCAAGCACGCAAAGAATTGGTGTCCCGTCCTCGCGTGCCGACGTCGACGATCCGGATCGAAAGCCATGATCAGGAGCAGGAGCTGGTCGTTGGAGGCGGGTCGGATGTCAGCTATGCGGCGGTCCAAACGAGCGTCGACTACAAGCCGCCGAGCACATAGTTTCGAATCACCACTTCTCCGCCGTCAAGACAATTCGGGTGATTCATCTGCAGAATCGCAAAGTCAAGCCCTTTGAAGAGCAATGTTTACTGTTTGTTTCCAGACGTTTGTCGGCACCCCCGCCGATAGCATGGTCGCAACCACTTGAAATAGCTTATGATTTTTTTTGGCCTGTGAATAGCGGCGCATCACTACTTTCGTGCTTGCACCAAATCGCCGCTCCTGCATACAGTACAGGGGTCCAGTAAGGAAAGGAGAACATCATGTTCTACAAAACCTGGCTGGCAATAGCGTTCGCAACGGTGGCTTCCTATTACATTGGCCACAGTTATGCACTTATAAAAGAAGCCGTCTCAGCATACCACCGAGACGGCTCTGGTAACGCAGAGAAGTAAGTCCGAACGCTTAAGCCCGGGAGGGACTGGTCTAGACCACCGGTCCCTCTTGGCCCCCTCTGTAAGGACAGCTTTCAACAAATCACTTGTCAAGTCAAACTTTACGAGACTCCGAGTAGGTTTTTTCCTACTCCGACTCAAGGATTAGAACCTAAATCCCCTTCTCCCTGTGGATTGAGTCATATTCGAAAAAGAATTCCAGACCTCGTAGGATTCCTCCACAGTCGAATCCTACAATTCCAGCGTCAACAATTAAGAATTGAAAGGACTCACCTCCATGCTAGGTTGCCTTCGATCCGGAGGACCCGCATGTTTAAAGCCATCAGCAAGCTATTTTCGAGGACGCCATCGACACCTTCAGCACCCTCGACGTCCCCTGAGGAACAGGCGGCATTTGAAAAAGGTCGAGAGATTTCGAGAGCACAGACTGCTGAGATCGAGCACTTCATTGGCTGGCGGTACGAACAAATTCGCACCGGCTACCTGAGCGTCATTCAGACGCAGTTCGACAGCGCCCGCCAGCAAGAGGAATACTCACCACTTCTTGTGGCGAGGGTGGAATATTCCTTATATCTCGACCACGTCAAGGAAGCTCAGGATAATCTGAAGGCGGAGGTCTATCAGCACTTCCACGAATGGGCTGACCTGAACCGGGAACTAGCTGTAGAGGATATCATCGAAAAATGGCTCGATACCGTTCTATCGAACAAGTTTGCCGATCTGAGTATCGCCGGTCTAAAGGTGATGACCGACAACGCCGATATCCTGAAGACCGCTGATGACAACTGGCGACGCAAATTTCCCGAACTCGCCACAGCTCAGCCGCTCGACTAAACCCGATCTGTCGACGATCTGCTCTGCAGACTCAGCAGTTGCTTGAACATCACCGTCGCGGGGCCAGCCTCGTGAAATTGGAAGACGTACATCTCGTCACGCTGGATGCCCCATAGCGTCCGCAGAAGTTCACGGGTCAGCGCAGCTTCACGGCGATCCATGTCGACGTCTTTGCCATTGCTCAATTGCCAGGTGAGCGCGCGCAGCTTTTGATAGATTACATCGAACTCATAGAGAAACGGGAACCTGAAGGTTAGACCGATGTGGATACCCTGTGGTCCATATCGCTCCGAAGCATCCCGACTGATGACCAGCGTCCCATTGCGAAGCCTACCATAATACAGCTTGTAGTGTCGGCCGGTAATGTCAGGCAGGTTATATCCTGACCAGTGATCAGCGATCCTGGCATCGCTTTCGATCACGCGCCATAGTCCTCCACCATATGACAATCGGTCGTTCAGCAAACGACCAGCGGAGGCAGTACGCTCAAAGGCTTTTCGGTCCTCTTCCGTAACGTGCCTGCTATCCATCGACTCCAGGCTAGCTGCCTGCTTATGAACCTCCGGGTGATCGGCCGGATCGGAAAAGGCTTCATCAAAATCTTCAGATAGGCGGATCGCTTCGCGATGTTCCTCAATCTCGTCACGCAGCGTTTGTCGAGCTGATTTGGTCTTCTTCTTCCCCCAGAACATCTTCCCCTCCACCCCTCGAATCTTGCACCGCCGCGTGCGCTGATACCGTCAGCATATACAACGTTGACGAGTTCTTTGCATGGCTATCGATGAAAACTTCCTTCTGCGCGAAATACTGAAATTAAAACACGGCCATCGCCCAGATCGGCGGCAAGATCGATGGCTTTCTTCAAGGTCAGAACGGCCAACAGGTGGAGATCAAGGGTATTAAGGACCGACTTGACGAAGCTGAGACCGATATCGGTGAGATCAAGACGAACTGGAACACTGTCCCAACCGGTTGCTCGGTGCATCAGCGATCTGTTCTGCCGTTGTGGGGGTATTCTTGACATTTGGGTGGCCGATCCTCCAGAAAAATTCAGGTTTTGAACGTTTGCAAATGCTGGGCTTGTCAACAAGCAGCATTTAACCCATTGCAATCGCATCATTTTATTGTTGCGGCCGACAGGGTCCCGGGTTCCCATTGGTCTACGACCGTCAAAAGGCGGCGTTAAACAAAGGGAATAAAATGGAAAAGAAAATCGGACGGCCGAAGTCCTTTAACTCATCGGCAGACGCAGCTCTCATCGCTCAACTGAGAAATCAGGGTCTAAAGCCTAGAGAAATTCGCGAGCAGACGGGTTTCACTAAGTGGCAATACCAGACAGCAGCTGCAATGTTGACATTCGGCACAAAGCAAGAAAGCTCCAAATCGCTCATGCAATCTAAGGTGTCTCCGATTCCACCAGGACGACCAAAATGACCGAATTTCTCGACGAAGCCGCAACACTGAGATCCGCGAGGGAAATGCTAGTAAGCAGTGACGAGGCCACGCTAGTGGTAGCGTTCTGGGGAGCCGGAGCGATTAAAAGCCTAGGCCTCCAAAAACCCTGGAAGTCGCTCCGGATCGTTTGCAATCTCGACTCAGGCGCATGTAATCCGTATGAGGTCGAAGAGTTAATGTCGCTAAAGAATGCCGAGGTTCGCACGGACTGGCGGCTGCATGGCAAAGTCTACCTCACACCGGAAACGTTAATTATGGGGTCTTCGAATGCCTCCAGCAACGGTTTGGTGGTCGAAGGGGCAGCCATCTCCGGCTGGGCCGAAGCGAATATCAGAAGCGGAGATCCCGAACTCATTAAGCAGCTCTCCGATTGGTGTAACACGCGTTTTTCGCAGGCCGTCGGGATCGATCCCGAAAAGCTCGATCTTGCCCGGGTAGCTTGGAATTCGCGCAAGTCTTTCGCGCCGGTGAAAGGCGGCCTCACCTCAAATCTTGTGGACCTCGTTAGACGTCAGCCGGACCACCCGGCCTTTGACAAGCTAAAGGTTGTCCAGTGGGCGAGACTGACCTCTGCTCATGCCGCGAAAATCTTCGACGAAGCGGTTCAAGCAGATGGAAGCCTGAAAGGCACGGATATTTACGAGGGCTGGGGTGCGAACATGGAGGTCGGCGACTGGCTCATCGACTTCGATGTTAGCAAGAGGATTCCTGAATTCACGGCATATTGGCGTGTCGTGCATTGGGACGAGGAAAACGACGTTACGTTCGTCCACAAAGCGGATTCTATCGATCTCCCAACGCTCGGCAAAGTTAGCGTGGCTGAAGGCGATCTTCCACGCCTGGCGGAAGCAATGGCCCGCTCGCGAGTTACCGAGCGGGGTCCGAAAGAGAAAATTGCGGGGATTTCTGACGTCGTCCAAGCAATGGAAAACGCTGCTAGGCCGTTTAACGGCAAGGCCTTCGATCGGGCGATGTTTGCGATTTACGACCAAGCCGCGGCGCTCGGCTACAAACCGACAGAATTCAGATCGATGGTGGAACGTCTTGGCGGTGTTGGCGCGGCTCGACAATTGTTAGGCAAGCGTAGCGTCTCGGAAGGCTTCACCCGGCTCTGGGAGTTGAAGAGGCTCGACCTGACGGTCGAGGCTCTGGTACTCAAATCCCAATGGCGGCATCTTTTTACTTCTGAGGAATTGAAACGCGCAAGAACAAGGCTGGAGGATATGAAGTACTTATTCCCAAAATAACCCTTCGTGCCTACACGGGATTAGCGACGAAAATTCGGCTCTGATTGCGCCAATCTCGTGCAAGCTTTTTTTTTCATAACCAAACAGCGAGTTGTGGGCGATTTCTAAGCCGCGTTATCGAATCCGCGCCTCGTTGCCTGCCCTCTGCTTTGTCCGTACACCAGAAGACGCTGACAAGTGTGCCGCCAAACCGAAGGAACTCGTGTGGGTTAAGGAAGCGGGACATGTCAATCTCTACGACCGTGTCGACCTGATCCCGTTCGACAAGCTTAAGAGCTCTTCGATCCGCATCCGACGGCGTGACCGAATAATGAGACTGGCATCGGACTGTCGGACGTTGCCCGATGCGATCCTATTACCCCCCCGCCGGCTCCAGATCGACCAGCGCCTTGATCGGTAGATGATCCGAGGCGATGCGCGCCAGCGGCGTGTCGTGCGCCTCCACTTCCGAGATGATGCCCTTGCGGTTGGCGATGATGCGGTCGAGGGCGAGAAGCGGCAGGCCGGCCGGGAAGCTCGGGACGGCGGGCGGCAGTTCGCCGAAGGCGGATTGGAAGGTGTTGAGCGAGGAGCGGTCGCCGAGCCGCCATTCGTTGAGATCGCCGAGCAGGATGGTCGGCATTTCCTGTCTGTCATTGATGAGTTCGACCAGCATGCGGGCCTGCTGGGCTCTGTTGTGGCGCAGCAGGCCGAAATGCGCGGCGATGATCCGCAGCACCCCGCCCTGTTCAAGTTCGATTTCGGCGACCAGCGCCCCGCGCGGCTCCAGCCCCGGCAGCTTGACCTGATGCACATCATGCACCAGACCCTTCTTGAACAGCACGACATTGCCGTGCCAGCCATGCGCCTTGGCCATGCCGGCGACCGGCACGGGGATCAGTCCCGTCTCCCGTTCCAGCCGGCCGAGGTCGAGAAGGCCGGTGCGCTCGCCGAAGCGCGTATCGGCCTCCTGCAGCGCGATCACATCGGCGCCGATTTCATGGATCACCCGGCTGGTGCGCTCCGGATCGAAGCGGCGGTCGGTGCCGACGCATTTGTGCACGTTATAGGAGGCGATCAGCGTGCCGGCACTGCGCGGCCTTGCCTCCGTATAGGCAGGGTCGAGCCGCTTTTTCCTGCTCCTGATCGAGGCGAGAATGCTGGCGGGAAGATTGTGTTTTCTGGCCTGCATCGAAAGGCGCGCTTGTTCCGTTGATCAAAAAAGGTTTCCTCCGGCAGTATAGGCGGCCAAGCCGAACTTGCCACATCGGAGCGCAAATAATCCCTTCAGAGATAGGGTGACCCAAGCCATAACACCTTCTCCAGCAGCCGCACCGGGAAGGGTCGTGCCTGCAAGCCCTCCAGCGTCACCGGCGTCGCCGATTTCAGGGTTTCCTCGATATGCTCGTCGATCTCGCCGGCAAAGCCCTCGTTCAGCACTTCGAGATCGACCTCGAAGTTCAGACGCAGCGAGCGCGGGTCGAGATTGGAAGAGCCGACATAGGCCCAGGTGCCGTCGATCGTCAAAAGCTTCGAATGGCTGAAGCTGCCGGTCGAGCGCCAGATGCGGCAGTAATTCTTGAGGATCTGGTCAAATTGCGCCGTCATCGCCCGGTCGACCAGCACGAGATTGTTCACCGCCGGCACGACGATATCGACCTCGACGCCGCGCCGCGCCGCCGTCACCAGGGCGCCGATCAGCTCGCGGTCCGGCAGGAAATAGGGCGACATGATGCGGATCGACTGGCGCGCCACGGAAAAGGCGCCCGTCAGCATCTTGTGGTTTGTCTCAAGGCTACGGTCCGGCCCCGAGGCGACGACCCGCATCAGGATCGGATCGCCGGGGCTGCGCTGCGTCGGTTCGATGCGCCAGACCTCGCCGTTCAACAGTTCCTGCGTGGAGAAGCGCCAGTCTTCGGCGGCAAGATCGAAGAGGTCGGCGACGACGGGGCCGGTGACGCTGAAATGCGTATCGTGCGCAAAGCTCTCGCCCGTCGCCTCCTCGCTGAAACCCGCTCTTATGTTCATCCCGCCCGTCAGCGCGATCTTGCCGTCGACGATCAGGATCTTGCGGTGGGTGCGCAGATTGGCATAGGGCAACCGCAAGCCCATGATGACATTGCCGTTGAAGACGGCGACGGTAACGCCGCCGTCCCGGAGATGGCCGAGAATGCTCGGCACCGAATAACGCGCGCCGACCGCGTCGATCAGCACCCGCACCTCGACACCGCGCCGGACAGCCGCAATCAGCGCATCGGCGATGCGAAGACCGATGACGTCGCGGTCGAAAATATAGGTTTCGAGCAGGATGCTGCGTGCCGCCTCGTCGATCGCCGATTTCATCGCCGCATAGGCCTCGTCGCCAGTCTCCAGCACATCGATCGAATTGCCCGAGGTCAGTGGATTGCGGGTCACCCGGTCGCCGAGCGTCTGCAGCGCCGCAAAGCGGCGGCCATACTGGCTGATGACGGTCTCGGCCTCGGCATCGAATGTCTCCAGCTCGTCGATTTCGGCCGCCGGCAGCAGCGCGTCGCGGCGAATGCTCAGCGATTTCCGGCGAATGCGGTTGATGCCGGCAATCGCATAAAGCACCGCGCCGATGATCGGAGACAGGATGATGACGCCGACCCAGCCGATCGCCGCGCGCACCTCCTCCTTGGTCATGGCGGCATGGATCGCCGCCGCGGCCCCCATGGCGATCGAAACGACAAAGAGGATATGCGGCCAGTAGGTAGACAGGAGATAGAACATCGCTGGCAAATATAGCCGGGAAATGGCGGCGTTCAATCGCGCCGGCTCTCTCTCATGACGCGAATTTTTCGCCGTGGTCATTTTGCCGGCTCGCTCCGCTACGGGAACAATCCCGGCACAGAACGATTGGTCCTAAGGACATGAGGACCGCCATCATGAATATCGCCGCAAATATCGGCCCGGCCCTGGCGCTCGACAGCGCGGATGCGACAAGCATTGCCAGGCTCCGGCATCAGGCCGAAGGCTGCACCCGCTGCGATCTCTACAGGAATGCCACGCAGATCGTCTTCGGCGAGGGGTCTGGGAAGGCCGAGATCGTCCTTGTCGGCGAGCAGCCGGGCGACCAGGAAGATCTGACGGGCAGGCCCTTTGTCGGCCCGGCCGGCCGGCTGCTCGAGCAGTGCCTCGAAGAGGCCGGTCTCGAGCGCGAGCGCTGCTACGTCACCAATGCCGTCAAGCACTTCAAGTTCACGCCGCGCGGCAAACGGCGGCTGCATGCAAAACCCAATGCCGGCGAGATTCGGCGTTGCGCCTGGTGGCTCGGCGCCGAACTCGACATCATCAAGCCGAAACTCGTCATCACCCTCGGCGCAAGCGCGCTTTATGCGCTGTTCGGGCCGAAGGTAAAGCTGACACCGGAGCGCGGCCATATCCTGCATCCGGCAAACCGTCCGCCTGTCCTGGTCACCATCCACCCCTCCTATCTCCTGCGCATTCGCGACGGGGCCGAGCAGCGAAGATTGCGCCGGGATTTCGTGTCAGATCTGCACAAGGCGGCGGAGTTTCAGCTCCGATGATTGCCGATTCTAAACCCTGGTATGCTGCAATGCGAAAATATTTACGGTTGCAGGGCGATTTCTCTTGAAACAGTCCCCCTCCTCTGGAACCATCCAGGGCAGTATCGCGTTCGAACGACGGCATCATGTGACTGGAGATCAGCGATGACAGAAACTCGGGACGAGTGGATCAAAAAACGTGCCTACGCCCTCTGGGAAGAAGAGGGCTATCCGACAGGGCGAGAATCCATCCATTGGGAACAGGCGCGACACGAGCGCGAGGCGCTCGACGGCTCTGCTGCTTCTTCCCAAGGCAAGGAAATCAAGCCCAGGGCGAAGCGCAGCGTCGCCGGCAGCAAGACGAACGGCGTCGTCACTCCAGCGCCGAAACGGACTGCGAGCCGCAAGACGGCGTCCTGAATACCGCAATACCGAGCAGATCGATTGAATAAAGGGCGTCGTCTCGGCGCCCTTTGATGCTGTTTGTCATATGCCTGAATTAGTTGTGCTTTACGGAATTTCAGAGGTGGGCTTCCACGGGGGGTGAACAGAGGCCGGATGACGCAGCAAGCTTTGGAGCTTCCCAAAAAATTTGAGCCCTCGCCCGATAACCGGGAACAACGCCATGCACTGGCTGTT
Source organism: Rhizobium esperanzae (assembly GCF_014197615.1). GTDB lineage: Bacteria > Pseudomonadota > Alphaproteobacteria > Rhizobiales > Rhizobiaceae > Rhizobium > Rhizobium esperanzae_A. Next base: position 233,459 of record NZ_JACIFY010000009.1, read on the forward strand.
TGTGGCGAAACCGGGGAAGTTGCCATGAACGACGGCCATACCGATATCCTCTCCGCCCCGCTCGCCGCAGCCGGTGGCAGCACGTCGACCGCGATCGTGTGAGGGATGGAGATGTCGCTCCTCGTCATCGCCGCACTGCTCTATCTTGGTCTCGCGCTCGGCTTCATTCTTGTCGTCGACAATCTCGTCGGACTGGTTTTCCGCGATCCCCGTCAGCCGGTGCAGCCACCCTCCTTCGACATCGGCCGCGCTTTTACTGCATCGCAAAAGCTCCATCGAAAATAACAGCCCCGGTGACGCCGCAGACGGCTTCACGTCGATCACCCGTTTCCATCGGAAGCCGGTGCTGCCGGCATTGTTCCCGAATCCCGCCTTTGCCGACTGATGCGTTCGCCGGAACTTTTGCGGGCGCTGACGGTTCGACCCCTTTGCAAGCCAGAGGAGGCGACGATGCCGAGAGGTGACAAGTCCGACTATACCGACAAGCAGAAACGCAAGGCCGAACACATCGAAGAGGGCTACGAAGATCGCGGCGTCTCCGAGAAGGAAGCCGAACGGCGCGCCTGGGCGACCGTCAACAAGGAAAGTGGCGGCGGCAACAAATCCGGTTCCGGCCGCGGCAAGAAGGATACGCATGAATCCTCCGAAAAGGGTGGCCGCGCCGGCGGCGCAGCATCCGCCGCACGCTCGAAAGCCGAACGCTCCGCCTCGGCGAAGAAGGCAGCGGCGACGCGCAAACGCAACGAACACCACAGCCACCACTAACCAGTAAGCCGAGGCCGGTGGTCTGCCGCCGCCGGCATCCGGCAAAGGGATATCAGTCATGGCCAAATCGAAGAAGAAATGGTCGCAGGACGTCACCGAACACAGCGACGCGATGGACCTGAAGAAAGGTGCGTTCAAATCGGACGATCCGAAGAAGATTGCCCGCTCCGTCAAGCACTCCGCCGAGGAAAGCGATCGACGCAAGTCGAGCCCCTTCCGCGCGGCCATGTCGATGCTGACCTTCTACATCAACCGCGCCGGCGACCAGCTGACGAAAAAGCGGCGCGGCACCCTTGAAAAAGCCAAGGACGAACTGCGAAAAGACTTCGGTCGTCAACCGAAGGGTTAAGCGGATATGCCATACGAGCTTTATTATTGGGACGGCATCCAGGGTCGTGGCGAGTTCGTGCGGTTGGCGCTGGAGGAAGCCGGCGCCGACTATATCGACATCACCCGTGAACCCGGGCGCGGCACCGGCGCCATGTTCAAGATCATGGAAAGCGAAAGCGAACCGCACATTCCCTTCGCCCCGCCCTTCCTCAAGGATGGCGACCTCATCATCCCGCATGTCGCCAACATCCTGTTTTATCTCGGCCCGAAGCTCGGCCTTGCACCTGATAATGAAGGCCTTCGCCATGTCGCCAACGGCCTGCAGCTGACCATCACCGATTTCGTCGCCGAGGTGCACGACACCCATCACCCGATCGATGTGGCGCTCTATTACGAAGACCAGAAACAGGAAGCCAAAGCCCGCTCGGCTGCCTTCATCCGCGAACGCATTCCGAAATTCCTCGGCTATTTCGAGCGTATGCTGCGGCAGAACCCGAACGGCCCCGACCACATGGTCGGCAACGCGCTCACCTATGTCGATCTGTCGATCTTCCAGGTGATGGAGGGCCTGAGCTACGCCTTTCCGAAAGCCACGGCCAGCCGCAAGGCGGAATACCCCGCTCTGCTCGCATTGCGCGACAAGGTGGCGGAGCGCCCGAACATCGCCCACTATCTCGCCTCCCCTCGCCGTCTTGCCTTCAACGAGGAAGGAATTTTCCGGCATTATCCCGAACTCGACGCTGAGGGCTGACCGTTTATTCCAGCGGCACGGCCGCATCGAAGAAATCGCCCCATGGGTCCTTCGGCCGGGTCTGCAGTCGCTGCGGCACATTGGCGAGCGTGAAAGCGGCCGGACCGGTCACCTCGTTCAACTCCTGCCAACCGAGCGGCATCGAAACCGGAGCACCCGGTCGCGCCCGCGTCGAATAGGCCGCGACCGCGGTATTGCCGCGGCCGTTGCGGAGATAGTCGATATAGATGTGTCCTCCGCGTTTGGCCTTCGTCGCGGTTGAGAGATATTTGTCCGGCGCCTCCGCCGACATGCTCTCGGCAAGCGAATGGGCGAAATCCTTCACCTTGGTCCAGCCGGCCTTCGGCGCAAGCGGCGTCACCACATGCAGCCCCTTGCCGCCCGACGTCTTGACGAAGGCGGCAAACCCGCGTGCTTCCAGCCGTGCCTTCACGTCAAATGCGGCCGCGATCACGGCATCCCAGGCCACGTCTTCGCCGGGATCGAGATCCATGGTGATCATGTCGGGTCTTTCCCAATGATCGATCGTCGTGCCCCAGGGATGGATCTCGAGCACGGCCGATTGCACCAGCGCCGCGATGCCGTTGAAATCCACGATATCAAGCAGCTTTTCGCCTTCGGCATCCTGCGGGTCTGCGACCTCCTCGATATGGGGATTCATGCCCTTCCACGCGTGTTTCTGGAAAAACCGCTGATGGCCTGTTATTCCGTCCGGCAGGCGCAGCAGCGCCAAAGGCCGGTTGACGACATAGGGCGCCATGAAGCGCCAGACCGCGGCGTAATAATCCGCGAGCGCCTGTTTGGTTACGCCCTCGTCCGGCCAATAGAGCCGGTCGGGATGGCTCAACGATACGTCTGATTTCGGCAGATTACCCGGGCTCATTCCTCGATCTCGCGTGTCAGGAAATCAAGTAGCCTGTTTTCCTCGGCCCGCAAGCCCCGCAGCGGTTCGGTGCCGCTGTCGATCAGCGGATGATCGTTGCCGGCGAGCGCGATGATCGCCGGGTGGATATAGCTGGAGCGCGAGATCGCCGGCGTGTTGTGCAAGGCCTCGGCCGCCGCCTCCGACATTTCCTTCACCGTCGGCCGGCCGCCGCTCACAATCGACTCGCGCGCCGCGCCGAATGCCGCGAGCGATCCCGCCCATGTGCGGAACGTCTTCGCCGAAATGGGAACGTCCGATATCTCGGCGAGATAGGCGTTCAGCCGGCCGGAATCGATCGGTTTCAGCACTCCGCTTTCATCCTTCCAGACGAAGAGCTGGCGGCCGGGCAGGTCGGCAATTTCCTCCAGGATCTTCTGCAGCCTCGGATGTTTGAGACTGCGCTGGACGCGCTTGCCGCCCTTGGCGCGGAATTTCAGCTCGATCTGTCCGTCGACGATCTTCAGGTGCCGCTTGAGCAGCGTCGTTGCGCCATAGGTGCCGTTCTCCCGGACATAGGCCTGGTTTCCGATGCGCAAATGCGCCTCGTCGAGCAGCGTCGTCAGAGCTGCCAACACGCCATTGACATCCTCCGCGCCGGTATCGAGATGGCGCAGCACGGTGCGGCGTATCTTCGGCAATGCCCGGCCGAATTCGATCAATTGGTGGAATTTTCCGGCGCTGCGGAAGGATTGCCAGTCCTTGTGGTAGCGGTATTGCTTGCGCCCGCGCGCATCATAGCCCGTCGCCTGCAGGTGGCCGTTTTCATAGAGGCAGATCCAGACATTCTCATAGGCCGGCGGCAGGCCGAGCGCGCCGATGCGCGCCCGCTGCAATTCATCGGCCAGCGTCGTGCCGTCCGGCATCACATAGCTGAAGCCCTTGCCCTTCCTTCGCCTGCGGATGCCCGGTTCGGTATCGCTGACATAGACAAGACCAAGTTCGGTGATGGCTTCGGCATTCATGCTCTGATCGACCTGCTATTTGCTGCGGCGGCCGAACTGGTACCAGCGGCGGCGCTGGGCCTTGGTCGCGCCCTCCGGCGGCTGGGTCTGCCCTGTCGGCGCAAAGACGGCCGCGCTCTGGGTATAGACGATGACGGGATTGTCCTGCTCATAAACCTCGAAGGCGCCGGTCTCCGCCCCTGTGTCGAGAACCCGCGACCATTGCGTCAGCCCGTTCACCTCTGGCAGGTGGACTTCGCAATCGCCGCCGGCGTTGAAGACGAGGAAGAGATCGTCCATCTTTTCGGTATCCGGCGCCTGCGCGCTTTTCGAGATGTAGACGCCGAGCACCTGCAATCCGTCGTCGTTCCAGGCACCGTCATCCATGAAGCTGCCGTCGGGCTTGTACCAGGCGATCTCGATACGCCCGTCCTCGCTGGTCTCGCCGGTCAGGAACCGCTCCTGTCTGAGGACAGGATGCGCCTTGCGGAAGGCAACGGCCTGCCGGCAGAAATCGAGGAAGGGATCGTCAAGCCCATCCCAATTCGTCCAGCCGATTTCATTGTCCTGGCAATAGGCATTGTTGTTGCCGCCCTGGCTGTTACCGAGCTCGTCGCCGGCCAGGATCATGGGCACGCCCTGGGAGAGCATCAGCGTCGCCATCATGTTGCGCCGGCGCCGGGCGCGGGCCGCATTGATACCGGCATCGTCCGTGGCGCCCTCGACGCCCATATTGTCGGAATGATTGTCCGAATGGCCGTCCCGGTTGTCCTCGCCGTTCGCCTCGTTGTGCTTGCCGTCGAAAGAAACCGTATCCGTCAGCGTGAAACCGTCATGGGCCGACAGAAGATTGATCGAGGATGTCGCGCCCCGGTCCGAATGGTTGAACTGCGGCGCCGAGCCGGTGACGCGGGCGGCCACCTCCGACACCATGCCGCCGTCGCCCTTCCAGAAACGGCGCACATCGTCGCGGAACTTGTCGTTCCATTCGCGGAAGGGGTACGGGAAACCGCCGACCTGATAGCCGCCCTCGCCGATATCCCAGGGTTCGGCGATCAGCTTGACCCCGGCGAGGATCGGATCCTGGCGGATCGCCCCGAAGAACAGGCCCTGACGGTCGAACTCCAGATCCTGCCGCCCGAGCGTGCTGGCGAGATCGAAGCGGAAGCCGTCGATGTGCATGACGCCGACCCAGTAGCGGAGGCTGTCGAGCACCATGCGCATCACCATCGGGTTTGCGACATTCAGCGTATTGCCGGTGCCCGTCGTATCGAAGGTGTGGCGGGGATCGTCGGGCGAGAGGATGTAATAGCTCGCATTGTCGAGCCCGCGGAAGGAGAGCGTCGGCCCTTTCTCGCTGCCCTCGGCCGTGTGGTTATAGACCACGTCCATGAAGACCTCGATGCCGGCGGCATGGAACTTCCGCACCATGGTCTTGATCTCGGTGATCTTGTCGCTCGACATGTAGCGCGATTGCGGCGCGAAGAAACCGAGCGTCTGGTAGCCCCAGTAATTCGTCAGGTTCTTTTCCAGAAGATAGCGGTCATCGAGGAAATATTGGATCGGCAGAAGCTCGATCGCCGAGATGCCGAGCTTGACGAGATGATCGATGATCGGATCGGAGCACATGCCGAGAAAGGTGCCGCGCAGCCGGTCTGGCACCTTCGGATGCGTCATCGTCAAGCCACGCACATGCGCCTCATAGATGACGGTGTCGGGCCAGGGGCGGCGGATCGCCTCTTCACCCGCCCAGTCGAAGTCCGGGTCCTGCACGACCCCCTTGACCGTGAAAGGCGCGCTGTCGCGATCGTCGAAGGAAAGGTCGTCCTCGCCGATCCGATAACCGAACAGCGCGTCGTCCCATTGCAGCGCCCCCGTCACCTGTTTGGCATAGGGATCGAGCAGAAGCTTGTTTGCGTTGAAGCGGTGGCCGGCGGTGGGGTCGTAAGGCCCATGGGCGCGATAACCGTAAACGGTGCCCGGTCCGACGCCGGCGATATAGCCCGACCAGATGTCGCCCTCGCGTTTCGGCAGCGGCAGCCTGGCGATTTCGTCTTTTCCGTCAGGTGAGAAGAGGCAGAGCTCTATCTGTTCCGCATGGGCCGAGAAGACAGCGAAATGCGTTCCGGAACCCGTATACTCCGCCCCCAGCTCCGGCTTGAGGAAGTCGAGTTCCGAAAATGAAAAGCTCATGATGCCCCGCTTGGTGATATGGCCAAGCGGGAAACGTTACGGCGGTTCGAAAGTTCCGTCCTCGACGGGAAAAGCCAACGATGCGGCTCGCCGGGGCAACCGCTACGGCATCAGCTGGCCGCCATTGACCTCGATGATCTGGCCGGTGATGTAACCCGACAAGGTCGGCGAGGCGAGGAAGAGATAGGCGCCGACGCAATCCTCGGAGGTGCCGACGAAGCCCATCGGGATCGACTTGCGCTGCAGTTCCATCTGCTCGTCATTGGTATAACGCTCGTGGAAGGGCGTGGCGATGACACCGGGCGCCACCGCATTGACGCGGATCCTGTCGGCGACGAATTCCTTGGCATGGCCGCGGGTGATCGTCGAGACGAAACCTTTGGACGCCGCATAGAGGATCGCGCCGTTGCCGCCGCCATTGCGGGCGGCGATCGAGGTGGTGTTGATAATGAAACCGCCCTGCTTCTTCAGCCAGGGATGGGCTGCGCGCGTTGCCGCCAGCACCGAGCGGGCATTGAGATCCATGACTGCGGCATAATGCGCATCGGTATATTCCGAGGTCGGCTTGCGCCCCAGCATGCCGCCGGCATTGTTGATCAGGCCGTCGAGATGACCGAAGGTCTTCGCCGTCTCCTCGACGACCCGCTCCGTCTCCCCTTCCCTTGAGACGTCGCCCTGGATCAGATGCACGGTACCGCCGGCCGTCCGAATTTCCTCGGCCAGCGCCTCCGCCGGCTCGCGGCTGGCATTGTAATGCACGCCAACCTTGGCCCCTTGCGCTGCAAAGGCGCGGGCCAGCGCCGCCCCGATCCCTGTCGAGGCGCCGGTGATCAGCACCGCCTTGCCTGAGAGATCCGGCAGTTTGATGGATGCAAGCAATTGCGCAAGTTCTGCCATGGCTAAGAAGCCTCCCGAAAACCAAGGACATAGGTGATGAAACAGACAGGGGAAGTCTATCAGCCGAAATCGGCGAAGGGCAATGCACGAAAGCGGGAGATTTGTGTCCTGGGGGATGTCGTGGCTGGCCGGTTCGGGCCCACCAAAGACCCCTCTCCAACCCCTCCCCACAAGGGCAGGGGAATCGCATATAAGTATTGCGTCTGCTGAGCTGATGGATTCAGTAGCGGCTTTCTCTGATTTGGGGAGAGCC
>NZ_JACIFY010000010.1 GCF_014197615.1 Rhizobium esperanzae
TGCTCGCTGAGGCACGAGTTCAAAACCCAAGGATGACACGCATCCCCGTCGCACGACCCCATTATACACCAACGGCAACGTACAAGGATGAGGCTGGAGAGAGCTCAGAAAAATAAAAGGCCCGGCACGCAGTCGCGTGCCGGGCCTTTATCGTCAGATCGAAGCGATCAGTCGTTGGCCGAAACCTTGACGCCGAGCACCTGCGGCAGCGTGTTCGGAGCGCCCATGGCGGCACCGACGATCGTCGGGAACGGCACCGGCTTTTCGGGCGCGGCCTTGACGGTCAGGCTCTTCGGGTCGTCGAGGAAGGTGTTGACGGCAGCCGAAACGGCGTTCTGCAGTTCCGGGATATTGAGCTGCGCCAGCATGATCGGCGTCATCGCCTTCAGCGAATCCGCCATCTGCTTGCCGGACATGTTCTGCTGCGAACCGGCGTAATCCAGCGCACGCTTGGTGATCGACGCATCTTCGAAACGCACCTGTGCGGCCTCGAAGGACAGTTGCTGCATCAGGCCGAGCATGGCAAGGCCGAGCGCCTGCTGCGACTGTTCCTTGTTCGGATTGGTTTCGGATTCCTTCATCGCATCCTGCATCGATTTCATGAAGGCCATCGTGTAACCCGAGATCTTGAAGCCGAGATTCAGCTTGCCGATGTTGGTGAAGTCGAAGGCGAATTCCGAAATGTCGATGGTGCCGGGGGCAAGTTCCCAGGCGCCCTTCATGGTGATGTCGCCCTGGACGTGCTGCAGGGCGAGCTTCTCGATCGCGTCCTTGCTCTGTGCGTCTTCGGCCTTGCTGAGATCGGCCTTCATGCTTTTGAAAGCGCCGTCGAAATCGAAGCCGGATTCGTCTTCGCGAAGCGTCAGGTTCATGTCGGTCTGGAGCAGCGAGAACACTTCCGCGCCGTCCTTGACCACCTTCAACGGGCCGGTATGGGCGGTTTCGTAAAGCATCATCGTATCGAGTGAGTCGCCGCCAGCCGTTGCCGGCACGGAGATGCCGCCGAGCGTCAGTTCCTGCGCCGTCACGGTCACGCCGTCCTGGGTCTTGTTGATGTCGGGGAAGGCAGCTTCTTCGATGTAGTAGCCGCCGTCCTCGTCTTCTTCGACGCCGGAAAGGGTGATTTCGCCGATGGGCAGGCTTTCGCCGCCGGCCGGCTTGAGGGTGACATTCTTCAAGGTCACGGTCGTGCCGTCGATATCGATATTCTCAGCCGCAATCGTCCCGCCCTGAGCGGCGTAGGCGGCATTGATCTTCTTCAGCAGATCGGTGCCGTCGAGAGCAAAAGCCGAGCCGGCGAGCGAGAAAAAGGCGGCGCCCGACAGCATCAGCCGCGTTGTCCGGTAAAAGTTCATGGGGTGATTCCTCTGGTGGCGTGATGGCGGTTTGGAAATCTGCAGCTACACTACTACGGATTGGGCCCGCTTTATATTTACGGACTTCTAAATTTCCGTTGAAAGGAACGGCAAACGAAGTCCAAATTGCGGCGAAGCGTTTGTCTCATCCTTTGATGTCATTCCCAAGACTTCATCCACAGCTGCAATGGCCCGGATTCCTTGCCCGCCAGCCTCTTCTGGGCTAGTCAGAACCTATGGGACAAGAGATTTTGCCGCCTTCTGGCGGAGACGACGACAACATCCAGCCGGTCGACCTCAAGGCAGCGCTCGAGCAGCGTTATCTCGCCTACGCACTGTCGACCATCATGCACCGCGCTTTGCCCGACGTGCGCGACGGGCTGAAGCCGGTCCATCGCCGCATCGTCTATGCGATGAACGAGATGGGCCTGAGGCCGACTTCGGCCTTCAGGAAATGCGCCAAGATCGTCGGCGAAGTGATGGGTAACTACCATCCGCATGGCGACCAGTCGATTTATGATGCGCTTGCCCGTCTCGCCCAGGATTTCTCGCAGCGCTACACGCTGGTCAACGGCCAGGGCAATTTCGGCAACATCGACGGCGACAGCCCCGCCGCCATGCGTTACACCGAATCGAAGATGACGGCGGTCTCGGAACTGCTGCTCGAGGGCATCGATCAGGATGCCGTCGATTTCCGCGACACCTATGATGAATCGAATTCCGAGCCGGTCGTCCTTCCCGGCGCTTTCCCGAACCTGCTTGCCAACGGTTCCTCCGGCATTGCCGTCGGCATGGCGACCTCGATCCCGTCGCACAATGCCCATGAGCTTTGCGACGCCGCCCTGCATCTGATCAAACATCCCGATGCAACGGTCGAAAAGCTCGTCGAATTCATTCCCGGCCCGGATTTCCCGACAGGCGGCATCATCATCGACAGCCGCGACAGCATCATCGAGAGCTACCGCACCGGCCGCGGCGGTTTCCGCGTGCGGGCGAAATGGCAGACGGAAGATCTCGGCCGCGGCGGCTACCAGATCGTCATCACCGAAATCCCCTTCCAGGTGCAGAAGTCGCGGCTGATCGAAAAGATCGCCGAGCTGCTGATCGCCCGCAAGCTGCCGCTCCTGGAAGACATCCGCGACGAATCGGCCGAGGACATCCGTGTCGTGCTGGTGCCGAAGACCCGCAGCGTCGATCCGACCATCCTGATGGAATCGATGTTCAAGCTGACGGAGCTGGAAAGCCGCTTCCCGCTCAACATGAACGTCCTGTCCATGGGCCGCATCCCGCGTGTCATGGCGCTGAACGAGGTGCTGAAGGAGTGGCTGGATCACCGCCGTGAGGTCCTGCAGCGCCGCTCGCGCTTCCGCCTGGCGGCGATCGACAGGCGTCTCGAAATCCTCGGCGGCCTGCTGATTGCCTACCTCAACATCGATGAAGTGATCAGGATCATCCGCGAGGAGGACGAGCCGAAGCCGGTCATGGTGGCGCGCTGGGATCTGACCGACAATCAGGTCGAGGCGATCCTCAACATGCGGCTGCGCTCTCTGCGCAAGCTTGAAGAGTTCGAGATCCGCAAGGAATTCGACGAACTCACCAGGGAAAAGGGCGAGATCGAAGCGCTGCTTGCCTCCGACGACAAGCAGTGGCAGACGGTCGCCTGGGAAATCGGCGAAGTGAAGAAGAAGTTCGCCAAGGCGACCGAGGTCGGCCGCCGCCGCACCCAGTTTGCCGACGCACCCGAGGCCGACGAGGAAGCGATCCAGCAGGCGATGATCGAGAAGGAACCGATCACCGTCGTCATTTCCGAAAAGGGCTGGATCCGTGCGCTGAAGGGCCATATCGCCGATACGGCGACGCTGACCTTCAAGGAAGGCGACGGCCTGAAGGTGGCCTTCCCGGCGCAGACGACGGACAAGATTCTGATCGTCACCACGGGCGGCAAGGCCTTCACGCTCGGCGGCGATAAGCTGCCGGGTGGCCGCGGCCATGGCGAGCCGCTGCGCATCATGGTCGACATGGACAACGATCAGGCGGTGCTCACCGCTTTCGTCCACGATCCCTCGCGCAAGCAGCTGATCGTCTCGACAGCCGGCAACGGCTTCGTCGTTCCCGAAGCCGAGCTGGTCGCCAATACCCGCAAGGGCAAGCAGATCATGAACGTCGCACTGCCCGAGGAAACGCAGCTGCTGGTGCCCGTTGGCGGCGACCATGTCGCCGTCGTCGGCGAAAACCGCAAGCTGCTGGTCTTCCCGCTGGCGCAGGTGCCGGAAATGTCGCGGGGCAAGGGCGTGCGCCTGCAGCGATACAAGGATGGCGGCATCTCGGACGTTCGCTGCTTCGCGATAGCAGACGGCCTTATCTGGGAAGACAGTGCCGGCCGCACCTTCACGAAGAACAAGGACGAGCTTGCCGAGTGGCTGGCCGACCGCGCCACCGCCGGCCGTACCGTGCCGAAGGGCTTCCCGCGCAGCGGCAAGTTCGCCGGCTGAAGCTTTGCAGCGTCCTGCGTCTGTTCAGACGCGCAAAGGACGCTGTAACTCTTTGATTTGCCCCGGAAGTAAATTCCGCATTCGGCTCTTGGCGGGCGCGGGAACTCCTCTATCTCATTTTCGTTACCAAAAATATGAGAAGGTCGATTCCGAGGCTGGCGGAATGGCTGAGGCCCGTGCGCTTGGGGAAAGCGCGCGTGCCCTTACCGGAGGAAAATCGATGCCCGCCAGCACCATCAAATTACATGTCAGCCACACCTACAGGGCGCCGCCCGCGGTCGTCTACGACGCCTGGCTCAATCCCGAAATCGCCCGCCGCTTCCTGTTTGCCACCGATGACGGCCATGTTATCCGCGCAGATATCGATCCGCATGTCGGGGGCCGTTTCTTCGTCGTCGATCGCCGCCCGACCGGCGACGCCTTTCACCAGGGCGTTTTCCTGGAACTGAAGCGCCCGCAACGCATGGTCTTCAGCTTCTCGGTCGAGGAGCACGACCACAATTGCGACCGTGTCCAAATCGACATCGAACCTCTCGGCGGCGGCAGCCGCCTGACACTCACCCACGAAATGTGCGCCGAATGGGCCGAACATGAGGAAAAGACCCGGCAGGGCTGGGCGCATGTGGTCGAAGGGCTTGGCAGGGAGCTGGAACAGCAGCAGATGAAGGCTACCGGTTGAGCGCTACGGTGAAGTCACGGAGGAAACGTGTAGCGCCTTCCTCGTCGATCTCGCCGGCTGCGACGGCAAGAACGAATGTAATCACCTGTGCGTTGTCTGCATTGACGACATAGTTGTTGATGTAGAGGAACGTAAAGGCTGCGAGATAGCCTGTACGTTCATTCCCGTCCACAAATGGATGGTTTTTGACAATGGCATAGAGATAGGCTGCTGCGAATGCGAAGGTATCGGTTTCGCCAGCCTTATTCAGCGGGCGTGCCAAACTGGTTTCCAAGGCATTGGCATCTCATTTTGCGAGTTCCCGGAGCGCCACCCGATATTTTTCCATGCCGATACGGGTTGCTCGCATTTGCTCCGCGAGGTCCGCCGATTCCGGTACCAGCTGAATATTACCCTCGATTTCTTGCAACTCGAGGCTGTCGCCGCTGCTCAGACCCAGCCGTTGCGGCACCACTTTCGGGATAATGATACCCTCGGAATTTCCGATCTTGGGAATTACGACGTTCGTTGCATCCTCCGTGTGGTAACGGAGTTATAACGGGGTGGCTGAAAGGCAACAACGCCTATGCCGCAGGCTGTCTGCTGCTTTTGTCCCGCGCCATCCAGAGGGAATGCCCGCCGATTGTCGCCACCAGGATGCCACCGCCGACGAGTGTCATCGTCGCGGGCGTTTCGGCAAAGATCAGCCAGACCCAGATCGGCGCGAGCACTGTTTCCAGCAGATAGAACATGCCGACTTCGGGCGCTGAAAGATAACGCGGCCCGGTCGCGAGGCACCAGAAGGCGATCGGCATCACGATGGCGCCGTTGAGCAGGATCCAGCCGGGATGGGCGATGGCAAGCCCTGTGGGCAGCGCTTGCGCCAGGCCGATCGCGGCTGGCAGGATGGCGGCCAGCAGCGGGACGAAGCCCATTTTCCGGCGCGAGGCACGCCCGACCGTGATGGCTGCGGCAAGAATGAGCGCGCTGAGAAGCGCCATGGCGTCACCAAAAACATGGCCGCTCGCAAGCCCTTCGCGCACGATCAGTCCGACGCCCACGACCATGAACAGCATGGCGATCAGCGTTGCTGCCGGTGGTTTCTCCTTCAGGAAAATCCAGGAAAGAAGCGCCCCGAACATCGGGTTGAAGGCGACGATGAAGACGACATTGGCTGTCGCCGTATTGAAGACGGCCAGCACGAAGGTGAGGGACGAAATGCCGTAGAGCAGGCCGGCGAAAACGCCGGCTCGCCCCGGAATGAGGATCGGCCATTTGCCAGAGGCAAGGCGCATCGCTCCAAGGATGACGAGCGTGGCGACAACCGTTGCAGCACTTCGCGTTCCGAGCACCGACCAGATGTCGCCATCGCCAAGACGGACGAGCGGGATATCCATGGAAAGCGCCAGCCCGCCGATCGCCGTCAGCAGCAGACCCTTCCGATGATCGGAAAGAGCAGTGGGAAACATTCAGCCGGGGGTGCTTTCGGGCATCGAGGAGGGATCGAAACGTTCCCAGCCGCGCGGGGTCAGATGTTCTTGCGGCTGGAAGCGGGTCTTGTAGTCCATTTTTCGCGACCCTTGAACCCAGTAGCCGAGGTAGACATGCGGCAGGCCCAGCGCTTTGGTACGCCTGACATGGTCGAGAATCATGAAGGTGCCGAGCGACCGCCGCTCGACATCGGGATTGAAATAGGAATAGACCATCGACAGCCCGTCGCTCATCGTGTCGGTCAGCGCAGCGGCAAGCAGCTCGCCCTTCGGCCGCTGCTCCAGTCCGGAGCCTTCCTCGCGCCGGCGATATTCGACGATTCGCGTGTTCACATGTGTATCTTCCACCATGATTGCATAATCGAGCACAGTCATGTCGGACATGCCGCCCTGCTGGTGGCGGAAATCGAGATAACGTCGGAAGAGCGAATATTGTTCGCTGGAAGGCTGGGCGGCGAATTCGGTGGCGATGACGTCGGAATTGGCGGCAAGCACCCGCTTCATCGATTTCGTCGGTTCGAATTCCTGGGCGAGAATGCGCACGGAAACGCAGGCGCGACAGGATTCGCAGGCCGGGCGGTAGGCGATATTCTGGGAACGGCGGAAACCGCCCTGGGTCAGGATGTCATTCATCTCGGCGGCGCGCGGGCCGACCAGATGGGTGAATACCTTGCGCTCCATCTCATGCGGCAGATACGGACACGCAGCCGGAGCCGTCAGATAAAACTGCGGGGATGGCGTTGTCTGCGTATTCATCTGTCGCGGAAATTTCCTTGTCGAAACCGTGCCGTTTCTTGACAGCATGACCTAAGAATAGAAAACGTCAACAGCAGGGTGGGCTTCGCCTTCATTTCAGTCTTCTAATTTGAGATATGGGGCGCCGGCACGCCTGGGCAAAGAGAAAGCGGAGACTTTATTTCGTCTCCGCTTGAGGATTTCAGCAGCAATCTCTGTCAGCCGCTCAGGCGGTCCGCACCGTCACCGTGCCGACAAGCAGGTCGTGGATGAGACGGCTGCGCTCGGTAAACAGACCGGCAAGCAGGATGAGCGGCGTCAGCACCGAGTTGAGGATCCAGAACAGCGCCAGATGCACGATCGCCGTCAGGAAGTCCATCGGCCGGCCGTCGACGCGCACGATCGCGATCCCCATCGCGCGCATGCCGAGAGAGGCCTGGCTCGACCCGCCCACCGTCAGGCCGAAGTAAACGCCGGCGACGATGACGAAGAGGGCAGGGTAAAGCAGGAAGCCGAGGCCGAGCGTGAGGATCGACAGGAAGAACAGCACCACCGCGGCTGGAATCCAGAGCAGCGCCACGATGACGTAATCGAGGATGAAGGCGAAGACGCGGCGGCTCAACACGCCGCTATAGGCGCGCCAGTCCTCCGGTGCGGCATAAAGCGGATTGGGGTTGTAGCTCATCTCAATCTCCTCAGGAAAAGCGATGCCGCTGATATGGTATCGGCGCGACGAAATACAATAATTCGCCTTATACTCATCGTTTGCTGAGAATTTTCGCCACCTCGACTGCGAAATAGGTGAGGATACCGTCGCATCCCGCCCGCTTGAACGACAGCAGCGTTTCGAGCATCGCCCGTTCGCCATCGATCCAGCCGTTCATCGCCGCCGCCTTGATTTGCGAATATTCGCCGGACACCTGGTAGGCGAAGGTCGGCAGGCCGAAGGCCTCCTTCATCCGCCAGCAGATATCGAGATAGGGCAGGCCGGGCTTGACCATCAGCATGTCGGCGCCTTCTTCGACGTCGAGGGCCGCATCGCGGATCGCCTCGGTGCCGTTGGCGGGGTCGATATAATAGGTCTTCTTGTCGCCTTTCAGCAGTCCGCCCGTCGAGATCGCCTCGCGATAGGGGCCGTAGAAGGCGGAGGCGAATTTCGTCGCATAGCTCATGATGCCGACGCTCTGGTGGCCGGCCGCATCGAGCGCCATGCGGATCGCGCCGATGCGCCCGTCCATCATTTCCGACGGCGCGATGATGTCGGCACCGGCATCGGCCTGCATGACGGCGGCGCGCGCCACCTGGTCGACGGTCTCGTCATTGACGATCTCGCCGCCTCTCAGGATGCCGTCATGGCCGTGGCTGGTGAAGGGATCGAGCGCGACATCGGTGATGACGCCGATATTGGGCACCGCCTTCTTGATCGCCGCGGTTGCCTGATTGATCAGATTGTTGGCTTCGAGGCTGTTGGAACCGGTCTCGTCGCGCAGTTCCATCTCGATATTGGGGAAGGTGGCGATCGCCGGAATGCCGAGGCCGGCGGCTTCCCGTGCCGCCTCGACGGCTTTGTCGATGCTCATGCGGTTGACGCCGGGCATGGCCGCGATCGGATCGATGATGCCGGAGCCCGGCACGATGAAGATCGGCCAGATCAGGTCGTCGACGGTCAGCCGGTTCTCCTGCACCAGCCGGCGCGTCCAATCCGCCTTGCGGTTGCGTCGCATGCGGCGATGGCCGGTGATGTCGTCGACGAGATGCGTCCTGTCCTGCATGATATTGATCCCGAGCCCATTCCATTTATCGGAGCGCTCATTATCATGGCGCCCGGAAAATCCAAACCGGACGATTGGCCGCGGCGGAAAAACTGCTTGTAACGATACGATCCCCAACCGATGTTTGCGCCATGGAAACCGATTCCCCGACGATACCGAAACGCACCCTGGCCGACATTCTCTTCATTCTCTTCCTGAGACTGGTGGCCGTATCCTGCTTCTGGTTCGGCCTGCAATATTGGGCGATGCTCGTCGGTTATTCGCTGGTCGGCGCCGGCCGCTTCGATCTTTTGAGCCTGCCGTGGAAGGTGGCGAGCACCAGCCTCGCCGTGCTCTTTCCCGTCGCGTCGCTCGGCCTCTGGCTGACCGTCTCCTGGGGGCCGGTCATCTGGGTGCTGGCCGCCGGCGGCCAGATCCTGATGTATGGCCTGCTGCCGGATATTTTCGGCCCCAACAAGCTGATCATCCTGCTGCATGTCATCGTCGCCGTCGTTTACTGGATTTTCCGCCTCTTGCTCTGGCTGGAAAAGCGCCGGCACCGCCGCCAGGTAAGCGTTGATTTACCCTGAGACAACGTGGGGTTTCCAGTAAGGCTCCGTTAAGCCTGCGGTTTAAGTCGAATTTTATATGTATTCGATAGGGTCTCACTCAAGGCGGGAAGAAAACGACACCGCCAATCAAACAGTGAGGCAGTCAATATGAACACGAAAATCAAGCCGCAGGCGGTATCGAACTTCCGTGACCAGCAGGATCAGGGCATCCGTGATCTTTACATGGAATCCCTTCATCTTGTTGAACGTCTTCACCGTCGTCTTCTCGACGTCATCAAGGACGAGTTCGACCGTCAGGGTCGCAGCGACGTCAACGCCATCCAGGCGCTGCTCCTTTTCAACATCGGCAATTCCGAGCTGACCGCCGGCGAGCTGCGCTCGCGTGGCTACTATCTCGGCTCCAACGTTTCCTACAACGTCAAGAAGCTGGTCGACCTCGGCTTCATCAACCACCAGCGCTCGCGCATCGACCGCCGCTCGGTCCGCATCAGCCTGACCGAAACCGGCCAGGACATCGCCGAAACGGTCGCCAAGCTCTACGAACGCCACATCACCTCGATCGACAAGGTCGGCGGCATCGGCACCGACGAGTTCACCCAGATGAACAAGCTGCTCCAGCGCCTGGACCGCTTCTGGAACGACTCGATCATGTATCGCCTTTAAGACCCCTGACCTCCTTCAGGGTTGCAGAAAATCGGACGTGTTCCCTGCACGTCCGATTTGCCGTTTGTGCCCGCGTGGCATCTTTGCAACGCAAGCCAGGCAAGCATTATCGGCTGTATTCAAGCCGTTTTTTAGCCGTTATTAACCGGCACGGTTTACCCCGTCATATGGTTCCTTGTGTCGTGTTCCCGGCAGCCGGCAGTCTTCTACCGCCCCGGCAACACGAATTGGCCATATTGGTGTGGCAGCGAAAGGCTTAACAACCGGCGCTTTCAATGGACCGATCAGGAATGTTCAGGCTTCCGCATCGCAATCTTGTGATGGGGCAAGCGGGATTTTTTGATGTGCCGGGACAAGGAATGGACAGGGATCTGCGTTAAAGCGCAGTGATTTCGCAAAGAGCCGCGGCTTCTCTTTTACCGTGGCATTCAGTGGTTGGGACTATGTCGAAGAAAAACGGAAATGAAGCTCTCTCGCGCCGCGCCTTCCTTGCGTCCGCGGCAACGGTTGGCGCCGGTGCGATCGCCGCGCCGGCCTTCGCGCAATCGGCGCTCGATACGCTGATCAACGCGCCGCGCCGCGGCAACTGGGATGATCAGTTCGATGCGAAGGCGGCTTCGCGCACGGCAAGCGCCGTCGTTTCCAACACGCCGATCCTCGGCCCTCAATCGGTTGCCAGCGCCCAGCAGGCGGTCATGCAGTATCAGCAGATCGCGGCCGCCGGCGGCTGGCCCGAGGTCAATCCGGGTGACCAGAAGCTGCAGCTCGGCGTCAGCCATCCCGCAGTCCAGGCGCTGCGCCAGCGTCTGGCGATCACCGGCGACCTGCCGCGCGAGGCCGGCATGTCGAGTGCCTTCGATTCCTATGTCGACGGCGCCGTCAAGCGCTTCCAGGCCCGCCACGGTCTGCCGTCCGATGGTGTGCTCGGCGAATTCACGCTGAAGGCGATGAACATCCCCGCCGATGTCCGCCTGCAGCAGCTGAACACCAATATCATCCGCCTGCAGACGTTCCCCGAGGATCTCGGCCGCCGCCACGTGATGGTCAACATCCCGGCTGCCTATGTCGAGGCTGTCGAGGATGGCACTGTCGCGACGCGCCACACCGCGGTTGTCGGCCGTCTCAGCCGTCCGACGCATCTCGTCAATTCTAAAATCTACGAGGTCATCCTCAACCCCTACTGGACCTCGCCACGCTCGATCGTCGAGAAGGACATCATGCCGCTGATGCGCAAGGATCCGACCTATCTCGAAAAGAACGCCATCCGCCTGATCGACGGCAAGGGCAACGAAGTCGCCCCCGAGACCATCGACTGGAACGGCGAGGCGCCGAACCTGATGTTCCGCCAGGACCCCGGCAAGACCAACGCCATGGCCTCGACGAAGATCAACTTCTACAACAAGAACGGCGAGTACATGCACGACACGCCGCAGCAGGGCCTGTTCAACAAGCTGATGCGCTTCGAATCCTCTGGCTGCGTCCGCGTCCAGAACGTGCGCGACCTCTCGAACTGGCTCTTGCGTGAGACCCCCGGCTGGAACCGCCAGCAGATGGAGCAGGTGATCGCAACCGGCGTCAACACGCCGGTCAAGCTCGCCACGGAAGTTCCGGTCTATTTCGTCTATATCTCCGCCTGGGGCATGCCCGACGGCATCGTCCAGTTCCGCGACGACATCTATCAGATGGATGGCAATGCCGAGCTGGCGCTCGATACCACGGCCGGCATGGAACAGCCGGCCCAGTAAGCGGCGACCTCTGCATCGTGATTTGAGAACCGCGCTTTCGGGCGCGGTTTTTTTATGCCCGGGAAGACGCTCCTCGACGGGGGCGTCCAAGTATCGGCGGATTGCGGCCGCAAAAGAGCGCGGAGCGCGCGCTTTGCTCAGCAAATGTCGTTCTTCGTATTGCCCTTGCCACAGCGGAAGGATAATACCTCACCGCATTCCAGTTGAGGAGCCCGCCCATGACCAATGCTTCCACCGAATCCTTCTTCAATCGCTCGCTTGCGGACGTCGATCCCGAGATTTTCGGCGCGATCGGAAAGGAACTCGGTCGCCAACGGCACGAGATCGAACTGATCGCTTCCGAGAACATCGTCTCCCGCGCCGTGCTGGAAGCCCAGGGCTCCATCATGACCAACAAATATGCCGAGGGTTATCCCGGCAAGCGCTATTACGGCGGCTGCCAGTTCGTCGATATCGCCGAGGAACTGGCGATCGAGCGCGCCAAGAAGCTGTTCGGCGTCAATTTCGCCAACGTCCAGCCGAATTCCGGCTCGCAGATGAACCAGGCCGTGTTCCTGGCGCTGCTGCAGCCGGGCGACACCTTCATGGGTCTCGACCTGAATTCGGGCGGCCACCTCACGCATGGTTCGCCGGTCAACATGTCCGGCAAGTGGTTCAACGTTGTTTCCTACGGCGTGCGTGAAGGCGACAACCTGCTCGACATGGATGACGTCGCCCGCAAGGCCGAAGAGCACAAGCCGAAGCTGATCATCGCCGGAGGCACCGCCTATTCCCGTATCTGGGACTGGAAGCGCTTCCGCGAAATCGCCGACAGCGTCGGCGCCTATCTGATGGTCGACATGGCCCACATCGCCGGCCTCGTCGCCGGTGGCCAGCACCCGTCGCCGTTCCCGCATTGCCATGTCGCCACGACCACGACCCACAAGTCGCTGCGCGGCCCGCGCGGCGGTGTCATCCTCACCAATGAAGAGGATCTGGCGAAGAAGTTCAATTCGGCTGTCTTCCCCGGCCTGCAGGGTGGCCCGCTGATGCACATCATCGCCGCCAAGGCCGTTGCCTTCGGCGAGGCGCTGCAGCCGGAGTTCAAGGACTACGCCGCCCAGGTCGTCAAAAATGCCCGTGCACTTGCCGAAACGCTGATCGCAGGCGGCCTCGACGTCGTCTCCGGCGGCACCGACAACCATCTGATGCTCGTCGACCTGCGCAAGAAGAATGCCACCGGCAAGCGCGCCGAGGCAGCCCTCGGCCGCGCCTACGTCACCTGCAACAAGAACGGCATTCCCTTCGATCCGGAAAAGCCCTTCGTCACCTCGGGCGTGCGTCTCGGCGCACCGGCCGGCACGACTCGCGGCTTCAAGGAAGCCGAATTCCGCGAAATCGGCAATCTCATCGTCGAGGTTCTCGACGGCCTGAAGGTCGCCAATTCCGATGAAGGCAACGCCGCCGTCGAAGCCGCCGTGCGCGGCAAGGTGGTCAATCTCACCGACCGCTTCCCCATGTATGGCTACATGGGGTAAGGAGTAGGGATGCGCTGCCCCTATTGCGGTTCGGAAGATACCCAGGTCAAGGATTCGCGACCGGCGGAGGACAATACGTCCATCCGCCGGCGGCGTATCTGTCCGGATTGCGGCGGCCGTTTCACCACCTTCGAGCGCGTGCAGCTGCGCGAACTGATGGTCACCAAGAAGACCGGCCGCAAGGTGCCTTTCGACCGCGACAAGCTGGTGCGCTCCTTCGAAGTGGCGCTGCGCAAACGTCCCGTCGAGCGTGACCGCATCGAGCGCGCCGTTTCCGGTATCGTCCGCCGGCTGGAAAGCTCCGGCGAGACCGAAATTTCCTCCGAGCAGATCGGCCTGCAGGTGCTCGAAGCCATGAAGAGCCTCGACGATGTCGGCTTCGTGCGCTATGCCTCCGTCTATCGGGATTTCTCGCTTGCCGAGGATTTCGAGAAGGTCATTTCCGAAATCAACGCCAAGATTGCACGCGACCCGCTGGACGGATGAACTATGAGCATTACGCCGGATGACGAGCGTTTCATGGCGGCGGCGATCCGCCTGTCGCGCCGGCATCTCGGCCGCACTGCCACCAACCCCTCCGTCGGCTGCCTGATCGTCAGGGACGGCGTCGTCGTCGGCCAGGCGGTCACTGCCGTCGGCGGCCGTCCGCATGCCGAGCCGCAGGCGCTCGCGGAAGCCGGCGAGGCTGCCCGCGGCGCCACCGCCTATGTGACGCTCGAACCCTGCTCGCATCACGGCAAGACGCCGCCCTGCGCCGAGGCGCTGATCGCCCATGGAGTCGCCCGCGTCGTCATCAGCGTCACCGATCCCGATCCGCGCGTCTCCGGCCGCGGCATTGCCATGTTGCGCGAGGCCGGCATCGAGGTGGATGCCGGCGTGTTGGAGGCGGAGGGCCGGCGTTCGCTGGCCGCCTATCTCACCCGCCAGACGAAGAACCGCCCCTATGTGACTCTCAAGCTTGCCGTTTCCGCCGATGGCATGATCGGCCTCGAAGGGGAGGGTCAGGTGGCGATCACAGGCCCTGAGGCCCGCGCTGAGGTGCAGGCACTGCGCGCCGAAACGGATGCGATCCTCGTCGGTATCGGCACGGCGATATCGGATGATCCGCTGCTGACGGTGCGGACCCCGGGTCTCGAAGCGCAGTCGCCAATCCGCATCGTGCTCGATCCCGCGCTGGCACTGCCGTTGACGAGCAAGCTGGTTGCCACGGCCCGGGAAGTGCCGGTGATTGTGGTGGCGAGTGAGGAAGTGTCATTCTTGCAGGCGGAGGGGATACCCCCCTCTGTCCTGCCGGACATCTCCCCCACAAGAGGGGAGATCGGCAAGGAGCGTGATCCGAGCTCCCTCGCTCCTCTTAGCGACAAATCGACTTCAGGGAATGTAGGGCAGGGAGCAAGCCCCCAGCCGATCCCTCCCCTTGTGGGGGAGATGCCCGGCAGGGCAGAGGGGGGTGCTCCACCCACCGACCCCGCCGACATGGACTCCCGCCGCACCGTACTCGAAGCCGCCGGTGTCGAGGTTGTCTACTGCAATCCCTATCATCCGGAAATCCTGCTGCCGGCGCTTGCGACACGCGGCATTTCCTCGCTTCTGGTCGAGGGCGGCGCAAAGACGGCGCGGCTTTTTCTCGATGCCGGCCTTGTCGATCGTATCCAGCTTTACCAGGCGCCCGTGGTCATCGGTGAGGGCGGTATTGAAACCCCGCTGCGGGCAACCGACATACCATCCGGTTTCGCCCATCGGGGCACGTCTCTATTCGGCGTTGATCGCCTGGACGAATATGAAAGAGAGAATTGATGTTCACCGGAATTGTCACGGATATCGGTACGATCGAAAGTGTTTCGGCGTTGAAGGAAGGCATCAAGCTCCGCGTCGCGACCGCTTATGATCCCTCGACCATCGATATGGGCGCCTCTATCTCCCATTCCGGCATCTGCCTCACCGTCACCGGCCTGCCTGATGAAGGCAGCAACGGCCGGTGGTTCGAGGTCGAAGCCTGGGAGGAGGCGCTGCGGCTGACGACGATCGGCACATGGCAGCAGGGCAGCCGCATCAATCTCGAACGGTCGCTGAAGATCGGCGACGAACTCGGCGGCCACATCGTTTCTGGCCATGTCGACGGCAAGGCGGAAATCCTCTCGGTGACGTCGGAGGGCGATGCCACCCGTTACCGCCTTCGCGCCCCCGAACATCTGGCGAAATTCGTCGCTCCCAAGGGCTCGATCGCACTCGACGGCACCTCGCTGACGGTCAACGCGGTCGACGGCACGGATTTCGACGTCCTGCTCATCCGCCACACGCTCGAAGTCACCACCTGGGGCGACCGCAAGGCCGGCGATTTCGTCAATTTCGAAGTCGACACCATGGCGCGTTACGCCGCTCGGCTGGCTGAATTCCCGAGCGCTTAACAGTGAAAATCGCGGTCTGCGTGGGCGTTGTTTCGCGCTCTACCAATCCGGGGACAGCTTCGTCAAATACTGGCCGTAGGCACTCTTGCCGAGCTTCTCCGCGAGCTTGGCCAGGTCGTCCTGCGAGATGTAACCCATGCGCCAGGCGACCTCTTCCGGGCAGGCGATCTTGAAGCCCTGGCGTTTCTCCAGCGTGCTGACGAAACCTGCGGCATCGTACAGGCTGTCCGGCGTGCCGGTGTCGAGCCAGGCATAGCCCCGGCCCATCAGCTCCACGAACAGCTGGCCGCGCTCGAGATAGGTGCGATTGACATCGGTGATTTCCAATTCACCGCGCGGTGACGGCTTCAGGTTGGCGGCGATATCGACCACCTGCTGGTCGTAGAAATAGAGGCCAGTCACCGCCCAGTTCGATTTCGGCTCCTTCGGCTTCTCCTCGATCGACAGCGCATTCATCTTTTCGTCAAAGCCGACAACGCCATAGCGTTCCGGATCGGTGACATGATAGGCGAACACTGTCGCGCCCTGTTGTCGACTTGTGCCGGATTTCATGATTTCCGGCAGTCCGTGCCCATAGAAGATGTTGTCGCCGAGAACGAGTGCCGAGCTGTCGCCGTGCAGGAAGTCGGCGCCGATGATGAAGGCCTGGGCGAGGCCATCCGGGCTTGGCTGTACGGCATAGGTCAGCGAAATTCCCCATTGCGAACCGTCGCCGAGAAGGCGCTTGAAGGCCTCGACGTCATGAGGCGTGGTGATGATCAGCAATTCCCTGATACCGGCGAGCATGAGAGTCGTCAGCGGATAGTAGATCATCGGCTTGTCGTAGACCGGCATCAGCTGTTTCGAGACGGCCTGCGTGATCGGATGCAGACGCGTGCCCGTGCCGCCGGCGAGGATAATTCCCTTCATGCCCATCTCCTTAAAGACCCTTATTCAAAAGGTCTTGCATGACAACCGTCATGGACTGCTTCCATTCCGGGAGCCGGATTCCATATGTTCTGGCGAGCTTGTCGCCGTTGAGACGCGAATTGGCCGGACGCTTTGCCGGTGTCGGATAGTCCGCCGTCGGGATGCGCTCGATGCCGACGCTTCTGCCGCCGGATTTAAGAAGCTCTGCGAATATCTCTTCGGCAAAGTCCGCCCAACTGGCTTCGCCGCTGCCTGTCAGGTGAAAGGTGCCGCGGAGCGATGGCGCAGGGTCCGCTATGATACGGGTTGCGATCGCAAGGATCGCGTCGGCGATGTCGAGTGCCGAGGTCGGGCATCCTGTCTGATCGGCGACAACGCGAAGATGATCGCGCGTCTCGGAAAGCCGCAGCATCGTTTTCAGGAAATTGCTGCCAAAGGGCGAATAGACCCAGGCAGTGCGCAGGATGACGTGGTTCGGGTTCGCCGTCGCGACGGCCTTTTCGCCCGCAAGCTTCGAACGGCCGTAGACCGAAATCGGCGCCGTCGCATCCTCTTCGGAATAGGCGGAGGCCTTGTCGCCACTGAAGACGTAGTCGGTCGAAATGTGGATGACCGGGGCCCCGATCCGCGCGGCAGCCTCGGCAACCGCCCCGGCGCCTGCCGCGTTGACGGCAAAAGCAAGCTCGGCTTCGCTCTCGGCCTTGTCGACCGCCGTATAGGCGGCCGCCGAGACGATCACATCCGGGTGCAGAGCCGAGAAGGCGGCTGCGATGCTTTCGGGATCCGCAAGGTCCATTTCCGGGCGCCCGACGACGCTAACTTCGACGCCCGTTTCGGCGCCACGTCTGAGCAGCGACTGAACGAGCTGGCCCTGTTTGCCGGTCACGGCAATGCGCATCGCTTATTGTCCCTTGAAAACGCCGAGGCGTTCGCCGGAGTAGACGTTTTCGCGCAGCGGCCTCCACCACCATTCGTTTTCCAAGTACCAGTGCACCGTCTTTTCTATGCCGGTTTCGAAAGTCTCTTGTGCCTTCCAGCCGAGTTCGCTTTCGAGCTTCGAGGCATCGATCGCATAGCGTGCGTCATGGCCGGGGCGGTCCGTGACGTTGGTGACCAGACGCGCATGCGGTGCCTTGTCGCTGTAGACGCCGTCGAGAATAGCGCAGATGCGATGAACGACATCGATGTTCCTGCGCTCATTGCGGCCACCGACGTTGTATTTTTCGCCGGGGCGTCCTCTGGATGCGATCGTAAAAAGCGCGCGGGCGTGGTCTTCGACATAGAGCCAGTCGCGGACATTCGCGCCATTGCCGTAAACCGGAAGAGGCTTGTCCTCCAGTGCGTTCAGGATCATCAGCGGAATGAGCTTTTCCGGGAAATGGAACGGGCCGTAATTGTTGGAGCAATTGGAGACGACGACGGGCAGGCCGTAGGTGCGGTGCCAGGCGATCGCCAGATGGTCGCTCGCGGCCTTGGAGGCGGAGTAGGGCGATGATGGATCGTAAGGCGTCGTTTCCTCGAAGAGCCCCTGGTCGCCGAGCGAGCCGTACACCTCATCCGTTGAGACATGCAGAAAACGGAAGGCACTCTTGTCGCGCGCGTCAAGCCCATCCCAATAGTGCCGTGCGGCATCCAGCAGGCTGAATGTACCGACGATATTGGTCTGAATGAAATCCGCAGCGCCCGAGATCGAGCGGTCGACATGGCTCTCTGCGGCGAGATGCATGACGATATTAGGGCGGAAGGACGCGAATGCTTCCTGCATCCTGGCGCGGTCGCAGATGTCGGCGCGCAGGAATTGATAGTTCGGCATCGATTCGACGGATTTCAGCGATGCCAGATTGCCGGCATAGGTCAGCACGTCGACATTCAGCACCTCGGCGCCGATTTCGTTGACGAGATGGCGCACCAATGCCGATCCGATGAAGCCCGCTCCGCCCGTGACCAGTATGCGCATTGGCGATCAATCCTTGGGTTGCTGTGCTGAATAGGAAAAATGGCTTGGCAGATCGGCGAGCCGCGGCAGCGTCTTGTCCTTGTCGGATGAGACCATGTCTCTCTCATCGAAGGGCCAGCGAATGCCGAGCATCGGATCATTCCACGCGATGCCCCGATCATGCTGCGGGCTGTAGGGTGCGGTGACCTTGTAGCTGATGACGCTGTTCGGCTCGATCGTGACGAACCCGTGTGCGAAACCGGCCGGTATCCAGAGCTGCTTGCCGGTTTCCGGCGAGAGTTCCTGAGAGAGCCATTTGCCGAAGCTCGGCGATCCCACGCGGATATCGACGACGACATCCATGATCCGGCCGGCAAGGCAGCGCACCAGCTTGCCCTGTGCGAACGGCCCTATCTGGAAATGCAGCCCCCGGACGGTGCCGGCCTGCGCCGAAAGCGATTCATTGTCCTGGACGAACGTGACGTCGGCCACATTTTCCCGGAACCAGGCATCCTTGAATACCTCGGAGAAATAGCCGCGATGATCGCCGAAGCGTGGCGGCGTGATTGCAACGATGCCCTCGATGGCCGCGGTCTCAATACGCATGGCTTACCTTTTCTGCGGCCTTCATCAGGCGCCTGCCTTCATGACGCTCATCAGCATCTCCGCCTGCGAGCGGCTTCGCATGGCAGCAAAGCCTGTCGCGGCAATGGCATCGCGCTCGTCGGCATCTGCGATCAGCTTGTAGCAGCGCTCGATCATGTCGTCATAGCGCTCGATTGCCAAGCCGCCGATGAAGGGTTGGAGATCCGGATCGCGGATGTCGCCTTCCGTCAGCACGCAAACCTGATTGGCGAGCAGATAGGAAATGCGCACGATCTCGAAGACGCCGCTCGCATAATGATGGATGTTGATCACGATCTTGGCGCGGGCAATCGCCGCATCGCGTTCCGCGCCATAGATGTTGAAGAGGTGCGCGACCTTGAGCCCGCGGTCCTTCAGCGTCTTCAGGATATGGTGGCGGCGTTCGTTCATCGAGCCGTAGAAGAGGACGTCGATATCCTTGACGGGATTGTGCTGAATCTGGCTCAGGCAACCGCTGTAACCGATTTCGAGCACACCGGCGTGATCTATGCCTTTGGCGGCAAGGTTTTCGCGGTTGCGCGGGCTGTAGTCGAGCACCGGCATCGCCCTCAGGATCGACGTATAGCGTGAATTGATCCAGCTGCTTTCCTCGGACACCTGCTCGAGGTTGATGACGACGCTGTCTTTCGGCAGATGGTCGACGATCTCAGCGGGGAGAAGATTGCCGCCGTAGATGATCGGCGCACGGCCGGCGAATGCGCTCATATCGCGGACGATCGGCGCCGAGCCGCCGAGTTCTTCGAAGGCGCCTTGCAGGCCGAGCGCAACTTCGTCGAAGGCGTGGCTGTGATTGTAGTTCTCGGGCGTCACGATCCAGATGCAATGACGGTCCTTGTGTGCCTGCCATCCGCCGGCGAAGGGCAGCAGCGTGTTGCGGAGCGGCTGCTCGATTTTCGGCGCAGCTGGTATAGCGGGCCTTTCCGTCCGTACCGGCTGCTGCGGCATCGGGGAGGCGCCTGAGGGCTGCGGAGCATAGGCGCGCATCAATTCGCGGCCGCCGATGAACTGGCCGCGCGGCATCCAGGCGGGCGGATCATCAGCCATCCAGATCAAATGCGGCTGCTTGACGAGCGGCTGGCGGCCTTCCTGCCACGAGGTCAGGAGAGCCTCGTCACGGCTCTTCAGAAACGCTTCCTTTGCAACAAAGAGGCCATGCAGCATCCGGCCGAGGCGGGTACCGAACTTCCATTCGAAATCGGCAAGAGCCGGTACGAAGGCGGCGATTTTCAATCCGGAGGCGGCAGCCTGCTGGACATAAAGCCCGAGCAGGCGCTCGATCACAAAGGGGCGCATCTTCGCGTTGGCATCGCGCGAATAGTGAGCCGTACCGGAATAGGCGGCGCCCGCCGGCGTGCCGGCGCGCGCTTGATGTTCCAGCGATTCGAGAATGCGTTCGCAAAAAGCGAAATAGCCGGACCAGAATTTCCGATTGCCGCAAAAATAGTTGCAGAATGCGAAGGCAGTCTTGTCCTGCGGCGGCGCGATCGGATAGCCGAGCTCCTGGATATGCAGGAAGATCGGGTCCATGCCGGGATGACCGCCAAGCAGCGAATGTTCCCAGACGTTGCTGTAGATCGCCGCGTGGCCGATCAGCGGATTGTAAAGATAAGCGTCCGCACCTTCCGCCCTGGCCTTTTCCGCCTCTGTGACGAAGGATGGAAAGCTCGTGACGGACTTCATCTCGAATTTGCTGGAGAGCAGCCCCCAAAACACGTCGTCACCGAGGCCGATCGCCTCGTGATGCTGATGCAGGGTGAGGAAGAGTTCATATTCGCGGGTCGTAGCCTGCGTATTGAACGAGATGTCGAGCGGCATGGCAGCCGCATCGAGCTGGCTGTGCTGCAAAGGATCGAGATAAGGCTGATAGATAATGACGGATCCAGTGCCCGCAGCCTTCTCCGTGAGAAGCGCCAGATCAGGAAGACCGGCCGGCAAAGAAGAAATGGGCTGATTGATCGTCAAGGTATCGTCCTTCGCGAGTAGCTGCCGTCTTCGTGATTCACGATACGGCATTCGTATGGGTGTCGACTATTGGACGTGAAGCTTGCGCCACCCTGTTGGCAGGAATTTCGCTGGTCAGCCTGGGAACAGGTTAGGCCGCGATGTTCGTATCAGGCCAATTGCATGCTAGTGCCCAACTCTGGACGGCGTCATGAAAAACGAAAAGATCTATGTAACGAAGCCCAGCCTGCCGCCGCTCGAAGAATTCATTCCTTCGCTGGAGGCGATCTGGAACAATCGCATCCTGACCAATGGCGGGCCATTCCACGAGCAACTTGAGCAGGAGCTTTGCACTCATCTCGGCGTGAAGCACATCAGCCTGTTTTCGAACGCTACCGTTGCGCTGCTGACGGCGCTTCAGGCGCTTCGCGTCACGGGCGAAGTCATCACCACGCCTTATTCCTTCGTGGCCACGTCGCATTCGCTTCTCTGGAATGGCTTGAAGCCCGTCTTCGTCGACATCGATCCAGTAACGCTCAATCTCGATCCAGCGAAGATCGAGGCGGCGATCACCCAGCAGACGACGGCGATCATGCCGGTGCATTGCTACGGCCACCCTTGCGACGTCGATGCGATCCAGAGGGTCGCGGATCTCTACAATCTCAAGGTGATCTATGATGCCGCCCATGCCTTCGGCGTGGAGGACGAACGGGGAAGTGTTCTCAATCACGGCGACCTTTCCATCCTGAGCTTCCATGCGACGAAAGTTTTCAACACATTCGAAGGCGGGGCCATCATCTGCCCTGATGCCAAGACGAAGACCCGCATCGACCAGTTGAAGAACTTCGGTTACGTCGATGAAGTGACCGTGGTGGCGCCAGGCACGAACGGCAAGATGAGCGAGTTCAACGCGGCTCTCGGCCTGTTGCAGCTGAAATACATCAAGTTCGCCTTCGAAAGGCGTGAACTCATCGACCGTGCATACCGCGAGCGGCTTCACGGCGTTGCGGGGATAGAATGCCTGGATCGTTCCGGCGAGACCGTCTCCAACTTCTCTTATTTCCCGATCCTCATCCGCCCTGAATATCCCATTTCGCGCGATGGGCTCTATGAGTTGCTCAAGGAAAACAGCATTCATCCGCGCCGTTATTTCTATCCGCTGATTTCCAGCTTCTCGATGTACCGCAGCCTGCCTTCCGCGCAGCCGTCGAATCTGCAGGTCGCAACCGAAGCCGCACTGCAGGTGCTCTGCCTCCCCATCTATCCTGATATGGAGATGGAGATCGTCGAGAAGGTCTGCGCGCTTATCAAGTCGGCCTAAAAAACACGGTATTCCGTACTGTCATCTCGCACCGCAGATCGAAAGCATCTGCGGTGCGAGAGTGCGCCAATAGACACTAGATGTAGGGCCTTTGCATTTAGGTTGTCGCCTATCCGGCGTTTCTGATGTAATGCGGCCATTCTTCAGACTGGATTGTCGCGATGGTTTAGAGCAATGCGTTGCGGACGACATCGTGAGATCGCGCCATTGCGGTTCGCATGGCCGGTTCGGATCGAGGTCGGGACTGTAGGGCGGAGGAAGAAAATCTTCGCGCCAGCTTGCGGTAGCGACCGGATCCATTTTTCCACTTTTTTAACCCTCGGCGACACTATCCGTTCACAGTTCTTGAAGGATCTAAAGAGGCGCAGGGTGCAAAAACTCACCTATGCGTGTGCGGTGAATTGTAATTGCCGCCGCATGCCTCGTTATTTTGGTCGTGGATCTTTAGGATATTTCATAATGACAAGTGTATTCTCCGTCATAGACACCGGTATTTTGCCTGCACAATATCAGATTAACCTTAGTAACGACGCTCAAATTATCGGGTCAGTCGCTGGCGATCTCAGCCTTTCCTTCTCACCAGGTGCCGGTCGCGTGATCATGCGGCTTACCAACACCTCGACCTTGCCGGTCAACTGGACCTTTGTTGGCTTTCACAAGCTGCTTGGAACTTACGACTCTCGCCCGAATGCGATCAACTACATTTACGTTGAAGGCTTCGGGAACGCACCGGCAACAATTCGGATTTATCAGCCTGAATCCCCTTTGGTTGCAGCGACACCCACGATTACTTATAGGCTGAACGGAGTGAGCGTGGGGACTTTCGAGCTCCTGTCGACCTCCTATAAGGCTATGATCCGCTCCGTTACCAGCGGTCTGTCCATCGCAGTGGATTTTGGAAATGACGGCTACGTTCCGCCGCCTGGCTATGGAGCGTGGCCTACAGGGACGGGCTTTGTCGCCGACCCCACTCAACCGGGCCTGACTGCCAGCGCCAACGGCTTGCTGGTGACTTCATCTACGACGGCAAACCGTCAGATTCGGAGTAATGTAAGCGTATCGACAGGGCGCTTTGCATTTAAGTGCACCATCCAGGCGATGCAGAATATTGGTAACGTGTGCGGGGTCGGTGTCCTCGGTGCTGACGTACCCATTGACAATCTGGGCGATACAAACGTTCACCTCTACCAAGGAACCAGTGTCTACGTGCCTTATCGGAACCAGAGTCGCGTTTCGATAGCTCCTCCGTTCACGGTCGGTGCTATCTTCGAAGTCCTTCTTGATCTCCCGTGATGCAGGAAGGCCAATCACAGCCCGCCACCGTAACAGGTTGGCGGGTTTTTCATTTGGAGAGTGAGGTGAACGAAACCACCAAGGCTCATCCGGTGCAGATCGCGTATCGTGCGCCGCCAGGCGCTGTGGTGCGGTGTCACCATTCATGCCACGTCCGCCGCCTCGCATCGCTTGGCTGCGCTTAAGACATTGTGGCCGATCATGCCCAAATGAGCCTTGATACCGTTCAGCGGATGCGAGCAGCAGTTCGGATGTCACGACTCATGCGCCGCAACAGTCAAATATCCCATGGTCGATCTACGTCTTCATGACGGTGAAATAGCCATGCCGGGTATAGGCTCCGGCATCGGCGTCGCCGATGCCGGCGAGATGGATGCGGAGGTAGCGGCTTCTTCACCAGCCTGGCATCCGGGCCGTCGTCATAAGCCCAGCCGTCGGCGAACACGCATCGAGCCATCCCTTGACGAGCCCCGGCATTGACGACCAAGCACAATGCCATCGGCGCGGTTTGCTCGGTTAAGCCGACTCAATTTTCAGCAAGCGCCAGCTCTGCCTGCCGGATAAGAAATCGCGACCCGGCGCATTGCTGGTGGCAGCTCACAAGAAAGCGGTGTGACCATCGATCACGCCGTCTTCGTTACCTCATAAATGCCAGATTAAAGCGCCAGTTGCGGAGCTTGGATTTCGATCCGCTCCGTCACCGGGCGCCGGACGCCTTGCGGCTCAATCTCGACCCAGCGGTTTTCAAGCCGCGAGCGCTCGATCGCTTCCAGCAGCCGCAGTCCTTCCTCCGCCTCCGCGAGTCCGAGCACGTAGGGATGGGGCAGGCGTGCTATAGTGCTCTTGCGCTGCAATAGGGCGTCGGCGAGATCGGCATAATAATTGGCGAAGGCTTCGATGAAGCCCGAGGGATGGCCCGCCTTGAACCGCTCGTAGCGGATATCGTTAGCGATCATGATATCCGGGCTGGCGCGATCGAGAATCTGCTTGCGGCCGTTGCAATCGTAAAAATAGGCAACCTCGGGAGTTTCCTGAAGCCATTCGATCGATGCCTTGGAGCCGTAGAGCCGCACACGCAGTCCATTGCGTTGCCCGAGTGCGGTCTTGCCGTACCACATGCTGCAATGCAGGCCGCCGGCGCAGCGCACGAGCGCCTGCACATTGTCGAGCACCTGCGGGAAGTTACCGAAACTCTGGCCGGTTGCGCAGACCTCTTCCGGCTCCCGCCGCGTGAGGAAATGAAGCAGCGAGTGCACATGAACGCCGAGATCGAGCGAAACCGTGGGCACGGCGCCATCGTGCAGGCGCCAATCCTGTGGCGTCATCGGCTTCCCGTCACGGCGGAAACGGAGGAAGCTTTCCTGCGGCATCTCTATATGGATCTGTTGCAATTCGCCGAAAACACCGTGCTCGACCATGCTGCGGATTTCGCGGAGCATGGGGTATCCCGTATAGTTGTAGGTTACGGCCAAAAATGCCTCGTTACGCCGAGCATTCTCGATCAGGCGCGCCTCTGCGCTCGAGCCGGCCAGGGCTTTTTCCGAGATCACTGCAATACCAGCCTCTAGTGCGGCGACAACCTGCTTCGTATGCTGCTGCGTCGGCGTAAGCACGACGAGGGCGTCGACGTTGCCGGCCTCTTTCGAGAGCAAGGTATCGAAGTCGGCGTGGCAGCGTTCCGGCAAAACGCGATACTGCCGCGCTGTCTCGCGATTGACGTCGTCATGGCGGCTGAAGCAGCCGGCGACAAGATCAAATTTCTGATCAAGCTCGATCGCATCGCGATGAGCGCGACCCACAGCGGAATTAACGGCACCGCCTAGAAAAGCGAGGCGCAGCTTCTCTGGTACTCCCTGGCTTGAGCGGGTCATGCGAGATCTCCTTGCATCGTTTGGAGCGAAATGAATGTTTTGAACTCCGGCGCCACCTTCAGCATTTCGTCTCGCGTCTCGAAACGGGCGTAGAGGATAGCGAGCTTGTCTAGCGGTGCCGAATTCATCGGCTTGCCGGTGGTCTTGAGTTGCGCGATGCGGACATCGGGTGATGGAATGGAATGCGAGAAGGAAAACGGCGTCGAGGGCGTGTCGGAGGTGATGGTGTGGCGCCCAAAAAACAACGGCGGATTGAAGCGCGGATTGACCGAAAATTCCTCGCCCAGCAGCAGCGTTATGACGAGATCGGCATAATCGATGCCGAGAGACTGATCGACAAGCGAGCCGTAAAGATCGCCTGGGCAGCGCCGCATGCATTCGACGATCCAGACATCGTCGCCTTTCGACAGGAACTGCGTATGAATGAGGCCGTCCTGCAATCCGAGCAGCTTGACGACGCGCGCCATAATGGCCCGCGTCTTCGATCGGATGTTTTCGGAAAGGCGCGAGGGATGGTTCGATGAATCGACCTGGTATGGATAAACCGTGCAATATTCGTCGACGAAGACGTCGAAAACGATCTCCTGATCCTTGATGAAGGCGGAATGGCTGTGCAGGCTACCTTCGATAAATTCCTCGATAACGATCTCGGCCGTGCGCGAGTTTCGCCGGGCATCGGCGATGGCGTCGGCAAGTTCTGTCCGGTCGAAAACCTTCGTGACGCCACGACCGCTGAAACTGTCGCTTGGTTTTACCAGCAGCGGATAGCGCAGCGCATCGGTCTCGACCGGCGAGTCGCCATGCAGGCGCACCGAACGCGGGGCAGGGATATCGTGCTGCTCTGTAAAGTTGCGGAACGCCTGCTTCGTGTGAATGATGGTCGCGGTTTTCATCGAATCGAAGCGCGGAAAGCCGAGTTTTTCGGCAACGAAGGTGGTCGACATATAGGCAACGTCATTGCCTGTCGGCACGATGAAATCGAAATCGCCGTTCTCGGCGAGGGCGAGCAAGGCGTTTGGATCGCTGTAGTCGATGGAATGCGAGTGATCCGCATGCGCGTGGCAGGGTTCGTCCTGTCTGTTCCCACAAACGGAAATATGGAAGTCGCGTCTTTTCAAGGCGAATAGAAGGGGAACTGCACTGAAGTTGCTGCCGACGAGCAATGCTCTTTTGGTCATTCTCAAATCCGTTCCACACATCCCCGGATTGGTTGGATGCGCTGCACATTGGCCTACTGGAGCGCACAGCTCGATAGAGGGTGCGCAGTCTGTCAGCGTCCGTTTTCAATATGAGAGACTGGAAACGAACGCGATATTGAGAGTCATAGGACGTGGGCGTTACCCGAGGCTTGCCGCTT
This sequence comes from Rhizobium esperanzae, assembly GCF_014197615.1. Classification (GTDB taxonomy): domain Bacteria; phylum Pseudomonadota; class Alphaproteobacteria; order Rhizobiales; family Rhizobiaceae; genus Rhizobium; species Rhizobium esperanzae_A. The sequence goes on from NZ_JACIFY010000010.1 coordinate 26,660, forward strand.
GGAGGTGAGTTGTTTGTGGGAAGGAGACGGATCGTCTTGTTAAGCCGATTGCCATCTCATACATTTTCTGCCGTGATTCCAACATCCGCATCGGCCAGAGATGCCGACTGCAGCTGCGAAAAGAGACACCGCGCAATGAATGAAAAACTGCCCGATCTGATCGAAGGCGAGCGTATATTCTTCCAGAAGGTGTTCGAACGGCAGTCCCGAGCAACAATGGAGATGCGGGAGCAATGGCGCGCGGAAACGATTCTTCAGCGCAGAAGACGCGTGTCGTCTGAGATCTACGATCTGCTTGGTGGGGTCGTGAAATACGGCCCGTTCAAAGGGCTGTCGCTTGCGAAGAACAACTGGTGGGGCGGTGGCGACTTCGGATCAATGCTCTTGGGCCTCTATGAGAAGGAAGTACTGGATTTCCTGTTCTCCGAAAGATTGGGTGCCGTTGAGAACTTCGTCGATGTCGGCGCCGCCGATGGATATTACGCTATCGGCATGGTTCGCTCGGGTCGGGCGAAAAACGCCGTCTGCTTTGAGCTGAGCGAGGAGGGGCAGCGCACCATTGCATCGAACGCAGAGGCGAATTCCGTGTCGGACAGGATCGAAATATTCGGCGCCGCAGACAGGCTGTTTCACGAAAAGCTCAGCCCGCTAGATCTGGCTAAAACACTTATCCTCATTGACGCCGAAGGTGCGGAGTTCGAAATCTTTGACGATTACTCCTTATCGGCATTGAAACGGGCGACGATTGTCATCGAGGTTCACAACTGGGTGGAGGGTTTCTGGGACAAGTACACTCGTTTCCTCACCTCGGCTTCAGCGCTATTCAACGTCAAATTCATTGCGCCAGTCATCAGGGATCTGACGCAATTTCCGGAGTTGAACGATTTCACTGACGACAACCGTTACCTCATTTGCTCCGAGGGACGGCCAAACGTGATGCGCTTCATCGTCTTGACGCCCAAAGGCTGATTGCGCCGACAGGCTGGAGCGCGACAAGCGCTCCAGCCTGTCATTCAGACACGGCATTGCCTTCCAATCTTGCCGATGCTCCCACCGAGCCCCAGAAGTCCCGGGTGAAGAGATAGCCGAATTCCTTTTCCTCGCGCTCCATTTTGAACTTGGCATTCAGAATATCATGCAGCTTCGGCAAATTGTAGTAGGGCACGGACGGCAACAAGTGGTGCTCGGCGTGGTAATTCATGTTGGCATAGAAGAATGCAATCGGTGCCGGCAGATTGACTGTTCTTGAAAAAAGAAGCGCGCTCTCGTCCTTGTGATCTTCAAGACCGAGGTGCTGCGCCAGCGCCAGAACACGATTTGGGAGCGACCCGGCGAACGGTGTGATGAAAAACATGAACGTCAGGGCAGGCGACCGCGTGGCCAGGAAAAACAACCCCAGGCAGATGGTGTTGAGCGCAAGCATGGCGATCGCATCGGGTTGAGCCGCATGCCGCTCGGCGGGCATCGCTTTCAATCGCATGCCGTTGCCGAAATACGCTTCGTAGCCAAAGGCATTGCAGAGCGCGTACAGGATCCGCCTACAAAGGTTTTGATAATCAAATAGGACGAGACGCGCGGCGCCCAGAAAGTCGAGAGGAAAGTCGCGATAGATCTCGCTGTCATCCTCATGGAATGTGGAAGCGTGGTGGAACTGATGGCTTTTTTCAAAGTAGCTCGGATTGTTCCAGGTCACATAGGAAAACAGCTTGAAGAGCAATGTGTTCAGCCACTTCCTGCTGAAGACCTTCTTGTGAAACAGCTCATGGCCGATGCCGGCATAGCCGGCGAACTGCCATAGGACGGCGTTAAGATAAAAGGCCACGAAAGCAAGCGCGGGATAGCCGCCTTCCCATGCGCGGACCATCGCGAAAAGCAGGCCGGCATGGATGCTGATCCTGAGGGCAAGGTGGGAATAAGCGATCCGGTCGTTTGATGCCGTGAGTTCTCGGAACTCGTCCTTCGTCAACAAGCTGCCGATTTTGATCTCGCTAGCACTCATGATTAGAGCTCTATGTTGATCAACGCAAATGCCACAAGGCTGTTTGCGACATGGAAGACCATCTGCGATTTCGAGAACTCCGCCAAATACTCGGTGACGTCCCCGTGGATCTTAGAATTGTAGTCATGCCAGACGATGACGCCGCGTTTGACAATGCCGAATGCATTTTCCGTATCCGCCCGGATGATCTGGTGCTCATGTCCGCCATCGATGAAGATCATCTCGGCCGACTGGAATGCCTCCTTGAAATTGATTGTTGTCGAGTCTTCCTTGACGAGCGCGAGGCGCTTCCTTTGCGCCTCTGTGATTGACGCGAGATAGGCCTCGCCGTCGATTTCCTGGCGCTTGCGGAGATAGTCGTCATTCTGCTCGGCGGACGACAAGGCGCTACGCTCGTCGGTCTCGGCTAGATGCGCCGTAAGGCCCTTCGGCAGGTCGATGGAGACCACGTTGCAGTCTTCCGGCGTGTTTTCTATGAAAAGGCGCGTGGTAAAACCCTTGTACGTGCCGATCTCGATGATTTTGCTGGGCGTCACGATCTTGGCGAGCAGCACCAAGACAACCTGGTCGACAAGCGTGATGCTGCCGATTTCAATCGGCGGCAGGCTGGCGATATACTCTTTCGCGATCTTCAATTCATCGGCGAGTTCCAAAAGCGCGCGTAATTTCAGTTCGTAAATTCCCGATTTCGCGGCAAGCGCGGAGCGTAACTCCGCCGCACTTTCAATGAGCTTCTGCATCCCCGATCCCGTGATTCCATCCATTGTTATTTGATCCTTTGCGATTTCTATTGTGCCTACATGAAACTCAGAGACGCGTGCTGATGCGAGCGATCCGTTCATCGAGTTCCGGGAACGATCCTCTCCAGTAAGAATAGTGATTAACGAGGTTTCGATAAGCCACGGGCAGCTCGGAGGGCTGCAGGAAGCCTTTCTCGATCGCGAGATCCAGCACTTCCTCGTAATAAGTGATCGAGTAGATGAAATAGCGGTTGGCTGCCGGGTTGGACTGTGAATTGGAGTGCTGGCGAAAATATGAGAGAGGCATGGGATGCCCGACGATCGCCCCGCGTAGGGAAAGCCCGACCCAGGAGGAAAGATCGAGCGGCCCGGAAATTATGCCGTCGACGACCTTGAAAAGACTGAAGCGGCCGTTCTCATCGAAGCAATCGGCAGCTCTCAACAACACCGACGAGAACTCGCCAAGCAGATTGTGATGCTTGACGGCAGTGATGCGTATGAAGTCGCGGCCTTCGATCACCTTCAGAGAGCCTTCGACCATCAAGCCGTTGCCGAGATTCGTAATCTGATTCCGCTCGTCGATGAAATAGCGTGGGGAAAACGCGAGCTTCGTGCCTCTGCCCTGCGTCGCTTCAAGTGCCTGGAGCAGATATTGAATGCAGAACGGATGGAGGATGTCATCGTCGAAGAGATATTTGATGTACTCGCCGCTGGCGAGCCCGGCGAGGCGCATGACGTTTTTGTACTCGGCGGGATCCGGGTTGCGGCTATATTTTACAAAACCTGAATATTTGTCGCAGATCTTCGCGATGGCATCCGTCGGGCAATCGTCCGAGACGATGATCTCGACATCGGTATAACTTTGGGCGATTGCGCTCTTCAGAGCGAGTTCAAAGAAATCAGGCTTGTAGGCCGGTATACAGATCGACACGCGCGGCAAATGTTTTCTCCTCCTGAGGCACCTCCCTGACGTCCGCCTGAGAGAGCGGGGATCGGCCCTCCGAAGGACCGAAGCAGACCGCTTGCCATGACCATAGAATGCGGGCGTTACGCGAGGCTTGCGGAGAGGGAGAGGCACAAGCGGCAAAATAGGCCGCGGATCTCGCCCGATAAATAGATACTTTCTCGGAGAAACGTGGCACGCCCTCGGGCATTCGCAACTGCGTTCCACGAGCATCGGGCCGGTGCGGTGGAACTCTGACCCGTGTTCCCGCTTGCCGGAATTCCTATCGCGCGAACTGAATGATTTCCCCATTATACTGCGTGCGCACCGTCTCGCGAAAGCCGAGTTTCGCTGCGACCCGCAACGAGGCGTGATTCTCAGGGCTGATGATGCAGCTCATGGGTTTTCCCGGGAAATGAGCCTCCGCCCAGCCGATCAGGGCGGTCAGCGCCTCGGTGGCGTAGCCGCGGCCGTGCGCTGAGGGCATGAGCGCCCAGCCGAGCTCCATCGTTCCCTCGATCGATGGGGTCATCTCCCGGCGGGATTCCATGAAGCCCGCTTCGCCGATGAAGCGGCTGCTCGCTTTCTCGATGATTGCGAGGAAGCCGAAGCCCATATGGTGCCACATGCCGGCCAGGCGCAGCATGCGGCTCCAGCTCTGTTCCCGCGTCGAGGCCACGCCGCTGATGAAGCGCACGACGTCCTCGTCCGCCCATAGGGCTGCATGCGCCTCGAAATCATCGAGATGGTGAGGGCGAAGCGTCAGCCGCTCCGTTTCGAGGCTCGGAATATCGGTCATATCGGATCCTTATGGAATCGCGCCCTCAGGCGCCGGGTTCACCGTCCCAATAGTCGAGGTCGCCTTCCAGCCGTCCGATATGGCGGAAGCGCCCGGCCTTTCGGTTGGTCTTGGCAAGGAACTTTCCGGAATCGGGATATTCGACGATCTCGGTCTTCGCCATCGTCGAGATGCCGAGATAGACGAGGGTGGCGGTGCCGGTGTTGACGATCTGGTGCGCCGTTTCCGCTCCGCCGGCCGGTGCGCCAAGCACGTCGCCTGCCTTGATCGGATGGCGCTCGTCGCCGAAGCGATATTCGCCGGCGCCCGCAATCACATAGAAAAGCTCGTCTTCGACATGATGATTGTGGAAAGGGCAGCCCGATTTGCCCGGCGGCACTTCGTTGTAGCTGACGCCGAGACCGGCCAGGCCGAGAAGCGTGCCGAACGAGGTGTCGGCGCTTTCATAGAACTCGCCCTGTTTCCAGTGGTCGAGCTCGAGACCGGCGATATTGATCACCGCCTTCTGTTCCGTCGTCATGATGTCCTCCTGTTGCCACAAGAGAAGCCATCATTTGAGGAAAATTCAATGCCTGTCTCGGAAATCCCCGGCATGGGCGGAGAGGAGACCGCCGCCCATGCTGTGAGCGCCGCACGTCGGATAGGACGCCAGACGCTCGATTCCGTTCACCCCACGCATCCCGCAAGATCGGTTTCGATTTTCCGGGATGCGCTGAAGCCGTCAGCGGACATAGAAGGTCAGGCTGCCATCGGCTGCCTGCTCGGCATTGACGACGTTGCGGACGTCGACGCCTTCATTGTTGAGACGGTGGGCGAGCGACCTGTTGGCGTCGATCGAGGCCTGAATGCCACGCACTGCCTGGCCGGACCGTTCCGGCGCCGAGCGCGGACCGGTGCTTTCGTCGTCGAGGTTGCGCCAGTTGTGGACCTGCTCGACATTGAAATCATTGCCCTGGAAGGTCCGGAGTGTCTGCTCGATGCCTTGGGTGGTGTTCATTCCGAGGCTTTCGGCCCGGCCGACGCCGGCAAATGTCAGAGAGGAGAGGGCGGCTGCGATGGTGAGGGTGACAACGCGATTCATGATGGTATCCTTTCATCTGCTTTGACGGTCGGCTGTCTTTGCAGGGGATCGTCTGCGTCACGATATGGAATTGGCGTTCGCCCTTTCGCGATTCAATGGGTTAAGCCACTGAAAAACCATTAAGAATTGTTCATGAAAACGGCCTTCGAATTGCCGTTTTCCAGGCATCCGGAAAAGCGGGTTTCAGATGCTTGCCCGGTGACGCAGGCGTGGCGCGGTTATCCCCTTGCGGATATTTCTTCATTGGCGTTGCGGCATCGGCCGAAAGTGCTTGCCATTCTGATGAAGGCATGTTTTGACCGCGGGCTGCCGAGTGGAAAACGCCCCACAAAACGAAGGTGAACCATGCCGAGAGAGACCGCTCCCCATATTTTGATCGTTGAAGCCCGCTTCTACGACGACATGGCCGATGCCCTGCTCGAAGGCGCGACCTTCGCGTTGCAGGAGGCCGGCGCCACCTTTGAGGTCGTCACCGTTCCCGGCGCACTGGAAATTCCGGCAGCGATTGCCATGTCGCTCGATGGAGACGACAATGGCGGAACGCATTATGACGGCTATGTCGCGCTCGGCATGGTCATTCGCGGCGAGACCTATCACTTCGATATCGTGTCGAACGAATCCTCGCGCGCTTTGATGGATCTTGCGGTCAGCGAGTCCCTTGCTATCGGCAACGGCATCCTGACCGTCGAAAACGACGAACAGGCATGGGCGCGCGCACGCCGCTCGGACAAGGACAAGGGCGGATTTGCCGCTCGCGCAGCTCTGACCATGATCGAGCTGAAGCAGAAACTGGGTGCATAAAGAATGAACGACGACAAGACGGAACGGCCGGTCAAGACTGCGAACCAGCGGGGCGCAGCCCGCCTTGCTGCCGTTCAGGCGCTTTATCAGATGGATGTCGGCGGCACCGGCGTTCTGGAGATCGTCGCCGAATACGAGGCGCACCGTCTTGGCCAGGAACTCGACGGCGCGACCTATCTGAAGGCCGATGCCGCCTGGTTCCGTTCCATCGTGTCCGGTGTCGTGCGCGATCAGGTTCGTCTCGATCCGCTGATTGCCGCAGCCCTGCAGGATGATTGGGCCCTGTCGCGTCTCGACAGCACCGTGCGCGCCATCCTGCGCGCCGGCGTCTTCGAGATCACCGACCGCAAGGACGTCCCGGTGGCGGTCATCGTCACCGAATATGTCGAGATCGCTCAGGCCTTTTTCGAGGACGACGAGCCGAAGCTCGTCAACGCCGTGCTCGACCGCATCGCCAAGCAGGTCCGCGGCGAGGCGAAGAAATAAGTCTTTAGCCGCCAAACAATCTCCCTAAGTCTTTCTTCGCACTGCAACGGTTTTCGCCCGTTGCGGTCTTGACGCCACGTGATCGACCACGCAATCTCCGCACCGCTTAGCTGTGGCATTTCTGTGGAGAGGAAGGCGAGTCGGCGGCGTATCTGCCGGAGAAGGAGTGAGCTCCGGCCTATGGGAGGAAAGAGCGAAATGACCATTCTTTTATGCGTAATTGCATGCGGTCTGCTCTCGGTGGTTTATGCCGCCTGGGCAACCCGGTCGGTGCTTGCCGCCGATCAGGGCAACAGCCGCATGCAGGAGATCGCGGGTTATATCCGCGAAGGCGCTCAAGCCTATCTGACGCGCCAGTACAGAACCATTGCCCTTGTCGGCGTTGTCGTTTTCATCGCAGCCTGGCTGCTTCTTTCCGCCGAGGCCGCCATCGGCTTCCTGATCGGCGCCATACTATCAGGTGCTGCCGGCTTTATCGGCATGCACGTCTCCGTTCGCGCCAATGTGCGCACCGCCCAGGCGGCTTCCGCCAGCCTCTCCGCCGGCCTCGACATCGCCTTCAAGTCGGGTGCGATCACCGGCATGCTGGTGGCCGGCCTCGCACTGCTCGGCGTCTCCATCTACTATACCATTCTGACCGTCGGCCTCGGCCATGAGAGCGGCTCGCGCGAAGTCATCGATGCGCTGGTGGCGCTCGGCTTCGGCGCTTCGCTGATCTCGATCTTCGCCCGTCTCGGCGGCGGCATCTTCACCAAGGGCGCCGATGTCGGCGGCGACCTCGTCGGTAAGGTGGAAGCCGGCATTCCCGAGGACGATCCGCGCAACCCGGCAACGATTGCCGATAACGTCGGCGACAATGTCGGCGACTGCGCCGGCATGGCCGCCGACCTTTTCGAGACCTATGCGGTTTCCGTCGTCGCCACCATGGTCCTTGCCGCGATCTTCTTTGCCGGTGCGCCGATCCTCCAGTCCGCGATGATCTATCCGCTGGCGATCTGCGGCGCCTGCATCATCACCTCGATCATCGGCAGTTTCTTCGTCAAGCTCGGTTCGAACGGCTCGATCATGGGCGCCCTCTACAAGGGTCTCATCGTCACCGGCCTGCTGTCGATCATCGGTCTTGGCGCCGCCACCTCGCTGACGGTCGGCTGGGGCTCGCTCGGCGCGATCGGAGGCGTCGACATTTCGGGCACGCACCTGTTCTTCTGCGGCGTCGTCGGCCTCGTCGTCACCGCGCTGATCGTGGTGATCACGGAATATTATACCGGCACCGGCAAGCGTCCGGTCGTCTCGATCGCCCAGGCTTCGGTCACCGGTCACGGCACCAATGTCATCCAGGGCCTGGCCGTTTCGCTGGAATCGACGGCGCTGCCGGCGATCGTCATCGTTGGCGGCATTCTCACCACCTACCAGCTCGGCGGCCTTTTCGGCACCGGCATTGCGGTCACCGCGATGCTGGGCATTGCCGGGATGATCGTCGCGCTCGACGCGTTCGGACCGGTGACGGACAATGCCGGCGGTATCGCCGAAATGTCGCATCTGCCGCCGGAGGTGCGCAAATCCACGGATGCGCTCGATGCTGTCGGTAACACGACCAAAGCCGTCACCAAGGGTTATGCCATCGGTTCGGCCGGTCTCGGCGCACTGGTTCTCTTCGCAGCCTACTCCTACGACCTGAAATATTTTGCGGCGAATGGCGACAAATTCCCTTATTTCGCCGGCATAGGCGACATCTCCTTTGATCTTTCCAACCCCTATGTGGTGGCGGGATTGATCTTCGGCGGTCTCGTTCCCTACCTCTTCGGCGGCATTGCAATGACCGCCGTCGGCCGCGCGGCCGGCGCGATCGTCGAGGAAGTCCGCCGTCAGTTCAAGGAAAAGCCGGGCATCATGCAGGGCACGGAAAAGCCGGATTACGGCAAGGCCGTCGACCTTCTGACCAAGGCGGCGATCCGCGAGATGATCGTGCCGTCGCTGTTGCCGGTGCTGGCGCCCATCGTCGTCTATTTCGGCGTGCTGCTCATCTCCGGTTCCAAGGCCTCGGCCTTTGCTGCGCTCGGCGCATCGCTGCTCGGCGTCATCATCAACGGCCTCTTCGTCGCCATCTCGATGACATCTGGCGGCGGCGCGTGGGACAATGCCAAGAAGAGCTTCGAGGACGGTTTCGTCGATAAGGACGGCATGCGTCACATGAAGGGTTCGGATGCACACAAGGCCTCCGTCACCGGCGATACCGTCGGCGATCCCTACAAGGATACCGCCGGCCCGGCCGTCAACCCGGCGATCAAGATCACCAACATCGTCGCACTTCTGCTGCTTGCCGTTCTCGCTGGTTGATGCCGCGGCAGCGGAGCGCAGCCCCTCACACTAACCCTCTCCCCGTAAAAACGGGGAGAGGGGACGTGCCCTGCGAGACGTGGGAGAGGGACGGAGAGGTTGCAGCATAAGGCGGATGGGGCCGGCATCGGCAATCTCCCGAGCCGAAATCACGTCCAATAAAAAACCCGCCGGAGCGATCCGGCGGGTTTTTCGTAGCGAGGCGTGTTGGCTCAGCGCAGGCTGCTCGGGTTCTGCGGCGTGCCGCCGGCGCCGCCGCCGAACAGGCTGCGGGCCGCGCTCGCGGCGCTGCCGCCGGAAAGCATCTGCTGCAGGAAGGTGAGTTCCTTGCCGCCGGTCGGCGTGACGCGTCCGATCGTGTCGAATACCTTGCCGTCCTGCAGCGTGTAATTGGCGCGGCGGCTCACAACGCCGTCCTTGTCGAAATAGATCGCCAGAACGCTCTGGTCGACGACCTTCAGCTTCTGGAAGGCGACGGCACGGGTGCGCCGTTGCGAGATGTAATAGAAGACTTCGCCGTCGAAGGTCGCCGTCGTCGATGGGGTGCCGAGCGAAAGCAGCACCTGCTCGCGGCTCGAGCCTTCCGGAACGAGGTTCAGCGACTGCTGGTCGGCGACATATCCACCATTGAGCACGGTGCTGGTCTGGCAACCGGAAAGGGCTGATGTGGAGGCGATTATCAAGGCAATGGCCGCACTGCTGAAGAATTTCACGTCAGACTTGAAATACCGTTTCTTCAACGACATCTACTCCCTTGAGTATCGATAGCAGCCATTCTGGGCCTTGCACGCTTACCTCCTGCAAAACCATTGTGGCCATTCCGGGTCGAATATCCCGAATTCGCTTCGCCGACGCATCGAAGGCGTCGTCCCGAAACTGGCCACGATCGGCATTGCAATTCGCGCCTGCTTCGGTAAACCAGCTTTCGAAATCATGCAACAAGGCCAGAGGCCAGCCGGCGTGAAGAATGAGGCATTTCCGGAAAAAACAATGATCTTCGGGCTCTTCCGTAAGAAAAACAACAATCAGGCAATCGTCGACAGGCAATATGCGGCGCTGACGGCGGCCGCGCGCATGCCGGAGATCTATGAGCGGCTCAATGTGCCCGATACGGTCATGGGCCGTTTCGAGATGCTGTCGATCGCCATGATTCTGTTTTTTCGCCGCACGCGCAGCTCTGCCACCAGCGGCCAGGAGATCGCCCAGGAGATCGTCGACGCTTTCTTCCAGGATATCGACTATTCGATCCGCGAACTCGGCATCGGTGATAACAGCGTGCCGAAGCGCATGAAGAAGCTTGCCGGCATGTTTTATGGCCGGCTCGAAGCCTATTCGAAGGCGATGGACGCAGGCGATGCCGAAGCGCTCGCTCTCGCTCTTCAACGCAATATCTACCCCGAAACCGCCGCACCGGCCGATATGGCCGGCCTCGCCGGATGGATGATGGCGGCTGAATCGCATCTGTCGGCCCTCGCCGAAGAGGTGATCGCCACCGGTACGGCAACGCTGCCACCGGTTGCCTGAAGGAGGAAACGATGAAGAACGATCGGGACGATGTTCCCTTCTCCTATCACGTCAAGGTCGGCCATATCTCGGCCAACCCCGTCGAGGTCCATGTCGAGGCCGACGCCAACGAATTGAAGGCGCTCGCCAAAAGCTGGAGCGTCGTCTCCGTCGACGATCTGAGCGCCGATCTGCAGATTGCCCGCTGGAAGCGCGACGGTGTGCGCATCAAGGGCCGCGTTCAGGCGAAGATCGTCCAGTCCTGCGTCGTGACGCTGGAACCGGTCGAATCCGCCATCGACGAGAGCTTCGAGCAGATCTTCGTGCCGGAGGGCTCCAAGCTTGCCCGCCAGCCCGGCAACGACGCCGGCGAGATGTTGCTCGATCCCGACGGCCCCGATCTGCCGGAGACCTTTGTCGGCGATACGATCGATGCAGGCGAGGTGGTTGCCGAATTTGCCGCTCTCGCGATCGATCCCTATCCGCGCAAGGAGGGCATCGAATTCGCAGGCCATATCGAGGATAGCGGCGAGAACGACAAAAAGCCCTCGGCTTTCGCTGCTCTCAAAGATTGGAAAAAGGACTGAAGCGTCTCTGGCATTTGATATAATTCAGTTGTAAGCGACGCCAAAACCGGTATTTTGGCCGAAATTTCGCCCTCGGCGAAAAGAAGGATCAGAGACGCGTGATCAGAATATCTCTCGACCTCATGGGTGGCGACTTTGGTCCCCAGGTTGTCATCCCCGGCGCCGCCAAGGCGTTGGATCGGCATCCGGATATTTCCTTCGTTTTCTATGGTCTCAAGGAACAGTGCGATCCGGTTCTCGCCAGGTTTCCGAAACTCAAGGAAAAATCGCTCTTCCACGACTGCGAGCTCGCCGTCGGCATGGATGAGAAGCCGAGCCAGGCGCTGCGCCGCGGCCGCTACATCTCCACCATGTGGCGTTCGATCGAGGCGGTGAAGACGGGGGAGGCCGATGTTGCGGTCTCGGCCGGCAATACCGGCGCGCTGATGGCGATGGCGAAGTTCTGTCTTCGCACCATGGCCAATATCGAGCGCCCGGCGATCGCCGCGATCTGGCCGACGCTGAAGGGTGAGAGCATCGTGCTCGACGTCGGCGCGACGATCGGCGCCGATGCCCAGCAGCTGATGGATTTTGCCTTGATGGGTGGCGCCATGGCGCGTGCGCTGTTCGAGGTCGAACGTCCGACGGTCGGCTTGCTGAATGTCGGCGTCGAGGAGATGAAGGGCCAGGAAGAGGTCAAGGAGGCCGGCCGGTTGTTGCGCGAGGCGAACATCGACTCGCTCGAATATTCCGGCTTCGTCGAGGGCAACGACCTCGGCAAGGGCACGGTCGACGTCGTCGTCACCGAAGGATTTTCCGGCAATATCGCGCTGAAGACTGCCGAAGGCACCGCCAAGCAGATCGGCGAATATCTGCGTGCCGCCATGTCGCGCACGCTGCTTGCCCGTATCGGCTATCTCTTCGCCAAAAGCGCCTTTGATCTGCTTCGCGAGAAGCTCGATCCGAGCAAGGTCAATGGCGGCGTATTTCTCGGCCTGAACGGCATCGTCATCAAGAGCCATGGCGGGGCGAATGCCGAAGGCATCGCAGCCGCCATCGAAGTCGGCTACGACATGGCCAAGAACGGCCTCAATCAGAAAATAGAAAACGATCTTAAGAAATATCATGCCAAGCGGCTGCCCCCGATGGGCCCGGAAGCTGCATGAGCGATGGGGTTCAATCGAAGATGATCCGTTCAGTGGTTCGCGGGTTCGGAGCCGCACTTCCGAAGCGCGTGATGACCAATGGTGACATGGAGGCGATCGTCGACACATCCGACGAATGGATCGTCCAGCGCACCGGCATCCGCCAGCGTTATCTCGCCGGCGATGACGAGACGACGGCCTCGCTCGGCGAGGCCGCCGCGCGCGCGGCCCTTGCCAATGGCGGCCTGACGCCGGCCGATATCGATCTCATCATCTGTGCCACCTCGACGCCGGACAACACCTTTCCGGCAACCTCGGTCAACATCCAGAATCGTCTCGGCATGAGCCACGGCTTCGCCTTCGACGTCCAGGCCGTCTGCACTGGTTTCGTCTATGCAGTCACGACAGCCGATGCCTATATCCGCGGTGGGCTTGCAAAGCGCGTTCTCGTCATCGGCGCCGAAACCTTTTCGCGCATTCTCGACTGGAACGACCGCACCACCTGCGTGCTGTTCGGCGATGGCGCCGGCGCGATCGTGCTCGAAGCGAGCGAGGGCGAGGGCACCGTTTCCGATCGCGGCGTGCTGACCGCGCATCTGCGTTCCGACGGTTCGCACAAGGAAAAACTCTATGTCGACGGCGGCCCGTCGACGACCGGCACCGTCGGCAAGTTGCGCATGGAAGGCCGCGAGGTCTTCAAATATGCCGTCGGCATGATCACCGATGTCATTCAGGCGGCCTTCGATGCCACCGGCACCACCGCCGACGACCTCGATTGGCTGGTGCCGCACCAGGCCAATCGACGCATCATCGACGGTTCGGCGAAGAAGCTGAACATCGATGCGGCGAAGGTCGTCGTAACGGTCGATCTGCACGGCAATACCTCGGCCGCCTCGATCCCGCTCGCCCTTGCGACCGCTGCCGGCGACGGCCGCATCAAGAAGGGCGACCTGGTGATGCTCGAAGCAATGGGCGGCGGCTTTACCTGGGGCGCCGTTCTGCTGCGCTGGTAGTGCGTAAATCCTGAAAAACTGGCGGCGAACAAGAGCTTGACCGTGACGCGCAAGACAAATACTCTTTGCGCGATTTCACAAAATATTTGAAATGGGCGGGGAAACCATGACCGGAAAAACAGTGACGCGCGCAGACCTGGCGGAATCCGTTTTCCGAAAGGTCGGGCTTTCCCGGACCGAATCCGCGGAACTGGTGGAAACGGTCATCGACGAAGTTTGCAACGCCATCGTGCGTGGTGAAACCGTCAAGCTTTCCTCCTTCGCCACCTTCCAGGTGCGCGACAAGAACGAGCGGATCGGCCGCAACCCCAAGACTGGCGAGGAGGTTCCGATTTCCCCCCGCCGGGTCATGACCTTCAAGGCGTCGAACGTGCTGAAAACGCGCATCCTCAAGGCGCATGTCTCTCGCAAGGTCAAGCTGAAGCCGCAGAATCCGGCCTCCTGAGCATCGGCCTTCCGTTTCTAAAATGGCGTTTTTTTGCTTTTGCACTGTCCATCGTTGTGCGCAACGTCGAGACATGACTTGAATTGTCGACGCCAAACCGTTGAAATATGATGAGTCGCCGTTGGATCGAGCCGCGAGGTCGCGTAGCAGTATGACGTTGGACAAGAGCCCCGATGCCTTTCGCACCATCAGCGAAGTCGCAGACGATCTTGATCTGCCGCAGCATGTGCTGCGCTTCTGGGAGACGCGGTTTCCGCAGATAAAGCCGATGAAGCGCGGCGGCGGCCGCCGTTACTACCGGCCCGAGGATGTGGATCTCCTCAAGGGCATCCGGCATTTGCTCTATGATCACGGCTATACGATCAAGGGCGTGCAGAAGCTTCTGAAAACCAACGGCAACAAGTTCGTCATATCGGTCGGCCATGGCGATCTTGCCAGCGTCGAGGCGCTTGCGTCGGGTGTGCAGGAGGCGAGCGCCGGTGAACCGCGTGTCGGCATGGCCGACGAAGACCAGATTGTCGGCCGCGCCAAGCCGCCGATTACCCGCCGCTTCTTCAACTTTGTGGCTGGTGACGACGAGCAGGAAGTCTCGATCGGCAAATCGAGCGTCGGCAAGGAAGACAGGGCATTGCTGCAGGAAGCGCTCTACGACCTGCTGGAATGCAAGCGTCTGCTCGATCAGGTGCGCTGACCGAAAAGGCTCCAAGGCGTATCGCGCGAAACTTGATTGAAGCGAGGCGCTTCGGCGGCATCCATCAGCCTTCGGTAAGCCGCTTCATCGCCTGTTCGAGTTCGCTGAGCTGGAAGGGTTTTTGCAGAACCGGCAGTGTGCTCGGGCTGCTGCCGGCGGGGGCCGCACCGTATCCCGTCGCGTAAACATAGGGTTTGCCGCGTTCGTCGAGCAGTTGTGCGACCGGCAGCGAACTCTGCCCCGCAAGCGAGACGTCGAGAATGGCAGCGTCGAAATCCGCGTCTCTGGCGGCAACAAGCGCCCGTTCCAGATCGGGCGCGCTGGCGCAGACCCGGTAGCCGAGATCGGCGAGCATGTCCTCGAGCAGCATGGCAATCAGCGCGTCGTCTTCGACGACGAATATGTCTTTCATGTTCCCGTCCACCCACTTCCCCTTGCCGGGCATGGAGATTTATGTGGAACTGCCTGCGCGCCTCGTCAAGACGTCACGTCCGGCAGTGCGAGAAACAGCATATTGCCGGGTGAAATTCGATGTGTAAAAGCTCTGATGCCGTCTTCGCGGCGGCTCTTGCATAATTCCTTAAATCGGAATCGACTCGGAAATAAAATTATGCAGAACTTCAAAGTGTTACAGTGCCTCTTGCGCGTCCGAAAAGCCCGCTTGGCGCTGTAAGCGAGGGATCTGGAATGGATTTGCTGAGCGCCACGGATTGGCTGCGTCATAGGCCGGGTTATACATATCCGCTGGCCGTTGCCTTCGTTGGCCTGACGTTTCTTCTCAGGCTTGCCGCCAGCGACTATCTCTCGGGTTTTCCCTTCCTGAGTTTTCTTCCGGCGATATTGCTGGCGAGTTTCATCGGCGGCGCCGGGCCGGGCTTCGTCGCGGCCATACTCGCCGCCTTCATTGTCCAGCAGTTTTTCGTCGAGCCCCACGATATCTTCTGGCCGATCAGCGCCGGTCAGTGGGTCGGCCTTTCGACTTACCTTGTCAATGCGGTGATCATCATCGGCCTGATGGAGATGATCATCATCGCGCACGACCGGCAGAGCCGCCTGCGCGATGAACTCAACAGCTTCAACACGCGCCTCGAACAGACGGTGATCCAGCGCACCGCCGAGCTGAGGCACGAGATGGAGGAGAATGCCGCCGCTCAGGCGCAGGTGCGCCAGTTGCAGAAGATGGAGACGATCGGTCAGCTCACCGGCGGCGTCGCCCATGATTTCAACAACATGCTGGCGATCATCATCGGCAACCTCGATCTCGCCCAGCGGCGTATGAGCGGAAACGAGGATCCCCGGCTGCCGCACTCGATCCAGAATGCCAAAGACGGCGCCCAGCGGGCCGCGGTCCTGACCGCGCGTCTTCTCGCTTTCTCGCGCCAGCAGCCTCTCGCCCCCGAGGTGCTCGATCTCAACAAGCTGGTCGGCGGCATGTCGGAGCTGCTGCGGCGTACACTCGGCGAGCAGATCCGGATCGAGACGGTGCTGGCCGGCGGCCTCTGGCCGAGCTTTGCCGATCTGAGCCAGCTTGAGAACGCCATCCTCAATCTTGCCGTCAACGCCCGCGACGCCATGCCGGGCGGCGGGCATCTGACGATCGAGACGGCCAATACCGAACTCGACGAGCGGTATTCACGGATGCATTCGGAGGTCGAGGCCGGCCAATATGTGATGATCAGCATGACCGACACCGGCACCGGCATGTCGCCTGAGGTGATCGAGCGCGCCTTCGACCCGTTCTACACCACCAAGGGACCCGGCAAGGGCACCGGTCTCGGCCTCAGCCAGGTTTACGGCTACATCAAGCAGAGCGGCGGCCACATCAAGATCTATTCGGAGATCGACAGGGGCACGACGGTGAAGATCTATCTCCCCCGTCGTGTCGGTGCGACGGACGCGCGGTTGAATGCGGCCGGCGCCCAGCCGATCCCGCAGGGCAGCGTCAACGATACGATCCTGGTGGTGGAGGATGATGAGAACGTCCGCATCATGACCGCCGAAAGCCTGCATGAACTCGGTTACACAGTGTTGCAGGCGGCAAGCGGCATGGAAGCGCTTCTCGTTCTCGAGGAAAATCGGGACGTCGACCTGATCTTCACCGACATTGTCATGCCGCAGATGAGCGGACGCCAGCTTGCTGATATCGTCCAGGAAAAATGGCCGTCGATCCGGATCCTCTACACGACGGGCTATACCCGTAATGCCATCGTCCATAACGGGGTTCTCGACCCTGGCGTCTCCCTGCTCGCCAAGCCCTTCAGCCTGGAGCAACTCGCCCACAAGATCCGCGAACTTCTGAATGTATCGGCGAGAGTGGAAGACGAAAGGACGTGAAGCGTCACGACTTCACGCCCACCGCTGGGGGCGCGTTATTCCAGGACCTGGATCACACGATGCGTCTTCGGCTCGACGATGACGCGCCGCTCATTGATGACGGTATAGCCATAGCCGTCAATATTCGGCACGGTATGCACTTCGACGGTATCGGGCAGCGTCGCGCCAACCGCGATATCGCCGTCGTAGACGACCGACGGCGTCTGTTGCTCCATCACATAGGTGCGCACCTCGCCGGGCAGCACGACGGAGCCGGTCGGTGCGGGATCGGTGACGATTACGGTGCTCTGCGCGAAGGCGGCGGAACTGATGGTCAGCATGGCGGCCGCAGCCAGCATGATCTTGCGCATGGGATGTTCTCCTTCTTCAACCTGAGACATCAGGGCAACGCCAGCCGTGCGGCATAGTTCCCCGCAGCCTTCGCCAATGCGGAAGTCAGGCGCCATGAGCGGCAATTAAGTTGTTGATAAATCAGTTTATGCACCATACGGTTGAGTTGTTCGAATCACGTTCAATGCGCGTTCGTTCAGTGACGGCAGGGGCGGGTTTTTTACGCTTCGTTAACCATGTTGGCGATTTATACCCTGTGAACGGCCGGTCGGTCGTTGATTCGAAGGTCCGTCGCGTTTCGGTTTGCGAATGGATATCTGAAAGACGAATGCGGCGGCTCGAGACATGCGTTTGCGGAAGACGATATCGCTGATGGCCGTAGTGAGCACGATGGCCGGCTGCACGTCGACAGGCGGTGTGCGCCAGCCTTCCGGGCCCGAAACCGTGGCGCCTGAAAAGGCGCTGGTCATGCCGCCGCCGGGCGGCCCGTCGATCGTCAGCGTCGTCGAGCGCAAGCGTGGCAACGGCGTCGAGCAGACGGTATCGCTGTTTACCTCATCCTCCGTGCCCGGCCAGAATTTTCTGAAGGTGCAGTTCCTCGGCGCGTCCGGGGCCAATCCCGGGACGGGCGATGCGGGCTTCAGCATGATCAACGAGAGCGGCATCCGTCGCGAAGTGGCGCGCGCGGCCCCCGGCGTGCCGATGGCGACGTCGGCGACCTTCCTGCAGAACGCCTACGGCCCCTTCGGTTATGCCTCCGGCCGCAGCCGTGCCGGCGACAGCTGCATCTATGCCTGGCAGCAGATCCGCTCGAGCGTCAACGCCATGAGCCAGGCGCGCAATTTCGGCATGATCCAGCTGCGCCTGCGTCTCTGTGACGCCAGGGCGAGCGAGCGCCAGCTGCTCGGCATCGTCTATGGCTATACCGTCACCGGAACATTTGACGGTGCGACCTGGAACCCCTACGGCAATCCGCCGCCCGCCGACGCCGCGCTCGGACGCACCGGCGCGCCGGTCTATCCCGACGAGGGCGGTTATCGCCCCAGCCCGATGCCGATCGGCTATGAGCCGGCGCCTGCCATCGTCAGTCGGCCGCGGGCCGTTCCCGTTCACAGCGCGCCGGCGTCGCAGCCGGCTGCGGGCGCGACATCGTTGCCGGCCCCCATCGGTCCGCGCGTGCCGCTGCCGGGCGAGGCGCCGCAGGCGAGTGCCGGGCCGGCTGCAGCAGCCGAGCCGGTCGAACAATCCGCAAGGGCGATCGGCGTCACCGTGCCGTCGCCGGACTGCATAGGCGACGTGGCCATGACGGCCGCCTGCCGGAAATAACGAGCATGCCCGGAACGCCGGATGGTGTCCCGGTTGAGCAATTTCGAAGGAACATCGATGCGCAAAGCCCGCAGTGTCATCATATGGGCCGTGGTTTCGCTCTGCATGATCGTGCTGATCACGCTGCCGGTCAACTTGCAGACCCAGCTCATCACCAGCATCACTGTCGTGACTGTCATGGCGCTGATCAAGATATTGAAAGGCGAGGGGACCTGGCGTCTGGTGGCGCTCGCCTTCGGCACCTCGATCGTGCTGCGCTATGTCTACTGGCGCACCACCAATACGCTGCCGCCTTTGAATCAGCCTGAAAATTTCATCCCCGGCCTGCTGCTCTACCTTGCCGAAATGTACAGCGTCGCGATGCTGGCGCTCAGTCTCTTCATCGTCGCCACACCACTGCCGCCGCGGCCTTCCCGTGCCGCCAATCCCGGGCGTCTGCCGCATGTCGATGTCTTCGTGCCGTCCTACAATGAGGATGCCGGGCTTCTCGGCAATACGCTGGCCGCCGCCAAGGCCATGGACTATCCGGCCGACAAGCTGCATGTCTGGCTGCTCGACGACGGCGGTACCCTGCAGAAGCGCAATTCCGGCAAGCTGCTCGAAGCCCAGGCGGCAGCCGCCCGCCATATCGAGCTGAAGCAGCTCTGCGAAGATCTCGACGTCAGCTACCTAACGCGCGACCGCAACGAGCACGCCAAGGCCGGCAATCTTAACAACGGCATGAAACACTCGAGCGGTGAACTCATCGCCGTCTTCGATGCTGACCACGCACCGGCGCGCGATTTCCTGCTCGAGACCGTCGGTTATTTCGAAGACGATCCGAAGCTCTTCCTCGTCCAGACGCCGCACTTCTTCATCAATCCCGACCCGCTGGAGCGCAACCTGCGCACCTTCGACAAGATGCCGAGCGAGAACGAGATGTTCTACGGCATCATCCAGCGCGGCCTCGACAAATGGAACGCCGCCTTCTTCTGCGGCTCGGCGGCGGTTTTGAGCCGCAGGGCGCTCGAATCCCAGAACGGCTTTTCCGGCATCAGCATCACCGAGGATTGCGAGACGGCGCTGGCGCTGCACGGCAGCGGCTGGAACAGTATCTATGTCGACAAGCCGTTGATCGCCGGTCTGCAGCCGGCCACCTTCGCCAGCTTCATCGGTCAGCGCAGCCGTTGGGCGCAGGGCATGATGCAGATCCTGCGCTTCCGCTTCCCGCTGCTGAAGCGTGGCCTGTCGATCCCGCAGCGTCTCTGCTACATGTCCTCGACGCTTTTCTGGCTCTTCCCGTTCCCGCGCACCATCTTCCTGTTTGCGCCGCTCTTCTATCTGTTTTTCGACCTGGAAATCTTCACCGCCTCCGGCGGCGAGTTCCTGGCCTATACGCTGGCCTATATGCTGGTGAACCTGATGATGCAGAACTACCTCTATGGGTCGTTCCGCTGGCCATGGATTTCCGAGCTCTACGAATATGTCCAGACCGTGCATCTGCTGCCGGCCGTCGTCTCCGTCATGCTCAATCCGCGCAAACCGACCTTCAAGGTGACCGCCAAGGACGAATCGATCGCCGTCAGCCGCCTGTCGGAGATCAGCCGTCCGTTCTTCGTCATCTTCGCGGTGCAGATCATCGCGCTCGTCATCACCATCTACAGGATCTATGCCGAGCCCTATAAGGCCGACGTCACCCTCGTTGTCGGCGGATGGAACGTCATCAACCTGATCATGGCCGGCTGCGCGCTCGGCGTCGTCTCGGAGCGCGGCGAACGCGCACTGTCCCGCCGCGTCCGCGTCAACCGGCGCTGCGAATTCGGCGCCAACGGCAAGTGGTACGCGGCCTCGATCGAGGACGTCTCCGTCCACGGCGCAAGGCTTCACATCTTCAACAAACAGCTCGATGAGATGCTGGTCGGCGCCCTCGGCGAAATCCGCTTCCGGCCCTATAGCGGCGCGGATCTGGAAACCTTGCCGCTGATCGTCCGCAACATCGAGCCGTCGGGCGACATCAGCAATGTCGGCTGCCAGTACGTGCCGAAAAGCGCGCTCGATCATCGCCTGATCGCCGACCTGATGTTTGCCAACTCAGGCCAGTGGACCGAGTTCCAGGCCTCGCGCCGCCGCAATCCGGGCCTGATCCGCGGCACCATCTGGTTCCTCGGCCTGTCGTTCTACCAGACCAGCCGCGGCCTCGTTTACTTCTTCCGCAGCATGCGGCCGGAGCGAGAAGCCCAGCAGCAGGCGGCAAAGGTCAACGCCGGATGAGAAGGATCGTCGCTGCCTCGCTTCTGCTCCTGAATGCCTCCGCCTTCGCCCAGGCGCAGACGGCCCCCTTCGACATGTCCGGCGAGCGGCCGCCCGGCGCTTCCGTGACCCCGAGATTGACGCCGCCGCCCGCGCCGCCGGCAACGAACGCGCCGGTTCCCGTTACACCTCCCGTTTCCGTATTGCCGGCACCCGCACCCCAGGCTGCTCCTGCACCTGCACCCGTGACGCCGGCGATTGCCGTCCAGCCGCAGCCGGCGGCCCCGGCGGTCCAGCCGGCCGCGGTAGCGAATGCGGCTGCGCCTGCGGGCGCCGGCGATGCCCGTCGTTATGTCGTGCCGTTTTCGAAACTCGGTCTCAGCGGGGAATACGACCGGCGATCATGGTCCGTCTATCTGACGCCGGAACAGGCGGCCGCCAAGGCCAGCTTCACCTTCGCCTACCAGAACTCGATCGTCGTCGCCCCTGAGGCCTCGGCGCTGACCGTCTATCTCAATAACCGCCCGATCGGCCAGCAGCGCGTCGGCTCGCCGGACAGCCCGTCGACGGTGACTTTCGCGGTTCCGCCAGGTCTGCTGCAGCCGGGCGCCAATCTCGTCACTTTCGAAGCCGGTCAACGCCACCGCACCGATTGCAGCATCCAGTCCACCTATGAATTGTGGTCGAATATCGAACCTGATGGAACCTATCTGAGCTTTGCCGGCAAAGATGCCGCCCAGCTGTCGAGCGGCGACGCGATCCGCGCCATCGGCGTCGACGGCGCCGGCAAGACCGAGTTCGACATCGTCGTCCCGGCGCTGGAGCAGCCGGGAACCACCAAGCCGCTGCTGCGGCTGGCGCAGGGCCTGTCGGTGCTGAGCAGCATGCCCAACCAGATTTTCGCCTTCAGCACCGCGTCGCTTCCTGCCGGCGGGCCGGGCAAACTCAGCGTGCTCGTCGGCACCGCGGCGGAACTGCGGCCGCTCTTTCCCGGCCTGCCGGCCGGCGCCGAAAGCGCGGCGCTCGCCGCCTTCGTGACCGATCCCCGCAGCGGCTCACCTGTGCTTCTGATCAGCGGCCCCTCGTGGCAGGCGGTCTCCTCGGCGATCGATACCATCGTCTCGCCGACGGACAGGGCTTCGGACGTCCGCCGCGACGTGCTGACCACCGAGCGCTGGAGCGCGCCGAACGCGCCGCTGGTCTTTTCCGATACGAACATCGCTTTGTCGCAGCTCGGTGTGAAGACCACCGAATTTTCCGGTCGGCGGTTGCGGACCAGCTTCAATATCGCCGTGCCGGCTGACTTTTATGCCAATGCCTATGGCGAGGCGAAGGTGCTGCTCGACGCCGCCTATACCGATAATGTGCTGCCCGGCAGTCACATCGATATCTACGTCAACGACAATATCGCCTCTACCGTGCCGATCACCACGACATCGGGCGGCATTCTCCGCCATCTGCCGATCCGCGTGACGATGCGCCACTTCAAGCCCGGTCTCAACACGGTGGCGATCGAGGCGATCCTGATGACCAAGGACGATGCCGCCTGCGCGCCGGGCGCAACCGCCGGCGCAACGCCGCGCTTTGCCCTGTTCGATACTTCCGAGCTGCACATTCCCGATTTTGCCCGCGTCGGTCAGCGTCCGAACCTGGCAGCCATGGCCGGCACTGCCTATCCCTATGGCCGGGCCACGGAGCCGACGCCGCTCTTCATCGACCGCATCGACGCCGACACGCTTTCAGCTGCTGCAACCCTGCTCGGCCAGATGGCAATCACCGCCGGCCATCCGATCGCCGTCGAAACGGTCGCCTCGCCGAACACGATCGGCGATCGCGATGCGATCTTCATCGGCTCCATTTCGCAGATGCCGGCGACCGCGCTGTCGCAGGCCAATATCTCCACGGCGAGCCAGGCCTCGTGGCGTCCCGTGACGGATGCGCAGCCGGGCGTCGTCGACACCGGCACGGCCTTCGAGGAGTGGAATTCCAAAGTCAGCGGCGGTGTCTTGCGCAGCCGCGTCACGGCCTTTCGCGAGTGGGTGTCGCGCAATTTCGACATCTCCCGCAGTTCGCTGCAATTCGTGCCCGGCGCCGAGGAAATCTTTACGCCGCCCAACGCCGCCTCGCTGCTGGTTGCCCAGGGCTCCAGCCCCGCGGGAGCGGGCTCATGGACTGTTGTAACGGCACCATCGGCGAAGGATTTGCGTGAAGGGCTCGAGGTTCTCACGTCACAACTGAACTGGCCGCAGATATCGGGCCACATCACCACATATTCGAGCAAGACGGGCAAGATCGAGACGATGCCTGTCACCCGTTTCGACTTCGTGCCGTCGATGCCCTGGTCGATCGCCAACTACCGGCTGATCGCCGCCAATTGGCTATCGACGAACATCCTCTCCTATGCCTCCCTGCTCGTTGTCTTCGTGCTTTTGATCGGGGTCAGCACATCGACGATGCTCAAACGGCTGGGCCGGTCGAAATGAGGCGGCTGCGCGCATTCCTGCTGGCGGCCACGGTCGCACTTGCGCCGACGGGCGAGCCCGCCGTCGCACAGCAGGCGATGATCAATGCCGGCGCGTGGTCGGCCTATAAGGCGAAGTTTCTCGATGCGTCCGGCCGCATCGTCGATAACGGCAACGGCAATATCAGCCACAGTGAAGGGCAGGGCTATGGCCTGCTGCTTGCCTATCTCGCAGCCAACCCCGCCGATTTCGAGCAGATCTGGTATTTCACCCGCACCGAGCTGCTGCTGCGCGACGATGGCCTGGCCGTTTGGAAATGGGATCCGAACGTCAAGCCGCACGTGGCCGATACCAACAATGCCACCGATGGCGACATGCTGATCGCCTATGCGCTGGCGCTTGCCGGCACGGCGTGGAAACGCAACGACTATATCCTCGCCGCCTCCCGCATGGCACAGGCTCTGCTTGCCGAAACCGTCGCCAGCTCTCAGGGCCGCACCTTGCTGTTGCCGGGGACCCAGGGTTTTACCGGCAGCGACCGGGACGACGGTCCTGTCGTCAACCCGTCCTACTGGATTTACGAGGCGATCCCGGTAATGTCGGCGCTCGCGCCGTCGGATGCCTGGAAAAAACTGTCGGATGACGGCGTGGAGCTGTTGAACGGGATGCAGTTCGGCCCTCGCAGGCTTCCAGCCGAATGGGTGAGCCTGCGCGATAAGCCGCGGCCGGCAAAGGGGTTCGACGCCGAGTTCTCATATAACGCCATCCGCATCCCGCTCTATCTCGCGCGGGGCGGCATCACCGACAAGGCGCTGCTTATCCGCCTGCAAAAGGGGATGTCGCAAGACGGCGTTCCAGCCACCATCGATCTGACCACCGGCCGGCCGAAGACCCTGCTGCCGGACCCTGGTTATCGAATTGTTAACGATGTTGTGGCCTGTGTTGTCGATGGGACCAAGCTGCCAAGCTCGGCCCTGCAATTTGCGCCCGCGCTCTATTATCCATCCACCCTTCAACTGCTGGGGCTGGCTTATATCGGGGAGAAGCATCCGGAGTGTCTGTGAAGTCTTCTCTCGTGGCAGTTTCAGCGGCAGTGGTGGTGGCGACCCTCGTCACCGGGCTGAAAGACCGTGCCGCTCTGCAGGAAAAGCTGGGGCTTGGCGCTGCCGGCAAGCCGGCGCCGGAACTGATGATGATGGGCCGCATCAAGCCGACCGAGGCAGCCGGCAATTCCGAATTCAATGCGCAGCTCGTCGCCGACAAGATCGAGGCGATCACCTCCTCGTCGCCATCGGCATCGGATATGCCGGATCCGAATGCCGTCGCGCAGCAGCCTGCAGCCCTACCATCCGCCGCGCCGCCATCTCAGCCTCAAACAGCGGCCCCACCGGCGCCGGTCACGCCTTCCATCGTTGCTGAGCCGCCGGCGCCACCGCCGGTCGCCGCCCCGACGCAGCCGGCCGTCGATGAAAGCGCGCTTCGTTATTTCGCCAGCCGCGGCGACAAGGTGCGGCTGCAGGCCGAAATTTCCCGCCTTCAGGCGCTCTATCCCAACTGGGTTCCGCCGGCCGATCCGCTCGCCGTGCCGCAAAACGGCGACAAGCAGCTCGAGGCCATGTGGCAGCTCTATTCGGATGGCCGTTATGCCGAGCTGCGCAAGGCGATCGCCGATCGTCAGGCAGCCGGCGCCGGATGGCAGCCGCCAGCCGATCTGCTCGACCGGCTCGACGTCGCCGAGGCCCGCGCCCGCCTCGTCAACGCTTCGGACCTCAAGCAATATGCGACGGTGGTCGATGTCGCCGCCGCCACGCCGAGCCTGCTCACCTGCAGCGAGGTCGACGTTCTCTGGCGTGTCGCCGAAGCCTTCATCCAGACGGAGAGGCAGCAGCGCGGCCAGGACGCCTACACCTATATCCTGAAGAATTGCGCCAATCCGGCCGAACGGCAGGCAACGGTCGAAAAGGCCTCCACGCTGCTTTCCTATCAGCCGATGCAGTCGCTGCTCGCGCTGGAGAAACCCGCCGCCGACGGCAGCAGGGAATTCGATGCGATCCGCGACAACCTCGCTCGACGCTTCATGGCCGAAGGCAACGACGATCCGAAGCTCGCCATCGCGGCCGACTACATCGCTCGCCTCGAAAAGCTTGCCGAAAGCCAGGGGCTGGCCTCCGACGCGCTGCTGCTCGGCTGGTACCAGCTTCGCCACAATAACGACGCCGATGCCGAAAAATGGTTCCGCGCCGCCCGCGCCAAGCAGGATTCGGCGACCGCGTCGCAGGGGCTGGCGCTGGCGCTGATCGCCCGCAAGGCGCCCCAGGAAGCCGAGGACGTGATGTTCCGCTGGCGCGCTGAGTCCGATGATGCGAGCGCCACCTATCTCGCTGCCACCGCCAACCTGATGGCGCTGCAGCCGCCGGCCGATCTCGCCGAAGACGTGCTGCATCGCATCGCCGCCGAGGTCATTGCCCGCAAATACGTGCCGACGGCGCAACAGTTCGGTTGGTATGCCCGTTCCCTCAACCAGTTCCAGACCGCCGCACGCTGGTTCGAGACCGCGCTTGCCTGGAAACCCGATGACGAACCCTCCGCCTATGGGCTTGCCGTCACCCGCGAGCAGTTGAACGACCGCCAGGCCGTGCTCGCCATCCAGCACGCCTGGGCCGGTCGGTCGACCCGTATCACCAATCTTGAAGACACGTCTTCGCTGAGCCTGAACGGCGCTCCGCTGCAACCGGAAAAGAGCCCGATTGCCCTGCAGCAGCCGGTTCAGCCGGTGCAGCCGACACAGCCGCCGCAGCGCCCCGCGGTAACGGCTGAGCCGCTTCCGGCCGAGCGCCCCACCGCACCGCAGCCCGGGCCTGAAGCGGCCGTTCGCACGGCAAGGCCGGGGATGAAGACGGTGGCCGTCCAGCGCGGTCCGCGCCAGACGCGCGGCTGCTCGACGACCGTCGATGCGGCGCAGCTCGGCCCGGCCGACGCGCTGTCGCGCGGCTGGTGCCTGATGGATATCAACCGGCCGATGGAGGCGATCTCCGCCTTCGAGGCGGCATTGCAGAGCCCGCTCCGCAAGGACCGCGAAGACGCAGCCTACGGCCAGAGCCTTGCCTATCTGCGCGCCGGCCTTTCCAGCAACGCCGCCGTCGCCGCCACCAAGGCGCCGCAGAGCCGCCAGCGCGCCGCCGAGCTCCAGGTGGCGATCCTTGCCGACCGGGCGCTTTCGGCCTTCGACGCCGGGCGCTACCGCGAAACCCTCGTCTATCTCGATCAGCGCGCCCAGTTGCAGCAGGAGCGTATCGACCTGATGGTTCTGCGCGGCTACTGCTACTTCAATCTGAAAATGTACGGTGATGCGACCCGTATCTTCGAAGCCGCAGCCGCCACCGGCAGCCGCGATGCCACCCGCGGCCTTGCCGACGTTCGCAAGGTCACCCATCCCGATGTCAACGACTAGCGTTGACGCCGCCGTCGCCCTCCGCTACTCGCCTGTGTAGTTCAAAATGCTCCGGCGTCTTTGCATGTCGTAAAAGGCGCGCGGCGCTGCAGCGCCCGCAAGGAAACGCCCGTGCCCGCTCTCCATGACATCCTCGACAAGTCCTACGACGCCTTCCTCTTCGACATGGACGGAACGCTGCTGAATTCCATTGCCGTCGTCGAGCGCGTCTGGAGCGAGTGGGCAAGACGCCACGGCTTCGAGCCGGAGGTCTTCCTGAAGACGATCCACGGCATCCGCGCTTCCGACGTGATCCGCGGGCTCGGCCTGCCGGGCGTCGATCCGGCCCATGAGGCGGACCTGCTGCTCGCCGAGGAGATGGAGGATGTCTCCGGCATCGTCGAAATACCCGGCGCCATCCGCTTCCTCTCCGCCATTGCCGACGGCAAATGGGCAATCGTCACCTCGGCGCCGATCGAGCTTGCCAAGCGTCGCATGGCTGCGGCCGGCATCCCGATGCCGAAGGTCATCGTCAGCGGCGGAGAGGTCAAATCGGGCAAGCCCAGCCCCGAAGGCTATCTGCTCGGCGCAAGCCGGCTCGGCGTCGATCCCTCGAAATGCCTGGTCTTCGAAGATGCCGTCGCCGGCATCCTCGCCGGCGAGGCCGCCGGCGCCGACGTCACGGTGATTACGCAAACCCATGCGACGCCCTTCGAAACCCCGCATTTTTCCATCGAGAACTACCAGGCATGGCGGCCCCGCCAAATCGC
Source organism: Rhizobium esperanzae (assembly GCF_014197615.1). Classification (GTDB taxonomy): domain Bacteria; phylum Pseudomonadota; class Alphaproteobacteria; order Rhizobiales; family Rhizobiaceae; genus Rhizobium; species Rhizobium esperanzae_A. The sequence goes on from NZ_JACIFY010000010.1 coordinate 54,090, forward strand.
CGAAGGCCGGCTGACGATCGCTGCGATCTGAACATCGTTGCAACCGGCTCCAACGTTGTCCAAACAAAAGCTTTGCTCTCAATTGGTTGCTCACCACGCCGCGTAGCGTATCCCCAAAACGCAGCCCCTTCATTCGCCGCTGGACGAAAATTCAGCGCAGGTCAGAACTGCGAAGATAGGCACGCGTCTTGCAATTCGCTGATCCACCTTGAATGGTTCACGCTGTGGCAGTTAGATAAGTGGACAAACGTAGTAGTGAACCAGCGCTGAGGCGGTTCAGTTGCGGGACGCCTCAATTGAACCTGGCAAAGCTCTTCAGTAAGACCGTCTTTGTGAGATCGCCTTCGGGGGAAGCCGGCAATAGGACCGCAGCTGAAGATATGTGGTGTCTGCTATAACAATCTTGTAGTAGTTGAAGATATCGGCGTAGATTATACGCGAAGTACAGCGCCGAAATAGCCGTCGAGATCGTTTATGCAACTTTCAGGCTCAGTTAGCTTCCGCCCTGTTCGTATTGGTTTCCTCACACCTGTCGAAGACCTCGCGCTGCTCAGTCGTATAGCACGCCTGAACACTTGTCTGTGGGGGGGACGTTACAATCCGATCATTCCGTATTTCCAAAACTGCGGTGACCGATGGCGCCGTCCACATTCTAAGGCAACCGGATTAGATATCGCCCGAGAGTACATAAATTTCTTTGAACCTGATGTGTTGGTCGAAACTACGCCCGGCATGGCGAAGACGCTAGGTTGGGCTGAAGGTGAGCGGTACCTCAGTATGCCGCGCATTCTCCCACTCGACGAGTTTTATGGGTTGGATGATCGCGGCCGCGTCCAATTTCCGCTTGGCATCGACATCTTTGAAGCCATAGCGCATCTCTACGATACAGATTACCGATACGAGCGCCGTCACAAGGAGCCATTCGCTAAAATCGCTGACGTTGAAGGTGATGCATTCTTTGATGTCGTATGTGGTCGCTATCCGTCCGAGGCGCCTCTGGCCTATATCTCGAGAGCATATGACGAAGCTTTCTCGCCCGTTCCCTTATCTCCGGATGCCAATACCGCACTCCGCTATTTGAAAGATGGGTTTCTGGGGCCATTCTGGGTTACGGGACATGAATTGGACGAAAGGCCTGGACGCGGCTATCGAGATGAAACGTTTTATGTTTTCGACCCAACTGTTCCGGGTGACGTGATTGACTACTGGAATTTTCGGTTAGTTGCGCGCCACGTGGCGCCCATCAATGTCAATTGGTTCGGCGAATGTGCAGAGTTTATCCGCGAAGAAATCAATGCAATACACCGGCCGATACCGGGCAATCCCTTCGGAACGATGTTCCATGGTGTAATCTGCTTTGCTTCCTCAATAGATGAGAAACGGCGCGACCAGATTGCGAAGGAGCACCTCGCGGACCTTCCTAATGGAGCGTTTTATTTCGGTTCTGACATCTCATCATGGGAGGCAAGTAGGCGCGGCCGTGATCGGCGCGACAGTAAGATGATCGCGTACGGCGCGCCCGTCACGTTTGAGGAAACGTCGAGAGAGGGCTCCCTAAAAATTCCTTCTCCATCGCCTCCATTTGCCAACCGGTCGAAGCGCTATTCACAAGCGCGCTGGATGAATGTGATTGCTCCGAGCACGGCTTATCGTGAGGGTTCAGTTGCCACGGTGTACCCCTCCAATTTATGGAAGCCCGGATACCCGCGCCTCTCGGGAGGAGATTTCCGGGTTACGAGAGAGGGATGGTTAGTCGAAGTTGAGTACGATATCGGTTACTCTCATTTAAAAGTCGAACCAGGGCGGAGTGCCATTATTGGGTGGCTGGCGACACAGGGAATAACAGCCACACCATCTGAGGAAGGGCAGATCGCAGCCCAAGTTATTACCGCTGCGGGAGGATTGCAGGCATCCGGCATGTTCGGCGACTTCGATACGCTGAAGTTACTTGGCGAAATGGCTGAGGGCCACTCCGAGGTCAGCCGGAACGGCAGACGCGTCTCGCAAGCTGTCCCTGATCGCTCAAAGCATGTCAATACAATCCGCCAGCATTTCAAGGAGCGAGAAAAGCGTTCCTTTGGTTACTGGAACAAGCTTGATTACTTTTTGGAGCGTTCAGTATTTCGTGCGGGACTTCGGGTTCAGTGTCCAATTTGTGGCCATCAGAACTGGTTCGATCTGGATGCTATCAGCTACAGACCTGTCTGCACCCGCTGCCTCAATGGGTTCGAGTTTTCGCAATCGCCAAGCCACATAGACAACGTCGATTGGTTTTATCGCATTGTCGGTCCCTTCGCGGCTCCGGATTATGCCCGAGGCGGTTACGCGGTGGCGTTAACTTTACGTGCGCTCTCCGGCAACCACAACACAGAAATGACTTGGTCGACTGGGCTGACACTAAAGCCTCTAAATTGCGAGGTTGATTTTGTGGCATGGCATCGGGCGGGCCGGTTTGGAGGGGACGAGTGTGACGAGCCTCTTCTCGTCGTAGGCGAAGCGAAAAGCTTTGGCCGCAACTCGATCAACAGCGAGGCAATCGAAACACTAAAGAAGGTCGCCGAGAGTTTTCCAGGCTCAGTCATGGTTGTTTCTACGCTTCGCAAGAGTGAAGAATTGAGTTTAGCGGAACTTGGACGGCTCCGGCATCTGGCCTTGTGGGGTCGCCGATCCAAACTGGAAGGCGAACCAGTCAATCCTATTGTTCTTTTTACCCGAACCGAGCTGTTTGCAGAGCATGGGATACGAGGGGCTTGGGAAAAGGTCGATGGTAAGAAAATGCATGCAGTTCATGATTTCAGCGATTTGCATACACTGGCTGACCTGACTTCAGAACGTTATTTGGGCCTGGGGGCACATTGGGATAAACAAGCGGGTGAACAGGCCCCCGAGGTGATGTTGTCAATTCTCAGGCTGCTCAAAGCTCGCTCTTCCACCACGAGTCCAATTGCCGCCTAATCTGTCGGGTTAGCCTCGTATCTTGCTGCCGGTGGCTAAGCGCCACAAATCTCAGGGACGGCTAGCGAACATCGAACAGAGCGAGGCGAATGGCCTGCCAGTCCATCATTTCACCTTCCGTCTCAACTCGCTCTTGAGACAATGTAACAATTTGCAGAGCTAAACTTTGTTGGGACAGAACTATTGGATGGAGGCATCTCGCTCAGGCGAGGTTCGGCGAGACGCTCACACGTAATCCAATTGCCCTTTGCTGCCGGCTACCGCGCAGCGATTTTAGGACGGTTGCAGCTGTGGTAAAATGTTCCTACATTGTTCTTGTTCCTCCAAGGGTAGAATAAGCGCGCAGACGAACTCCGATAGTAGTGTGAGCCGCCCGACATAGACGAGTTCAATAGATGGAAAATACAATATCGGTGGATGACGTTGTAAGAATGTCGATTGAGGATTTATTCCGTGATCAGTTGATACCTGATGAGATGAACCGCCTTGGCAATGGCAAGCAACATAAAGCCCCGGACCATCTCATCTTAGATGGTGAAATCGCCATCGAAAGGAAATCACGGAACGCTGTTGACCAGTCTCAATTTTACGAAAAGCTGCAAAAAATTGCCGATCAGCAAGGCGCACCATTTTGGGCGGTCGGCAGAATGAATTTCAAAGCGATCATTAGGCAGCTACCAGATCCGGACAGTGCCACAAAGAAGATGACCGACTTCATGATGAACCAAGTCATGAAAACAGTACGCAAATCCGAAAAAAAATTCGAAGAGTACGAAAAATTCGTGCCGAAAGACGGGCAGCTGCGCGTGCTGATTATATCCGACAACACCAAGATTAGAGAAGGAACAGCTTCCATTGAGCACTTTATTGGTCGCAAAGTGGGAGCGCTTAGCTCAACTAATGACCCAGCCCAAATTCTCGATGCGATCTTTTATATAAAGGACCCGCGATATACATTAGACGAGCGAGACAGCTATTGGTTCAAAGTACTTATACGAGAAAGGCTGTCCGCGGACCGACGACAAAGAGCAAACGGGTTAGCAGCGGCGTTACATCACCGAATTTCTCACTATGGACCGTATTTCCAAGCTGCCGGCGCGTTCACGCGTTCATCGTTTCGAACCTGCTTTGTCTGACGCACGCAGGCTCGCGCGGGAACAATATGGGAACGCCCGGTGGGACTTCTCGCTCCCAAAGTCCCACCAGTAGGATTTTTATGCCGATTTGTTCTGTGGGCACGAAAATAAGGGCTTGCATCCGAAAGCCCGAAAGACTAGGGAAATCCTGCTCATAAGAGCTGGTCGGGGCGTAGCGCAGCCCGGTAGCGCACTTGACTGGGGGTCAAGGGGTCGCTGGTTCGAGTCCAGTCGCCCCGACCATTTATCCCCTTGAAATCCAGTCAAAACATCACGTTTCATGTGGCGGCCACTCTCGCAGTCATGGCGAAGAACGGCGGACCTTCAGTGCGGTTTCTGGGCGACCGCGATCATCGATTTTGCCAGCAGCGGAATTCTCCCGACATATTCGAAGTCGACGTCTTCGAAACCTGTGTCCAGCAGCAGCGTGCTCAATGTTCCGGGAGACCAGAATTTGATGTGGCCATGGTCTTTGAGCGGCATGAAATGGTCGTCCATCTTGCCGCTGACGGCCAAGGCCAGATTTTTCCAGTAGCCGTGAAACGGCGTCGACATCACCGCGATGCCGCCGGGCTTCACCAGATCGTACATGGTGGCCGAGAAAGCCTTGGGATCATAAACATGCTCCACCACTTCGAGGCTGATCACCGCATCGAAGGTCCCATACCGGCTGGAGAGATCTTCGTAGCCTGAGCCGATTTCCAGCGGAAGATCGGGGTGGGCCGTTCTTGCTTTGGCAATACCGTCCGCGGACGGATCGACGCCGACGACGTCATAACCTTTTCCGGCAAGCACGGCTGCAGCACCGCCGGTACCGCAGCCGAGGTCGAAGACCGCCGTTTCATTTGCCTCCTGAAAACTGTTCTCGAGAACATCGACAACGGCCGGCAAAATATAGGAATGGGCGGTCGTCTGCTTGGCATGCACATAGGTCGTCGCGTCTAGTTCGATAGACATTTTGCCTCCTGGAGTCGTGGGCCCGTCAACCCGATGATACGCAAACGCAATGGTACGGCGGACTTTGACGGCAGTGTGGTCCCCCTGTGGTATTAAAGTGATTAGCACCGAAGGCGCTCGAAGCGGCTGGGGGCGCCCGGCCGTTGGCTGTGCCGTTTGCGCGGCATCCTCCAGCCCGTTCATCGTGGGCAACTGGCGCTCGAGGATCGCCTTTATGAAAGATCCGAAGCTGATTGACAGGGGGCAGGGAAGGTGCTGAAAACGGGGCCACAATGTTCCCGTCGTGGCTCAAATGGTTGCTGGGTCGATGCCCGCGCTTTAACTATTTAAAATAAATAACGTGATGAAACACCATTTGAAGGTGTATAGTGAATAAATCCAATAGTTCTTTTTTGTGCTGTTTCAATCCAGAAAGGCGGTATTTGTTGAAATTTGTTAAGACTGCATCAAGTCTAGAGTAGATAACCCGTTTTTGACGTTAAGAAAACGTGAAATCTCTTCGCATTCCTGTGAATATGTGTAGATTAACATTATCCTTGGTCACAATAGCCTAGTGCGAACCCATGGCGGATATGAAGCAGAATCTCACTTGCAGACAGGCCCTCTCCAGTGCGTTCCAGGCCCTGTCGGATGAGGCCGTCAAAGCCGGCTGGTCGGAGGGTGATGTCGCCCTGGCGCTCGCCGAACTCGCCGAGGAACGGGTGATCGAGCTTACCGCCAAGGTGATCACCGAAGGCTTTATCCAGCCCCAGTTCGCCGCCGGCGGCCGCCGCAGCTAATCCCACAGCAACAATCCCGCCGTTTTTGCCGCCGTGATGAAGAAGCCCACCGCGCGGGCTGCGCAGCCCGTCGAGCGCATCCAGGCAGTGCCGGCGCGACGATAATGATGCCCTGGCTTGCTTGGCCATGGTTTGAGATAATCGACGGCTTCCCTGACGGTGGAAACGATCAGGCTGCTCCGGAGAAAAGACCCGGACGGGGAGGGAAGGCGTGTTTTACCCAACCTCCGGACCAGCTGGTTTCTGCCTCAAAGGCCGCCGCAACGCGCGAGACGAAATTTTGTTCCCTAATTTTGTTTTGGGGAATTTGCATAGTTGCTAAAGTTCAAGCCCTCGCGCATAATCGTTTTTGCCGGTTGCGGAGGGCGGCCGGCAATGCAAGCGTGAATGCGTTTGCCCTCGGAGGAAATGCGGCGTGATGTTACGATCATCAATCCATCCGCATGATTTACCGCTGTTTTCGGAAGATCTCGATCTGTTGTCTGGGGTGCTCGACAAGGTTTGCGACGAGCGCGGCCTCGTCAGGACGACGCCCGAGGCCGAGCGGATCGGTGCGGTCATTATTCAGCTTTACCGGCAGGGCGTGAAGGACAGCGGTAAACTCGCCGATCTTGCAAAGACCTATCTCTGATATTCAGTTCTGCTCGATCGCTGGCGGATTGGTTCCGTCAGTCGTCGTTGGCGGCGTTGAGGTTTTCCGGCCGGATGCCGTCGTCGCTGGAGGTGCGCGCACGCAACCGAATGCCGGGGCCGCCTTCATCCTGATTGCCGCTCGACAGGAAGATGATGCCGTGCGCCTCGAGCGTGCTGCGCACATCGAACAGCGCATGCGGCTCGCCCGTAAACTCGCCTGTCTCGAGCGCCGCTACGGTCTCGACCGGCAGGCCGCTTGCCGCGGCCAGCTCTTCGATGCTCATGCCGATCATGGCGCGTGCGCCGCGTATCTGTGTTGCTGTTATCATGACCGAAAATCTAGCGCATTCACCGTAGTTCTCAAGTGGTGCGGGCCGATCAGGCGTCCTTCAATTTCACCCCAAACAGATCGTCATGCATGCGCTCGACCGCGATCCCCATGCCTCCCATCAGGGCGGCCCGGTTGCCGAAGCGGCTGATCTCGATGCGCGGCGGATAGGGCGTGCAACGCGGCAGGAAATTCCGGATGGCGTTTACCAGTTCCGGTCTTGCGCCGATGCTGCCGCCGGTGATCACCAGCTCGGGATCGAGAGTTGCGCCGATGGCCGCAATGGCGACCGCCACCAGCCTTGCCGTCTCTTCGATTGCGGCCGCAGCACTGGCCTCTCCTGCGTTGAACGCGGCGAAGAGATCGGCCACGGTGGATGCGTTGCGCCCGCCGAAACCGATGTAGCGGCGCAACATCGCGACGCTGCCGACCGCGCTCTCAAAGGTCCCAAGCGTAAACCCGCCGGGATCGAAAGCATCTCCGCCGATCGGAAGATAGGCGATCTCGCCGGCCGCGCCACGCGCGCCGCGCAACAGGGCGCCGTTGGCGATGATGCCCATGCCGACGCCCGTTCCGAGCGCAATGAATGCAAAATCGCCGGTCTCGACCCCATGTCCCCGCCATCTCTCGCCTTGCGCGGCCAAGTTGACGTCATTTTCGACGATCACCGGTATGCCCATCTTGTCGCTGAAGACCTGGCGCAGATTGATGGCGTCGATGCCGGGAATGTTCGGCGCGACATTGATATGGCCGGTGGCGGGATCGAGCACGCCGGGGCTGCCCAGAACGGCGAGACGGAGCTTGTCGGCAGTGGTCCCGGCCGCAGAGGCGAGTTCGACGATAATGTCGCTGAACTGATTGACGAGATGCATTCCGCCACGCGGATCGGTGGCCACTTTGGTTTCGGCAACCACATTTCCCAAGAGATCGCAGATAGCCGCAGCAATCTTGGTGCCCCCGAGATCGATGGAGGCGGCCAGTCCCGCCCTGGCATTGATCTCGTAGATGATCGCATTGCGGCCGGGGCGACCATCGGTCTGCCCGATCGCTTTCAGCCATCCATCATCCTCGAGGTCGCGCACGACATCGGAGATCGTCTGTTTCGATAGGCCGGTGAGCTTGGCGATATCGGCGCGAGAGATCGACCCGCTCGCCAACACGGTGCGGATCACGGCATTGGTTGAAATTTTTCGTGCGATCGGAGTCTGTACGACAGAAGGGGTCATTGCCATCCCGCTAACTCGGTCCAATTAGTTCGGAGCATATACTTAATTAGGGCGATATTGGCTGGCCATTATCGCGGCACGGCGCATTCTTGGCGTTATCTAAGCGTGCGTACCCATTTTCAGTACACCGCGGCCATCGTTTTGTCTATGTCCTTGACAAAAGGAGGTCGGCCTGTAGGCTGGGATCAAACGTGCGGGGATTGCCAATGATAAAGCCCTCGACTGATGGACAGCTTTTCGCCGAAGACGGCGTTTTACTGCCGATAATGGCGCCACGCCTTCAGGCGGATGTTCATCCGGACGGATATGCCGATCTCGCCCTTTGGGGCGCCGGAAGCCTGGGGCGCGTGAGATTTTCTGCAATCGGGGGCCCTTATAGCTATGCCCCGAACCGTATGGTGTCCAACGATGGCGGCGTCTTCGTCGCGCAGTCGCTGCCGGTGATGTTGATCCGCGGTGTCAGCCTTCAGGGCGTCTATCCCGCACGTCGTTGCGCCTGGTGGCACGAGCCGGATGGGCAAAGTGCGAGGGTGAAGCTCACTCGGACCCAGCATCGGCGGACTTTCGAAATGGCCTGGGGCGTTCTCATTGTCGACGCTCTCGGTCCGGATCTGCGGATTGCCGTCGGCGCTTCGAGAGACGAAGCCGAGAGCGCTCTCAACCTCACCAGCGAAGCGATCATTGCCGAAGCCGCCGAATATGTGGCGCGGTGCGATCTGACGCCCGAGGCCGACCCGCTGATGCGCAGCATGGTCAGCCAGGGGATCCATGCCGCCCTTTCCAGCATCCGGCGCGACGAAAACGGCGCCTTTGCCGGCCTTGCCGCCGGGCAGGCCTATAGTGCTCCGGCACGGACCTATTACCGCGATGGCTACTGGACGATGCAGCCGCTGCTGACGCTTGCCCCCGAGGCGGTGCGCGACGAAATCCGGCTGCTGGCCAAGGGGGTGCAGCCGGATGGAGAAGCCCCAAGCGGCGTGATCTTGACAGGGCCTGCGCAATCGGAGGCCTGGCAGCGTTTTGTCGCCGATAGCAAGGCCAATCCCAAAACCCACAAAAGAGCCGTTCCGGAGTACCATAACCGACCGCAGGATTGGTGGAGCGACCACTTCGACAGCCCGCTTTTCTTCGTTCTTTTCCTGAGCGACTATTTCAGCGCAACGAAAGATTTAGCCGAGGTGCAACTGCACTGGCCAACGGTTCGGGCTATAGCGGATCGCTATCTCAGCCTGGCCGGCCCCGACAGCGTTCTGCCGCTGAAGGCGCGCAACGACCGGGACTGGGCCGACAACGTCTATCGCGAGGGCCTTGTCTCATACGATCTGGGTCTTTTCGTCGGCGCCATGGATGCGATGGCAAGGCTCGGCGAGGATTTCGATCCGACGCTTGCCGAGCGCGCCCGCAGGACAGCGGACCTTGCCCGCCGGGAAATCGAGGCCAAACTCTTCGTCCCGGCGACGGGGGGATATGTCGACTACGGAACGCCCGGCGCTTTTGTCGAGGATCATCTGGCCCTCGACAGCCTGACCTTGTCGCGATTTGCTGCGATTTCGCAGCAGAAGGCCGTCGGCATGCTGAAAGCTTTTGAAAGCAAACTGGAAACGCGCCACAATCAGGAACAGCCCTATGGCAGTTGGGGGGTGATGTGCGCCTATCCGCCCTTCAAGCGGCAAAGCGATCTGCGATCCAAGACCGCGTTTCCCTACCGCTACCATAATGGCTCGGACTGGCCCTATTGGGATGGCGCCTATGCCGAGGAACGCCTTCGTCATGGACTTGGTGGTGCGCGCTATGCGCTGACGCGCTGGTGGGAAACCTGTCTCGACAATGGCTGGATCGGTGCGGTGGAATATTTCTCGCCGCCTTACGGGCGCGGATCCCTGCTTCAGGGCTGGAGCACCATGCCGGCGGCAGTTGTTTTGAAATACGGGCTTGACGCTGCAAATTCGGAGCCAATGTCATGAGCATGACGGCACCGTCGCTTCCAGAGCAATTCCAGCAAAACCGTGCCGCGGTTTTGCCGGGAAAAGCACTTTTGCCCAGGCAAAGCGCGAGGCGCTTTTGCCGGGAATCGCGTGAAAACAAAAGGCTGGAGCGGTTTCGTGATTCAAAGAATGACGGAAAGGCTCTCGCCGGATCCCTCATCGAGCCGCATGGCAAAGGCGACGGAGCCATCGCGCTCGAATTCGGAAAAGCCGAGGTGACGGTAAAAACCTCTGGCGCGTTGGTTGTTTGGATCGACACCAAGATGCACCGCTTTGATCCCGTGCTTTCGAAGCGCCTGAAGCTCGGTGCTGATCATCCTGCGCCCCCAGCCGCCCGACTGAAGACCGGGAAGAATGTTGATGTGAAGATGCGCGGGATAATCTTCTTGAAGCCACGTCGTTCCGCTGCGCGGATTTTGAATGCGTTCCACCACGTCGGCATCGCGCGCACAGGTGGGCGTCAGTCCGGCGATCTGTTGGCGCACGAACGGCCACCAGTTTGCGGCCAGGTCTTTGTCGAACCCGCTGGTATCGGGCGCCCCGACGACATAGCCGACCGGCCGGTTGTCCTCAACGAGAACGAAGGCAAAGTCTCTGGCAAATTTGAGATAGGGTACCGACCAGATGTAACCGGGCAGATGCGGGTCGCTGTAAAGCGCGCTGGCATCCTCGCCGCCATTGGCGGTTTTCAGGCAGATGTCGAAAAGAGCTTCGGTATCGGCTTCAATCGCCGGACGGATGAAGCAGTCGGTGTCCATCGCTTTGCCACCTCCTGCGTGGCGCTTTGTCGTCATAGGTCGCGAGAGAGACTCAATGCGTTGACGATTACCTCAGATTCGCAGGCCCGGCAAAGGCCTGGGCAAGGAAACGTTCGGCCGGTGCCATAGGCAAGGTTCGGACGGGGGAGTGGAGAATAAACCAAATGAGGTGGAGCAGATGAAAAGAACCGTGAAATCGATCAGCATACTGCCGGCATACCGATTGAAAGCCGCTGTCGCGCTTGCTGGCGCGGCGCTTATGAGTTTCGGCCTTTCCGCCGCCCGCGCCGACGATCTGGCCGTGTGGGACGACCAAACCTTCGAAGGCCAGAGCGCCGTCATCGAGCAACTGAACAAGGAGTTCGAAGCCGCGCATCCCGGTGTCACGATCAAACGCACCGCCCGCACCTTCGACGACATGAAGCTGACGCTGAAGCTTGCGGTTTCGGCAGGCGATGGCCCTGTCATCACCAAGGTCAACCAGGGCGCCGGCGACATGGGCGCGATGGTCAAGGAAGGATTGCTCCTGCCGGTCGACGAGTACATCAAGAAATATGGCTGGGATAAGCGTCAGTCGGATTCCGTGCTTGCCCGGGATCGCTGGGACGGACCGAAATTCGGGGTCGGCAAGACCTATGGCATCTCAGGCCTCGGCGAGATCGTCGGTCTCTATTACAACAAGAAGATCCTCGACGACGCCGGCGTGGCGCTGCCGAAGACCTTCGAGGAACTCTTGGCCGATCTCGACAAGCTGAAGGAAAAAGGCGTCGCGCCCTTCATGATGGGCTCGGCAAAGCAGCATCTGGCCCTGCACATGATCGGCGCCATCGATCAGGCACATATCGACGCTGGCAATCGCGCCGAACTTGACGACCTGATCTACGGCAAAGGCGGCTCCTGGAACACCAAGGGCAACATCGAATCGGCCAAACTCGTGCAGAAATGGGCGCAAGGCGGCTATTTCTACCCGGGGTTCGAGGGCATCTCCGGTGACGACGCCGTCCAGCTTTTCATATCGGGGCAGGGCGCATTCCTGATCTCCGGAACCTGGTACTTCGGCGACATGCAAAATAATCCGGATATCGGCTTCATGGCCATTCCCGCTCCGAAGGGTGTTTCCAAGCCCATGAGTGTCGGCGGCGTCGATCTTGCCTGGGCGATCACGAGCCTGGCCAAAGACAAGGCAAAGCAGGACCTGGCCGGCGAATACATCGACTATATGGTTTCGGAAAAGGCCGCTGAAAGCTGGGCCGCTGCCGGTTATCTTCCGGCAACATCGCTGCCGGCGGATGCAAAGCCCAAGCTCACGCCGCTCCTGACCTCCGGCATCGAGATGTGGAAGACGCTCAACGCCAACGACGCGCTCGGCCATTACCCCGATTGGTCCAGCCCGACGATGCTGAAGACGATCGACGACAACACGCCACTTCTTCTGTCAGGCAAGATCACGCCCGAAGCCTTTGTCGATGCGATGGACAAGGATTATCAGGCCTATCTGAAGGACAAGAAGTAATAGCACGGGCGCACGTCACGGCCGCCCGCCCGGCGGTCGTGGCCTGCGTCTCGCCGATCCTGAAAGAGCGCCGAGAGCTCTGGCTTGCCGCGCGACGACCAGAGCTTTGGCTTCATGGAGTACTGGATGAAACGCTCCGCACTTGATGGCTCGCAGCATACCAATTTTATCTATCTATTGCCTGGATTGCTGCTCTACGTGGCTTTTGTCTTTGGGCCGATTATCGCGGCTTTGGGTTTGAGCCTGACCAGCTGGGACGGCTTGACCATGCCCAGGTGGGTAGGTCTCGGCAACTACGCCGATCTCTTTGCCGACAGTCGTTTTTACATCGCCTTGCGCAACAATGCCGAGCTGATGATCTTCTACTGCGTCCTGCCGCTCGTACTCGGCATCACGCTTGCCGCCTGCGTCTGGAATTTGAAGCAACGCGAACAGCTCGCCCTGCGGACGTTCCTGTTCCTGCCCTACATCATGCCGACGGCGGTGTTGGGCATCATCTGGGCATGGCTCTACAATCCTGCATTCGGTCCGTTCAACCAGTTTCTGAGAGCCGTCGGATTGGGCAGCTTCGCATTGCCCTGGCTGGGAGATTTCAATTTCGTGCTTCCCGCGGTCGGGATCGTTGCCACCTGGTATTTCTTCGGTTTTTGCATGGTCATCTTCCTCACCGGAATTCAGCGCATCGACCCGTCTCTTTTCGACGCTGCCAAGGTCGACGGCGCTTCGGCGCGAAAGACCTTTTTCTGGATAACGCTGCCGCTTCTCATGCCCGAGATAAGGGTGGTTTTGCTGTTGACGGTTATCGCGTCGATCAAAAGCTTCGACCTGATTTTTACAATGACCCGCGGCGGCCCCGCCAATGCGACGCTGGTGCCGAATATCTACATGTATCAGCTCGGCTTCGAGCTCAATCGGTTCGGCGCCGCAGCCGCCATCGCCATTGTCGGCGCGTTGCTGACCTTCGCAATCAACTTTGCAATTCACCGGCTGGTGGGCTCAAAAAGTAAAGGATTGGCTTGATGAGCCGTTCGTCCAACATCCCAGGCGCCACGTTATTCCTTCGCATTGTCCTCTGGCTTCTTGCTTTCGTCACGATCACGCCGTTCCTGCTTCTGCTGCTGACGTCGATAAAGAGCAAGCCTGACGTTCTCAGGGGCGCATTCGCTTTGCCGGCCTATCCGCATTTCGAAAACTACGTCGATGCTTGGAATGCCGGGCATTTCAACATCTACTTCTGGAATTCGATCACCGTTGTCATCCCCGTCGTTGCCGCCAGCGTCTTTCTCGGCCTGCTGACCGGTTTTGCCTTCGCCTACCTGTCGTTTCCGTTCCGGCGCACGCTGTTCGCCATTCTGACGCTCGGCATGATGGTGCCGGCGGAGGCCTTCATCATCCCGCTTTATTATGAAATGCGGTATCTCGGGCTGATCAATACCTATGCGGCTCTCATCGTGCCGCAGATCGCGATGTCGATCCCATTCTCGACGATCTTCCTCGCCAGCGCGATGCAGCAATTGCCGGAGGAAGTTCTCGAAGCGGCGGTCCTCGATGGCGCCGGACGCTTCTATATCCTGCGCAAGATCGTGATCCCGCTCATGATACCGGCAATGTCGACGCTGGCGCTCTTCCTGTTCATCTGGACCTGGAACGAGTTTCTCATTCCGTTCATTCTGGTCAATGACGACGCCTACCGGACGCTGCCCCTCGGTATGCTGTTTTTCCAGGGACGCTACACCGTCAACACGCCGGTTCTGACCGCCGGCGCGGTGATCGTGATTTTCCCGCTCATTCTGACCTATCTGGTTTTCCAGCGGCGGTTTATCGTCGGCTTGACGGCGGGAGCGGCGAAATAGACCGACATGCGCTCGGCGCTATTGTCTCTGGTTACGCTTGTGGCGCACTTCCAGCGCCGCGCAGCCCCAGACCGTGCCGAGCAGCAGATAGACGTGGCGCCAGTGATCGATATCGATGACGTTGCCGATCGTCGCATGGCCGAGGACCGAGATCCAGGCGATCATCAGAAAGGGCTGCCACGGCCGGTCGAGCAGCAGGTATCGGAAGCCGAGCGCCAGCGTCCAGGCGAGCATGCCGACATAGCTGACGAAGCCGAGCCAGCCATAGGTGGTGAGCGATTTCAGCCAGATATTGTGCTCGTCCTCGGGAAACATCGTGCCGAACACCAGCGGGCCGATGCCGAGCGGGCGCTCCATCATCATGGTGAAGCCGATCCGGTGGCGCTCGAAGCGGCCGAGATGTTCGCCGTCATATTGCTGCACCAGCTGGGCGCGTGTCGAAAACAGTTCGGCGACCTTGGGGATCTGCAGCGCCACCAGTAGCGAGGCGACCAGCATGATGATCGCCGCCAGCGACAGGACCAGCACCCGCAGGCGAAAGGCGCCGCTGCGCTCTTTCAGCAGCATGATGAAAATCAACAGTCCCACGCCGAGGGCGAACAGCCCCCAGGCGGCGCGGGAAAAAGAAAGGAAGATGCCGAGCGCCAGCACCAGCAGGGCGGCAGCCTTCAGCGGCGATTTCCTCAGGTCGCCGACCAGGATGCCATGGACGAGATAGAGTGACGGCGGCACCAGGAAGGGACCGAAGACGTTGGGGTCCTGGAAGGCGCCCTTGGCGCGGTCGTAGAGCGTGAAGATTTCCGCGCCGGGAAAGGCGTGGAAATAACCGAGTATCCCCAGCGCCGACGTGGCGACGGCAGCAAAGGCCCAGGCGTTGAAGATCAGCGGCAGCCGCTTGTGGCTGTCCTCGATGATCGCCGCGTAGAAGACTGCCGTCAGCGCCAGGAAGGTCGAAACCGCAATATACATCGGCCCCGTCGCCAGATCCCTCATCTGCGTCAGCGACAGCATGCCGCCGATGTTGAAGGTGAGCAGCAGGGCAAGCAGCGGTGCCACGCCGCGGGAGATCTTGAGGCCGAGGATGAACCAGAGGCCGATCAGCCCCGCCATCCAGAGTTCATAGGGCGCCGGCTCGTCGATCACGAAACCGGAGAGGAAGACGCCGAAGGCGACGAAGGCCGAGCCGATCAGGCGCAGCGTCATCCGCTGCGGTTGGGCGACACGGGGATATGTCGCCTCGATCGCGCTCAATAGGCGTTTTCCGTGTTGAGCAGCCGAATCGGCGTCAGGAACAGGATTTTCAGATCGAACCAGAGCGACCAGTTTTCGATGTAATAGAGGTCGTAGGCCGTACGGAACTTGATCTTCTCATCATTGTCGACTTCGCCGCGCCAGCCGTTGATCTGCGCCCAGCCGGTGACGCCGGGCGTGACGCGGTGACGGGCGAAATACCCCTCGACGACATCGGAAAAGGCACGATCGCGGGCCTGGGCGAGAACGGCATGCGGGCGCGGGCCGACCAGCGAGAGTTCGCCCCTCAGCACGTTGAAAAGCTGTGGCAATTCGTCGATCGAGCTCTTGCGGATGATACGGCCGACGCGGGTAACGCGCGGATCGGCCTTGGTCACCGCGGCCTTGCCCGTGGGGTCGGCCATGTTGGTGTACATCGAGCGGAACTTGAAGACGTTGATGACTTCGTTGTTGAAGCCATGCCGCTTCTGCATGAAGAAGACGGGGCCTTCGGAGGTCGCCTTGATGGCGATCGCCGTCGCCACCATCACCGGCCAGAGCAGCGCCAGCGCGACAAGGGTGAAGAAGATATCGAAGCCGCGTTTGGCGACGGAATCCCAGTCGCGGATCGGCTTCTTGAAAATGTCGAGCATCGGCACCGAGCCGACATGGGAATAGGCGCGCGGTCGGAAGCGCAGCCGGTTGGCATGCGCGGCAAGGCGGATATCGACCGGCAGAACCCAGAGTTTCTTCAAAAGGTCGTAGATACGCGCCTCGGCCGAAAGCGGCAGCGCGATGATCAGCATGTCGATGCGCGTCAGCCGCACGAATTCGACGAGCTCGGCCACGGTACCGAGCTTCGGATAACCGGCGACCATGATCGGCGAGCGCTTTTCGCCGCGATCGTCGAAGATGCCGCAGATGCGGATGTCATTGTCATCCTGCTGTTCGAGGATGCGGATCAGCTCCTTGGCCGGCTCGCCGCCACCGACGATGACGGCCCGCCGCTCCATGATGCCGTTGCGCGCCCAGTTGCGGATGCCGTAGGCGACGAGGAAGCGTTCGGCCGCAAGGAAGAGGGCGCCTGCAACGAACCATGGGGTATAGGCATCGATCATTGCCCAGGTGGTGCCGCGAACGAGCGCGAACAGGCCGACGGTCAGAAGAAGTGCGATCGTCCACGACGCCAGAATGCGCGGCATCAGCCGCAGCTTCGCCCGAAGTGCGGGAATGGTGTAGGCATCGGCAAGCTGCAGGCCGATAACGGTCAAGGCCGCAGCGATCGCCGCCATGCCTGCCCGCATCAGCGAGGAATCATTGCCGTCGCCGGACCAGAAAAAGTGGGTGATCAGGGCGATCGAAAAGAGTGCGATGAATTCCAGCAGCCGCAATTGCCCGATGATGATCACAGGCGAATTGGTCCCATCGCGGAACTGTTCGGCGATCTGCCGGGCAAAGGGATTGATTTCGGTCGGATCGGAAGGTTTTTCCTGACCCGTATCGCCGCGCGCCTCGATGTCGGAGACCTGCCTGCGCAGGGCTTCCACGTCGAATTGATCGCCTTTTTCCAGCTTGTTCATGGGGGCTTTTCGCTCGTTGTCAGCAAGCGAGTACCAGAAAGCCCCTAAGAAATATTTACGAGGCGGTGGGCATTGCCCGGCCGGCGTGCGGGATCGACGAGCTCATGGTATAATTTCAACACATCGCGCGCCATGACGGCGGAGGAAAACACCGCTTTCACCGCCTCCGGCTTCGGCATCGTCCTGGCGTGCCAGTCGGGTGTGCTCAGCGTTTCCGCCATGACGCGGGCGAGATCGTCGGAATTGCCGGCCTCGACCAGTGCCGCGCTGTCTGCGCCGAGCACCTCGGGAATACCGCCGACACGGCTGGCGATGATCGTCTTGCCGGCGCCGAGCCCCTCGAGCACGATATAGGGCATGGCTTCGGCACGCGAGGGAACGACGAGGTTCTGCGCCATGGCGAAAGCTTCGTGGACACGCATCGCCGGCAGCATGCCGATGCGCTTGCCGAGGCCGCGTTCGACCATCATCTCGCGGTAGCGGTCGCGATCCGGCCCGTCGCCGATCATCAGCGCCGACAGCGGCCTGCCGAGCAGCCGTTCGGTCTTGGCGAAGGCATCGACAAACAGATCGGGACCCTTGAGGTCCCGGAGCATTCCGACATAGATGAAATGTACGGCATCCGAGCGGGTGGGGATCGGCTCGAAATCGCGCTCGCCGATGCCGTTATAGATCAGTTTGGTCTTCGTCCGCGGTTTGCCCACCTTGCGCGTATAGGTGTCGCGCTCATATTCGCAGATGAAGACCAGCGCATCGGTGAAATATTCCTGCAGGCGCTCCATCCTGAGGACGAACTGTCCCCCGAGCGAGGAGCGCGAATAATGCAGGCTTCCGCCATGCGCGGTATAGAGGCGGGCTACGCGATACCTGTTCACCCGCAGGGCTGAGCCGGCAAGTCGCGCGAGCACGCCGCCCTTGGCGCCGTGTCCGTGCAGCACATCCGGCCGCAAACTTTTGATTTTCTTATACGTATCCCACATCGTCGCAATGTCGGACGGGCTGATCGAGCGCCGGATCGGCACGCGTGTCAGGCCGAGCGAGAGATAGGGACGGATATCGTCGAACAGGCTGTCCTCATATTCGCCGCCGGTCGAGCTGTCGCAGAGGATGCCGATGTCGTGACCGGCCTTGCTGTGCTCCTCGACGAGATCGCGGACATGGCGGAAGATCCCGCCGACCGGCGACCTGAAGCAATGGAGGATGCGGAGCGGCGGCTGTTCTGTCATCGCTCAGAAGAGCCGTTCGCGGACGTAGATCGTGTCGCCGGCGATGATCGGCCCCGATATGTTGATGCGGCCGGTCAGCACCTGTCCGTTGATCTTGCGGGTAACGTCGACCATGTTCTGGTTGGCGCGATTGGTAAAGCCGCCGGCAACGGCAATGGCATTCTGCACCGTCATGCCGGGAACATAGGCATACTGGCCGGGCTGGCCGACTTCACCCATGAGGAAGATTGAACGGTAGCGATCGACATCGATGGTGACGTCGGGATCGCGAAGATAGCCCTGCTTGAGTTTCTGGGCGATCTGCCCGGAGAGTTGCTGCAAGGTCCGGCCGCGGGCAGGGACCTGGCCGATGAGCGGGAAGGCGATATAGCCGGCCTGATCCACCGTATAGGTGTTGGTCAGGCTCTGCTGGTCGAAAACGGTTACACGCAACCGATCGCCGCTGTCGAGCGTATAGGGCTGGATGGTCGCCTCGTTAAAGGCCTTCGGCGCCGGCTTATACGTCGTGCAGCCGCCCAATGCCGCCGTCATGGCAGCAAGGCTCAGGGCCAGAAGAATCTTGGGCTGGACGACAGACATCCGTTCGTGCTCACAGAAAATGAACTTGGTAGAGCCGTTATCGATCCGTTAGGGTTAATGCCGGGTAAATACCGCTTGCAATTTCCCGCGTTCCTTCACCGGAGTTGCTCATTACTCTGTGAGATTGCCATTAACCGTTGAGTTACCATGGTCGTTTACGCTTGCGGCACCTTTGTTGTGGAGTAAGAGCATGTCCGGCGTAGTGCGTGATCAGGATGTGGACATCGACCTCGGCCAGTTGGTCCGCGCTGTCTGGGCGCGGCGGCTCAGGATTTTGACGATTACTCTCGTAGGGGCGGGCGTCGCCTTTGCCGGCGCCAAGATCATGTCGCCGCAATATCGCAGTGAAACCCGCGTCCTGATCGAACCGCGTGCGCCGGCCTTTGCCAGCACCCAGCAGGTCAACGACGCCGGCGCCGGTCCGCTGATGGATGAACTGAATATCGCCAGCCAGGTGCAATTGCTGCAATCGGCCGATCTTCTCAAGAAGGTCATCAACGATCTGAAGCTCTACAATCTGCCGGAATTCGACGACGCCGCCAACGGCTCGGCGATGGCCAGCATCCTGGTGAAGCTGCATCTGAAGAAGAATCCGCTGGAAAATCCGCCGGAAGAGCGGGTGATCGACGCCTTCGTCGAACGCCTGCAGGTCTACCAGGTGCCGGGTTCGCGCGTCATCGGCATCAGTTTCACCTCGAAGGACCCGAAGCTCGCCGCCGCCATTCCGAACGCCATGGCGAATGTCTATCTGTCGACGCAGAGCGGCGCCAAGCTCGATTCCAATTCCGAAGCGACGCGCTGGCTGGAGCCGGAGATCGAGGGCCTGCGCCGCAAGGTCAGCGAAGCCGAGAAGAAGGTCGCCGAATATAGAACCACGCACGGGCTGCTGCAGACGAACGGCACGACCACCTTTCCGGCCCAGCAGCTGAACGATATCTCCGCCGAGCTGACCCGCGTGCGCGGCGACAAGGCCAATGCCGAGGCGAGGGCGCAGGCTGTGCGCAATGCGCTGTCTTCGGGCGAGGCCTCCGATACGCTGCCCGACATCATGTCGTCCCAGGCGATCCAGCGGCTGAAGGCGACGGAATCCGGCCTGCAGTCGCAAATATCCGATCTGCAGACCAGTCTCCTCAACAGTCATCCGCGGCTGAAAAGCCTGCGTGCCCAGCTTGCCGATATCCGGGGCCAGATCCGCCAGGAGACGCAGAAGATCCTGGCGAGCATCGAGAATGAATCCAAGGTCGCGGATCTGCGCGCCAGCGAACTCGAGCGCCAGTCGGTCACGGTGCAGGCCAACAGCGCCCGCGCCGGCGAAGACGAGGTCGGTCTCAATGCGCTGGAGCGCGAGGCCACCGCCCAGCGCCAGCTGCTCGAAACCTATCTGGTGCGCTACCGCGAGGCCGCGTCCCGCGCCGACAGCAATTCGAGCCCGGCGGATGCCCGGATCGTTTCCAAGGCGATCGAGCCGGTCGATCCCTATTTCCCGAAGGTGGTGCCGATCGTCGTTGTCGCCGCCGTCGCGACGCTGATCATGAGCGCCATTATCACCATGCTCGCCGAACTTTTCAGCGGCCGGGCGCTCCGCCCCGTTGCTGCGTCTCCTGAAACAATCGAGGCGGAAGAGGTCGTCGAGGAGAAGGATGTCCCGCAGGCCGCGCCGATCGCAGCCATCGCCAGAAAGCCCGTCCAGCCGAGTATGCTTGCCGTGGTCGCTGACGAAGAGGATACGGTCGAGGATGTGACGGTTGCTGATGAGGCGACCGTGGACGACAACGAATTCTCCGTCGCCTCGGTTGCGGACTATCTCAGCGACAGCCGCGCGCCGCTGGCCATCGCGATATCTCCGACCGGTGATGACGGTTCGGCGGCGACAGTCTCGCTGACCCGCATGCTCGCCGATGCCGGCCGCCGCGTCATTCTGATCGACATGACCGGTTCCGGTTACCCCACGGAACTGATGGCCGAGGATCAGGCCGCTCCTGGCGTCACCGATCTGCTGTGCGGCGAGGCCGCCTTCGGCGACACCATCCACGGCGACCGCCTTTCCGATGCCCATCTCATCCCGCAGGGTCAGAGCGACGTGCGCCGCGCCATGCGCGGTGTCGACCGGCTGTCGCTGCTGCTCGATGCGCTCGCCGCCGCCTATGACCTCGTGGTGGTCGAATGCGGTTCGGCCGATGTCGCCGGCGTCTCGCGGCTGACGCGCAGCCGGGATGTCGAAATCATCCTCTCGCTGCCTGCGCTAGAGGAGACCATTTTCGTGGCGCTGATGACGGAATTTCAGGCGGCGGGCTACGAACGCGTCGTGCTGATGTCTGGCGGCGACGGGGCCGAGCAGATGCTCGGCCAGGCGGCCTAAACTAAAGCGCGTTGCGATCTTTCAGATTCGCTCCTCGCGCTTTAGGTCTTTGTTTTTACGCATGTCGTTATCGTAAAACCGCGGGCCACTTTTGCGCGACATGCTCTAGGTGTGAGCTTCCAATAGGTTGTCCATTCGATTCGGACCGGGAAAGCTGAGGTTGTCGAAGCTTCAGTGATTCTCGGGGGACCGAATGGACATCCATATGAATGCCCGCCTCACGCCGCGCAGTCGAGCGGTAATTGCGCACCGCGTGCTGATCGAAGGACAGCGCCCGATGGCCGTCGCCGCGGCTTTCGGCGTCTGCGTGAAGACCGTTTACAAATGGGTGAGGCGCTATCGACAGGAGGGCGAGGCCGGTCTCGATGATCGCAGTTCCCGGCCGCACCGCCTGTATCATCCGACCTCGCAGGCCACCGCCGCCCGGATCGAGACGTTACGCCGCCTGCGCATGACCGGCCAACACATCGCCAAGGAGACGGGTGTCTCACCAGCCACAGTCAGCCGCATCCTCAAGCGCCTTGGCCTGAACAAGCTCAAGGCCTTGGCTCCGGCTGAGCCAGTGCGGCGCTACGAACGCGACCAGCCCGGCGAGCTCATCCATATCGACATCAAGAAACTCGGCAAATTCAACCGGACCGGCCACCGCATTACCGGCGATCGCACCGGGCAGAGCAACAGCCGCGGCATCGGTTGGGAATACGTCCATCTGGCCATCGACGACCACTCACGCCTGGCCTATTTGGAAATATTACCCGACGAGACGCGACGCTCCTGTCTGCGCTTTCTCTTCAATGCCTTGCGCTTCTTCAAAGCCCATGGCGTCAAGGTGCAGCGCGTCATGACCGACAACGGTACAAGCTTCCGTTCCCATCGATACGCCAAGGCGCTGCGGCGGCTCAGCATCAAACACATCCGCACCAAACCCTATACGCCAAAGACAAATGGTAAGGCCGAACACCTCGTCCAGACCGCGCTACGCGAATGGGCCTATGCCAAGGCCTACGAAACCTCGCAGCAGCGCGCCACCGACCTGCCGCTCTGGCTCCACCGTTACAATTGGCATCGCCCGCACGGCAGCCTACAATCCAAACCGCCTGTCAGTAGACTCGGTCTGATCGGGGACAACCTGTTGAGGCTCCACATCTAGCCGATCCGCGCCCGGATGCTCTGGGCGAATTTGTAGAGCTTGGGGCGCGCCTTGATATGCGCCTTGCCGCGGGTGACGATCCGGTGCGCCGCACCGGCAGCGACGCCCAACGGCGAGACCGGCAGCACCACGTCGTAATGCGCGGTCTCCACCGGCGCCCAGGAACGCTTGTAGGTCTGGTCGCCGAGGCCGAAATCGAACAGCGCGATACCCTTGTCATGCAGTGCCGAGATGGTCTGCCAATAGAGGAATTCGCCGGGGCTTGTATCCGGCACCAGTTCTTCGTCGATCGCGCCGAACTGGCAGATGATGTGGTCACCCTTGCGTGAAATCCCTGAAATCGCGGCGACGCGGCCCTGATGTTCGCCCTTGAGCCGCAGCACATGCATCTGCAGCCCAAAATATCGGTTGGAGTCATCCAGCTTGTCGATAAGGCCGTGCAGGAAGGCTTGGGTCTCCTTGTCGGCGAAGACGTCGGGCAGGCCGAGGCTGGCGAAGCGGGCGCTCTTCAGCCGGAAGAACGTATCGAGCAGGCCGTGCTGTTCTTCCGATGTCTCGGGGACAAGGTATTCGAAGCCGCCGGCCGCCTCGAGACGTTTCGACTGAACACGGAATTTCTTGCGCCGGTTCTTGGCGTTGAGTTGCTTCAGCGTCTCTTCGAAAGTGGAGAGGAACGGTAGTTGGTAGGCGTGATTCTGGTTTTGCACCATCGGCAGCCCCGCAAGCGGGCTCTGCCGCCCACGCCATTCCAGCGGAATGTTCTGCAAGAGCAGCAGATCGGCGCGGCCCTTCAGCGCCTGCTGGAGCCGGCCGGCGAAGTCGTCGGGATCAATGGTTCCACCGGTTTCGGCAAAGCCTTCCGAGAACAGGCCGGTATTGATGTTGCTATGATCGGCGGCGATGAATTTTGCGACGGCAAGCCCACGGGATTTGACGATTTCGACCGGCAGAATGAACGCTGCCTTGCCGGAATAGGTGCCTTTGAGGATCGCAAGCGGCCGCTGAAAGGCGTTCACCCAGGC
The DNA here is from genome assembly GCF_014197615.1 of Rhizobium esperanzae. Classification (GTDB taxonomy): domain Bacteria; phylum Pseudomonadota; class Alphaproteobacteria; order Rhizobiales; family Rhizobiaceae; genus Rhizobium; species Rhizobium esperanzae_A. The sequence continues at coordinate 77,359 of NZ_JACIFY010000010.1, forward strand.
GGCGCACCAGTCGTAACTCTGATGCAGCGACTGGAGATTGTCGCGCTCCAGCGCCCGCCATTCCTCCTCCAGCGGCTGCATCGCGTCGAAAACACTGATGTCGACTTCGGCCATCGCGAGTTTCATGCTCAGCTGGCGCAGGCGCGAAATGGCCGTTTGGGCCAGCGCCCCGTCCTCCGACGGCTGTTCATGAACATCGAGCTTTTGCGTCTGCACGGCTTTTCTCCGGTCAAGAATGCTGAACGGGAAAGTAGGAATGCAGGACGTATATTTGGTTTACTCGCAGGCGATGGGCGAGGTTTTCCGCCGATCACGGTTATTCGGCCGTTAATGGCCTATTGCTGCCGCGGCCCGGCCATCCATTTGATGATCACCATTGCCGGCAGGACCCAGAGCAGGCCGGTCAGCAGGAAATAGAGCAGGTGTCCCCACCAGGGCGCGTTGCCGAGCGTTGCCACTGCGATCGTATTCGCCACCAGCGCATAGCCGAGCACGAGCACGATGATCAGGATCGTGCCGATGAATTTGCGGAGGTGGACAGGCATCGGTTATCTCTCGGAAGGGACGGGACGAACCGGCGCGACGGCATGCCGCAAAGGTTCGGGGCTTGTTTTGCATGAGCCGGTGGGGCAAATCAACTGCCGGATAGAAGGAGACATCATGGCCGTCGCAAACTTGACCACGGAACAGGCGATCCTGAGCGAAGTGCGCAAGCAGAACCGCGACCGCCGCGCCTTGCGCTTCTGGCTTGGTTTCGTGCTTTTGGCGCTCTTCTGTCTCGTGCTCGTCGGCGGCGCGACGCGGCTGACCAATTCCGGCCTGTCGATCACCGAATGGAAGCCGATCCACGGCGTCATCCCGCCGCTCTCGGCCGCCGAATGGGAGGAAGAATTCCGCCTCTACCAGCGTATTCCCGAATTTCAGCAATTGAACAGTTCCATGACCGTCGACGAGTTCAAGGGCATCTTCTGGTGGGAATGGGCGCACAGGCTGATCGCCCGCGGCATCGGCGTGATCTTTGCGCTGCCGCTCCTCTATTTCTGGCTGACCGGGCGGATCGAAAAGCGCCTGCGCTGGCCGCTTCTGGGCATCCTGGCGCTTGGCGGCCTGCAGGGCTTCATCGGCTGGTGGATGGTGTCGTCAGGTCTGTCCGTGCGCACCGACGTCAGCCAATACCGGCTGGCGACGCACCTCGTCATGGCCTGCCTGATCTTTGCCGGCTGCATGTGGATCATGCGCGGCCTCTCGCCACATTCGGATGATCCGGCGCCGGCCCGCAGTTCGCGCGGTTTTGCCGCCGCGATCGCCGTTTTCGCGCTGTTCCAGATTTATCTCGGCGCCCTGGTGGCCGGGCTCGACGCCGGTTTTTCCTACAATACCTGGCCGCTGATGGACGGCGCCGTCATCCCTTCCGATCTGCTGATTCAGCAGCCCTTCTGGATCAATGCCTTCGAGAACCCGAAGACGGTGCAGTTCATTCATCGCATCGGCGCCTATACGCTCTTCGCGCTGACCTTGATCAACATGGTGATCGCGCTTCGCGCCGCATCGTGGACCACCCATGCACGCCGCGCCGTGCTGCTCTTCTCTCTGGTGACGCTGCAGGCGGCGATCGGCATCGCCACGCTGCTGATGCAGGTGCCCCTTCACTGGGGCCTGCTGCATCAGGCCGGCGCCCTGGTGGTTTTCGGTTTCGCCGTCGCCAACTGGCGCGGCTTTTACGGCGAATACCCGCACGGCACGATGATCGCCGAGCACGATTGAGCGAAGAGCCTTCGTTCTACCGCAGCACCCCATCGAGCAGCGGCATGCCGATGATCGCCGCCGCGGCGATCAGAACGTAGCAGCTGATGCGGAAAGTCCGTTCCTCGGCGAGGCCGAACAGTTTCGAGCCGCCGTAGAGCCCGACCGCATAACTCGGCAGGATGACGGCGGTGAGCGCGAAGACGGCAGGCACGAACAGTCCGCCGACATAATAGCTGATGGCGCTGAAGACGGACGAAATCGAGAAATAGAGCACGACATTCGCCCTGACGCGGGTGAAGTCGCTCTTGCCGCCAAGCCAGTAGGCGACGACAGGCGGTCCGCCGAGCTGTGCCGCGCCGCTGAAAAGCCCGGCGATCAGGCCGACGCCGCTGGTGAGCGGCGCCGATGGGGCGCCGTGGTAGCGCCATCCCGATGCGAGGAGCGCGAGCAGGCTGATCGCAATGACGGTGATGCTCCAGCGCAAGAGCAGTGGATCGAGCAGCGCCAGCATCGCCGTCCCGGCCGGCACGCCGAGCGCAGCACCTGCCGCCATGACGAAAACTTCTCTCCGGTTGGCGCCGCGCCAGGCCGGCGGGATCATTCCGAGTGACGCAATGCCGTCGATGACGAGCAGGATCGGCGAGATCAGTTTTGGACCGACGATCGCGCCGCCGAGCGGAACGAAGATCAGTGCGGCGCCGAAGCCCGAAAAGCCGCGGGCGAGCCCGGCGATGAAGGCAAACGCCATCAGCGCATAGATGCCGTGGTCGGGCGGGGCTGTGGTAAACCATGCGTGCACGCCATCGACGAGCGCATCGAGCGTCATGACATCAGGCTCCGTGATTCTGGGATCGGCGGCGGGGACGGTTTGCTCTCATAGCCCATTCGGCACCGATGATCGAGCCGAAAGCGGTATTGCGGCCGCCGACGAGGCGAGCGGCCGCAAGGAAAATTCCTGAGGAAGAACTCGGCGCAAAGCCCGAGCGGCATCCTTATCGATGCCGCCGCTCACGCCTTACGAGGCGAGCATCAGGTCCATGTTCTGGACGGCGGCGCCCGATGCACCCTTGCCGAGATTGTCGAGCAGTGCCACCAGATTGACCTGCGCAGCGCCCGGAGTGCCGAAGACGAAGAGCTTCATCGTGTCCTTGCCTTCGAGCTCGACGGCGTTGACCCGGGAGAGCGCCTTGCTTTCGGCGAGCGGCACGACGGTAACGATATCCTGGCCGGCATAATGGGCGGCGAGGGCGGCATGAATGCTTTCCATCGTCGTGCCTTCGGAGAGGTCGCCGAGATGCAGCGGCACCTGCACGATCATGCCCTGTGCGAACTTGCCGACAGACGGCGAGAAGATCGGCGCACGGTCGAGCAGGCCGTGCACGGTCATTTCCGGCACGTGCTTGTGGGTCAGCGGCAGGCCGTAGAGGAAATGCGGCGCGGTGATCGCATCCGGGTGATCCGCATTTTCCATCTGCGCGATCATCTGCTTGCCGCCGCCGGTATAGCCGGAGACCGCGTTGACCGTGACCGGATAGCCGTCCGGCAGGATGCCGGCGGCCCGCAGCGGCCGGATGAGGCCGATCGCGCCCGTCGGATAGCAGCCGGGATTGGCGACGAAACGGGCGGCTTTGATCCTGTCGGCCTGCGCGCCGTCCATTTCGGCAAAACCATAGGCCCAGCCGGGATTGACGCGGAAGGCGGTCGAGGTGTCGATGACGCGCACATTGTTGTTGGCCGAAACCATCTGAACCGCTTCCTTAGACGCATCGTCGGGCAGGCAGAGAATGGCAATGTCGGCACTGTTCAGCATGTCCTCGCGCATGGTGGCGTTGCGCCGCTCGGCTTCCGGAATGGACAGAAGCTCGACATCGCGGCGGCCGGCCATGCGCGTGCGGATCTGCAGACCCGTCGTGCCGTGCTCGCCGTCAATGAAGATTTTCGGTGCCATGTTAAACCTGCGCTTTCAAGGGGTTCTGAAGATTTCCGGATTCAATTTCAACGATGATAAATCAGCCTTGTGACACCGCGATGGCGCGTCGCTCGGCATGAAGGCCAAGCATATACATTGCCACCGTTGCCCCCGCAATGGCGGTGATATCGGCATGGTCGTAGGGCGGTGACACCTCGACCACGTCGGCGCCGCGGATATCGAGCTGGTGCAGGCGCTGCAGCACCGAGAGGATCTTGGCGCTCGACGGGCCGCCGGCAACCGGCGTGCCGGTGCCCGGCGCAAAGGCCGGATCGAGGCAATCGATATCGAAGGTCAGATAGGCAGGGGCACCGCGGGTGTGGGAGATGATCGCCGAAGCGATGTCGCCGGCGCTCATCTCCTCGACCTGGTGACCGTAGAGAATATTGACGCCGCAATCCTCCGGCGCATGGGTGCGGATGCCGATCTGGATCGAGCGGTCGGGATCGATGATGCCCTCGCGGACCGCCCGTGCCACGAAGGAGCCGTGGTCGATGCGCCGGTCTTCGTCGAACCAGGTATCCTGGTGCGCGTCGAATTGCACGAGGGCAAGCGGCCCATGTTTTGCAGCATGGGCTTTCAGCAGCGGCCAGGTGACGTAGTGATCGCCGCCAAGCGTCAGCAGAAAGGCGCCGCTGTCGAGGATGGCATTGGCCTGGCGTTCGATGGCCGCGGGCGTATCCTGGTGATTGCCGTAGTCGAGCAGGCAATCGCCGTAATCGATCACCGCCATCTCGGCGAAGAGATCGCGATTGAACGGATATTGCGGATCATTGTCGAAGATCGCCGAGGCGCGCCGGATCGCCTGCGGTCCGAAGCGCGTGCCCGGCCGGTTCGAGGTCGCGGCATCGAAGGGAATACCCCAGACGGCAACGTCGACGCCGGCAAGTTCCTTGGTGAAGCGGCGGCGCATGAAGGACAGCGCCCCGGCAAAGGTCGGATCGCCGGCGGCGGAGGTAAGGCTGGTCGCCGTGAAGGCGTGGTCAATCGATCTGTTCGCCAAGTCATGCTCCTTTTTCGGTCGCAGAACTACAGCCGCGTTCGATGCGGATGATGCGTTGCATGACGCCGTTCGACACCGGAGCGTCGGGCGTCGGGTCTGCGCGACGATTTGGCGATCCGCTCGCGCGCAGAAAGGGGTAGGCGAGGTGCGGGCAGATTTCAAGCAATCGTTCGGATGACGGCCGCTCATTGTCATCGAGCGGCCGTCCTTTTCCGTTTGTCTCAGACCGATTTTCGCAGGCACCGCAGTCCAGCCAGGGTCGTCAGCGCCGTCACGCAGACATAGCCCACGAGTGGCCAGGCGCTGTCGCCGCCGAGCAGAAACACGAAGAGGGTTCCGGCAAAGCCGACGATGATGCTCTCGACGCAGAAATAGATCGCGACCGCCGTTCCTGCCGTATCGCCAAAGGCATCGAGCGCGCCGTTGGCGGTGACCGCCGTCGCAAAGACGATGCCGATCGCGATGACCCACATCGGCACGACGAAGCTGACCAGGGAGGGTGGCAGAAACAATTCTCCAAAGGCAAGCAGGGCGGCGCCGAGGAGCAGTATCGCCATGCCTCTGGCAAGGCTGCCTGCAATGCCCCAGCGCATGACGAAACGTTTGGTGAGCCGAGCCGTCACGATCATCACCAGCGCCACCGTGGCAAAGACGAAGCTGAAGCCGGTGCCGGAGAAACCGGCTTTATCGATCAGGATACGGGGTGCCGTCGAGAAGAAGATGAAGAAGGCGCCCATCGCCGTGCTGAAACCTGATGTATAGACCCAGAAGGGAAAGCTGGAGAGGATCGGGCCGGCAGCGATCTTGGCGGTGACGGCGGGACGAGTTTCATGCCACCGCATGCCGGCGTTGAAAAGTGCGGCAACCGAAAGGAGGCCGATGACCAGGAAGATGGCGCGCCAGCCGAAGTGATCGGCGATCAAGGCTCCGGCGATCGGGCCCACCGCGGGCACGAAAGAGAGGATAGAGCCGAGAAGGCCGTAGATCGTGCTGCTTTCGGGATGCCCGGCATAGACGTCACGCACCGTTGCGAATGTTGCGACAAGGGCCGCCGAGGCGCCGACGGCCTGCAGCAATCGCAGCACGACGAACAGTGGCGCCGACGAGGAGCCGGCAAGCAGGAAAGAAGAGGCGGCAAAGAGTGCCGTTCCTGCGAGCAGCACGGGCCGTCGTCCGACAAGATCGGAAATCGGGCCGAACACGATCTGCCCGGCGCCGAGCACGAGCATGTAGAGGCTGAGGGTCAGTTGGATGACTTCGGGCGAGGTGCCGAGCGCCTCCGGCATAAGAGGCACGATCGGCAGATAGATATCCATGGCCAGGGAGGTCAGAATGTCGAAAGGCGCCATCAGCGCCAAGGTTGCCGGCACGGAATAGGTCCAGCGCCGGATTTGGGAATAAGACATGGGAAAGTACCCGCTCAAATGATTTCATTCGGCGGCGATCTGTCTTTTCATCCATATCGAGATTGGCCGGACAGACGCCGCAACAACAGGGCAGAGTTGTTGCGGCCTATTTGTCTGCGGACTTGGTTGTTCCCATCATGCGCCCCTGCTGCGGCTCCGTTCGTTGCCGAAGCGCTTTGCCCAATTTCTACCAACAGAACCGGATTGCGGCAATGGCGGGCCTTTACGCTTCTGCTTGGGCTTCAAGCCGCGCAAAACAAAAAAAAGGCCGGGTTGCCCCGGCCTTCGTAATTTCGTCTGTCCGAAGCGATTAACGCTTGGAGAACTGGAACGAGCGGCGGGCCTTTGCCTTGCCGTACTTCTTGCGTTCGACGACGCGGCTGTCGCGGGTCAGGAAGCCGCCCTTCTTCAGCACCGAGCGAAGGCCCGGTTCGAAGTAGGTGAGCGCCTTGGACAGGCCGTGGCGAACGGCACCGGCCTGGCCGGAGAGGCCGCCGCCGGCAACGGTTGCGATGATGTCGAACTGGCCGTCACGGGCAGCCGCAACGATCGGCTGGCGCAGGATCATCTGCAGCACCGGACGAGCGAAATATTCCGCGAATTCCTTGCCGTTGACGATGATCTTGCCGGAGCCCGGCTTGACCCAGACGCGGGCGACGGCGTTCTTGCGCTTGCCGGTCGCGTAGGAGCGGCCGAGCGAATCGACCTTGCGGACGTGAGCCGGAGCAGCAGCTTCGGAAACCGTGCCGAGATCCTTCAGGGAGGAGAGGTCAGCCATGATCAGGCGCTCCTTACGTTCTTTTTGTTGAGCGCGGCAACGTCGAGGGCGACCGGCTGCTGGGCTTCATGGGGATGGTTGGAGCCGGCGTAAACGCGCAGGTTCTTCATCTGGCGACGGCCGAGCGGGCCACGCGGAACCATGCGTTCGACGGCCTTTTCGAGGACGCGCTCCGGGAAGCGGCCTTCGATGATCTGGCGCGCGGTGCGTTCCTTGATGCCGCCGGCAAAACCGGTGTGCCAGTAGTAGACCTTGTCGGAATACTTCTTGCCGGTGAAAACCACCTTGTCGGCATTGATGACGATGACGTTGTCGCCGTCGTCAACGTGGGGGGTGAAGGTTGCCTTGTGCTTGCCGCGCAGGCGCATAGCGATGATGGAAGCGAGACGGCCAACGACCAGCCCTTCGGCGTCGATGATCACCCACTTCTTCTCCACCTCTGCAGGCTTCTGGGAGAAGGTTGCCATAGTGAATACTCTCTTTTGAGACCCTTGGCCCGAGGGCTTGAAGGGCGTTTCTTGTTGCTTGGATTGGCAGGCTTGCGGCATGCCAAAAAGAAAGCAGCCCGGACAGGCTGCGTTCTGGGGCGGTCTATAGAGGGAATGTGACATCAGGTCAATATCGGCGCTCTGGAGACCTGGAAAAATGCGCAAGCAAAAACAATAGGTTAGATATATGGTATTATGTTACCACACATTTGTCGGCTGAACGGCTGCCGTGCCTGACACTTTTCGCACCTTTGCAGGGGTTGAAAGAGCATGGCGGCCGCTAATCCTTAAAGGCGCGCAGGCATTTCATCATTTCGCGAAGGCCGCGCGTCAGATGTTTGTCCCGGCGCACGACCATGCCGAGGCGGCGCGTCAGTTTCGGCTGCAGCGATGACGTGGTCACCAGGCCGGCGCGCTCGCGCTTCAGCGCCAGCCCCGGCAGGATCGACCAGCCGAGGCCGACGGCCACCAGTTCCTTGATCGCCTCGATGCTGCCGAACTCCATCGCCGGCCGGATCCTAGCCTCCGGTGCGGCCAGCCACGCATCGATTGCCCGCCGCGTATTGCCGCCCTCATAGAGCAGCAGCGTCCTGTCGCGCATGAAGGCGGCGTCCGGTCCGCCGTCGGGTATGAGACTGCCCGCCGGAGCGACGGCCAGCAATTCCTCCTCGTAGAACGGTTCGATCTCGAAGTTGCGCCCCGCGGCCGGCAGGGCAACAACGGCGATATCGAGGCTGTTGGCCTCCAGATCGCGCAGGACGTCGTCGGCATCGCCGATGCGCACGGTGATTTCGAGGCCGGGCATGGATTTTCTGGCAGCAGCAATGGCGCGCGGCAGCAGGTGGATCGACGCCGTGCCGCCGCTGCCGATGCGCACGCGGCCGCTGGCGCCATCCCTGTAGGGCATCATCGCTTCTTCCGCGGCGGCCGATTCCTGCAGCAGGCGCCTTGCATGGGCGAGCAGGTCGAGGCCTGCGGCGGTCGGCTGCGCGCGCCGCCCGACGCGCTCGATCAGCCGGACGCCGAGCCGCTGTTCGAGCCCCTTGACCTGCAGGCTGACGGCCGGTTGCGTCAGCCCCTCCTTGTCGGCGGCGGCCGTGAAGCTGCCGAGATCGGCGACGTTGACGAAGGTTGCGAGCTGATCGAGGTTCAGCGCCATACCAAAATTTTCCTTATGTAAATCATAATATCCATAAGCTTCCTTCGCAGGGTTTTCCAGCCCATCCTTCAGCCGTTCAAAAAGGTAGAAGAGATGGCCATGGAACTAAGCGAAACCCTTGAGACGCCTCGCGATATCGTTCGATCGAATATACGCCGGACGGCGCGCTGGGGCCGGCTGCTGCTGGCCACCATCGAGCATCGCCTGGAAAAGCGCCGCAGCCGCCGCACGCTTTGCGAGCTTACCGACGACGAGCTTTGCGATGTCGGCCTGACCCGTGCGGAGGCGAAGGCCGAGATATCGAAATCCTGGTTCTGGTCTTGACGTCGCCGCTGCGGAAAGAGTGTATCCCGCTCGAAATTACCGGCGCGTTGTGGCAGAACACCTGTCTGAAAATCGAGCGCAGGGAGCATCATCATGGCCGAAATCGTATCCTTCCCGGACGCAGGCAGGTCGGACGGGTTGCTGCTGCGCTCGCTGCACGACGGCGTGCTGCGCCTGGTGCTGAACGACCCGCCGGCCAATGCGCTTTCGATCGCGCTTCTCGAAGCGCTGACGGCAGAGCTGGATAAGGCCGGACCGGATGCGGATATCCGCGTCGTCGTCATCGCCTCGACCGGCAATGTCTTTTCCGCCGGCCATGATCTCAAGGAACTCACCGCCCATCGCGCCGATGAAGATCAGGGCGCCGCTTTCTTCGAGAGGACCTTTCGGCTCTGCGCCGATCTGATGCTGAAGATCGCGCATCTGCCGAAGCCCGTCATCGCCGAGGTCGACGGGCTGGCAACGGCGGCCGGCTGCCAGCTCGTCGCCTCCTGCGATCTGGCGATCTGCACCGACACGTCGACATTCTGCACGCCGGGCGTCAATATCGGCCTGTTCTGTTCGACGCCGATGGTGGCCGTTTCCCGTGCTGCCCATCGCAAGCAGGCGATGGAGATGCTCTTGACCGGCGAGACGATCGACGCCTCGACCGCCAAGGATTTCGGCCTCATCAACCGTATCGTGCCGAAGCAGTATCTGGCGCAGGTGGTTTCCAAATATGCCGGAGTGATCGCCAGCAAATCGCCGCTGACCCTGAAGATCGGCAAGGAAGCCTTCTACCGGCAGCTCGAACTGCCGGTCGAGGCAGCCTATGATTATGCCGCCAAGGTGATGGTCGACAATATGCTGACGCAGGACGCGCAGGAGGGGATCGGCGCCTTCCTCGGCAAGCGCAAGCCCGAATGGAAAGATAAGTGACTATGCCAGCTTCAGGATCAGCCCGCCGAGCGCGATGACGACGCCGGCGACGTAGCGCCAGACGCTGGCCTTTTCCTTGAAGACGGTGATCGAGATCACCAGCGCAAACAGGATTGCGGTTTCGCGCAGGGCCGCGACGGTTGCGACCGGGGCTTTTGTCATCGCCCAGAGCGCCAGCCCGTAGGAAGCGATCGAGCCGGCGCCGCCGATGAGGCCGCGCCACCAGTTGCGGCGGACGTGACGCGCCACGGCGAAAGCGCCGCGCTGGGAAGCCGCCCAGGAAAACAGCAGCACCGGCGGCAGCAGCGACATCCATAATGTGTAGGAAACCGCATTGCCGGAAAGACGTGCGCCGATGCCGTCGACATAGGTGTAGCTGGCGATGACGCAGGCATTGGCAAGCGATAGCAGCACGGCGCGGCTGCTGCCGCGCCGCGCCTCCAGCGCGAGTGTCAGGACGCCGGCGCAGATCGTCATCGTGCCCGCGAGAGCGCCGGCGGAAAGATTTTCCTTCAGGATGAAGCCGCTTGTCGCGGCGATCAGCAGCGGCGCGCAGCCGCGCATCAGCGGATAGACCAGGCCGATATCGCCGGCCCGGTAGGCAGCGGCGACCAGCTGGAAGTAAGCGAACTGCAGGATGGCCGAGATGCCGATGAACGGCCAGGCCGCGCTGTGCGGCAACGGCAGAAATGCCAGGAACGGCAGTGCTGAAACCGCGCCGCCGGCCGAGATCAGCGCCGCATCGAGGGACTTATCGCTGCCGGCCTTGACGATAGCGTTCCATGTCGCATGCAGCAGTGCGCCGAATAGAACGAGCAGGATGACGTCGAGAGGCAAGGGGGTAATCCGCAAACAGGTAGGGAAGAGAAAACGCCTCGCCTTGGACGGGGCAAACTCTTGAAAAGACAACTGGCATTTGCACGAAAATGTACGGGAGACGGTCCCGGATACGTTCCTATGTCGAATATCATCCTTTCAATATGCAGACAATGTTGGGCTGCCATGGCAATTTTTACGTGCGCGCGATATGCGTTCAATCGGCGCCACGCTTTCAACTATGAGCTGTTTCTAATTTACGTGAGAACGTGAAGGGGGTTTATCATGAACAAAAGAAGAAATGGCTTGGCAGGAATTCGAAGTGGTTTATTCTATGCTACTGAAATACAGATATTATTCTATAACTTTGATATAGGTGAAAAGCAAAGCCGCTGGTTGTGTTATCTTGAATAAATCGCAGCGCGCGATTGAGTTCGAAACGCCCGCAACCGCGAAAGCGTCGCGGTTCGATATCCCGTGCGATGGTGAAAAATATCAGAGCTGATACTGCGGAACGAACAGCATCCCGTCCAGGTTGTCTATGTTCTGGCAGTTCAGAACGGGGCAGCGCGGATCGTCTTTCGAGGGAATGTGGGTCCACTCCGCATAATCGGTCGCATCGCAATAATGGCTGTTGCGCACGTAACGATCATAGAGAGGCAGACCGCGGGGCGACTGGTAACGGAAGATCACGGCGCCCTGATTGTGGATGGCGGCGCGCACGCTGGCGCAGCTCATGGTGAGCGGGTTGTAGCGCGAGATCGCCAGCGCCGGCGAGGCGGCGAGCACGAAGATGAGGGCAAGAGCGATTTTTTTCATCGAATCATCCTCAGAAAGTGTCCAATCATATATACGGAAAAGCCACGCAGCCGGTTTCACGGAAATGCAAAAAAACTGCGGGCCGTGCCGGCGGGCTTTCGGGAATGGAGAAGCGACCATGAACCACGACGCCTATACGGATGATTATCTCGCCGGAATCCTGCATTCCGTAAAGACCATTGCGCTGACCGGAGCCTCGCCCAATCCGGCGCGGCCGAGCAACGGCGTCATGGGCTATCTGCTGTCGCGCGGCTACGAGGTCATTCCCGTCAATCCGGGGCAGGCGGGCAAGCAGATCCACGGCCGCACCGTTTATGCCCGGCTCGCCGACGTTCCCGTGCCGATCGACATGGTCGACGTGTTTCGCGCCGCCGAATATCTGGACGGGGTGGTCGAGGAGGCGCTGGCGCTGCAGCCGCTGCCGCAGATCATCTGGGCCCAGCTTGGCGTCCGGGACGATGCCGCCGCCGCAAAGGCGGAGGCCGCCGGGCTCAAGGTGGTGATGAACCGCTGCCCGGCGATCGAGTACCCCCGTCTCATTGCCTGATCATTGCCTGAGTTGCGGTTCGCTGAGACGGATTTTCCATCGAACGCCCATGGGTTGAAACGGATCGCGATTAACTTTCATTCGCGGCAGGCTATGATCCTGCCCGTCAGCAACAACTGGAGGACGACATGGCCAAGAATGATCCGGGATTCAACACGTTGGCGATTCATGCCGGCGCCCAGCCCGACCCGGCGACCGGAGCGCGGGTGACGCCGATCTACCAGACGACCGCTTTCGTCTTCGATGATTCCGATCATGCCGCCGCCCTCTTCGGCCTGCAGGCCTTCGGCAACATCTACTCCCGCATCATGAACCCGACGCAGGCCGTGCTCGAGGAGCGCGTCGCAGCGCTCGAAGGCGGCACGGCGGCACTTGCCGTCGCCTCCGGCCATGCGGCACAGATGATCGTCTTCCACACCATCATGCGCCCCGGCGAGAATTTCATCGCCGCCCGCAGGCTCTATGGCGGCTCGATCAACCAGTTCGGCCATGCCTTCGAGAATTTCGGCTGGCAGGTGCGCTGGGCCGATTCCGCCGATCCGGCAAGCTTCGAAAGCCAGATCGACGAGAAGACGCGCGGCATCTTCATCGAGAGCCTCGCCAATCCCGGCGGCACCTTCGTCGATATCGCCGCCATCGCCGATGTCGCCCATCGCAACGGCCTGCCGCTGATCGTCGACAATACGATGGCGACCCCCTATCTCATCCGCCCGATCGAGCACGGCGCCGATATCGTCGTGCATTCGCTGACGAAATTTCTCGGCGGCCACGGCAATTCCATGGGCGGCCTCATCGTTGACGGCGGCACCTTCGACTGGTCGAAGTCAGGCAATTATCCGATGCTGTCGAGCCCGCGGCCGGAATATAACGGCATGGTCCTGCATGCGACCTTCGGCAATTTCGCCTTTGCGATCGCCGCCCGCGTGCTCGGCCTGCGCGACCTCGGCCCGGCGATCTCGCCCTTCAACGCTTTTCTGATCCTGACCGGCATCGAGACGCTGCCGCTCAGGATGCAGCGCCACAGCGACAATGCGATCGCCGTCGCAAAATGGCTGAAGGCGCACAGCAAGATCGCCTGGGTGAATTATGCCGGCCTCGACGACGACCCGAACCACGCGCTGCAGCAGCGCTACTCGCCGAAGGGCGCAGGCTCCGTCTTCACCTTCGGCGTCAAGGGCGGCTATGAGGCGGGCAAGGCGCTGGTCGAAGGGCTGGAACTCTTCTCCCATCTTGCCAATATCGGCGACACCCGCTCGCTCGTCATTCATCCGGCCTCGACGACGCACCGGCAGCTGACCGACGACCAGAGGATCGCGGCCGGCGCCGGCCCCGACGTGGTGCGCCTTTCCGTCGGCATCGAGGACGTCAAGGACATCATCGCCGATCTCGAACAGGCGCTTTCGAAGACTTGACTGTCCTGGGCGCGGCGCCGTTTGTAATTTCGCAGACTACGCTTGCCTGACACACCCATAGGATCAGCGTCCGATTCGAGCAGAATTGGGCGCTGATCTCGTTTTGGAAGGGCGGAAAAAGGAGCGACTTGCAATCAGCCGCCTCCTTTGCCGTTGTCATCGGTGAACGACAGTCAGCGCAGCGATTCCGGCTTCATCGGCCGCACGCAGGAACGCGTCCCAAAATTGCTCCGGAGCGATCTGACCGCTGATCGCATCGACGCAAGCCTTCACCGCAGTGACATATTCTTCGCCGTCATCGGAAGGCCAGTCCTTGAGCAGCATATACGCCGCGTCGCCGAGGGTGCGGACGATCCTGTGAGCTGGTTGGCCGCGCAGAGCCAGCCCGACGGGCGTGAATGCAGAGGTTGCGTCCCAATCCATTATCGTCGACCTCAGGGCAGGGGATCGCAATCCCCGAGGGGTAATATACGCGTCTATTCCAAAATGGTAATTGACGATTGGTTACCTGGAGTGACCCGGCGTGAAGGTGTGGCGAACGGGGCTTCGACGATGGGGTCGGACGAACGTACATCATTTGTTACTTCGCATCTGCGGTAATTATCATACGATTCAAAGCGCTAAATAATCACAAAAATCAGTTGCTTGCTCGAAGTTTCTCGACTACGTTTTTTACAGAAGCGTTCCGAAATAACCGGCCCTTGCCGGCGATACTCAGCGGTCGGTTGACCTCGCTTGAGGGAGGATGATGACGTTGTTTGTCCGACTTCGTTTCTTCGCAATGGTGCAGCGAATGCGTGATCTCGTCTCGATCCGATACCGACCTGCGACGGCAATCTGACGCGTCGTAAACCCCTTGTTCCACTTTTTTAAGATGGTGCCCCGTGTGGCGTGCCCGAGGTTTGTTATGCAAAAGCAAGCTGTCGTATTCAATGGTCAGGAAGTCGGGATCGCGGTCCCTGTCGAAAACCGCCTCAAATTCATCGCTGTCCGCTTCAATGTCATCGACCTGGACAACAGGCTCTTCGACACGGTTACCGAAATCCGGCGCGCCATTACGGAGCATCTCGCATCCAGCGGGCGTGCAATCATCTCTCACTGAGTGGCATAAACTCTGACCACCATCCCGAAGGCGGACTTCGAACGCCTTCAGGTACGCCTTCTCGGACGACGATGGCGGGGGCGTGGAGTCACGCTGACCGCGGAAGGAGCGGACATCGTCCTCACCGTGGCAGACAACGGGGCAGGGTGCCCGCCTGACCTTGGGCGGTGGGATTGGATCGAAACTCGTCAAGCTGATGGCGGCGCAGTTCGATGGCGAGGTGATCAGGCATCCCTCGGAGAAGGGGTGCCGTGTCGAGGTCAGGCTGAGGTAGTCGACGAGAAATCGCAGGCTTTGTTCTTTGTATCGAATATGGTTGTCGGGGCAGGGATTCGAACCCCGCGTCACAGCTCGAAAGCTGGAAGCAACCTCGGATACCCGAGGGATGAGGAGAGCGCCGCGCTCCAATTACGCTTACGCCCGACTGAAGCATTAACTCCCGGGCCTTGCGATTGTTCCTGATGGCATATTCTGCTGCGAAGACGGTTGTAAGCTTCCTGCTTGGGGATTTGAGTTCCGATAGCCGAAGTGACGGCGGGCACGACATCGCTGGACTTTGGGAGCCGGTGCGGCGTGTTAAACGCCGCCATGGCCACACAGCAGCGAGGCGCCCCTCTAGCCAACTCTCCTGAGGGACGATGCCTCTGCCGCTTGATCGCTCCCGTCATGTCTAGGACGTCCACAACGGTGGCGTCGTCATATCCGGACATTTCCGAGGGCATTGTCCACGAATTGAGATAGCCACACGTCTTTGTCCGCGCCGATCTCAGCCAGTGGGCCACGCGTTTGCATCAGAGATTTCCACGACGAATGCTCCGTATTCATTTATCGGTGAAAATGGGGAGCACCGCAACGCCGGCACGATGATCTATGCGACGGGATACAGAATCGCTAATGACTTCAAACGATCCCGCGCAAGCATTGGCTGCGAGGGATCCCGGCATCAGAGAGGTCCAAGACGACGATGGCAAATTTCATCACCTTCGATATCGATGGCGTCGAAGCCGAGTTCGGCGCGCCGCAGCCCGACCGGATCATCTCAGGCGATCCGCAGTTCCGCAGCTGGAACCTGGAGGAAGCCGAAGGCGGCCTCTATTCCGGTATCTGGGAGGCGACGCCGGGCAAGTGGCGGATCGCTTACGAGGAATGGGAATATTTCAGCCTGCTGTCCGGCCATTCGATCGTGACGGAAGACGGCGGCGAGCCGGTTCACCTGAAGGCGGGCGACCGGATGATCCTGAGACCCGGTTTCAAGGGAACCTGGGAAGTCGTTGAAACGACTCGCAAGGACTATGTGATCAAGGTCTGAGCCGCGGCTGCACCCGGCTCTGACGATGCCGGGTCTGTGCCGGTTTGCGGCGATTGCGGTTCTTTTTCCCCAAACGGTCGCGCTTCTTTGCCGGATAGGCGGCATTTGACCTTTCCTATTAATGGGACCTACATCGTCAAATGCTAGACCTTATCTGCAGCGCATTGCGGACATGATGTCTCCTGCCGTCACCACAGACATGGCCTCACAATTGATCTTTTCGGGATTGGCATGTCGTCGAATCTTGCGGGTAGGCACGTTCGGACCCAAACGTCTTCCATCATCGCAACAACCGTTTGCTTTCTCGTCGTCGCCCTCGTGCTGACCGGCCTCATGGCCCATGTCGTTGCCACGATGACCCGGTCGGCGAACGAGATCGATGATGCCAGGGCCAGCCGCGCCGCCCATGCGGCGATCGCCGCCTTTGTGGCCCGGCTGGGCTCAACGACGACTGATAATGCAGTGTGGGACGATGCCTATAAAGCGATGTCGTCTCCGACCGCCACCGACTGGGCCTATGAGAATTGGGGAAAGACCAGCGAGGATTACGCGCTCTATGACGGCGCGATCGTCATCGGTCCCGACCGGTCTTCGATCATCTCTGCCTATGCCAAAGGCAAATCCTTCGAGCCGGGCGCATTTTTCGGCGAAGCCTTCTATCGCCAGATCGGTGCTGCGGCCGATCCGGCGCGGGAGCCGGTGGTCAATTTCATCAAGACCGAAAGCGGTATCGCGCTGCTTGCATCGCAGGCGATCCAGCCATTCGAGGCCGCCGGCGAGCTTCCGAAGCTGAGCACGCTGAGCTTCTATAAGGAATTTACCCAGGAAGTTCTCGACACGCTCTCGAACGAACATGAGCTCGATGGCCTGCACCTCGAAGCGGCGCCGAAACCAGGATTTCTGAGCACGCCGATCACGGACATGAAGGGGGCCGTTGTCGGCTATCTCGTCTGGCCCAGCAAAGCGCCGGGAAGCACGGTGTTTCGTCAGGTCACCCCTTATGTCGCGGCCGCTATTGCCATCCTTGTGCTGTTCCTGGTCGCCGTTCTGCTGGCCGGCGCGTCCGAGGCGCGGCGGCTGCGCCAATTGGCGCAAGCAGCGCTTTTCGAAGCGGGCCACGACAGCCTGAGCGGCCTGTTGAACAGGCACGGGCTTCTCAGCCTGCTGGAGGATCTGCAGAGCTCGGATTCCTCACCACTCCAGCTCTATCTGGTCGACCTCGACGGCTTCAAGGCGGTCAACGATGCCTGGGGACATGCGGTGGGCGACGATTTGATCCGGATGGTTTCGAGCGCGCTGACGGCCTGCCACCCCGAAGTCGTTGCCGCAGCCCGGCTGGGTGGCGACGAATTTGCGCTCGTGCATGTTGGATCCGCAACGTGCCAGGATATGGAAAAGACCATCCTGGCGCTGTTTGCCGAGCCCTTCAAAATCGACGGACGGACGATCGAGGTCGGAGCAAGCATCGGCGCTGCGGCGCGCGACGGAGCCGTCGAGCCGTTGGAGCTTCTGCGCAGAGCGGATATGGCTCTCTATCGTGCCAAGGCCAATGGCAGGGGCCAGGCGATTGAATACGACCCGGAACTCGATCAGGAGCGCCAACGGGTCGCCGAGCTGGAAAGCCTGTTGAAGAATGCCATCAGCACCGGCGCCATCGAAGCGGTTTTCCAGCCTCTCGTTTCCGCCTCGACCGGTGCCGTGACCGGCCTTGAAGCGCTGGCGCGCTGGCGAACGGAAACAGGAAATGTCAGCCCGGAGATTTTCATTCCGCTCGCCGAGCGGTGCGGCCTTATCGATGCGCTCGGCGTTCATATGCTGAGAACATCGATCGAGCACGCGAAGAACTGGCCCGATCTGGCATTGTCGGTGAATGTTTCGCCGGTTCAGCTCTGCAATCCGGAATTTGCCGCCGAGGTGATCTCGGTGCTGCAGGAGCTCGATTTCGATCCGAACCGCCTGACGCTGGAGATCACCGAAGGCGTTCTGATGACGAACCCCGATCAGGCCCGGCGCTCGATCGATCAGCTCAAGCGCGTCGGCACCAAGTTCGCGCTCGATGACTTCGGCTGCGGCTACGCCAGCATCGGCGCACTGCGGCAGTTCGGCTTCGACCGCATGAAGATCGACCGCTCGCTCGTCTCGGCACTCGACCAAGGCGCAAATGGCGCCGACGTTCTTCGGGCAACCATCTCGCTGGCGAGCGCTCTCCAGATTCCCGTGACTGCCGAAGGCATCGAAAATTCCCATCAGGCCGCGATCCTGCGAGATGCCGGGTGCGATCAGCTTCAAGGCTATCTGATTGGAAGGCCCATGTCGGCGCACGATATATCCGGAAAGCTGCGGGAAGAGGCGGCGGCGTGATGCCGCTGGGATTTCGGCATCTGCCCGGCTATCGATGGCGTGTGGCTGCTAACTCCCTTCCGAAAGCCTGAAAACGACATTTCCACGCATGGCTGCGGCAATCCACCACAGTCGTGCGTCAATCTATCCCGATGTTTTTGCTAAGGCTTTGTTTCATCCCGCATTCGACGGGAATACGCCAGGCGCAGTGTTTGATGCATGGCCGGCTACGGCCAAAAGCCGTCATCAGACTGTAATAATACGCGCCTAGCCCGCCTGACGTGACGTGAATTTCAGCGCCCCAGACAATGGATACCCCCTCCATGGCGCTGATCTCGTCATCCCGTCAAATCCATTAGGGAAGCGCCTCATATGCTCACCAGGAAACTCCTTTCGGCCTGCCTCGGTGCGGGCCTTGTTGCCGCTCTGGCGGTCTCGGCCTCGGCTGCCGATATCACCGGCGCCGGCTCCACCTTCGTCTATCCGGTTCTGTCCAAGTGGTCTGCCGACTATAACAAGCAGACCGGCGACAAGCTGAACTACCAGTCGATCGGTTCGGGCGGCGGTATCGCCCAGATCAAGGCTGCAACGGTCGATTTCGGTGCGTCCGATAAGCCGCTCGAGCCGAAGGAACTCTCCGATGGCGGTTTCGGCCAGTTCCCGCTCGTCGTCGGCGGCATCGTTCCCGTCATCAACGTCAAGGGCATCAAGTCGGGCGAACTGAAGCTGACCGGCAAGGTTCTCGCCGATATCTATCTCGGCAACGTCACCAAGTGGAACGACAAGGCCATCACCGATCTGAACCCCGGCCTGAAGCTGCCCGACAGCCAGATCGCCGTCGTCCATCGTTCGGACGGTTCGGGCACTTCCTTCAACTGGACCAACTACTTCTCCAAGGTCAACGAGGACTGGAAGAGCAAGGTCGGCGAAGGCACCGCCGTCAACTGGCCGGTCGGCATCGGCGGCAAGGGCAATGAAGGCGTTGCCGCCTACGTCACCCGCGTCAAGGATTCGATCGGCTATGTCGAATATGCCTATGCCCTGCAGAACAAGCTGCCCTACGTTCTGATCCAGAACGCCGCCGGCCAGTATCCGAAGCCGAATGCCGAAAGCTTCTCTGCCGCTGCCGCCAGCGCCGAATGGACCAAGGCCCAGGACTTCTACCTGATCATGACCAACGCTCCGGGTGAAAAGGCCTGGCCGGTGACCGCCACGACCTGGGCGATCATGTACAAGGATCCGAAGGATGCGGCACGCTCCAAGGCTGCCTTCGCCTTCTTCAAATGGGCGCTTGAAAACGGTCAGAAGGAAGCCTCTTCCCTCGATTACGTTCCGCTTCCCGAAACCCTCGTGAAGCAGATCGAGGACTACTGGACGGCTTCCTTCAAGGGCTGATCCCTGCAGGACGCAAGGTCGGGGCGGAAAGCGAGGCTTTCCGCCCCGAACGCCGTTGATACCCACTCAAAGCAGTCGAGCCTATTGATATGAGCGAAGCATTGGCATCGCTGCCCGCCTCCGGAGCGGGCGTGAAGCGTCGCGATGGTGCGACCGGCGATCGTATTTTCTATTGGATAGTTTTGGGCTGCGGCCTGTTCGTTCTGGCGGCATTGCTGGCAGCGGCGATTTCCATGGCCGTGAGCGGGTTTCAGGCGTTCCGGACCTTCGGCCTCGGTTTCCTCACCGGCACGGAATGGGATCCGGTTGCCGGGCAGTTTGCCGGGCTCGTGCCGATCTACGGCACGCTGGTCACCTCGGCGCTCGCCATGCTCATCGGCGTTCCCGTCAGCCTCGGCATCGCCGTGTTCATTACCGAAGTCGCGCCGCGCTCCGTTCGCGGCCCGATCGGCGGCGCCGTCGAGCTTCTCGCCGGCATCCCGTCGATCATTTACGGCATGTGGGGTCTGTTCACCTTCGCCCCCTTCATGTCGGATTACGTCCAGCCGGTGCTGATCGACTGGCTGGGCCCGATCCCGATAATCGGCGCGCTGTTCTCAGGCGCTCCGCTCGGCATCGGCATGCTGACGTCGGGCATCGTGCTGGCGATCATGATCATCCCCTTCATCTCCTCGGTCATGCGCGACGTCTTCCTGGTCGTCCCCGCGCAGCTGAAGGAATCGGCCTATGCGCTGGGTTCGACCCGGTGGGAAGTGGTGCGCGACATCGTCATCCCGCATACCCGCACCGCCGTCGTCGGCGGCATCTTCCTCGGTCTCGGCCGCGCGCTCGGCGAGACGATGGCGGTGACCTTCGTGCTCGGCAACACCCACAATATCGCCGTGTCGCTGATGGAGCCCGGCACGTCGATTGCCGCCACACTCGCCAACGAGTTCGCCGAGGCTTCGGACGATCTCTACCGGTCGTCGCTGGCAGCTCTCGGCCTCATCCTCTTTGTCGTCACCTTCATCGTTCTGGCGGCCGCCAAGCTCATGCTGGTGCGCATGGCAAAGCAGAGAGGGGAGTAATATGGCCAGCTATTCCGGTTCCCTCTACCGCCGCCGCCAGATCCGCAGCGCAATCGCGCTGACGCTTTGCGGCTTCGCGACCGTGGTCGGCCTCATCTTTCTGGTCTGGATCCTGTGGACGACGCTGATACGCGGCCTGTCCGCGCTCAGCCCCAGTCTCATCACCGAAATGACGCCGCCGCCCGGCGAAGACGGCGGCGGCCTCGCCAACGCCTTCATCGGCAGCCTGCTGATGGTGGTGCTGGCCGTCGTCATCGGCACGCCGATCGGCGTGCTCCCCGGCACCTATCTGTCGGAGTTCAGTCGCGGCAAAAAGCTTGGCGAGGCCATCCGCTTCGTCAACGATATCCTGCTTTCCGCACCGTCGATCATCATCGGCCTGTTCGTCTACGAGCTGGTCGTGCGCCCGACGTCACGCTTCTCCGGCTTTGCCGGCGGCATCGCGCTTGCCTTCATCTTCCTGCCGGTCGTCGTGCGCACGACCGACGAGATGCTGCGGCTGGTTCCCGATGTCATGCGCGAGGCGGCACTGTCGCTCGGCATCCCGCGCTGGAAGGTGACGGTCAACGTGCTTTATCGCGCCGCTTCCACCGGCATTCTGACCGGTATCCTGCTGGCGATCGCCCGCATTTCCGGCGAAACCGCGCCGCTGCTCTTCACCGCTCTGAACAACCAGTATTGGAGCCTGGATATGTCGCAGCCGATGGCGAACATTCCCGTCGTCATCTTCCAGTTCGCTATGAGCCCCTATGAGCAATGGCAGAATCTCGCCTGGGCCGGTGCCTTCGTGATGACCGCCGTCGTTTTGATCCTGAGCGTCGTCTCGCGCTCCGTCCTGAACCGAAAAGGTGGGAAATGATGCTTCAGTCCGCAGACACATTCGATGCCGCCGGCAGGACGGAAAAACACCTGGCCAAAGACAAGATCGCGCTGGAGAAGGTCAATTTCTATTACGGCGACGCCCATGCGATCAAGGATGTGAGCCTGAACTTTCCCGAGCGCCAGGTCTCGGCCCTGATCGGCCCGTCCGGCTGCGGCAAGTCCACGCTGCTGCGCATCCTCAACCGCATCTACATGCTCTATCCGAAGATGCGCGCCACCGGCTCGATCAAGCTCGACGGCAAGAACATCCTCGACCCCGGCTTTTCGATGAACGAGCTGCGCGCCCGCGTCGGCATGGTGTTCCAGAAGCCGGTGCCGTTCCCGATGTCGATCTACGACAACATCGCCTATGGCATTCGCCATCACGAGCGCCTCAGCAAGGCCGAGATGGACGTCCGCGTCGAGCAGGCGCTGCGTCAGGCCGCCCTCTGGGATGAGGTCAAGGACAAGCTGAAGGGCAGCGGCCTCGGCCTTTCCGGCGGTCAGCAGCAGCGTCTCTGCATTGCCCGCGGCGTGGCGCTGCGCCCGGAGGTCCTGCTTCTCGACGAGCCGACCTCGGCCCTCGATCCGATCTCGACCGCCAAGGTGGAAGAGCTGGTCGCGCAGCTGAAGGCCGAATTCACGATCGTCATCGTCACCCACAATATGCAGCAGGCAAGCCGCATCTCCGACAATACCGCCTTCATGTATCTCGGGGAGCTGATCGAATACGGCCCGACCGCGCAGATCTTCCAGTCGCCGAAGGTCAAGCGCACCGAGGACTACATCACCGGCCGTTACGGCTGACCTGCGATCCCGGGATCACCACTGCAGATCCAGCCGGTCGAGCCCGTGGAAATGGTAGACGTCCTTGACCACGGGCGTCTTTGCCAGCCTCAGGCCGGCAAGCCTTGCAAACAGGATCGGCAGCACGACGTTGAGTTCCAGCCGTGCCAGCGGTGCGCCGATGCAGAAATGGATGCCGGCGCCGAAGGAGAGGTTGGCTGCCTCGTTGCGGTCGGGGCGGAAGGTGAGGGGATCGGTGAATTTCGCCGGGTCGAGATTGGCGGCGGCGAGAACGAGGCTGACCTTGTCTCCGCGCTGGAAGGAGACGCCATCGATTTCGGCCGGCTCGAGTGCCCAGCGCTGGAAGATGTGGACCGGCGCGCAGATGCGCAAGGTTTCCTCGACGGTGCGCTCCGTCGCTGCTTCGTCGCGGAAGAGTTCCGCCGGATCCGAGCCGCTGTCGAGGATGGTGCGCACCGAATTGCCGATCTGGTGCACGGTCGCCTCATGCCCGGCGTTGAGCAGCACGATCGTCGTCGAGATCAGCTCCTCCTCGCTCAGATACTGGCCCTTGTGCTCGGTGTGGATCATGTGGGTCAGCAGGTCGTCGCGCGGCTCGGCGCGGCGCTCTGCGATCACAGTCCTGACATAGTCGGAAAATTCCTTCGCCGCCCGTTCGGCCTCGTCCTCCTGTTCGCGCGTGCGGCTGAACATGTACATACGGACATAGGCGTGCGACCAGGCGAGCAGTTGCGGTCCCATCTCCTCGGGAATGCCGATCATCCGGGCGATCATCGTCACCGGGATGATGTCGGCAAAGGCCGAGAGCAGCTCGACCTCGCCCTTCTCCGCGAAGCCGTCGATCAGCCGGTTGGCGAGTTCGGCAAGCTCGGGTTTCATCTTCTCGACATGGCGCGAGACGAAGGCGCGGTTGACGAGCGTGCGCAGCCGCGTGTGCTCCGGCGGTTCGAGTTCGAGCAGGGAATAACGCTCCGAGAGGTCGAAACTGGCAAGATGCGGCATCGGCTCGGCAAGGCCGAGTTCCTCGCGGCTGGCGATATGCAGGATCTGCCGGCCGAAGCGGCGGTCGCGCAGCAGTCCGTTCACATGGTCGTAGCCGCTGAAGAACCACTGCTTCTGCTCGCTCCAGTAGAATGTCGGGCAATGGGCGTGAAGCGCGGCATAGACGGCATTCGGATTGCTGTAGAAGCCCGGATTGCGGGCGTCCAGCGAGACGTGGCGGCGGGCAGGGTCGATCGAAAGAAAGGGCGGTATCATCATGCCCCGAGGCTTAGCGGATTTGCCGGGCCTCGAAAAGATGTCGGGGCAGGGGCGTTCTCGACCGCACGTCCAAGGCTCGCGCGGTCGGATGCTTCATCACTTGAAGATTTGCTCACAACCCCGAGAATCGATTCCGGTTTCCGGAATCTTGAGTTAGCCGGCGCGCGACAGCGTGCCCATGCGCCGCAAAGCCTCGACCTGATCGTCGACCGTCGGCACGAGTTCGCCGGCGGTGCTGCTCGGCGTGGCCGGCGCCGGTGCTGCGGCCTCGGCTTCGCCGAAGGTGACCGTACAATTGCGGCCGGCGGCCTTCGCCGCATAGAGCGCCCGGTCGGCAGCCGAGATCAGCTTGTCGATATTGGCGTCGATCGAGGCCGCGAGCGCGATGCCGATGCTGACGGTCGCCGGAACGATCGCCTCGCCGGTGCTGATGGGAAGACGGCAGAATTCGGTGCGGATCGCTTCGGCGATCGCCTCGGCTTCCGTCTGGTCGGCGACGGCGGCAAAGGCTGCGAATTCTTCGCCGCCCATACGGCCGAAGATGTTGTTCGGAATATACTGGCGGGCCATCCGCGCGAAGGCGGTCAGCACGGCATCGCCGGACTGGTGGCCGAAACGGTCGTTGACGCGCTTGAAATGGTCGAGATCGAAGAGCATCACCGCGACCTGGCGCTGGTCGTCATGGGCTTTTTCCTGGATGGCGCCGAAATAGCCGAGCAGACCGCGGCGGTTGAGGACGCCCGTCAGCGAATCGGTCAGGGTGAGGGCGCGCAGGTGCCGTTCGGAGCGTTCCATGATCAGCCGGCAGGTGAAGGCGAAGGCAATGGTCAGCAGGAAGGCGCTTGCCATGGCGGAGGCGCCGCCGAGATTGGTTGCCTCGATATCGCTCGGCAGGGTCAGCGCCATCGTCAGCGCCGAGCCGAAGCACAGGCAGCCCTGGATGACGAACACGCCCATCAGCTTGATCCGCGTGCGCTCACGGCGCATGTCGCCGGCGGCGACAGCGAGCGCCAGCGCCGTCGCACCCGTCGCCGAAGCGAGGTTGTAGAGCACCACCCGGTTTGAATAGTCGTTGTTGACCCAGGGCAGGAAGACACCGGCCAGCCAGATTGCCGGCGGCAGCAGCGCCCACCATTCGATCCGCTTGCGGTCGAGCGCCAGAAAACCTGCCACCCAGGCGCTCTGGCCGAGCAGGGCAATGGCATTGCCGATCTCTATGGACAGCACGCTCGGCACCTGGCCGCGCAGCGCGATCATCGCAAAGCCGATGCCGGTCAAAAGGAAGCCGAGGCCCCAATAGAGATAGGCCTCGTTCCGGACATTGTGGCGCCAGGCGACGAACAGCACCAAAGCGAGCGTCATGGCCTCCGAACACCAGATGGCGAGACCTGTAGCGATATTGAACACGGCAGCAACCCCTTGCCCGTCGGCCCCCTGTTGGGCCTTTGTCTGTCGGCCCTGATTAGACCTGTCTGTTGGGTCGCATCCTTGCCGAGGAAGTTCGCCACTTCCTTAATGTTGCCGCACTGCGGCATGGTTTTCGGCCGATATCTGCCGGTAGGCTTTCCGTCGGGTAAACGTGTGTGAGCATCGTCGAATGGAGTAAGGCTTCCTTCATCCTGTCGCGGAGAAAAGCCGGGGGAGGCGGCGCCTAGGGCTCGCCGTCGGCGGGCGTTTGGGAGAAAGAGGCTCCGAACGGCCGCCTTGCCCCGCCTTCTTAATGTTATCCCAATGCGTGTCTTGAAGAGGAGGGCCGGGACACTCTATGTAGGGATAAGACATTTTCTTTGATTCCCGGCGCCGGCCGGCGAGACGTTGACAAAGGACGCACATGAGAAACCCAGTCGATACCGCAATGGCCCTCGTGCCGATGGTCGTGGAACAGACCAACCGCGGTGAACGCTCCTACGACATCTATTCCCGCCTGTTGAAGGAACGCATCATCTTCCTGACGGGTGCCGTCGAAGACCACATGGCGACGCTCGTCTGCGCCCAGCTTCTCTTTCTCGAGGCCGAAAACCCGAAGAAGGAAATCGCCCTCTACATCAATTCGCCGGGCGGCGTCGTCACCGCCGGCATGGCGATCTACGACACGATGCAGTTCATCAAGCCCGCGGTTTCGACGCTCTGCATCGGCCAGGCCGCCTCCATGGGCTCGCTGCTTCTGGCCGCCGGCCACAAGGACATGCGCTTCGCCACCCCGAATTCCCGCATCATGGTGCATCAGCCCTCGGGCGGCTTCCAGGGCCAAGCTTCGGACATCGAGCGCCACGCCCGCGACATCCTCAAGATGAAGCGCCGCCTCAACGAGGTCTATGTCAAGCACACCGGCCGTACCTATGAGGAAGTTGAAAAGACGCTCGATCGTGACCATTTCATGGATGCGGACGAAGCCCAGGGCTGGGGCGTCATCGACAAGGTTCTGACGTCGCGCCTCGAAATGGAAGGCGAACAGGCCTAGTAATTAATTGGGATGGTGTTTTCGTCGCCACAGTTCTATCTCATTTGTGATCGAACAAGGCTTTCAACTGGCGACGAAGACGCTAATAGTAACTATTAATGCTATGTTGAATTTTTATGACATAGCATTCGGCATTCGAAGGGGAATTCGTTGCCGCCGGAACCCGGACATGATTGATTGGGAACCGGTTCGTAGCCCCTGAAGCCCTTCTCGGCAAAGGCTCCGGAAACGGAGTGCCGCCAGGAGCTGATAGAGTGGACCGCGATTTCGCCTTGAAATGCGGCGTGCTGGAAGGAAAGTGATATGAGCAAGGTCAGCGGCAGCAACGGCGGCGACTCCAAGAACACGCTTTATTGTTCGTTCTGCGGAAAGAGCCAGCACGAAGTCCGGAAACTGATTGCCGGACCGACCGTCTTCATCTGCGATGAATGCGTCGAATTGTGCATGGACATCATCCGCGAGGAGAACAAGTCCTCGATGGTCAAGTCCCGCGACGGCGTTCCGACGCCCCAGGACATCATCAAGGTCCTCGACGAATACGTCATCGGCCAGCGGCAGGCGAAGAAGATCCTGTCGGTCGCCGTTCACAACCATTACAAGCGCCTGGCGCACGCCTCCAAGAACGGCGAAGTCGAGCTGGCCAAGTCGAACATCATGCTCGTCGGCCCGACAGGCTGCGGCAAGACCTATCTTGCCCAGACGCTCGCCCGCATCATCGACGTTCCCTTCACCATGGCCGATGCGACGACACTGACCGAGGCCGGTTACGTCGGTGAAGATGTCGAAAACATCATCCTGAAGCTCCTGCAGGCGGCCGACTACAATGTCGAGCGTGCCCAGCGCGGCATCGTCTACATCGACGAAGTCGACAAGATTTCGCGCAAGTCCGACAACCCGTCGATCACTCGCGACGTCTCGGGCGAGGGCGTGCAGCAGGCGCTCTTGAAGATCATGGAAGGCACGGTTGCCTCCGTTCCGCCGCAGGGCGGCCGCAAGCACCCGCAGCAGGAATTCCTGCAGGTCGACACGACGAACATCCTGTTCATCTGCGGCGGTGCCTTCGCCGGTCTTGACAAGATCATCTCCGCCCGCGGCGAAAAGACGTCGATCGGCTTCGGCGCCACCGTCAAGGCCCAGGACGACCGCCGCGTCGGCGAAGTCCTGCGCGAACTGGAGCCGGAAGACCTGGTCAAGTTCGGCCTCATCCCCGAATTCATCGGCCGTCTGCCGGTTCTGGCGACGCTCGAGGATCTCGACGAGGATGCGCTGATCCAGATCCTGTCGGAGCCGAAGAATGCGCTGATCAAGCAGTATCAGCGTCTGTTCGAGATGGAAGACGTCGAACTGACCTTCCACGAGGATGCGTTGCGCGAAATCGCCCGCAAGGCGATCGTCCGCAAGACCGGCGCCCGCGGCCTTCGCTCGATCATGGAGAAGATCCTGCTCGATACGATGTTCGAACTGCCGACGCTGGAAGGCGTGCGCGAAGTAGTCATCTCCGAGGAAGTGGTACGCGGTTCGGCCCGTCCGCTTTACATCTATGCCGATCGTCAGGAAGAAAAGGCCAACGCCTCGGCGTGACCTTGAGACTTTCGCACGATTATTTTGAGGGGCTTGCCATAGGCGAGCCCCTTTCTATTTGAAAAACCATCCAAGGCGCTGTTAGTATTTTGCCGGTGGGACCGAAATTGACTTTGCCGATGTTTCGCAAGGGCCGATGTTGCGTAAGGTAGAGTGCTTGGCAATGATGCGGTGATTCCGTAGGCCTATTGGTGGTGTTTGTATTTTAGCCGGGTCGGAAGTGGTAAGCGCCGGTCCAGCCACGCGTTTCATAGTGTTGGCGTTCCGTTGTAACAAAGCTGTCACATCCGGGGAACGCGGGCGTTAGCGTGGCTTGAAAAGCGTAGTCAGGACCTCCACTTGTAGAACCAAGTGAGAGTGCCGGCCGGTCCCAAGCGGCCGTGCAGAGAGCCCGGCAACGGGACGATGGAAAGGACTTAAAATGACAAAGAAAACGTCTGTAGCGAGCAGTACTGCCTATCCTGTTCTGCCCTTGCGCGACATCGTGGTTTTCCCGCATATGATCGTGCCGCTGTTCGTCGGACGGGAAAAGTCGATCCGTGCGCTCGAAGAGGTCATGGGCTCCGACAAGCAGATCATGCTGGTGACGCAGATCAACGCCAGTGACGACGATCCGGATCCTTCCGCGATCCACAGTGTCGGCACCGTGGCGAACGTGTTGCAGCTCCTGAAGCTGCCCGACGGCACCGTCAAGGTTCTGGTCGAAGGCCGCGCCCGCGCCGAGATCGACACCTATACCAGCCGTGAGGATTTCTATGAGGCGCTCGGCCATGTGCTCGAGGAGCCGCATGACGATCCGGTCGAACTGGAAGCCTTGTCGCGTTCGGTCGTCTCCGAATTCGAGAGCTATGTGAAGCTCAACAAGAAGATTTCGCCTGAAGTGGTCGGTGCTGCCAGCCAGATCGACGACTATTCCAAGCTCGCCGATACGGTCGCCTCGCATCTGTCGATCAAGATCACCGAGAAGCAGGAGATGCTGGAAACCACCAGCGTCAAGGCTCGCTTGGAAAAGGCCCTCGGCTTCATGGAAGGCGAGATCTCGGTCCTGCAGGTCGAAAAGCGCATCCGCTCGCGCGTCAAGCGCCAGATGGAGAAGACCCAGCGCGAGTACTACCTGAACGAACAGATGAAGGCGATCCAGAAGGAACTCGGCGACGGCGAGGAAGGCCGCGACGAGATGAGCGAACTGGAAGAGCGCATCGCCAAGACCAAGCTCTCCAAGGAGGCCCGTGAAAAGGCCGATGCCGAGCTGAAGAAGCTGCGCCAAATGAGCCCGATGTCGGCTGAAGCCACCGTCGTGCGTAATTATCTGGACTGGCTGCTCGGTATTCCCTGGGGCAAGAAGTCGAAGATCAAGGCCGATCTCAACAATGCCGAGAAGATCCTCGAAGCCGATCACTTCGGTCTCGACAAGGTCAAGGAGCGCATCGTCGAATATCTGGCTGTGCAGGCCCGCGCCACCAAGATCAAGGGTCCGATCCTGTGCCTCGTCGGCCCTCCGGGCGTCGGCAAGACCTCGCTCGCCCAGTCGATTGCCAAGGCGACCGGCCGTGAGTACGTCCGCATGGCGCTTGGCGGCGTTCGCGACGAAGCCGAAATCCGCGGTCACCGCCGCACCTATATCGGCTCGATGCCCGGCAAGGTCATCCAGTCGATGAAGAAGGCGAAG
Organism: Rhizobium esperanzae; assembly: GCF_014197615.1. Lineage (GTDB taxonomy): Bacteria > Pseudomonadota > Alphaproteobacteria > Rhizobiales > Rhizobiaceae > Rhizobium > Rhizobium esperanzae_A. The sequence goes on from NZ_JACIFY010000010.1 coordinate 106,596, forward strand.
AAGTCCAACCCGCTCTTCCTGCTCGACGAGATCGACAAGCTCGGCCAGGATTATCGTGGCGACCCGTCTTCGGCCCTGCTCGAGGTGCTCGATCCGGCTCAGAACTCGACCTTCATGGACCACTATCTGGAAGTCGAATACGACCTGTCGGACGTGATGTTCATCACGACGGCGAATACGCTGAATATTCCGGCGCCCCTGATGGACCGCATGGAAATCATCCGTATCGCCGGCTACACCGAAGACGAAAAGCGCGAGATCGCCAAGCGGCATCTGCTGCCGAAGGCCATCAAGGAACATGCGTTGCAGCCGGAAGAATTCTCGGTCAGCGACGACGCCCTGATGGCGATCAGCCAGCAGTACACCCGTGAAGCCGGTGTGCGCAGCTTCGAACGCGAACTGATGAAACTCGCCCGCAAGGCGGTCACCGAGATCATCAAGGGCAAGACGAAGTCCGTTCACGTGACGGCCGCCAACATCTCCGACTATCTGGGCGTTCCGCGCTTCCGCCACGGCGAAGCCGAGGGCGAGGATCAGGTCGGCGTTGTCACCGGTCTTGCCTGGACGGAAGTCGGCGGCGAGCTGCTGACCATCGAAGGCGTGATGATGCCGGGCAAGGGCCGCATGACGGTCACCGGCAATCTGAAGGACGTCATGAAGGAATCGATCTCGGCGGCGGCCTCCTATGTCCGCTCGCGCGCTGTCGATTTCGGCATCGAGCCGCCGCGCTTCGACAAGAGCGACATCCACGTGCACGTGCCGGAAGGCGCAACACCGAAGGATGGCCCCTCGGCCGGTGTCGCCATGGCGACTGCGATCGTCTCGATCATGACCGGTATCCCGGTGAACAGGCATGTGGCCATGACCGGTGAAATCACCCTTCGCGGCCGGGTGCTGCCGATCGGCGGTCTCAAGGAAAAGCTGCTCGCAGCGCTTCGCGGCGGCATCAAGAAGGTGCTGATTCCGGAAGAAAACGCCAAGGACCTGGCGGAGATTCCCGATAACGTGAAGAACAGCATGGAGATCATCCCGGTCTCCCGCATGGGCGAGGTGATCAAGCATGCGCTGATCCGGCGCCCGGAGCCGATCGAATGGGACGGCACGGTGGAAACGCCTGTCATCACATCGGTCGAAGGCCTTGATGAGACAGGCGCAACCATAGCGCATTGAATGGCCTGGGCCACATTTATGCCCCATTGGAGCAAAACACGAAAAAAGGCTGGCGTTTTCGCCAGCCTTTTTTGTGAAAACGTCATGGAGACGCTTGCTTTTCCTTGATTTGCAGGGCTTTTGGGTTCCCGGCGGGCCTGATGAAACCTATTCGGCGCCTAGCTTACTATTGAGTCGTTTCATACCATTTAGAAAGGGGTGGAAACATGAACAAGAATGAACTCGTGTCCGCAGTCGCCGAAAAGGCAGGACTGACGAAGTCTGACGCGGCTTCCGCTGTTGACGCGGTTTTTGACGTTGTCCAGGCTGAACTCAAGAACAAGGGCGACATCCGCCTCGCGGGTTTCGGCAGCTTCACCGTTTCTCATCGCGCCGCAACGAAGGGCCGCAACCCGTCGACGGGTGCTGAAGTCGACATTCCGGCTCGCAACGTGCCGAAGTTCACGCCCGGCAAGGGCCTGAAGGACGCCGTCAACGGCTGATTTAAGATTATCCGCCAGCCGTAAACGAGACCGGCTGTGCAGGATTTTTAGAGGGGTTCGGCTTTGCCGGACCCCTTTTTGCTTGGCAGACGCTTTACTTCGGTAGGTCTTGCCGTCGCGCCGGCTTTGATCTACGAGATTTCTATTCTCAGGGCGGGGTGAAACTCCCCACCGGCGGTAGAGGGTCTCGGCCCAAGCCCGCGAGCGCCTGCTTCCGCGCCCATGCGGGGGAAGGGTCAGCAGATCCGGTGCGATTCCGGAGCCGACGGTTAAAGTCCGGATGGAAGAGAATGAGCATGGCCGCGTGCGGGCAGGGGACTGCCGGCATTGTGTGCCGTCGCCTCATGCGTCCTGATTTATGTTGGTCCCTAGTTGCGGATGAAGAGCATGAATCAGAAATCCCTTGCAGCCTCGCAGTCCCGCGCCTTTGCCGGCGCCGCTTTCATGGTGCTTGGAGGTGTGGCCTTCTCGCTCCTTAACGTCGTCACCCAATGGCTGACCATGAAGCTCGCCTTTCCCCCGGCCTCTGCGGCCTTCTGGCAATACGGCTTCGCCTTCCTTTTCTCCTTGCCCTTCCTGCGCAAGGTCGGCCTTTCCGCCATGCGTACCGATTACCCGTGGCGGCATGTCGTGCGGGTGGTCTTCGCTGCGCTCGGCGTCGAGGCCTGGGTGTCCGGCCTCGCTACGGTTCCGATCTGGCAGGCGATCGCCCTCGTCATGACCTCGCCCTTCTTCATCATTCTCGGTGCCCGGCTTTTCCTCGGCGAACGCGTCGGTCCCGCCCGCTGGACGGCGACCGGTGTCGGTTTTGCCGGAGCAATGATCATCCTGCAGCCCTGGTCGGACAGCTTCTCCTGGTCGGCGCTGTTGCCCGTTCTCTCGGCGCTGCTCTGGGGCGCGTCGTCGCTGATCACCAAGAACCTCACCGGCATCGAGAAGCCGGAGACGATCACCGTCTGGCTGCTGGTGCTGCTGACGCCGATAAACGGCGGGCTGGCGCTTGCGGCGGGTTTTGCCGTGCCGACGGGCGCAACGCTTGCGCTTTTCCTGCTGGCGGGCCTGCTGACGGTCGTGGCGCAATATCTGCTGACCCTTGCCTATGCCAGTGCCGACGCCGCCTATGTGCAGCCCTTCGACGACCTGAAGCTGCCGCTGAACGTGCTCGCCGGCTGGCTGTTCTTCGGTTACGCGCCGGCCGGCTATTTGTGGCTGGGGGCCGCGCTTATTCTCTCCGCGTCGCTGTTCATCATGAGGAACGAGATGCGTCGGGAAAGGCAAGCTGGCTGAGGCGATCCGCTGCAAAATGTCGCAGCTGTCATGTGTCTGTCATGGCAGTCCCGCAAAAAACCTCTGTTCGATCTTTCGACATTGGGGGTTTCCATGACAATTTCATCGCGCAAGGCAGCGCTCGCTGCCGTGCTTCTCGCATCCGTTGCCTTTCCGGCCGCGGCCGAACCGGTCTTCAACCGCATCGCCTCTTTCCCGGTCGCAGAGAACCTGCCTGCGGACAAGGACAAGCTTTCGGCGACCTCGGCCGAAATCATCACCGCGACCGACGATGGTAACACGCTGATCTATAGCGACAGCCCGCTCGGCGCGATCGGCTTCATCGACATTACCGACGCCAAGGCGCCGAAGGCCGGCGGCGCGCTGATGATGGATGGCGAGCCGACCTCGGTCACCGCAAGCGCCGGCAAGGCGCTCGTCGCCGTCAACACCTCCGAAAGCGAGGCCAAGCCCTCGGGCCGCCTTTCGATCGTCGACGTGGCGACGAAGACGATCGAAAACAGCTGCGATCTCGGCGGTCAGCCGGATTCGATCGCGCTCAACAAGGACAAGACGCTCGGCACTATTGCGATCGAAAACGAGCGCGACGAGGAGGTCAATGACGGCAAGATCCCGCAGATGCCGGCCGGCGACCTCGTCGTCTTCCAGCTCAAGAACGGCACTGTGGATTGCGGCACCATCAAACACGTGGCGCTGACCGGTCTTGCCGGCGTCGCCCCGGAGGATCCGGAGCCGGAATTCGTCGCCTTCAACGGTCTCAACGAAATCGCACTGACGCTGCAGGAAAACAACGAGATCGTCATCATCGACGCCAACACGGCCGAGGTGAAGACGCACTTCTCCGCCGGCAGCGTCGATCTCTCCGGCATCGACACCAAGCGTGACGGCGCCCTGAAATTCACCGGCGAATCGAAGGGCGTTCCGCGCGAGCCCGACGCGGTGAAGTGGCTTGATGATAACCGCCTCGTCGTTGCCAATGAAGGCGACTACCAGGGCGGCTCGCGCAGCTTCACCATATTCGACAAGACAGGCAAGCTTCTCTACGAATCAGGCGCGTCCTTCGAGCGCGCCGTCGCCCATATCGGCCACTATCCGGAAAGCCGATCGGGATCGAAGGGCGTCGAGCCGGAAGGCCTCGAAGCCGCCAGGTTCGGCGACGACCAATATTTCTTCCTGCTCGCCGAGCGTGCCTCGGTCGTCGGTGTCTATAGGGATACCGGCGCCGATCCCGAACTCGTGCAGCTTCTGCCGTCGGGGATTTCGCCGGAAGGCGGGATCGCCATTCCCGCGCGCAATCTCTTCGCCACAGCCAACGAACTCGACCTCGGCAAGGACGGCGGCGCCCGCTCGCATGTCATGATTTATGAGCGCGGAGAGGGTGAAAAGGCCTATCCGCAGATCGTCTCCGCCGACAAGGACGGCAACCCGATCGGCTTTGCAGCCCTTTCGGGCCTTGCCGCCGTTCCGGGCAAGCCGGGCATGCTCTACGCCGTCAGCGACAGCGTTCTCGGCTCGCAGCCGACGATCTATACGATCGACGCCAGCAAGAAGCCGGCGGTCATCACCGACGCTCTCATCGTCAAGCGTGACGGCGCCCCGGCCCAGAAGCTCGACATCGAAGGCATCGCTGTTGCCGCCGACGGCTCCTTCTGGCTCGCATCTGAAGGCTACAGCGAGCGTCTCGTCCCGCACGCCCTCTACAACGTCAACGCCAAGGGCGACATCAAGGCCGAGATCGCCCTGCCGAAAGAACTCGCCGCCAACGAAATCCGCTTCGGCTTCGAAGGTGTGACCATTGTCGGCACCGGCGACGACGCGACGCTCTGGATGGCGGTTCAGCGCGAGTGGGCCGATGATGAGAAGGGCTTCGTCAAGCTCGCCTCCTACAATCCGAAGAAGAAGGAATGGGGTGCCGTGCGCTATCCGCTCGACAAGACGGAAAGCGGCTGGGTCGGCCTGTCGGAAATCTCGGCTCAGGGCGACAGCGTCTACATCATCGAGCGCGACAACCTCGTCGGCGATGCCGCCAGGCTGAAGAAGCTCTATAAGGTGGCGATCTCGGAGCTGAAGCCCGCCAAGCTCGGGACCGAGCTGCCTGTTGTCAAAAAGACCGAAGCCCACGACTTCCTCGGCGAACTCAAGAGTGCGACCAACGGCTATGTGCTCGACAAACTCGAAGGCTTCACCTTCGACACATCGGGCAAACCTTACGCCGTCACCGACAACGACGGCGTCAGCGACTCCTCCGGCGAGACTTTGTTCTTCCCGGTCGAGCTGAACGCGACGAACTGAGTCGCCGTAGAGGGGACAAAAAGAACAGGCCGGGGGAAGGCCCGGCCTGTTCCTTTGAATGCCGCAATAACCCTCGCTTCCTTCGTCCTCGGCCTTGCCGAGGATCCATAGGGCGCCTGTATTCGCAGCAAAAAGGCGAAGGCGTCCGGCTGAAGAAATTTGCAACAGAGTGCTTTGGCATGGATGCTCGGGGCAAGCCCGAGCACGACAGAGATTGGGACGACGCGACTGGCAGGAGGCGAGATGTTGGAGCAATTTCAACAGTGTGCAGGCGCGACGAGGATGGAGTTTGGCACCGACACTTCCCCACACTCTGTCATCGGCCTTGAGCCGAGGATCCATGCAGCGGCCTCTCATTGATGCCTCGCCGCAACCCTTATGAAAAGCTTCCAGCCCTACCAGCGCTGATGCACATGCGGCGCGATCAGCCGCTCGTAGATCTCGCGCGTTGCTGCCATGACATCGGCCGAAAGCGGCGCAAGGTCGGCAGCTGCCGCGTTGGCTCTTGCCTGCTCGCCATTGCGGGCGCCGGGGATGACGACGGTGACGGCTTCAGCCATCAGGATCCAGCGCAGCGCAAAAGCCGCCATTGTGGCGCCGGCCGGTACCAGCCTGCGCACCTCTTCCACCGCCTGCAGGCCGACCTCGAAGGGTACGCCGGCAAAGGTCTCGCCGACATCGAAGGCTTCGCCGTGGCGGTTGAAATTGCGGTGGTCATCGCTGGCGAAGTGCGTCTCCCGAGTGATCTTGCCGGAGAGAAGGCCGCTTGCGAGCGGCACGCGGGCGATGATCGCCACGTTCCTGCGGCGCGCTTCCTGGAAAAACAGGTGGTCGGGGCGCTGGCGGAAGATGTTGTAGATGATCTGGATGCTGACGACGCCGGGATATTCGATCGCCTTCAGCCCATCCTCGACCTTTTCGACGCTGACGCCGTAGCCCTTGATCTTGCCGGCCTGCTGCAGCGCGTCGAGAGCCTCGAAGACTTCGGGCTGGTAAAGCACGTCGCGCGGCGGGCAATGCAGTTGCACGAGGTCGAGGCTGTCGACGGCAAGATTTGTCAGGCTGCGGTCGATGAAGCCTTCGAGATTGGCCTTGCTGTAGCCTTCCGCCACATGTGGATTGAGGCGGCGGCCCGCCTTGGTGGCGACCATCGGGCGGACGCCGCCACGCGTCTTCAAGACGTCGGCGATGATCTTTTCCGAGCGGCCGTCACCATAGACGTCAGCGGTATCGATGAAGGTCATGCCGGCATCGAGCGCGGCATTGAGCGCCGCGCGTCCATCCGCCTCGCTGATGTCGCCCCAGGAGCCGCCGATCTGCCAGGCCCCGAAGCCGACATTGGTGACGGTAAACGGCATGCGGCCGAAAGCATGGTGTTTCATGAAAAAATCCTTCGTAAGTGATGAAAGATATTGGCCTATCAGCCGGGCGATCATGCGGCAATTGCCGATCCGGTCTTGATTGGTCGCCTCGATGAAATATCGTCAGGCGACAAGGCTTCAACCGCAATCAATGGAAAAGGAACGATCATGGAGATCAAACCCGCAGGCTCCAGCCCTTCGATGAAGCCACCGGCCGACTATTTCACCGGCGCCGTCCGCCAGGATCCGCTGATGGAGGCGCCCGAACCGGCCCGGATGAGAGCAACCTCGGTCACCTTCGAGCCCGGCGCCCGCACGGCCTGGCACACGCATCCGCTCGGACAGACGCTGATCGTCACGTCAGGCCGGGGCCTCGCCCAAAGCTGGGGCGGCGAGATCCACGAAATCCGCGCCGGCGACACGGTCTGATTCGCGCCGGGCGAAAAACATTGGCATGGCGCTGCCCCGGATACGGCCCTGACGCATATCGCCATTCACGAGGCGCTTGATGGCAGGCATGTCGACTGGATGGAGCAGGTCACCGACGAACAATATTTGGGCCCAGCCTGAGCAAATCAGAGCCGCTTCAGGCAATAGGAAAAATGCGCGTGTGATTCGACCGTCAAAAACTCGAATTGCCAGCCGTAATCCTTGCAGAACTTGGTGACCGCCTCGACGACGCCATAGACGATCGGCTTGACCGTATTGCCGGTGCAGAAGTCATGGCCGGCGATGCGCCCGGTCCGCTTCACCTTCTTGTCGCACAGCAGCAGCTCCTGCCAGGTGAGTTCGAAGGAATGGTCGGTGTCGATATAGGCCCAGTCGAGGAAATCGTCCTCGAATTCGGCCAGCTTGTCGAGCGACGTGCCTTGCATCAGGTGCAGCCGGCCGGCCTCGATCTCGGCCGCGAATTTCGTATGGATTGCGTCAAGCCCGGAGCTGTAGCGATCCATCGACCAGGGGTCGATGAGGTATAGCCGCGCCGGGCGGTTCTTCTCCAGGATCTCCGCCGTATATTCGCCGAAGGCCGCGCCGACCTCGACGCCGATGCCGCCGTTCGGGATGCGGTAGAGCAACTCGCCGCGATCCGGCAGCAGGCGGGCGTGTTCCATATGATGGGCGCTGAGCGGGGTGCGCGGCATGCTCGCCCGAAGCGCCTGCCTGTCTTCACGTGTCTTCATCTCTGATCTCGGGATTGCGGGCGGCTGACGGCCCGGATGCGGTATAACGGGAACGTAGGAGCAGCCGCGGCCGATGACAACCACATGACAGGAATTTGCTTCTTTCGAACAAATCGCTAAGTTTCACCTGTGGACTGACGAGAGCCCCGGGAGGAGCGATTTCATGAGACGCATGTGGCCTGAAGAATTCAACGCCATCATCAGTGGAGCCGAGGAGGTGATGTTGGAAGCACCCGCCGATGCCGGTGAAGCACCGCTGCATCGCAAGGCGCTGAAGGCGCGCATCAGCATGGACGATTATGAGCGCATCTGGCCGCTCGCCGAAATGCGCTTCCGGCTTGGCGAAAAAGATGGCAAGGCCATCACCCTGATCACCACCAATCCCCATTACCACGCCTGGCACCCGAAGGACGGCGGCAGCGTCGATTCGGTGTCGGACAGCGGCCGCCATTACAAGACGGATTATATCGTCGTGCACTTCCTGCTCGACGACGTGAAGGAAACATCTCCTGCCTGAGGTTGCTGAGGCCCGGTGCGGCCGGAAGCCGCACCGGCGTTTTGTTGACGCCAAGTTGATCCCGACGCTGATGACAGCGGCGGCGATATCGCTAAGTTTGGCGACCATGTTCCCATGAAGTTGGAGGTTCCCGTGACGGGCAATGTGCTGGATATCCCGGTCAAGACCGTGGATGGTCGTGAAACCACGCTGAACGACTACAAGGGCAGGGTGCTGCTGGTCGTCAATGTCGCCTCGAAATGCGGGCTCACGCCGCAATATGAGGGGCTCGAAAAGCTCTATGGCCAGAAGCGCGAGCGTGGCTTCGTCATCGCCGCTTTCCCTGCCAACGATTTCAAGGGCCAGGAGCCCGGCACTGACGCCGAGATTCTCGATTTCTGCACCAGCACCTACGACGTTACCTTTCCGATTTTCTCGAAGATCTCGGTCAAGGGCGATGCCCAGCACCCGCTTTACCGCCAATTGACCAAATCGGGCGTGGCGACCACAGGCGACGGCCCGATGCGCGAACGCCTGAAATCCCACGGCATATCCGGCGGCGGCGAGGACGACATCCTCTGGAACTTCGAAAAATTCCTGATCGGCCGCGACGGCAAAGTCGCCGCTCGATTCGCGCCTGACGTGACGGCGGATGATTCGCGGCTGGTTTCGGCGGTGGACAAAGAACTGGCAAAGGGATGAATGGCGGGCGATGAGCCCGGCTGTTACCAATTCCAGAACGCCACTTCGGAATCCCGAAATCCCCCGCTTCGGGATTCCGAAATTCGTCGAGCTTGGCGCCGTGTCGACGGAAAAAATCATGCAATGATTTCAATCCCGCCACCAATTTCGGGATTCCGAAGGGCTATATAGAGTCTGGTGGGGGGCTGGCCCAAGGCATGTGGTCGCAGTCACAGAGCCACGGATGCCATCGGACGACCAAACGCGTCCGGGCTGCCATGATTCGCAAAAGCGGAGCAGGGACTTCAGATCCCAAGCACGGTCACAAGCGGTGGCGTAAAGTCCTTGAAGCCCAGTCTCGGCCAGTCGCACCTGATGTCAAACTGCGTCTTCGGCACGTGGCGCTGGCATTTCGGATTCGTCTTGAAGGCGTATCCGGGCAGGCTGACATAGATGGCACTTGGTGTGCAAAGGGCAATCGCGATGCACAGGGTCAATGCGGAGCTGAGAGCCCTCACGGCACACCTCCAGGCGTCATAAGCCTCCAAACGCGGAGACTTTCCGGGGAGCGATTCTCCCACTTTTGCCAGCCCCCATCCATTCGCCCAATAGGAGGTGGCCCGGCGGCTGGAGTAGTCCGTTCTGGTGGAGCTGACTTTCAGGCGGCACGCCGTATCACGACCTGCCGGGCGCTCCGGTGGATCCAATTGGAATTCCAGATATGATGACGACGCAACTGAGGCATCTGCCTGAGAAAGCTGTTATTTGACGCTTAAGGAAAAAATGGTGGGCGATGAGAGACTCGAACTCCCGACATCCTCGGTGTAAACGAGGCGCTCTACCAACTGAGCTAATCGCCCATCGCTAACGAAACCGGATCGGCCTGCCGCGTTGGTGGCCGTGATCTATGCGGATCGCGGCGAAACCGCAAGAGTGTTTGTGAAGATTTTTTGATTTTTTTGATGGCGGTTCCGCTCCTGCGATCTCGCTCGGGCGCCGCCGGGCTGTGGATAAAGGGGAGGGGACGGCGGCGGCCATGGCGGCTTCGGCTGTGCCGGCGGCTTCGATCGGGCGCCGCTGCCGCTGCAGGAAATGGAATTGCCGGCTTTTCCTTTGCTCCGCGCGGGCCTTGTCGAAACAATTCAACGACTGTCATGGTTTTGTCTCCAAACCTGCTTGACACTAAAAGGCGAACCCCGTAGTTAGCCGCTCATCGAAACGGGCAGCCGTTTTGGTGAGGGTGCGAAGGCATCCGGACTGCTTGAAATGAATTGCGGGTGTAGCTCAGTCGGTTAGAGTGCCGGCCTGTCACGCCGGAGGTCGCGGGTTCGAGCCCCGTCACTCGCGCCATTTCAAGTCTTGTAGAACGCAAATGCGATTTGTCGTTCGTCCGGTTTTCTTCATCCCCGCGGCCGCAAATGGCCGGTCCTATGCGCGGGTGTAGCTCAGTCGGTTAGAGTGCCGGCCTGTCACGCCGGAGGTCGCGGGTTCGAGCCCCGTCACTCGCGCCATTTTCTTCGCAAAGTCATGCAGTTTCCAGGGGTCAGGCATGCAGCTTCAGGCGGCTTGGGCGGATTTGTCGCGACATCGTTGCATCTGCTTGATAATGTCCGCGCGCGACGCGTCGAATTGCCTCTGTAAATCTCTTGCGCCGGGGCTTCGGCTGCGCTAACCACGGCTTGTTGCAACGCACGTTCGCTTGCCGGGCATTTGCCCAAATGCGCCGCCTGGCGCCTCCGGCAAGCAGGGATGAACATGATGACTGAACTGCTCAGTTCCTATATTCCGATCGCTATCTTCATTGCTATCGCGCTCGTGATCGGCCTGGCGCTGCTTATCGCGCCGTTTGCCGTCGCCTTCAAAGCGCCCGATTCGGAAAAGCTTTCGGCTTACGAATGCGGCTTCAACGCTTTCGACGACGCCCGCATGAAGTTCGACATCCGCTTCTACCTCGTGTCGATCCTCTTCATCATCTTCGACCTCGAAGTCGCCTTCCTCTTCCCCTGGGCCGTTTCCTTCGGCGCCATCGGCTGGTTCGGCTTCTGGTCCATGATGGTCTTCCTCTTCGTGTTGACCATCGGCTTTATCTATGAATGGAAAAAGGGAGCCCTGGAATGGGAGTAGCCCCTGTGAGCAATCAGCCGCTCGTCGCCCAGCAGCCGAAGGGGATCATCGATCCCTCCACCGGCAAGCCGATCGGCAGCAACGACGCGTTTTTCGGCGAGATCAACAACGAACTCGCCGATAAGGGTTTCCTCGTCACCTCGACCGACGAACTGATCAACTGGGCCCGTACCGGCTCGCTGATGTGGATGACCTTCGGTCTTGCCTGTTGCGCCGTCGAAATGATGCAGCTGTCGATGCCGCGTTACGACGTCGAGCGCTTCGGTTTTGCGCCGCGCGCCTCGCCGCGCCAGTCCGACGTCATGATCGTCGCCGGCACGCTGACCAACAAGATGGCGCCGGCGCTGCGCAAGGTCTACGACCAGATGCCCGAGCCGCGCTACGTCATCTCGATGGGCTCCTGCGCCAATGGCGGCGGTTACTATCACTATTCCTATTCGGTGGTGCGCGGCTGCGACCGCATCGTGCCGATCGATATCTACGTGCCGGGCTGTCCCCCCACGGCAGAGGCGCTGCTCTACGGCGTGCTTCTGCTGCAGAAGAAGATCCGGCGCACCGGCACGATCGAACGCTAAGGGTTAAGGACTAGGCATATGAGTGAAGCCCTGACTGAGCTTGCGTCCTACCTTGGCGAAGCGCGCGGCAATCTGATCGCCGCATCGCAGATGAAGTATGGCGAGCTGACGCTGACGGCGACGGGTGAAAACCTGATCGCGCTGCTGACCTTCCTGCGCGACGACGCCAAATGCGGCTTCGTCAACCTGATCGATATTTGCGGCGTCGACTGGCCGCAGCGCGAGCTGCGTTTCGACGTCGTCTATCACCTGTTGTCGCCGAAGCAGAACCTGCGCATCCGCGTCAAAGTCGCAACCGACGAGGATACGCCGGTTCCCTCGGCCTGTGCGGTCCATCCCGGCGCCGACTGGTTCGAGCGCGAGACGTGGGATATGTACGGCGTGCTCTTCACCGGCCATCCGGATCTGCGCCGCATCCTGACCGATTACGGCTTCGAAGGCCACCCGCTGCGTAAGGACTTCCCGACCACCGGTTTCGTTGAAGTTCGCTATGACGATGCGGCAAAGCGCGTCGTTTACGAACCTGTAGAGCTGAAGCAGGAATTCCGAAACTTCGACTTTATGTCGCCATGGGAAGGCACCGAATACGTGCTGCCCGGCGATGAGAAGGCGAAGCAGTAGAAGCGAATAGTGAGTAGCGAATAGCGAATAGTTGGAAAGGGTCGGCAGACGATAAACTCCTACAAAGATCTCAAGGTCTGGCAGATGGCGATCGATCTCGCGGTGGATTGCTATCAGTTGACCAGAGGATTTCCCAAGGAGGAGATTTACGGTCTGACGACCCAGATACGCAGGGCGGCGAGTTCGATTGCCGCCAATATAGCTGAAGGACACGGACGTGAGCTCACGGGAAGTTTCATTCAGTTTCTGCGGATCTCCCAAGGTTCGTTGAAGGAATTGGAAACGCATATGCTCATCTCTCATCGTATCGGCCTGATCGACGAGGGAGAGTTCAGGCAGATGACCGGAAAATGCGACGAGATCGGACGGATGATCCGAGCGTTGATACGGAGTCTCCAGGAGAAGTGATGAGACCGAACGAAACTACTCGCTATTCGCCATTCGCTATTCGCTTGATTGGCAGCGCGTTTGGCACGGAGCACGCAGCATGACCGAACATAACGTCCGCAACTTCAACATCAATTTCGGACCGCAGCATCCGGCGGCGCACGGCGTTCTTCGTCTTGTCCTGGAGCTTGACGGCGAAATTGTGGAGCGGGTCGATCCGCATATCGGCCTGCTGCATCGCGGCACCGAGAAGCTGATCGAGACCAAGACCTATCTGCAGGCCGTGCCCTATTTCGATCGCCTCGACTATGTCGCGCCGATGAACCAGGAGCATGCCTATGCGATGGCGGTGGAAAAGCTGCTCGGCATCGAGATTCCGATCCGCGGCCAGCTGATCCGCGTTCTCTATTCGGAGATCGGCCGCATCCTCTCGCATCTCCTGAACGTCACGACGCAGGCCATGGACGTCGGCGCGCTGACGCCGCCGCTCTGGGGCTTCGAAGAGCGTGAAAAGCTGATGGTGTTCTACGAGCGTGCCAGCGGTTCGCGCATGCACGCCGCTTACGTCCGTCCGGGCGGCGTCCATCAGGACCTGCCGGAACAGCTGGTGCAGGATATCGGCGACTGGTGCGATCCCTTCCTGAAGGCGCTCGACGACATCGACAATCTGTTGACCGGCAACCGCATCTTCAAGCAGCGCAACGTCGATATCGGCGTCGTCTCGCTGGAGGATTGCTGGGCCTGGGGCTTTTCCGGCGTCATGGTGCGCGGTTCGGGTGCGGCCTGGGATCTGCGTCGCGCCCAGCCCTATGAATGTTATTCCGATCTCGAATTCGACATTCCGATCGGCAAGAACGGCGATAACTACGACCGTTATCTGATCCGCATGATCGAGATGCGCCAATCGGTGCGCATCATGAAGCAATGCGTCAATCGCCTGTTGTCGGATGCCAAGACCGGTCCTTATTCGTCGATCGACGGTAAGGTCGTGCCGCCGAAGCGCGGCGAGATGAAGCGCTCGATGGAAGCGCTGATCCACCACTTCAAGCTCTATACCGAAGGCTACCACGTGCCGGCCGGCGAAGTTTACGCCGCCGTCGAGGCGCCGAAGGGCGAGTTCGGCGTCTATCTCGTCTCCGACGGCACCAACAAGCCCTATCGCTGCAAGATCCGCGCTCCGGGTTACGCCCATCTGCAGGCGATGGACTTCATGTGCCGCGGCCATCAGCTTGCCGACGTCGCAGCCGTTCTCGGCTCGCTCGACATCGTCTTCGGCGAGGTGGACCGCTGATGCAGCGTCTGCCGCTTGCCGTCGCACTCCTTCTTGCGGCATCCGGGGTTTCGGCTCAGGAGGCCGATACCCTCGGCACGCCGCTCGGCCATAAGGAAGTGACGCCGCCGGCGGCGCAAACGTCCATGGGCGATCTTTTGTCCAAGGGCTATCAGATCAAGGCTGCCATTCCGAATGGCAGCAAATTCGTCGTATTTATGCAGAAAGACCAGTCGGCCTATGCCTGCGAAATGCAGTCTTTGACCGCTTCGCGGTGTGGAACCCTAAACTGATAAGGCGTGAGGAAGAATGTCCGTTCGTCGATTAGCCGAAGATCAATTTCAGCCTGCCGCATTCGCTTTCAGCGATGAAAATGCGGTCTGGGCGGACAAGACGATCCAGAAATACCCCGCCGGCCGCCAGCAATCGGCGGTCATCCCGCTGTTGATGCGGGCGCAGGAGCAGGACGGCTGGGTCACGCGCGCGGCGATCGAAAAGATCGCCGACATGCTCGACATGGCCTATATCAGGGTGCTCGAAGTCGCGACCTTCTATACGCAGTTTCAGCTGCATCCCGTCGGCACCCGCGCCCATGTCCAGGTCTGCGGCACGACGCCCTGCATGCTGCGCGGCTCGGAAGCGCTGATGTCGGTCTGCAAGAGCAAGATTCATGCCCATGCCTTCGAGCGCAATGCCGAAGGCACGCTGTCCTGGGAAGAGGTCGAATGTCTTGGCGCCTGCGTCAACGCCCCTATGGTGATGATTGGCAAGGACACCTATGAGGACCTGACCCCCGAGCGCCTCGAAGAGATCATCGATACCTTTGCCGCCGGCAATGGCGCCAGCATCAAGCCGGGCACCCAGATCGATCGCATATTCTCGGCACCCGAAGGCGGCCTGACCTCGCTGACGACGGAAGAGCCGAAGGCAAGGACACGCGCCAAGAAGACCGATGCCGAAACCATTTCGGCCCCGGTCGACGCCGCCCCGGTTCCGCCGTCGGAGGCCGCCCGCCCGAAGAGCACCGATGCCGAGACCAATGCCGCCTTGAAGACGCCAGCAACGGCGCCGAAGGCCGCGGCCAAGAATGCCAAGGCCGCCGAGCAGCAGCCGATATCGGGCACTGCGGCTGCCGAGCCGGCGCCGGTCAAGGCCGAAGCCGCCTCGGCGGCAAAGCCTGCCCTGACCGACAAAAACCGTCCGGCCGGCATCGAAAAGCCTGCCGCAGCGGACGATCTGAAGATGATCTCCGGCGTCGGCCCGAAGATCGAGGCGACGCTGAACGAAATCGGCATCTTCACCTTCTCGCAGGTCGCGGGCTGGAAGAAGGCCGAGCGCGAATGGGTCGACGGCTACCTGAACTTCCGCGGCCGCATCGAGCGCGACGACTGGGTCAAGCAGGCCAAGGCGCTCGCCAAGGGCGGCGAAGCGGAATATATCAAGGTCTTCGGCAAGAAGCCGCGGTAAGAGGTGAAGCATGTTACAAGATAAAGACCGCATCTTTACCAACATCTACGGCCTCAAGGACAAGTCCCTGAAGGGCGCGATGAGCCGCGGCCACTGGGACGGCACCAAGCAGATCCTCGAAAAGGGCCGCGACTGGATCATCAACGAGATGAAGGCATCGGGCCTGCGCGGTCGCGGCGGCGCCGGCTTCCCCACCGGCCTCAAATGGTCCTTCATGCCGAAGGAAAGCGACGGCCGCCCGCATTACCTCGTCGTCAACGCCGACGAATCGGAGCCCGGCACCTGCAAGGATCGCGACATCATGCGCCACGATCCGCATACGCTGATCGAAGGCTGCGTCATCGCGAGCTTCGCCATGGGCGCCAATGCGGCCTATATCTACGTGCGCGGCGAATATGTAAGAGAGCGCGAAGCGCTGCAGGCGGCGATCGACGAATGTTATGACTACGGCTTGCTCGGCAAGAACAACAAGCTCGGCTGGGACATGGACATCTTCGTCCATCACGGCGCCGGCGCCTATATCTGCGGCGAGGAAACCGCGCTGCTCGAAAGCCTGGAAGGCAAGAAGGGCCAGCCGCGCCTGAAGCCGCCATTCCCGGCCAATATGGGCCTCTACGGCTGCCCGACGACCGTCAATAACGTCGAATCGATCGCCGTCGCGCCGACCATCCTGCGCCGCGGCGCCGGCTGGTTCTCGGCCATCGGCCGTCCGAACAATGTCGGCACCAAGCTGTTCATGCTCTCCGGCCACGTCAACAAGCCGTGCACGGTCGAAGAGGAAATGGGCATCACCTTCCGCGAGCTGGTCGACCGCCACGCCGGCGGCATCCGCGGCGGCTGGGACAATCTGCTCGCCGTCATTCCGGGCGGCGCATCCTGCCCGATCGTTCCGGCCAAGGACATTATCGACTGCCCGATGGATTTCGACGGCCTGCGCGGCGTCGGTTCCTCCTTCGGCACGGCCGCCGCGATCGTCATGGACAAGTCCACCGACGTCATCAAGGCGATCGCCCGCATCTCCGCCTTCTTCAAGCATGAGAGCTGCGGCCAGTGCACGCCCTGCCGCGAAGGCACGGGCTGGATGTGGCGCGTGATGGAGCGCATGGCCAAGGGCAATGCCCAGAAGCGCGAAATCGACATGCTGTTCCAGGTGACGAAGCAAATCGAAGGCCACACTATCTGCGCCCTCGGCGACGCCGCCGCATGGCCGGTGCAGGGTCTGATCCGTAACTTCCGTCCCGAGATCGAAAAGCGCATCGACCAGTATACGGCGAGCGCGCTCGATCACGGCGCGGTTCTGGAGGCGGCTGAATAATCATGGCGGACAAGGCATCCGACAGCAGGAAGAAGGAAGAGGCAGCCGATTTCGCGGCCGGCTTTGGCCGGCTTGCTGCCGAGATGCTGGAAAATGCGCGGGCAATGCCGGTGCATCCGCTGATGGCGCAACCCGCCGCAGCCTTTGCCGCCGCGACCGCGATCGGCTTCGGCCTGTCGACCCAGATGGCCGGCGCCTTTTTCGGCGCCTTCCAGAGCGCGCTGGAAACGACCGGCAAGGTCGCTGCCGCCCTCGACGATACGCCGCCGGATGCGCTGGCGCCCGACGTCGAGATCCGGCCGGAGAATATTCGCCCGCCCGTCAAGGCTGACGCCAGGCCGGCGGCCGAGAAGAGGGCAGGGCCGAGACTGACGGTCGTCAGGCCGGTCAGCGAGCCGGCGCCGGCAAGCCAGCCGCAGCCCGCCGTCAAGGCCAAGCCGGTGGCACGGACCAGAAAGACCGACGATCTGAAGCTGATCGCCGGCATCGGCCCGAAGCTCGAGCAGGTGCTGAACGGCAAGGGCATTCGCAGCTTCGCCGAGATTGCCGCCTGGAGCGACGAGGAAATCGTCAAGCTCGATGCTGAACTCGGTTTCAACGGCCGCATCGGCCGCGACGACTGGACTGGCCAGGCGAAAGTTCTGGCCGGACGGGGCCGTAGAAGGAAATGAACTGTCCGGCCGGATCAATCGGCCGGAAATAAGGGCAGATCGGCGGACGGGCGGGGGCCTCAAGCTGCAGATGCCGGTGCGGGTTCCGGACCTGGAACGCGCGATAGAGAATTTGGGCGACATCCGCTGTCGGCAGGACGAAAGATCCGGCTTGGCAATGAGACTGTTGCAAAAATAGGTTTGTTTGCCGTCATCAGGCAAACGGGAAACAGGACTGAGCGACGATGGCAAAACTGAAGATTGACGGCAACGAGATCGAAGTTCCGGATCATTTCACGCTGTTGCAGGCGTGCGAAGACGCCGGCGCCGAGGTTCCGCGCTTCTGCTTCCACGAGCGCCTGTCGGTTGCCGGCAACTGCCGCATGTGCCTTGTCGAAGTGAAGGGCGGCCCGCCGAAGCCGCAGGCTTCCTGCGCCATGAGCGTGCGCGACATCCGCGGCGGCCCGAACGGCGAACTGCCCGAGGTCTTCACCAACACCCCGATGGTCAAGAAGGCCCGCGAAGGTGTGATGGAATTCCTGCTGATCAACCATCCGCTCGATTGCCCGATCTGCGACCAGGGCGGCGAATGCGACCTGCAGGACCAGGCGATGGCCTTCGGCATCGACACCTCGCGCTATCAGGAAGACAAGCGCGCCGTCGAAGACAAGTATATCGGCCCGCTGGTCAAGACGGTGATGAACCGCTGCATTCACTGCACGCGCTGCGTCCGCTTCACCACCGAAGTCGCCGGCATTTCCGAACTCGGCCTGATCGGCCGCGGCGAGGATGCGGAAATCACCACTTATCTCGAGCAGGCGATGACCTCCGAGCTGCAGGGCAACGTCGTCGATCTTTGCCCGGTCGGCGCGCTCACCTCCAAGCCCTTCGCCTTCACCGCCCGCCCGTGGGAATTGAACAAGACCGAATCGATCGACGTCATGGACGCCGTCGGTTCTGCGATCCGTGTCGACACCCGCGGCCGTGAAGTCATGCGCGTCCTGCCGCGTGTCAACGAGGCGATCAACGAAGAGTGGATTTCCGACAAGAGCCGTTTCATCTGGGACGGCCTGAAGACCCAGCGCCTCGACCGGCCTTATGTGCGCCGCGACGGTCGCCTGCAGCCGGCGACCTGGGCCGAAGCCTTCGGCGCCATCAAGGCCGCCGTCGGCGCTACCTCGGGTGACAAGATCGGTGCGATCGCAGGCGACCTCGCTTCGGTCGAGGAAATGTATGCGCTCTCCGAACTGGTGAAGTCGCTGGGATCGGCCAATCTCGACTGTCGCCAGGATGGGACGGCACTCGATCCGTCGCTCGGCCGCGCCAGCTACCTCTTCAACCCGACGATATCAGGCATCGACCAGGCCGACGCGCTGCTGATCATCGGCGCCAATCCGCGCTTCGAGGCGGCGATCCTCAACGCCCGTATCCGCAAGCGCTGGCGCCGCGGCAAGTTCCCGATCGGCGTGATCGGCGAGCCGGGCGAACTGCGTTACAGCTATGATTACCTCGGCAGCGGTCCCGACACGCTGAAGGATCTGGTCGATGGCGGCCACGCCTTCGCCGACGTCTTGAAGAATGCCGCCAAGCCGATGATTATCATCGGCCAGGGAGCGCTGTCGCGCACCGATGGCGCCGGCGTTCTCGCCAGTGCCGCCAAGCTTGCCGGTTCGGTCGGCGCTGTTGTCGAAGGCTGGAACGGCTTTGCGGTCCTCCATACCGCAGCGTCCCGCGTCGGCGGCCTCGACCTCGGCTTCGTGCCGGGTGCTGCGGGCGTCAACGCCGCCGAAATGCTGACGGCGATGGATGTACTCTTCCTGCTCGGTGCCGACGAACTCGACTTCACCGCCAAGAAGGCCAAGCTCACCGTCTATATCGGCTCGCACGGCGATAACGGCGCGCACCATGCCGACGTCATCCTGCCGGCCGCAGCCTATACCGAAAAGTCCGGCACCTGGGTCAACACCGAAGGCCGCGTCCAGATGGGCAGCCGCGCAGGTTTTGCGCCGGGTGATGCCCGCGAGGACTGGGCCATCATCCGCGCCCTTTCCGACGTGCTCGGCAAGAAGCTTCCCTTCGATTCGCTGAGCGAATTGCGCGTCCGGCTCTATGCCGCTTTCCCGCATTTCGCCGCCATCGACGAGATCGCCGAAACCGATAGCGCCCAAATTGCCGCAGTCGCGAAAAAAGCCGGCAAGATGAACAAGTCAGGGTTTGCGTCGCCGGTGAAAGACTTCTATTTGACGAACCCGATCGCGCGTGCCTCGGCTGTCATGGCCGAGTGCTCGGCATTGGCCCGCAACAACTTCAAAGTCGCGGCAGAGTAAGGGCAGGGGACTATGGATTCTTTCTTTTCGACCTATGTCTGGCCGGCGATCATCATGATCGGTCAGTCGCTGCTGCTTCTGGTCTGCCTGCTCGTCTTTATCGCCTATGTGCTGCTTGCTGACCGCAAGATCTGGGCGGCCGTACAGCTGCGCCGCGGCCCGAACGTCGTCGGCCCCTTCGGCCTGTTCCAGTCCTTCGCCGACCTTCTGAAGTTCGTCTTCAAGGAGCCGATCATTCCGGCCGGCGCCAACAAGGCAGTGTTCCTGCTGGCCCCGCTGGTGACCGTGCTGCTGGCGCTGTCCACCTGGGCGGTGGTGCCGCTCGCCGACGGATGGGTGATCGCCAACATCAATGTCGGCATCCTCTATATCTTCGCGATCTCCTCGCTCGAGGTCTACGGCATCATCATGGGCGGCTGGGCTTCGAATTCGAAGTATCCGTTCCTCGGTGCGCTGCGCTCGGCGGCACAGATGGTGTCCTATGAAGTCTCGATCGGCTTCGTCATCGTCACTGTGCTTCTCTGCGTCGGCTCGCTGAACCTGACCGATATCGTCAATGCGCAGCATACCGGCCTCGGCACCATGCTCGGCCTGCCGGCGTCGTTCCTCGACTGGCACTGGCTGTCGCTGTTCCCGATGTTCATCATCTTCTTCATTTCGGCGCTTGCCGAGACGAACCGTCCGCCCTTCGACCTTCCGGAAGCCGAATCGGAACTCGTCGCCGGCTTCATGGTCGAATATGGCTCCTCGCCATACATGATGTTCATGCTCGGCGAATATGCGGCCGTCTGCCTGATGTGCTCGCTGACGACGATCCTGTTCCTCGGCGGCTGGCTGCCTCCGGTCGATATCTGGATCCTCAACTGGGTTCCCGGCATCATCTGGTTCATGCTGAAGGCCTGCTTCGTGTTCTTCATGTTCGCGATGGTCAAGGCTTTCGTCCCGCGCTACCGCTACGACCAGCTCATGCGCCTCGGCTGGAAGGTCTTCCTGCCGCTGTCGCTCGCCATGGTCATCATCGTTGCATTCGTGCTGAAGCTGATGGGTTGGGCATGATGATGCCAGCTCTCGTTTCCGGCAAAATTGGAGGTTGAAGATGGGAAGCTTGTCCAGCTCCATCAGCTCGCTGTTCCTCAAGGAATTCTTCGGCGCATTCTTTCTGTCGATGCGCTATTTCTTCCGCCAGAAGGCGACGATCAACTATCCCTTCGAAAAGGGTCCGGTCTCCCCGCGCTTCCGCGGCGAGCACGCGCTACGCCGTTATCCGAACGGCGAGGAACGCTGCATCGCCTGCAAGCTCTGCGAGGCGATCTGTCCTGCCCAGGCGATCACCATCGAGGCCGGTCCGCGCCGCAACGACGGCACGCGCCGCACGGTGCGCTACGACATCGACATGGTGAAGTGCATCTATTGCGGCTTCTGCCAGGAAGCCTGCCCGGTCGACGCGATCGTCGAAGGCCCGAATTTCGAATTTGCGACGGAAACCCGCGAAGAGCTCTATTTCGACAAGGCGCGCCTTCTCGATAACGGCGACCGGTGGGAGCGCGAAATCGCCCGCAACATCGCGATCGATTCGCCGTACCGCTGATTGGGTTTTGAAATGCCGCGATGGAGCACTGCTGCTCCTGTCGCGGTCAATATGCACAGGAGCTTTGCCGGTCAGCCGCGCAAGGCTCTATCGGGCAGAAAAACTCCCGGCTGCCCGGGGGAAGATGAAAAAGGCACCAACATGGGTCTGCAGGCTCTATTTTTCTATCTTTTCGCCTTTATCGCGATAGCGTCGGCGTTCATGGTCATCTGGGCAAAGAACCCGGTTCATTCGGTTCTGTTCCTGATCCTGGTGTTCTTCAATGCGGCCGGCCTCTTCCTGCTGGCCGGTGCCGAATTCCTGGCAATGATCCTGCTCGTCGTCTATGTCGGAGCCGTTGCCGTTCTCTTCCTCTTCGTGGTGATGATGCTCGACATCGACTTCACCGAATTGAGGGCAGGGGTTCTCGAATATGCGCCGATCGGCGGGCTGATCGGGGTGATCCTGGCGGCCGAGCTGATCGTCGTCATCGGCGGCAGCGTCATCTCGCCTGAGATCGCCAAGTCGGTCGCCATGCCGATCCCGGCGCTGACGGAGCGCACCAATACCGCCGCCCTCGGCGACGTGCTCTACACCAACTACGTCTATTTCTTCGAGATCGCCGGTCTGGTGCTGCTGGTCGCGATGATCGGCGCGATCGTGCTGACGCTGAGGCACCGCACCAATATCAAGCGGCAGAATATCTCGAGGCAGGTTGCCCGCACGCCCGCCACCGCCGTCGAGGTGGTTTCGGTCAAGCCCGGGCAGGGCGTCTAAGGCAGGTCAAGGAACAAAGAACATGGTCATCGGACTTTCCCACTACCTGACGGTCAGCGCCATCCTCTTCACGCTCGGCGTCTTCGGCATCTTCCTGAACCGGAAGAACGTCATCGTCATCCTGATGTCGGTCGAACTGATCCTGCTTGCCGTCAACATCAACATGGTCGCCTTCTCCCACTTCCTGAACGACATCGTCGGCCAGGTCTTCGCGCTGTTCATTCTGACGGTGGCGGCTGCCGAAGCGGCGATCGGTCTTGCAATTCTCGTTGTCTTCTACCGCAACCGCGGCTCGATCGCGGTCGAAGACGTCAATATGATGAAGGGCTGAGTGGCTCATGTTCCTCTATAAGGCTATCGTCTTTCTTCCCTTGATCGGTGCGATCGTCGCCGGCCTTTTCGGCCGCGCCATCGGCGCCAAGGCTTCGGAATATGTCACCAGCGGCCTGATGATCATCGCCGCCATCCTGTCCTGGATCGTCTTCTTCAACGTCGGCATGGGCCACGTCGAAGGCGGCCCGATCAAGGTCGAGGTGCTGCGCTGGATCCAGTCCGGCGGCATCGACGTCTCCTGGTCGCTGCGCGTGGATACGCTCACATCCGTCATGCTGATCGTCGTCAACACGGTCTCGACGCTGGTGCATATCTATTCGATCGGTTACATGCACACCGATCCGCATCGCCCGCGCTTCTTTGCCTATCTCTCGCTCTTCACCTTCGCCATGCTGATGCTGGTGACCGCCGACAACCTCGCCCAGATGTTCTTCGGCTGGGAAGGCGTCGGTCTCGCCTCCTATCTCTTGATCGGCTTCTGGTTCAAGAAGCCGTCGGCCACTGCTGCGGCGATGAAGGCCTTCATCGTCAACCGCGTTGGCGACTTCGGCTTCGTGCTCGGCATTGCCGGCGTCTTCGTGCTGTTCGGCGCGATCAACTTCGACACGATCTTCGCCAATGCCTCGAACTTCGCCCCGCATGAAGGCGGCGGCGAGGCGAGCGAAGTGATCCTCAACCTCTTCGGCATGCAGCTCGACAAGGCGCACGCGCTGACCGGCGTCTGCCTGCTGCTCTTCATGGGCGCGATGGGCAAGTCGGCGCAGTTCCTGCTGCACACCTGGCTGCCGGACGCGATGGAAGGCCCGACCCCGGTCTCGGCCCTCATCCATGCCGCGACCATGGTCACCGCCGGCGTCTTCCTCGTTGCCCGCATGTCGCCGCTGTTCGAACTGTCGCCGGATGCGCTTACGGTCGTCACCGTGATCGGCGCGATCACCGCCTTCTTCGCGGCAACCGTCGGCCTGGTGCAGAACGACATCAAGCGCGTCATCGCCTATTCCACCTGCTCGCAGCTCGGCTACATGTTCGTGGCGCTCGGGGTAGGGGCCTATGGCGCGGCGATCTTCCATCTCTTCACGCATGCCTTCTTCAAGGCGCTGCTCTTCCTCTGCGCCGGCTCGGTCATCCACGCCGTCGATGGCGAGCAGGACATGCGCTACATGGGTGGCCTGCGGCCGCACATCAAGGTAACGTTCTGGATGATGATCATCGGTACGCTGGCGATCACCGGCGTCGGCATTCCCTTCACGCCGATCGGCTTTGCCGGCTTCTTCTCCAAGGACGTGATCATCGAGGCGACCTATGCATCGCATTCGCCGGTCTCGGGCTTCGCCTTCTCGCTGCTGGTCATTGCGGCTCTGTTCACCAGCTTCTATTCCTGGCGTCTGATCTTCATGACCTTCTTCGGCAAGCCGCGCGCTTCGCACGAGGTGATGCATCACGTTCACGAGTCGCCCCAGGTCATGCTGGTTCCGCTCTACATCCTCGCCATCGGCGCGGTCGTGGCCGGCTTCCTGTTCGAAGGCCGCTTCTACGGCGAGGAATATGCTGAGTTCTGGAAGGGCGCGCTCTTTACCGGCGCCGAAAACGAACTGGTCGAACAGTTCCACCATGTGCCGGCGCTCGTGGGCTTGAGCCCCTTCATCGCCATGGTGCTCGGTTTCGTCACTGCCTGGTACATGTATATCCGCTCGCCGCAGACGCCGCGCGTCCTCGCCAAGCAGCACCGCGTGCTCTACCACTTCCTGCTCAACAAGTGGTATTTCGACGAACTCTACGACTTCCTCTTCGTCCGCACGGCCAAGGCGCTCGGCCGCTTCCTGTGGAAGAAGGGTGACGTCGGCGTCATCGACACCTACGGCCCGAACGGCGTTGCCGCCCGCGTCGTCTCCGTCACCGACCGCGTCGTCCGCCTGCAGACCGGTTACCTCTATCACTATGCCTTCGCCATGCTGATCGGCATTGCGGCGCTTGTTACCTGGATGATGCTCGGGAGTTCCTTCTGATGACCGATTGGCCTATTCTTTCAACGGTCACCTTCCTGCCGCTCGCCGGCGTGGTGCTCCTGCTCTTGATGAATGGCGACAGCGAAACCGGCCGGAAGAACGTGCTGGGAATCTCGCTGATCACCACCGTCTTCACCTTCATCGTCTCGCTCGTCATCTGGATCGGCTTCGATAATGCCAATCCGGGTTTCCAGATGGTCGAAAAGCATGACTGGCTCGGCACCGGCATCGGCTACCACGTCGGCGTCGACGGCATCTCCATGCTGTTCGTCATCCTGACGACCTTCCTCATGCCCTTCTGCGTGCTGGCCAGCTGGCTCTCGATCGAGAAGCGCCTGAAGGAATACATGATCGCCTTCCTCATCCTGGAAGTGATGATGATCGGCGTCTTCGTCTCGCTCGATATCGTGCTCTTCTACGTCTTCTTCGAGGCGGGCCTCATTCCGATGTTCCTGATCATCGGCGTCTGGGGCGGCAAGGACCGCGTCTATGCGAGCTACAAGTTCTTCCTCTATACGCTGCTCGGCTCGGTGCTGATGCTGCTCGCCATCATGGCGATGTACTGGCAGGCCGGCACGACCGATATCACCGCGCTGCTGGCCTACAAGTTCCCGCCGGCGCTGCAGACCTGGTTATGGCTTGCCTTCTTCGCCTCGTTTGCCGTGAAGATGCCGATGTGGCCGGTTCATACCTGGCTTCCGGATGCGCACGTTCAGGCGCCGACGGCAGGCTCGGTGATCCTGGCCGGCGTGCTCCTGAAGCTCGGCGGCTACGGCCTCATCCGCTTCTCGCTCGGCATGTTCCCTGTGGCGTCCGATTATTTCGCGCCGCTCGTCTTCGCCATGTCCGTCATCGCCATCATCTACACCTCGCTGGTGGCGATGATGCAGGACGACATCAAGAAGCTGATCGCCTATTCCTCGGTGGCGCACATGGGCTACGTGACCATGGGCATCTTCGCCGCCAACATGCAGGGCGTTCAGGGGTCGATCTTCCAGATGCTGTCGCACGGCATCGTCTCCGGCGCGCTCTTCCTCTGCGTCGGCGTCGTCTACGACCGCACCCACACCCGCGAGATCAACGCCTATGGCGGCCTCGTCAACAACATGCCGAAATATGCCGTCGCGATGATGGTCTTCACCATGGCCAATGTCGGGCTTCCCGGCACGTCGGGCTTCATCGGCGAATTCCTGACGCTGATGGGTGTCTTCCGGGTCAATACCTGGGTCGCGCTCTTTGCCGCCACCGGTGTCATCCTCTCGGCCGCCTACGCACTCTGGCTCTATCGCCGGGTGATCTTCGGCGCGCTGGAGAAGGAAAAGCTGAAGGCGCTGCTCGATCTTTCGCCGCGTGAACAGCTGATCCTCTATCCGCTGGTCGCACTGACCATCTTCTTCGGCGTTTACCCGGCTCCGGTCTTCGATGCGACGGCCGCCTCGGTGGATCTGCTGGTCAACAACTACACGGCCGCCGTGCACGCAGCGCAGAATATTGCGCTGTCTATGAATTGATGACGGGACTTATCGGACATGACCGCTGAAACAATTCTCCTCAGTCTGCATCTTTCCGCGCCGGAGCTCATTCTCGCGGTCGGCGCCCTTGTCCTGTTGATGGTCGGCGTCTTCTCAGGCGAGCGGTCGGGCCTTGTCGTCACCGGCCTCGCCATCGTCCTGCTGCTGGCCTCCGGCCTGTGGCTGCTCTTCGTGCCTGCAGAAGGCCTTGCCTATGGCGGCGTCTATATGGCCGACGGCTTCTCCCGTTTCATGAAGTTGGTGGCGCTCATCGGTTCGCTGGTCGCCCTGTTCATGACGATGGGCCACGCCCGCGAAAACCAGCTCGACAAGTTCGAGTTCCCGGTTCTGCTGGTGCTGGCGACCCTCGGCATCCTGCTGATGATCTCGGCCAACGACCTGATCTCGCTCTATCTCGCGCTGGAACTGCAGTCGCTGGCGCTCTATGTCGTCGCCGCGATCAACCGCGACAGCCTGAAGTCGACCGAAGCGGGCCTGAAATATTTCGTCCTCGGTGCGCTGTCCTCCGGCATGCTGCTCTACGGCATGTCGCTGGTCTACGGCTTCACCGGCCACACCCACTTCTCCGAGATCGCCCAGGCGCTTTCGGTCGAGGGTGCGCGTTCGCTCGGCCTCGTCTTCGGCCTGGTCTTCATCCTCGCCGGCATCGCCTTCAAGATCTCCGCCGTTCCCTTCCACATGTGGACGCCGGATGTTTATGAAGGCGCCCCGACGCCGGTCACCGCCTTCCTGGCCGCCGCCCCCAAGGTTGCCGCCATGGCGATGATGACCCGCATCGTCATCACCGCCTTCCAGCCGGTCCTGGCCGACTGGCAGCAGGTCGTCGTCTTCATCTCGATCGCCTCGATGCTGCTCGGCTCGTTCGCCGCCATCGGCCAGAAGAACATCAAACGACTGATGGCCTATTCGTCGATCGGCCACATGGGCTATGCGCTGGTCGGCCTTGCCGCCGGCAACCAGACCGGTGTTTCCGGCGTCATGCTTTACATGGTCATCTACATGGTCATGACCCTCGGCACCTTCGCGATCATCATGTCGATGCGCCGCAAGGACGGCACCGTCGTCGAAAACGTCGACGATCTCGCCGGCCTCTCGACAACGAACCCGTTCATGGCCGTCGTGCTGACGGCGCTGATGTTCTCGCTCGCCGGCATCCCGCCGCTGGCCGGCTTCTTCGCCAAGTACTTCGTTTTCGTCGCCGCCATCGAAGCCAAGCTCTATGCGCTCGCCATCATCGGCGTTCTCGCCTCGGTCGTCGGCGCCTACTACTATCTGCGCGTCATCAAGCTGATGTGGTTCGATGAGGCGACCGGCGAATTCGCCCGGGTTTCCGGCGCGCTGCGTCTGGTCTTCGGTCTCTCCGGCCTCTTCGTCACCGCCTATGTCCTCATCGGCGGCCCGATCGGCGGTGCGGCAGAGCTTGCCGCCGCGACGCTGTTTTAATGGCTTCCGACGGACGGCGCCGGATATCGCTCGGCGATTTCAGGCACGATGCTCTGTCGGAAACATCGTCCACCAATAACGAATGCCTTGCCCGGGCCCGGGCAGGCGATGGCGGCAATCTCTGGGTGACTGCCGAACGACAGACCGGCGGCCGCGGCCGCCGCGGCAGGCTCTGGGTTTCCGAACGCGGCAATCTTTACGCCTCTCTTTTGCTGATCGACCCGGCGCCGATGGAGCGCCTCGGCTCTCTGCCGCTGGCAATCGCCGTTGCCGTGCACCAGGCGATCCGCCGGGTGCTGCCGCTGGGCGCCGAGCCGCTCGAGGTCAAATGGCCGAACGATATCCTCATCGGCCGAAAGAAGACCTGCGGCATCCTCGTCGAAGGCGAAAGGCTGGCGGACGGCCGCTATGCGCTGATCGTCGGCATCGGCATCAATGTCTCGGTGATGCCGGATAATCCGCTCTACCCTGCCACCTGCCTGCGTCAGCAGGGAAGCACGGCCTCTGCGGAGGAACTCTTCGCCCATCTCTTCGCGGAGATGGCCGAAGTGCTCGATATATGGGATCAGGGCCGCGGCATCGCCGAGATCACGGCGCTGTGGCGCGCGATCGCCTGCGGCATCGGCGAAAAGATCACGGTGAATTTGCCGGACCGATCGATTTCCGGCCAATTCGCCGGAATTGATGATAATGGCTTGTTGATGCTCGATACCGGCACTGGCAGGATGATGCCCATTGCTGCCGGTGATGTGTTTTTTGGATAGCGGAAAAAACGAAAATTATGGCGAAACAGGACGAGTTGGTATTCCTGCCTCTGGGCGGCGTTGGCGAGATCGGCATGAATCTCGCTCTTTATGGCTACGGCCCGCCCGAACATCGCCAATGGATCATGGTCGATTGCGGCGTCACTTTTCCAGGCCCGGACCTGCCGGGTGTCGATCTCGTGCTGCCCGATATCCGCTTCCTCGCCAGCGAGCGCAAGAACCTCAAGGCGATCATCATCACCCATGCGCATGAAGATCATTACGGCGCGCTCGCCGATCTCTGGCCGGGTCTCAACGTGCCGGTCTATGCCTCGGGCTTTACCGCAGGTCTGCTCGAAGCCAAGCGCAATTTCGAGAAGGCGGCGATCGGCGAAGTGCCGGTGACGCCGTTCAAGGCTGGCGATACGATCAATGCCGGCCCCTTCAGCATCGAGGGTGTGGCCGTCAACCATTCGATCCCCGAGCCGATGTCGCTGATGATCCGCACGCCGGCCGGCAACGTTATCCACACCGGCGACTGGAAGATCGACCATGAGCCCTCGCTCGGGCCGCTGACCGACGAGACGCGGTTCCGCCAGCTCGGCGACGAAGGCGTGCTGGCGCTGATGTGCGATTCCACCAATGCGCTGCGCGACGGTGTTTCGCCCTCCGAGAAGGATGTATCGGAAAGCCTGCGCAAGATCATCGAGGATGCCGAGGGCCGGGTGGCGATCACCACCTTCTCGTCGAATGTCGGGCGTATCCGCACCATCGCCGAGGCGGCCGAGGCGGCTGGCCGCGAAGTGCTGCTGCTCGGCAGTTCGCTGAAGCGCGTCGTCAACGTCGCTCAGGACATCGGCCTGATGGAAGGCGTGAAGCCCTTCATCGCCGAGGAGGAATACGGCTATATCCCGCGCGACAAGGTCGTCGTCATCCTGACCGGCAGTCAGGGCGAGGCACGCGCAGCCCTTGCCAAGCTCTCCCGCGACGAGATGCGCAATGTGGCGTTTGCCGCAGGCGATATCGTCGTCTTTTCCTCGCGCGCCATCCCCGGCAACGAGAAGGCGATCCAGGATATCAAGAACGGCCTCGTCGAGCAGGGCGTGCACATCATCACCGATACCGAAGCCCTGGTCCACGTTTCCGGCCATCCGCGCCGCAACGAGTTGCAGCGGATGTACGAGTGGACGCGGCCGAAGATCGTCGTTCCCGTGCATGGCGAGGCGACGCACCTGACGGCGCACAAGGAGCTTGCCGAGCAATCCGGCATCGCGATCGTGCCACGGGTGCGCAACGGCGATATCCTGCGGCTGGCGCCCGGTCCCGTCGAGGTGATCGGCGAGGCGCCGCATGGCCGCATCTACAAGGACGGCTCGCTGATCGGCGATTTCGACGAGATGGGCATCGGCGAACGCAAGAAGCTCTCCTATGTCGGCCATGTCGCGGTCAACGTCGTGCTGGACGCCCGTTATGACATCGTCGGCGATCCCGATCTCGTTGCTATCGGCCTGCCTGTCTATGACGATGAGGGCGAGGAGATGGAAGATACGCTTTTCGACGCGGCGATCAGCGCCATCGAAAGCATTCCGCGCGCCCGTCGCAAGGATCTCGACATGCTGCAGGAGGCCGTGCGCCGGGCCATCCGTTCGGCCGCCAACCACGCCTGGGGCAAGAAGCCCGTCGTCACCGCCTTCGTCACCAAGGTCTGACCATGCTCGGCCGGGTCAACCATATCGCCATCGCCGTTCCCGACCTGGCGGTGGCGACGGCCGCCTATCGCGACACGCTGGGGGCTTCCGTATCGCAGCCGCAGCCTCTGCCGGAGCACGGCGTCACCGTCGTCTTCGTCGAATTGGAAAACACCAAGGTCGAATTGCTCGAGCCGCTTGGGCAGGCTTCGCCAATAGCAGCCTTCCTCGAAAAGAACCCGTCCGGCGGCATGCACCACATCTGCTACGAGGTGAAGGATATCATTCTCGCTCGTGACCGGCTGGTCGAGGCGGGCGCCAGAGTGCTCGGCGACGGCAAACCGAAGACCGGTGCGCATGGCAAGCCGGTGCTCTTTCTGCACCCGAAGGATTTCTTCGGCACGCTGATCGAACTCGAACAGGTTTGAGCCGCGACCCGCTTTAGCTGGCTGCGGCAGAGTGACCCGAAGACGGTGAAATGTTTCGTACGCTTTGAATTGGCCGCGGTTCCGCCGTATAAGGGCGCCAACTCAAAATGACAGAACGTCTTTCGCGTCCTGTCGGTGCGACACCAACGGAACTCATATGCTCGAAATCTTTCTTCAGGGATTTGCCGTCTACTTCATCATCTGGTGGATGACGCTTTTCGCGGTCCTGCCGATCGGGTTGCGCACCCAGGCGGAAGACAATGATGTCGTGCTCGGCACCATTCCGAGCGCACCCAGCCGGTTTCGCGCCGCCTTCGTCTTTTCGCTGACGACGGTGATTTCGGCGGTGATTTACGGCCTCTGGTATGTCTGCGACACCTATTTCGGCTGGGGCTTCGATGCCCTTCCACAGCTCGGGCCGAGCTTCTATTAAAAGCTGGCTTTTGCTCAAACTTTGGGCAGATGTAAATTCGGCAGACGGTATACCGTCATACCAATGTCATGCTTTTACGGCAAAGAGCTCACCTAACGGAATGAGACCCATCTCCTAACGGAAGGCGGGTGGGTTTTTGAGTGGGATCGGGAGCCGAAAAACCAAAAAAAAACAAGGCTAAAAGCCTTGTTTTAAGTATCGCGTGATCTGTAACCGTTGCCGGGGCTGCGACGAGCGCGCCTAAGATCTGATCCTCCCAAGACTTGACCGCGAATTCGGCAAGAATTTATCCTTCTTGCCTGTTTTGTGAGCTAAAGCTAGCTCAAACATTGGGCTTTGTCATCAGCTTTTTTTGCATTTTTGCTACACTCTAGCAAATTTTTTCTGTTGACAAGATTTTCGTTCAAGTCCTTATAAACACGCGCTTTTTCACGCCCTTTCATTTTGCGGGTGCGAACATGCGCATGCGGGAGGTTGCCGACACCAGTTGCGGGTTTCCTTCCCGCCGCGAAGCGGCTATGAACGCTCCCGACATTAACCATTGTCTTTCGATTCCGCCTGTTGCGGGATCCAACCGCCTCGGAATCCGCCATGCGTCTGTCCCGCTATTTCATGCCCATCCTCAAGGAAAACCCCAAAGAGGCGGAAATCGTCTCCCACCGGCTGATGCTGCGCGCCGGCATGATCCGGCAGCAGTCGCAGGGCATCTATTCCTGGCTGCCGTTGGGTAAGAAGGTTCTCGACAAGGTCAACAATATTATCCGCGACGAGCAGAACCGCGCCGGCGCCATCGAGCTTTCGATGCCGACCCTGCAATCGGCCGAGCTCTGGCAGGAAAGCGGCCGTTACGACGCCTACGGCAAGGAGATGCTGCGTATCAAGGACCGTCAGGATCGGCCGATGCTGTATGGTCCCACCAACGAGGAGATGGTAACGGATATTTTCCGCTCCTCCGTCAAGTCCTACAAGGACCTGCCGCTCAATCTCTATCACATCCAGCTGAAGTTCCGCGACGAGATCCGGCCGCGCTTCGGCACCATGCGCTCGCGCGAATTCATGATGAAGGATGCCTATTCCTTCGATCTGACGCGCGAAGGGGCCGAGCATTCCTATAACAAGATGTTCGCCGCCTACCTCAGAACCTTCGATCGGCTCGGCCTGCGCGCCATTCCGATGCGCGCCGATACCGGCCCGATCGGCGGCAATCTCAGCCATGAATTTATCATCCTCGCCGATACCGGCGAATCCGAAGTCTTCTGCCACAAGGACTTCGTCGGCTTCGATACCCCCGGCGAAAACACCGATTTCGACAGCGTCGAAGGCCTGCAGGCGATCTTCGACAAGTGGACCTCGCTCTATGCGGCGACATCGGAAATGCACGACGAGGCGGCTTTCAACGCCGTGCCCGAAGGCGACCGCCTTTCGGCCCGCGGCATCGAGGTCGGCCACATCTTCTATTTCGGCACGAAATATTCCGAGCCGATGGGCGCGAAAGTGCAGGGGCCTGACGGCAAGGAACACTTCGTCCACATGGGTTCCTACGGTATCGGCCCGACACGCCTTGTTCCCGCCATCATCGAAGCATCGCATGATGAGAACGGAATCATCTGGCCGGCATCGGTCGCGCCCTTTGATGTCGTGGTGATCAACATGAAGGCGGGCGATCAGGCCTGCGACGATACGTGCGAGCTGATCTATGCCGCGCTGAGCAAGGCCGGCAAGGATGTGCTCTACGACGATACCGACGACCGGGCCGGCACGAAATTCGCGACCGCCGACCTGATCGGAGTGCCTTTCCAGATCATCGCCGGCCCGCGCGCGGTCGCAAACGGCGAAGTCGAGGTGAAGGACCGCAAGACCGGCGCGCGCGAAACGATGACCATCGAAGCGGCGATCAACAGGTTCGTGGCTTAAGGAAACGGAGGCGAAATGGCAGAGGCAGCAGTGGACCGGAGTTCAAAATCCGGCTTGGGTCCGGCTGGCAAGCCATTTTCCACCTTCGAACGCCTCGTGGCGTGGCGCTATCTGCGCGCCCGCCGTAAGGAGGCCTTCATCTCGGTGATCGCCGGCTTCTCCTTCGTCGGCATCATGCTCGGCGTGGCGACGCTGATCATCGTCATGGCCGTCATGAACGGCTTCCGCACCGAGCTCGTCTCGCGCATCCTCGGCATCAACGGCCATATGATCGTCCAGCCGTCCGATGGTCCCTTCACCGATTATGCGGATCTCGCCAGCAGGCTCGCCGCCGTGCCCGGCGTCAAGATGGCGCTGCCGCTGGTGGAAGGCCAGGTGCTCGCTTCCGCCCAGGCTGGCGGCAGCACCGGTGCGCTGGTGCGCGGTGTCCGCGCGGAAGATCTGACCAAACTCAAAGCCGTTTCTGAGCATATTAACCCGGGCGACATGGTGGGTTTTGCTTCCGGCCAGGGCGTGTTGATCGGCACCCGCATGGCCGAGCAGCTTGGTCTGCGTGTCGGCGACCTGATTACACTGACGTCACCGGATGGTGACATTACCCCAATGGGCGTCAGCCCGCGCGTCAAGTCCTACAAGATCTCCGGGCTGTTCGAGATCGGCATGTCCGAATATGATTCCTCGATCATCTTCATGCCGCTCGAGGAGGCGCAGCTTTATTTCAATGCCGAGGGGCTGGTGCAGTCGATCGAGCTGTTCGTCGATCATCCCGACGATATCAATGATCTCAGAGCCAAGGTTGTGGAAGCGGCGGGCCGTCAGATCAACCTCACCGACTGGCGCCAGCGCAACCAGACCTTCTTTTCTGCGCTGCAGGTCGAGCGCAACGTCATGTTCATGATCCTGACGCTGATCGTGCTGGTGGCGGCGCTGAACATCATCTCAGGCCTGATCATGCTGGTGAAGGACAAGGGCAGCGATATCGCCATCCTGCGCACCATGGGCGCCAGCGCTGGCGCGATCATGCGCATCTTCTTCATGACCGGGGCGGCAATCGGGATCGTCGGCACCCTGGCCGGTGTCTTGCTCGGCGTCCTCGTCTGCGTCAACATCGAATCCATCCGCCAGTTCTTCTCCTGGATCTCCGGCACCGTGATCTTCAATCCGCAGGTCTATTTCCTCAGCCAGCTGCCGGCCGAGATGCAGCTCAGCGAAACCATTTCGATCGTGGTCATGGCGCTGACGCTCTCCTTCATCGCGACCATCTTTCCGGCCTGGCGCGCCTCCAAGCTCGATCCGGTGCAGGCCCTGCGCTACGAATAAGGAATGCCGACTTCATGAATCGCAACGTCGTTCTCAAGCTTACCGGCGTCGAGCGCCATTACGGGCAGGGCGATACGCTGCTCCCGATCCTGAAGGGTGCGGATTTTTCGCTGTCGAGAGGCGAGATCGTCGCCCTCGTCGCTCCTTCCGGCACCGGCAAGTCGACCCTGCTGCATATTGCCGGTCTCCTGGAACATCCCGATGGGGGTGAGGTCACCATCAACGGCCATGCCTGCGACGGTCTTTCAGACGACAAACGCACGGCGATCCGCCGCAGCGAGATCGGTTTCGTCTATCAGTTCCACCATCTCCTGCCCGAATTTTCGGCGCTCGAAAACATCATGATGCCGCAGCTGATCGCCGGGCTGTCCTGGAAGGAAGCCGGCGAGCGGGCCGGCCAGCTTCTCGATTACATGCGCATCGGCCATCGTGGCGCCCACCGGCCCGGCGAACTTTCCGGCGGCGAGCAACAGCGCGTCGCGATCGCCCGCGCTGTCGCCAATGCGCCGAGCTTGCTTCTGGCCGACGAGCCGACCGGCAATCTCGACCCGGAAACGGCAGCTTACGTCTTCGACGCACTGGAGGCGCTGGTGCGCCAATCCGGCCTCGCCGCCCTCATCGCCACCCACAATCACGACCTCGCCCGCCGCATGGATCGGCGCGTGACGATTTCGGACGGCAAGATCGTCGATTTTTGAGACGGTGGTCCGTGGCTGTTTGGTTTGCACCGATGCCGGCAGGCGGATGAGGGACTGATCTCGCCGACCTGCTCGCCGGACTCAGGGAATAACCAGCCCGCCGCGATAGTCGAGCACGTAGGCCTTCCGGCCCTCGACCATGATATATTCCTGGCCGCTGAAGCTGTCACAGCCGCCATCGCTGCTATCGACGTAGCGGCCGAACGGATGGTCGAATTCCATGCCGCCCAGAAACCGGCCCTCACGATACATCGCCGACAATGCCGCCTTGATCACTGTCCCGGCCGCACCACCATTGATGAGATCAGGCGCAATGACGCAGCCGAAATAGTTCATCGCCCAGACCGGCTCGCCGGCAAACCACACCACCTCCTGGCCGGCGAAATCGGTGCCGCCGAAATAGCTGTCGAGATAGCGCCAGTCGCCGCTCTCATAACCGATATCATGGGAACCCGGCCGGCAGGGCGCGCGCGGCACGCCGCCGCCGACATAGGTCGCAGCCTTTGCCTCCACGATGAATTCGTTCAGCATCGCAATGTCGAGCATGTCATTCTCCTCTCGGCCGGATGCTGGCAAATATGCTGCAGCATGTAAAGAACATAAAGAGAACATAGGTCGGAATCTGCGCTGCTGCTCATCAGATCGAGCGCGGGCTCCATGCGAATCGACACGTGCTTCCCGAGATTCTTCAAACACAAGAAAGGAGGAAAAGATTCCTGTTGACAATGGAACATACATCGAACAAATTGAAAACATAACGAGTAAAGGAGAGCCAAATGACTGACATGATCCGTGATATCGCAGCATTCACCTCCATCGCAATGTTCGTTGCCAGCTTCTCGCTGATCGTCATGGCGATCTAAAGTTTTCAGGGGACCGCATGGCTGTCATGCGGTCCGGGCGAGGGACTTCGTCTGGACATCATCGCCCTCTATGCCGACAATACGTCCGATTCATTCGGGTAATTGGGAAGGCATGTCATGGCGGATACGGCAAAGGGTTCTACGGCTGAGGCGACCGGCGGCACGCCGGGCTTCATCCACCTGAGGGTCCATTCCGCCTATTCGCTTCTCGAGGGCGCCCTGCCGCTGAAGAAGATCCTCTACAAGGCAACCGGCGACAGCCAGCCGGCCATCGCCATTACCGACACCAACAACCTGTTCATCGCCCTGGAATTTTCCCAGAAGGCGATGGACGAGGGCCTGCAGCCGATCATCGGCTGTCAGGTCTCGATCGACATGGAAGACGGGTTGGAGACGGAAAAGCGCGGCGGCCAGCAGGCCCTGGTCAAGCTGCCGTCGATCGTTCTTCTCGCTGCCACGGATGCCGGTTACGAACGGCTGGTCGATCTCGTCAGCCGCGCCTATCTCGGCGGTGAAAGCAACCAGGCCATTCATGTCAGAGCCTCCTGGCTGGCCGAGGCCGGCACGGAAGGGCTGATTGCCTTGACCGGCGCTCTGACCGGGCCGGTCGATGCGGCGATCAGGGACGGTCATACCGCCCAGGCGGAAGCCCGGCTGCTGACGTTGAAGCGTCTCTTCGGCGACCGGCTCTATGTCGAATTGCAGCGGCATGGCACCTATGACAAACGCCACGAACAGAAGATCGTTGGGCTCGCCTATGCCAATGATCTGCCGCTGGTTGCGACCAATGAGGCCTTCTTCCCGACCCGCGACGATTACGATGCCCATGATGCGCTGATGGCGGTCGCCCACAACGCCATCGTCTCCGACGACAGTCGTTTTCGCCTGACGCCTGACCATTATCTGAAGAGCCGGGCGGAGATGGCCAAGCTCTTCGCCGACCTGCCGGAAGCGCTGGAGAATACGATCGAGATCGCCAGGCGCTGCTCCTTCGTGCTGAAGACGCGCAAGCCGATCCTGCCGCGTTTCACCGGGGCGACCGACGATGCCGAAGAGGCCGAACGCGCCGAGGCGAGCGAATTGCGCCGCCAGGCGGTCGAAGGGCTCGACATGCGGCTTGCAACGCTCGGCATGTCGCCGGGTTACGAGGAAAAGGAATATCGCGAGCGGCTGGATTTCGAGCTCAGCGTCATCGAGCGCATGCGTTTTCCCGGCTACTTCCTGATCGTTGCCGACTTCATCAAATGGGCCAAGCAGCATGACATTCCTGTCGGTCCCGGCCGCGGTTCGGGCGCAGGCTCGCTGGTCGCCTACGCCTTGACGATCACCGACGTCGATCCGCTGCGGTTTTCGCTGCTGTTCGAGCGCTTCCTCAATCCCGAACGCGTCTCGATGCCGGACTTCGACATCGACTTCTGCCAGGACCGCCGCGAAGAGGTGATCCGCTACGTCCAGGCCAAGTATGGCCGCGAGCAGGTGGCGCAGATCATCACCTTCGGTTCGCTGCAGGCGCGCGCGGCCCTTCGCGACGTCGGCCGCGTGCTGGAGATGCCCTACGGCCAGGTCGACAAGATCTGCAAACTCGTGCCGAACAACCCGGCCAATCCGACGCCGCTCTCCAAAGCGATCGAGGAGGAGCCGAAGCTGCAGGAAGAGGCAGCGAAGGAACCGGTCGTCGCGCGCCTGCTCGACATCGCCCAGAAGATCGAGGGGCTTTATCGCCATGCCTCGACCCATGCCGCCGGCATCGTCATCGGCGACCGTCCGCTCTCCAAGCTCGTGCCGATGTATCGCGATCCGCGCTCCGACATGCCGGTCACCCAGTTCAACATGAAATGGGTGGAGCAGGCCGGCCTCGTCAAATTCGACTTCCTCGGCCTGAAGACACTGACGGTGCTGAAGGTCGCCGTCGATTTCGTCGCCAAACGCGGCATCGCGGTTGATCTCGCCGCCATTCCGCTCGACGACAAAGCCACCTACGAGATGCTGTCACGCGGCGAAACGGTCGGCGTGTTCCAGGTGGAAAGCGCCGGCATGCGCAAGGCGCTGATCGGCATGAAGCCGGACTGCATCGAGGATATCATCGCGCTGGTGGCGCTCTATCGCCCGGGCCCGATGGAGAACATCCCGACCTACAATGCCCGCAAGCACGGCGACGAGGAGCTGGAATCGATCCATCCGATGATCGACCACCTGCTCAAGGAAACCCAGGGCGTTATCGTCTATCAGGAACAGGTGATGCAGATCGCCCAGGTTCTGTCCGGCTATTCGCTAGGGGAAGCCGACCTTCTGCGCCGCGCCATGGGCAAGAAGATCAAGGCCGAGATGGACCAGCAGCGCGAACGCTTCGTCGTCGGCGCCGTCAAGAACGGCGTCTCGAAGCCGCAGGCCGACAACATCTTCGAACTGCTGGCGAAGTTCGCCAATTACGGCTTCAACAAATCGCATGCGGCCGCCTACGCCATCGTCTCCTACCAGACGGCCTATATGAAGGCGCATTATCCGGTCGAATTCCTCGCCGCCTCGATGACGCTCGATATGTCCAACACCGAAAAGGTCAACGATTTCCGCCAGGATGCCAAGCGCCTGGGCATCGAGGTGATCGCACCCTCGGTGCAGACCTCCTTCCGCCATTTCCAGACCGGCGACAACCGCATCTATTATGCGCTCGCCGCCCTCAAGGGGGTGGGCGAATCCGCCGTCGACCACATTGTCGAGGTGCGTGGCGACAAGCCGTTTGCCGGCATCGAGGATTTCTGCCTGCGCATCGATCCGCGCCAGGTCAATCGCCGCGTGCTCGAAAGCCTGATCTTTGCCGGCGCCTTCGATTGTTTCGACATGGACCGCGCCCAGCTCGCCGCCGGTCTCGACCGCATTCTCGGTTATGCCCAGCGCGCCCAGGAAAACAAGCTGAGCGGCCAGTCGGATATTTTCGGCAGCACATTGACGTCGGGGCCCGAAAAAATCTCGCTGCCGCCGTTTTCGCCCTGGCTCCCCTCGGAGCGGCTGCTCAAGGAGTTCCAGGTACTGGGCTTCTATCTCACCGCCCATCCGCTCGATTCCTACAACAACATCCTGCAGAAGATGCGGGTGCAGACCTTTGCCGAATTTTCCCAGGCGATCAAACAGGGTGCGGCCAATGCGCGCCTTGCCGGCACCGTGATCTCCAAGCAGGAGCGCAAGACCCGTACCGGCAACAAGATGGGCATCATCGTCTTTTCGGATTCGTCCGGCCAGTTCGAAGCGGTGCTGTTTTCGGAAATGCTGAACCAGTATCGCGACATTCTGGAGTCGGGAAAATCCTTCGTGCTGACGGCGACGGGGGAGGAGCGGCCGGAAGGCATCGGCCTGCGCATCCAGACGATCCAGTCGCTTGAGGAAAAGTCGCTGCAGATGCAGAAGGCGCTGCGCGTCTATGTCAGAGATTCCGGGCCGCTGAAGATGGTCGCCGGCCATCTGAACGCCAAGGGCGACGGCCTCGTTTCCTTCATCGTCATCAAGGAGGACGGCAAACGCGAGGTGGAAGTGGCGCTGTCGGAGAAATACCGCATCACGCCGGAGATTGCCGCTGCCCTTCGCGCCGCCCCCGGCGTCGTCGACGTCGAGCTTGTCTGATCAACCCGGGCTGATCGTGATCAGCCCCGGGTAATGGTGATGAAATCCGTGCCTTCGCCGGTTTCGCGGCCAAGGCCGGTATCGGAGATCGTCAGGGTCGAGCCGGGCGCGATCAGCGCGTCGATCCTGCGGCGTGTGTCGTCGGGGATGGTGATGCGGCTGAGCGAACGGGCGATCGGCCTGCCTGTGACGATCGAGCTTTCCTGATTGCTGATCCCGAGCCGCTTCATCGTCTCGCGGGGGAGATTGTTCTCGAGCGTGATGCCGAGCCAGTCCGCCGTGCCGGCCTTTTCGTCGACGGCATGCAGCGTGAAGAAATGCGTGCCGAGTGCCAGGCCTGGATCGGCGATCGTCACCGGGGCTTCGAAGATCGGCTTGAAGGCCCGGCGCACCATGATGACGCCGTTGGGCGGCTCACCCTTGCCGGTTGCGGCATAGACAGATTTGAGCAGCGCGTCGGAGACCAGGCTCCTGTCGCCGGCAAATTCCGCCGGCCGCAGCGTCTTGAATTCCTTGATCGCCTGCACGGTCGACGGCCCGAGCAAGCCGTCCGGATCGCCGGCGGAAAAGCCGAGCTGGTTGAGCAGCGCCTGGATGTCGAACACCGTCTCGCGCAGCGTGCGGCGGGTGATCAGCATGCTGATCGGCTCGGACGGCGGCTCGGCTTCGGGCGCTGCAATCGACGGATTGGCCGGCATCGGCATCGCCGCGGTATCGTTCATCGCCACCTGCACCGGTATCCCGGCACTGTCGGGCATCGAGGGCCGCAGTTCGACATCCGAAAGCAGCGGCATGGCCGCCGGCGCCTCGGGGTGGAAAAGCGTCGGATGGTCGATCGGCTGCGGCACCACTTCGCCGTCGCTGATGATCACGGGGATGCCGGGCTCGGTCATCCCGTAGAGCATTTTTGCGAATGCGCCCGGCATGCGCACGCAGCCGTGCGAGGCCGGATAACGCGGCACGGAATTGGATTCGTGCAGCGCAATGCCCGACCAGGTCAACCTCTGCATGAATGGCATCGGCGCTGCCGAATAGAGGTTGGATTCGTGGTATTTCTGCTTTTCTAGCACCGAGAAGATGCCGCTCGGCGTCGTGTGCCCGTCCTTGCCGGTCGAAACCTTCGAGGTCGCGACGACCTCGGTGCCGTCATAGACCGCAAGCGACTGCTTGTCCTTCGAGACGATGATCTGCAGCGTGCGTGCATCCGCGGCGAGAGCAGGATGCACGAGTGCGGTGGCCGACAGCAAGCCGAGGCCGAAGACAAGA
The DNA here is from genome assembly GCF_014197615.1 of Rhizobium esperanzae. Classification (GTDB taxonomy): domain Bacteria; phylum Pseudomonadota; class Alphaproteobacteria; order Rhizobiales; family Rhizobiaceae; genus Rhizobium; species Rhizobium esperanzae_A. The sequence continues at coordinate 146,908 of NZ_JACIFY010000010.1, forward strand.
CGCGAGAACATGATACCCAACCATACGCAATACTGGTCCGGTACATTATGAGACGAAGTTTAAGGAAGATTTTAAAGGCCGTGCGGCAGCCCAGGCTCACGCTTTAGTGATCGCGCTTGCCGCTGCCGAAGGTGTAGCCGGTTTCGACCGTGTTCTTGCCGAACTTGTCGCGCAGCTTGTCCATCGCCGCTTCGGCCGCCGCCCGCCGGCCGGATTGCCGGTCGATGAGATCGGGCGGATCGGCGCGTGCGGCATCGCCGAGATCGGTCACGCCGATGCCGAGCAGCCGGAACTTGGTGCCGTCGGTCTCCTTTTCGAGAAGCTCCAGCCCGGTGCGGAAGATCTTGTCGGCAAGCTGGGTCGGGTCTTCGAGCTTGCGGTTGCGCGTGCGCAGCTTGAAGTCGGCGGTCTTCATCTTCAGGACCACGGTGTGGCCGGCGATATCGTTTTTCTTCAGCCGCCAGGAGACCTTTTCGGAGAGGTTTCGCAGGATCGGCACCAGCTCGTCATATCGCGAGATGTCGTCGAAAAAGGTCGTCTCGGCCGATACGCTCTTGGCCGCATCGTTGAGATGCACTTCACGGTCGTCGATCCCGCGCGACAGCCGGGCGAGCCGCTGGCCCATGCTGCCGTAGCGGCGCATCAGGTCGTTTTCTTCCATCTGCTGCAACTGGCCGATGGTGCGGATGCCGTCCGCCTCGAGCGTCGCTGCGAACGCCTTGCCGACGCCCCAGATCGTGGTGACGGGACGCGGCGCCAGGAACTCGACCGCTTCCTCACGGCCGATGACCGAAAAGCCGCGCGGCTTCTGCAGGTCGGAGGCGACCTTGGCGAGGAATTTGCAATAGGAAAGCCCGACCGAGACGGTGATGCCGATCTCGCGTTCGATGCGGCGGACGAATTTGGCGAGTGTACGCGCCGGCGGATCGTGATGCAGCCTCTCTGTGCCGCCGAGCTCCAGGAAGGCCTCGTCGATTGACAGCGGCTGCACCAGCGGCGTCAGCTCCTGCATCAAGGCCCGCACCTGCCGCCCGACCTGCACATATTTCTCCATGTCGGGGCGGATGACGATCGCCTGGGGACATGCCTCCAGCGCCTTGAACATCGGCATCGCCGAACGCACGCCGTGAATGCGGGCGATATAGCAGGCGGTGGAGACGACGCCGCGTTTGCCGCCGCCGATGATCACAGGCTTGTCGGCCAGTTCCGGATTGTCGCGTTTTTCCACAGCCGCGTAAAAAGCGTCGCAATCGATATGCGCAAGCGTCAATGCGTAGAGTTCGCGATGGCGCACGAGGCGGGGGCTGCCGCAGGAAATGCAACGGCGCGCTTCGCCCTTCTGCTCGGCAAGGCAGTCGCGACAGAAGCCGGGTGTCTTGTCGGGCGCGGGTGTCATCATGAGAACAAAGATTGAACGCCGGGACATTACGCCTTAAGCTTGCGAGTCTCAAGAGAGGGCGGGAGCTTTGCCTTGGATAACGATCTTCGTTTCGAGCCGGTGACGGCAGAACGCTGGAGCGACTTCGAAACCCTGTTCGGCCCGCAGGGGGCTTTCTATAATTGCTGGTGTGTGGCGCTGCGCCTGCCGCATGCGATAAGGACCGGGATGGCGGCCGACGAGCGCAAGGCGCATATGCGGGATCGGATCAAGGCAGGCCCGCCACCGGGCATTCTCTGCTATGCCGGCGGAGCGCCGATCGCCTGGGTGCAGGTCGGGCCGCGCCACGACGTACCGCAGTTCAATTCGCCGCGCACCGTCTCGCGGCCGCTGGAGGAGGGCGATGCGCATGATCCCTCCATCTGGGCCGTCAGCTGCTTCTTCCTGCTGCCCGGACTGCGCGGCAAGGGAATGAGCCATCGCCTGCTGTCCCTGGCGATCGACTATGCGCGCCGCAAAGGCGCGCGGCGGCTCGAAGCCTGTCCGATCGATCATGTGAAGCAGTCGAAATCCGTGACGCTCTGCATCGGCTCGACGGCAATCTTCGATGCAGCCGGTTTCGAAACGGTGGCACGGCGCAAGGATGGCCGCCCGCTCATGCGGCTGGAACTGCGCGACTGACCGGGCCGGACAGAAAATGCGCCTGGATGAGCTCTGCCGCATGCGCCCAGTCGGTGGCGCGGGTGATGTCGGCGGCCGCTGCCGGTGCGAAACGATGGACGGGCGAGTTCGGCATCAGGTGAATGAGCAGGCAATCGGCGACATGATCCCTGACGGAATGCAGATTGCGCGCCATATCGTCGATGAAGACAACGGGAAGGGAGCGGCTGGCATGCAAGGCGTGGACGATCGGCCCCTTGGGCTCTTCGCTGGCAAGCAGTGGAAACAGCAGGCCCATCCTGTCGAGCAGGCGACGGCGCTGCTCCTGGAACCGCGGCTGCATGGCCGTCAGAAACAGGACATCGGCCTCTTGCGAAAGCCGGTCGAGGGTTTCGACGACGCGGTCGAGTGGCGTCTGCCACAGCTCCTGTGCCTCGAAGAATTCCTCGATCAGCCGGCTGACCTGCTGGTCCCCGATCTCCGTACCATCCGCCTGCGAGACGATGTTGCCGTGAAGCTTGAACGAGCGCGGCAGAAACGCGTGCCCCTGGCTTTGGAGGAAAAGCTGGAAGGGGCCGATGAACTGCAGCACGACGTCGTCGACATCGCAGACGATCAGCGGCCTTTCGCCGAGACGGATATGCGAGATATCGAATTCCCCGCCGCTCACCGTCAATATTCCCCGGAATCGAGGCCGGGCGAAGAGAAATGCCGCCAGGCGGCGGTCACCGTCTCCGGGCTTATGCCGCTCGCCGCGCAGAAAGCCATCGCCGTCGGTTCATGGTTCATCAGGAAATCCATCATGCCGGCGAGGAAGCCTGGATCGTTGACGGCGCTGCGTACCTGGCCGGGCGCAACACCGGTGAGCGCAAGGAAGCGGCCGAACATATCGGGATCGTCGGCAAGCCAGCCGAGCACGGCGATCGCGGTTGCGTGCGGGTCGGCGGCCTGTTGTTTCGAAGTCTTGAAGTTGCTTTGCATTTCGAGGGGTAAGTTACCTTTTCTTCAACCAAATACCGCTAGCGTGCGCTATCGGTTTCACGGAGCTATTCGTCCGCATGGGCCTTCCTCATGGGACGAACGACTGCGCGAACGGACGTAGGGACAGCTTGTCATGCCCAAACAGGTGATGATTGTAGAAGATAACGAGCTCAACATGAAGCTCTTTCGCGACCTCATCGAGGCGTCCGGCTATACGACGATCCAGACCAGAAACGGCATGGAGGCGCTCGATCTGGCGCGCAAGTATCGCCCCGACCTCATCCTGATGGATATCCAGCTTCCCGAGGTCTCCGGCCTCGAAGTCACGAAATGGCTGAAGGAGGACGACGAGCTGCACGTGATTCCCGTCATCGCCGTCACGGCTTTCGCGATGAAGGGCGACGAGGAGCGGATCCGCCAGGGCGGCTGCGAGGCCTATGTTTCCAAACCGATCTCGGTTCCGAAATTCATCGAGACGATCAAGACCTATCTGGGCGATGCCTGACGCATCGGAAAGACACCTATGACTGCGCGAATACTGGTGGTTGACGATATTCCGGCCAACGTGAAGCTGCTCGAAGCGCGGCTGCTTGCCGAATATTTCGACGTGTTGACCGCGCCCGACGGCTACACGGCGCTGGCGATCTGCGAGCGCAACCAGGTCGATCTCATCCTGCTCGACATCATGATGCCTGGCATAGACGGTTTCGAGGTCTGCGAGCGGCTGAAATCAAGCCAGAAGACTGCGCATATTCCGGTCGTCATGGTCACCGCGCTCGACCAGCCGGCCGATCGCGTGCGCGGCCTGAAGGCCGGCGCCGACGATTTCCTCACCAAGCCGGTCAACGATCTGCAGCTGATCTCGCGGGTGAAGAGCCTGCTGCGACTGAAGACGTTGAGCGATGAGCTGCGCATCCGCGCCGACACCGCCCATACGATGGGCATCGACGACCTCGCGCGCTCGGGCGAGGGCCGCGCCGACGAGACGGCTCAGGTGCTGCTCGTCGACGGCCGCGCCAATTCGCAGGAGCGTCTCATCAAGGCGCTGAAGCCCGTCGCCGACGTGCTAGCCCTCTCCGATCCGCAGGCCGCCCTGTTCGAGGCGGCTGAAAGCGCGTTCGATCTCGTCATCGTCAACGCCAATTTCGACGATTACGATCCGCTTCGCCTCTGCTCGCAGCTGCGCTCGCTGGAGCGCACGCGCTTCCTGCCGATCCTGATCATCACCGAGCAGGGCGCCGACGAGATGGTCGTGCGCGCGCTGGATCTCGGCGTCAACGATTACATCATCCGCCCGGTCGATCCCAACGAACTGGTTGCCCGCAGCCTGACGCAGATCCGCCGCAAGCGCTACAACGACCGCCTGCGCGCCAGCGTCAAGCAGACGATCGAGCTTGCCGTCACCGATCCGCTGACCGGCCTCTACAACAGGCGCTATCTCGACAATCATCTGAACGTGCTGTTCAACCGTTCGATGGCGCGGGGCCGGCCGCTTTCGGTGCTGATCACCGATATCGATCGCTTCAAGCAGGTGAACGACACTTTTGGCCATGATGGCGGTGACGAAGTGCTGCGGGAATTTGCAAACCGCGTCCGTTCGACCATTCGTGGCGCCGACCTCGCCTGCCGCTATGGCGGGGAAGAATTCGTCGTCGTGATGCCCGACACCTCGCCGGAGATCGCCGCCACTGTCGCCGAGCGCCTGCGCGCGGCCGTGGAAAGCACGCCCTTCATGCTGAAACGCGCCGGTGAGGCGCTGAACGTCACCGCCTCCTTCGGCATCGCCTCGCGAATTGCAGCAGTGCTGACGCCGGACCAGCTGATGAAGCAGGCGGATCTCGCCCTTTACGAGGCCAAGAATACCGGCCGCAACCGCGTGGTCGCCGCAGCCGCCTGACGAATCAGTTGCGGCCATGGTCGCCGTTTGCGAGTTATCCACTGCGGTAAGTAAAGTGTTACCGATTTTTAATTTCACCTCCGCAATGCGAGGCGAAAATTTTAGAACTCTATCGGCCAAAAATGGACTTTCGGCTTTGCTGACGATATGTCGCCGCGCGATAGTCTTGGGGGTGTCGACGCCTTTGCCCCCGATGAAATGAAGACTATAAAAATGCCCCCGTCGCCCGCAGGCGCAAATAGAGTGCGGCGACGTCACCTAACGTAAGGGGAGGGGAGGCGTAAGTTATTACGTTATAGTGTCGATTTTCTTGGCGCGATCCGGCATTAGGCTTCAGTTCCAAGCAGAGCCGAGAAATCTTTGTATGTCCCAAAATCGGACTTTTAACCATAGAATCAAGCTAAGAAATTTCACCATTAAGAATTTGTTGATTTTCTTTCATTTTTGCGCAAATTATCGGCTCATAAGAGAAGCGCTCCCGATGAGGAGTTGTCGATACCCCATGATGCTCAGGTCCGCCGCATCTCCTGGGTCGTGGGGTCGGTCGGCTGGTACGCAAATTATAGCGGTTCCTCGTGCCGTTTTGCATGCTGGTCGACCCCCTTACACGAAAACGCCGCCACTTCCCGAAGATGGAAGGGCGGCGTTTTTCTGTTTGCGCTATCATCTTTCGGTGAGGATCAATCCAGGCAACAAAAAACGCGCGACCCGAAGGCGCGCGCTTTTTAAAAGCCCGGAGATCAAGTGATTACTTGATCTTGGTTTCCTTGAACTCGACATGCTTCTTTGCAATCGGGTCGTACTTCGTCTTCGTCATCTTGTCCGTCATCGTACGGCTGTTCTTCGTCGTGACGTAGAAGAAACCGGTGTCGGCTGTCGACAGCAGCTTGATCTTGATTGTTGTAGCCTTGGCCATAGTCGTCCTGCCTTTAAGAAAATGAAAGCCGTGGAAGCCGGATGGGCTCCACGGCAAATTCTGGCGCGAAACTACGAATCTTGTCCGAAAAGTCAAGTCCGTTTTCGAATGAACATCAGTCTGATGCCGGAAAGTAGGGCGTAAAGACCGAAGAAGGCGGCAATCGCCCAGGCAAACCCGTTATTTCCAGCGACATCGATCGCCGCGCCGATCGCCTGCGGCCCGGCCACGGTTCCCATTGCATAACAGAAGACGAAGGCGGCATTGGCGGCGGCAAGGTCGGATCCCGTCAGCCGCGAGCCGAGATGGCTGAGGCCGACCGTATAGAGGCCGGAGACACAGCCGCCCCAGAAGAGCAGGAGCCCGGCCATCAGCAGCCAGTTGTCGAGCAGCACGGGCAGCATCATCGAGCCGATGAAGCCCATCAGCGCCATGCCGGCCAGAAGCGGCCGCTTGTCGCCGATGCGGTCGGAAAGCAGCCCGAGCGGGATCTGGAAGATGACGTTGCCGACGCCCATCATGGTGAGCAGAAGGGCTGCCTGTGATTCGGTGAAATGGGCGCGCACCGCAAAGACCGGGAAAAGCGACAGCCCGCCCGCTTCGACCGCGCCGAAGATGAAGACCGCCGCCGTCGCCGTCGGCACCAGGAAGACGTAGCGCATGAAATGCAGCTCCGGTTTTTCCTCGAGTATCGGGCTTTCGTCGCGGGCGATGAAGATCGGAATGGCGGCAAGCAGAATGGCGCCGGCGCCGATCAGGAAGGGGAAGATGCCGTCGCTGCCGAGGATCGAAAACAGCAGCGGCCCGGCCGCAAAACCGAGCGACAGCACGGTCGCATAGATGCCGAGCACGAAGCCGCGTTTGGAAGGCGGCGAAGCGGCGTTGATCCAGAATTCCGAGAGGATGAACAGCGTCGTCGTCGCGCCATGGAAGGCGAAACGCAGCGGAAACCACATCCAGAAATCCTCGGCATAATAAAAACCGAGTGCACTCAGCGCCGAAATCAGCACGGCCCAGAGCATTGTCGGTGCAACGCCGTATTTATGGGCGAGCTTGGTGGTGATCGGGGCGGCAGCCATCGCCGCGACCCCGGCCATCGCCGTGTTGAGCCCGATCAGAGTGGACGAGATGCCGCGTTTTTCGAGGATGATGCTGAGAAGCGGGAGCCCGAGGCCGATTGCTATGCCGACGGCTGAGATCGACGAGATGGCTGCCACCAGAGAAGGCCAATGGATTTCCTCGACATCGCCTGGTGTGCCGTTTCTCGGCTGAGACATTTATCCATCCTTAGAAAAGCTACGCGAGCGAATCGGCCGGCCACCTCACACAGAAAGACACAGGCGTGCCAAATCCGGGTGACGGGCGGAGTTTCGCAGTATTTCCGATGTGAGTGACCACCTGCGGAATGTAAAGCCTGTTCAGACAAGAAAAGCTTCATGTCAAGTCGTTGAGCATCGTCGGCTGCCGCGTTCGGGTGGTGATCGGTGGAGCGCTGCCACTACACGTCAAATATGTCTGGAAGGTGAAGGCGCTATTCCGGCCGGCCCGGGATGTCGTAATCGTCGGGATCGTCGCTTTCTCCACCGAAACCGTGCATGCGCAACGCCCATTGCAGGCCGATGACACCGCCCTTGATCGGCTGGATCGAGGCCAGCGCCGTCACGACGGTGATCGGCGCCCAGATGGCAAGATGCACCCATACCGGCAGTATGAAAGTCATGTCGGTCAGCATATAGCCGCCGACCACGACGTGGCCGAGAACGAGGATGACGATATAGGGCGGCAGGTCGTCCGCGCGTTGGTGATGCATCGCCTCGCCGCAGGCCGCGCAATGATCGACAGGCTTCAGGAAGGCGCGGAAGAGCCTGCCGTTGCCGCAGGCCGGGCAGCGGTTCATCAGCCCGCGCATGATGGAGCGCCCGACCGGGCGCTCGACCTCGGGCGCATCCCTGTAGCGGACAGCCGGATCGGTCGGTGTGCTCATCGTATGTTCCTCTTCGGCGCTTCCGTGAAACCTGAACCGCTCTAATGCATGTCGCCTGGAAATGGCAGCGTTTCCGTGACAACGACATGCATGAAAATAAGAGTTGAGCCGCGTCGCATGAAGCAAATGTGACGCGACGCGCGTCAGCGCCGCCCGCGCGGCGGCCTCGTTCCGGGCTTCTTGCGGACCTGACCCTTGTCGCGGCGGCCGGCTTTGTGGAAGGAGCGCACCGCCGTCGGCATCTGGCGCCCTTCGCTGATCATCTCGAAACGCAGCGCGCCGGCAAGCGGGATTGCCTCGGCGAGCTTCACCGTGACGGTGTCGCCAAGGCGATAGCCGAGCCCTGTCCGTTCGCCCGAGAGCGCCTGATGTGCCTCGTCATAGATGAAATAATCGCTGCCAAGCGTAGATATGGGGACGAAACCGTCGGCGCCATAGTCCGGCAGGGCGACAAAAAGCCCCGACTTCGTCACACCTGAGACCCGTCCTGCAAATTCTTCGCCGACTCGCCCGGCAAGGTGATGGGCGATCAGCCGGTCGACCGTCTCGCGCTCGGCTGCCATGGCCCGGCGCTCGAAGGTCGAGATTTCGGCGGCGATATCGTCGAGCGTGGCTTCTTCCTCGGGGGTGATGCCGCCTTCGCCGAAGCCGAGCGAACCGACGAGGGCGCGATGCACGATAAGATCGGCGTAACGGCGGATCGGCGAGGTGAAATGCGCGTATTTCATCAGGTTGAGGCCGAAATGGCCGATATTTTCCGGGCCGTAGATCGCCTGGCTCTGCGAGCGCAGCACCATCTCGTTGACCATGGTCTGATGCGGCGTGCCGTCCGCCTTCGCCAGGATGCCGTTGAAATTGTTGGCGCGCATGTTGCCGCCCTTGGCGAGCGGGATGCCGAGCGTGGCCAGGAACTCGCGCAGGATTTCCTGCTTGGCGAGCGTCGGGCCGTCATGGATGCGGTAGATCAGCGGCTGGCGTTTCTTTTCCAGCGTCTCGGCGGCCGAGACGTTCGCCTGGATCATCATCTCTTCGATCAGCTTGTGCGCATCGAGGCGCGGCGGCACGACGACGCGGTCGACCGTGCCGTCGGGTTTCAGCTGGATCTTGCGCTCCGGCATGTCGAGTTCCAGCGGCTGGCGCCGGTCGCGTCCGCGCTTCATCACCTCATAGGCGTGCCAGAGCGGCTTCAGGATCGGCTCGAGCATCGGTCCGGTCCGATCGTCCGGCTGACCGTCGATCGCCGCCTGCGCCTGCTGGTAGGAGAGCTTTGCCGCGCTCTTCATCATGATGCGATGAAATGTGTGGCCGATCTTGCGGCCTTCGCCGGAAAAGCTCATGCGCACGGCAAGCGCCGGGCGGTCGACGCCTTCCTTCAGCGAGCAGAGATCGTTGGAGATGCGCTCCGGCAGCATCGGCACGACGCGATCCGGGAAATAGACGGAGTTGCCGCGTTTCAGCGCCTCGCGGTCGAGCGGCGACTTGGGGCGGACATACCAGGAGACGTCGGCGATCGCGACGGTGACGACGACACCGCCGGGATTGTCGGGCGAGGGGTCGAGCTCGGCATAGACGGCATCGTCATGGTCCTTGGCGTCGGCCGGATCGATGGTGATCAGCGGCACGTCGCGCCAATCCTCGCGATGCGACATCGTCGCCGGTTTCGCATCTTCCGCCTCGGCCATGACGGCGGGCGGGAAGACATGCGGGATGCCGTGCGCATGGATGGCGATCATCGAGATCGCCTTTTCCGAACCGACGGAGCCGACGACGGAGAGCACCTTGGCACGCGGCAGGCCGAAACGGCCGAGGCGGGCGATTTCGACTTCGACCAGATCGCCGTCTTCAGCGCCGCCGGTGAAGTCGGGATCGATCACCATCTCCTCGCCGCGCCGTTCGATCGGCAGCAGCCGGCCGCCGCCGCCGGGTGCTGTGCGGAAAACGCCCATCGAGGCGCCGCGGCGTCTGTCGATCACCTTGATGATCCGCGCCGTATAGGCCGGCCCGCCGCGATCGACGGCCGGGAAGATCTTTGCGAGGATCCGGTCGCCGAGGCCGGCGACGGGTGCCTTGCCCTTGCCCTGGCGGCCCGCCGGCGATTGCTGGCGGATGGCGACGGCAGGCGCCACACCCTGGTCCTCCGGCCATTCCGCCGGCCGGCCGATCAGATCGCCGTCCTTGTCGCGTGTGGTGATATCGAGAACGGTGACGGGCGGCAGTGCGCCGGGACGAATGAGCGACTTGCGGCTCTTCTGCAGCATGCCTTCCTGCTCGAGCTCCTGCAGCATGTGCTTGAGCTCGACGCGGTTGTCGCCCTTCAGGCCGAAAGCCTTGGCGAGCTCGCGTTTGGAGGCTTTCTGCGGATGATCGGCGATGAAGCGCAGGATCACCTCGCGCGACGGCAGGGCGCCGTGCACGATGTTCAGCGGCTCGACGGCGGGTGCATCCTTGCCGGCGCGGCCGATCTTGCCCGGACGCTTGCCCGCAGGGTTCGTTCTGTCGCGCGGTATTCTGCTCACGTCAGCTCTTTTTCGATTTCGCGGGCGCTTTCGCCTTCGTTGTCTTCGGCTTGGCCGCCGTCTTGGTGGTCTTGGTTTCGGCCGCGGCCGCCTTCGGCTTGGCTTTCGCCTTGGATGCCTTGCCGGCGGGCGCCTTGCCGGCCTTTTCGGTGATCAGGGCCAGCGCCTCCTCGACGGTGATCGCCTGCGGATCCCTACCCTTCGGCAGCGTGGCGTTGACTTTGCCCCAGTTGACATAGGGACCGTACTTGCCGTCGCGAACGGTGATGGCGCCGCCGTCGGGATGATCGCCGAGCGTCTTCAGCGCCGCCGGCGTGCCGCGGGCACCCCGGCCTGGCGCCTTGTTCGCCTTTTCGGCGATGACAGTCACGGCGCGGTTGAGGCCGACCGAGAACACGTCCTCGACGGTTTCCAGATTGGCATAGGAACCGTCATGCAGCAGGAAAGGCCCATAGCGCCCGATGCCTGACGAAATCATCTTGCCTGATTCCGGATGTTTGCCGATATCGCGCGGCAGCGAGATCAAAGCCATCGCCTTTTCGTAGTCGATCTCTTCGGGCTTCCAGCCCTTCGGCAGCGAGGCGCGTTTGGCTTCCTTACCGTCGCCGCGCTGGATATAGGGGCCGAAGCGGCCCGAGCGCAGTGTCAGCTCCTCGCCGGTCGTCGGATCGGTGCCGAGGTTCTTCGGCTCGTTGAGAGCGACACCTTCCGCTTCGCCGCCGTTTTCGGAGGAGAGCTGGCGGGTATAATTGCATTCCGGATAGTTCGAGCAGCCGACGAAGGCGCCGTATTTGCCGAGCTTCAGCGACAGGTTGCCGGTGCCGCAGACCTGGCAGATTCTCGGATCGCTGCCGTCCTCCCGCTTCGGGAAGACCAGCGGCGCCAGCGCCTCGTTCAGCGAATCCAGCACATTGGTGACGCGCAGTTCCTTGGTGTCTTCGATCTGGGCGAAGAAATCCTTCCAGAAATCACGCAGCACCTGCTTCCAGTTCAATTCGCCGGCGGAAATCCGGTCGAGCTTTTCCTCCAGAGCGGCGGTGAAGTCGTATTCGACATATTTGGTGAAGAAGCTTTCGAGGAAAGCCGTCACCAGCCGGCCCTTGGCCTGCGGGATCAGCTTGCGCTTGTCGATCGTCACATAGTCGCGGTCGCGCAGTGTGGCCAGCGTCGCGGCATAGGTGGAGGGGCGGCCGATGCCGAGCTCTTCCATCTTCTTGATCAGCGAGGCTTCCGAATAGCGCGGCGGCGGCTCGGTGAAATGCTGCGTCGAATTGATCTTCTGCTTGGCGAGCGTCTCGCGTGCATTGATCTCCGGTAGGCGGCCATCCTCGTCGCCGTCGTCGCTCTGCTCGCCGTCTTCCTTCTGATCGGTATAGGCGGCGATGAAGCCGTCGAAGCGGATGACCGAACCGACGGCGCGCAGGCCGGCCTTCTCGCCTTTGTTGTCGGCGGTGATTTCAGCCGTGGTGCGCTCGATCTCGGCCGACGCCATCTGGCTGGCGATGCCGCGCTTCCAGATCAGGTCGTAGAGCCGGATCTGGTCGGCATCGAGGAATTTGCGCACGCGGTCGGGCGAGCGGTAGAAATCGGTCGGACGGATCGCCTCGTGCGCCTCCTGGGCGTTCTTGGCTTTGGTGGAATAGAAGCGCGCTTTCTCAGGCAGATAGCGGTCGCCGAACTGGTCGACGATGGCGCTGCGCGCAGCATCGATCGCCTCCGGCGCCATTTGCACGCCGTCGGTTCGCATATAGGTGATGAGACCGACGGTCTCGCCGCCGATATCGACGCCTTCATAAAGCTTCTGGGCGATCTGCATGGTGCGCGAGGCGGAGAAGCCAAGATTGGAGGAGGCGGCCTGCTGCAGCGTCGAGGTGGTAAAGGGAGGTCCCGGGTTGCGCTTGACCGGTTTGGCCTCGACCGTGTCGACGACATAGCTTGCGCCGTCGAGCAGGGCCTTCAGCCGGCCCGCATCCTCGCCGTTGCCGATCGCCCGCGGCTGCAGCCGTTTGCCGTTGGCCGAAACCAGCCTTGCCTCGAACTCGTCGCCGCGCGGCGTCTTCAGAAGTGCGGAGATGTTCCAGTATTCTTCCGAAATGAAGCGCTCGATCTCGGATTCGCGGTCGCAGACCAGGCGAAGCGCGACCGATTGGACACGGCCGGCGGAACGTGCGCCGGGCAGCTTGCGCCACAGCACCGGCGAGAGATTGAAACCGACGAGATAGTCCAGCGCCCGGCGCGCCAGATAGGCGTCGACCAGCGGCACGTCGATGTCGCGCGGATCTGCCATGGCGTCGAGCACCGCCTTTTTGGTGATCGCGTTGAAGACGACGCGCTTGACCGGCTTGCCGTTCAGCACCCGCTTCTTGTTCAGCATGTCGAGAACGTGCCAGGAAATCGCTTCGCCTTCGCGATCCGGGTCGGTCGCGAGAAACAGGCCGTCGGAGGATTTCACCGCGTCGGCAATGTCCTTCATCCGCTTGGCCGAGGCGCCGTCCACCTCCCAAAGCATTTCGAAATCCTGATCGGGGAGGACCGAGCCATCCTTGGCAGGCAGATCGCGCACATGGCCGAAGGAGGCGAGCACCTTGTATCCCGAACCCAGATACTTGTTGATCGTCTTGGCCTTGGCAGGCGATTCCACCACTACAACATTCATGATGATTCTCTAAAAAGGAAACGACGCCAGCGTTTAAGCCAGCGCAACACACACCGCAACATGGATCTCGGCCCTCCGACATGGACAGGGAAATCGCTGCGGTCAAGGGGTTTGCTACAATTTTACCTCTTGCATCCGCTGCGTCCAAAGCAGGAATTCAAGAAAAATACAATTTTAGATGGGTTTTCCATCGCTTTTGGCGCGGTTCTGCGGTTTTCGACGCCGCGCGCGGATATCGCGTAGAGTTCAATCGGAAAGCGAGACGAGACCGCCCTGATGCCGATACAGCCTGCCTGATATATCGAGCTCCAGAAGGATGAGATAGACCGCGGATGCCGACAGGCCGGTATGGCGGATGACGTCGTCGATCTCGACCGGGGTCGGCCCGAGCGCATCGATGATGCGGGCCCGGTCTGAATCGCCCGGCGGCATCGTCATCGCCTTTCCGTCACCTGCCGGTTGCTCCGCCATCGATGACGGGAAGAGCTCGAATTGCGTCAGCGGCGCCAAAGCCTCGACGACATCGGCGGGTGTGGTAACGATAGAAGCGCCGTCCTTCAGCAGGCCGTTGGTGCCGTGGCAGCGCGGGTCGAGCGGTGAGCCGGGCACGGCAAACACCAGCCGGCCGAACTCGCCGGCAAGCCGTGCGGTGATCAGCGAGCCCGAGCGCGTTGCCGCTTCGATGACCACGAGGCCGAGCGCGATGCCGGCGATCAGCCGGTTCCGGCGCGGAAAATCGCGGGCGCGGGGCTCCCAGCCGAAGGGCATTTCGCTCACCGCCAGGCCGTTGCCGCCGGTTATTTCCTGGAGCAGGCCGATATTCTCAGGCGGATAGGGCTGGTCGAGGCCGCCGGCGAGTGCTGCGATCGTGCCTGTTTCGAGGCTTGCCCGATGCGCTGACGTATCGATGCCGCGCGCAAGACCCGAGACCACGGTATAGCCGGCCCGGCCGCAGTCACGCGCCACCATTGCCGCGAATTTGGCGCCGGCGACGGAGGCGTTGCGGGAGCCGACAATGCCGACCGCCGGTCGTTTGGCGGCGGCAAGCGTGCCCTTGACGGCGAGCAGCGGCGGCGCGCCGTCGATCTGCTTCAGTGCCTGGGGATAGTCCGGCTCGCCGATGCCGACGAAGCGGGCGCCGAAGCGATGCGCGGCTTCGAGTTCCCGATGCGCCTCGGCCTCGCTGGCGATGCGGATGGCCCGCGTCGCGCCGCCGCGCGCCGAAAGCTCCGGCAGGGCTGCGAGTGCCGCCTCGGCCGAGCCGAAATGATTGATCAGATCGCGAAAGGTGGCTGGGCCGATATTGTCGGAACGGATGAGGCGCAGCCAGGCAATTCTCTGCCGTTCGCTCAGCACGACGCCTTTTGGTCCGGCGCTCAGCGCATCCATTATCCCTTCGCCCCGATCTTGCTTTCCGTCCCGCTCATCAGGCGCGAAATATTCGCCTTGTGCTTCCAGTAGGAAATCAGCGTCATGATCGCCATGACAGCCGCAACCTTTTCATTGCCGAGGATCCAGAGCGCGACGGGCGTGACGAGCATGGCGACCAGGGCCGACAGCGAGGAGTAGCGGGTGGTGAAGGCGACCGCCAGCCAGACGGCGGCAAAGAGCACGACCATGATCGGCGCTACGCCGAGCAGGGTGCCGATATAGGTGGCGACACCCTTGCCGCCCTTGAAGCCGATCCAGACCGGGAAGAGATGGCCGATGAAGGCGAAGAAGCCGGCGATGATCGCTGCCTCCTCACCGAGGAAATAACCGACGACCCAGGCCGCCGCCGATGCCTTCAGCGCATCGAGCAGCAGCGTTGCTGCGGCAAGCTTGCGGTTTCCGGTTCTTAAGACGTTGGTCGCGCCGATATTGCCCGAGCCGATGCTGCGCACATCGCCGAGGCCGGCGGCGCGCGTCAGGATCAGGCCGAAAGGAATGGAGCCGAAGAGATAGCCTATGACGGCGGCGGCAAGCGCAATCGGCAGCGTGATCTGCCATGACATGAGATTGGATAACATATGCCCCCTCGGCCCTCCGTGGCCTGGCCGTCTCCTAGAGTGCGTGGACGAGCTTTCCCGAGACATATGTCGCGACTGCCCGCCCGCTGAAGCGCGCATCTTCGAACGGCGTGTTCTTCGAGCGGGAGAGAAGCATGTCTTTGGCGACAAGCCAAGGCTCATCGAGATCGATCAGCGCGATATCGGCCTTGGCACCCGGCTTCAGCGTGCCGGCATCAAGCCCGAAAATCTGAGCGGGGCGGGTGGACATGGCGTCGATCAGGCGCATCAGGCTCACCTGGCCGCCATGGTGAAGCCTGAGCGCTGCCGCCAGCATGGTTTCCAGGCCGACGGCGCCATCCTCTGCCTCGCCGAAGGGCAGGCGCTTGGTATCGACGTCCTGCGGGTCGTGCGAGGAGACGATGATGTCGATCGCGCCGCGCGCGAGCGCCTCGACCATGGCCGCCCGGTCGTCTTCCGGACGCAGCGGCGGATAGAGCTTGAAGAAGGTGCGGTATTCGCCGATGTCGTTTTCGTTGAGCGCCAGATTGTTGATCGAGATACCTGCGGTGACCTTGGCGCCGCGGCTGCGGGCGCGTTCGATCGCCTCGACCGATTGCGGCACCGAAATCATCGCTGCGTGATAGCGGCCGCGTGTCAGTTCGGCGATCCTGAGATCGCGTTCGAGCGGGATGAGTTCGGCTTCCCGAGGGATGCCGGAGAGCCCGAGCCAGCTGGCGAAAAGCCCCTCATGCATGACGCCGTTGGCGCCGAGATATTTGTCGCGCGTTTCACAGCAGACGACGGCGCCGAATTCGCGCGCATAGGTCATGATCCGGCGCAGCACCTGCGTGTCGTGAACGCTGGAATGGGCATCGGTGAAGGTGACGGCGCCCGCCTGCATCAAGAGGCCGATCTCGGTCATCTCCTCGCCGGCAAGGCCTTTGGTGATGGCGGCTGCCGGATAAACGTTGACGGCGGCCGTATCCCGCGCCGTCTTCTTGACGAATTCGACCAGCGCGATGTCGTCGATGACGGGATCGGTGTCCGGCATCATGATGATCGAGGTGACGCCGCCGGCAGCCGCTGCCCGGCTCGCCGAGGCGATCGTCTCGCGATGCTCGCCGCCGGGTTCGCCGATATGGACGCGCGCATCGACGAGGCCGGGTGTGGCGACAAGGCCGGTGCAGTCGCGGATATCGGCGCCTTCGGGCGCACCCTGGTTCAGGGCATCGCTGCCGGCGGCCAGGATCAGGCCGTTTTCTGTGATGATCGTGCCGACTTCGTCGAGATTGCGCGAGGGATCGACGATGCGGACGTTCTTGAGGACGATCGGGTTGCTCATGCCTTCATTCCATCGGTTCGGGGACCCTGGTTCTGCGAGACGAGCAGCGTCTCCATCACGGCCATGCGCACCGCGACCCCCATTTCCACCTGTTCGGCAATCACGCTCTGCGGGCCGTCGGCCACCTCGGAGGCGATCTCGACGCCGCGATTCATCGGGCCGGGATGCATGACCAGCGCATCCTCCTTCGCCGCCTTCAGTGTTTCGCCGTCGAGCCCGTAGAAATGATAGTATTCGCGCACCGACGGCACGAAGGCGCCGGACATGCGCTCGCGCTGCAGCCGCAGCATCATCACCACGTCGGCGTCCTTCAGCCCTTCCTTCATCGAATGGAAGACCTCGACGCCCATATCGGCGATGCCGGCGGGCAGGAGAGTGGCGGGCGCGACGACACGGACGCGGGCGCCCATCGCATTGAGCAGCAGGATATTGGAGCGCGCCACCCGCGAATGCAGCACGTCGCCGCAGATCGCCACGATGATGCGCGAGAGCTTGCCCTTGGCGCGGCGGATCGTCAGCGCGTCGAGCAGTGCCTGGGTCGGATGTTCATGCTGCCCGTCACCGGCGTTGACGACCGAGCAGGAGACTTTCTGGGCGAGGAGGGCAGCGGCCCCCGCGCTTGAATGGCGGATCACCAGCACATCGGGGCGCATCGCATTCAGCGTCATCGCCGTATCGATCAGCGTTTCGCCTTTTTTCACCGAGGAATTGCCGACCGACATGTTCATGACGTCGGCGCCGAGCCGCTTGCCGGCAAGCTCGAACGAGGCCTGCGTGCGGGTCGATGCCTCGAAGAACAGGTTGATCTGCGTCAGCCCGCGCAGCGTCGACGTCTTCTTCTCTCGCTGGCGGCTGATCTTGACGGCTTCGTCGGCCTTGTCGAGCAGATAGGTGATATCCTGCTCGGTGAGGCCCTTGATGCCGATGAGGTGGCGGTGGGGGAAAAAGACCATGACACTGCCTCTTGCTGTCTCTGGCGGGTCTATAAAGAGTGCGGCCCGCCGGGGCAAGCATGCGCTGTGGGCAAAGGCTTATGTCCCCATGCATTTTCGCCGGAATTCCGATAGAGCAGAATGAACCGAATCATAACTTCCGGTTTCCCTTTGCCGGGTTCTTACACTAGAAGCGAATTATGACCTCCGCCAACCGGACTGACGACAAACTCGCAGAACTCAACCAGCCGAGCCTGTGGTCCGGCATCAACGCCTATCGATCCGATCCGCTGATCGTCGATCTGACGGCAGCCCTGCCGCGCGGCATCCGCGAGGACCTGGAAAACATGGGCCGCTACGTCACCTCCCCGGAGGCGCAGGAGCTGGCGCGCATGGCAAACCAGGGCGCGCCGCAGCTGCGCACCCATGGTCCGCGCGGCGAGCGCCTCGATGTCGTCGAATTCCATCCCGCCTGGCACGCGCTGATGCGCCGCTCCATGTCGGTCGGCCTGCATTCCTCCGTCTGGGACCCGCAGGCCGATACCGAAGCCAAGGACGAGGCCCACAAGGTTCGCGCCGCCCGCTTCTATCTGACGTCGCAGCTGGAATCCGGTCATCTCTGCCCGCTGACGATGACCAGCGCCTCCGTTGCCGCGCTCTCGGCCTCGCCCGCGGTGCAGAAGGATTGGGCGCCGAAGATCCTGTCGCGCAAATATGATTCGTCGAACAAGCCGGCCATGCAGAAGTCCGCTGTCACCATCGGCATGGGCATGACGGAAAAGCAGGGCGGCACGGATGTGCGGGCCAACCGCAGCGCGGCGGAAAAGGTCAGCGAAGGCATCTACCGGCTCTCCGGCCACAAATGGTTCATGTCCGCTCCGATGAGCGATGCCTTCATCATGCTGGCGCAGACCAAGGACGGCATGGGTTGCTTCCTCGTGCCGCGCCTGCTGGAAGATGGCTCCGCCAACGGCCTGCAGTTCCAGCGGCTGAAGGACAAGGTCGGCAACCGCTCCAACGCCTCTGCCGAAGTAGAATTTTCAGACACCTTCGGCTTTCTGCTCGGCGGCCCGGATGCCGGCATCCGCACCATTCTCGACATGGTGACGCTGACGCGGCTCGATTGCGCGCTGGCCTCTTCAGGCATGATGCGCGCCTCGCTGGCCGAGGCCGTGCACCATACCCGCGGCCGCAGCGTCTTCGGCAAGATGCTCGTCAACCAGCCGATCATGACGCGCGTACTCGCCGACATGGCGCTCGATGTCGCCGCCGCCACCGCGCTGTCCTTCCGCCTTGCCGATGCTTTCGACAAGGCGCGCGGCAATGCCGAGCAGGCGGCCTATGCCCGCGTCATGACGCCGGTCGCCAAATACTGGTGCTGCAAGATCGCCCCCGCGCTGATCTACGAAGCGATGGAATGCATCGGCGGCAACGGTTACATCGAGGAACGCCCGATCGCCCGCCATTACCGCGAGGCGCCCGTCAACGCCATCTGGGAAGGCTCCGGCAACGTCATGGCGCTCGACGTGCTGCGCGTGCTCAACCGTGGCAAGGATCTGTTCGAAACGGTCTTTGCGGGCCTTGCCCGCGATCTCGGCCCCGCCGGCAAGAAGACCATCGACGTCCTGCGCGCCGCAATCGCGCTGTGCGAACAGGATGAGGGCGCCGCGCGCCTGCTCGTCGAGCAGCTGGCGCTCGCCGCCGGCGCCGCCGAACTCTATCGGCTGGGCGCTGGGCGCATCGCCGATGCCTTCATCGAGACGCGCCTTGCCGGCGGCTGGCGCTCTACCTACGGCATGCTCGATTCCCGCTTCGACGCCAGCTACATCGTCGACCTGCTCTATCCGCCGGCGGCCTGATTGCAGGCGGGGAATGATCGCTATGAGGGCCTTGTCTCCGCGATCTCCTTGGGCTGCGCGTCTTTTGAGACGCGCGAAAGACGCTGGATGGTCTCAAGACCAATGACGATACCCTTGCCATAAACGAAAATCCGGCCGCGTTGCCGCAGCCGGATTGATTATTTACGTCCGAAAATCAGCGTTCAGAAGAAGCCGCGGCGCTGCCACCAACCGGCCTTCTTCGGTTTGCCGTCGTCGCTGTCGCCATTCTCGACGCGGGTGGTGGATTTCACCGTCGGCTCGGAGGAGGAGATGTTGGATTCGCGGTTGGCGCGAACCGGCTTTGCCTCTTCCTGAACGGGCGTTTCGAGATCGGCGGAGGCTTCGACCAGTTCCGGTTCTGCCTCGGCTACAGGTGCCGTCTCCACGACCGGCTCTTCGACCGGTGCTGCGGCGGGTTTGCGGCGGCCACGGCCACGAGCGGGCTTCACATCCTCGGTGACGACGGCCACACCCTCGACGGCAGCCGCTGCGGCCTGACCTTCGTCAGCCTGCTCGGCAACCGCCTCGACCACTACGGCCTCGCTCGGTGCGCTTTCGCTCGAAGCGTCGTCGCCTTCGTCCTCGCCGCCGCCATTGTCTTCTCCGGCTTCGCCGGCCGTCAGTTCGGAACCATCCTCGGCGCGGTTGCGGCGACCGCCGCGCTTGCCGCGACGGCGGCGCTTGCGGCGCTGCGATTCTTCGCTTTCAGCCTGTGTTTCAGGCGTGCCTTCGGCGATTTCATCGCCTTCGCCGCCCTCGTCGTCACCATCCTCATCCTCGTCGCCGGCCTCACCAGCAGCCGATACCGGCTGCTCGGCATTGCCGTTGCGGCCGCGGCGGCGCCGGCGGCGCTTGCGCTTGCGGTTGCCGTCGCCTTCGCCTTCCGAGCGTGCAGCGACGGGGCGCTCGGAAGCGGCCGGCTTTTCTTCGAGTTCCTCGTCTTCGTCCTCATCCGCCTCGATGACGATATCGTCGTCGTCATCCTCGGGAATGGCCGCGAAGTTGAAGAGCGTTTCGATCTTGACGGGGTTTTCGACAGCCTCGCCGCGATCGATCGCGAAATGCTGCGCGCCGACCGAACCGTCCGCATCGATGACGATCGCCACGCCGAAGCGGTTCTCGTAATCGATGATCGTCTGGCGCTTGTGGTTGAGCAGGTAGAGCGCGATGTCAGGCGTCGTGCGCACGGTGATGTTGTGCGTGGTGTTCTTCAGCAGATATTCCTCGATGCCACGCAGCACATGCAGCGCGACGGAGGACTGCGAACGTACATGGCCGCTGCCGCCGCAATGCGAGCAGACCTGCGTGGTCGATTCGAGAACCGATGCGCGGATACGCTGGCGCGACATTTCGAGAAGGCCGAAATGCGAGATCCGGCCGACCTGGATGCGGGCGCGGTCGTTCTTCAGGCATTCCTTCAGCTTCTTCTCGACGGCGCGGTTGTTGCGCTTCTCTTCCATGTCGATGAAGTCGATGACGATCAGGCCGGCAAGGTCGCGCAGGCGAAGCTGGCGGGCGATTTCTTCCGCGGCTTCGAGGTTGGTCTGCAGCGCGGTGTCCTCGATCGAGTGTTCGCGCGTCGAGCGGCCGGAGTTGACGTCGATCGAGACCAGCGCTTCCGTCTGGTTCATGATCAGGTAGCCGCCGGAACGCAGGGTCACCTGCGGCTGCAGCATGCGGTCGAGCTGGGCTTCGATGCCCGAGCGCGAGAAGATCGGGTGGATGTCGCGATAGGGCTGAACCACCTTGGCATGGCTCGGCATCAGCATCTTCATGAAGTCTTTCGCTTCACGATAGCCTTCTTCGCCGGCAACGATGATCTCGCCGATATCCTTATTGTAGAGGTCGCGGATCGAGCGCTTGATCAACGAGCCTTCCTCATAGACGAGGCAGGGAGCGGTGGAAGCGAGCGTCAGCGTGCGGACGTTTTCCCACAGGCGCATCAGATATTCGAAGTCGCGCTTGACCTCGACCTTGGTGCGATTGGCGCCGGCGGTGCGAAGAATGACGCCCATGCCCTGCGGCACTTCGAGCATGCGCGCGATTTCCTTCAGGCGCTTGCGGTCGGCAGGGTTGGTGATCTTGCGGGAAATGCCGCCGCCGCGCGCCGTGTTCGGCATCAGCACGGAATAGCGGCCGGCGAGCGAGAGATAGGTGGTAAGCGCTGCACCCTTGTTGCCGCGCTCTTCCTTGGCGACCTGCACGAGCAGGATCTGGCGGCGCTTGATGACTTCCTGGATGCGGTACTGCTTGCGCGGCTTGCGCTGCACGCGGTCCGGCACTTCTTCCATGGCGTCTTCGGCGCCGACCGATTCGATGACTTCCTCTTCGCCGTGGTCGTCATCGTCGTCGTCATCGTCGTGGCGACGCTTGTTGGTATCGATGTCCTCGGAGATCTCGTCGGTTTCCACCATCGCGGCCATCGTGCCGCCGGTCGAACCGTCATCCTCGTTGTCGACGCTGGAGGCGCCTTCGGCCTCGACGTCGGTCGGGACGGCATCCTCGGTCGCGGTCGTCTCGGCAGCCGGCTCGGCAACCTTCTTGCGGCTGCGGCGCGGCCGTGCCTTCTTGGCAGGCGCTTCCTCGGTGGCTTCGGGCGATGCCGCGGCCTCGACCGCTGCCGGCTCTTCCGTTACGGCAGCCGTTTCCGGCGCCTCTGCCGGCACGATGCCGACATCCGGCTGATCCTGCGTGGACAGATCGACCATCGGCGCGGTTTCGACATGCTCGACATCGTCGTCGCGGCGATGCTCCTCGGCTTCGGCCCGAAGCAGCGCCTGACGGTCGGCGAGCGGTATCTGATAATAGTCGGGATGGATTTCGGCGAAGGCCAGGAAGCCGTGCCGGTTGCCGCCGTAATCGACGAAGGCGGCCTGCAGCGAGGGCTCGACCCTCGTTACCTTTGCAAGATAGATGTTGCCGCGAATCTGCTTCTTGTGCTGGGACTCGAAGTCAAATTCTTCTATGCGGTTCCCGCGAACGACAACGACGCGCGTCTCTTCCTCGTGAGACGCATCGATAAGCATTTTGTCTGCCATGTAAGCTGTGCTCCTCGGCGTGGCCGCGAGAGCGCATTCCCGACTGCTGTTGAAACAGAAGGAATGCGGTCCACTGTAGCCGCGCCGGATAATGAAAGTCGCGCCTGATGCGAGGGGGAGGGCAGCAGCCAGACCGCAGCCGGAACCATGTCGGTCCGGGGCCTGTACACTTCAGATAAAACCTGCTGCGAAACCATCAACAACCAAGCGTGATCGACAAATACGAAGACCCGTTCGGGTCCGATGAGTTTGCTCCCTGAGAGCGTGGTGGCTGATCCACCAATGAATTCCGACAATAAGCCGGAAAATCAGGATCCAGTTCTAGGGATGAAGCGCATGAGACGGCGGACGATGACCGGTGTGGCGCCAGGTCCTGATCTGGCTGGCAGCCTCTGCGGCGACTCTATCCCGTCAACACTTTACCCTAAAATTCGTTGTATGTTTTCTGTGTCACAATAGCAAGGGAAAAGCCAAATGTGCCATAATATTGATGGATTTCAGAACGCATAGAAGCTGGGGATAAAGTGATAGCGATTCGGCAGGCCGCAACCGGTGTTTCGTCACGGCGACGTTCGCCGCGGCCGTGTCGGCTCCATCGCAGTACAGATAGGGTGTGGCGGTTTATTGTTTAAGAGGGCTCGGAACACGGCGAAATCCGCGGATTGGCGATCGACATTCGCAAGGCGGGTTCTGACGGCGCTTCTGGCGGTTGTTCTCCTGCCGGCCGTCGCTGCTTCCGTCGAGGCCGGGGATCCGTTGCTTGCCTATGGCGCGCGCATCGTCGGCGACGATGCAAGGACGCGCATCGTCATCGATTTCGATCGCGAGCCGCGCTTCTCCGTCCACTATATCGCCAATCCGGAACGCATCGTCATCGACCTGCCGGCGACCGCCTTCGGTTTTCCGGCCAAGGATCTCGCCGCCCGCGGCCTGTTCAAGGATATCCGTTACGGCAAGATGGACGAGGAAAGCGCGCGCATCGTGCTGACGACGGCCGGGCCGGTGAAGCTGGCGCTCGCCAAGGTGCAGGCCGACGAGGCCGGCAAGGGGCATCGTCTCGTGCTCGATGCCGAGATGATCGACAAGCAGGCCTTTGCCGAGCTGGTCAAGACGCAATCCTGGAGCGACCGGACCGAGGCGGCCCAGACGACCAGTGCCATTCCGGCGCCCGAGAAGGCTGCTCCCGGCGATTTCGTCATCGCCGTCGACGCCGGCCATGGCGGCATCGATACCGGCGCGATCGGCGTCGACACCAAGACCGAGGAAAAGCAGGTGACGCTCGCCTTCGCCAAGGCCCTGACCGACCGGTTGAACAAGGAGCCGGGCATCAAGGCTTTCCTGACGCGCGAAGATGACGAGTTCCTGTCGCTTTCGCAGCGTGTCCTGATCGCCCGCCAGAACCATGCCGGGCTGTTCATTTCGCTGCATGCCGACACGCTGAAGCAGAAGGATATCCGCGGGGCCACCGTCTATACCATCTCCGACAAGGCATCCGACAAGCTCGCCGCCGACCTTGCCGAACGTGAAAACCTTTCCGACCAGATCGCCGGCAAGGAGACCGTCGCCGAGCCGCCCGAGGTTGCCGATATCCTGCTCGATCTGACGCGGCGCGAGACCCAGGCCTTCTCGATCTCGCTGGCCGAGAGCGTGCTGAATTCCTTCAAGGATCAGGTCGGCACCATCAACAATCCGCACCGTCATGCCGGCTTCCGCGTGCTGCAGGCCCCCGACGTGCCGTCGATCCTTCTCGAACTCGGCTTCCTTTCGAATGCCGAGGACGAAAAACTGCTGCTCGACGAGACCTGGCGCGGCAAGACCGTCGGTCTGTTGACCGAGGCGGTGAAGCGATACCGCGCCGCCGTCATGGCGAATGGCGGCTGATGCATTTTGCCCGGAAATCCAGTCGCGGTTGCGGGCGGCGGCATCCATGAAAACAAAGACTTAAAGTGCTTCGTATGAATCGAATTCTGAAGCGGACGCTTTAAGATTGGCGGCGGGGAGGGGGCGTTGCTTGGATGTGACAGTCCCTCGGAAACGCCGAGTTGGCGGCGAATGCGGCGGACAGAGCCCTATTTTCCTCACAATCGCGCCGTTACTCCGGCTTATGTTTCCTAAGCCTTGAGCGCGGAATCGGCTTGTGGCGGTAGCGCTCATGGAGTAAGCCGCGCAACGTGCAAATTGCCTTGATCTATGCAATCGTTGCGTCCGCGCCGATTGAAGATCGAAGAGACCGGTAGCTGAAAATATGGTTAGACTTTTTGGATATTTCTTCGGAATGGCCTGCGTCCTGTTTCTGGTCGCGGCGGCGGGTGTTGCCATCTATCTCGCCAACGTCGCGAAGGATCTCCCGGACTATGCCGTTCTGAACAGCTACGCGCCGCCGGTAACCACCCGCGTCCACGCCGGCAACGGCGCTCTGATGGCCGAATACGCCAAGGAAAAGCGCCTCTTCCTGCCGATCCAGGCCATCCCCGACCGCGTGAAGGCCGCTTTCCTCTCGGCAGAAGACAAGAACTTCTACAATCATCCGGGCGTCGATCTCACCGGTCTCGGCCGCGCAATCCTCGTCAACCTGCAGAATTTCGGTTCCGGCCGCCGCCCGGTCGGCGCCTCGACGATCACCCAGCAGGTGGCCAAGAACTTCCTTTTGAGTTCCGACCAGACGATCGACCGCAAGATCAAGGAAGCGATCCTCTCCTTCCGTATCGAGCAGGCCTACAGCAAGGACAAGATCCTCGAACTCTATCTGAACGAGATCTTCTTCGGCATGAATTCCTACGGCATTGCCGGCGCCGCACTTACGTATTTCAACAAATCCGTCACCGAACTGACCGTCGCCGAGGCCGCCTATCTCGCCTCGCTGCCGAAGGGGCCTGCCAATTACCATCCTTTCCGCCACCCGGAAGCAGCGCTTGAGCGCCGCAACTGGGTGATCGACCGCATGGTCGAGAACGGCTATGTCAGCCAGAGCGACGGCGAGGAAGCCAAGAAGCAGCCGCTCGGCGTCACCGCCCGCTCGACCGGCCCGTCGCTTTTCGCTTCGGATTATTTCGCCGAGGCGGTGCGCCGCCAGCTGATCGACCAATACGGCGAGAAGGTCCTCTATGAGGGTGGCCTTTCGGTGCGCACGTCGCTCGATCCGCAAATGCAGCTCGCTGCCCGCAAGGCGCTGCAGGACGGCCTTGTCACCTATGACGAGCGCCGCGGTTTCCACGGCCCGATCAAGCAGATCGATGCAAGCGGTGACTGGGGCAAGGCGCTTGCCGATATTCCCGCCCTGTCCGACGTGCCGGAATGGCAGCTTGCCGTCGTGCTCGCCGTGTCCGACGCCAACGTCGACATCGGTCTGCAGCCGGCCAAGGATGCAAGCGGCAAGGTTTCCGCCGACCGTCAACGCGGCACGATCGAGGCCAAGAACATGCAATGGGCTTTCCGTTCGTCCGACGGCGCCCGCAAGACCACGAAATCGCCGGTCGGCGCCGTCGCCCCAGGTGATGTCGTCTATGTCGCCAAGCTCGGCGGCGACGCCTCGACCTCCTATCGCCTGCAGCAGCCGCCGAAGGTGCAGGGCGGCCTGGTCGCCATGGACCCGAAGACCGGCCGCGTGCTCGCCATGGTCGGCGGCTTCTCCTATTCACAGTCCGAATTCAACCGCGCCACCCAGGCGATGCGCCAGCCGGGCTCGTCGTTCAAGCCCTTCGTCTACGCCGCGGCGATGGACAATGGCTATACGCCGGCTTCCGTCATCATGGATGCGCCGATCGAGATCGTCTCCGGCGGTCAGGTCTGGAAGCCGGAAAACTACGGCGGCGAAGTCGGCGGCCCGTCGACGCTGCGCTCGGGCATCGAGCATTCACGCAACCTGATGACGGTGCGCCTCGCCAACGATCTCGGCATGAATATCGTCGCCGAATATGCCGAGCGCTTCGGCATCTACGATCACATGCTGCCGGTTCTCTCCATGTCGCTCGGCGCCGGCGACACAACGGTGCTGCGCATGGTCTCGGCCTATTCGGTCATCGCCAATGGCGGCAAGCAGATCAAGCCGACCTTGATCGACCGCATTCAGGACCGTTACGGCAAGACGATCTTCAAGCATGAGGAGCGTCTCTGCGAGGGCTGTAATGCCGGCGACTGGCAGAACCAGGAAGAGCCCAACGTCGTCGACAACCGCGAAACCGTTCTCGACCCGATGACCGCCTATCAGATCACCTCGATGATGCAGGGCGTCATCCAGCGCGGCACCGCCGCCGGCAAGGTCGATCTCGGCGGCCGCGATGTCGCCGGCAAGACCGGCACCACCAACGACGAGAAGGACGCCTGGTTCGTCGGCTTCACGCCGGATCTGGTCGCCGGCCTTTATATGGGCTTCGATACGCCGGCCCCGCTCGGCCGCGGCGGCACCGGCGGCGGTCTTTCCGCGCCGATCTTCAACGAATTCATGCAGGCTGCCGTCAAGGATACGCCGGAATCGAAATTCGTCATCCCGGCGGGCATGAACCTGATTTCGATCGACCGCAAGACCGGCATGGCCGCCGCCGATGGCGATCCGAACACCATCATCGAGGCCTTCAAGCCCGGCACCGGCCCGGCCGACAGCTTCTCCGTCATCGGCATGGATGGCACCATGGCGCCGGAGGAGATCCTGAAGACCTCGCCGCAGGCCAATCAGGCCGTCCAGACCGGTACGCCCGGCCTGTTCTGACCGCCGAATTTTTGAACGCCCGCTGCGGCCTTTACATCCGCGGCGGGCGTCTCTACAGCAATTCCAGCAAAAGTGCACAGCGGTTTTGCGTCCGGAATTGCGTCAAACACAGACGCAAACCAGAATTCGAAGAAGACCGTTACAGAGAAGCAGGAAAATGCGAGCCGAAATCGAAAACGTGGTCGATGAAACCAAGCAGGCTATCACCCTGCTGAGGAGGCATCTTTGACTGGGACCAGGCGATAAGACGACTGGACTGGTTGAATAACAAGGCAGAGGATCCGAACCTCTGGAACGATGCGCAGGAAGCGCAGAAGCTGATGCGCGAGCGCCAGCAGCTGGATGACGGCGTCAACGGCGTCAAGCAGCTGGAACAGCAGCTGAACGACAATATCGAGCTGATCGAGCTCGGCGAGGAAGAGGGCGACCAGAGCGTCGTTAGGGAAGCCGAGGATGCGCTGAAGGCCCTGAAGGCCGAGGCCGCCCGCCGCCAGGTGGAGGCGATGCTCTCCGGCGAAGCCGACAGCAACGACACCTATCTCGAAGTGCATTCCGGCGCCGGCGGCACCGAAAGCCAGGACTGGGCGAACATGCTGCTGCGCATGTACACCCGTTGGGCCGAGCGCCAGCGTTTCAAGGTCGAGCTTCTCGAAGTTCACGACGGCGAAGAGGCGGGCATCAAATCCGCAACCCTGCTCGTCAAGGGCCACAATGCCTACGGCTGGCTGAAGACGGAATCGGGCGTGCACCGGCTGGTGCGCATCTCGCCCTACGACAGCAACGCGCGCCGCCACACCTCGTTCTCGTCGATCTGGGTCTATCCCGTCGTCGACGACTCGATCCAGATCGAGATCAACGAAAGCGACTGCCGCATCGATACCTATCGTTCGTCGGGCGCCGGCGGCCAGCACGTCAACACGACGGACTCGGCCGTGCGCATTACCCATATCCCGACCAATATCGTCGTGCAGTGCCAGCAGGAGCGTTCGCAGCACAAGAACCGCGCCAAGGCCTGGGACATGCTGCGTGCCCGCATGTACGAAGCGGAGCTGAAGAAGCGTGAGGACGCCGCCAACGCCGAAGCCGCTTCCAAGACGGATATCGGCTGGGGCCACCAGATCCGCTCCTACGTGCTGCAGCCCTACCAGCTGGTCAAGGACCTGCGCACCGGCGTTGCCAGCACCGCGCCTGATGATGTGCTCGACGGCGATCTGAACGAGTTCATGGAAGCAGCCCTTGCCCACCGCATCAGCGGCGCCGCCGACGCGGTCGTCGAGGATGTCGACTGACAGGTAAAAGCAGGATCGAGACAAAAGCCCCGGAAACGGGGCTTTTCCTTTACTCAGGCCATTGCGCCGATGTTTTGAAACAGCGCCGCCGACAGATCGGCAATCTCGTCATGAACGGCCGCGCGCTCGATCCCCGGGGGATCGGTGAAGAGTTCTGCGGCGAAGGCAAAGCCCAGCCCCGAGCCCTCCGGCACGAAAACATAATGTCCAAGCCCGCCGCCGAAGATTTTGAGGGCGCTGCGCGAAAGCCGTGCATGCAGCCATGACGAACATTCCTCAGCCGGCGCCGCCCTGTCGGCATCACCGACCAGGATAAGGACGGGCGCCTCCACGGCTTTCAGGCTTTCCTCGCTGAAGCCAAGAACCGATCGGCCCGGCGCGCAAAGGAGCGCGGCCTTGATTCTCTTATCTCGATACGATTTCGACATGCGCGACCATGAATCGCGAAACACGGCGCTGGTGCGAAGCAGCGCCGTGATATGATCGGCAAGGTCAGGAAATTCTCTCGGTCCGCGCACGCCGCCCGGCTTCATCCTCGACGGTTCGAACTGCGAAAACTGGGCGACAGCGCCAAGAAGCAGCATCACGCTGTAGGCGCCGGCCGAAAATCCGGCCGCGAAAACACGGGATGTATCGATATGGCTGAAGAGATCGCCGAGCCAGTCGTCACGCCTGTCGAGCATGAAGCTCAGATCCGGCGCCCGTTCCCAAAGGCAGGCGAAGCCTTCGGCCCGATAGGGCTCGATGCCGGTATTACCGTGATGGCTGACGCCGAGCGCTGCAAATCCGCGATCGACCAGGCGTCGGGCCAGCCACTCCAGTCCGGCCGCAGATCCACCGGTGCCATGCGACAACAGGACGAGGGGGTAGGGCCGGGCAGCCGGCCGGGCGGGCGCGTTGCGGGCGACTGCCGCCTTTCGGAACCAGCTTCTTTCCGCTGTAGCGCCTTCTCGCGCCTCATCGGCAGCGGGATACCACAGCGACCAGTTGATGGGCCTGGGGCCGTCTGCGTCCCAGTTCGACCTGTGCTCGTCGTAAAGCACGCCGTCGCGAAAACCGAGCTTCATCGCTTGCGGGCCTCTCCGAACAGATCCCGGCTGTTCAATTCGTCGCCTTCTCCACGGTGATTTCGCCGAATTCGTCGATCAGCACGGTCCAGCTATCCGGCTCGGCGGCGGGGTCGGTCTTCAGATAGATCGTGGCAAACAGCCCCGGCTGCTTGATGATGCCGTTCGAATTCTCGGGACGTATATCGGTCACATAAGGCTTCAGGTCGCTGATCTCCTGCAGCTCGACGGTTGAGGCGATCGCCGGGCCGGTCTCAGTCTGGGCAATCTGCTGAAGATAGACTTTCGAGGTCTTGTCGGCCTGGCGGACGGCAAAGAGCTTGTAATAGCCGTGGCGCTGCGCGGCCTTTTCCTCGGGGTTGGCAACGCTCTCGGTGCTCTTGGGTGCCCGCTCGACATCAGGTGCGTTGCCGTCATCCTGCCAGTAGCCGGTGCTGGTTGCGAAAATCACCGATGCCGGCAGGATGGCATCCTGCGCCGGCAAGGCTGCGGCCGACCACCCGATGAGGAAAACGGTGGTCATCAATGTCAGGCGCATTGCCATGTCTCAATCCTTGAACTGCTCGGCGAGAATACGGTCGGACCAGGAGCGGTCGGGATCGGAGAGGATACGGGCGGTCATATGCTCCGACTGGGCAATGCGGACATGCAGCACCGATTTGACCTCGGTATTGTCCGCCACCGCGTTCACCGGCCGCTTGACCGGCTCGAGGACGTCGATATCGACGGTCACCTTGTTGGGCAGCAATGCGCCCCTCCAGCGCCGCGGCCGGAAAGCGCTGACCGGCGTCATGGCGAGCAAAGGCGCCTCGAGCGGCAGGATCGGGCCATGGGCGGAAAGATTATAGGCCGTCGACCCAGCAGGCGTCGCCACCATCAGCCCGTCGCAGATCAGTTCCTCCAGGCGCACGCGCCCGTCCACCGTGACCTTCAAATTGGCGGCCTGATAGGACTGGCGGAAAAGATAGACCTCGTTGATGGCGAGCGCGGTCGAATTGGTGCCGTCGGCATTGGCCGTCGTCATCTGCAATGGCCGGAAGACGTTTTCAACGGCGAGGCAGATGCGCTCTTGTAGGTGCTCGCTGCGATAGTCGTTCATCAGAAAGCCGACCGAGCCGCGATTCATGCCGTAAACCAGCTTGCCGGAGTTCATGGTGTGGTGCAGCGTCTGCAGCATGAAACCGTCGCCGCCGAGCGCGACGATGACATCGGCATCGTCAGACGGCACGTCGCCATAGATACGAATCAACTCCTCGCGCGCTGCGAGCGCCTCTGTCGTGGGTGAGGCGAGAAAGGAAAGCGTTTGAAATGAACGGCCCATGCAATGCCCTTTGTGAAGCTGCTCTAGCTAAAGGATAAAGGGCAGGGGCGACAAGGACGTTTTCGCCAGCGAAGCGTTTTGAACGGCGGCCGACCCCCAAATAGGCACCGATTTTCCTTTACAGAATCATAGAATCTGCTAGTTGGGCACCGGTTGCCCTTGTAGCTCAGTCGGTAGAGCACCTGATTTGTAATCAGGGGGTCGCGGGTTCGAACCCTGCCGGGGGCACCAGCCTACGCTCTGTGAGCTTCGGCTCGGCTAGCCGCTGCACCAGTTTTCTCCATCTGCTATTGCCTGTCCAGACCATCGGCCCCGGTTCGATGTCGGTTTGTCGAACGTACTTGCAGATTTTTCCCGCTTCCTTTGATGAACCTTGTCTGAAGAGCTGCTTCAGCGTCAATTCAGCCGTGCGCTCTTATCTTCGCCTCATCATCAATGAGGAAACTGCCATGAGGCTCGTACATCTCTTTCTCGCCGCAACCCTTTCTGCCGGTGCGGTTTTCGCTTCCGTCGCACCGGCGGCGGCCATGTCGGCCGAGCGGCCGGCGGTTTCAGTTCAGGGCGATATCATTCAAGTTCGTGATGGCTGGCGCCGCGATCGCGACCGGGACGAGAGTGACGACCGCGGCTGGCGCGACGACCGTGGTTGGCGCGATGACCGCGATTGGCGCCGGTCCGACTGGCGCGATGATGACCGTCGCTGGCGGCGGTGGCGCGCCGAACGTTGGCAGGAACGCCGCGAGTGGCGTGATCGCGATCGCTATATCCCCTTCTGGCTCTACCGCGGCTGAGACAAACGCATCGGCAGTTTAAACTGCGTCTGAAAAGACGACGCTCTTGGCGGCCCGGATCATCCGGGCCGTTTTTCAATGTGTGGGGGGTTCGTTGACGCTCGCTTCGATCCTGTCGCCATTGCCGGCCTGGCCGGCGCCGGAGGGCGACATCACGGCGATGCTGAGTACGGAGGCAACCATGAAGGCAATGACGGCGATCATTATGCGCATAGCGTTCAATCCTCGTTCAATTGCGGATTAACGCGTGATCGCCGTCGGCGTTCCTGCCGGGACTATTGCACCTGTCCCGGCGTCGCCGCGCCGGGCGCTGTCGGCGACAGGGGATCGGGCTGGTGAATCGGGTGCGACTTGTCCACCCAGATCATGCTGAGGATAATCACGACGAAGACCGAGACAAAGAGGATACCGAAAATCAGCGGTCGAATGGCCATGATGGGATCGTTCCTTCTTGCTTCCGACCGGTCGCGACAACCGATCATTGCCCGATCATAGTGTTCCGGAAGGTCTTTCCAAGGCAAAAGTGGATTTCTCTGTCATCGGCAGGTGCTGCGCCGCTGTTGCCGCCTCCGTTTTTCCATCTGTCGCACGGCTTCGAACCATGCCAGAGATAGCGAAGAAGTTGGAGGCGAAACTGTCATGAAGCGGACGATCACGACATCGATTATCCTTGCGGCGCTGATTGCCTGCGCCGGCGCGTCCGAAAAACCGGCCCCCTTCGACAGGCCGGTGAAAGTGGATGTTGTCGCGCTGCCGAAGGATGAATTCAATCCCGATGCAAAGCCGAAGATCACCTGCAGCCGCTATCCCGCTTTCATGGTCAAGGAGGTCGATCTCGGCGAGGTCGGCGCCGAAAAGCTGGCGCTGCTTGCCGCCGATGCGCCCTGCGAGCGCGCCGGCGAGCGCGAGCGGGTGATCGAGGACGATACCGCCGGTTATCTCCTGGGCGTCAGCGGCGGCTTCGTGTTTTTCCGCGCGGCGGATGGATGGAACGGCGGGCTGCCCTTCGTCGTCTACGATACGGCGACGGGCGAGCGGTTGCTCGACGATGCCCTTGAGGGTGACGATTTTACCACGATCAGCAGCGGGAAGGGGAAACTCACTCTCGATTTCCGCCGCGTCTACACGGCTTCCTGTTCGCTCTATCTCGATGCTGCCTGCGCCAAGACCATTGCCGCCGACACCGGCCTGTCGCCGAAGCAACTGCCGGATTGTGCCGCAGCCTATAAGGCGGAAATGAAGCGCAGCCCCGATCACGCCGGCGAAATCGAGAAATTGCCGAGCGTGATCGTCTACCCTGTCGAACTTGCCTATGCGGCGGGCGATACGACGCGCCGGCCGATGGATGGGCGAACCAGTTGCGGGACGCCCGACTGAGCAGAGAAGACTCTGAGATTAGCGGCGCACGAGCGAAAGCGGCTTGCCGCCTTCCTGCTTCGATTTGTCGAAATTGCCGTCGGCGCGCATGTCGAAACCAAGCGACGAACCGTCATGGCCCATCAGCGTCAGCCCGAAACCCTCGACATGCCAGACCGCAAGCTTGAGCTTGGCGACGTTGGCAGGGCAGTCACCAGAAGGTGACAATGGCGCATTGCCGTCCGTCCCGACGCCGCTGTCAAGCACGATGCCGCAGAGCCTTTCGCCATCCGGCCGCTGCATTGTCCATGCCCCGGCAAGGCTCGCGAAGGTCGGCAGGTGATCGACGCCGTCGGGTGCTGCGATCAGCAGCAGCGGCCTCTCGTCTTCCGTCTTCATGGGAGAGCCCTCGTTTTCGACGAAACGGGCGAGCACCTTGCGCGTCGGATCGATCAGGATGAGGCCGCCATTGCCGTCGAAATTCCACGAAGCGGCCTCCGCCAGTGCCGGCAGCGGCTTGGCGCAGGCTTCCTGCCCCGAAAGCGAAAAGCCGCCGATCGCCATCTCGGTTTCGAGCGTCATCCGGCATCCCGCGCGCCCGTCTTCCGGCGCGATGAGATAGGTTCCGGCCTGCGCCTTGAGAATATCGGGATCGATCTCCTGCCCGTGGGCCATGCCTGAGAAAAGCAACGCGGCTGCCGGAGCCGCGAACCGAAGGATGAAACGGATCATGACAGTTCCCCTTTTGCCGCGGCCCGTCTGTGGACCGGCCTATGCCTTCAAATGGAGCCGCGCCGCATAAAGCGCGATCGCCGCCGCATTCGAGACGTTGAGTGATTTGATCGCCCCCGGCATGTCGAGACGGGCAAGGGCATTGACGGTTTCCCGCGTTTTCTGTCGCAGGCCCTTGCCCTCGGAGCCGAGCACCAGCGCCAGTTTCTCCCCCGAGAAGGTGCCTTCGAGCGGCGCCGGCCCTTCCGAATCGAGGCCGATGGTGGAGAAACCGAGCTTGTGCAATTCACCGAGCGCATCGGCGAGATTGGTGACCTGTATATAGGGGATCAGTTCCAGCGCGCCGGAGGCGGATTTGGCCAGCACGCCGGATTCGGTCGGGCTGTGTCTCTGGGTGGTGATAACGGCGCCGGCATTGAAGGCAACGGCCGAGCGCATGATCGCGCCGACATTGTGCGGATCGGTGACCTGGTCGAGGACAAGCAGGAGAGGGCTGTCCTTCAGCGCTTCGAGCCGGCGCACCGGCAGCGGCCGCGTTTCCAGCATGACGCCCTGATGGATCGCCTCGGGGCCAAGCACCTTGTCGATATCCTGCGGCGAGACGATCTCGAAGGGAATGCCAAGGGTCTCGGCGTCGATTTCGAGCCGCGCCAGCGCGTTCTGCGTTACGAAGAGCTTGATCTTCTTGCGCTCGGGATTGTCGAGCGCTGCGCGCACCGTATGCAGGCCGTAGAGATGCACCTGGTCGGGCGCCAGCGCCGGCGGCTTCCAGTCATCGCCCCCACGCCTGCGCTTCTGCGGCGGAGGTGTCGGAATCTCGCCGCGTTCGCGCTTGGCGTCACGGTGCGCGCGCCGCAGCGTGGCGTAATGCGTATCCTTGGCGGATGGGTCTGTCGCGGCCTTGCCGCCGGATTTCTTATCTTTGCTCATGCGGCTTTATAGCCATGGCGCTCGCTGCCGCATAGGCTTTCTTTCATGTGCCGGCTTTCGGCAGAGAATGAAATTTTTCGTGTTTTTTCCGTTGTCATCGTGTTGACAGACGGAAATGCTCCGGTCATATACGCGGCGCAGACGACGGGGCGGCAACGCTTCGAAGTCTAGCAAACTTGGTCTTCTAGATCCGGACGAAAAACTGGAGAGATGCCCGAGTGGTTAAAGGGGACGGACTGTAAATCCGTTGGCTCAGCCTACGTTGGTTCAAATCCAACTCTCTCCACCATTCGTCATCGGATCGGACCACCCCGCGGGTATAGCTCAATGGTAGAGCAGCAGCCTTCCAAGCTGAATACGCGGGTTCGATTCCCGCTACCCGCTCCAGTTTTCCTCAGCTCCGTTCAAGTGTCCTTTGCTGCCGCGATCATTCGGTGGGCAGATGTTTCCCACGTGGTTGGCGATAGCGGCTGGCGGCTGGCAGGCGAGGGTGCTCGACCCCGAGCAGTCCAGGCGATTTTCTTCAAGGATTTCAGCGATTTTCAAGGGGGCTTCGGCGAATCGCCTTGCAGGCGGCGAATTATCCCCCATATGCGCTGTCACACCAAGAATGGCGTCTGCAATTAAGTCTTGCGCAATTTCGCCGAAAGCCTTAAACGGCGGCACTAAACCGGTTCGCCGGGGTCCACTATTTCGTTCACAGGAAGCATTCAAATGGCAAAGAGTAAGTTTGAGCGCAACAAGCCGCACGTCAACATCGGCACGATCGGCCACGTTGACCACGGCAAGACGTCTCTGACGGCAGCGATCACGAAGTACTTCGGTGAGTTCAAGGCGTACGACCAGATCGACGCGGCTCCGGAAGAAAAGGCCCGTGGCATCACCATTTCGACGGCACACGTCGAATATGAGACGCCGGCCCGCCACTACGCGCACGTCGACTGCCCCGGCCACGCCGACTACGTCAAGAACATGATCACCGGTGCTGCCCAGATGGACGGCGCGATCCTGGTTTGCTCGGCTGCTGACGGCCCGATGCCGCAGACGCGCGAACACATCCTGCTGGCCCGCCAGGTCGGCGTTCCGGCGATCGTTGTGTTCCTGAACAAGGTCGACCAGGTTGACGACGCCGAGCTTCTCGAACTGGTCGAGCTCGAAGTTCGCGAACTTCTGTCGTCCTACGACTTCCCGGGCGACGATATCCCGGTCGTCAAGGGTTCGGCGCTTGCTGCTCTTGAAGATTCTGACAAGAAGATCGGCGAAGACGCGATCCGCGAGCTGATGGCAGCGGTTGACTCCTACATCCCGACGCCTGAGCGCCCGATCGACCAGCCGTTCCTGATGCCGATCGAAGACGTGTTCTCGATCTCCGGCCGTGGTACGGTTGTCACCGGCCGCGTCGAGCGTGGCATTGTCAAGGTTGGCGAAGAAGTCGAGATCGTCGGCATCCGCGCGACCTCGAAGACGACGGTGACCGGCGTTGAAATGTTCCGCAAGCTGCTCGATCAGGGCCAGGCCGGCGACAACATCGGCGCACTGGTTCGCGGTGTGAACCGTGACGGCGTCGAGCGTGGCCAGATCCTGTGCAAGCCGGGCTCTGTCAAGCCGCACAAGAAGTTCATGGCAGAAGCCTACATCCTGACGAAGGAAGAGGGTGGCCGTCATACGCCGTTCTTCACCAACTACCGTCCGCAGTTCTACTTCCGCACGACCGACGTGACGGGCATCGTGACGCTGCCGGAAGGCACGGAGATGGTTATGCCTGGCGACAACGTCACGGTTGCCGTCGAGCTGATCGTTCCGATCGCGATGGAAGAAAAGCTGCGCTTCGCCATCCGCGAAGGCGGCCGTACCGTCGGCGCCGGCATCGTGGCATCGATCGTCGAGTAATCCTGGATTACCTTCAATTCCTGAAAAACCCCGCTGGAAACGGCGGGGTTTTTGCGTTTTGATGCCCGTCGGTTGGCTTAACAACTGTTGTAAAAATATCGTTAAATTTGCCCGTCACAGTATTTTGTTCATCTAGCATTCAGAAACCGGTTGTGATTGCTCCATTTTAGTCCAGAATCCTCCTTGCAAAGAGGAGAGCCGGATGATTCCAAAGGCCACATTCGCTGCGACGATATTCGCAATGTATGTTTTCACGATGTTTTTCATCGCTGCAATTCCGCAAGAGGTTGTTCAGGCAGCCGGAGTGCAGGTCAACGAGATAAGCGTCGTCAAGTGACGACGTTGGAGGTGAGGGTCGTCACTTGACGATCCTTGCAGAGCATCGCAGGCTTCTGCGGTGATTGGAAATGATCGGCCAGGGTGCTCCGGATAGGATGCTCCTGGTGACGCAGGGATGAACCCTTGCCGGACGCTCGCTTGCTCTTCGCGCCGAAGCGTCTAACTATGCCTCCGATTTCATCACGCGGAGGATATCTTCATGAAGAAGCGAATTCTGTTCACGGGCGGCTCGGGCAAGGCAGGTCGCCATACCGTGCCGTGGCTCGTCAAATCAGGTTACGAGGTGCACAACCTCGATCTCGTGCCGCTGGACAGCCCGGGCGTCACCAATCTCATTGCCGACATCACCGATAGCGGTCAGGTCTTCAACGCGCTCTCGATGCACCGCGATTTTCCCGATCTCGATGCGGGCAGGGGCGTGCAGCCCTTCGATGCCGTCGTGCATTTCGCCGCCATCCCGCGTATCCTGATCAAGCCCGACAACGAGACCTTCCGCATCAACACGATGGGCACCTATAATGTCATCGAGGCGGCGGTGAAGCTCGGCATCAGGAAGATCATCGTCGCATCGAGCGAGACGACCTACGGCGTCTGCTTCGCCGAGGGTCATCGCGATTTCCACCAGTTCCCGCTGGAGGAGGATTATGACGTCAATCCGATGGATTCCTACGGGCTTTCCAAGGTGGTCAACGAAAAGACGGCTCGCGCCTTTGCCGAACGTTCGGGCTTCGACATCTATGCGCTGCGAATCGGCAACGTCATCGAGCCGCACGAATATGAGCGGTTCCCCACCTATTTTGCCAATCCCGAGATGCGCAAGCGCATCGCCTGGAGCTATATCGATGCCCGCGATCTCGGGCAGATCTGCCATCTCTGTATCGAAAAGGACGGTCTCGGCTATCAGGTCTTCAACGCCGCCAACGACACCGTCTCGGCCAATACGCCGTCGAAAGAGCTTGCAAAGCGATTCTTCCCGAACGTGCCCTTCACCCGCGAGATCGGCGAATATGAAGGCCTGCTCTCCAATCGCAAGATCCGCGAGGTGCTGGGATTTAAAGAAGAGCATGATTGGCGCAAATATGTGAAGGTCTGAACCGAGCTTGGCGGCGCGATGAAAAGGCCGATTGCTCGCATATGCATAGAATGGCTTTGAAAATCGAAAATCGTGCTTGCCATTCCGCTGCCGTCGTCTTAAAGGGAGCGCCATGCTTTTCAGCAGCGATTTGCGGGCCTTGGCCCGGACGCTGAATGATCGGTATGAAGGGGTATAGCTCAGTTGGTAGAGCGGCGGTCTCCAAAACCGCAGGTCGTAGGTTCGAGCCCTACTGCCCCTGCCATTTTCCTCGATGCGGGACAGCGCGGACATGCTCGCGGCATTCCGGCCAGGGGATTATTGGTGGTAACTAATTTCGTTAAACTTCGGTTTCCCTCTTGTGTATTCGGAAATCGGTGTTTATTTAGGGTTCAACAGACACGCGGTGCGTGGGGCTGATAGTTTCAGCTTTACGCGCCGTAATTGCGTGGGCAGTCGATGGCATCCAAATCCAATCCGTTTGCGTTTCTGCAGCAGGTTCGCTCCGAGACGTCCAAAGTTACATGGCCGTCGCGCCGCGAGACGATGATCTCGACGGTTATGGTGCTTGTGATGGTGGTTTTCGCTGCGCTGTTTTTCTTTGCCGCTGACCAGCTGATCGGCTGGGTTCTGAGCTTCGTGCTGAATACCGGCAACTGATACGGGTGGAGATGAAAATGGCGGCACGTTGGTACATCGTCCACGCATATTCCAATTTTGAGAAGAAGGTCGCTGAAGACATCGAGAACAAGGCTCGCCAGAAGGGGCTTGAGCACCTGTTCGAGAAGATCCTTGTGCCGACCGAAAAGGTGGTGGAAGTGCGTCGCGGCCGCAAGGTCGATTCCGAGCGCAAGTTTTTCCCCGGCTACGTCATGGTTCGCGCCAATCTGACTGATGAAGCCTACCACCTGATCAAGAATACGCCGAAGGTCACCGGTTTCCTCGGCTCCGACAATAAGCCCGTTCCGATTCCGGATTATGAAGCCGAGCGTATTCTCGGCCAGGTCCAGGAAGGTGTCGAGCGGCCGAAGGCCTCCATCACCTTCGAGATCGGCGAGCAGGTTCGTGTTTCCGACGGCCCGTTCGCTTCGTTCAACGGCACGGTTCAGGATGTGGACGAAGAACGTTCGCGCCTGAAGGTTGAAGTGTCGATCTTCGGCCGCGCAACGCCGGTCGAGTTGGAATACGCTCAGGTCGAGAAGGTCTGATTGCTGGAAATTGGAAGCTGGCCTTGCGGCCTGTTTCCCGCGGACCTTGTCCGCACCCGCGTGGAAGGTGAGGGGTCTTAGCCGGACCCCAATGATCCGCACCACGCAACCGCAGCCGCCGGAGAGATCCGGCATCACGGGCCGGGCGACCGGCCGTTCATGAAAGGCAGAGAGATATGGCTAAGAAAGTTGCAGGCCAGCTCAAGCTTCAGGTCAAGGCAGGATCGGCAAACCCGTCCCCGCCGATTGGTCCGGCGCTTGGTCAGCGTGGCATTAACATCATGGAATTCTGCAAGGCGTTCAATGCCGCCACGCAGGAAATGGAAAAGGGCATGCCGATCCCGGTCGTCATCACCTATTACCAGGACAAGTCCTTCACCTTCGCGATGAAGCAGCCTCCGGTCAGCTACTGGCTGAAGAAGGAAGCGAAGATCACGTCCGGTTCCAAGACGCCCGGCAAGGGCGCCAAGGCCGGTTCCCTCACCAAGGCTCAGATCAAGACGATCGCAGAAGCCAAGATGAAGGATCTGAACGCAGCGGATATCGAAGGTGCAATGGCGATGATCGAGGGCTCTGCCCGCGCCATGGGCCTGGAAGTGGTGGGTTAAGATCATGGCTGGTAAGCGCACGCAGAAGATCAACGAAGGTGTTGATCCCACCAAGCTTTATGCTCTCTCCCTGGCCATCGGCATGGTCAAGGAACGGGCTGTCGCCAAGTTCGACGAAACCATCGAAGTCTCGATGAACCTCGGCGTCGACCCGCGCCATGCGGACCAGATGGTTCGCGGCGTCGTCAACCTGCCGAACGGCACCGGCCGTACGGTTCGTGTTGCCGTCTTCGCTCGTGGCGCCAAGGCCGATGAAGCCAAGGCTGCCGGTGCCGATATCGTCGGCGCTGAAGACCTCGTCGAAATCGTCCAGGGCGGCAAGATCGAATTCGATCGCTGCATCGCCACCCCCGATATGATGCCGCTCGTCGGTCGTCTCGGTAAGGTTCTCGGCCCCCGCGGCATGATGCCGAACCCGAAGGTCGGCACCGTCACCATGGATGTCGCCGGAGCCGTCAAGGCTTCCAAGGGCGGCGCTGTCGAGTTCCGCGTCGAGAAGGCTGGCATCGTCCATGCCGGCATCGGCAAGGCCTCGTTCGACGCCAAGGCTCTGGAAGAAAACATCCGTGCTTTCGCCGACGCCGTCATCAAGGCGAAGCCGGCTGGCGCCAAGGGCAACTACGTCAAGCGCGTGGCGATTTCGTCGACCATGGGCCCGGGCGTCAAGATCGAAGTCGGCTCGGTCACCGCAGCTCCGACTGCATAAGTTGATTGCCGGACCTCGGTCCGGTCACTGAAATTCCGGCCTCGCAAGGGGCCGGAATATTCCGGAGAAATCCGGAATCCTGTCCGAGATTGCAGGTGGTTTTCCCTTAATCACTTCGCCTGCATGAGACGGGTAAGACCCGAATTGCATGAAGTTCGCTTCTCGTAACTCGGTTCGAGCCTTGGATGCCTTGTGCCTCTTTAGCCTTGATTGGCGCGGGAGCGCGGGGGGACAGGATCCTCAAGCGTCGCTTGGGATCTCGCATGATCCCAGGAGGCAAAAGGCAACCCGGCGGGCCCGTTTTCGGTCCCGTCAACTGGAGATAGGCAGTGGAAAGAGCGGAAAAACGCGAATTCGTCACGGAACTGAACGAAGTCTTCAAGGCTTCGGGCTCAGTCGTCGTGGCCCACTATGCTGGTGCTACAGTCGCGCAGATGAACGATTTTCGTTCGAAGATGCGTGCAGCTGGCGGTACCGTCAAAGTCGCGAAGAACCGCCTGGCCAAAATTGCCCTTCAGGGTACGGAAGCGGAAGGGATCACCAATCTCTTCAAGGGTCAGACGCTGATTGCATACAGCACCGATCCGATCACCGCTCCGAAGGTCGTCATGGATTTCGCCAAGACCAATGACAAGATCATTGTTCTGGGCGGCGCCATGGGAACAACCACGCTCAACGCCGATGCAGTCAAGTCGCTTGCGACCCTGCCTTCGCTCGATGAGCTGCGTGCGAAGCTGCTGGGCATGATCCAGACACCGGCTACCCGCATCGCTGGGGTTGTTGCAGCACCGGCAAGCCAGCTTGCCCGCGTGTTTGCGGCCTACGCCAAGAAGGACGAAGCCGCTTAAGGCGGTTTTTCGCTGTTTATAATCAACCGGTTCGAACCGAACAAAAGGAACTAGTAAAATGGCTGATCTCGCAAAGATCGTTGACGACCTCTCCTCGCTGACCGTTCTGGAAGCTGCAGAACTGTCGAAGCTTCTCGAAGAAAAGTGGGGCGTTTCCGCCGCTGCTCCGGTAGCTGTTGCTGCTGTTGGCGGTGGTGCAGGCGCTGCTGCTCCGGTCGAAGAAGAAAAGACCGAGTTCGACGTCATCCTCGCGGATGCCGGCGCCAACAAGATCAACGTCATCAAGGAAGTCCGCGCCATCACCGGTCTCGGCCTCAAGGAAGCCAAGGACCTCGTCGAGGCCGCTCCGAAGGCTGTCAAGGAAGGCGTTTCCAAGGCTGAAGCCGCCGACATCAAGAAGAAGCTTGAAGACGCCGGCGCCAAGGCCGACGTCAAGTAAGCTTGAACTGCTTTTGGGAGGCGGCAATTGCTGCCTCCCATTTGCCGTTTTTCTGAACGAATTACCCAAAAGCCGCGTCAAACCGGCTTTTGGGTAATGGGTTCTTCAAAAGGATAGTCTCGCGCCGAGGGCAGCACAGCAATCCGAGCTGAGCGTTTTCGGGAGTCGGACGAGATTGAACGACCCATTGATTGACGGGATCGACTGGCCATCGGTTCCCGTCCGTTGCAGGCCCGGGTGCAAGATTTTGAAGGAGCGACGATGGCTCAGACCCTTTCGTTCAACGGTCGTAGGCGCGTACGCAAGTTTTTTGGTAAGATCCCCGAAGTCGCAGAAATGCCGAACCTCATCG
Organism: Rhizobium esperanzae; assembly: GCF_014197615.1. Taxonomy (GTDB): domain Bacteria; phylum Pseudomonadota; class Alphaproteobacteria; order Rhizobiales; family Rhizobiaceae; genus Rhizobium; species Rhizobium esperanzae_A. The sequence goes on from NZ_JACIFY010000010.1 coordinate 188,732, forward strand.
AGGTTCAGAAGGCGTCCTACGACCAGTTTTTGATGGTTGAAGAGCCGAAAGGCGGCCGGCCCGACGAGGGCCTTCAGGCCGTTTTCAAGTCGGTTTTCCCGATCACCGATTTCTCCGGCGCTTCCATGCTGGAATTCGTGTCCTACGAATTCGAGCCGCCGAAGTTCGACGTTGACGAATGCCGTCAGCGCGACCTGACCTATGCAGCCCCGCTCAAGGTGACGCTGCGCCTCATCGTGTTCGATATTGATGAGGATACCGGCGCGAAGTCGATCAAGGACATCAAGGAACAGTCCGTTTACATGGGCGACATGCCGCTCATGACCAATAACGGCACGTTCATCGTCAACGGCACCGAGCGCGTCATCGTCTCCCAGATGCACCGTTCGCCGGGCGTGTTCTTCGACCACGACAAGGGCAAGAGCCATTCTTCCGGCAAGCTGCTCTTTGCTGCCCGCGTCATCCCGTATCGCGGCTCCTGGCTCGATATCGAATTCGACGCCAAGGATATCGTCTACGCCCGTATCGACCGCCGCCGCAAGATCCCTGTCACGTCGCTCTTGATGGCGCTCGGCATGGACGGCGAGGAAATTCTCGACACCTTCTACACGAAGTCGCTCTACAAGCGCGACGGCGAAGGCTGGCGCATTCCCTTCAAGCCGGAAACGCTGAAGGGCGCCAAGGCGATCACCGAGATGGTCGACGCCGATACCGGCGAAGTCGTCGTGGAAGCCGGCAAGAAGCTGACCCCGCGCCTCCTGCGCCAGCTCTCCGACAAGGGCCTGAAGGCGCTGAAGGCCGGCGATGACGACCTTTACGGCAACTACCTCGCCGAAGACATCGTCAACTACTCGACGGGTGAGATCTATCTCGAGGCCGGCGACGAAATCGACGAGAAGACGCTCGGCATCATCCTGTCGAACGGTTTCGACGAGATCCCGGTTCTCGGCATCGACCACATCAATGTCGGTGCTTATATCCGCAACACGCTGTCGGCCGATAAGAACGAGAACCGTCAGGACGCTCTGTTCGACATCTACCGCGTCATGCGTCCGGGTGAGCCGCCGACCATGGAATCGGCCGAAGCCATGTTCAACTCGCTGTTCTTCGATGCGGAGCGTTACGACCTCTCCGCCGTCGGCCGCGTCAAGATGAACATGCGTCTCGACCTGACCGTTGAAGACACCGTCCGCATCCTGCGCAAGGACGACATCCTGGCCGTGGTCAAGATGCTGGTCGAACTGCGCGACGGCAAGGGCGAGATCGACGACATCGACAACCTCGGCAACCGCCGCGTCCGCTCGGTCGGCGAGCTGATGGAAAACCAGTATCGTCTCGGCCTGCTGCGCATGGAGCGCGCGATCAAGGAACGCATGTCCTCGATCGAAATCGACACGGTCATGCCGCAGGATCTGATCAACGCCAAGCCGGCGGCTGCCGCCGTCCGCGAATTCTTCGGTTCCTCGCAGCTCTCGCAGTTCATGGACCAGGTCAACCCGCTCTCGGAAATCACCCACAAGCGCCGCCTTTCGGCTCTTGGTCCGGGCGGTCTGACCCGTGAGCGCGCCGGCTTCGAAGTCCGCGACGTGCATCCGACCCATTACGGCCGTATCTGCCCGATCGAAACGCCGGAAGGCCCGAACATCGGTCTGATCAACTCGCTGGCGACCTTTGCGCGCGTCAACAAGTACGGCTTCATCGAAAGCCCGTACCGTCGCATCGTCGACGGCAAGGTGACGAACGACGTGCTCTACCTCTCCGCCATGGAAGAGGCGAAGTACTACGTTGCCCAGGCCAACGCCGAAATGAATGCCGACGGCTCCTTCGTCGACGAATTCGTCGTCTGCCGTCATGCCGGCGAAGTTATGCTCGCTCCTCGCGACAGCATGAACCTGATGGACGTCTCGCCGAAGCAGGTCGTTTCGGTCGCAGCCGCTCTCATCCCGTTCCTGGAAAACGACGACGCCAACCGCGCGCTCATGGGCTCGAACATGCAGCGTCAGGCCGTGCCGCTGCTGCGTGCCGAAGCCCCGTTCGTCGGCACCGGCATGGAGCCGGTCGTCGCCCGTGACTCGGGCGCTGCGATCGGCGCTCGCCGCGGCGGCGTGGTCGACCAGGTCGACGCGACGCGTATCGTTATCCGCGCCACGGAAGATCTCGAAGCCGGCAAATCCGGCGTCGATATCTACCGCCTGCAGAAGTTCCAGCGTTCGAACCAGAACACCTGCGTCAACCAGCGTCCGCTGGTCACCGTCGGTGACGTCGTCAACCGCGGCGACATCCTCGCCGACGGCCCGTCGACCGATCTCGGCGATCTGGCGCTCGGCCGCAACGCGCTCGTCGCGTTCATGCCCTGGAACGGCTACAACTACGAAGACTCGATCCTGCTCTCCGAGCGTATCGTTGCCGACGACGTGTTCACCTCCATCCACATCGAGGAATTCGAAGTGATGGCGCGCGACACCAAGCTTGGCCCTGAGGAAATCACCCGCGACATTCCGAACGTTTCGGAAGAAGCGCTGAAGAACCTCGACGAAGCCGGCATCGTCTATATCGGCGCCGAAGTTCAGCCGGGCGATATCCTCGTCGGCAAGATCACGCCGAAGGGCGAAAGCCCGATGACGCCGGAAGAAAAGCTTCTGCGCGCCATCTTCGGCGAAAAGGCCTCCGACGTGCGCGATACGTCCATGCGCATGCCGCCCGGCACCTACGGCACGATCGTCGAAGTTCGCGTCTTCAATCGCCATGGCGTCGAGAAGGACGAGCGCGCGATGGCGATCGAGCGCGAAGAGATCGAACGCCTTGCCAAGGACCGCGACGACGAGCAGGCGATCCTCGACCGTAACGTCTACGGCCGTCTGATCGAAATGCTGCGCGGCCAGGCCTCCATCGCCGGCCCGAAGGGCTTCAAGAAGGGCACCGAGCTTTCGAACGCCGTCGTCTCCGAATATCCCCGCTCGCAGTGGTGGATGTTCGCGGTCGAAGACGAGAAGGTCCAGAGCGAACTCGAAGCGCTCCGCGGTCAGTACGACGAATCCAAGTCGCGCCTTGAACAGCGCTTCATGGATAAGGTCGAGAAGGTCCAGCGCGGCGATGAAATGCCTCCTGGCGTCATGAAGATGGTCAAGGTCTTCGTCGCCGTGAAGCGCAAGATCCAGCCGGGCGACAAGATGGCCGGCCGTCACGGGAACAAGGGCGTGGTCTCGCGCATTGTGCCTGTCGAGGACATGCCGTTCCTCGAAGACGGTACGCATGTCGACGTCGTTCTGAACCCGCTCGGCGTTCCCTCGCGCATGAACGTCGGCCAGATCCTTGAAACCCACCTGGGTTGGGCTTGCGCCGGCATGGGTCGCCAGATCGGCGAACTGATCGAAGCATACAAGGCCAATGGCAACATCGAGCCGCTGCGCAAGACCATCGGCGATGTTGTCGGTGACGGTCCGAAGGCCGAACAGGTCCACGAGTTCGACGACGACTCCGTTCTGCGTCTCGCCGACCAGTGGAAGCGCGGCGTTTCGATCGCGACGCCTGTCTTCGACGGTGCCAACGAAGGCGACGTCAACGACATGCTGCGTCTGGCAGGTCTCAAGGATACCGGTCAGTCGACGCTCTATGACGGCCGTACCGGCGAGCAGTTCGACCGCCAGGTGACCGTGGGCTACATCTACATGCTGAAGCTCAACCACCTGGTCGACGACAAGATCCATGCCCGTTCGATCGGTCCTTACTCGCTCGTGACCCAGCAGCCGCTGGGTGGCAAGGCGCAGTTCGGCGGCCAGCGCTTCGGCGAAATGGAAGTCTGGGCGCTCGAAGCATACGGCGCGGCCTACACGCTGCAGGAAATGCTGACGGTGAAGTCGGACGACGTCGCCGGCCGCACCAAGGTCTACGAAGCCATCGTCCGCGGAGACGACACGTTCGAAGCCGGTATTCCGGAAAGCTTCAACGTTCTCGTCAAGGAAATGCGCTCTCTGGGTCTCAGCGTCGAGCTCGAAAACACCAAGCTTGACGAGGCGCAGGCAGCACAGCTGCCCGACGCGGCCGAGTAAGCACTTGATAAGGCGTGCGCTGCCAATGCGGCGCACGCCGGTCCCGCCGGGCGCCGTATCCGTGTCGGCCCGGAAGGGAAGTTTCGCCGCATCTTGCGGTTATTTTCGTTTAAGCGAGGGAGGCGGCTCCCGGGAAATTGCCGCCGACCATCGCATTTTGAGGGCGCTTTAGCCCATGAAGGAGACAGGCATGAACCAAGAGGTCATGAATCTTTTCAATCCGCAGGTGCCTGCACAGAATTTCGATTCCATTCGGATTTCGATCGCGTCTCCGGAGAAGATCCTCTCCTGGTCCTACGGTGAGATCAAGAAGCCGGAAACCATCAACTACCGCACGTTCAAGCCGGAACGCGACGGTCTGTTCTGCGCGCGCATCTTCGGGCCGATCAAGGACTACGAATGCCTGTGCGGCAAGTACAAGCGCATGAAGTACAAGGGCATCATCTGCGAAAAGTGCGGCGTCGAAGTCACGCTGTCGCGCGTTCGCCGTGAGCGCATGGGCCATATCGAGCTCGCCGCTCCCGTTGCCCATATCTGGTTCCTGAAGTCGCTGCCGTCGCGCATCTCGACGCTGCTCGACATGACGCTGAAGGATGTCGAGCGCGTTCTCTACTTCGAAAACTACATCGTCACCGAGCCGGGCCTGACCGCTCTGAAGGAGCATCAGCTCCTCTCGGAAGAAGAGTACATGCTTGCCGTCGACGAATACGGCGAAGACCAGTTCACCGCGATGATCGGCGCTGAGGCGATCTACGAGATGCTGGCCTCGATGAATCTCGAAAAGATCGCCGGCGACCTGCGCTCCGAGCTTGCCGACACCACGTCGGATCTCAAGCAGAAAAAGCTGATGAAGCGCCTGAAGATCGTCGAGAACTTCATGGAATCCGGCAACCGTCCGGAATGGATGATCATGAAGGTCGTCCCGGTCATTCCGCCGGACCTGCGTCCGCTGGTTCCGCTCGACGGCGGCCGTTTCGCGACGTCGGACCTGAACGATCTCTATCGCCGCGTCATCAACCGCAACAATCGTCTGAAGCGCCTGATCGAGCTTCGTGCGCCTGGCATCATCATCCGCAACGAAAAGCGCATGCTGCAGGAATCGGTTGACGCGCTGTTCGACAACGGCCGTCGCGGTCGCGTCATCACCGGCGCCAACAAGCGTCCGCTGAAGTCGCTCTCCGACATGCTGAAGGGCAAGCAGGGCCGCTTCCGCCAGAACCTGCTCGGCAAGCGCGTCGACTATTCCGGCCGCTCGGTCATCGTCACCGGTCCGGAACTGAAGCTGCACCAGTGCGGCCTGCCGAAGAAGATGGCGCTCGAGCTCTTCAAGCCGTTCATCTATGCGCGCCTCGACGCCAAGGGTTATTCCTCGACCGTCAAGCAGGCCAAGAAGCTGGTCGAAAAGGAAAAGCCCGAAGTCTGGGATATCCTCGACGAGGTCATCCGCGAGCATCCGGTTCTGTTGAACCGCGCACCGACGCTGCACCGCCTGGGCATCCAGGCCTTCGAACCCACCCTGGTCGAGGGCAAGGCTATCCAGCTGCATCCGCTCGTCTGCACGGCCTTCAACGCCGACTTCGACGGCGACCAGATGGCCGTTCACGTGCCGCTGTCGCTCGAAGCCCAGCTCGAAGCCCGCGTTCTGATGATGTCGACCAACAACATCCTGCATCCGGCCAACGGCGCGCCGATCATCGTTCCCTCGCAGGACATGGTTCTCGGCCTCTATTACCTGTCGATCCTGAACCAGAACGAGCCGGGCGAAGGCATGGCCTTCTCCGATCTCGGCGAGTTGCATCACGCGCTCGAAAGCAAGGTCGTGACGCTGCACACCAAGATCCGCGGCCGTTTCAAGTCCATCGGCGAGGATGGCAAGCCCTACTCGAAGATCTATGAGACGACGCCTGGCCGTCTGCTCATCGGCGAACTGCTGCCGAAGAACGGCAAGGTGCCATTCGACATCTGCAACCAGGAAATGACCAAGAAGAACATCTCCAAGATGATCGACACGGTCTACCGTCACTGCGGCCAGAAGGACACGGTCATCTTCTGCGACCGCATCATGCAGCTCGGCTTTAGCCATGCCTGCCGCGCCGGCATTTCGTTCGGCAAGGACGACATGGTCATTCCGGAAACCAAGGCAAAGATCGTTGGCGACACCGAAAACCTGGTCAAGGAATACGAGCAGCAGTACAACGACGGCCTGATTACTCAGGGCGAGAAGTACAACAAGGTCGTTGACGCCTGGGGCAAGGCAACCGAGAAGGTCGCTGAAGACATGATGGCCCGTATTAAGGCTGTCGAGTTCGATCCGAACACCGGCCGCCAAAAGCCGATGAACGCCATCTATATGATGTCGCATTCCGGCGCCCGCGGTTCTCCGAACCAGATGCGTCAGCTGGGCGGCATGCGCGGCCTCATGGCCAAGCCGTCGGGTGAAATCATCGAGACCCCGATCATCTCGAACTTCAAGGAAGGCCTGACCGTCAACGAGTACTTCAACTCGACGCACGGCGCCCGCAAGGGTCTGGCAGACACCGCCTTGAAGACCGCCAACTCCGGTTACCTCACGCGTCGTCTCGTCGACGTCGCGCAGGATTGCATCGTCACGCACGTCGATTGCGGCACCGAAACAGGCCTCACCATGACCGCCATCGTCGATGCCGGTCAGGTGGTTGCCTCGCTCGGCGCCCGTATCCTCGGCCGCACGGCGCTCGACGATATCGATCATCCGGTCACGGGTGAGCGCCTCGTCGATGCCGGCAAGATGATCCTCGAGCCCGATGTCATCGAGATCGAGAAGGCCGGTATCCAGTCGATCCGCATCCGCTCGGCGCTGACCTGCGAAATCCAGACGGGCGTCTGCTCGGTCTGCTACGGCCGCGACCTGGCCCGTGGTACGCCTGTCAACATGGGCGAAGCCGTCGGCGTCATCGCCGCTCAGTCGATCGGCGAGCCGGGCACCCAGCTCACCATGCGTACCTTCCACCTTGGCGGTACGGCAACCGTGGTCGACCAGTCGTTCCTGGAAGCCTCGTATGAAGGTACGGTGCAGATCAAGAACCGCAACATCCTGCGCAACTCCGATGGCAACCTCGTTGCCATGGGCCGCAACATGACCGTCCAGATCCTGGACGAGCGTGGCGTCGAGCGTTCGTCGCAGCGTGTGGCCTACGGTTCGAAGCTGCATGTCGACGAAGGCGACAAGGTCAAGCGCGGCCAGCGTCTGGCGGAGTGGGATCCTTACACCCGCCCGATGATGACGGAAGTGGCTGGTACCGTGCAGTTCGAAGACCTGGTCGACGGTCTCTCCGTTCTGGAAGCGACCGACGAGTCGACCGGCATCACCAAGCGTCAGGTCATCGACTGGCGTTCGACCCCGCGCGGTTCGGACCTCAAGCCGGCGATCGTCATCAAGGATGCCAGCGGCAATGTCGCCAAGCTGTCGCGTGGTGGTGACGCCCGCTTCCTGCTCTCGGTCGACGCGATCCTGTCGGTCGAGCCGGGCACCAAGGTCTCCCAAGGTGACGTGCTTGCGCGTTCGCCGCTGGAAAGCGCCAAGACCAAGGACATCACCGGCGGTCTGCCGCGTGTTGCCGAGCTCTTCGAAGCCCGCCGTCCGAAGGACCACGCCATCATCGCAGAGATCGATGGTACGATCCGTCTCGGCCGCGACTACAAGAACAAGCGCCGCGTCATCATCGAGCCGGCGGAAGACGGTGTCGAGCCTGTCGAATACCTGATCCCGAAGGGCAAGCCCTTCCACCTTCAGGAAGGCGACTATATCGAAAAGGGTGACTACATCCTCGACGGTAACCCGGCTCCGCACGACATTCTGGCGATCAAGGGCGTGGAGGCTCTGGCCTCCTACCTCGTCAACGAGATCCAGGAAGTCTACCGCCTGCAGGGCGTTGTCATCAACGACAAGCACATCGAGGTGATTGTCCGTCAGATGCTGCAGAAGGTGGAGATCACCGATGCAGGCGACTCGACCTATATCGTCGGCGACAATGTCGACCGGATCGAGCTCGAGGACGTCAACGATCACCTGATCGAGCAGGGCAAGAAGCCTGCCTATGGCGATCCGGTTCTGCTCGGCATCACCAAGGCGTCGCTGCAGACCCCGTCCTTCATCTCGGCCGCATCCTTCCAGGAAACGACCAAGGTGCTGACGGAAGCTGCGATCGCCGGCAAGACCGACGGCCTGCAGGGTCTGAAGGAAAACGTCATCGTCGGCCGCCTCATCCCGGCCGGCACCGGCGGCACCATGACCCAGATCCGCCGTATCGCCACGTCGCGCGACGAGCTGATCCTCGAAGAGCGCCGCAAGGGCACGGGTGCTGCCGTTGCCACGCCGATGCTGCAGGACATGGCCGAAAAGGCTCCGGCCGCGGAATAATCCGCGGCTGACGCCGATGAATTGAAAAACCGCCCGGAGCGATCCGGGCGGTTTTTGTTTTTGGTCTGCTTTGATTGCTGGGGGAGGGGCGGTGTTGCTTTCGCCCATGCTGCTTTGGCGACCGGCAGCTCCCTTCAGTTGAAGCGGATGATCGCGACCTCGCCGTCGACGGCGCCCTGATAGGCAGAGGCGTGCGGCTCTTCGGCAGGCACCTCGGTCAGCATGCCGATCTGGTCGAGATCGGCCTCGATGAAGCCCTCCTCGGCAAGCGCGTTCAGCGCCTCGCGTACAGCCGTGTCGTCGTCGGGCGCCTTGAGCATGATGTGCAGGTCGATGCCCTCGCTGGCGTCGGACTCGTAGCCCTTGCCGATGATGATGAAGATCATCGGCCCGTCGAAATTGTTGTCGTTGTCAGGTGTCGTAATCATCGCCTGTCCTTCGGCTCTTTGACGATTCGGTCGCTCGAATCCTGCTGTGAGGGCCGTACGCCGTAATTGCTGATTCCTTAACTGCTTTTACCGCAATGCCCAAGTTTTTATCTTGGCGCACGGCCGCCATTTCGTCTAGAAGGGTGAAATCAGGGCGTCAGGCCCTGAGATCAAGGCGATACGGCGAGTTTATTTCTTAACCGGCCTTGACGAGACAGGTGGAAACCAGTAGTACCCCGGCCATCAGATCCCATGTGAGGCTTGGCTTTTCGGGGCGACGCGCCCTGAAGTTCACCTCAAACAAGGTTCTAAACGCACGTTGAAGTCATGATGCTGCACGCATGACGCATATTTTATGCGTCCTCTGCTCCTTGTGGTCCATCTGCGGAAGCGGATCGGGCCATATTTTGCGCATTGACGGAAAGCATGCGTCACTGCCGGAGACGGCGAGAGTTCAAGCCCGCAAGGGTACTGAGATAAACGTAAGGGATGGTTGAATGCCTACCGTAAACCAGCTGATCCGCAAGCCACGCCAGGCGAACGTAAAGCGTAATAAGGTTCCCGCACTCCAGGAGAACCCGCAGAAGCGCGGCGTTTGCACGCGCGTTTACACGACCACGCCGAAGAAGCCGAACTCGGCTCTGCGTAAGGTCGCCAAGATCCGCCTGACCAACGGCTTCGAAGTCATTGGTTACATCCCCGGCGAAGGTCACAACCTTCAGGAACACTCCGTCGTCATGATCCGTGGCGGCCGCGTCAAGGACCTTCCGGGCGTCCGTTATCACATCATCCGCGGCGTTCTCGATACCCAGGGTGTCAAGAACCGCAAGCAGCGACGCTCCAAGTATGGCGCGAAGCGTCCGAAGTAATTCGGTTTTGAATAATTCGGCGCTGCGCGAGGTCCTCCGCGTGATGAAGCGCCTTAACGGTTGAAGAGACGAAAACTATGTCCAGACGTCATAAAGCAGAAAAGCGCGAGATCAATCCGGATCCGAAGTTCGGCGATCTCATCGTCACCAAGTTCATGAATGCCATCATGCTCGACGGCAAGAAGTCCGTTGCTGAAAGCATTGTCTATGGCGCGTTCGACGTCGTCCAGGGCAAGTCCAAGCAGGAGCCGTTGACGGTTTTCCATTCCGCGCTCGACAACATCGCCCCGCACGTTGAAGTCCGCTCGCGCCGCGTCGGTGGTGCGACCTATCAGGTGCCGGTCGACGTTCGTCCGGAGCGCCGCCAGGCTCTCGCCATTCGCTGGCTGATCGCCGCCGCCCGTAAGCGCAATGAAACCACCATGATCGATCGCCTGTCCGGTGAACTGCTCGATGCGTCCAACAACCGCGGCTCCGCCGTCAAGAAGCGCGAAGACACGCACAAGATGGCTGATGCCAACCGTGCGTTCTCGCACTATCGCTGGTAATTCCGAACGGTATCGAAAGGCAGTCCACAATGGCTCGCGAATATAAGATCGAAGACTACCGTAATTTCGGTATCATGGCGCACATCGACGCCGGCAAGACCACGACCACCGAGCGTATTCTTTACTACACCGGCAAGTCGCACAAGATCGGCGAAGTCCACGACGGCGCAGCCACCATGGACTGGATGGAGCAGGAGCAGGAGCGTGGCATCACGATCACCTCTGCTGCCACCACGACCTTCTGGAAGGGCCGTGACGGCAAGATGCGCCGCTTCAACATCATCGACACCCCCGGCCACGTCGACTTCACCATCGAAGTCGAGCGTTCGCTGCGTGTTCTCGACGGCGCCATCGCGCTGCTCGACGCCAACGCCGGTGTCGAGCCGCAGACGGAAACCGTCTGGCGCCAGGCCGAGAAGTACAATGTCCCGCGGATGATCTTCTGCAACAAGATGGACAAGACCGGCGCTGACTTCTACCGCTCCGTCGAGATGATCAAGACCCGTCTCGGCGCAACGGCTGTCGTCATGCAGCTGCCGATCGGCGCTGAAAGCGACTTCAAGGGCGTCATCGATCTGATCGAGATGAATGCTCTCATCTGGCGCGACGAATCGCTCGGTGCCCAGTGGGATGTCGTCGAGATCCCCGAGGACATGAAGGCCAAGGCCGAAGAATATCGCGAAAAGCTGATCGAAACGGTCGTCGACATCGACGAAGCCGCGATGGAAGCCTATCTCGAAGGTGTTCTGCCCGACAACGACAAGATCCGCGAGCTCGTTCGCCGCGGCACGATCGACGTCAAGTTCCACCCGATGTTCTGCGGCACCGCCTTCAAGAACAAGGGCGTACAGCCGCTGCTCGACGCCGTTGTCGACTACTTGCCGTCTCCGATGGACATCCCGGCGATCAAGGGCATCGACTTCAAGACGGAAGCCGACATCGAGCGTCATGCCGATGACAACGAGCCGCTGTCCATGCTCGCTTTCAAGATCATGAACGACCCCTTCGTCGGTTCGCTGACCTTCGCCCGTATCTACTCCGGCAAGCTCGAAAAGGGCGCATCGGTCATGAACACGGTCAAGGACAAGCGCGAGCGCGTCGGCCGCATGCTGCAGATGCACTCCAACTCGCGTGAAGACATCGAAGAAGCCTTCGCAGGCGACATCGTCGCTCTCGCCGGCCTCAAGGAAACCACGACGGGCGACACGCTCTGCGATCCGCTGAAGCCGGTTATCCTCGAGCGCATGGAATTCCCCGAGCCGGTCATCCAGATCGCCATCGAGCCGAAAACCAAGGGCGACCAGGAAAAGATGGGTCTCGCGCTCAACCGCCTGGCTGCAGAAGATCCGTCCTTCCGCGTCAAGACCGACCAGGAATCCGGCCAGACGATCATCGCCGGCATGGGCGAACTGCATCTCGACATCATCGTCGACCGCATGCGTCGTGAATTCAAGGTCGAAGCAACCGTCGGCGCGCCGCAGGTTGCCTACCGCGAAACCATCACGCGCCAGCACGAAGAAGACTACACGCACAAGAAGCAGTCCGGTGGTACCGGCCAGTTCGCGCGCGTCAAGATCGTCTTCGAACCGAACCCGGATGGCGACGAATTCAAGTTCGAGTCCAAGATCGTCGGCGGTGCTGTTCCGAAGGAATACGTCCCCGGCGTCCAGAAGGGCATCGAAAGCGTTCTGTCTTCGGGTCCGCTCGCGGGCTTCCCGATGCTCGGCGTCAAGGCGACCCTCATCGACGGTGCCTTCCACGATGTCGACTCCTCGGTTCTCGCCTTCGAAATCGCCTCGCGTGCCTGCTTCCGTGAAGCAGCCAAGAAGGCCGGCGCTCAGCTGCTCGAGCCGATGATGAAGGTCGAAGTCGTGACCCCGGAAGATTATGTCGGCGACGTCATCGGCGACCTGAACTCCCGTCGTGGTCAGATCCAGGGCCAGGAAAGCCGTGGTATCGCCGTTGTCATCAACGCGAACGTTCCGCTCGCGAACATGTTCAAGTACGTCGACAACCTGCGCTCCATGTCCCAGGGCCGCGCCCAGTACACGATGACCTTCGATCACTATTCGCCGGTCCCGTCGAACGTCGCAACTGAAATCCAGGCAAAGTATTCCGGTCAGAAGTGACCGGAATACCAATTGACCGATAACAAGAATTAGCTCCCCTCGGGGACTAGCAAAACGGAGAGCCGAAAATGGCAAAGAGTAAGTTTGAGCGCAACAAGCCGCACGTCAACATCGGCACGATCGGCCACGTTGACCACGGCAAGACGTCTCTGACGGCAGCGATCACGAAGTACTTCGGTGAGTTCAAGGCGTACGACCAGATCGACGCGGCTCCGGAAGAAAAGGCCCGTGGCATCACCATTTCGACGGCACACGTCGAATATGAGACGCCGGCCCGCCACTACGCGCACGTCGACTGCCCCGGCCACGCCGACTACGTCAAGAACATGATCACCGGTGCTGCCCAGATGGACGGCGCGATCCTGGTTTGCTCGGCTGCTGACGGCCCGATGCCGCAGACGCGCGAACACATCCTGCTGGCCCGCCAGGTCGGCGTTCCGGCGATCGTGGTGTTCCTGAACAAGGTCGACCAGGTTGACGACGCCGAGCTTCTCGAACTGGTCGAGCTCGAAGTTCGCGAACTTCTGTCGTCCTACGACTTCCCGGGCGACGATATCCCGGTCGTCAAGGGTTCGGCGCTTGCTGCTCTTGAAGATTCTGACAAGAAGATCGGCGAAGACGCGATCCGCGAGCTGATGGCAGCGGTTGACTCCTACATCCCGACGCCTGAGCGCCCGATCGATCAGCCGTTCCTGATGCCGATCGAAGACGTGTTCTCGATCTCCGGCCGTGGTACGGTTGTGACCGGCCGCGTCGAGCGTGGCATTGTCAAGGTTGGCGAAGAAGTCGAGATCGTTGGCATCCGCGCGACCTCGAAGACGACGGTGACCGGCGTTGAAATGTTCCGCAAGCTGCTCGATCAGGGCCAGGCCGGCGACAACATCGGCGCACTGGTTCGCGGTGTGAACCGTGACGGCGTCGAGCGTGGCCAGATCCTGTGCAAGCCGGGCTCTGTCAAGCCGCACAAGAAGTTCATGGCTGAAGCCTACATCCTGACGAAGGAAGAGGGTGGCCGTCATACGCCGTTCTTCACCAACTACCGTCCGCAGTTCTACTTCCGCACGACCGACGTGACGGGCATCGTGACGCTGCCGGAAGGCACGGAGATGGTTATGCCTGGCGACAACGTCACGGTTGCCGTCGAGCTGATCGTTCCGATCGCGATGGAAGAAAAGCTGCGCTTCGCCATCCGCGAAGGCGGCCGCACCGTCGGCGCCGGTATCGTGGCTTCGATCGTCGAGTAATTCATTCGGCCGCTCCGGTGGGGCGGCCGATTCGATGACATTATTATGATGCAGGCGGCGCAAGCCGCTTGCTTATTACACAGAAATGTAGCAAATGGCGCGCGAGCGCGATTTGCGCACTGCTTTGGGTGACAAAGCGGCGAGTAAACAAGCAATAAGGTGGGCTAGAAGGCCCTGAAGACTGGATAGGGTTCCGCTATCGGCGCCCTCTCGATCTTTGAAACCGGTGGTCCGCCTTAGGAAGAAAGAACAACCCGTGTCTTGTCCAGAGATACGTGGAAAACAAACACAAGGATAACGTCGAATGAACGGCCAAAATATCCGCATTCGCCTGAAGGCGTTCGATCACCGGATTCTCGATGCTTCTACGCGCGAGATCGTGTCGACGGCGAAGCGCACCGGTGCAAGCGTCCGGGGCCCCGTTCCGCTTCCGACCCGCATCGAGAAGTTTACGGTCAACCGGTCCCCGCACATCGACAAGAAGAGCCGCGAACAGTTCGAGATGCGCACGCATAAGCGCCTTCTCGACATCGTAGACCCGACCCCGCAGACGGTGGACGCGCTGATGAAGCTCGATCTCGCCGCCGGTGTCGATGTTGAGATCAAGCTCTGAGCTTGCTCGAGCTGAGTTGGAAGGATTGAACCGATGCGTTCAGGTGTGATTGCACAGAAGGTGGGAATGACCCGCGTCTATAACGACGCCGGCGAGCATGTCCCGGTAACGGTATTGCGCATGGAGGCCGTCCAGGTCGTTGCCACGCGTACTGTCGAAAAGAATGGCTATACCGCAGTTCAGCTCGGTGCCGGCCAGGCGAAGGTGAAGAACACGTCGAAGGCGATGCGCGGCAACTTTGCTGTCGCCAACGTCGAGCCGAAGGCGAAGCTTCAGGAATTCCGTGTCTCCGAAGACAATCTTCTGGAGATCGGGACTGAGCTTAAGGCCGGTCACTTTGCAGCCGGTCAGCTCGTCGACGTGACGGGCACGACAATCGGTAAGGGTTTTGCCGGCGCCATGAAGCGCCATGGTTTCGGCGGTCTCCGCGCCACGCACGGTGTGTCGGTTTCGCACCGTTCGCACGGTTCGACCGGCTCGCGCCAGGATCCGGGCAAGGTTTTCAAGAACAAGAAGATGGCTGGTCACATGGGCCAGACGCGCGTAACGACTCAGAACCTGGAAGTGGTTTCGACCGATGAAGATCGCGGTCTGATCCTGATCAAGGGTGCAGTACCCGGTTCCAAGGGTGCCTGGATCATCGTGCGCGATGCCGTCAAGTCGGCAGCGAAGTAAGGGAGCCGGACCAATGGAATTCAACGTCAAGACCCTCGAGGGAAAAGACGCAGGGAAGGTTTCTCTTTCTGATGCGATTTTCGGCCTCGAGCCCCGCGAAGACATTCTCGCCCGCGTCATCCGCTGGCAGCTTGCCAAGAAGCAGCAGGGCACCCACAAGGCAAAGGGCCGCGCTGAAGTTTCGCGCACCGGCGCCAAGATGTACAAGCAGAAGGGTACGGGCCGCGCCCGCCACCATTCGGCTCGCGCTCCGCAGTTCCGCGGCGGCGGCAAGGCTCACGGCCCGGTCGTTCGCAGCCATGAGCACGACCTTCCGAAGAAGGTTCGCGCCCTCGGCCTTCGCCACGCCCTTTCGGCCAAGATCAAGGCCGATGACGTCATCGTCATCGACAACCTGGTTGCTGCTGAAGCCAAGACCAAGGCTCTCGCGTCCGCTTTCGAGACGCTCGGCCTGACCAACGCCCTCTTCATCGGCGGCGCAGAACTTGATGGCAACTTCAAGCTCGCAGCTCAGAACATCCCGAACATCGATGTTCTGCCGATCCAGGGCATCAACGTTTACGACATCGTGCGCCGCGGCAAGCTCGTGCTTTCCAAGGCTGCGGTTGAAGCGCTAGAGGAGCGATTCAAGTGACCGATCTTCGCCACTACGATGTGATCGTCTCTCCGGCGATCACCGAAAAGTCCACGCTGGTCTCCGAAAACAACCAGGTTGTTTTCAATGTCGCCAAGCAGGCGACGAAGCCGGAAATCAAGGCTGCTGTCGAGGCGCTGTTCGGCGTCAAGGTCACGGCTGTCAACACTCTGCTGCGCAAGGGCAAGACCAAGCGGTTCCGCGGTTTCGTCGGCAAGCAGAAGGACGTGAAGAAGGCTGTTGTGACCCTGGCTGAAGGCCAGACGATCGACGTCTCCACCGGTCTCTGAGGTATAAGAAAATGGCATTGAAAACATTCAATCCGATCACCCCGAGCCAGCGCCAGCTGGTCATCGTCGACCGTTCGGCCCTCTACAAGGGCAAGCCGGTCAAGGCGCTGACGGAAGGCCTGACCAAGAGCGGCGGTCGTAACAACCTCGGCCGCATCACCGCCCGCTTCATCGGCGGCGGTCACAAGCGCACCTATCGTCTGATCGACTTCAAGCGTCGCAAGTTCGACGTCGAAGGCACGGTCGAGCGTATCGAATACGACCCGAACCGCACGGCGTTCATCGCGCTGGTGAGCTATGCTGACGGCGAGAAGGCTTACATCCTCGCTCCTCAGCGCCTCGCTGCCGGTGACAAGGTCATCGCTTCCGAGAAGGCTGTCGACGTCAAGCCCGGCAACACCATGCCGCTGCAGTTCATCCCGGTCGGCTCCATCATCCACAATGTGGAAATGAAGCCGGGCAAGGGTGGTCAGATCGCTCGCTCCGCCGGTGGCTACGCACAGCTCGTCGGCCGCGACCAGGGCATGGCGATCCTTCGCCTGAACTCCGGTGAACAGCGTCTCGTGCATGGCTCCTGCCTTGCTTCGATCGGCGCCGTCTCCAACCCTGATCACGCCAACATCAACGACGGCAAGGCCGGTCGTACCGTTTGGCGCGGCAAGCGTCCGCACAACCGCGGTGTCGTCATGAACCCGGTCGACCATCCGCACGGCGGTGGTGAAGGCCGCACCTCCGGTGGTCGCCATCCGGTGACACCATGGGGCAAGCCGACCAAGGGCAAGCGCACCCGGTCGAACAAGTCGACCGACAAGATGATCATGCGCTCGCGTCATCAGCGTAAGAAGTAAGAGAGGAAGTCTCCAATGGCTCGTTCAGTATGGAAAGGTCCGTTCGTTGACGGCTATCTTCTCAAGAAGGCTGAGAAGGTTCGTGAAGGCGGACGTGCAGAAGTGATCAAGATCTGGAGCCGTCGCTCCACGATCCTGCCGCAGTTCGTCGGTCTTACCTTCGGCGTCTACAACGGCAGCAAGCATATCCCGGTCAGCGTCAATGAAGACATGGTCGGTCACAAATTCGGTGAGTTCTCTCCGACCCGCACC
This sequence comes from Rhizobium esperanzae, assembly GCF_014197615.1. Taxonomy (GTDB): domain Bacteria; phylum Pseudomonadota; class Alphaproteobacteria; order Rhizobiales; family Rhizobiaceae; genus Rhizobium; species Rhizobium esperanzae_A. The sequence continues at coordinate 205,710 of NZ_JACIFY010000010.1, forward strand.
TACTACGGTCACGGCGCGGACAAGAAGGCGAAGAGGAAGTAACAATGGGCAAGGCAAAAGCCGAACGCCGGCTGAAGGACAACGAGGCGCAAGCAGTCGCCCGCACGCTCCGCGTCAGCCCCCAGAAGCTCAACCTGGTTGCTGCGGCTATCCGCGGCAAGAAGGTGGAGCGTGCACTCGCTGAGCTGGAGTTCTCCCGCAAGCGTATCGCAGGCGCCGTCAAGAAGACGCTCGAATCTGCGATCGCCAACGCCGAGAACAACCACGATCTCGACGTCGACGCTCTTGTCGTCGCCGAGGCCTATGTCGGCAAGTCGATCGTCATGAAGCGTTTCCACGCTCGTGGCCGCGGTCGCGCGTCGCGCATCGAAAAGCCCTTCGCGCACCTGACGATCGTCGTCCGTGAAGTGCAGGCAGTAGAGGAGGCCGCATAATGGGTCAGAAAATCAATCCAATCGGTTTCCGTCTTGGCATCAACCGTACCTGGGATAGCCGCTGGTTTGCGGACAATGCCGAGTACGGCCAGCTGCTGCACGAAGACCTGAAGATGCGCAAGTTCGTCATGAGCGAACTGAAGCAGGCCGGGATCTCCAAGGTGGTCATCGAGCGTCCGCACAAGAAGTGCCGCGTCACGATCCACTCTGCACGTCCGGGCCTGATCATCGGCCGCAAGGGCGCAGACATCGACAAGCTCCGCAAGAAGCTGTCTGATATGACCAACTCGGAAACGCACCTCAACATCGTCGAAGTGCGCAAGCCCGAAGTCGACGCAACGCTGGTCGCTCAGTCGATCGCCCAGCAGCTCGAGCGCCGCGTGGCTTTCCGCCGCGCCATGAAGCGCGCCGTTCAGTCCGCGATGCGTCTTGGCGCCGAAGGCATCAAGATCACCTGCGCAGGCCGTCTCGGCGGCGCTGAAATCGCCCGTACGGAATGGTACCGCGAAGGTCGTGTGCCGCTGCACACGCTGCGCGCCGACATCGACTACGGCACGGCCGAAGCAGAAACCGCATTCGGTATCTGCGGCATCAAGGTCTGGATCTTCAAGGGCGAAATCCTTGAGCACGATCCGATGGCTTCCGAACGCCGCGCGCTGGAAGGCGACGCACAGGGCCCGGCAAGCCGCGAACGCGACCGTGGCGATCGTCGCCGCGAACGCGACAACGCGTAATTAGCGCTGGCGAAAGATAAGCTCGGAGAAGTAAGAAAATGTTGCAGCCAAAGCGTACTAAGTACCGCAAGCAGTTCAAGGGCCGCATCAAGGGCGTTGCCAAGGGCGGTTCCGACCTTGCCTTCGGTGAATTCGGCCTGAAGGCCCAGGAGCCGAACCGCGTCAACGCGCGCGAGATCGAAGCGGCACGCCGCGCGATCACGCGTTACATGAAGCGCGCCGGCCGTGTTTGGATCCGCGTGTTCCCGGACGTTCCGGTAACCGCAAAGCCTACCGAAGTCCGTATGGGTAAGGGTAAGGGTTCCGTGGAATACTGGGCATGCAAGGTCAAGCCCGGTCGTATGATGTTCGAGATCGACGGTGTCTCCGAGGAAATCGCGCGCGAAGCGCTTCGCCTCGGCTCGGCCAAGCTCTCGGTCAAGACGCGCTTTGTACAGCGCATCGCAGAGTAAGGAGAAGGCACGATGAAAGCCGAAGAAGTACGCGGCCTCACGGCCGACCAGCTCAAGGACAAGCTTGCCGACCTGAAGAAGGAGCAGTTCAACCTGCGCTTCCAGAAGGCGACCGGCCAGCTCGAAAAGTCCTCGCGCATCAACGAAGTCCGCAAGGACATCGCCCGCGTGAAAACCATTGCCCGCCAGAAGGCGGCAGCAGTTAAGGCCTAAAGGAAGAAAAATATGCCGAAGCGCATCCTGCAGGGCGTCGTCGTTGGCGACAAGAACGAGAAGACGGTAGTGGTTCGCGTTGAGCGTCGTTTCGCTCACCCGCTGCTCCAGAAGACCGTTCGTCGTTCCAAGAAGTACAAGGCCCACGACGAAAACAACCAGTACAAGATTGGCGATACCGTATCCATCGAGGAATGCGCGCCGATCTCCAAGGACAAGCGCTGGACGGTCATTGCCGCCCAGGGCAAGTAAACAGAATTTTGCGCGAGGCCTTGCGTCTCGCCGAAATATCTGTATGAAGCAGCGTCAGAACGCTCGAATGCCGGGCGTTCTTTTGCTTTGAGCGCACGGAAGGTCCCGTTCGGGAAACCACCCTGGCACGATCGATCCCGCGCTATTCAGCTATTGCCGCGTCTGTGTTGCCGTCATGGCAGTTCGGCCGGCGAAAATTTTCATAAGCCGGAGTAGGGGGCTAGCCCAACCATTCCGGTAAACCAAGAAGGCGACCTGATATGATTCAGATGCAAACAAACCTCGACGTCGCGGATAATTCCGGCGCACGTCGTGTCATGTGCATCAAGGTGCTGGGCGGCTCGAAGCGCAAGTATGCCTCGATCGGCGACGTCATTGTCGTTTCGATCAAGGAAGCGATCCCGCGCGGCCGTGTGAAGAAGGGTGACGTGATGAAGGCGGTTGTCGTTCGCACCGCCAAGGACATCCGTCGTCCGGATGGCTCCGTCATCCGCTTCGACACCAACGCAGCAGTCCTCATCGACAACAAGAAAGAGCCGATCGGCACCCGTATCTTCGGACCGGTTCCGCGCGAACTTCGCGCCAAGAACCACATGAAGATCATCTCGCTGGCTCCCGAAGTACTGTAAGGAGCGAAGCGATGCAGAAGATTCGTAAGGGCGACAAGGTCGTCATGCTCGCCGGCAAGGACAAGGGCCGTACCGGCGAAGTTGTCCAGGTCATGCCGAAGGAAGATCGTGCCGTTGTTCGTGGCGTCAACGTCGTCAAGCGCCATCAGCGCCAGACGCAGACTCAGGAAGCCGGCATCATCAACAAGGAAGCCCCGGTTCACCTGTCCAACGTTGCAATCATCGACAAGGACGGCAAGCCGACCCGCGTCGGTTTCAAGGTTGTTGACGGCAAGAAGGTCCGTGTGGCCAAGCGTTCTGGAGAAGTGATCGATGGCTGAGGCAAAATACGAGCCGCGGCTCAAGAAGGAATATGTCGAGCGCATCCGCAAGGCGATGCAGGAGCAGTTCTCCTACGCCAACGAGATGATGATCCCGAAGCTCGACAAGATCGTGATCAACATGGGTGTTGGCGAAGCCACCGCTGATTCGAAGAAGCCGACGGTTGCTGCCGCCGACCTCGCAGCGATCGCCGGCCAGAAGCCGGTCATCACCCGTGCACGCAACTCCATCGCAGGCTTCAAGGTCCGCGAACAGATGCCGATCGGCGCGAAGGTTACCCTGCGCGGCGCCCGCATGTACGAGTTCCTGGACCGTCTCGTGAACATCGCGCTGCCGCGCGTTCGCGACTTCCGCGGCCTGAACCCGAAGAGCTTTGACGGCCGTGGCAACTTTGCCATGGGCATCAAGGAGCACATTGTGTTCCCTGAGATCAACTACGACAAGGTTGATCAGATGTGGGGCATGGACATCATCGTTTGCACGACGGCGACGACCGACGACGAAGCACGGGCTCTTCTGAAAGAGTTCAGCTTCCCGTTCCGTCAATAACCGTAACGACGAGCGTAGAAAAGGAACCTGACATGGCGAAGACAAGCGCAGTTGAAAAGAACAAGCGCCGCCGTACTACGGTCGCAAACCAGGCCGCGAAGCGGGCTGCGTTGAAGGCGATCATCATGAACCAGGCTCTTCCGATCGAAGAGCGGTTCAAGGCCTCGATCAAGCTGGCATCCCTGCCGCGTGATGGATCGAAGACCCGTATTCGCAACCGTTGCGAAGTTTCGGGGCGTCCGCGCGCATATTACCGCAAACTGCGCATGTCGCGTATTGCGCTGCGTGAACTGGGCAATCTCGGCAAGGTGCCGGGTATCGTCAAGTCGAGCTGGTAAGGAGCAGGTTACATGACAATGACTGATCCGTTGGGCGATATGCTCACCCGTATCCGTAACGGCGCTTCCCGCCGCAAGTCGTCGGTCTCGACGCCTGCGTCCAAGCTCCGTGCACGTGTTCTCGATGTCCTGCAGTCCGAAGGCTACATCCGTGGCTACTCCGTTGTCGATTTCGGCAATGGCAAGTCGGAACTCAGCATCGAGCTGAAATATTATGAAGGCGCATCGGTGATCCGCGAGATCGGCCGTGTGTCCAAGCCGGGCCGCCGGGTTTATGTCTCGGTCAAGTCCATTCCGCAGGTCGCGAACGGCCTCGGCATCACCATCCTTTCGACTCCGAAGGGTGTGATGGCCGATCACCAGGCTCGCGAACAGAACGTTGGTGGCGAGGTTCTTTGCTCGGTCTTCTAAGATCGAGCAAGGATCTCCATAGCGAACAGACAGGATTGAAACATGTCTCGTATCGGTAAAAAGCCCGTTCAGGTGCCTGCTGGGATCACGGCTACGGTCGATGGCCAGAAGGTGACTGCAAAGGGCCCGAAGGGCGAGCTGTTTTTCGTCGCAAACGACGAAATCAGCCTCAAGCTCGAAAACAACGCGGTCGTCGTGACGCCCGTCAACCAGACCAAGGATGCACGTTCGAAGTGGGGCATGTCCCGCACGATGATCGAAGGCATCTTCAAGGGCGTCAAGGACGGCTTCGAGCGCAAGCTTGAAATCAACGGCGTCGGTTACCGCGCCTCGCTGCAGGGCAAGAACCTGCAGCTGGCTCTCGGTTTCAGCCATGACGTGATCTATGAGCCGCCGGTCGGCATCACGATCGCCGTTCCGAAGCCGACTGAAATTGTTGTCTCCGGCATCAATAAGCAGCAGGTCGGTCAGGTTGCCGCTGAAATCCGCGAATATCGCGGTCCCGAGCCCTACAAGGGCAAGGGCGTCAAGTACGCTGACGAGCGGATCGTCCGCAAAGAAGGCAAGAAGAAGTAAGGATCACGCGAAATGGCTAGCAGGAAAGAAGCACTTGCACGTCGTGCCAACCGCGTGCGCCGTCATCTCAAGTCGGTGGCCAACGGCCGTCCGCGCCTGTCGGTTCATCGCTCCTCGAAGAACATCTACGCCCAGGTCATCGACGATGTGGCCGGTAAGACGCTCGCGTCTGCCTCCACCCTCGATAAGGATCTGCGCGGTTCTCTGAAGACCGGTGCCGATACCGCCGCCGCTGCCGTTGTCGGCAAGCTCGTCGCCGAGCGCGCCTCCAAGGCCGGTGTTACGGAAGTCGTATTCGACCGTGGCGCCTTCATCTATCACGGCCGCATCAAGGCTCTCGCCGATGCAGCCCGCGAAGGCGGTCTCACCTTTTGATCAGTTTCCGGCCGGACGCTTTTGGCGCCGGCCGGATTTTCGCCGGACCGCAGGCGCTCTCCGAAAGGGGAGGCTGATGCGGTCCACATTCGTTTGCCGATTGCACCCGGAAAAGAAAAAGGAAGAGGACAATGGCACAGGAAAGAAGGCCGCAGCGGGAAGACCGCCAGGCCCGTGAAGAGCGCGATAGCGAATTCGTCGACAAGCTGGTCGCGATCAACCGCGTCGCCAAGGTCGTCAAGGGCGGCCGTCGTTTTGGTTTCGCAGCACTCGTCGTCGTTGGCGACCAGAAGGGCCGCGTCGGCTTCGGCCATGGCAAGGCACGCGAAGTGCCGGAAGCCATCCGCAAGGCAACCGAAGCCGCCAAGCGCGAACTGATCTTCGTACCGCTGCGTGACGGCCGTACGCTGCATCACGACGTTCATGGCCGCCACGGCGCCGGCAAGGTTCTGCTGCGCTCGGCCAAGGTCGGTACCGGCATCATCGCCGGCGGTCCGATGCGCGCCGTATTCGAAACGCTCGGCATGCATGACGTCGTCGCCAAGTCGACCGGTTCGTCGAACCCCTACAACATGGTTCGCGCCACCTTCGACGCTCTCAAGCACCAGGTTCACCCGAAGGACATCGCAGCTCAGCGCGGCATCAAGTATGCAACGCTGCAGGCTCGTCGTAGCGCCTCCGGCAACGCCTCTGAAGAATAAGAGGAGTTTGACAGATGGCCAAGGCTACCAAGAAGGCTGAAGCGAAGACTGTCACGATCGAACAGATCGGCAGCCCGATTCGCCGTCCGGATGTTCAGCAGCGCACGCTGATCGGTCTCGGACTGAACAAGATGCACCGTCGCCGCACGCTGGAGGATACGCCTTCGGTTCGTGGCATGATCCGTGCTGTCCAGCATCTCGTTCGCGTCGTCGACGAGAAGTGAGACGGAGGAAACGCTCATGAAACTCAATGAAATTAAAGACAACGAAGGCTCGACTCACAGCCGCAAGCGTCTCGGCCGCGGTATCGGCTCGGGCTCGGGCAAGACTGCCGGTCGCGGCGTGAAGGGTCAGAAGTCCCGTTCGGGCGTCGCCATCAACGGCTTCGAAGGCGGCCAGATGCCGATCTATCGTCGCCTGCCGAAGCGCGGCTTCAACAACATTTTCGCTTCCGATTTTGTTGTCGTGTCGCTCGCCCGTATCCAGGCGGCAATCGACGCCGGCAAGCTCGACGCCAAGGCGACCGTTGACGCAGCTGCTCTCAAGGCAGCCGGCGTCATCCGCCGCCCGAAGGACGGCGTTCGCGTTCTTGCCGACGGCGAGCTCAAGACCAAGATCACCATCGTCGTTGCAGGCGCTTCCAAGCCTGCCGTCGAAAAGATCGAAAAGGCCGGCGGCACCGTGACGCTGCTTTCGGCTCCGGCTGCAGCCGAATAATAATCTGATGATATATCGCCCGGGGTGCTTCACACCGGGCGATTTTGCTCCCATATGTGGGCCTCACAAAAACTTGGCTGGCGCGCCCGCGTCATGCCGGTAAGACTAAAACGAGGGTGAGGCATGGGGTTGCATTGCAATCCGTTCTGAACCCGGTTTTGAATAATTTCATACTGATTCCGGGGCCGGCCTATCCCCTGAGACGCCGGAATTGGTAGCGCGGAGAATCGCATGGCTTCTGCAGCGGAACAATTGGCATCCAACCTCAATTTTTCGACCTTTGCCAAAGCCGAGGATTTGAAGAAGCGCCTGTGGTTCACACTGGCAGCTCTCCTCGTCTACAGGCTCGGTACCCATATTCCGCTTCCGGGCCTCAATCCCGAAGCCTATGCCCAGGCTTTCCGCGGCCAGGCAGGCGGCATTCTCGGCCTCTTCAACATGTTTTCGGGCGGCGCTGTCCAGCGCATGGCGATCTTCGCGCTCGGCATCATGCCCTACATCTCTGCTTCGATCATCGTGCAGCTTATGACCTCGGTCGTGCCGGCGCTCGAAAACCTCAAGAAAGAGGGTGAGCAGGGCCGCAAGATCATCAACCAGTATACCCGCTACGGCACTGTCATCCTCGGCGCGCTGCAGGCCTACGGCATTGCCGCCGGCCTCGAGAGCGGCCAGGGCCTCGTCGTCGAGCCGGGCTGGTTCTTCCGTGTTTCCACCGTTCTGACGCTGCTCGGCGGCACCATGTTCCTGATGTGGCTCGGTGAGCAGATCACCTCGCGCGGCATCGGCAACGGCATCTCGCTGATCATCTTCGCCGGCATTGCCGCCGGTCTTCCGACAGCTCTTGCCGGCACGCTGGAACTGGGCCGTACCGGTGCGCTGTCGACCTTCCTCATCCTGCTTGTCATCGTCGTCGCGATCGGCGTCATCGGCGTCATCGTCTTCGTCGAGCGGGCGCAGCGCCGGCTGCTGATTCAATATCCGAAGCGCCAGGTCGGCAACCGCATGTTCCAGGGCGATACCTCGCACCTGCCGCTGAAGCTCAACACCTCGGGCGTCATCCCGGCGATCTTCGCCTCGTCGCTGCTGCTGCTGCCGGCAACGCTTGCAGGCTTTGCCAGCAGCACCGCGATGCCTGCCTGGGCAACCTCGATCGTCGCGGCGCTGGGCCATGGCCAGCCGCTCTATATGGTGCTCTATGCGGCGCTGATCGCCTTCTTCGCCTTCTTCTACACGGCCATCGTCTTCAATCCGAAGGACACGGCCGACAATCTGAAGAAGCATGGCGGCTTCATTCCCGGCATCCGCCCGGGCGAACGCACCGCCGAATATATCGACTACGTGCTGACCCGAATCACCGTGATCGGCGCGATCTATCTCGTCTTCGTCTGCATCCTTCCGGAGATCTTGGTGTCGCAAACCGGCATCCCATTATCCCTTGGTGGGACTTCGCTTTTGATCGTGGTTAGCGTAACTCTTGATACGGTTGCACAGATCCAGGGTCACCTGATCGCGCAGCAATACGAAGGCCTGATCAAGAAATCGAAGTTGCGTGGAGGAAAGAGGGGGAGATGAGACTTATCCTTTTGGGGCCGCCGGGCGCGGGTAAGGGAACCCAGGCCCAGCGGATCGTGGAAAAGCACGGCATTCCGCAGCTTTCCACCGGGGACATGCTGCGTGCGGCGGTTAACGCCGGCACCGATGTCGGCAAGCGTGCCAAGGCGGTCATGGACGCCGGCAAACTCGTCTCGGATGAGATCGTTATCGCCATCGTCTCGGAGCGAATCGATCAGCCCGATTGCGCCAACGGCTTCATTCTCGACGGCTTCCCCCGGACGCTCGTCCAGGCGGACGCCACCGAAGCGATGCTGAAGGCAAAGGGTCTCGGCCTGTCCGTCGTCATCGAATTCCGTGTCGACGATGAGGAACTGGTCCGTCGTGTTGCCGGTCGCTATTCCTGCGCACAGTGCGGCAGCGTCTATCACGATACCGATAAGGTTCCGGCTGCCGAAGGCGTGTGCGACAAGTGCGGTTCCACGCACTTCAAGCGCCGCCCGGATGACAACCCGGAGACCATGACGGCTCGGCTGCAGGTCTACTACAAGGAAACCTCGCCGCTGATCGGCTATTACCATGCCAAGGGCAAACTCAGGTCCGTGGACGGCATGGCGGAGATCGATCGGGTGACGGCCGAGGTCGAAAGCATTCTTTCCAAGCTTTAAGGCTTTGAAAATAAACTTGGCGGAACGGTTGCTTTTCAGCAGTGATTCCGCTAAACACCGCGCCAACTCGCGACATTCCATGCGATCGGCGCGGATTTCCCAGGGAAGTCCGGGTGCGGTCGTTTTGACATGTTGCGGACGTAAATCTGAACGAGCGGTTCCAAAGACCGCATAACGAAGCCCACTTGCCGGATGGCAACTGGAATGCAAGGAGAACAGGCGTGGCACGTATCGCTGGCGTCAACATCCCGACTGCAAAGCGCGTTGTTATCGCGCTGACCTACATTCACGGGATCGGTCCGAAATTCGCACAGGAAATCGTCGAGAAGGTCGGTATCCCGGCTGAACGTCGTGTGCATCAGCTGACGGACGCCGAAGTCCTTCAGATCCGCGAAGCCATCGACCGCGACTATCAGGTCGAGGGTGATCTTCGTCGCGATACCGCGATGAACATCAAGCGCCTGATGGACCTCGGCTGCTACCGCGGCCTGCGTCATCGCCGCGGCCTTCCGGTCCGCGGTCAGCGTACGCACACCAATGCCCGCACCCGCAAGGGCCCGGCAAAGGCAATCGCTGGTAAGAAGAAGTAATTTCCGGGAAACCGGGGTGGGGAGGCTGGCGGTCTGCGCCGGCCTCTTTTGAGTTTGGAGCGGGACCATGTAGGCGCCGTTCCGGTGTAGCCGCTGGCATTACGGCGGTGAAGAGATCAACGAAAGGAATACCATGGCTAAGGAAGCCGTCCGCGTTCGCCGTCGTGAGCGCAAGAATATCTCGTCGGGTGTCGCTCACGTCAACTCGACCTTCAACAACACGATGATCACCATCACCGACGCGCAGGGCAATGCGATTGCATGGTCGTCGGCTGGCGCCAAGGGCTTCAAGGGCTCGCGCAAGTCGACCCCGTTCGCCGCCCAGATCGCTGCCGAAGACTGCGCCAAGAAGGCCCAGGAGCACGGCATGAAGTCGCTGGAAGTCGAAGTCTGCGGTCCGGGTTCGGGTCGTGAATCGGCTCTGCGCGCGCTCCAGGCTGCAGGTTTCATGATCACGTCCATCCGCGACGTGACCCCGATCCCGCACAATGGCTGCCGTCCGCGCAAGAAGCGCCGCGTCTGATCATCGCTCTCGTCACTGGTGAGCGCGCTCGCGCTCCCGGTGGTTTTCAAGCTCGGTTGCCACGATTGGATGGTGGCAACGAACGGAAGGCAAACTCATGATTCAGAAGAACTGGCAGGAACTGATCAAGCCGAACAAGGTCGAGTTCTCTTCGAGCTCGCGCACTAGGGCGACGCTTGTTGCTGAACCGCTGGAGCGCGGCTTCGGCCTGACCCTCGGCAATGCGCTTCGCCGCGTTCTGCTCTCCTCGCTGCGCGGCGCTGCCGTCACGGCGGTGCAGATCGATGGCGTGCTGCATGAATTCTCCTCGATTCCGGGCGTCCGTGAAGACGTGACGGACATCGTGCTCAACATCAAGGAAATCGCCATCAAGATGGATGGCGACGACGCAAAACGCATGGTCGTGCGCAAGCAGGGCCCGGGCGTTGTCACGGCTGGCGACATCCAGACGGTCGGCGATATCGAAATCCTCAACCCCGAGCATGTCATCTGCACGCTCGACGAGGGCGCCGAAATCCGCATGGAGTTCACCGTCAACAACGGCAAGGGCTACGTTCCGGCCGAACGCAATCGTGCGGAAGATGCTCCGATCGGTCTCATCCCGGTCGACAGCCTCTACTCGCCGGTCAAGAAGGTGTCCTACAAGGTTGAAAATACCCGCGAAGGACAGGTTCTCGATTACGACAAGCTGAACATGACCATCGAAACCGATGGCTCGATCACCGGCGAAGACGCCGTCGCTTTTGCGGCGCGCATCCTCCAGGATCAGCTTGGCGTCTTCGTCAACTTCGACGAGCCGCAGAAGGAAACCGAAGAGGAAGCAGTCACCGAACTCGCTTTCAACCCGGCTCTCCTCAAGAAGGTGGACGAACTCGAACTGTCGGTCCGTTCGGCAAACTGCCTGAAGAACGACAACATCGTCTACATCGGCGACCTCATTCAGAAGACCGAAGCAGAAATGCTCCGCACGCCGAATTTTGGTCGCAAGTCGCTGAACGAAATCAAGGAAGTTCTCGCTTCCATGGGCCTGCACCTCGGCATGGAAGTGCCGGCATGGCCGCCCGAGAACATCGAAGATCTCGCCAAGCGTTACGAAGACCAGTATTAAAAACCAAAAAGGCAGGCTCTTTACGACTGCCTTTCCCCGTCAAACAGCAGGCCGATCGCCTGCATGTGCCAGGAAACGGCAGGCCCGGTAACGAAGCTAGGGCACTGCACTAAAGGAGAATAGCAATGCGCCACGCAAAGGCCGGCCGCAAGCTGAATAGAACTGCAAGCCACCGCAAGGCGATGTTCGCCAACATGGCGGCTTCGCTCATCACCCACGAGCAGATCGTCACGACCCTGCCGAAGGCCAAGGAAATCCGTCCGATCGTCGAGAAGCTTGTCACGCTCGGCAAGCGCGGCGACCTGCATGCTCGCCGTCAGGCGATCTCGCAGATCCGCGACGCCGCTGTCGTTTCGAAGCTGTTCGACGCGATCGCAACGCGCTACGCCACCCGCAACGGCGGCTATCTGCGCATCATGAAGGCCGGCTTCCGCCAGGGCGACAATGCCGCTATGGCCGTTGTCGAATTCGTCGATCGCGACACCTTCGCCAAGGGCGCAGCCGACAAGGCCCGCGTCGCTGCCGAAGAGCAGGCCGTCGCCGCTTAATCTTCCGCTCTGGCGGATAGAAAAAACAGCCGGGCTCACAAAGCCCGGCTGTTTTTGTTTGTGCATCGGCCGCGGAAGAACGTGGCAGCGCCGGTTTTCCGGCGACAGACGGCGCCCCGCCGGCAATTCGATATCTCCACCGTTCAACGGGCTGATTGATAGAGGACAGGTCCCATTGCGCGAAATCATGCAAACCCGCTCTCACGCGCAGCTCCTTCGCCTCGCAGCCCTGCTTGTGGTAATCGTGCTCGGGCTGGCGCTCAGACGGTTCGGCTATGCGGTCGATCTGCCCTTTGTCGTCGTCAAATATGGCGGCTCGGCGCTCTGGGGGACGATGGTCTATCTGCTCGTGGCGCTCATCGCTGCACGGTTCCGACCGGCCGGCATTGCCATCATCGCCCTGTTTGTCGCGATCTCAGTGGAATTGTTCCGGCTCTATCACACGCCCTGGCTCGACGCGTTTCGGCTGACGACGGCAGGCGCGCTGCTGCTTGGCCGGATATTCTCGCTGTGGAATATGCTGGCTTATGCAATCGGCATCGCCGCAGCCTGGGCGGTCGATCCTGCCCGTCGGGCGGCCGTCTCACGAAGCTGACGCCACCGCGCGATCGCGCGTCCGCCCCTGGCTCTTCTTCCGGCTGCGGCCAATCGGTCGCCAGGAGCGGTAGAGGATGAGCGCGATGATCAGCCCGACATAGATATATTGCTCGAGATCGAGGATCTTGGTCGAGAGCGCGAAGTGCAGCGCCCCGCAGGCGGCGATGATATAGACGAGACGGTGCAGCCAGATCCAGTTCTTGCCGAGGCGGCGGATCGAGAAATTGTTGGATGTCGCAGCCAGTGGCGCGAGCATCGCAAGTCCCGCCATGCCGAACATGATGAAGGGCCGCTTCAGCACGTCGTTGATCACGGCATTTATATCCATCGCCTGATCGAGGACCATGTAGACGGTGAAATGCATCAGCGCGTAGTAGAAAGTCAGTAGCCCGAGAGCGCGGCGATAACGCAGATAGTTCCAGCCGAAAAGCTCGCGGGCAGGGGAGACGGCAAGGGTTGCGATGAGGAAACGGATCGTCCAGATGCCGAGGAAGAGTTCGAAGGTCTTGACCGGATCGGCGCCGAGCTGATCGGTCGCCCCGAGATAGAATGTCCAGGCCGCCGGCACGAGCCCGACGCCATAAAGCAGCCAGACGGTGGCGGGCTGCCAACGCTTGGGGATGGCGAGCGACAGTTGCGCCATCAGAAATTCGCCTTCAGATCCATGCCGGCATAGAGGCTCGCCACCTCATCCGCATAGCCGTTGAAGGGCAGGGTGGGGTGGCGGCTTGCGCCGAAGAAACCGCTTTCGCCGATGCGCCGTTCGCTCGCCTGGCTCCAGCGCGGATGGTCGACGGCCGGATTGACGTTGGCGTAGAAGCCGTATTCCTGCGAATTGGTCACCTGCCAGGTGTTCTTCGGCTGCTGGTCGGTAAGGGTGATCCTGACGATCGACTTGATGCCCTTGAAGCCGTATTTCCACGGTACGACAAGGCGGATCGGCGCGCCGTTCTGGTTCGGCAGCGTTTCGCCATAGAGCCCGACGGCAAGCAGCGTCAGCGGATGGCGGGCCTCATCCAGCCGCAGCCCCTCGACATAGGGCCAGTCGAGCGACTGGAAGAAGCCCTTCTGCCCCGGCATCTCCTCCGGCCGCACCACGGTTTCGAAGGCGACATATTTGGCGCTGCCGAGCGGCTCCACCTTGTCGAGCAGCGATGCCAGCGGAAAGCCGTCCCAGGGAATGACCATCGACCAGGCCTCGACGCAGCGCATCCGGTAGGTGCGCTCCTCGACCGGGAACTCCTTGATCAGCGCCTCGAGGTCGAACGTGCCTGGCTTGTTGACCATGCCGTCGACCTTGATCGTCCAGGGCAGCGGCTTGAAATCGCCGGAATTGGCCGCAGGATCGCCCTTGTCGAGGCCGAATTCGTAAAAGTTGTTGTAGGTCGTGACGTCCTTGATCGGCGTCGGCTTCTCGTCGACCTTGTACTTGCTCTCGACGGCGGAAAGGGCGGCGGCACTCGCCTTGCCGGCGCTGTAGAGCCCCATGGCGCCAAGTGCTGCCGCGCCGAGGAATTCCCGGCGGCGCATATAGATCTGACGTGGTGTGATCTCAGATGACGCGATCTTCGGTGGGCGATAGCTTGGCATGGCGAAACCTCCTGGGCGGATTTCTCACTATAGTTCTTAAACGCACCGCCCGCATGTACGGACCAGTGTCTAAGCCTTGAATATTGCAGACGGGAAGCCAATTTTTTGTGTTCGGTTGTGATGGAATAGGCTGTAACGAAAACGCGCGCCGAACCGTATATCATCAATTGTCCTGAAGGGGCGTTTCCGGCAGCGTACCGGATTTGACCTTGCCGGTAGTGACAGCCCCTATCGATTGGATTAGGACAATTCCAAAAGCCAGCGTTTGCCCGGCCGGCAGGCTCCATTGCCGTTCCGCTTCGCTTGATCATTTCCGACACGTCGAGGAAGACACCGATGCCAGCTTACCGTTCCAGAACCACGACCCACGGCCGCAACATGGCAGGCGCGCGCGGCCTTTGGCGCGCCACGGGCATGAAGGATTCGGATTTCGGCAAGCCGATCATCGCTGTGGTGAATTCCTTCACCCAATTCGTGCCCGGCCACGTCCACTTGAAGGATCTCGGTCAGCTCGTCGCCCGCGAAATCGAGGCGGCCGGCGGCGTCGCCAAGGAATTCAACACCATCGCCGTCGACGACGGCATCGCCATGGGCCATGACGGCATGCTCTATTCGCTGCCCTCGCGCGAGCTTATCGCCGACAGCGTCGAATACATGGTCAATGCCCATTGCGCCGATGCCATGGTCTGCATCTCCAACTGCGACAAGATCACCCCCGGCATGCTGATGGCGTCGCTGCGCCTCAATATTCCGACGGTCTTCGTCTCGGGCGGCCCGATGGAAGCGGGCAAGGTCGTGCTGCACGGCAAGACGCATGCGCTCGACCTCGTCGATGCGATGGTCGCCGCTGCCGATGACAAGATCAGCGACGAGGACGTCCAGACCATCGAACGCTCGGCCTGTCCGACCTGCGGTTCGTGCTCCGGCATGTTCACCGCGAACTCCATGAACTGCCTGACCGAAGCGCTCGGCCTGTCGCTGCCCGGCAACGGCTCGACGCTTGCCACCCACGCCGACCGCAAGCGCCTTTTCGTCGAGGCCGGCCACCTGATCGTCGATCTCGCCCGCCGTTATTACGAGCAGGACGACGTCAAGGCGCTGCCGCGCACCATCGCCTCCAAGCAGGCCTTCGAGAATGCCATGGCGCTCGACATCGCCATGGGCGGTTCCACCAATACCGTCCTGCACATTCTGGCTGCTGCCCATGAGGGCGAGATCGATTTCACCATGGCCGATATCGACGCGCTGTCGCGCCGCGTGCCGTGCCTGTCGAAGGTCGCACCCGCCAAGAGCGATGTTCATATGGAAGACGTGCATCGCGCCGGCGGCATCATGTCGATCCTCGGCGAACTCGATAAGGGCGGTCTCTTGAACCGCGATTGCCCGACCGTGCATGCCGAGACGCTGGGCGACGCGATCGAGCGCTGGGATATTACCCGCACCAACAGCGACACTGTCCGCAAATTTTATCGTGCTGCTCCCGGCGGCATCCCGACCCAGGTCGCCTTCAGCCAGGAAGCGCGCTGGGACGAACTCGACACCGACCGCCAGAACGGCGTCATCCGTTCGGTCGAACATCCTTTCTCCAAGGACGGCGGCCTTGCCGTGCTCAAGGGTAACCTCGCGGTCGACGGCTGCATCGTCAAGACGGCCGGTGTCGATGAATCGATCCTGAAATTCTCCGGCCCGGCACGCGTCTTCGAAAGCCAGGATGCCTCCGTCAAGGCGATCCTGGCCAACGAGGTCAAGGCTGGCGACGTCGTCGTCATCCGCTACGAAGGCCCGAAGGGCGGCCCCGGCATGCAGGAAATGCTCTATCCCACAAGCTATCTGAAGTCGAAGGGCCTGGGTAAAGCCTGTGCGCTGATCACCGATGGCCGCTTCTCCGGCGGCACCTCCGGCCTGTCGATCGGCCACGCCTCGCCGGAAGCGGCAAATGGCGGCACGATCGGCCTGGTGCGCGAAGGCGACATGATCGACATCGACATCCCGAACCGCACGATCAGCCTGCGCGTCGACGAGGCCGAGCTTGCCGCCCGCCGCGCCGATCAGGACGCCAAGGGCTGGCAGCCGACGGAAGTGCGCAAGCGCAACGTTACCACGGCGCTGAAGGCCTATGCCGCCTTCGCCACGAGTGCCGATCGCGGCGCCGTGCGCGATCTGAACGCTCGCTGATTTGCCCGAAAACCGACTGATTAAAAGTCAGCTGTTTTGCCAACCGGTCGCTTTCAAAGCGGCCGGTTGATGTTTTTGTAGGTCTCGCCGAGTTGCTTCAGCCGCTCGTCATAGGCGCCTTGCAGGCAGGCGGCATCTGCTCCGCACGCCTGCCGCTTCTTCAGCCAGACTGTCTGTTCGTCCTGCAGCGTGCCGCGCGAACCCATGGCCAGCAGGCCGGAGAGCAGCTCGAAGGTGGTCGCCATCTTCACATCGGCATCGTTGAGCGTGCGCTTGTCGCAGATCGTCTTTTCGTCCGGCTTCAATTCCTGCCCATCGCAGTCGAAGCTTGCAGACCATGCCGGACCGGATGTGGAAATCAGCACCGCCAAACCGAGAGCGGCCGACATTCGCCGTGTCATCATCTTCTTCCCTTTTGCCGCCGGTCAAACCAGCTTTCGTAGCGCCAGAGCCAGGAAGATGATGCAGGCGAGCCAGACGGCAAGGATGAAAATCAGTCCGGCCCTGCCGGAAGGGCGTTCGATGCGTCTTGCCGCCTCGGCACGAAGCTCGCTCATCACCTCAGCCGGCACAAGCCGCGTCGCCAGCAGGATGCCGAGCGGCACGATCAGCAGATCGTCGAGATAGCCGAGCACGGGAACGAAATCGGGGATGAGATCGACGGGCGACAACGCATAGGCCGCAACGGCGCCGGCCACCGCTTTCGCATACCAGGGCACGCGGCGGTCTCGGGCTGCAAGCCACAGCGCAACGATGTCACGCTTCAGTGACCTTGCCCAGGTTTTAGCTTTTGATATCAGCTGCATGGCTGGTTTCCCTGAATCGAATTCATGATGAGTTCAAGACGTTCCCTTGCCTTATTCTTCCATGCTTCCGCCCTCTTTCCTTTCTAGCGTCGGGCGCTACAACGTGCTCAAGAGGATTCAAAAAGGGATACCCATGCAAGGCCTGTTCAAACGCGCCTCCGTCTCGCTACTTGCTCTGACGCTCCTACTGCCGGCGGCTGCTTACGCCCAGACGGCCAAGACCGTGCCTGAGAGCCAGATGCAGATGCAGCTCTCCTTCGCGCCGCTCGTCAAGCAGACATCCGGCGCCGTCGTCAATGTCTATGCGGAGAAGATCGTCCAGCGCCAGTCGCCCTTCGCCGGCGACCCCTTCTTCGAGCAGTTTTTCGGCCAGCAGATGCCGAACCGTTCGGAGAAGCAGTCCTCGCTGGGCTCGGGTGTCATCGTCGAGGCGAACGGCACTGTCGTCACCAACAATCACGTCGTCGAAGGCGCCGACGACATCAAGGTGGCGTTGCCGGACGGCCGCGAATTCCCCTGCAAGGTGGTGCTGCGCGACGACCGCGTCGATCTCGCCGTGCTGAAGATCGAGACCAAGGAGAGCTTCCCGACACTGCCGATCGGCAATTCCGATGCCGTCGAGGTCGGCGATCTGGTGCTGGCGATCGGCAACCCCTTCGGCGTCGGCCAGACGGTGACGAGCGGCATCGTCTCTGCTCTTGCCCGCAACCAGGTGGTCAGGAACGAGTTCGGCTTCTTCATCCAGACCGATGCCTCGATCAATCCCGGCAATTCCGGCGGCGCGCTGATGAACATGAAGGGTGAACTGATCGGCATCAACACGGCGATCTTCTCGCGCGGCGGCGGCTCGAACGGTATCGGCTTTGCCATTCCCGCCAATCTGGTCAAGGTCTTCCTTGCCTCGGCCGATGCCGGGGTCAAAACCTTCGAACGGCCCTATGTCGGCGCGAGCTTCGATGCGGTGACCTCGGAAGTCGCCGAAGCGCTTGGGCTCAACAAGGCGCGCGGCGCGCTGGTCGTCAAAGTTTCGGAAGGCGGACCGGCGGCCAAGGCCGGATTGAAGGCCGGCGAAATCGTCACTGCCGTCGACGGCATATCCGTCGAACATCCGGATGCGCTGCTCTACCGCCTGACGACGGCTGGTCTCGGCAAATCGGTCAAACTCACCGTCGTCGAGAACGGCCGCGAGCAGCAACTGCCGCTGACGCTCGATCGCGCCCCGGAAACCTCGCCGCGCGACCAGCGCACGATCGGCGGGCGCACCCCCTTCAGCGGTGCGGTCGTCGAGAACCTGTCGCCGCGGGTCGCCGACGAGCTGCGCATGCCGCCGGAATCGGCAGGCGTCGTGGTATCCGAGGTGAAGGAGGATTCGCCTGCCGCCCGTCTCGGTTTCGAGCCGAAGGATATCATCGTCTCGATCAACGGCACCGATGTGAAGTCGACCAGCGAACTCTCCGAAATCGCCGATAGCGACCCCGGCCTCTGGCGGGTCGAGATCGAGCGCGACGGTCAGCGCATCCGGCAGTTCTTCCGATGAGCAACGATCTCTTCGCACCGCGTGTTCCGGAAGAGGTGGCCGCCAGGCGGCCGCTTGCCGACCGGCTGCGGCCGAAGACGCTTGCCGATGTCACCGGTCAGGAGCATCTGACCGGTGAAGACGGCGTCTTGAAAAGAATGATCGAGAGCGGGTCGCTCGGCTCGATGATCTTCTGGGGCCCGCCCGGCACCGGCAAGACGACGGTGGCCCGGCTGCTGTCGGGCGAGGCGGGGCTGGCCTTCGAGCAGATATCGGCGATCTTTTCCGGCGTCGCCGATCTGAAGAAGGTGTTCGAGACGGCCCGCCTGCGCCGCATGGATGGCCGCCAGACGCTGCTCTTCGTCGACGAGATCCACCGTTTCAACCGCGCCCAGCAGGATAGTTTCCTGCCTGTTATGGAGGACGGCACCGTCATTCTCGTCGGCGCCACGACGGAAAATCCATCCTTCGAGCTCAACGCCGCCTTGCTATCGCGCGCCCGCGTGCTGACCTTCAAGTCGCATGACGAAGAGAGCCTGGAGGAGTTGCTGAAGCGGGCCGAGGCGATCGAGCAGAAGCCGCTGCCGCTGACCGAAGAGGCGCGTATCAGCCTGATCCGCATGGCCGATGGCGACGGCCGCGCGGTGCTGACTCTGGCCGAGGAGGTCTGGCGCGCCGCGCGCGAGGGCGAGAGCTTCAATACCGAGGGCCTGACGCGCATCGTCCAGCGCCGCGCCCCCGTCTACGACAAGGCGCAGGACGGCCATTACAATCTGATCTCGGCGCTGCATAAATCCGTGCGTGGTTCGGATCCGGATGCGGCGCTCTATTATCTCGCCCGCATGTTCGATGCCGGCGAGGACCCGCTCTATCTCGGCCGGCGGCTGGTGCGCATGGCGGTGGAAGATATCGGCCTTGCCGATCCGCAGGCGCTGGTGATCTGCAATGCCGCCAAGGATGCCTACGAGTATCTCGGCTCGCCGGAAGGCGAACTGGCGCTTGCTCAGGCCTGCGTCTATCTCGCCACCGCGCCGAAATCCAATGCCATCTACACCGCCTTCAAGGCAGCCACCCAGGCCGCCAAGCAGAACGGTTCGCTGCTGCCGCCGAAGCATATCCTTAACGCGCCGACCAAGCTGATGAAGGGCGAGGGCTATGGCGACGGTTATCGCTACGACCACGATGAACCGGACGCCTTTTCCGGCCAGGATTATTTCCCGGAGAAGATGGGCCGCCAGACCTTCTACGATCCGCCGGAGCGCGGCTTCGAGCGCGATATCCGCAAACGGTTGGAATGGTGGGACAAACTGCGCAAAGACCGCAATCCGCGCTGACGCGCCTGTTCGGCTGGTGAATGGGGCTCAGCCGCCAAGCGCGATCGCGATTGAGACCAGAACCAATCCGAGACCCGTCATCGTCATCCCGGCATAAAAAGGCCTGCCTCCCGAAAGTTTCGCCCACGCATAACCCGTCACAAATAGCAGCATGATGAGAAACAGGTTGCTGGTTCTCAGCGCAAGGTGCGCGTTGTCGATGAAAAAGAATGGGATAACGGCCGGAATTGATGTGGCCGAGACCAGAGCGAAGACCGCGATTGCGGCCAACAGATCACCCTTCGAGAGGGACGCCTTCACAGGATCTGCCCTGCACGCGAGCGTCAGCAGTGATCGATAGAGCGCGTCCGCATCACCAGCCTTTGCAGAAAACGGTGCTTCTTCGATTGGAAATTCTTTCGCGAGCATCTCAAGGGCCGCAGTCTCGCTTCCCGCGGCTTTGATTTGCCGAAAAAGGCGCAGCCGCCTGCTCTTGTAAAACGTTGTTCCCAGAACGAACAAGACGGCGTCGATGATCCCCCAGGCGAGGTTGCATCCGATTGTTGCGGCGATCAATTCCTGGGTATCCAAGCCCTCTTCGTTAACAACAAGCCTCGCCCCGACCGTGAATGTCAGCGCCATGATCAATCCGAAAAGAACTTCGCCGAGCGCATCGCCTGGATCGATGATATCGGTGATATGATCGATCGGGTTCGAAGTCATGGACTGCCCCAGGTGATGAAGATCATTGTCTGCTGCTCCTCGCTGCGCCATCAGAGCATGGATGGGAAGCCGACCTGCAGCTGGCGGCGCGGGATAAGCCTCA
Organism: Rhizobium esperanzae; assembly: GCF_014197615.1. GTDB lineage: Bacteria > Pseudomonadota > Alphaproteobacteria > Rhizobiales > Rhizobiaceae > Rhizobium > Rhizobium esperanzae_A. Next base: position 226,223 of record NZ_JACIFY010000010.1, read on the forward strand.
CCACCGGAGAATTCTGACCGACGTCGCGGCCTGTTTCATTGATCGTGATCAAGATCAACACGATCGGGCGTCACGCGATCACGGTTTTTCCCCGCCATTACGCGTCGGAAAAGTGCTGCAAAGCTCAGGAAGGGCGCGGCGTCTTCTGATTGACAGGCGCGGCGATAACCTTGACGGCGGATTCCGCCAATCCGTGATGGCCTTCCATATCGACGACGACATGCCAGTGGCCGCTTTCGGGGACGGCGATCTTGACCGGTGATTTACGCGCCACGCCGCCGATATATTTGAAATCGAGAACCTCGGTGAAGCGCTGGAAATTCGGCGCCGTCATCAGGCGAACATTGTTCACCGCATTCAACGACACCTCGACGATCGTTCCGGCGCGCTGTTCCTTGAGATCGTAATGGGTGAAGCGGAAGTTCGGTTTCGGCATCGGTCTCGTGGCGTCTGAAGTCTCTGCTACCAGATTTTACCAGCATGCGGGTTAAGGAAAAGTTGGAACCCGGTTTTCGGCTCGCCGCTTCACGCGCGCGCCTTAGAGCGCGGCGTAGACGATGTAGACTTCGACGCAGGCGAGCACCACGCCGAAGACGATCAGCGCCCAAGCCGTACGCTTCTCGCGCACCTGCTGGCTGTTGCGTGTGATCTTATGGGGGCGACGGGGCTGGAAGCCGGAGGACATGACATTTCGCATGGTGTTTGACCTTTGCAATGACGGCAAGAGTCTACTGCCGACCGCGATAGGAAATCCATTCGGGTGAGGGGGCGAAAATATAGGAATGGTATAAAGGCCGATGGGAAAAATCTCGAAACGCACCGTCGGGAAGCCGTGACCGCCGCCATCCTTGTGCATGTCGAAGAACCGGCTGGCGATCCTGCCCGATCTCACCCATTACGAGACCTTCGCTTCGCCGCTGGTGGCGAATATTCGGAAAGTAAGCGAGGGCGGCCGGGGTTTCCCTGGCCGCGTTTCCATCTCATCAACTGCCGCGCCGGCTTTCCCGATCGAGCTGCGCGACCAGCGCCAGGATCGTTTCCGATACCGGGGTTCGGCCCAAGACGAGTGCCGATTTTGCCCTATCGGTATTGGCCGCCATCGGCCCGCATGCCGGCGATCGCCTGAAGCGCCGCAAAATAAACCGTCAGGTCGCGGGCAGGATCTGCCGGGAGCGCGGCTGCACGAAACATCCTGCCTCCTGTCGCCTCGATCCCACCGTCGATCATCAGGTTGTCGGCCATGCCGTGATTTTCGATCGCGATGCCATCCGGTCCGCGAGGGCGCCCGCTCGTCTCGTCGATATCAAGTCCCGCATACCAGATCGAGCGAACGCGCAGCCCATAGTCGTCGGGGTGGTTGGTATAGGCAAAGACCGCTTTTCCGAGCGCAATCATGAAGCCGATCTCGTAGACGGTGCCCGGATCGGCACTGACGCCGCGAAAGGGAGTGACATTGGCAAGGCAGATCTCGGCTCGACGCATGGCGTCGTCATTGCGGGCGTAGATCTCGGCGGCCGTCCGCTTTACCGGCGTCTGGTTTTCGTCGCTGCCGGGACCGGTGGGCTCGAAGCCGAACTGGCGGGCCAATCGACGTTTTTCGGCCATGATGGGCATGGCATCCGGAAGAAAGACTTCCGGGCCGGCAAGGTAAATGGTGGTCATCGACATTCTTCACTCACGCGCGAGACGAAGCGCCGGGGTTGGGGCAGGCAGGCGCGGAACCCATTTCCGATGGATGTGCCGCAAATGGCAAGCCGTGCCCGGCGGGCATTGTCGATTTTTTTGAGGAGCAGGCTGATGAAGCCCATGGTGGACGGGCAGCAGCCGACCTGGATGCCCACCACGGCAGAGAGAATGAAAAAGCTAGAGGATCCGCCTGTCCCTTTTGACTCCGCCGGTCGAACCGGCCAAAGATGCCGCATGGCCAGCATCGTCGGGAGAAGTTGATGAGTGGTGGGATTTTGCCAGCCGGTATTCGAAGAACCCCAAAGCGGCTTGCTTGTCTGTTTGCCGCCCTGGCTGCGTCGATGCTCGCGGCATCGGCAGCGGTCGGAAACGACATCGGACCGCAAAGCCAGGTCTCGCGCGAGCAGGTCGAAAAACTCGTCGGCCTCTGGAAGGATCATTTTGCCGGCGCCGACAGCCTGCAGCAGCAGCGGACGGCCTTTCGGACGCTGATGGAGACGATGCCGGGGCCGACACGCGTCCAGGTTCGGCACGTCGATGCCGACGGCGTCGATGCCGAGCTGATGTGGCCCGCCCGTCTGCATCACCCGATCGGCGAAAGGGTGATTCTCTATATCCATGGCGGCGGCTTTTCCGGCGGTTCCATCCGCACGCACAGCCTGCTTGCCGGCTCGCTCGCCAAGGCCGCATCCTGCGACGTTCTTCTGATCGAGTATCGGCTGACGCCTGAATATACCTATCCCGCGCAGATCAACGACGCGCTGACGGCCTATCGCTGGCTTCTCGACAATGGCTATCGCAGCGAGAACGTCGTCGTTGCCGGAGACGGCGCCGGCGGCAATATCGCCATCGAGACGGTGCTGCGGCAGAGGCAGGCGGCAAAGCCGTTGCCGGCGGCCGTGGTGGCGCTCAGCCCCATTACCGATCTTGCTGCGACCGGCGGATCGATGACAGCGAATGCCGATAGCGATCCGATGGTCGGCAGGGCATCGATCGAGACCTTGCGCAAGGCCTATCTTGGCAGCCGGTCTCCGACCGATCCTCAGGCATCGCCGCTTTATGCCGATATGGCGGGTTTTCCGCCGCTGCTGCTGCAGGTCGGCTCCGGTGAAGCCCTGCTCGACGATACGCTGCGGCTCGCCGACAAGGCGCGCCAGGCGGGTGTGGATGTCACCACCGAGGTCTGGCCGGGCATGCCGCATCAGTGGCAGCTGTTTCCATCGCTGCTCGACGATGCCGATCGCTCGAGCCAGAATATCGCCGAATTTGCGATCCGGCATTTTGCCGACAAACCGGAATAGGGGCGGGAGGAGCAGGGTCACAAAAGCCGCCCGAACATCCTCCTCTTACCCGATCATTGCGATGTGCCGCGTGACGGTGACGGCGCCAGAGGCCGTTCGACTTCCCGGCCGACGCTGAGCGTTTTGCGCACGCTCGGCTCCAGTCGCTCGATATAGGCGTGGTCGGGTGCGGCCCCCAGCGCATCCAGCATTTTTGAGAAGAAGCAGCGGGCGGCGGCCGCAGCCGTGACGTCGAAGACCTCTGCATCGCTCAGCCCGTGTTTCTTCAGCCCATCTATGTCCTGCTGAGTGACCGACGTCGCATCGCGCGCCACCTTGGCGGCAAAGGCCATGATGGCGCGTTCGCCGGCATCGATCGGCGCCTTCTCCGTCTCGTTGACGACAGCCGTCAGCCCGTCGCTGGTAAAACCCTCGCGCAGCAGCACCGAGCCATGCGCCAGCATGCAATAGGAGGATTTCAGCTCTTTGGCGGCCGCCAGCGTCACCAGCTCATAGCGCCTGAGGCTCATATGGCCGCGAATGCTGGAAAGCAGCGCTGCCCAGTTCTCCATCACCTCCGGCCGGTGTCCGAAGGCCCGGTACATATTCGGCAGATAACCATAATTCGCCTCCGCCGACGCATACATCGACGTCGTCTTTTCGCTGGCGGATGCATTGGGGGTGTGAATGAAAGCCATGGCATGGTCCTCCTCTATAGCGAGAAGGATAGGGTAGATAATGAGGACAGCAATCCTGAAATATCAGGCAGCGTCACTGTTGTCGGAAGCGTTATCGGTTCGCTTGATCGGAAGGGTGACGGTGAACGTCGATCCGCATCCTCTTGCGCTTCGAACTTCTATCGAGCCGTGGTGCAGTTCGACGATCTGCTTCACCAGATTGAGACCGATGCCCGTTCCGGCAATCCCGGTCGACGTGCCGGCACGAAAATAGCGCTGGAACAGCCGGGGCAGGTCTTCGGGATCGATCCCCACGCCGTCATCGCTGATCGAGACTTTGACGTTTCCCGTTTCCTCCCATGCCGTGACGCGAATTTCCGAGGTTCCGGGCGCGTATTTGACCGCATTGGACAGCAGGTTGGTAAAGACCTGCGCCAAAGTCCGGGGATCGGCGTCGATGAACTCCGGCAGTCCATCGATATCAAGCACAAAGGCGTGTGTCTTGGCGATCGTCGACTGCCGCTCGCAGCAGCTTCTGATCAGCGATCTCAATGCGCAGGCGTCGTAGCTGATATCGATCTTGCCGGTGTCGAGGCGCCCGGCCGACAGGATGCTCTCCATGAGATCGACGATCCGGTTCACCGATGCGCGGATCTGGTCGACCTTGTCGCCGAGAAATTCCGGCTCGACTGCTCCTCTCTTACGCAGCAGCCGCTGGGCGGCGGCGTCGATGATGGCGAGCGGGGTTCGGAACTCGTGGGATGCCATTGCCACGAACTGCCGCTGCAATTCGTTGATGTTTCGCTCCTGCGCAAGCATTCGCTCGAGTTCCCGCGCCTGGCGCTCAACCTCGGCCGTGCGGCTCTGCACCGTCGTTTCGAGCTGATCGTGATGCCAGCGCAGTTCTTCCGCAAGCCGCACCGTCGTGGTGACGTCTTCGTGGGTGGCCACGTAACCACCGTTTTGCATCGGATTGTGGGTGATTTTGATGACGCGGCCATCGGTGAGCACGATATTCTGGCTGGCCACCGCACCGCGCGCGGTGGCTTCGAATACCACATCGAAATAGGTCGCGGTGTCGGCCGGTCCATTTCCCTCGCGGCTGCGATAGGCCAGGATATCGACAAGCGGCGTCCCTGGTTGCCTCAGCAGATTCGGCAGATTGTACATCCGAGCATAGGATGGGTTGCATAGGATCAGGTTCTTTTTCGAATCGAACATGCACAGCCCATGCGGCATGTTGCTAAGGGCCGCGTCGAACCTGTGATGTTGTTCGGTCAGGCTGTCTTCGACGCGGATGAGGGTAGAGATGTCTTCATAGCTCAGGATCCAGCCTCCATCCTTCGAGGGGGCCGATGTCAACGAGACCATCCGTCCGTCGGAAAGCGCAAACTGGGATATGTATGGTTTCCCGGTCGCGGACCGCCTGGATGCCTCGGCACGGCAGTCCGTGGTGCCCGGCAATTCCTCGATCGTCATTCCCTTGCGGATCGCGCCTTCCGCAAGACCGAGAATATCGAGCGTGCGGGCATTGAATGCCGTCACCGTGCTGGCAGGATCGAGAAGAACGATGCCCTGCGGCAGGTTCTCCAGAATGGATTCAAACGAATGTGGCATCAACCGGCCCTGCTTCAGATCTGGTGCTTTGCACGTATGCGTAGCATTCGTCAGAAACGATAAAGTTTCGCTAATGCCTGTCGGCGGGAGATCCTCGACGGAAACTTGGGGAGAGGGTCATCGGCCACATCGCTCGAGGCGACCGCTGATGGCAGGAACATGCGTCGTCCGGCTCACTTCATGCCGGTCAAAATATTGAACGGTGCCGCTTGATTGAGATCGGTTTTTAGAACGTTCCAATTTTTGAGCGAAAGATACTGCGGCGAAGAAAAGAAATAAATCAATGAAAATGGAGTTTGATAATATCTCATTTAGATTCCGCTTGACAGAATTGGAACGTTCCAAATACTTATCCCTAAGTCGACGTTGAGGTCGGGAGGAAAAATGACAAAGGCGCGGGTCACCGTCATTGATATCGCGAAAGCCGCCGGCGTCTCCAAGTCGACGGTGTCGCTGGTGCTTCAGGGCTCCTCCCTGGTCAATGAGGGGACGCGCTCCAAGGTCAATGCGGTGATGCGCGAACTCGGCTACGTCTACAATCGCGGCGCCGCCAATCTTCGGCAGGCCGGCGCCAAGTCGCGGATCGTCGGGGTCGTCGTCAACGACCTGACGAACAGCTTTTTTGCCGAGCTGGCGGTCGGTGTCGATATGGTCGTCCAGTCGGCCGGCTTCGTGCAGTTCCTGTCGAACACCGGCGAGAGTATCGACCGGCAGCGGGAGGTTGTCGCATCGATGCGGGAGCACGGCATTTCCGGCCTTATCGTCTCGCCGGCCCGTGCCACCGATGCCGCCGACTTCAAGCCGCTCGTCGCCGCCGGCATTCCAGTCGTGGTCGTCGTGCGAAACCTGCCCGGCGCCAAGGTCTCGTCGATCGTCTCCGACAACCGGGCCGGCATGATGTCGGCGGTCAGGCATCTGGCCGGGCTCGGCCACAAACGCATCGCTTTCCTCGGCGGCTTTCCCGACACCGCCGTCTTCGACGACAGGCTTGCCGGCTACCGGAGCGGCGTGGAGGCAGCCGGGCTCGACTATCACGAAGAACTCGTCATCTCGTCGGCGCCGTCGCGGGCCGGCGGGGTGGAAGCGATCGGAAAGGCGATTGCTCTTGCCCGTCGGCCGACCGCCGCCGTCTGCTTCAACGATGCCGTCGCTTTCGGTGTCTGCGACGGATTGCGCGCCCGCCGCCTGGAACCTGGCGTCGACTTCGCCGTAGTGGGGTTCGACGACGTCATCGAGGCGCAGGCAGCCGTCCCGGCGCTGACGACGGTCTCGGTCGATCCGCAGGGGATCGGGCGTCGCGGCGCACAGATGCTGCTCAAGCAGATCAATGCCGGCAAGGCCGAGGCGGAGACGGTGACGACAGCCGTTCGGCTGGTCGTTCGCGAGAGCTGTGGCGCCGGCAGGGCCGCGCCGGCAAGGACCGGCAAGAGCGTAAAATCGAAACAGGACGCTGAGTAATGCAGACGAAGAAGCATCTCACCCCAGCCGAGGCGGCTGCGCTCATCCCGGATGGCGCTGTCGTCACGGTCTCGTCTTCGAGCGGTCTCGGTTGCCCGGATCTCATGCTGAAGGCGATTGGCGAGCGTTTCGAGGCGACCGGCCATCCGAGCGATCTCACCACCCTTCATCCGATCGCCGCCGGCGATATGAGCGGCATCAAGGGCGTCGATTACATCGCCAGAAAGGGTCTGCTCAAGTGCATCATCGGCGGTTCCTATCCGTCGGGGCCGTCATCGTCCGAGCCGCCGCTGATCTGGCAGATGATCACCAACAACGAGATCCCGGCCTACAATATTCCTTCCGGCATCCTGTTCGACATCCATCGCGAAGCCGCCGCCAAGCGGCCGGGTGTGCTGACCAAGGTCGGCGTCGACACATTCGTCGACCCCCGGCGGCAGGGCTGCGCGATGAACGAACGGGCTTCGGAACATCCCGTGGTCAAGCGCGTCAGCTTCGAGGGTGACGACTGGCTGTTCTTTCCCTCGATCGTCCCTCAGGTCGCCATTATCCGCGCCACCACCGCCGACGAGCGCGGCAACCTGACCTACGAACATGAAGGCGCCTATCTCGGCGGCCTCGACCAGGCGCTCGCCGCCCGCAACAACGGCGGCATCGTCATCGCCCAGGTCAAGCGGATCACCAAGGAGGGCTCGCTGAAACCCCATGACGTCCGGGTGCCGGGAATGCTGGTCGATTATATCGTCGTCGATCCCGAACAGAAGCAGACGACGCAGACGCTATACGATCCGGCGATTTCGGGGGAGATCTTCCGACCGCTCGACAGCTTCCATGTCCCTGAGTTCAATGTTCAGAAAGTCATCGCGCGCCGCGTCGCGCAGGAGCTGCAGGCGGGAAGCTGCGTCAATCTCGGTTTCGGCATCTCGGCCAACGTCCCGCGCATTCTGCTGGAGGAGGGGCTGCATGGCGCCGTCACCTGGGTCATCGAACAGGGAGCGGTTGGCGGCGTGCCGCTGCTCGATTTCGCCTTTGGCTGCGCCTCCAATGCCGACGCCTACATGCCGTCTCCCTATCAGTTCACCTATTTCCAGGGTGCCGGCTTCGATGCGTCGCTGCTGTCCTTCCTCGAGATCGGCAGGGATGGTTCGGTCAACGTCTCCAAACTCTCCTTCCGCCCGCATGTGACGGCCGGCGCCGGCGGCTTCGTCGACATCACAGCGCGGGCAAGGAAGATCGTCTTCTCCGGCATGTTCAACGCCGGAGCGAAGCTGTCGATCGCCGATGGGGCTCTCGCCATCGAGAGGGAAGGCAAGCTGAAGAAGCTCGTCAACGAGGTCGAGCATGTCACCTTCAGCGGCAGGCAGGCGATCGAGCAGGGGCAGGATATCATCTATGTCACCGAGCGGTGCGTGATGAAGCTGACGCCTGATGGCATCGTCCTCACCGAGATTGCGCCCGGCGTCGATCTCCAGTCCCAGATCCTCGATCAGTCAGAGTTTGCGCTGATCGTCGCGCCCGATCTGAAGGTCATGGATGCAGCCCTCTTCGGCGAGGCAGCGATCGGCCTGTCGCTTCCAGCCAAAAGGGCACGGACGCTGGAGGGCACCTTCCATGGCTAGCGGAACGGTCAAAGTAGACGTCGACGGACATGTTGCGACCTTGACGATTTCTCGTCCGGAGAAGCTGAACGCGCTCGATCTCGATATGCTGAAAGCCTTGGCGGATGCCGCCGACGCTGTGGAAGCGAACCCGAATGTACGCGCTGCCGTTCTCACCGGCGAAGGAAAGGGCTTTTCCGCCGGGGGCGATATCAAGGCCTGGGGCGGAATGCGGCCTCAGGAATTCGGTCATGCCTGGGTTCGTCACGGTCACCGCATCTTCGAAAGACTGGCGACGCTGAGGGTGCCGCTGGTCGCGGCCTTGAACGGCCACGCTCTCGGAGGCGGGCTCGAGCTGGCGGGTGTTGCCGACATTCGCCTCGCAGAGGAACACATCAAGATTGGCCTGCCGGAGACCGGCCTTGGAATGGTGCCGGGCTGGTCGGGGACCCAGCGTCCCGTGCGCCGCTTCGGCGCACAGGCCGTCCGGCGCATGGCGCTCGGCGGCGAGATTTTTACCGCAGAAGAGGCCCGCCTGCTCGGGATTGTCGACGCGGTGATTGCAACCGGAAACGCGCTGGCCGCCGCCAGGGTCTATGCCGAGCGGATCGCCGCCAGGGGGCCGGCGGCCATCGAGATCGTCAAGTTGATGATCGCATCGGCGAACGGCGAAGACAACGGAACCGCGGTCGAAGCCCTCGGCTCGATCCTCGCCGCCAAGACCGGCGATCTGAAAGAGGGCGTCGCGTCGTTCAGCGAGAAGCGCCCGGCAACATTCAAGGGAGAATGGTAATGACGGTTCTCGTCAACCCCACCGCGCTGAGCAATGACAAAGCACGCGATTTCAGGATGCTCATCGACGGCAAATGGGAGGCCGGCGCCTCCGATCCGATCGAGCGTATCGCGCCGAGCCATGGCGTCGTGGTCAGCCGTTTCCCGACCGGCAGCAGGACGGATGCCGAACGCGCCATCGCCGCCGCACGCAAGGCCTTCGATCTCGGGCCATGGCCGCGGATGACCGCCTCCGAACGGTCCGCCATTCTTCTCAAGGCCGCCGATCTGATCGCCGCACGTGCGGAAGAGCTGGCATTTCTCGACGCGATCGAGGCAGGAAAGCCGATCACGCAGGTGCGGGGCGAAATTGCCGGTTCCGTCGACATCTGGCGCTACGCGGCGGCCCTTGCCCGTGACCTCCACGGTGAAAGCTACAATACGCTCGGCGACGGCACGCTCGGCGTCGTCCTGCGCGAAGCGATCGGCGTGGTCTCGATCATCACGCCCTGGAATTTTCCGTTCCTGATCGTCGGCCAGAAGTTGCCATTCGCTTTGGCCGCAGGCTGCACGACCGTCGTCAAGCCCTCGGAACTGACATCGGGATCGACGCTGGTGCTGGGAGAAATCCTGCAGGAAGCAGGCATTCCGGATGGCGTCGTCAACATTGTCACCGGTACGGGACCTGAGGTCGGCGCGATGATGACGGCCCATCCCGACGTCGACATGGTGTCCTTCACCGGCTCGACAGGTGTGGGAAAACTGACGATGTCGAATGCGGCGCAGACGCTGAAGAAGGTCTCGCTCGAACTCGGCGGCAAGAACCCGCAGATCGTCTTCCCGGATGCCGATCTCGACGCCTTCGTCGATGCCGCGGTCTTCGGTGCCTATTTCAATGCCGGCGAGTGCTGTAACGCCGGCTCGCGGCTGATCCTCCACAAATCGATCGCTGCCGATGTCGTCAAACGGATCGCCGAATTGTCGAAGGCGGTCAAGGTCGGCGATCCGCTCGATCCTTCGACGCAGCTCGGCGCGATCATCACGCCGCAGCATCTGGAGAAGATCTCGGGCTATGTCACCGGCGCGAGAAGCAGCGGCGCCCGTATCGCCCATGGCGGCGAGAGGCTCGACCTCGGCATGGGACAGTTCATGTCGCCGACGATCCTCGAAGCGGTGACACCCGATATGGCGGTGGCGCGCGAGGAAGTCTTCGGCCCGGTCCTGTCGGTTCTGACATTCGAAACGGCTGCCGAAGCGATCCGGATTGCCAATTCCATCGATTACGGCCTTTCGGCCGGTGTCTGGAGCCGCGATTTCGATACCTGCCTGACGATCGGCCGGTCGGTGCGGGCGGGCACGGTCTGGATGAACACCTTCATGGACGGCGCCTCGGAGCTGCCTTTCGGCGGCTACAAGCAGAGCGGCCTCGGCCGCGAACTCGGTCGCCATGCGGTCGAGGACTACACGGAAACCAAGACGCTGAACATGCATATCGGCAAGCGCACCAATTGGTGGATGCCGAGAACCTAAGGCCGGCTTGGCCGGCAATGAACTACGCCTGAGGAGGGCGGGTGATCGGTGCGGGAATAGGTTCCGCATCTTCCAAACGGAACTGGGAGGTTCTTCGATGAATAGGTTTCTGACCACGACTGCCGTGATCGCATTGGCTTTGGCCGGCGCGCATGTGTCCGCTCGCGCTGCCGACGTGAAGGAAGTTCAGATGCTTCACTGGTGGACGTCTGGCGGCGAGGCAGCGGCGCTGAACGTTCTGAAGCAGGATCTGTCGAAGGAAGGTTTTGCCTGGAAGGATGTCCCCGTTGCCGGCGGCGGCGGTGATGCGGCGATGACGGCGCTGAAGGCGATGGTTGCGGCGGGCACCTACCCGACGGCCTCGCAGATGCTGGGTTATACCGTGCTCGATTATGCCCAGGCCGGCGTCATGGGTGATCTGACGGAGACGGCGAAGAA
>NZ_JACIFY010000011.1 GCF_014197615.1 Rhizobium esperanzae
TCGACGATGGCACGATCGAAATCACGTTCGCATACCACAACGGCGACGAGGCCATACTAAAGGCCAAACAGGAGACTTCTTCAACAGCCTGCTAGTGCTTCGAAAGGAAGTTGTCGTCGATCGCCGCGAACTGATCGAGAGGGTCTACGAAGGCGATGCCGAGGTTGATTCCAATTCGATCGAGGTGATCGTTGCGAGGTTGCGCCGAAAGATCGGAGCGGAGTTGATCGAGACGGTCCGTGGACGCGGTTACATGCTAACGGCGGCGTCATGAAGGGACTGGATTTGTTTAAGCGGCCCTCGATATCGAGGAGGCTCGTAGGATTTTCGCTGGTTTTCGTCACTGCGACCGTCATCGTCGCTTCGGTCATTCTTTATCTGATCGTCGCTGGCGTCGTTCGCGAACAAATTGACCAGCGGCTGGATACCCAGATCGAGGGATTGCGAGGGGCCCTTTTCGTAGACGCTAACGGAATGTTGGCGGTTAGAACCTCGTTGAATGGTCCGCCGTTCGACCGCAGGGGCGCCGGGTGGTACTGGCAGGTTTCGGAAGGCCAGGTGCGGATCGCCTCGAGGTCACTCGCTGGTCAAAGTATCGACAGTCCTCCCCGTCCGCTGGACTGGCGACATGTCTTGAGCGGGGTGCCCCAGCCGACTGATCACATGCCGTTCCAAGGAGAGCAGCTCTACCTGCGCGTCGCTTCGGCTAACGTCGACGGCAAGACTGTTGAGATCGCGGTGACGGCGCCACAATCAGCACTGACTGCCCCGGCACGGCGTGCGCTTTTGTGGCTGATACCCGCGATGACGTTGCTGGGTATCGTTTTGGTGGCGGGTATCCTGCTCCAGGTCCGCTACGGTCTGCGCCCCCTTCGACAACTGACATCGAGCGTCTCCGAGATCAGGGCCGGCAATCTCTCACGATTGCCAGAGGTCGACGTCGGAGAGTTGAGTTCCGTGACGGAGGAAATCAACCGTCTAGTCGAACAGAATCAGCAGCGGCTCGCCGACACGCGCTTACATTTTGCCAATCTCGCCCATGGCCTCAAGACTCCGGTCACCAGTCTTTCACTGGCACTGAATCCCGCGAACGACCCCGATGGCGAAATGCGCAACCTGGTCGACCGGATCGATCGGCGCATTCGCCATCATCTCGCCCGCGCCCGAAAAACCGCTGCTGGGGGAACCGGTCTCAGAACGGCTATCAAGTTTCGGATCGACGATCTCCTGCTTGTCCTTATGCGGATCTATTCCGATCGAGGCATTACTGTTCGTTGCGATATGGATCCAGAAACCTTTGTGGCCTGTGCAGAAGACGACGTCGATGAGATCCTTGGTAATCTGATCGACAATGCATTCAAGTGGGCTACAGGCGCCGTCGACATCTCGGCGACGACTGAAGGCAGCACGGTCGCGATCATCGTGGAAGACGATGGCCCCGGCATCGCGCCGATGACGATCTCAGACGCCTTCCTCCCGGGAAAGCGCTTGGACGAGACCGTCCCGGGTGACGGTTTCGGATTGGCAATTGCCGGCGAACTCACCCAGCTCTATGGCGGATCAATCCATCTTTCGAAAACTGTGGCCGGCGGGCTAAGATGTTTGGTTTCCTTGCCACGCGCGCTCCCGCCATCGACATGGGTGGAGCCGCTGTGATAGCTCGTAGCCAACTCAGCTGGAAGCGCCTCAGAAAACCGAACGCATTCTGTGTTTTCCTACCGGTCGAACGCGATGATTTTGGACTAGTGCCAGAAACTCGATGGTGATCTTGAGCGCGGCGATGGTGTTCCGATTAACCTCCTTGCCAGAGATTTCCGACTGCTCACTGTGGGAGACCGGCTGGAAATATCTCACCGCCGTCTGCGTTATTGCCTCGAACACCGACATCGTCCGGCCCCTCCTTGCGACGTCAACGACGAGCGATGATCTCGGTTTACCTTTGCCGAGTGAGGCGTTGGCGGTCGCCGGCGAGATTCTCGGGGCGGCGTCTAAGCAGCACCTGCGACCATTCCCCGCTTTGCACTTGTTGGATTTCGATTTGTGTTTCGGGGGTGGGGATTTTGCGCCGATGGCCGTAGCTGTTTAGCGCACAGATCGTGGTTTTGGGCTACTGCACCCAGCCGGCAACGCTATCGCGCGCGTGCAGCAGCACGGATTTGAGTTCTTCCTGCGATACCTGTGCCAAGCCGAGCGCTCGAAGCAGGAAGATGCCTTCAACAGCCAATATTGCCTGACGGACTTCTGCCATCTCCCCGGATTCCGATCGCAGCGTATCGAGCAGCTCACTATAGAAGCGCCGCAGCGATTTCAGTTTTTCAGGGGCGTGGACCAGTGCCGCTATGAGAAAAGCCGCCTTTTGGGTCGAGGTGTCGTCTTCGTTCAGAGCTTCCTCGATATGCGCGAGGACCAGTTCGACGGGGCCAGTCGGCCCATTGCCAAGTCGCTGGCGAACTGCTTCTTGAAACCGTTCACCTTCTCGTTCCAGCGTCGCTTGTATCAATTCATCCTTGGTCGCAAAGCTGTAGACGAGGCCGCCTTTGCTGATGCCTGCCCGCTCGGCAACTGCATCAAGCGTGAGATTTCTGCCGCCGGAAGCCAGGATGACGGCTTCGGCCGCATCCAGAATCCGGTCTCGATCGATTTCTTTTTTCCGCGCCAAATTAAGCCTCTTGATTTTCCGACTGGCCAGTCGTATTTAATTTTCGACCAGACAGTCGGATTTAGCATGATGATATCAACACCGCAATGATCCGTCTCAGAGCAAAACCATGAAAGGATCTAAAATGGAAACCGATTTGCCGGCCGCAGCACTTGGCCACTTCGTTATAAAGGTTCAAGATATCGATGCGAGCTACCAATTTTATGTCGGTCTGGGTCTCCGCGCTTCCGGCACCTTTCCGGGAGTAGCAGTCGTTGAACTGCGCGGCGGCACGCATTTGCTTCTGTTTCAGAAGAACGACGATCAGGCCGCAGCCTTGTTGAGCAGCCGCAACGGGCAAAGACCGGAGTATAGCAGTGAGAAGCTAGATCTGATGATCGCCGGACGTACCAGAGCTGACTTGGAAGTCTACAGGGTGGCTCTGATCGACAAAGGATATTCGCCCTCGGCTATGGCGGACGGCAATCTATACGGCCACCATTATTTTTCGATGCAAGACCCCGATGGCAATGGCATCAGCTTTTATACCAGCCACATCGGCGACCAGCCCGTTTGAATTGGGGTGAGGCTGGCTACCATGATCGATCCCAAAATCGCCAAACGTGGTCTTGCGCTTGTTTTCACCACGCTGCTACTCGACAACATTGGTTTCGGCATCATCATGCCGGTGCTTCCGGCCTACCTGAAAGAATTAACGGGCGTCAGCATTGGCCAGGCGGCGATCGAAGGCGGCTGGCTGTTCTTCGTCTATGCGGCGATGCAATTTTTCTTCGCGCCGATCATAGGAAACTTGAGCGATCGCTTCGGCCGTAGGCCGATCCTGCTTACATCCGTTCTCACTTTTGCCATCGACAACTTCATCTGTGCCATCGCCTGGTCCTACCCGATGCTGTTTATCGGGCGGATGCTCGCCGGCGTTTCGGGTTCCAGTTACTCAACGGCGTCCGCCTTCATCGCGGACATCTCCAGTGACCAGAACCGAGCGAAGAATTTCGGCCTGCTCGGCATCGCTTTCGGCGTTGGTTTCATCATCGGCCCAATGCTCGGCGGCCTGCTAGGCGCCTTCGGACCCAGGGTGCCGTTCTATTTCGCCGCGGCGCTGGCGTTCGCAAACTTCCTGATTGCAACGTTCTTGCTGCCGGAGACTTTGGAGCAGAAACATCGCCGTCGCTTCGAGTGGAAGCGGGCGAATCCTGTAGGCGCACTGCTGCAGATGAGGAACTATCCGGGAATTGGCCGGATCGGGTTTGTCTTCTTCCTTATCGTCCTCGGCCGTATGATGTATCCAGCGGTTTGGTCCTTCGTAACGAGTTATCGTTACGGCTGGAGCCAGCAGCAGATTGGCTTCTCGCTGGGCATTGTTGGCCTTTGCAGCGCGGTCGTGATGGCGACGGTGCTGCCACGCGTTGTCGCTCGAGTCGGTGAATGGCGGGCGGTCGCTATCGGCCTGACTTTCGCCACACTGGCTGCCCTCGGCTATGCGTTCGCCACACAAGGCTGGATGATCTACGTTGTAATCGTCGCCGGCTGCATGGAGGCGCTCGCCGATCCTTCTTTAAGAAGTCTTGCGGCAGCCAAGGTGCCGCCTACGGCACAAGGCGAATTGCAAGGAGCGATGACGTCAATCTTCTCGATCACGTCGATCATTGCCCCGCTTCTCTATGCGACGGTCTTCTTCATGTTCACAGCGCCAGGCGCGCCGATCCTCTTCGGCGGCGCACCTTACGTTTTAGGTGCAATCTTGTTGGCGGTCGCGGCTTTTGTCTTCGTCAACAAGGTGGCCAAGCCCACGCCACGGGAGGTTGAACTGATCAAACGAAGGCGGCGCTGATCAAGGGCGGCTGATCTATGTGCGTTTCCCGAGGTTCCAATAGGCAATTGCGAGTTCGGCCTGATAGGGCCGAGCAAGAACCCGGTGCGGCGGCTTCTCGCGGCCCGGCTCTTTTTCAGGGCTTTTCGCCTGACGGATTGTCAGTTCGTCAGACGTGTCACCTGAGCGGAGGCTTTCGCACCGATCGCCTGAAAGGCCGCAAGGAGGTCTTCCATTTTTTCCGCCTGGAAATAATGGGCGTCGTCGGAGGCGCAATAATGCAACAGCGCCTGCCCGCCTGCGGGTGCCATAAAGGCAATCGTATAGATTTCGATGCCCTTCGATTTTGCGTCGTCGCATGTCTTCTTCGTCGCGGTGTCATAGGAACGGCCGCCGCTGCTATCATTGTTATTGTCGCCGTCGGTCATGAAGACGATGTACTTCTTGGGTACTTGCCCGGTCTTGAGCTTATGAGCGGCGTCCTCGGCGTCATTGCCCGCGGCGTTCTTGGCGGTGAGGGACGTATAAGCCGTGTTCACGGCACCGCTTGAATTCGTGCCGCCTCCCGACTGGAGCGCATTGACGTAGCTCGTGACAGCGGCAGTTCCCCAGGCGAGACTGCTGGCTGGGTATTCAACGATATCATAGGATACCGCGCCTGTGCGCACATACTCGGCATTGGGGTCCGCGCTATCGAGCTGGCCAAAGAGTTTGCCAGCGGCGAGCTTCAGCGCTTCTATCTTTGTGTAATAACGCGTGCGCGTGCCGGTGCAGGTGTCGTAGATTGTCTTGCCCTTTTTGTTTGGGTGAGGATTGCAGTCATAGGTGTATGATTCCGTCGTGACGGTTGCGGTAGGATCTCCCATCGACCCCGACTTATCGAGTGCGAGGAACATGTAGATCGAGCCTTGGCTCTGTGAGTGACCACCGACCGACGTGCTGGACGTCGAAAGATGCTGCGTCGTAAAGCCGACCGCCTGCATGAGTGGATTGACCGTGAGGTCGTAACCCGGCGAAACCGTTACCTGGTAGGATGTCGATTTACCCGACGTCGTCGTCTGTACATTAACACCTGTCGCGTTCTTGACGTCGACGCCGCTCTGAAGATAGTTCGCCATCTGCCCGGCAACGTAATTCCGCGCGAAGGCTTCGGCCTGTGACGTTTGGATCGTGCCGTTTGCCAGGGCGCTCGCGGTTGCGAGCGCGGCCGAGTCGGCCGCTTCCTGGAGTTGCTGTTTGGAGAGCAACATGTCGCCCACCTGGACCGCCATGCCGGCGACGCCGAGAAGAACGGGCATCATGATCGCCGTCATGATACCGAAATTGCCGCCACGGTCGCTCAACATGCGACGCAGGCAGGGATGCAAGAAGGAGGTGCGCATCATGTTCACCCGAAATGGACCCTGTGGGTTACATTAGGCATCGCTACTTCTTTACGCCGCCCTTACGGCGTCCATTCAATTCTAACGAATCGGCGGATTTTTCCAGTTTTGGGATTATTTCAGCGGGATCACATCGACCGCTTGGACAGCGCGCTGGCCGCCATAGCTCTTTAATACGCCGATCACGGGAACGACGTCGGAATAGTCCCGGCCATAGGCGACGACGATGTGGTCCATGCCGGCGGGGATGTCGTTGGTCGGGTCGAGTTCGATCCAGCCGATCGTCTCGCCGCACCAGATTCTGACCCAGGCATGCATGGCATCTGCCCCTTCCAGCCGTTCCTTGCCGGGCGGCGGGATGGTGCGCAGGAAACCGGAGACATAGCCGGCCGGAATGCCGAGGCTTCTGAGCGCCAGGATCATGATGTGGGTGAAATCCTGGCAGACGCCGCGCTTCAGCCTGAAAGCTTCGAGCGGCGTCGTGTCCACCGTCGTCGCTTCGGAGTCGTAGGTGAAATCCTTGTTGATGCGGGCGCAGAGCGCATGGGCGATCCGCATCGCCGTCAGACCAGGCATGGCGCAGCTTCGCGCATAGTCGCTGATCTCACGCGCCTGCGTCAGGCGCGGGCTGTCGCCGAGGAAATGGTGCGGCGAATCCGGCGCCAGCGACCAGATGCCTGCTATCTCCTCCGGAAGATCGGCAAGCAGCGGCGAGAAATCAGCGGCGATCGGCTGGCTTTCCACCTGCACACGGGCCTGCATGCGAATGTCGAGCGTCTCGTGCGGCGCGCGCACCATGAAGGAGGTGGCGGGATGATCGAAGAAATCGACGAAATGCGATTGCTCGTCCGGCGTCGGCGAGACGGTGATCGAGCCGGCGACAAGGCGCTGCCGATTGGTCAGCGACAGCGGCATCAGGCGCATGATGTGGCGGGCGCCGGAGGCCGGCACGTCGTAGCTGTAACCCATACGGAGAGAAAGGTCGTAGAGCATCGACGTCACCCGAGATAGGTCTGGGCGAGCAGATCGGAAAGCTGTTCCAATTCGCGTTCGAGCCGTTGATAGACCTCGACCCCCATGCCCTCCGGCGTCATCACGGCCAGGCCGGAATGGAGCCGCATCGCCTCGCGGTAGAAGGGCGACATCTGGCCGTTGATCAGCGCATTCGGCAATTGCTCGACCTCGTGGTGGATCTCGTTCACCTGGAAGAGGACCGAGCGAGGATTGAGCGGGTCGAGCGCAAGCAGGTCGGTGACGGTCAGCCGCGCCGTGTTGACGTTGTAGCGGCGGCGGTGGGTCATGACGCTGTCGCCGATCTCGAGCAGCATGTCGAGCGCGCCGTCGGGCGCTTCCGGGCCGGACATGTGGCCGAGCAGCCGCGTCATGTGCAGGCCGCGCTCGATGTAGCGGCCGAGCGAGAGGAAACGCCAGCCCATGAAGCGGTACATGTTTTCGTGCACGAGGCCGGCAAAGCCCGCGAGCTTGCGCAGCAGGATCGTCATCGCGTGGCTGGCGTCATCGCCGGCAGTGACGCTGACGCGGAAGCGGCGGGCGGTCTTGGCGAGATCGTTGAGCGCCAGCCAGCCGTCCGGCGAGAAACGGTCGCGAATATTGCTCGCCGAATAAACGGCGCTGTCGATGTTGCGCAGCAGCCTTTCCGGCACGGGTTCGGCAGTATCGATATCGACGGCCGCCAGATATTCGGAAACGTCGGCGAGCAGCGGCTGGCTCGGATCGGCGGCTTCGGCATAACGCGCATGCCAGGCGCGCAGGATGCGCAGCGCCCCTTCGGCGCGTTCGATATACCGGCCGAGCCAGAACAGGTTGTCGGCGGCCCGGCTCGGCAAGCTGCCCGGCATGTTGCGGGTGAAGCTGCCCTCGGCCGGCAGCAGCGTGTGGCGCTCGACCGGCTTGTCGCTGACGATCCAGACGTCGGCGGCCGCGCCGCCCGACTGCATGGCGATCGCCGCGACATCGGCGCCGGAGCCGATGCGGGCAAAACCGCCGGGCATGATCTGCCATCCGTTTGCCGTGCGGGCGGCGAAGACGCGCAGCGACATCGGCCGCGGCACGAGCTTGCCGTCCACCCAGGCCGGCGTCGTCGACAGCGTCACGACCTCCTGTCCCACCAGTTTCGGGCCGTCCGAACTCAGCCAGTCGGTAATGGAATCCTTGGCGGTCGCGCGCAGCGACGCGCCAAGCACGGATTCGCCGTTGTCGTCAAAGAAGGGCGCGCGGGAATAGGCCGGGCCGATCACCATCTTCTCGATATTCTTTGCGACGTGCTCGCGCTCTTCCTTCTGGCCGCACCACCAGGTGGCGATCGAGGGCAGTTGCAGATCCTGGCCCAGGAGGCGCCGGCAGATGGTCGGCATGAAGGCGAGAAGCGCCCGGGTTTCGAGAACGCCGGTGCCGAGCGCATTGACGATGGTAACGCTCTCGGCGCGCAGCGCTTCGACGAGACCGGGCGTGCCGATATGCGAATTCTGGTTCAGCTCCAGCGGGTCGGCAAAAGCTGAATCGAGCCGGCGCCAGAGCACGCCGATCGGCTTCAGGCCGGCGACGGTGCGCACCATGACGCGGCCCTTGACGACGGTGAGGTCTTCGCCCTCGAGCAGCATGAAACCGAGATAACGGGCGATGTAGGCGTGCTCGTAATAGGTCTCGTTGGCCGGGCCCGGCGTCAGCACGGCGATGCGGTCGTCACCCGAATGTTTCATGCCCTGCAGCGCGTCGCGGAAGGCGCCGAAGAAGGAGGCGAGGCGATGGACGGGGGTTTCGGCATAGATATCCGAGAAGGCCCGGGTCGTGGCGACGCGGCTTTCGAGCGCAAAACCGGCGCCTGAGGGCGCCTGCGTCCGGTCGGCCAGCACCCACCAGTTGCCGTCGGGGCCGCGGCCGATTTCGAAGGCGCAGAAATGCAGATAGTGACCGGAGGCGGGCCGGATGCCGGTGAGCGGGCGCTGGAATTCTGGATTGGCGGCGATCAGCGCCGGCGGCAGCACCCCTTCTTCCACCAGCCGGTTATCGCCGTAGATATCGGCGACGATCGCCTCCAGCAGGTCGGCCCGCTGGACGAGGCCCGCCGAAAGCGCCTGCCATTCGCGCTCGTCGATCAACACCGGGATATGCGAAATCGGCCAGGCGCGTTCGCCGGTCCCCTTACTGCCGTAGGCGCGATAGAAGACGCCGGCATCCCTGAGATAACGGTCGGCGCGGGCGAAACGCTCGGCGAGGTCTTTTTCCGGCATTGCGCCGAGATGCGAGAGGAAACGCTGCCAGACCGGGCGGACGACGCCTTTGTTGTCGACCATTTCGTCGGCGATACCGGGAAGCGGCGCATAGTCGAAGGCCGCATCCTTGCCGATGCGGTCCTCTGCCTCGCCCCTGCGCTCCACTGCCGGTCTCTTACCCATCAAACTCCAACTTCAGCCTTCGGCCTTACCCCCGGCCTCAAATCCCGGCCGGCCGCCTCAGATCCAGCGTCAGCGGGAATTCAAGCGAACCCTTCTCGGCACGCGGGATATATCCGCCTGCCGTGTGCCCCCACGGCTCGAAGCGGGCGAGCCGCCTTGCTTCCGCCTCGTTGCCGTTGACCGGGAAGGTGTCATAGGTCCGGCCGCCCGGATGGGCAACATGATAGATGCAGCCGCCGATCGAACGCTTCGACCATGTATCATAAATGTCAAAAGTCAAAGGCGTGTTGACCGGCAGCACCGGATGCAGGCCGGAGGCCGGCTGCCACGCCTTGTACCGGACGCCGGCGACCGAGACGCCTGACGTGCCGGTCGGCGTCAGCGGCAGCATCCGGCCGTTGCAGGTGACGGTGTAGCGTCCGGTATTGCCGGTTTCGAACCGCACCTGCAGGCGCTCCACCGAGCTGTCGACATAGCGCACCGTGCCCCCGATAGCGCCCTCTTCGCCCATGACATGCCAGGGCTCCAGCGCCTGGCGCAGTTCCAGCTTCGAGCCCTCGTATTCGACTTCGCCGCAGAAGGGGAAGCGGAATTCGAGCTGGGCCTTGAACCATTCCGGGCTGACGTCGAAACCGTTTTGGCTGAGGTCGGCAAGCACGTCGAGGAAATCGGCCCAGACGAAATGCGGCAGCATGAAACGGTCGTGCAGGGTGGTGCCCCAGCGAACGAATTTACCGTCGATCGGGTTGACCCAGAAGCGGGCGATCAGCGCGCGCACCAGCAGTTGCTGGGCAAGCGACATGCGCGCGTTCGGCGGCATTTCGAAGCCGCGGAACTCGATGAGACCCAACCGTCCGGTCGGACCGTCGGGCGAAAACAGCTTGTCGATGCAGATTTCGGCACGGTGGGTGTTGCCGGTGACGTCAGTCAAAAGATTGCGGAACAGGCGGTCGACGAGCCAGGGCAGCGGCTGTTGGCCGCGGCCGGGGGCAGCGATCTGCGCCATGGCGATCTCAAGCTCGTAGAGGCTGTCGTGACGCGCCTCGTCGATGCGCGGCGCCTGGCTGGTCGGGCCGATGAACATGCCGGAGAAGAGGTAGGAGAGCGAGGGGTGGCGCTGCCAGTGGAGGACGACGCTCTTCAAGAGATCGGGACGGCGCAGGAAGGGGCTGTTGTTCGGATTGGCGCTGCCGACGACGACATGGTTGCCGCCGCCGGTGCCGGTGTGGCGGCCGTCGATCATGAACTTGTCGGCGCCGAGCCGGGTGGCGCGCGCCTCCTCGTAGACCGCCGTGGTGATGTCGACGCATTCCTTCCAGTTGGAGGCCGGATGGATATTGACCTCGATGACGCCGGGATCCGGGGCGACGCGGATGACGTTGATGCGCTCGTCCTGCGGCGGCGGGTAACCTTCGATATGGACCGGAAGCTTGAGTTCGGCGGCGGCGTTTTCGGCCGCGGCGATCAGCTCGAGATAGTCTTCGATACGTTCGACCGGCGGCATGAAGACGCAGAGTCTGCCGTCGCGCGGCTCGACCGACATGGCGGTGCGCACGGCGCCGCCGATGTCGCCGAGCGTCTGTTCGATCCGGCTGCGATTGCTGTCGCCGGCATGAAAGGAGGCTTCCGGCATGGCGCGGCCGGCCGGTACGAAGACGTCAGGCAGCGGTTGGCGCGGCGTCGTCGGATCGGCGGGATGGATGTAGGGATAACGCGCCGGGGGCACATAGGGCAGGGTGCCGAGCGGCAGGCGGTAGCCGATCGGACTGTCGCCCGGAACGAGGAAGATCCTGCCGCGGCGGGTGTTCCATTTCTCGCTGATCCAGACACGGCTTTCAGCTGCCCTGGCGTTCCATGCCTGCACCGGAAGGACGTAACCTGTGGGGACGGTGAGGCCGCGGGCAAACACGCGGGCGATACGGTTGCGCTCCTCGGGATCTTTCAGCTTCGAATTCGCCGGATCGACGTTTTCGGGAAGATTGCCCTCCTTGACGATCCAGTCGGCCGGATCCTCATAGGCCGGCTGCACCATGTCAGGCTTGATCGCCAATTCCTTGGCGATGGTCGTCAGAAACGTCTCGGCATCCTCGGCGGTGACGCCGGTATCCTTGCCCTCGGCGGCGACCAGATCGAGGTTCTGCCAGACCGGCTTGCCGTCGCGGCGCCAGTAGAGCGAGAAGGTCCAGCGCGGCAGGCTTTCACCCGGATACCATTTGCCCTGGCCGTAATGCAGGAAGCCGCCGGGGGCGAAGCGTTCCTGCAGCCTGCGGATCAGACTGTCGGCTTTTTCGCGCTTGGTCGGGCCGACAGCGGCGGTGTTCCATTCCTCGGACTGGAAATCGTCGATCGAGACGAAGGTCGGCTCGCCGCCCATCGTCAGATGCACATCCTCGGCTTCGAGGACACGGTCGACTTTCTCGCCGAGTTCGTTGAGCTCATCCCAGCTTTCATCGGAGAAGGGCTTGGTGATGCGCGGATGTTCGGCGACGCGCGAGACCTTCATGTCGAAGGCGAATTCGGTTTCGGCCTCGCCGAAATAACCGCCCGAAATCGGGGCGGCGTTGCGGTAATGCGGCGTGGCGGCAAGCGGTATATGGCTTTCGCCGGTCAGCAAGCCGGAGGTGGGGTCGAGGCCGACCCAGCCCGCACCCGGCAAATAGACTTCCGCCCAGGCATGCAGATCGGTGAAATCGACTTCGGTGCCGGAGGGGCCGTCGAGCGCCTTCAGATCCGGCGTCAACTGGATGAGATAACCGGAGACGAAGCGGGCGGCGAGGCCGAGATGCCGAAGGATCTGGACGAGCAGCCAACTGGTGTCGCGGCAGGAGCCCTTGGCGCTTTCCAGCGTCTCTTCCGGTGTCTGCACGCCGGTTTCCAACCGGATGACGTAGCCAATCTGCCGCTGCAGGCGAGCATTGAGGCCGACGACCATATCGATCGTCGGCTGGCCGGGCGACCAGTCGAGGGTCGGCAGCAGCGCCTTCAGGCGCGGGCCGGCCGGTTCCGGCGTCATGTAGATCGACAGATCTTCCTGGATCGTTTCCGGGTATCCGAAGGGCCACTTGGTCGCCTCTTCCTCGACGAAGAAGTCGAAGGGATTGTAGACCGTCATGTCGGCAACGAGATCGACCTCGATCTTGAATTCCGTCACCGGGTCCGGGAAGACGTAGCGGGCGAGATAATTGCCGTAAGGGTCCTGCTGCAGATTGACGAAATGGTTGGCGGGCGTGACCTTCAGCGAGTGGCTGAGCACTCGCGTCTTCGAATGCGAGGCAGGTTTCAGCCGGATGATCTGGGGGCCGAGGCGGACCGGCTTGTCATAGGTGTAATGGGTCAGATGATAGATGCTGGCTTTGATCGACATATTTCTCTTTTTATCCGGCGCGCATCGTTGTGCGGCTTGCTGTTCCCGAAATCAGTGTGTGCAATGCAGCGAGAGAAAGCAAGGAGGGTCAAAGCCTTTTACGTCGCCTTGACGAAGGTGACGGCCGCCTTCAGGCCTTTGCCGTTTTGGCCCGGCTCGAGCGTCAGGTCGGCGTTGAAAAGATTGGCGATTTCCTCGACGATCGGCAGGCCGAGGCCGGCGCCCGGCGCGCCCGTTTCGTTGCCGCGCGAAAAACGCCCCCGCACAGCCGCCAGTTTGTTGTGCGGAATCCCGGGGCCGTTGTCCTCGACTTCGAGGCGGATCGTCTCGGCTGCTGTTATGATACGGACGGTGATCTCGGCTCCCTTGCCGGCATAGGCGATGGCATTTCCGGCAAGGTTGCGCAGCATTTCGCCGATCAGCAGCGGCTCGGCGCGGATCATCGCCGGGCTCTCGCCCTCGAAACCGAGATCGATGCCGGCGACGGCAGCCGTCGGGATCTGCTCGCCGGTGATTTCCTGGGCGATTGCCGCAAGATCGATGGCGGAGGCGGTCAGCGCCTCCTTGGCGGTGGCCGCGTCGATCTTTGCCATCAGCAGAAGCTGGGCGAGGATGCGCTCGGCATGCGCCACGGCCTGATCGCCCTTCAGCGCGGCGGCCTGCGCCTCGTCAAGCGAGCCGGCACGGGTGGAAAGCGCGAGCTGGGTGCGGATGATCGCCAGCGGCGTGCGCAGCTGATGGCTGGCATTGCCGGTGAAATGGCGTAGCGCATCGAGCGCCGATTGCAGCCGAACCATGAAGGAATTCACCGTATCGACCAGCGGCTCGACCTCGCTCGGCACGATCTCTTCGATCGGATGCAGATCGTCGGGGCTGCGTTCGCCGATGGCGTCGCCGAGTTTATAGAGCGGGCGCAGAGCCACCGTGACCGAGATCCAGACAATGACGGCGGCGCCGGCGATCATGAAGGCGAGGCGCAGCGCCGAGCGGACGAGGATCGCCTGCGTCAGCTGCCGGCGCGCGATGGTGGTTTCGGCGACCGTCACCACGAAGGGCACCGAGCGAATGCCGGTCGAGGCGGAGCGTTCGAGCGTGGCGACGCGGATCGGCTCGCCGCGAAAGGTGTAGTCCGCGAAGGCGGCCGCATTCAGGGGCGTCTTCTTCAGGACCGGCAGGGACTGGTAGCCGGTGATGAATTTGCCCGGCGGGCCGTCGACACGGTAGAAGACGCGGTCCTGGGCGGCCGAGGTCAGCATTTCGAGCGCGACATAGGGGATATCCACCTGCAGCGTCCCGTCCTCGGCGACGACGACGCGCTCGGCGATTGCCAGTGCCGAGCCGGCAAGCACGCGGTCGGAAACGATGTTCGAGGTCTGGACCGCTTCGCGATAGGTATCGGCAAGCGCCAGCGTGCCGATGACGGCAGTGGAGATGAGCAGCCAGAAGAGCAGCCGACGCCTGAGGGAATAGGCGGCTTTCATGAGGCCTCGGGCAGCTTATCGAGATAATAGCCGATGCCGCGGGCGGTCTTGACCGTCAGGCCGTAGGGCGAGAGGCGTTTCCTCAGGCGGCTGACATACTGCTCGATGGCATTTGCCGAAATGTCGTCGTCGAAGGCCGTCAGCGACTGTATGATCGCCTCCTTGGCGACGACCTTGCCGGCCCGCATGAAAAGAATTTCGAGCAGCCCAAGCTCGCGGGCGGGAATATCGAGGGGCGTGGCGCCTGCCGAAAAGGTGCGGGAGGTGAGGTCGAAGGAGATGCCGCCGAAGCCGACTGTCGCCGAGCGCAGACCGGCCTGGCGGCGCAGCAGCACACGCACGCGGGCCTCGAATTCTGAAATGTCGAAGGGTTTGATCAGATAATCGTCGGCGCCGAGATCGAGACCCTTCACCCGTTCTTCCGGCGTGCCGCGGGCTGTGAGAATGAGGACGGCGGCCTGGTTCTGCCGGGCGCGCATGGCGCGCAGCACATCGAGCCCGTCCATTTCGGGCAGGTTGAGGTCGAGAATGACAAGATCGAAATTTTCAGCGGCGATGACCGCATTGGCAGACGCGCCGTCATGGACGACGTCGACGGCATGGCCCGTGCCGCGCAAGATCGCCGACAGGCCGTCGGCCAACGCGATATTGTCTTCGGTGAGCAGAATGCGCACGGATGGTTCCCCTGTTTTTCAGCGAGACTACAGAGGTGCCGATGCGCCGGTCAACGGCGCCCCCGAAAAGGCGCTTTCAGCTGGCGGTCCTTTCGATCCGTTCGCGCTGCGTCATCGCGGCGGCGAGCAACTGCTGGAAGCGGCGATCGCCGCGGATGTTATCGAGATCGGAATCATTGTCGAACCATTTGATATGATAGACGGAGCTGTGCGGCAGCAGCTTCTGCAGCAGGCCGATCGCCTGGTCGACATCGCCGAGGACCGAATAGACGCAGGCGAGATTATACTGCGCGACGATGTCGTCAGGATCGATGGCGATCGCCCGCGCCGCCCAGTCGCGGGCTCGTTTGACATCGCCGAGATGGGCAAGCGCCAAAGCACCGCGATGGGCGGGGCCTGAATTTTCCGGATTGAGATTTAGCGCGCGCTCGGCGCGCAGCAGGCCGAGGCGGGCCCAGTTTTCCCTGTCCACCGCTCGGCCGAGCGAATGGTAGGCGGCCATCAAATGGATCGGCGAGACATAATCGTCGGGGCGGATCTCGGCGGCGCGGGTGAAGTATTGAACCGATTCGGCAAAGTTGCCGTGCATGAAGAAGAAGCGGGCATAATGGAAATTCGCCTCGAAGAGATTCGGGTCGAGCGCCAGGGCCCGTTCGAAGGCCGCCGCCGCCCTGTCGTCATAACCGCTCTGATGCAGGGCGAGGCCATGAGAGGCGTGGGCCTCGGGAAGGTCGGGATCAAGCGCGAGCGCGCGGGCGCTCATATCGAGGATGCGCCGCAGCGGTACGTCGTCAGGCGCCCAGTCGCGGATCGCTGCGTCGCAGTCGGCAATGCCGGCATAGGCGCGGGCATAGTCGGGATCGAGTTCGACGGCCTTGCAGAACATGCGCCTTGCAAGCTGCAGATAGGATTTGGTCCATGTGTGGGAGAGCTGGCGGCCCCGCAGATAATAGGTATAGGCTTCGACATTGGCGGTCGGCTCATTGGCGATCGCCTTCTTCTCTTCCGGCAGCAGCCGCACTTTCAACTGGCCGACGATCGCATGGGTGATCTCATCCTGGATGGCGAAGATGTCGGTGAGGTCGCGATCGTAACGCTCGGCCCAGAGGTGGTCGCCATTGGCGGTATCGATTAGCTGGCCGGAAATGCGCACACGATTGCCGAAGATGCGCACGCTTCCCTCGAGCACGTAGCGCACGCCGAGTTCCTGGGCGAGCCGTTTCACCTTCACCGATATGCCCTTGTAGGTGAAGATGGTATTGCGCGGCACGACATGCAGGCTGGAGATCTTCGAGAGATCGGTGATGATGTCTTCGGTGATCCCGTCTGAGAAATAATCCTGATCGGCATCGCCGCTCATATTGGTGAAGGGCAGTACTGCGATGAAGCAGGTATTGCGGTTCTGCGCGACCAATTTCGCCGAGGAGGGGGGCGTCAGGGTGACGGTATAGACCTGCACGGGCTGCCTGATGTTCTTCAGCGTATGTTCGCCGATAAAATCGAAGCCGAGATTGAGACGCGAGCCGACCTGATCGCGCACCGAGGCCGACACGGCGATGCCGCCCGGCGAGGCGATGCGCTCGAGTCTGGCGGCAAGATTGACGCCGTCTCCGAAGATGTCGCCGTTTTCGACAACGACATCGCCGAGATTGATGCCGATGCGGAATTCGACGCGCTCGTCCTTGGGCACGCTCTCGTTGCGGGCCGCCATGCTGCGCTGGATTTCGGCGGCGCAGGCAACCGCATTCACCACGCTCTGGAATTCGACCAGAATGCCGTCGCCGGTGAGTTTGAAGATCCGGCCCTTGTAGTCCGAGATGCGAATGTCGACCAGTTCGCAGCGATGGCGGTTCAGCGCCTGCAGCGTGCCTGACTCATCGATGCCCATCAGTCGGCTGTAGCCAACGACATCCGCAGCGAGAATAGCGCTCAGCCGTCGTTCCATGACCCCTCCCAGGATCTTCCCAGTTCAGTCTGGCCTTTTCTAGATTTTTGTCGTGTGAAGTCGTTCCCCGGATAAGAAATTCGGGCGGTTTGACACGGCAGCGCGACAATATAGCGTCGCTGATCTGCATCAATACTCTAAACGGGTGAAGGATAGGCCTTGTCGCTAATCCTTTGTGGCGAAAATGGATCTCAATCGGAGAAAGAGGAGCGTTCTGCTTTCTTGATGCTTCCGAGATCGTCATGACGACTACGCTTGCTGCGGATAGCAAGGCAGCGGCATCTTCCTTCGACGATTGCCCTGAGGCCGGCCCGCGTTATTGTAAGTGCGGTTTCATATGTGATGGGGATTGGGATGACAGGTTCGGCCCGGAATTTTCTGGAGTTTCATGATGTTCCGGAGGCCGGGCTCCGATCGATCGTCGCTCGCGCGGGGGAGCTTGCCAGAGCCTGGGACAAGCGCACCATGCCGCAGAGCCTTGCGGGCAAACGCATCGCGCTGATTGCCGACGACGGTGGCTGGCGCAATACGACTGCCTTCGATCTCGGCATCCAGGCGATGGGCGGTCTCTGCGTGCATGCGCCGATCGGGTTCAATGTCAGGGAGGAAACCGGCGATCTTGCGGGCTATCTCGGCAATTGGTTCGACATGCTGGTGATCCGCACGAAAGAGCTTGCGACGTTGAAGGCGGTGGCGGCAGCCTCGCCGGTGCCTGTCATCAACGCGCGCACACGCTCCAATCACCCTTGCGAGACGCTTGGCGACCTTGCCTATATCGAGAGCCGGCGCGGCGCGATCGACCGGTTGAAGGTCGTCGGCGTGGCGGCGGATGCGAATATCCTGCGCTCCTGGACCGAAGCCTCGATCGCATTACCGATCGAGGTGGTGCAGGTCTTTCCCGAACGGTGGCACGTCAGTGACACTGCGCTGCTCAACAGGCGTTTTCGCGTGAGCACCGATATGGGCGAGTTGCTGAATGCCGACGTCGTCATCACCGATTCATGGCCGGGTGACGCTGTCGGCGACTCACTTGCCGGCTACCGGATCGGGACCGATCTGCTCGATCGGCTGCGGAAGGATGCGATCTACCTGCCATGCCCGCCGGTGAGGCGCGGCGAGGAAGTAACGGCCGAAGCGATGGAGCATCCGCTCTGCCAAAGCCGCGCCGCCAAAGCCTTTCTGCTGCATGCGCAAAATGCGCTGATGGAGTGGGTTGTCGCCTAGAGTAATTCCGTTTTTCTTCGCATCACGGAACTGCTCTATCTCGCTGTTTTCACGCATTCCGGGCTCAAAACCGCTGCACACTTTTGCTGGAATTGCTCTAGGTCCGGCGGCCTTGCTCCTTCCGGCATGCTCAGGCATTGTTGCGGCATGAGGAGAGTTTTCATCTTGCTGTTGGCGTTCTGGCCGGGCATCGCTTTGGCCGATCAGACCTTTTATCCGGCGAAATCGGGCAATGCAGGTGCGTCGGTGCTGACGGTCTATTCCTCGCTCGACGAGCCGCTGGCGCAGCCGATGATCCGGGGTTTCCAGGACGCCAATCCGGACGTTGCGGTCAAATACGAGGACATGCTGACCGGGGACATCTACGACCGGATCGTCAGGGAGACGGATGCCGGCAAGAAGACGGCGGATTTCGCCTTTTCCTCGGCGATGGACCTGCAGGTGAAGCTCTCCAACGATGGATATGCCCAGGTCAGCAACCTGCCGATGAGTGCCGCATGGCCGAAATGGGCAAACTGGCGCAACACCGCCTATGCGCTGACCTTCGAGCCGGCGGTGTTCGTTTATCACAAGCCAAGCTTCGCGCATGAGCCGGTGCCGAGCTCACGGGCGGAACTCGTGGATTATCTCAAGCGCAAGGGCAGTGCTGTTTATGGCCGGATCAGCACCTACGATATCGAGCGCTCCGGCGTCGGCTTTCTGTTCATGGCGCGCGATCAGGAGCAGTTCGGCGACATCTGGTCGGTGATCGGAGCGATGGGGGCGGCGGGCGTCAAGCTCTATTCGACGAGTTCGGCGATCCTCGAACGCGTCGCCGACGGGCGCTTCGTGCTCGGTTACAATATTCTCGGCTCCTATGCCGCTGACTGGGCCTCGCGGCATCCCGATGTCGGCATCGTGCTGCCGAAGGATTATACGGTGGTGATGTCACGGATCGGCCTGGTGCCGCAGGCCGCTGCCGAGCCGGACCTCGGGCGGCGCTACCTTGCCTTCTTCATGTCGAAGGAAGGGCAGACGATCATGGCGCGCGAGCTGCAGATCCCGGCGGTCAGCCCGGAGGTGGCGGGGGAAAATACCGCCAATACGCTGCAGGAACTGCTCGGCTCCCAACTTCGGCCGGTGCCGGTCAGCCCCGGGCTGATGGTCTATCTCGACCAGGTGAAGCGGGCGCGGCTGATCGCGCATTGGAATGAGGTCCTGCGGGCGCAGTGAAGAGCTTCAGCTTTCGGCCGCTTCGCCCTTTCCGCAAAGGGCGGGGTAGGGCCAATATTCGTAAAACATCGGTCTATCGACCGTGAAGGGATCTTCGCCCTGCCAGGCGCCGACGGTGTAGTCCGCGCAGCCGACGGCCTGCGTTCGCCCGTCGGGAAGCTGCAGCAGGAAGGCGATTGCCGGAACCTTTGTGGTCAGCTTCAGCCCCTCAGGCAGGCCGAGGACGGGCGAGCGGAAAGGAACCGGCCCGGGATGTGCGTCGACGCCGATCGCATATCCCGCATCGCGCAGCGGACCGGGGAAATATTTGTGATCGATCAGATCGCCGTCGAAGCGTATGTCGAGTTCCTGCCAAAGCCTGGTGAAATGCTTGCCTTCGAGCGAAGCTTCATCCTGTCCCTGCTTCGGCACGCTCTGCCAGCCCGCACCAAAGGGCACGGAATCGTCCGGCGTCGAAAGGCCTGCCGCGCCGTAATAGCCGATCGCATTGTTCAGGTGGTGGAACTGGCGGAAGCGGTAGCGCTTGCTGATCGGCCCTCTCAGCA
Organism: Rhizobium esperanzae; assembly: GCF_014197615.1. Classification (GTDB taxonomy): domain Bacteria; phylum Pseudomonadota; class Alphaproteobacteria; order Rhizobiales; family Rhizobiaceae; genus Rhizobium; species Rhizobium esperanzae_A. The sequence continues at coordinate 19,713 of NZ_JACIFY010000011.1, forward strand.
TCCATGAATTGTTGAACACATAATGCGGGCCGACCGCTTCGTGCTCCTTGGGAAATTTGAAAAGCTGGCCGAAATTGCGGTCGTCGTCATCGGGGCCAGGACGATGGAGATTCCAGCCGAGATTGCCGTAGATGTAGAAATAGCCGGATCGTTTCATCTCCAGGGAAAAGGGCATGTAGCAGTCGACGAATTTGTTGCCGCGCACCGTCCAGTTCCAGGCATAATCTTCCGCCTCGACGGCGTTGTCGCGGATGCGGACGAACCAGTTGTTTTCGATGACGATGTTGCGGCAGAAATCCTCCACTGTGGAATCGGACGCATCGTTGAAGAAATGGATGCCGTTGAAGGCGTCGAGAATGACATTGTCGCGCAGGACGACATAACCGGCAATGGTCCAGGCCCGGAAGAAGTCGCCGTCAAAACCGCGCTCGTCTTTTTCGACGTTCACGCGGCTTTGGGTGTCTTCGATATTGCCGTGGACCTGGCCCCAGGAGGTTTTCCGCCAGAGCCTGGAATCCTTGGGATCGAGCGTGGCATCGACTGCATCGGTTTTTCGGATCGCAGCAAGGTCCGCCTCTCCGTGCGACTGCAGATCCTGTATCCAATCGCATTCTTCGATCAGCAGGTGGCGCGTATAGGCTCCGGCCGCGCCGATGGCGATGGTGCTGCCGCGAATATGCAGGCGGCGGAGCGTGATGTGCTGGCAGTTGTCGAGATAGATCGCGGTCGGCCAGCAGCCTTCGAACCTGAGATCCTCAATCACGACCCATTGGCAATTCCGCAGCATGAGCGCGGCATCGTCGGCAAGATAATAGATGCCGGGGAAGCGGCCATTGGCTTCCTGCACGGCGGAGAGGCGGTTGGCGTCGTCGCGATAGTCTTCATAGCTTCTGCCGCCGTCGATGACGGCACCGGCGCCGCCAATCACGACCGGCTGTTGCTGGGAGCCGCTGATCGAGGAGAGGACGAGCGGCGTTGCGTATCGTGCGCTCTTCAGTGTCAGTTTCGCGCCGGGACGCAGCGCTCGCAGGTCGTCATAAATCCGGTCAGGATCTGTATGCAGGCAGCGCGACATATCGTTTCCTACTCGTAACGGTGAATAGAGAGCTGCAGAAATCGGGATGGCGGAAACAAAACCTTGAATTGTGTTAGATGTAATTGACTCAAGGTGGCGCGTGCAAGTGTTAAGCTGCAGATACTGCAAACAATACAGAGATGGCGAGCTTCGGCGGATGGCCTGTCTGCATGAGGCGGCGAGAAGCGGGATTTAGACCCGCGACTGCCAATTGCGGCAAAAAAGTGGCCTTCCATCCTGGATATCTCGTCGGTGTCAGCTAAATGACAGCTTGTTGTGGTGGCTTTGGCTACTTCTTCTCCGTGGAGGCGGAGAGCTGAAGCCTTGGGAGGTATTCTGCTCGTCATTCAGGACTTGCGTCCGCTGGCCGGCCATTCCTCCCGATTCCCTGAGGAATAACAGGCGGTTTGCTCAGCCGCCGACGGAGGACACATCGTGAAGCATACGTTCATCGCAACCCTTCTTGCCGCGACCATCGCGCTGCCGGCCTATGCGGCCGACTACACCATCATCGCGCCTGCCGCGCCCGGCGGCGGCTGGGACCAGACGGCCCGTTCGCTGCAGACCGCATTGCAGCAGGAGAAGATCTCCGGCAACGTCCAGGTCCAGAATGTTCCCGGTGCCGGCGGCACCATCGGCCTTGCGCAGTTCAGCAGCCAGGCTGCCGGCAATCCGAATTCGCTGATCGTCGGCGGCTATGTCATGGTCGGCGCGATCCTCACCAACAAGTCGCCGGTGACGCTCAAGGACGTGACGCCGATCGCCCGTCTGACCGGCGAATATGAAGCCGTCGTCGTTCCTGCTTCCTCCGAGATCAAGACCATGGCCGATCTGGTTGCGGCGCTGAAGAAGGATCCGGGCTCGGTTTCCTGGGGCGGCGGTTCGGCCGGCGGTACCGACCACATCACGGTCGGCCTGATCGCCAAGGCTTCCGGCGTCGATCCGACCAAGATCAATTATGTCGCCTTCTCCGGCGGCGGTGAAGCGCTTGCCGCCATTCTCGGCGGCCAGGTCACGGCCGGCGTCTCGAGCTACAGCGAGTTCGAATCGCAGGTGAAATCCGGCACGCTCCGTCTTCTCGCCGTCTCCAGCGACAAGCGGATCGACGGCGTCGATGCACCGACGCTGAAGGAAGCCGGCACCGACGTTACCATCCAGAACTGGCGCATGGTTGCCGCCGCTCCCGGCCTGTCGGCAGATCAGGTGGCAAGCGTCACCGCCGATTTCGAGAAGCTGCACAGCTCCGCCACCTGGCAGGAAACTCTGAAGACCAAGGGCTGGGCCGACACCTATCTGTCCGGCGACGCCTTCAAGGCGCAGCTCGAGAAGGATGTCTCCGCCACTGAAGGCATTCTTAGAGATATCGGACTTGTTCAATGAGCGGGGATAACACCTCCTCGGCAACGACACGCCGCCCTGATTGGGCGGCGTTCATCATTGCCGTTTTCCTCTTCGTCGTCGCCGGCGTGATGGCCTGGGATGCCCTGCATCTGAAAACGATCGCGCAATATGACCGCATCGGCCCTGCGACAGTGCCGCAAGTGGTGGCGTTCGGCCTCTTCTGTCTCGGGATCTGGACCGCTTTCGAAGCCTGGCGCGGCGATTTTCCGGAACGCGATCGGCAGGAAGTGGCGCCCGTCATCTGGATCGTCGCCGGTCTTGCCGGCCAGATGCTGCTTCTGCGCGTCGCCGGTTTCTCGATCGCGACCGGCATTCTCTTCGCGCTGACGGCACGCGGCTTCGGTAAACGCAAGCTCTGGATCTCGCTGCCGCTCGGCATCGTCCTCAGCTTCGTGGTCTGGACGATCTTCTCGCAGCTCCTGCAGCTGACGCTGCCGGCCGGCCCGCTCGAACATCTGTTCTTCTGACAGCGCGGAACGCGCTGTCAGCTCTTTTGATTTTGCGCGGCGCCTGACTCCGAGATCGGATTGTCGGGAACGCCGCTTGGGACACCAAGATGAGCACATTCGAATTCCTATGGCAGGGTATCCTGGTTGCGATGCAGCCAATGAACCTGGTTTATGCGCTGGTCGGCGTGACGCTCGGCACCGCCGTCGGCGTGCTTCCCGGCATCGGCCCGGCCCTCACCGTGGCGCTGCTGCTGCCCGTGACCTACAAACTCGATCCCGGCGGCTCGCTGATCATGTTTGCCGGCATCTATTACGGCGGCATGTATGGCGGTTCGACGACGTCGATCCTACTCAACACGCCGGGTGAAAGCGCCTCGATCGTCACCGCGCTCGAGGGTAACAAGATGGCGCGCGCCGGGCGCGGCGGACCGGCGCTGGCGACGGCGGCGATCGGCTCGTTCGTCGCCGGCCTGATCGCGACGCTCGGGCTTGCCTTCATCGCTCCCTATATCGTCAAGCTGGCGCTGGTCTTCGGGCCGCGCGAATATTTCGCGCTGATGGTGCTTGCCTTCGTCACCGTTTCCTCGGCCTTCGGCGATTCGGCATTGCGAGGGCTGACGTCGCTGTTCATCGGCTTCGCGCTCGCCATGGTCGGCATCGACCAGCAGACGGGGCAGGCGCGGCTTTCCTTCGGCATTCCCGACCTGCTCGACGGTGTCGAGGTGACGACGCTTGCCGTGGCGATGTTTGCGATCGGCGAGACGCTTTATATCGCCGCGCAGGGCAACCGGATCGCGGAAAGGGTCGAAGCGGTCAAGGGTTCGCTCTGGATGACCGCTGAGGACTGGGCGCGTTCATGGAAGCCCTGGCTGCGCGGCACGCTGATCGGTTTCCCGATCGGCGCGATGCCGGCGGGCGGCGCCGAAATCGGAACTTTCCTCTCCTATGCGACCGAAAAGCGGCTGGCGAAGAATCCGGAGGAGTTCGGCCAGGGCGCGATCGAAGGCGTGGCTGGTCCGGAGGCGGCGAACAACGCGTCGGCCGCCGGCACGCTGGTGCCGCTTCTGACCCTCGGCCTGCCGACGACGGCGACGGCGGCGATCATGCTTGCCGGTTTCCAGCAATACGGCTTGCAGCCGGGGCCGCTGCTGTTTGCCACCAATCCGCAGCTCGTCTGGGGACTGATCGCCAGCCTGCTCATCGCCAATGCGATGCTGCTGGTGCTAAACCTGCCGATGATCGGGCTCTGGGTGCGGCTGTTGACCATTCCGAAGCCGTGGCTCTATGCGGGCATCCTGCTGTTTGCCACGCTTGGGACGATCGGTGCCAATCCATCCGTGTTCGAGCTCGGCATGCTGCTCACCTTCGGCCTGCTCGGCTATGTGATGCGGCTCTTCGGCTATCCGATCGCGCCTGTTGTCGTCGGCCTGATCCTCGGCCCGCTTGCCGAGCAGCAGCTGCGCCGGGCGCTGGCGATCAGCCAGGGCGACGTGACGACATTGGTGATGTCGCCGATCGCGGCAGGCCTGCTGATCGTTGCGGCAGCGGCATTTCTCATCCCGCTGATCCTGCGGCTTCGCGGCCGCGGCCAGGTGCTCTCGCAGCTGGCGGCCAACGAAGACTAAAGCACTATCCCGGAGCCGCGGGCCGCTTCCGGGTGACATGCATTGGAACAAAGAAAAAGACGAACCTACCCCTCCCTCGAGGCCGGCCATGGCGACATGTGCCGGCCTCCTGTTTTTGCATGGCTGAGGTGATTTTCTGAGCATTGTAGAGAGGCATGCGCGACGCCACCTATCAGCAGTCGATCAAAACAAGAGGAAATGGACAATGTCCGCCATCCGCAATTCAGTCCGCACGGGGTTCTTTGGCCGCGCATTCGCCGTGCTTGGCGCCGCAAATGCCGTTAGCGCCGCTGTCGAAGCCGGCCGCCGCCCGCGTGCCGGCGACCTTAGAGAACTCGGCATCGACCCGGCCTCCTTCGGTCAGGTCTCCCGCTAATCGCTTCAAGTCATGCATGAACGAATGAGCCCGCAACCGGTTGGTCGCGGGCTTTATTTTTTCTCAAAGGCGCCGCGATGCTGGGCACCGCGGCCTTTGACATCAGGCGTGAAGCTCTTCCTGCCCGGCGGCGTGGTCGTCTGCCCGCTCGCGTTTGTTGTGACGGATGGACGACCAGAGCGACAGGCCGATCAGTGCGGCGCCGCCGAGACCGGTGATCACCTCGGGGATATGCACCAGGGTCTGCGCATACATGATCACCGAGAGGATCAGGATGGCGTAGAAGGCGCCGTGCTCGAGATAGCGGTATTCGGCCAGCGTTCCCTTTTCCACCAGCATGATCGTCATCGAGCGTACATACATGGCGCCGATACCGAGGCCGATCGCGATGACGAAGAGGTTCTGCGTCAGGGCGAAGGCGCCGATGACGCCGTCGAAGGAAAAGCTGGCGTCCAGCACCTCCAGGTAGATAAAGGCGCCAAGACCGCCCTTGGCCGCGGCGCTCATCGTCTGCTGCGAGGCGTCGAGCAGCCCGCCGACCACTTCGACGGCAAGGAAGGTGAGCAGGCCGTAGATGGCGCAATGGACGAAGACGGTGGCTTCTTCGCCGCCGATCAGCCAGGAGAAAACCAGCATCAGCGCCAGCACGAAGGCGATCTCGATACCTTTGATGGTGGCCGAACGCGCCATCACCCTTTCCAGGCCGGGAAGCCAGTGGATTTCCTTCTTATGGTCGAAGAAGTAGTTGAGGCCGACCATCATCAGGAAGGTGCCGCCGAAGGCTGCGATCGGCAGATGCGCGTCGTTCATGATGCGGGCATATTCGGCCGGCTCGCGGGCGGCGAGCGCCAGGGCATCCCAGGGACCGATCTGAGCTGCGATCGCGACGATCGCCAGCGGGAAGACGATGCGCATGCCGAAGACGGCGATGATGATGCCCCAGGTGAGGAAGCGTTTCTGCCAGACCGGCGTCATCTCCTTCAGCTTGTTGGCATTGACGATCGCATTGTCGAAGGACAGCGAAATCTCCAGCACCGCAAGCACGGTGCAGATGAAGAAGACGGTCGCCATGCCGCCGATCGTGCCGGTGGTCTGCCAACCGAGCACGGCGCCGAGAACGAGGCCGAGGGCGGTGACGATGAAGGCCCAGCGGAAATAGCTGAGCGAGGATGTGTGGGTCACGGGCTGATTCATGGCCGCACCTCGCGGCCGCAAATCGTGTTGAAGAGGGTGGCTCTATCGGAAAGACGCGGCACGCCACCACGGGCATGCGGGTCAGGCATGGTGAGTTTGTTCATCGATGAAAAATCCGCCGGCTAAGCTGCAGGCGGTACCGACATCACGAGAGCGCCGTTAAAAACTCTCGCCAGAGGGGCCCGGCACCAAAGTTCCCCGTCAGCCGATGTCTGGAAGGCTGCGGGATAGGCCCTAGGTAATGGACTTCCCCAGCCAGTCAAGGCCGTTCGCGCCTGGAGATCGGCTGTTTTTTTGGGAACCATTCGGATGCCCGGTCGTTAAGCACTGGTTGAGCTTAAAAAAGGAGGCCGATGATGCACACTTCGACCCATGTTCCCGACAAACGCACCGAGGCGTCCGACCGCATGAAGCGGGCAAAGCCGAACCGTATGCAGAAGGCGCAGGTGCTGCCGCCGCATCATGTCGACCTGACGCTGACGCCTGGCGTCATCCACGACATTCATGTGCCCGCCCACGTTACCGGTGCCGATCTTTCCAAGGGCGGTCCCGACATGAAGGGCAAGAAATAACGGTTTTGAAGTCTCTCGATTTGAACAGGGTGAGGAACATATGACTGTGAATTTTGTGCCCCGCGATCTCTTTATCCAGCACGAGAATGAATGGAAGGCTATCCGTGAGGCGGATGAGCGCATCGATATCGGCAATCTCACGAAGCCGCTCGTTTCGTCTATCGGCCGCCCGGCTTCCGCCGGGAAAAACGAGACTCCGGCCGCACGCTCCGAATGAGCCAAAGACGGTCACTTGATATGGGCGCTCGGCCTGACGGCCGGGCGCTTTGCTTTTATCGAGGTCCATGCCGACTGAAATCTCGTCAAAGATGATGGGCCACGCCAACCTTTCGGAAAGGATTGGGCGGCGATAATCCCGGCCTCACGGGATTCGGACAGATGGCCAAGACAGCGACACGAAGCCGCCGCAAGGCGCCGGCGAGAGGAAAAAGCAGAGCGCGCAGCAGCGGCGGGCTGTTGCCCTGGACGGTGATCGGCCTTGCCGCGATCGCCGGCATCGCCGCCTACGACAATTGGAAGAGCATCAAGCCGATGCTTGGCCGCCAGCCGGCTGAGGCCATACGGGAGATGGCGCAGGAGAAGCCGGCCGTCAGGAAGGATGCGCCGCCGAAGCAGGTGGCGCTTGCCGCACCAGTGCCGAAAGCGGCGCCGACGCTGCCGGGCCCGCTGCCGCCGGCAGCCATTCCTACGCCCGCCGTTCAGCCGGTCAAGGCGATACCGTCTCCCTCTTCACCGGCTGCTGCGGAGATTGGAACGGTGGCTTTCGGTTATTGCGGGCAGGGCGCCCATATCAACTGCGTCGGCGACGGCGGCGTCTTCTGGTACAAGGGCGAAAAGATCGTCATCGCCGACATGGCAAGCCCGGTCGTCGACCGGGCGCGCTGCGATGACGAGCGCAGGGTCGCCTTCGCCGGCAAGGCGCGCCTGCTGGCGCTCCTCAACGCCGGCCCCTTCACGATGAATGCAGCGGGCAAGACCGATCCCTCGGGCACGCCGCGCGTCGTTTCGCGCGACGGGCGCTCCTTCGGCACGCAGTTGATCAATGAAGGGCTGGCCCGCAAGCCGGGTGGTGTCGGCGGCGCCTGGTGCGCCGCCTGACGAGACCGGGCTACTTGCCTTTCTTCACCAGCTGGCCGCCGGTGCGGAAGCTGCCGGTAAACGAGGAATCCTTGCTTTCGGCCGTGCATTCGATGGCAATCGGCTTGCCGGAATAGGGATTGCCGAAGGTGCAGAAGCCGGCGACCTTGACCTCCCCGGTCATCTTGTTGCCGACACCCGTGGTCACCAGGCTGAGCGGCAGGCGGGCATTGCCGTTGGAAGCGGGCTTGATGCCGCTGCCGTCCCCCTGGAAGCCGAGCGCTTTGCCGTCCGAGGTGAAGATGAAGGTCACCGTGCCGTTGGCCAGCGTGACGCTGGCAAGTTCGTTCTTGCAGCCCTTGGTGGCGTCGAACTTGGCGACGACGAGCTTGGCGCATTTGCCGGAAAGTGTAATGACGCCAGGCGCGCCGGGAAATGTCTCCGCAGGAGCAGCCGGGGCTGCCGAGGCCGGCAAGGCGAACGCGGTGGAAAAAATTGCGGCGGCAAGCGCTGATAATTTCATTTCGATCTTAAACCCCATGTCCTGACGAGGCGAATCACGGCCTCAGCCTCGGTTCGCCATGGCATGGTTCTGTGTCCGAATTTGGCTCTGTTGTCGACAGCACCACGATTCCTTCGACTGCCGAGCCGGATTGGCAATCCGTGGCGGACGAGCGGAAGGTTTGTTGAACGACGGGATACAAGGCCCAGCAATGGCTCAGGATGCCGGCATAGACAACGAGTCGATGCGACAGAGCAGGTGGCAAGGCGCTCATCAAGCGCCTGCCGTCTTAGATGCACTTCTGGCCAAGGGGAATGGGCCCAGGCAGGGAAGTCCGGACCCATTCTTTCCCGATCGGAGGTCAGTCGGATCAGGAAGCTGAAGCTGCCGGCTTACATGCAGCCGGCAGCCTTTCATCAGAATGCGCGCTGCAGGCGGAAGTAGCCCGAGGTGGTTTCGTCAGCATTGTCCGGATCGAGGTACTGAACCGAAACCTTTGCCGCGAGGTTGTCGACGATCTGGTAATCGATCGTGACGCCGACCTTCCAGGCATTAACGTCGTCGTTGAACTCGCCGGCGGTGACACCGTAGTTGTCATAGTACTGAACAGCCGGAGTGATCTTCAGCTTGTCAGTGGCCTTGATGGCGTATTCGGCAGCGATCGCCCATTCAGCCTTGTTGTAGTAGGCGTTCGGGTTGCTTGCGTAGACAACTGCGAGGCCGAGCGTGCCCGGACCGACAGCAACCGTACCCATGGCGCGGACGGCGCCTTCTTCGTTGTCGGTGTCGTACCCGGCAGTGATCTGGTAGCTGAATGCACCAGCCTTGCCGCCGAGACCGACGGCAACGCCGACGTTGTTGGCGGTTTCGCCGTCATAGAACGGGCTGTCTTCCAGCTCGTCAACGCTGACGCCGGCGTAGAAGGCGTCGGTTTCGTACTGGTAACGGATGGAGTTATGCAGCGTGACCGGAGAACCGATATCGTCGGTTTCGCCGGAGAGGCCGTCGTCCCACCAGCTGTAGAACAGACCAGCGCGGAAGCCGGCGATGTCGATGTAAGCGGAGTCGAGCTGGGCCTTCTGGGCCGTCGCGTTGTCAGCATTGAACTGCATGACGATGACGCCGGTCAGCGGACCGTACTCGGTGTCGCTCTTGGCGGTGAACTGAACCTGGCCGCGCGTACGTGCGTCCCAATCCGAGTCGTTGGCGACAGAACCGCCGCCGGCAGCGCCGATCGAGCTGGCGTTCGGAGCAACGTCAACCTGGAAACGGATGTAACCGTTGACCTTGAGGCAGGTTTCGGTGCCCGGGATGTAGAAGTAGCCGGTGCCGTAGGCGTCGCAGACGCGAACATATTCAACCGGTTCCGGCTCGGCAGCAACGATAGCGTCAGCAGCCTGGGCGCCGGATACTGCTGCAAGTGCAGCAGCGGAGCCGAGAAGAAGGCTCTTGATGTTCATGGAATAACCTCCAGTTCAGATGCAAGAGGATGAAGACCGTTGCCATTGGCAGTCCCTACGGATCTTCACCCGGTGTGAGCGAAGCGGCACCTTTTGGTCGGTGCCTGCCTCGCCGCGGAAGTTACACAGGGCATGGTGCGCCGCAATAACAATAACGATCATGACAGAAGGCTGCCCTAGCTATGTTGCTGAAATAACACGCGTTTTGTCACAAACCTGTCATCGATCCGTCACAAAGTCGCAGCTTCCGGACAGGCGAGCAACGAGGGGCTGAGCGCTCGGCGGCAGTATGCAATTGATGCTCGAATGAGTGCGTCCTCATATACGGGCGCGCCATAACTGCCATCGCACGAATGGGAGCAGGGCAACGGATCTGAACGATTGGGACAACGACGTGCGGAAAAACAGAAACCCGAGCAGGTCACGCGAATCAGGTTTGACACGACGTGTTTAGGGAGTTTTGAAGTCGTCCCAGAGGATCGCTACACCAGCCGCGAATATCGTGATCGGAATCAGCCAAAGCTTGATGCTGACCGGCTCGACGACATGAAACTGCATATAGCCGAAACCGAAGAGGCCAGCGCCAGCCAGGGTGATGCCGAGGATTATCGATATCGCTTTGCGTGTCCGCGTCCTCTGCGTCATACGTCCCGCTGCTTCCCGCGTGGATGGTCATCCCGCAGCCGATTGAAATCCGACCCAGTCTGGTCGAGCCGGAGCATGCCCGTTTTAGGAAATGAAAATCCCCGGGTCGGGGATCTATCAACGATGTCAGGGAGTTCGGATGGTGGGCGTGACAGGGATTGAACCTGTGACCCCTACGATGTCAACAAGGTAGACGGCCCAGAAACGGTGGGTTCCGCATCGCCAGCAGACGCCGAAACCAAACCATTTTCGTCCGTTGCCCGGGGTATTCTTGGGCTAAAACTGGGCGTGCCTCGTTCTATCGATCAGCCTAAGAACGTCATCTTGGCGGCCCAATGGTTGGCTGATTTGTCAGTGCCATTTTCCATCGACGACCTTGTCGCCAGGTTCGATCTTGGTCGAGAGGAGCTCGATCAAGCCTTGGCACTATCGAAAGCGTTCCGGATCTGTCGGAGGGCTTTTGGATGAGTGTAAGACGTCCACCGACTGGAGAGGAAATTATCTCCTGGCTTAAACAGGGGGTCGCTCTGCTTGAGGCCGCTGGGGTCGCTATCCCTCGCGATCTCATCCTGAGGCCTGATCGACGGAGGATCGAGCGGCCGCTGAATTCGGAGCAAAGGCGGATCAGGGATCACGTTGATCAGTTCATGGCAGCCTCGGTCGACGAGTTGCCGGGCGCGCCGCCGCTACAGGCTCAGAGGATCTATGAAGCCTATCGGCGATTTGCCGACAAGAAGGCACACCAGCCGATTTCACAGACAGCATTCGGCCGAGCGCTAGCAAAGCGCCTTCGAAAAGAGAAGATGGGAGCCCGAATCTACTACTTCGATGTGCAACTGCGCGATGAACCGGGGCTACCGCTATGAACCCCGTACCCCACCCCTCGAATGAGCCTCCCTCCCGGATTGCGTCGGCATTGCCGGCGCAATCGGCCGCAGCTCTTAAGTGTTTCAACACGGGTCTCAGGCTATCCCCGTACCCCACCCGCATCATGCCTCATGGCCAATACTATCGAAAATTGTTCGAATTGTCGGATGGTTGGATAGTTTTTGGAGAGTTTGCGGATAGTAGGGGGCGGCGAAAGCGCAAGGTATTCAGGCGCTTGGAGAGTTTGGATAGATTTCCCGCGCATATACGTACGGAAAGCTTGACCGCTGAACCATTTATAAAAAATTGCTCTACGTTACGGGGAAAACTATCCGAACTATACAACTATTTGAAAATATTAATAAACACTCTCCGATCTACTATCCAAAAACTATCCAATCTATCCAAAACTGAGAGAGAAATTTGTGATAGTTACGGTCAGCAATGCAGACGCACATCTCATCCTGAAGTCTCGCAGGTGTGCCTCACAGCGGCTTTACGACCTAAGACAGCGGCAGGTGCCTTAGGTCCGTCCTTGTCCACCTCACCGGTCAAGGGACCGTACAAACGATCCGACAACCTACGGGCCGGGGCGACCCCGGAAACCCGGCGGATCGGAAAATATTGGGTTGACGGGTTGAAGCCCACGGCTGAGGTTGACCCTGTTCGCACTTTCGATGAAGCGGCCGGCCCGATCGCCCAGCTTCGCGACATGCGCACCAGGCTGCGGGATGGGCGCCGCCAAATCCGACTGCTCCTTGATGGCCTTGGCGGTTTTCTCAACTCCCTCGATGGTGGCGACCAGGCTTCGCTTGATCGATCCATCGGCCTCAAATCATGGGGCAGCGTTTCGGCCGATCGACAGGAGGCACTTAAACGGCGTGATGACATGCTGCGCCGGCTCTATCGCGAAACGAGAGGCTGGATGGATCTCCCGTCGTCAGCCGCCGTGCGCATGATGAGGCTTGACGCCGAACGTTATGAGACGCGCCGCCGGCCCCGCGACCCTGAGGACTTCACTCCTCCACCCGTCGAGCCGGCGCGTACTTGGTGGAAAATTCTTACGGCCGGCGCGACCATTCCCGGCACCAAACGTCTCCAATGCGAGGCGATACGAGCTGAGATGCGCTTCGCTGGCGCTGGTCTGCGCGAACTCCGGAATCATATGGATCATTCATCACCTCGAAGGGCGCGGCGATCATGCGTCATCGGTGCGTTAGGGACTGACGATGACCGACGCTCCGCAATGGCTCCAGACCTACCCTCCTGCTCGGCGCGCCGCACTGATGGTTCACTTCGACGAGTCTCGAGCGTCGCGGTTGTTCGGATCTGCCGCACAACGTGGTCGCGGAAATGGCGTCAACTGATCGGCTGTGGTCACCGCTGTCGCAACTGCCTGGACGCGGGTCATATCATCGTCACGGCCCGCGAAGGCGAGCCGAGCGTCATTCGACTGTCGAAGGGGGTAGGGGGTTTAAATCCTCAGGGGGAGACCGAGGGGCCTAACCGCATAGGTCTCATTCACACGTTTTTTCTTCGCGGCCGAATATTTTGCCGCCTTAGTGACTTTAAGGGCCGAAAGTGGCCCCGTGGGCAGTAGATGATTGCAAGAAAGCGTAACAAAATCAGTGATATGAGTTCTTCGATGCGCGCTGATGATCGCCGATCGGACGGAATATTTTGCCATGACGATCAACCGGAGCTTCCGGGCATCGCCCCCGCCTCGAAACCGTGTCAGCGTTGCAGCACACCGTTCCTGGTTGGCCGCCGGCGCGGCCGGCCGGAAACCTTCTGCAGCTCCGAATGCCGCGCTGCGACTGCCACCGAGATGCGCGTGGATTGGGCGCGACATCATCCTCGGCAAGGCAACATCGACCGGCGGCAAAACATCGAATGTCGGGGCTGCGGCGAGAATTTCAGTGCAGCGCCAAAGGCGGGGAGGCTTCCGCGCTTTTGCTCACCGGAGTGCCGGCGCAAAGTGATCTTGGAAAAGCAGGCCGAGCGCGAACGCCGTCGGCGCACGGCCGGCTTTCGACCCGGGAAGGACGGTTCGCGATGAGTATATCGATCGGTTACAGCCAGCAGACCGAACTCGATCTGTTAGAATCACTCCGCCCGGCCGCGCCCTTGTCGCGATTTAGGTTCGCGGTCGACGACGATCTCTCCTCGCTGGAAACCGGCTCGAGGCTGGCTGCGACCGCCTTGCGACCGGAGCTGTCGAACCAAGATCGGGCGTTTCTCGCTGCCGTCGCGGCCGAGCTGAGTTCGCCAGCTGTGCCTGTGGCCGTGAAGACCAGGCGGCGGCGGAAGGTGGCGGAGCCCACGCCGTCAACGGCGCCACAGCTGGGCATGCCGGCGCTTCTGGCCGGATATGCCCGGGAGTTCTACCTGGGCAAGCCGCTTTCGCTAACCGAGATCGCCAAGTCGATCGAGCGGGAGATGGTCAAAAATTTCGTTGATGCGCCTGAGGCGGAGCGGCAAAAGCGCCGCGCCACAATGGAAAGCATCCGCCGCTATGACAAGTTTAAGCCTTTGAAATATCGCCGGATAATGGACCTCATCGGTCACGTATTTGCCGTGCAATAATTTCCGTAGAAATTGCACGATCCGCTTCGTAGCCTTTGTTCAAGCACGGAGCAGCCACATGGATATTTTCGCATTTCTGAAAATCCGCAACAAGGACGACGTTCGCGACCTCGAGACGAGGATAGGCGAGCTGGATCGCGAAGCGACGGCTGCGCGGGCAGAGATTGATCTGATCGAGCAGCGGCGAGCTGATTATATTCTCGCAGGCGATCATGCCGCGCTCGACGCCGACGATGCTGCCGCGGCCAGGCTGCGCCGAACCGTCGAGCGAACCACGCTGTTGCGGCCGGATTTGGTCGCAGCGGTCGACCGCGCAAAAGCGAAAGCCCGCGATCGGCTGGTTAAGGAACTCAAGGCTGATCGTGCGAAAATAGTCACGGATGTCCGGACCGCGATAATCGCCGCCGTCGATGCGAACGAGCGCGCGATGGCCTTCTACGAAAAATGCCGGGCCGCAGTAGGAGATCATCTCGCATCAATCGAGTTGCCGTCGGCCACGTACCCGCTTCTGACAAGGGAGATGATTGAGCCGTGGGATAGGTTCCTTCAGCAGTATGAAGGTCCTATTCGCATACCCGCCACAGTTGGCACCCCTGCGGTTAGGCCGCCGGCAAAGCCGCAGCCGGAAAATCCAGCGTCTGGGAGAGTTCTGCCGCCACCTCGTCAAAAACGCGCGACCCGGACACTTCCGGCCCGAGTGCCTGAAGGGATGGTGCGGATGATCGTCGTCCGGAACGGCTACCAAGGCCCGGCCGGCGAGGCGCTCCATACCGGAGATCTCGTCGACCTTGCCGAAAAAGTCGCTGAAATCGCGGCGAAGAATGGCGCCGTCGAATTTGCCGAGCAACCTGATGGATCGGAGGCTGCGTGAGATGTCGACTTTGTTCAAATTCTTTCCAACGAGCGACACGCAGACCTTGGCCGATAAGCGCCAGGTGCGTGTGACATGCAGCGCCGAAACCGTAGATCGCGATGGCGAGATCATTGTCCAGGCCGGCATAGACTGGTCGAATTTCATGGTGAGCGGCGCCGGCCCCGTCCTGTGGAACCACAATCCGAACATGCCGATCGGCAAGTGCATCGACATCCGGCTCGCGAATGGGCGGCTCACTGGATTGGTGCAGTTTCCGGATCAAGGCGACGATCCGGAAGCTGACCGATACTATGCCAAGATCAAGTTCGGCTCCGTATCCGGCATCTCTATCGGCTTCATCCCGCGCCGTTGGGAGCCCATGGATAAAGGTAACCGTGGCGGTCCGAAGCGCTACGACGCGTGTGAACTCGTCGAGTTTTCATTTGTGCCAATCCCGTCCAATCCGAGCGGCATAGTCACAGGCAAAAGCCGTGGCGCAAGCGACCAAGCCGAGTGGCAGCGCCAGAAACGCCTCCGCGAAGTCGAGGTTCTCAAATTGGCGAGCACGCCTGAACATCGCACGGCTCGCCAGATCCGCCTCGACGAAGTGGCTATGCTAAAGTCCGAAGGCGAGCGCCACAATCGCGACATCAAAACTCTTGAGGCCGCCGAACTTGAAGTAAAGCGTCGTCGTCGCGCTGCCGAACTCCGCTATCGGGGCCTGGCGGCATGGTGAGCGTGGTCGTCCCCAATAGCGAACGCCAGCTGACGCGCGCGATCGCAAGTGTCGAGAGTGCGCTCGAGCGGTTCGGCCCTCTGACCGAAATACAGCGCCAGCGGCTCGGCTTCGTCCTCGTTGAAAAAGTTCGCGCCGCCGTCGTGGCCCGAGAGGCCGACCGGTTTCGTGCGCATGGACTTCCGGAGGTTGACGCAAAGCTGATCGAGCTGGCGCTGGGCGCTGCGATCGAGACTGTGGTTTCCGAAATTTTCGGGGTGCCTCGTGCCCCGACGGCCGTGAATTGAGGGGCTTAGCAAATGGCTTTTTCAGGTCTTGACGTTGTGGCAGGGTTCGCTGGCGGTAAGGGTGCCTACGGTGGAACGCCGTTGTTGTTTCGCGCGCCCAGGTGGTCAGAGAACGTTACCGATGGTGGGGTTTCGGCGCACAGTGCACCTGGCGCCGAAGCGCCTCAGTACGGCGAGCCGGTCGTTCGCTTTCGCTCTTCGGTCGATGGGTGGGTAGCAATCCGGCGCTCACCCGACGCATCACCTGCCGGCATACGGATGTTCGTCGACGCGGGATCCCTCTACGACGTCATTGTCGAGGCGGGAGACAAGGTTGCGTTTGCCGCAGGAGGTCTTAGCGGCCTTCATGTCGTCCAGTTGCTTGCCGGTGGCAGGGGGTGGGAGGGCACCTTCGTCGATTTGATGCGCATTCCGCGGTGGTCGGAAACCCTTTCTACCGCCGGCGCGACGACTAAGTCGGCAGAACGGTCGCGACTTCATGGGCTTGGGGAGCCTGTATTTTTGCTGCGCAGCTCGGCAGACGCGTTCGTTGCTGTCGGGCCTAATCCTGATGCGTCAGCCGGACCCAAATTCTTCGTACCTTCCGGTACCGACTATTTCATCTCGGCCGACCAAGGCGACAAGGTCGCGTATACGAGCCCCGGCGCGTTTAGCGGCGTTCATATAGCTGCATGCTACGGCGGAGGTCTTGGGGCGCGAGGCGGAGTGGTCGATTGCGTCTATCGTGCCTTGTGGAGCGAGACGCTCACTTCCGCCGGCACAACGGTGAACTCGCTTAAGGAGGCGCCTCGCCGCGATGCTTTCGGGGATGGAATTTTTCGCGTCTTTCCGACCATCGACGGTTTCATCACGGTCGTCCAGGCGGCCGATCCCACCAATACGGCAAGAATGCCCGTCACAGCTCTCGAGACATACGATGTCTTTGCATCGCAAGGCGATCGCCTTGCTTGGCAGCCGGCATGAGTTGCACTCTCAGAGGGCCACGTCGATGAGCGCTATTTTCTCATTTGCCTATCCCGACTGCATCCAGGTACTGACGGACGGTGCATGGGTATCCGAGACCGGCGAGCTGATGCGCGTGAAGACGAAGAGCTTTGCGTCATCGCGCCACCCGATCGCCTTTACCGGCCGCGGCACTTCCTCGGTCCAGGTCATGAACATTATCGACGAGCTGCTCGCCTTCGCCGAGTCCGAAAAGTGCGCCGGCGTCGACGCGGCCCTTGGCTTTGCCGAGGCATATTTCGAGCGCATGGCGAAAGGCGGTCCCTTCAACGGCGAAATCGTGATCGCCGCCTATTCCGAGACGAAAGGCACTGTTCACTTCGTTGTCGCTTGCCATGATCATTATGGCCTCGCCGCCCCGTTCCGTCTCGAAAACCCCGCTGCCCAGATACTCCTCGGGCCGACGATTTCCCTCGACGACTTTCCGCCAGGCGCTTTCTCGCCGGAAGATGTTGCGTCATCGAATTTTCCGGCGAGGCATGGCGCGATGATCATGGAGGCGCTGCGCCGCAAGCCCGCGCGGATCATCGGCTGGGAGCGCGAATTCTTCGCGGTCGGCGGCCTCTGCGACCTGACGACGGTCAACGCTGCCGGCGCCGACGTACGGCCGCTCTGCGGCTGGGCCGACGAGGTCGGCAAGACCATCGATCCGAACGCGCCCCGAATTTACGAGGGGTTCACCTATGCGAAATGAGATCGTGCTGGCGCAGCCCATCGCGGAGCTGATACCGCCGGGAGAGGCCGTTGACGTCTATTTTCGAAGCTCGCCACTTCGTTCGCATCGCGAGCATCTGCAGGTGCCGGCCGGCCTCTCCGTCAGCGAAATCATAGCTCTCTGCGGCATCAAGCCCGGGCGTCTTCACGTGAGCATCGGGCCGGATGCGGTTTATGAGAAATACTGGAGCCGTGTCCGCGTCAAACCAGGTGCAACGGTGACCATCATCAAGGTTCCGGGCAAGGGCGCGCTGCGCGCGATCGCCGGCCTTGTCGTGGCGCTCGTTGCCGCCGTGGCGGCGCCGTGGCTGGTCGGCGCGCTGCTACCTGGCATGGCGGGAACCGCCGCCGCCAGCGTCGCCACCGGTCTGATCGGCGCGGGAATTATGAGCGCGGGAATGCTGCAGGTGAACCCACTTTTGTCACATCCCGGCGGCAGCCTATCGTCGCTCACGGACACCAGGAAGAGGTGCTTCGACCAGGCCCATGTTCTTCAAATCATCAAGAATAACTCGTTCAATGATATCGTGCGAGCAGCGTGATCCTGCGCAGTCTGCCCCTGCCCTTCTACAGATTCTGTCGGCCGAAGTGGGGATCAACGCTCAATCGATCGGCCAGGTCGCAGCAATCACGCTGCCTATGAGCAATGGCAGCAGATCGGTTCGCTGATCGAGGCGGTCCGTCTCGGCACCAAGAAAGCTATCTCTGAGGCGACAACGGAAGAGGCTGCTCGCCTGGCCGCCGTTACTTGGCCGTAAGCGCGCCAACGTCAACGAAGGACATCCTCATGACGAATCGAACGATCTGACCCGATGGCGGCGCTACGATCGCCGGCTACATTCTCGACGAGGCATTTACGCGGTCGCTCGGATCGATCAAGACGGCGGGATTGCCGAGGGTGAATGTTGATCTCAGTCGCAGCATCCCGTCGCAATTTCCGGATGTCGGCGGCCGTTTTTGATGCATCCCGGCGACACGATCCTCGTCATGAGTTCGATATCGCAGATCGCCGCGCGCGATCATGTGTCCAAGGCGGCCGTATCGAAGGCCGTCAAGAAAATGTTCGAGAAGATCCCGGATGCGCCAGTTGAACGCGGCTCACAGGGCCAAGTGGTTCGCATCTAGCTGGCGCACTATGATCACTTTCGCGAACGCTTCATGAGCGTCACCGAGCTGCCAGCCGGACAACAGGCGCTGTCGCTAAGGACTGCCGGCTCTCAGGTTGATCCGAGCGAGAGTTTCAACGAGGCGCGCCGGCAGAACGAGTGGCTGAAGCTCGAGCGCGAACGCTTGATACAACAGGTTGAAAGTGGTCGCCTGATCGACAAGGCCAAAATTGAAGGCATGGCGAAATCGATGTGCAGGGAAATTCAGGCGCGGATCAATCGGCTGCCGAACCTTGCAGACAGCCTTGCTTTGGCAGTTTCCCGCGAAGGCACTTTCGGGGCCAGGCATTGCCTCAGTGAACACACGGAAAAGCTCTCAGCGGAGATCTGGGCGATATTGACCGGGGACATAGCAGTCGGAATCTCGATCCACGCATCAAGTTTAGGCGCACTCCTAGAGGCCGAAGAGCCAGGCCGTTAACGGAAGCAGGCCTCCCCACGCCTAACGTCCGACAGGGGCCAAGGTCGGCAAGGCAATCAACATGGCGGGAGCCGGCCTTGGCTGGACCGGCTTCTGCCATATCGGCAGCGGGTCTGATCTGTAGGAAGACGCTCGGCCATTTACTTGGAAAAAGCTGCGAAACTCCTCGCACCGTTGGTGGCCCTAAGGATCTGCCGGAATATCGCAGACTCCGGATTTACATCGCTGGCCGCGACCATCGCCGCGACCGGCTACGGTTGCTTCGCGTCACGCTTTTCAATCGCCTTGCGGGCGCCTTCCGGAAGCAAGTTGTACAGAGCATCGACCTCCACCCGCTCAGTAATCAAGCGTTGAACGATGCGGTTCATACACACGAGAATGAAGCGGGCTGTCGGCTCGTCATCTTTCATGTTGATCTCGCCGGGGTGCACGGCGTTGTTCCCGATGACACGAACAGAGTCCAGCATCTTTTGGATATCTGGACTGAGGCCTTTTGCGACAAGTTCGCCGATTTGCTCGTGGAGCTGATCCTTCTTACAGTCCAGTTCCTTGCATAGCTCCTGGAGAGCAAGGCGCGCTAGTGCTGCTGACGCCCTGGGCGATGCGGAAACAATCTTTGCCGCCTCTGTAAACGTTTCTCTTACCGCTCGGGGCATGTCGTCATGAGCCGGAATTTCGCTGCCGCTCGGATAGATCATCTGAGAATAAAGCCATATTGAAATATCGCCACAATGATTGCATTCGGCAGCGTTTATGTTCCAGACTATGCGAGCGCCGAAGAGGTCTTTTTTCGGCCACCCGAAGAATGTTTCCCGTCCAGCTCGCCGGTATAATTCTTTCACCATGGGTTCCGGCGGCTCACTCACCTCTTTTTGCCTTATCTTCGCCAATAGCTCGTCGGCACTCTCCTTTGTGTGTCGTGCGGGCCTTTCTCCCTTCTCGCCTCGCTCCTGGAAGAGGTTGTGCCAATGCTGCGTTGCGCGCACACCACAGTGCGGGCAGTTAAATTCCGACTTGTCTATACTCGGTTCGGAATATCGGGCGGTCATCTGTTTTTTTACCTATCGAGATTGCTTGGGTAAGCCCGCCGGAGAGGAGTTAGAACCGGCGGGCGGAACGGCTGGCACGGCTTGATGAATTTAACGACGGATCGGAATTTTCGAATAGTAAGTTGGGACATCATATCCCTGATCAGCAAGAAACTGTTTTAGCGCCAGATCCGAGACGGTCGCATATGGCGACGGGCCGACGGTGACACTCAAGACCGGCAGCCGCAGTGGGCCGCTCTTGCCGACCCACTCGTAATAGGGCACGACACCCAGAGAGCTGACCCGATACTTTGGCGGCACGGTACCGTCGATGTCAGGGCGATAGCAAACCGCGCGATACTCCTCTTCTGCCTCAAAAGCCGAATTTTTGAAACGCGTTATGAGTTTCGCAATCTCCATCGCCGCGCCAATTGCCAAACGCTTCGATTCTTCTTCATCAAACGCTTCACGCTCACCCTTGATGGCAATCGCTCTGTCGTAGATGTCTTTAACCAAGCTGATCGTCAGATCCCTTTGGAAGTGTTCGTCATAGACAACCTTTGTCAGAAAGTGCGGAAAGTTCCGGGACTGCCAGTTTTCGAGCTCAGCCGCGTTGAACTCTATGCAATAGGGAACGACATCCTTCCCATAGTCACGCCACTGGTTAAGAAGGTTATTGCGCGCACTCATGCAAAAGATGATGGGCTGATAATGTCGCATCGCGTCTGCGATTTGATCGATCAGGTACGAGCCTGCGTTCTTTTCCGCGTCTGTTTTGTCTTCGACGAACTCACGGATAGCGTACGCGGCGACTTCAACGCCATACACAACCTCTGATCCGTCATTCATGAACGCGGCGTCAGAAAACCAAAGCTTGTGTTCGCCCAAAATGCCAATCAGCCCTTGAGCGCTCGTGTAGTGAAACAGAGATGTCGGGATGACGACATCCTGATAGATTCTCTTAATTTGGATCTCGGCCAATCCGTCAAATACGTTGACGAGCGGCGGCAGGTCCGCCGGCTGCTGTTCTAATCCATCTGACCCTTTTTCATCTGGTGACGCGTCTTCCATTAAATTTCCCCGTTATCAGGTTGAGCGCTCACCCGCGCTTCATCTTCAGCGAAAATTAGGCGGACGATCACCCGCCGGAGGGTTCTAACAGTCCGGCGGGTGGCATCAGCTTCAAGGGCGTGCGGGTTCCGCTCTATGACGTTAGTGGAGATCACGCTTTTCCCGAGCAATCTGCTCGCTGCCGGGATGGCGCTTGCCCTTCAGCACTTCGTTGATACGTCCCTGATTAACGCCGAAGTGGAAGGCGATCTCATGCTGGTACTCACCGTTCCAACTGTGCAGTCAGACCTGTACGGCGTCGTCGAGGGTGAGGCGGTGGTTCGTATGCTTCATTTTGGAGGTTCCTAGTGGTTAAGAAACCTCGATCAGCTTGACAGGCCATCCTCCCCAAGTATCCTTGGAGGTGTCAAAGGGGTGAGCTGTTTCGCCGATCGAGGCATTCGGTTTATTCGACACGAGGCCGGGGTTGCACCCCCGGCCTTTTTCGTGCCCTGCTCGCCCGATCGGCGATCAGTGAGGAAAGTAAGTTTGAAACCATTGATTCAGTCAAGGGGTTGAAAATTAACTCCTGTGGAGCGGGTGCATGCGATAAGCATCTGCACCAAATAGGTTTTTATCCATCCACAAATAAAAGTTGTTTAAAATCAATGTGTTTCACCTGAAACACTAACTGCATGAAAATACTTAGGAAAACCGGTCGTTGATCTGCCGCTTTCCACATAATCCACAGTTTGGACTTGTCGGCGGCCGCATTTAGTGGGCGCGATTTAGAATCGCGACGACGCGTTTCGGCAAAAGTCCATCACAAGATTTGTCGGAAGTGATTCTCTGTCGATGCTTTGGTCTTGGTCAGGTAAAGGCTGCCGAGGCAGATCGAACTCAGCCGATTTCCCGCCACCGGGTGACGTCGAAAAGCGGGCCTTCGCCTCCCAGTCGATATTGTCGTCGCTGATCAGTGTGATCCGAGCCCTGAGAAACTGGTGTCGACGTGAGGTGGCCGCGTTCGATTGTCCTGCCATCGCGCTCGAACTCGATATCGCGATCCGTTGGCGGGTTCGATGTTTGCCATTCGCCCATTTCTCTCTCCTCTGCTCAAACAGCTCGCACACGATACATCGTTTCCAGTTAGTGTGAATGCCTCAACCCGTGCTCGTGTTTTCGGATAGTTTTGGGCGTCTGCTGGCGCAAAGGGGGGTGGGGGGCGATAGTTGATCGGCGTCGCTCTTTCGTAAAAAGTCGATCTCCAGTAAATGTGGGCACGTCGGCAGAGGATCTCCTCGCTCGCATTCCGCCGCATGCTCACAGGGCGCCCCCGCCCGGCGCCGCCGTGGTGAAGCGGCCCGCGTTGTGCTTGGTGCGCCTGCGGGCGATATTTCTCCGGGAACTGCAGGGCCGCTTTGCGGGATAGCTCCGCCTCTCAAGAGAGCCTTTCGGCCGGCTATGTTTTCGGCAACGCCGCCGGTGGCAGCGACGGAAGGCCATCTGGTTGATTTGGTGGAACCTGCGCACCCGGAAAAACCGGCGGCGGCTGGTGATGATTATGAGTGAACCAAGGCCATGCCTCGGAAGGAAGCCTTCCTGAGAGATTGTATGGGTTGATCTCCGCGATCAGGAAATTCTGGAAACCGAACAGCGGCTCAAAATGAACCCGAAGTTCGTGCACGGAGGCACCGGACTTGATGCAGTAAATGAGCGGCAGATAATTCCAATAGCTAACCACATAGGGGCTATTCATTATCCAGCGATTGGCGGTCTCTACGCTGAGCTGCGGCGAAAAAAACGTGATGATATATGTCTTAAGCATTTTTATCAGCCCCGGCTGCATCGCCCTCAACAAAGATGTTGGGTGTTTGGTCCGCCGTTAGATCGATCGTTGTCAGCGGCCGTCCAGTTTCTCCCAATAGGGCAATTCGACGTTGTTCAATGAGATAGTCTTCAGACTGCAAACGATCGGGCTCTTTGATTGCGAAGTAGGCAAAAAACACTAGCGCAGCTGCGATAATCACGACCACGGAATAGGTAAGTAGTTCCTGAATATGGCCCGTCGTAAAATAGATCGTCGGCAAAAGCGTCGTCAGCGAAATTCCAAGAAGCCAAAGCATGGGCGACATGACGCTCTTTGTCGTCATACGCTCTATCGCCTCCCCATGATGGGGGACATTCGGAATGTTGAACGATGATGGCCGTGATCGTTTTCGCATGGTCAGTTTCCCGTTCGGGCCTTTCGACATCGAGCTTGTTTTCGGCTTTCAGATAGCTGGCATCGCCATTCTTCGCCGCGCGGAAAGATCCATACTATGGGAGCGCTTCAACTTCTGTTCGATCTGTTCAAGATGATATCAACCGCTTTATTTGCGTCGTAATCTGGGGGCAGCGATAGTTGGAGAGTTCCTTGCTGCGCAAAGGGGGCGGGGGGAGGCCTGCCTTTCAGCCATTACTCTTCTTCACCAGGTCGAAGCCGTATCGGGCTGCGATCGTCTGCAAGTTCTTCAGAAGCGCCTCGTCATATCCGGGATCGTCTTTCGCCGGGAACGCCTCGACGGGAAGCGGGGCATCGTCATCGTTCCGCGTCGCTGGTGCGAATTCGACCTGGCGGCGGCCGTCCGGCAGGTAGCGGACGTCGAGGATCGATGAGCGGAGTAAGCGCAGCTCGTCCAGGATGTTGTCGAGCGTTTCTTTCGCTAGACCAGGCGTCGGATGGGATTTCAGATGGTCCCCGAATGACACGCCGTAATCAGCTTCATTAGGTTCTGGCGCGGTTGCATGGCGCGCAACATGCTCGTCGTATTCCAGTGTGTCCTGGAGACGCTTCACAATCTCTGCATTGAGTGACCGCCCATTCTGCGCAGCCTGCACTTTGAGGCTATCGCGCATGCCGTCCGGGAACCGGACAATGTACTGCTCTAACTTCCGGCTCGGCGTATCCTGCACCAACTGAAAACTCCCTAAGCATTTAATATCTCCTTAGGCGATATTACCGATTGACACAATTATCTCCTTAGGCGATATTCTTGCGATATCGCAATAGGAGATATGAGATGACGCGTGTGGGACGAGAGGGCGATAAATTTGCGTTGCGCCTCCCTGATGGCCTGAGAGATCGCATCAAAGAAGTAGCGGAGCAGAATAGCCGCTCGATGAATTCCGAGATCGTCACGATCTTGGAGCGTGCAATGTTCGATCAAATGGAAATGAAAAAGGGCGGTGAAGTCTCGGCGTAGGAACCGACTTCACCGCCCGCTTTGTTCAACATTCTTTCGTGGAGAATGCCGAAATGCAGACAGACGATATCAAAAATCCGGCGGGAAAAGCAAGCGGCGCGTTTAGCCGGCGCTTTCTGTTGCGTAGCGCGGCGACAACCGCAGCGCTGGCCTTTCCAGTTGTCGCGGCAGCGGATGAAGAGCCGGCGCTCGAAAAACTGGCGCGTATGATGGCCGAAGCCTCGGCCGCGCTTGACAAATATCAAAACGGAACTTTCTCCGCCGTCATCCATCCCGCCTCCGCCGCGGTACTCGAGAATCGACCGGCAACGTTGGATGAAGAGGTTGACCGTTGCGTCAGCGCGCTGAAGAGGCTGCTTATCCAGATGCATCCGGGCGCCACAGTCACGGCCTTTCGATGCGTCAGAGAAGACGATCAGGAGCGCAGCATCATTTTCAACGTCCGCCATCCTCGTGAAAGCAACGGGAACTCGCACACGGACTTTAACTCCTGAGGCAAAAGCTGAACCATGGCTGACATCGACGTTTCAACCCTTGATCCCGACACGCCGCTTCGTCTCAAGCTGGCAGCGAGCCTCGCTTTTCCCGACGGCTCAATGACGGAAAGCGGATTGAAACGCGAGATCGAGCGCGGCCGCCTCGAGTGCGAGCGGATCGCCGGCAAGACGTATGTCAGCCTCAATGACATCAAGAGAATGAGGGAACTATGCCGCGAAAGTCGAAGGGGGTCCGCAAATACCTCCGCGAGCGCAAGGGCAGGCCGCCCGTCTGGGTCATCCTCGACGGAGCAAACGAGATCAGCACAGGATGCGGCCCGGATGACAGCGCTGGCGCTGATCGAGCGCTCGAAAAGTACCTTGCCGAAAAGCACAAACCCGAATGGCGCCGGGGAGAGCCTCAGGAGGTGAGTATAGCCGACGTGCTACTGTTCTACGGCACTGAACGCGCGCCCAGCATGGCGCATCCGGAGCTAGTGGGGTTTCACACTGTGCACCTGCTGGAATTCTTCGGCAGTGAGATGTGTTCCTTTGTCGACGGTACCAGTTGCCGCGGATATGTCGCGGCGCGGCTTGCCGGGAAG
The DNA here is from genome assembly GCF_014197615.1 of Rhizobium esperanzae. Taxonomy (GTDB): domain Bacteria; phylum Pseudomonadota; class Alphaproteobacteria; order Rhizobiales; family Rhizobiaceae; genus Rhizobium; species Rhizobium esperanzae_A. The sequence goes on from NZ_JACIFY010000011.1 coordinate 45,122, forward strand.
ATCGGCAGGCGAGCCGTCAAGGCAGGAACGGCAGGGCGAGAGCTGGAAACACTTGGCGCCGCGCTCAGCTTCGCTTTCAAAGAAAAGAAGCTGGTGGTTCCTGTACCAGTCACCCTTCCGCAAAAATCGGCGGCGCGTGAGCGTTGGCTTACGCGCTCCGAAGCTGCAGGGTTGGTTGCCGGCGCGCTCGGTATCACCGCGACGGCTTTTGACGTCGAGACGCGAAAGCCTGTGAAATGGGGCCGGCTTTTTCGCCCCTCTTACCACGTCGCCAGATTTATCCTGATCGGCCTCTATTCGGGCACCAGGCATGAAGCCATCCTCAAGCTTCGCTGGGGTGTGAATTCGAGTGGAGGTTGGATCGATCTGGAGAACGACATTCTCTACAGGCGAGGGCAGGGCGAGAGGGAAACCAACAAGCGGCGGCCCGCCGTGCCGATACCGGAGAATCTTCGGCCACACGTCGAGCGGTGGCGCAAGATCACTGTTATGGGGCCGGTCGAATATCATGGCCGGCTGATCGCTAAGGAGCGCAAGGGGTTTGCTAGGGCGCGGGAGTTGGCTGGACTTGGCGAAGACGTCACGCCGCACATTCTAAAGCACACCTGCATCACCTGGATGATGCAGCGCGGAGTTCCTATCTGGGAGGTGGCGGGCTTTTCCGGAACCTCCGAAAAGATCATTCGCAGCGTCTATGGGCACCACCACCCGGAACACCTGTCCGCTGCAAAACAGCGGTTTCGTGGGCGATGATTGGGCGAGGCCATGAAGAACAGAAAAACAGCTACCAGCTACTTTTCAAATTCCCCTTGCGGGCCAAGGGGATCGGATGGTGGGCGTGACAGGGATCGAACCTGTGACCCCTACGATGTCAACGTAGTGCTCTCCCGCTGAGCTACACGCCCATCCGATGGCGGCGCATAGATCACAAAACCTTTGGAGCCGTCAATAGGCTTTTTTCAGTTTTGTGACATGCCGCCCGGCAAGCCTTACGCGGCAAGCATTTTGTTGACCTCGTCGACGAGGTCGCGCAGGTGGAAAGGCTTGGAAAGGACCTTGGCATCCTTCGGCGCCTTCGAATCAGGGTTCAGTGCCACGGCGGCAAAACCGGTGATGAACATCACCTTCAGATCGGGGTCGAGTTCGGTGGCGCGGCGCGCCAGCTCGATGCCGTCCATTTCGGGCATGACGATATCGGTCAAGAGCAGAGAAAACGGTTCCTCGCGCAGCCGGTCGTAGGCGCTTGCGCCGTTATCATAGGAAAGGACCTTGTAACCGGCCTTTTCGAGCGCTTTCACCAGGAAGCGGCGCATGTCGTTGTCGTCTTCGGCGAGAAGTATCTTCTGAGTCATCAATCCAGACCGCTGATCAATAGGTTTTTGGTGGGTTGCCCGCCGTTTACACTAGTCTTTGCCCGGTAAACAACCGGTGAATTGCCCGTGCGCGGCCGCCATCCCTGCTACATAGTATGGACTTGAGGCCGGGCAACTGGCAACATGCGCAAAGCAGTCAGTTCATGACATGGTAAAGAGGGCCGAAAGTGCCGGAAATACGCGAATACGAGCTTTTTGAGGTTCATGAGCCCGTGTCGCAGACCATTCCCTTCGTCTATAACTCCCCCCATAGCGGCCGCATTTATCCACCGGAATTTATCGCCCAGTCCAGGCTCGAGGGCATCGCCATCCGCCGGTCGGAGGATCATTACGTCGATGAACTCTTCGGCTCGGCGGTCGCGCTCGGTGCGCCGCTGCTGGCGGCCAACTTTCCCCGCGCCTATCTCGACGTCAATCGCGAGCCCTACGAGCTCGATCCGCGCATGTTCGACGGGCTGCTGCCGCCCTATGCCAATGTCAATTCGCTGAGGGTGGCCGGCGGGCTCGGCACCATTCCGCGCATCGTCGCCGAGAACATGGAGATCTATGCGCGGCGCCTGCCGGTGCAGGAAGGGCTCGATCGCGTTGAAGCGGTCTACAAACCCTATCATGCGGCGCTGCGCCGGCTGATCGCGCGAACGCATGTACAGTTCGGCTTCGGCGTGCTGATCGACTGCCACTCGATGCCCGGCAACGTGCGCGTCGCCGGCAGCACCGCGCGGCCCGATTTCATCATCGGCGATCGCTACGGCACGAGCGCCTCGGCCGAACTCTCGCGGGCGGCCATCGCCATCCTCGAGGAAATGGGCTTCGCGGCGATCCGCAACAAGCCCTATGCCGGCGGCTTCATCACCGAACACTACGGCCGGCCTTCGCGCGGCCTGCATGCGCTGCAGATCGAAGTGAACCGGGCGATCTATGTCGATGAAGTGACGTTGGAGAAACGCGGGGATTTTGCCGCCGTGGCCGATGCCGTCACCGCCTTCATGCAGCAGATGGCGGATTACGTCGAGAAATTCGCCGGCGATCGGGCGCTGGCTGCCGAATAAATCTCTTTTTCGATTTCGCTGACGCCTGGGCGTTCTTCCCGGCCAAAAAAAGACCGCCGTGAGGCGGCCTAAGTCTAGGGAGGAAACACCCAAGGAGGGTATTTACAGTCAGAAGACTGTACGAAGGACGCTACTATTGCGCTGCACAAATGTCAAGCAATATATTGCGCTGCGAAATCTTTGGGCAGCGTCGCGGGAATTGCCTGCTGCGTTTGCATTCCCGCTGCTTTTCGTTATGAAAGCATCACTCCCGCCAGCCAAACGGATTGATCATGCTTCCTGACCGCTCGTTCTTCAATCGTCTGGCGGAGGCCGCCAAGGCCGAGACGCTGCCACGCTTCCGCTCCGGCCTCGATGTTACCAACAAGCTTTCCTCCGGTTTCGACCCGGTGACCGAAGGCGACCGGGCGGCCGAACTGGCCATCCGGGCGCTGATCGAGGAGAATTTTCCCAACCATGGCATTCTCGGCGAGGAGCACGGCAATGTCGGGCTCGACCGCGACTATGTCTGGGTGATCGATCCGATCGACGGCACGCGTGCCTTCATCTCTGGCGTGCCGGTCTGGGGAACGCTGATCGGCCTGCAGAAAGAGGGGCGGGCGATCATGGGCATGATCGAACAACCCTTTACCGGCGAACGCTATTTCGCCGACCAGAACGGCTCGATCTATAGCGGGCCGGAGGGCGAGCGGCGGCTGGCGACGCGCCAGTGCGACGCGCTTTCGAACGCCATCCTGTTCACCACCTCGCCGCATCTCTTCGCCGGCGAGGAGATGGAGAAATACCGCGAGATCGAGAGCCGGGTGCGGCTCTTCCGCTACGGCTGCGACTGTTACGCCTATGCGCTGCTTGCCGCCGGCCATATCGATCTCGTCATCGAAAACAGTCTGAAGCCCTATGATGTCGGCGGCATCATTCCCGTCATCGAAGGGGCGGGCGGCATCATCACCACCTGGGACGGCGGACGGCCGGAAAACGGCGGCTCGATCATCGCCGCCGGCAGCCGGGCGGTCTATGAGCAGGCGATCGCCGTCCTGCAGCGTTAATCCGGGCTCGGCAAGGCCGATGCCCCAGGCTCGGCCTTGCCGATGCCCCAGGCTCGGCAAAGCCTGCCCTACGTGCCGAGGGCGGCGACCTCCTGGTTTTCTTCGGCATCGCTGCCGGGAATGAAGGCGTGGAAGGCGGCAAGGGCGGCGGCGCGGTAGGTATCCCGTTCCTGGAAGATCTCGTGGCGGGCGCCGTTGATCGGCACCAGCTGACCGGCGCGGAAATAACGCGAGAGCCGCTCCTGCGCCGTATAGGGCACGACACCGTCACGTGTCGGGGCGATGACGATGGTCGGGATGGTGATCGAAAACAGATGGTAGGGTGAGGTGACCCGGTCCATCGTGCGAAAAGCCTCGGTCAGCCAGCGCGCGGTCGGCGGCCCGAGCGTCAGCTCCGGATGCGCCTTCATCATCGCGACATTGCGCTCGAAGCGGGTTTCGTCCGAGGTCAGCGGATTGTCGCGGAAATCCGGCTCCTTCAGCTTCGAAGTCAGCGGCAGGAAACCGAGGCCGAGGGCATTCAGGGTGCCGGCGAGGGTTCGGATGACGCGGGGCGAGGCCGCCTGGCCGGTCAGGCCGATGAAGGGGGCTGACAACACCATCCGATCGATACGGGTGGTAAGATAAGGCGCGGCAGACAAAGCGATCAGCCCGCCCGTGGAATGGGCAAGCAGATAGAAGGGCAGGCGGGTATCCGGCAGCACCACCTTTTCGAGGAAGGTGTCGAGATCCCGTTCGTAATCGGCGAAGCGGCGGATGTGGCCGTGGTTGCGGCGCTTCAAGAGCCGCGGCGAACCGCCCTGGCCGCGCATGTCGAAGGTGGCGACCCAGAGCCCCTTCGCCGTCAGATCTCGGATCGTCTCGAAGTATTTCTCGATATATTCGTTGCGGCCGTGGATAATGACGACCGTTCCCTTGGCGATCTGGGCACTGGCGCGAAAAACGGCGTAACGCAGCCGATGGCCGTCATGGGTTTCGAAGAACCCCTCGGTGCGGTTTTCCGGGGCGGGATTGTCGGGCGTCGAATAGAGAACCTGATCCATGACCTTGCCAATGCGCCGCTGCTGACTGCTTTGCCTGTTAGAGCGCCGTGCGCCCTTTCGGAAGCACCATGCGTTAGGGATAGCGCATGGCATCCGGCTTGGAAAGCGGTGTGCCCGCAAGCCCCGCTGCATCACTGCTCAAATTCGGAAGCAATTCAAAGTGCGATAGCGGGAAAAGGGCCGGCAGGAGCATGAGGGTGCTCGCGGCCGGCCTAAGTTGAGACTGAAGAAGAAGGGACGATGCACTTCAGCCATCGGGACCAGATTCACCCGACGCTGCAATTTCTAGGCGGATGCGTGTGAATGGCCTCCGAACCGGCCGTTCATGCGCGGTTCACGGGCCGACCGAGGCGTTTTCAAAAAGGTCTTGAACTCGTCTGAAGCCATCACCATCTCCTTTCTGCAGGCGCCGGAAAGGGCCTGCGCAACCGTCCCGAGGCCGCCAAAGATGGGGTTTCAGGGGCATTTTATCGCAACACGTCGCTTCCACAGGAGGACATCATGCGTCACGTAGACTTCTCTCCCCTTTATCGTTCCACCGTCGGTTTCGACCGGCTCTTCACCATGCTCGACAGCCTTGCTCAGCCGGAGCAGGCGCAGACCTATCCGCCCTATAATATCGAGCGTACCGGTGAAAACACCTATCGCATCACTATGGCGGTTGCCGGTTTCGACGAGACCGAACTCTCGATCGAAGCCCATGCCCATGTGCTTTCCGTGAAGGGTGAAAAGAACGAGGAACCTGCCGAAGGCGGCGAATTCCTCTACCGCGGCATTGCCAAGCGCGCTTTCGAGCGCCGCTTCCAGCTTGCCGACCATGTCGAGGTGACCGCTGCTTCGCTGAAGAACGGCCTGCTGCACATCGACCTTCTGCGCAACATTCCCGAGGCCATGAAGCCCCGCAAGATTGCGATTGCCGCAGAACCGGTCGAGGCCCCGAAGGCCATCGAGGCGCAGATCATTAACGGCTGATTGATCCCCTACGGGGTAAACGAACGGCGCTCCATCGGGGCGCCGTTTTTGTTGCGAATCAGGCTGGGCTGGCGGCTTCCTCTATCTCTTTTTCCGTTGCGCGGCGGGCCGCGGCGGCGGCGTATTTCTGGGCGATGACGGCGCAGACCATCAGCTGGATCTGGTGGAAGAGCATCAGCGGCAGAACGATCGCACCGATCGACTGGCCGGCGAAAATGACGTTGGCCATCGGCACGCCGCTTGCCAGGCTCTTCTTCGAACCGCAAAAGGTGATGGTGATTTCGTCGGCCTTGTCGAAGCCCAGCCAGCGGCTGCCGACCATCGTCAAGACAAGGACGATCGCCAGCAGGACGATGTCGGCGATGACGACGACGGCGATATCGGCGATCGAGAAGGTATGCCACAGGCCCTCGACGACCGCCGTCGAGAAGGCGAGATAGACGACCATCAGGATCGAGCCGCGGTCGACGGGCATCAGGATCTTCTTCTTGGCGCGGATCCAGTCGCCGATCCAGGGCTGCAGGATCTGGCCGATGATGAAGGGGGCCAGCAGCTGCAGCAGGATCTGCTCCAGCGCGTCGAAGGAGAAGCCGCCATGGCCGCCGACGGAAAACAGCAGGCCGACGAGCAGCGGCGTCAGGAACATGCCGAAAATGTTGGATGCCGAGGCCGAGCAGATGGCGGCAGGCACATTGCCGCCCGCCATCGAGGTAAAGGCGATCGACGACTGGACCGTCGAGGGCAGCACGCAGAGGAAGAGGATGCCGAGATAAAGCGGCTGCGGCAGGATGGTGTCGGGAATGAAGCCGAGCCCGAGGCCGAGCAGCGGAAAGATGCCGAAGGTGGTCAACAGGATGACGAGATGCAGGCGCCAGTGCAGCAGGCCGGCAATGACGACATCGCGCGAGAGGCGGGCACCATGCAGGAAGAACAACAGCGCGATGGCAAGATCGGTGGCGATGCCGAAATAGCCCGCGAAGGCGCCGCTTGCCGGCAGCAACGAGGCGAGGATGACCGTGCAGACGAGCAGGATGGTGAAGGTATCGGGCAAAAAGCGGCGCATGGCGGTCTCGCGGCGTGATAAACAGTCCTTGTTTTGTCGTCCATTGCGATCCAGGATGCAAGGAATAACAGTTATCGTGAAACTGGATTGCCATGCTGGATCTTTCGCAATTGCGCAGTTTTGTCGCCGTCGAGCAGATGGGCAGTTTTACGCTCGCCGCAGAAAGGCTCGGCCTCGGCCAGTCGACGGTGAGCCAACACATTCAGAGGTTGGAAGCCACGCTGGGGCGCAAGCTCCTGGCGCGCGATACGCATAAGGTCATCCTGACCGGCGATGGCGAGGCGCTGCTGTCGCATGCACGCAGCATGCTTGCGATCGAAGGTCAGGTGCAGTCGCTGTTTCGAAGCAACAGCCTGCGCGGCAGCCTGCGGCTCGGGGTTTCGGAGGATTTCGTCACCAGCCAGTTGCCGGCGGTGCTGGAGGATTTCGTGCGGTCGCATCCCTCCGTCGACCTGGAACTCACCGTGGCGCTATCCGGTGTCCTGTACGAGATGCAGGATAATGGCGAGATCGATCTGGTGCTCGCCAAGCGCCGGCTCGGCGATGCCCTGGGAAAACTGGTCTACCGCGAGCCGCTCGTCTGGCTGGCACGCGATCCCGAGCGAGTTCTCACCTCCGGCCCTTTGCCGCTGATCGCTTTTCCACCGCCGAGCGTGACGCGGGTGATCGCGCTGGAAGCGCTGGCACGAAACGGTGTGGCGTGGCGGATCGTCTGCACCTGCGGGAGCCTCAGCGGATTGACGGCAGCGGCGCGGGCCGGGATGGGCGTGCTGGTGCAGCCGCGCAGCATGGCGCCATCAGGGCTGAAAGAGATCGCTGCGGGAAAGCTTCCAATACTGGAAGACGTGGAATTCGTGCTGGTGCCGCGCAAAGGGGCGGATCAGGCACTGGTCGCCGCACTGTCGGACGATATCCTGCAAAAGGTGAGGGGGCTGAAGTCGGCGTAAGCCGTTGCCGTCGCGGAAAGACCCGTCGGATAGACAGGCCGTTCTGGTGGGCGATCAGGCAGCCAGACACCTGAGGAAGCCATCCACATCAGCCTCCGTTGTGGCGAAGCTGGTGACCAGTCGGATCAGAATTTCGTTTTTGGAGACGAGTTCGGGCGCTGCCGCCGGTACCGGCCATTCGTAAAATTTCGCACCCTTTTCTTCCGCGGTTTTCGCAGCGATCCTGCTGACGACAGCAAAGACTTCGTTGGAAGCGGTCGGCCAGGCGAGGCGGGCGGCGTTGCTGGCGCCGATGCCGGCCCGCAGCCGGTCGGCCATGCCGTTCGAATGGCGGGCGAGATCGAGCCAGAGATCGTTTTCAAAATAGGCATCGAACTGGGCGGCGATGAAACGCGACTTGGAGAAGAGTTGGGCGGCGCGCTTGCGGATGAAGGGCATTTCGCCTGCCTGATCCGGGTTGAAGAAGACGATGGCTTCCGCACACCAGCAGCCGTTCTTGGTGCCGCCGAAGGACAGCATGTCGACGCCGCGCTTCCAGGTCATCTCGGCCGGGGTGACACCGAGCGCGACCAGCGCGTTGACGAAGCGAGCGCCATCCATATGGAGCGGCAGGTTGCGCTTTTTTGATATGGCGGCGATCTCGCCGATCTCCGGCAGCGAATAGACCGTGCCGATCTCCGTCGTCTGGGTGATGGTCACCGCGCTGGCGCGGCCATGACGCAGGGCGTCCTCGGGGAAGTTCGCGATCTTCGCCGAAAGCCTGGCCGGATCGATCTTGCCGGCTTCGCCGTCGACGGCCATGAGGCGGGCGGAGCCGGAGAAGAATTCCGGCGCGCCGCATTCATCTTCGATCACATGGGCTTCCGAATGGCAGAAGGTAATGCCGCCGGGGCGCTGGACGCTCGCCAGCGCCAGGGAGTTGGCGGCCGTGCCGGTGGCGACGAAGAAAACCGAAACCTCGCGCTCGAAGATCTCTGAGAAGCGGGCCTCGACCTTCCTGTCGAGATCGCCGGCGCCATAGGCAGGAGCAAAACCGGCCGATTCCGCCAGCAGACGTTCGGCAATGGATCGATGGGCGCCGGCCCAGTTATCGGAAGCAAAGAACATGAGGGGGACCATAGGAAAGGAAGGGTTTGGCAAGGCCGAAGCGGAGATTACGCCAAAGCTTCACCGGATCAAGGCGGCTGCCTCCGACACATCACAAAAATTGAACTACGCAATCAATAAACAAAATGATGGCTCATGACGTAATTTTATTTCTCCATTGCGACCGATTCGGTAATCTTCCGTCGCAAATTGACGTTTTTTAGCGACGCGCTCTTGCGGAGCTGACTGCTTTCTGGCATAGAACAGATGAATTAGGACAGTGTTGCTGTCCTATCTTGGCCTTGCGGCCGAAGAGGCGCCGAAAACCCTGGAACAGATGGGCTTTCACGCTATAGTTCTTCCGAGCGTCAAGCCCCGTGGACGGGCGGCGCGCGGGGGCAGATGGCAGGCGCGGAACGCGACGGTTTGCTTTCCTTAAGAAGCAGATGTCTGCGGCCGATCTTCACAATGCAACAGCGCTGTCATGCGCCGAACCTATTCTGGTTGCGGCGCGGGACGAAAAGCCGCCCGCGGCCCCGCGGGTTTCGACAGGAGGAAAGATGATGACGAAGACGCCATCCATGGAATTTGACCGGTTTGCTGCTGCAGAGGTGCGCGCCACGGCCAATATGTCCAAATCCGCCTCCGGCCTGCCGAAAAAACAGGGCCTCTACGATCCGCGCAACGAACATGATGCCTGCGGCGTTGGCTTCGTCGCGCATATGAAGGGCCAGAAGTCGCATCAGATCGTCAAGGACGGCCTGTTCATTCTCGAGAACCTGACGCATCGTGGCGCAGTCGGCGCCGATCCGCTGATGGGCGACGGCGCCGGCATCCTGGTGCAGATCCCCGACCGCTTCTTCCGCGAGGAGATGGCCGCGCAGGGTATCACCCTGCCGCCGGCCGGCGAATATGGCGTCGGCCATATCTTCCTGCCGCGCGATGAAAAGCAGATCGAGCACTTCAAGAAGGTGATCAGCGACGTCATCACCGAAGAGGGCCAGGTCTTCATCGGCTTCCGCGACGTGCCGGTCGATAATTCTTCGCTCTCCAAGGCGCCCGACATCGCTGCCACCGAGCCGCATCATGTGCAGGTCTTTATCGGCGCCGGCGAAGATGCCGAAAACAACGACGAGTTCGAGCGCCGGCTGTTCACGCTGCGCAAGGTGATCTCCAACCGTATCTATGACGAGTTCGACGGCGAGGAGAGCAATTTCTATCCCGTATCGCTGTCGTCGGCGACGGTGGTCTACAAGGGCATGTTCCTGGCCTATCAGGTCGGCGCCTATTACAAGGACCTGGCGGACCCGCGTTTCGAAAGCGCGGTCGCCCTGGTGCACCAGCGCTTCTCGACCAACACCTTCCCGTCGTGGAAACTCGCGCACCCCTACCGCATGGTCGCCCATAACGGCGAAATCAACACGCTGCGCGGCAACGTCAACTGGATGGCGGCGCGTCAGGCGTCGGTCTCCTCGCCGCTGTTCGGCGAGGACATCTCCAAGCTCTGGCCGATCTCTTACGAAGGCCAGTCGGATACGGCCTGCTTCGACAACGCGCTCGAATTCCTGGTGCGCGGCGGTTATTCGCTGGCGCATGCCGTGATGATGCTGATCCCGGAAGCCTGGGCCGGCAATCAGTCGATGGCGGCCGAACGCAAGGCCTTCTACGAATATCATGCGGCACTGATGGAGCCGTGGGACGGGCCGGCTGCCGTTGCCTTCACCGACGGCAAGCAGATCGGCGCGACGCTCGACCGCAACGGCCTCAGGCCGGCACGCTACCTCGTCACCGATGACGACCGCGTCATCATGGCGTCCGAGTCCGGTGTGCTGCCGGTTCCGGAGGAGAGGATCATCCAGAAGTGGCGCCTGCAGCCGGGCAAGATGCTGCTGATCGACATGGAAGAAGGCCGCATTATCTCCGATGACGAGGTGAAGTCGGAGCTTGCGACGGCACATCCCTATCGCAGCTGGCTCGACCGCACCCAGCTGATCCTCGAGGAGCTGAAGCCGGTGGAGCCGCGGGCGCTGCGCCGCGATGTGTCGCTGCTCGATCGCCAGCAGGCCTTCGGCTACACGCTCGAAGATACGCGCATCCTGATGTCGCCTATGGCGACGACCGGCCAGGAAGCGATCGGCTCGATGGGCACCGACACGCCGATCTCGGCAATGTCGGAAAAGCCGAAGCTGCTCTATACCTATTTCAAGCAGAACTTCGCGCAGGTGACTAACCCGCCGATCGACCCGATCCGCGAAGAACTGGTGATGAGCCTCGTTTCCTTCATCGGGCCGCGGCCGAACATTCTCGACCACGAAGGTGCTGCGAACGCCAAGCGGCTCGAGGTGCGTCAGCCGATCCTTACCAATGGCGATCTCGAAAAGATCCGTTCGATCGGTCATACGGAAGACCGTTTCGACACCAAGACGCTCGATTTCACCTATGATATCGAACGCGGCGCCGCAGGCATGCCCGAAATGCTCGACCGGCTCTGCGAGCGCGCGGAAGCGGCCGTCAAGGGCGGCTACAACATCATCGTGCTTTCCGACCGCCAGATCGGCCCTGATCGAATCGCCATTCCGGCGCTGCTGGCGACGGCCGCCGTGCACCATCACCTGATCCGCAAGGGACTTCGTACCTCGGTCGGTCTCGTCGTCGAAACCGGCGAACCGCGCGAAGTGCATCATTTCTGCCTGCTCGCCGGCTACGGTGCGGAGGCGATCAACCCCTATCTCGCCTTCGACACGCTGCTCGACATGCATGCCAAGGGCGAATTCCCGAAGGAAGTGGATGCCTCGGAAGTCGTCTATCGCTACATCAAGGCGGTCGGCAAAGGCATCCTCAAGGTCATGTCGAAAATGGGCATTTCGACCTATCAGTCCTATTGCGGTGCGCAGATTTTCGATGCGATCGGCCTGTCGTCCGAACTGGTCGACAAGTATTTCTTCGGAACCGCGACGATGATCGAAGGCATCGGTCTCGAAGCGATCGCCGAAGAGACCGTTTTCCGCCATAACGCGGCCTTCGGCACGGATCCGCTGCTGGCCACGACACTCGATATCGGCGGCGAATATGCCTACCGCATGCGTGGCGAAAGCCATGCCTGGACGCCGGATGCGGTCGCAGCCCTTCAGCACGCCGTGCGCGGCAATGCCGAGGACCGCTACCGCGAATTTTCCGAGATGGTGAATAATTCGGCGCTTCGCATGAACACGATCCGCGGATTGTTCAACGTCAAGAGCGCCGAGGCGCTCGGCCGCAAGCCGGTGTCCGTCGACGAGGTCGAGCCGGCGGCCGATATCGTCAAGCGGTTCTCCACGGGGGCGATGTCTTTCGGCTCGATTTCCAGAGAGGCACACACGACGCTGGCGATCGCCATGAACCGGATCGGCGGCAAGTCGAACACCGGCGAAGGCGGCGAGGAATCCGACCGCTACATGCCGCTCTCCGATGGTTCGATGAACCCGGAACGCTCGGCGATCAAGCAGATCGCCTCCGGCCGCTTTGGCGTCACCACCGAATATCTCGTCAATGCCGATGTGCTGCAGATCAAGGTGGCGCAGGGCGCCAAGCCCGGCGAAGGCGGCCAGCTGCCCGGACACAAGGTCGATGCGACTGTTGCCAAGACCCGTCACTCGACGCCGGGTGTCGGCCTGATCTCGCCGCCGCCGCACCACGACATCTATTCGATCGAGGATCTGGCGCAGCTGATCTACGACCTGAAGAACGTCAACCCGACCTCCGACGTTTCGGTCAAGCTGGTCTCCGAAGTCGGTGTCGGCACGGTTGCTGCCGGTGTCGCCAAGGCGCGCGCCGACCATATCACGGTCGCCGGCTTCGACGGCGGCACGGGTGCCTCGCCGCTGACCTCGCTCAAGCATGCCGGCAGCCCCTGGGAAATCGGCCTTGCCGAAACCCAGCAGACGCTGGTGCTGAACGGTTTGCGTTCGCGCGTCGCGCTGCAGGTGGACGGCGGTCTGAAGACCGGCCGCGACGTCATCATCGGGGCGCTGCTCGGCGCCGACGAATTCGGTTTTGCCACCGCGCCGCTGATTGCTGCCGGCTGCATCATGATGCGCAAGTGCCATCTCAACACCTGTCCGGTCGGTGTCGCGACGCAGGATCCGGTGCTGCGCAAGCGCTTCAAGGGCACGCCGGAGCACGTCATCAACTACTTCTTCTTCGTCGCCAACGAAGTGCGCGAAATCCTCGCTTCGCTCGGCTTCACCCGGCTCGACGAGATCATCGGCGCGTCGGAGCTGCTGGAGAAGGACGAGATGCTGGCGCACTGGAAGGCTAGGGGACTCGACTTCAGCCGCATCTTCCACAAGGTCGAAGCTCCCAAGGAGGCGACCTTCTGGACGAGCCGGCAGCAGCATCCGATCGACGATATTCTCGACCGCGCGCTGATTGCGCAGGCACAGCCGGCGCTGACCGACAAGACGCCCGTCGCTTTCGAGGTCGACATCAAGAACGTCGACCGCTCGGCCGGCGCGATGCTGTCCGGCGAGGTCGCCAAGCGTTATCGCCATCGCGGGCTGAAGGAAGACACGATCAATGTGACGCTCCGCGGCACGGCGGGCCAGAGCTTCGGTGCCTTCCTGGCGCGCGGCGTCACCTTCAACCTGATCGGTGACGGCAACGACTATGTCGGCAAGGGGCTTTCGGGCGGCAAGATCATCATCCGGCCGCCGGAGAATTCGCGGATTGTCGCCGAAAACTCGATCATCGTCGGCAACACCGTGCTTTACGGTGCGACCGAGGGCGAGTGCTACTTCCGCGGCGTGGCCGGCGAACGGTTCGCCGTGCGCAATTCGGGGGCGATCGCCATCGTCGAAGGTGTTGGCGACCATGGTTGCGAATATATGACCGGCGGTGTCGTCGTCGTGCTCGGCGCCACGGGCCGCAACTTCGCGGCCGGCATGTCTGGCGGTGTCGCTTACGTGCTCGACGAAACCGGCGATTTCGCCAGCCGCTGCAACATGGCGATGGTCGAACTCGAGCCGGTGCCGGAAGAGGACGACATGCTGGAGAAGCTGCACCATCACGGCGGCGATCTCATGCACAAGGGACGCGTCGACGTCTCGGGCGACATGACGCGCCATGACGAGGAGCGCCTTTACCAGCTGATCTCCAACCATCTGCACTATACGGGCTCGGCCCGTGCCAAGCAGATCCTCGATCACTGGGCCGACTATCGTCCGAAATTCCGCAAGGTCATGCCTGTGGAATACCGACGTGCGCTCGAGGAAATGGAGCGCAGCCGGATGGGCATCGCCGCGGAATGATTGCAACAGGACATCCGTCACCTGCCGAATGAGGTGACGGATGGCGAATATCTCGATGACCCGTGAAAAACCGACGGCGAAGGCCGGCCAGATCACACGGATGTCTTGCAAGGGATATGATCCATGGCGGTCAAGACAAGCAACTCGCTCGGGATACCGGGACTGACGATAGACAGATTGGCTGCGGTGAGGCGGTCATGAGGGTAAGGGACGAAGACATGGGCAAGGTAACAGGCTTTCTGGAAATCGACCGGCAGGTGGCGAAGTATCAGCCGGCGTCGGATCGTATCCGTCATTTCCGCGAGTTCACGATCCCGATGTCGGACCCGGAAGTGCAAAAACAGGCCGCGCGCTGCATGGACTGTGGCATCCCCTATTGCCACGGCCCGACAGGCTGCCCCGTTCACAACCAGATTCCCGACTGGAATGACCTCGTCTACAACAACAATTGGGAAGCGGCGATCCAGAACCTGCATTCGACCAACAACTTCCCGGAATTCACCGGCCGCGTCTGCCCCGCGCCTTGCGAGGAAGCCTGCACCTTGAATCTCGAGGACGCACCGGTCGCCATCAAGACGGTCGAGCAGGCGATCGCCGACAAGGCCTATGAGCTCGGCTTTATCAGGCCGCAGCCGGCCACCGTTCATACCGGCAAGAAGGTCGCCGTCATCGGCTCCGGTCCCGCCGGCATGGCGGCCGCCCAGCAGCTCGGCCGCGCCGGCCACGATGTGCACGTCTATGAGCGTGAGACGAAGCCAGGCGGTCTGCTGCGCTACGGCATTCCGGATTTCAAGATGGAGAAGAACTTCATCGACCGCCGCGTCGAGCAGATGAAGGGCGAGGGCGTCACCTTCCATTGCGGCGTCAATGTCGGCGTCGACGTCAAGGTCGAGCAACTGCTCGCCGACCACGACGCCGTCCTCTATTGCGGCGGCTCCGAGACGCCGCGCGAGGCGGGCATTCCGGGCACGGACCTTGCCGGCGTGCATGATGCGATGCCCTACCTGGTGCAGCAGAACCGCCGCGTCGGGCGCGAGAACATCGACAGCGTCGGCTGGCCGTCGGACCCGATCCTGGCCGGCGCCAAACATATCGTCGTCGTCGGCGGCGGCGACACGGCTTCGGACTGTGTCGGCACGGCATTCCGCCAGGGGGCCGTCAAGGTCACCCAGCTCGACATCCGCCCGCAGCCGCCTGAGAAGGAAGACAAGCTTGCCGTCTGGCCCTTCTGGGCGACGAAGATGCGCACCTCCTCCTCGCAGGCCGAGGGCGCGGTACGCGAGTTCCAGGTGGCGACGCTCGAATTCGTCGGCGAAGACGGCGTGCTGACCGGCGTCAAGTGCTGTGAAGTCGACGAGCGCCGGCGGCCGGTTGCGGGCACGGAATTTGTCATCCGCGCCGATCTCGCCTTCATCGCTATCGGTTTCCGCGGTCCGTTCACGACAAGCGTGCTGAAGGAACTCGAGGGCAAGCTGACGCTCAACACCGACAAGCGCGGCTCGACCAACGTCGTCGCCAACGACCGCGACTACAAGACCTCGGTCGACAAGTTCTGGACGGCGGGCGACGTGCGCCGCGGCCAGTCGCTGGTGGTCTGGGCGATCCGCGAAGGCCGCCAGGCGGCGCGCGCCATCGACGAGGCGTTGATGGGCTCGACCGTTCTGCCGAACTGATTGCCGGTCGTATAAAGACTTGAAGATAGAGACTCCGCCTCTCCGGGCGGAGTTTTTTAGTGCGCCCAGCATGGGCGCACTCTTGTGGGTGTAAGTCCCACCGTAAGCTGGTCATGGCGAGCGAAGAGAAGCGCAACTGCGGAAGGGTGACTGACCGTGGGGAGGAAGCGTGGATCGAAACTGCGGGCCGATGGACAAGAACCGGATATGAGGCGGTGCCGACCAGGGCGAGCGGGCTAATGACCGCAAAGCTCTCGTGACCAAGGGGCGGTGGCGTAAATCCGGCGGTCGTGCAGTGAAGGAGTGCGTTCTTACCTGGGGAGATCTCGCTTTGCGCTTGAAAGGGCGACGGTGCAGAGCCGGAGCGAGAAGTCAGCAGAGGCCGTAGTAGGGAGCGCCTTGGCGCAAACGAAGGGCCGAAGGAGCGGAAGGGGAAGCCGATGGTTATCGGATTTGAATGGTCTCAGATGGTCGCGCCAGCGAAGCTCGCCGATCTGGCAGGTAGGGTGAAGCCCGAAGGGTCACGGCAGCGAGAAATCAAATCCGCCGAACCAGACTAAGCAAACCCAAGCGTCAGGCCGGGAGAACGACGAGCCCGACGACTTCAACTGCTCCAACCGCCCGGTGCGGACCCGCATGCCGGGTGGTGTGGGAGGGGCGGAGCCAACAGGCTCCCCCCTATCCCGATTGCAGTGCCGCGCCTTCGAACATCGATGCCAATTTTGAGATCATAGGCTGGTGCGACCGCTTGCCGCGCCGGCATGCGCCGCAAGCCTCGTGCAATGCCGGGAAGCGAGATTTCTCATCGGACGCGGGCTCAGGAAGAGCCGGCGGCGACCGGAGCGGACGTGCCCCGCCGTTTCGGCCGCACGGCAATTTCACCAGGATTTTTCAAATGGTTTCCGCACTTGACAGCACCCGGCTGATTTCGGCCCAATATGCCCTGAAAAACCTTCGCAGCTCCGACGACAGTTCGCAGGATACGCAGAATTTATCGGCGGCCAGTATCTTGAGCAGCTACGGGCTCGATTCGAGTTCGGCTTCGCTGCTTTCCAACAACGCCCTATCCGGGCTGCTCAACACGCTTTCCTCGCAGAGCGATACGTCTGATGAGACCGAAGCGACCGGAAACGGCGCCGCTGTGACCAGCGCTTCCTTCATGTCGATGCTGAAGCAGCAGCTGCAGGATGCGGCTGCCGCCGAAGGCGAGAGCGGCAAGGCCCACGACATGCTGGCCGCCCTCGAAGCGGGAACGCTGACCATCTCCGATCCGACGCAGGGCGTATCGGTTGCCGCCTGGGATGTCGACGATCCCGATGAGGCTGATACCGAGAGCAAGACCGGCATGGATATCGATGTCAGCGGCTGGAGCGATTTCCTCGATGCGCATCTGGAGCGCGGCTCAGACGGCACCTTCGTCAAGGAGAATGGCAGCTATGTCGACCAGACGAACGACAGCAACGCCTACTTCGGCCTGATCGGCTCGGACTATTATTATCTGAGCTGGCCGCAGGCGGCGTAAGCGACGGGAAGGCCATCTCGCGCGGCCGTCTTATTTCACCGAGACTTCGGCCGGTGTCTTGGCCGCCGGCAGGCGGTAATCATCGACACGGCCGGGAGGAGGTGGCGTCATTTCGCCCTGCTCGACCAGGAGATCGCGCGGCGACCGCGTCAAAACCATCGGCGGGGGGCGCGCGCCGAGAAGCTCGCCGCCGCCGTCGAGATTGGGGTCAGAGAGGCTGATCGGCACGGTATGTTCGACCGGATTGGCGGGAAGGCCGAGACCGGGCAGATTGCTGGAGTCGAGGCGAACCAGATCCGGGCTTGCCTGCGTGCCGAGAAGACGCCGTGCCGGTTTTTCCACATAGAAGGCAAGCTTTCGCCGGCCGGCCTGGGTCAGGTTGATGCCATCGGAAGTGCGCAGGCGCACCTGCTGGCCGTTCACATCCGAGCCGGTGACGATGAAATTGCCGTTCTCATCGACGAAACCGTCCCAGATGTCGACGAATTCACCGCCGATGCTTTCGACCTGGTTGCGGTAGAGCTGATTCATCTGAACGGCATCGGCCGTCATCTGATCGGATTCGAAGGCGGGAAGGCCGACCCAGAGCAGCGGGATCTTGCGGTCGGTCACTTCCTTGCCGAAAGAAAGGACACGGCGCCGGTATTCACTGAACCAGCCGTCGGTGCGGAACTTCTCCTTGGCTGTATCGGTCACCATCTGCTGGCGGTCGTTGGCGCCGATCATGACGACGACCATTGCCGGCTTCAGCTCGTCGATCATCTTCGGCAGCTGTTCCGGCCAGTTGTAATAATCGTCGCGGACGAGACCCGATGAGACGTTGCCGCGGGCTTCAACGACAACGCCTGGCGAGGTCTCGAAGGCGGCGGTGAGGCCGTCACCGAGGCCGCTTGCCAGGAAGTCGCCGATAATCAGGATCTTTTTGGCGTCATCGAGCTTCTGTACCGCAGGCTCCTCTTGCACAGCCCGCACCGGCGGCGCGGTGCGGGTATTGACCACGGCCTTCGGCGCCGGCGGTTTCTTGTGCTGCTGGCGCTTCGGCTGCGGTGCGTCGGGAGCCTGAGGCCCATCGTCGAGATAGCGCCGGCCGAGGAAGAAATCGAGGATCGAACGGCGCTGATAGCGCTGCTCCTGAGCTTCGGCGACATGCGCCGGCGCAACAGCGCCAAGGCATAGCGAAGCCGCCGCCAAGGCGAGCACAAGCCAACGGATTGGGGTGCGATCTGTTTTCTTCGTCATGGGCAGTTCCGCATCTGCCGGCATCTTGCACGCGGGGTAGGCCAGCGTCCACTCCCGCTACTATGTAGGTCACGGTTCTGCCGCTTCCAATCAGAGCCTGGTTTTTGACTAGAGCGCCGTGCGTCTTTTTGGGACGCACGGCGCTCCAGCACTTTCAATCCTCGCATCGTGCGGGGCGATGCTAGCGACGAAGTGCGTTGAGAAGCGGCAGCGAGGGCTCGCCGTCCGGCTGCATGCCGATGCGCGACTGCACGGCCGATATGGCCGCCTTCGAGCCCGAGCCAAAATTGCCGTCAACCTCGCCATCGTAATAGCCGAGCGTCTTCAAACGGGTCTGCAGCTCGAATTTTTCGGTGATGTCGAGGGCGCCGTCCGGGCGCGGCCAGCGCTGTTGCATGCCGCCGTAGCCGGCGATCTGATCGGCGAGCAGGCCGACGGCAAGCGCGTAGCTGTCGGAGGCATTGTAGTTTTTGATGGTGAAGAAGTTGGCGGTCATCAGGAAGCCCGGGCCATTCGGACCAGCCGGCATCTTCAACATGGCTTTGGTGGCGCTTTCGCGGAAAGCCTTGCCGTTCGGACGTGTCAGGCCAAGAGTTGCCCACTGGGCCAGCGTGTGGGTCTTGCCGACCTGCTTGGCGGCGGCTGCGGGAACGACGACCTCGTAGCCCCAGGTCTTGCCGGTGTCCCAGCCGTTTTTCATCAGGAGATTGGCCGAGGTGGCCAGCGCATCCGGCACCGAATTCCAGATATCGCGATGGCCGTTGCCGTCGGCGTCGACGGCATAAAGCAGGTAGCTTGTCGGGATGAACTGGGTGTGGCCCATGGCGCCGGCCCAGGAGCCGGTCATCTCGCGTGCCGGCACATCGCCGTTCTGCAGGATCTTCAGCGCAGCGATCAGCTGCTTCTTGGCGAATTTGGCGCGGCTCGGATCGGCGTAGCCAAGTGTTGCCAAAGCGCGCGGCACGTAGTGCAGCCGGTCGTCCTTGTTGAGGATCGCGCCATAATTCGATTCCATCGACCAGATGGCGAGCAGAATGGTTTTGTCGACGCCGAATCGCTGTTCGATCGCCGCGAGCGTTCGTGCGTGCTTGACGGCCATCTCGCGGCCGATCTTGACGGTGTAGGGATTGACGCGCGAATCGACATAGTCCCAGATCTTCGAGGTGAATTCCGGCTGATAGGCTGCCTTTTCGAGCACCGTCGGATCGGGCTCGGTCACCCCGGAAAAGGCCTTTTGATAAGTTGCCTTACTGATGCCACTCTGAGCGGCAGTCTGGTAGAAATCCGCGATCCATTTCTGGAACCGGGAATCAGCTCTCGCGTTGTCGGGGACCAGTCCAACCTGGACGGCGACAACGAGGGCGAGAGCAAGACCACGAAGGGAGTTTTTGTGATTCTGGGTCATCGACAGTCGTATCCGTCATCTTCAGTTTTCGGGACAGCGAGGCATCATGTCCGCGCCAGAACCGAGACTACAGGAACGGAGTCAACAAATTCTTTACCATGGCAGCCGGCTGCGGTCACCATTGCAAAACAGTAGCAATTCTATACTAGTTAAGGCTAAAAAGCCCTATTTCCAAAGCGATATGTCGAAGCAGGAGGCCGGTGTGGCTCAACACAACAAAGTTCGTAAAGCAGTATTTCCGGTGGCTGGGTTGGGGACGCGATTCCTGCCGGCGACAAAGGCTGTTCCGAAGGAAATGTTGACCGTCGTCGACAAGCCGATCATTCAATATGTCGTCGACGAGGCGATCGAAGCAGGGATCGAGCATCTGGTATTCGTCACCGGACGCAACAAGCACGTCATCGAAGATTATTTCGATATTCATTTCGAGCTGGAGCAGACGCTGCGCGAACGCGCCAAGAAGGCTGAGATCACCCTTCTCGCCCAGCAGCTGCCGAAGGCCGGTACGGTGAGCTTCACCCGCCAGCAGGAGCCGCTCGGCCTCGGTCATGCCGTCTGGTGCGCCCGCGAGATCGTCGGCGACGAGCCCTTCGCGCTGCTGCTGCCCGACATGATCATGAAGGGCGACAAAGGCTGCATGAAGGGCATGATCGACCTTTACGGCCAGAGCGGCGGCAACATCATCGCCGTCGAGGAATGCGCGCCCGACCAGGCGCATAAATACGGCATCGTCGGTGTCGGCGAAGCGATCGGCGAGGGCTTCCGAATCACCGGCATGGTGGAAAAGCCCGCCAAGGGGACGGCGCCTTCCAACTTCTTCATCAACGGCCGCTACATCCTGCAGCCGGAGATCTTCAAGATCCTCGAAACCCAGGAGCGCGGCGCCGGCAACGAAATCCAGCTCACCGACGGCATGCTGAAGCTCTTGAAGGAACAGGATTTCGCCGGCTACCACTTCCGCGGCACGACCTATGACTGCGGCGCCAAGGACGGCTTCATCCTGGCGAACGTCGCCTACGCCCTCGAACGTGCTGACATCCGCCCGTCGGTCGAAGGCGGCTTCAAGGAATTGCTTGCCAGCCTGAGATAGGGCTTTGCCGAGCGCATCAAGTAAAAGAGCGCCGCGCATCCGGACCGGATGCGCGGCGCTTTAGAATCAGGTCAGTTCGACCGGCTGATCTCGTCCAGATACCAGTTGATGTAGCGCAGCTCGTTCTGCTCCATCGGCGCGATCGGTCCCGGCACGAAATAGTGCGAGAGAACGCCGCGCGACGTGTGCTCGATGATGGCCTTGTCCTCGTCGGTCGTCACCGTCCAGAGCCACATGAGCTTGGCGAGATCATAGTCTCTGCCCTCCTCGGCTTCACTGTTGACGAGCCAGATCAGTTCCATCTCGCAAGCTCTCGGGCCCTTCGGAATGAAGCGATAGATCATACCGTAGTCGGGATAGCAGACGAGAAATGACGTGCCGCCGAGATGGACGGAGGTGACGCCGCCATCGAATTCCGTAAATCGGCCCATCAGCATGCTGAGCGGGGAACCGTCTTGGCTGCCGGTCTTAACACCGTCATAAAGCGCGTAGCGGAACGCGTGGATGGCTTCTTTGCCCGTCGCCGATGTCTGCCAATGATCGCCGGACCCGACCTCGATGCCGAGGGCGCGTGTGCGTTGCTCCATCGACGTGTTCAGCGCCTCAATCATGTGCGCCGGCTGCTCCAGCGCGTGAGTCTGCGAATATTCGGGGTGCGCCGGGCCGCAATGGTAGCATTCCACATAGTTTTCCACTGCCAGCTTCCAGTTGGCGTCGACCGGATAGCTCTGCCGATGCGCCACCTTAGCCTGCCCCCAGCCATATTGGCCGCAGGTCGCATGGAGCAGATTTTCGACCTCGGAGAAATCGAGCGGGTCGTCTGCGAAGGAAATGAAGATCAAGCCTTCGACCACCCGGACATGCAGCGTCTTCAGCCCATGATCCTCCCGCTTGAAATCTTTTGGCATCAGCCTTGCTGCCTTCAGGCTTCCGTCATTGCCATAGCTCCAGGCATGGTAGGGGCAGACGAAAATACGGGCATTGCCCTTATCCCGGGTGCAGACCTCGGCGCCGCGATGGCGGCAGACATTGAGCAGCGCATGAATTGTTCCATCGGCATGTCGCGTGAGGATCACCTGTTCCGAGGCCATCCGAAACACTTCGAAGTCATTCGGCTTTGGAACAACGCTCTCATGCGCGAGGCAATGCCAATGGCGGCGGAACACGCGCTCGAGATCACGCTCATAAATGTCCGGATCGATGTAGAATGGCCGGGCAAGACCGTGGCCCGGTCTATGAGCAGCAACGAGCTGATCGATACGGTCGACCGATGGCGCAGCAGTTGTTTTGGTGTCAGGTGCCAGCATGGGAATGTCTCCGGAACGTCGCACTCTTCGCAGTGCAGGCAAGGACAAAAAGCGCAGATGGTTTCCAAGCCGGCCGATGAGTTCGCATGGCTATCGATCGTGCCCTCGAGGGGTCACGAGGTGACGGAAGAATGTCCGCGGCAAATACCGATATGCCCGTTGTCACATCCGGATCCTCGTGGAATTCGGATCGTACATCGGCGCAAGCGACGGCTCGGCTCCCACCCTCGTTCCTGCAATCTCGATCTCGTAGGATGAGCCAAGCACTTCCGCTGCGCTCTCGCCCTCACAGGGCACGTAACCCAACCCGATTGCCCCGCCGAGGAAATGGCCGTAGTTACCGGAGGTTATCGTGCCGACGATCTCTCCGTCGCGCACGATTGCTTCGTTGTGAAAGAGCAACGGTTCAGGATCTGTGAGCTTGAATTGCACCAGCCGGCGATCAACACCCGTTTCCTGCTTGCGCAAGACGGCATCGCGGCCGATGAACTCGCCTTTGCCCGTCTTAACGGCGAAGCCGAGGCCTGCTTCCAGGACGTGATCCTCATCGGTAATGTCATGGCCAAAATGGCGGAACCCCTTTTCGATGCGGCAGCTATCGAGCGTGTGGATGCCGCAAAGCTTCAGGCCGAGGTCCATGCCTGCCAGTTCCAGCGTCTCAAAAACGTGGGCGGCCTGGTCGGTGGAGACATAGAGCTCCCAGCCGAGCTCGCCGACGTAGGTGACGCGGTGAGCGCGGGCCAGTCCCATGCCGATCTCGATTTCCCGCGCAGTGCCGAAGGGATGGGTGTCGTTGGAAAAATCGTCGGGGCTGACCCTCTGCATCAGCTTACGCGACTTCGGACCCATCACGCAGAGCACGCTTTCGGCGGCCGTCATATCGGTAACCACGACATGTTCATCGGCCACGTGCCTGCGCAGCCAGGCAAGATCACGCTGCAGTGTCGCACCGGGGACAATGAGCAGGAAGGCGGTTTCGGTCAGCCGGGTTGCGGTGAGGTCGCTTTCGATGCCGCCACGACGGTTCAGCATCTGCGTATAGACGATACGGCCGGCCGGCACGTCTATCTGGTTTGCGCAAAGCCGTTGCAGGAAGCGACAGGCGTCTCGCCCTTCGACCCGGATTTTCCCAAAGGAGGTCATGTCGAAGAGGCCGACGCCGTTCCTGATTGCCAGATGTTCTTCGCGCTGGTTTTCAAACCAGTTCTGTCGCTTCCAGCTGTAGCGGTATTCGCGTTCCTGTCCCGGCTTGGCAAACCAGTTGGCGCGCTCCCAGCCAGCCACTTCGCCGAACACGGCGCCACGCGCCGCAAGGTGCTCATGGATCGGCGAACGGCGTATGCCGCGCGCGGTCGCCATCTGCCGATAGGGGTAATGGTCCGCGTAGAGCAGGCCGAGCGTCTCCGTGACCCGCTCCCTCAGGTAGAGCCGGTTCTTCTGGAAGGGCTGCGCGCGGCGGATGTCTACTTCCCAGAGATCGAAGGGCGGTTCGCCGTCGTTTATCCATTGGGCAAGCGCCATCCCGGCGCCACCCGACGATACGATGCCGATCGAATTGTATCCGGCCGCCACCCAATAGCCTTTCAGTTCCGGCGCCTCGCCGAGATAATAGCGGTCGTCGGGCGTAAAGCTCTCCGGTCCATTGAAGAAGGTGTGGATGCCGGCAGTTTCCAGCATCGGCATCCGGTTGATCGCCATTTCGAGGATCGGCTGGAAGTGATCGAAATCCTCCGGCAATTGGTCAAAGCAGAAGTCCTCACGGATCGCCTCGCCCGCCGGCGGCCAGGGCTTGGCGACCGGTTCGAAGGCGCCGATGAGCATCTTGCCGGCATCTTCTTTGTAATAGGTACATTCGTCCGGCACACGCAGCACAGGCAGAGACTTCAGTCCCCCGACCGGCTCGGTGACGATGTAAAAATGCTCGCAGGCATGCAGAGGCAGGGCGACGCCGGATTGCCGAGCGAGATCTCTGCCCCACATGCCGGCGGCGTTGACGACATTTTCCGTCTCGATCGTGAAACGCTCGCCAGCCTGCTCGCAGACGACGCCGACGACTCGACCATCCCTGGCAAGCACCTCGACGACCTTTACGCCTTCGATGATGGTCGCACCGTGCTGGCGAGCTCCCTTGGCGAGCGCCATGGCGATGTTTGCCGGGTCGCATTGTCCATCGAGCGGCAGGTGAACAGCTGCCTTGATGTCGCCGATGTTGAGATGCGGGTAAAGCGCCTTCGCCTCTTCGGGCGAAATCTCTCGAACGTCGATTTTGAACGCTCGGGCCAACGAGGCCTGTCGGTAGATCTCTTCCTTACGCTCTTCGGTCAGGGCAACCGTGATCGAGCCATTTTGGCGCATGCCGGTGGCGATGCCGGTTTCGGCCTCCAGCCTGACGTAGAGATCGGCGGAATATTTGGCGAGGCGCGTCATGTTTTGCGAGGCGCGGAGCTGACCGATGAGGCCGGCCGCGTGCCATGTGGTGCCAGAGGTGAGCTGTTTGCGTTCGAGCAATACGACATCGGTCCAGCCAAGCTTGGCCAGATGGTAGGCGATGGAACAGCCCGAGACCCCGCCGCCGATGATCACGGCGCGTGCCTTTTGGGGGATGGGTTTCGTCATGCTCGCAACCTCTCGTTCTCGGGATCCCACAACGGCCGGTCGGGCTGGACGACGGCCTTGAACCGGTCGCCGAAGATTTCAACCTCCAGCTCCGTGCCCGGCACCGCCAGATCCGACCGCAGCATGCCGAGCGCCACGGACTTGCCGACGCGGTAGCCCCAGTTGCCC
Organism: Rhizobium esperanzae; assembly: GCF_014197615.1. Classification (GTDB taxonomy): domain Bacteria; phylum Pseudomonadota; class Alphaproteobacteria; order Rhizobiales; family Rhizobiaceae; genus Rhizobium; species Rhizobium esperanzae_A. The sequence goes on from NZ_JACIFY010000011.1 coordinate 70,006, forward strand.
GATGTTGTCTCTCCGACCAACTGATCGTCGTGCCAGAGCGTCGACATATAGGGGGCGTCACATTCGCCGGCATCGACGGCCAATGTGATGAAGCGCTTCGTCACACCTTGCTGTTTCTCGCGCTCGAGCGCCGCCTTGCCCTTGAAATCGGGTTTCGCCCAGTCGACGAAACGCTCCAGCCCGCCCTGTAGTATGGTGTAATCGGTCGAAAGGTCGCCTTTCCAGGCGCGGTAGCCCTTCTCGATACGCAGGCTGTCGAGTGCTTCCATGCCGAATGGCTTCAGGCCATGCTTGCGGCCTGCAGCCCAGACCGCGTCGAAGACCGTGGCCGTGTCCTCCACCTTCGTATGCAGCTCCCATCCAAGCTCGCCGACGAAGGAAACGCGCACCAGCTGCAGCCGACGGCCCGCTATCTGGCAGGACTGGTGCGTCAGCCACGGCTTGGAAAGATCGGCATCCGTGACTTCTGCGAGGATGGCACGCGATTGCGGCCCAGACAGTATCTGGCAGGCCAGATTGTCCGTCACATCGTCGAGCGTGAATCGCGCATCTTTCGGCAGATGATTCTGCAACCATTCGAAATCATGCCACTGCGCTGTCGCTGCGGTGGTCAGGAAGAAAAGGTTCTCTTCCAGCGCCATCACAGACATTTCGGTGACGATGCGGCCTTTGTCGTCGGCAAAATAGGCAAGTCCGATGCGGCCGGGCTTCGGCACCTTGCCGGTGATCAGACCGAGCAGCCAGTCGCGTGCGCCCTCACCCTGCAGGCGATAGCGGGAAAAGCCCGGCAGATCGAGAATGCCCGCAGCATCACGCACTGCCAGGCATTCCTCTTCGATCCGTTTCTGCCACGGCCCCGCCCGATTCCAGGTCTGCGTCGATTGTTCCGACGTGTCGTCGCCTGATTTGGCGTACCAGTTGGCGCGCTCCCAGCCATTATAGGGCTTGAATTGCGCACCAAGCGCCGCGATCCGATCATGGATCGGCGAGAGCTTCCTGTTGCGACCAGCGGGCCAGGCGTGTTTCGGGAAATGCATCGCATATTCGTGGCCGTATACTTCCATGCCCTTGGCGACGCAGTAATCCTGGTCAGAAGCAAAGCGGGTATAGCGACGCGGGTCGCAGGACCACATGTCCCATTCGGTCTGGCCTTCGGTCAGCCATTCCGCCAGCACCTTGCCGGCGCCGCCCGCCTGGCAGATGCCGAAAGTGAAGACGCAGGCCTCAAACGCATTCGGCACGCCCGGCATCGGCCCGATCAGCGGATTGCCATCCGGCGTATAGGGGATCGGCCCGTTGATCATGCGCGACAGACCGGCGGTGCCGAGGATCGGCACGCGCTCGACTGCGTCGTTGAGATACCATTCCAGCCGCTCGAGATCGTCGGGGAAAAGCTGGAAGGAGAAATCCTCCGGCATCGGATCGTCGGCCGTCAGCCAATGCGCCTTGCAATTGCGCTCATAGGGACCGAGGTTCATTCCGGTCTTTTCCTGCCGCAGATAATAGGAACTATCGACATCTCGCAGCAGCGGCAGCTTGTGGCCTGCCTCCTTCGACCAGGCGGCGAGCTCAGGAATCTCTTCGAACAGCATGTACTGATGGCTCATCACCATCATCGGCACCTCGCGGCCGAACCATTTGCCGACTTCGCGGGCGTAATAGCCGGCGGCATTGACGACATATTCGCAGCGGATATCACCCTCCGGGGTGGAAATGATCCATTCGTCGTTTTCCCTGCGTGCACCGGTTGCGGCGCAGAAGCGGAAGATCTTCGCTCCCAGGTCGCGAGCGCCCTTTGCCAAGGCCTGGGTCAGCTGCGCCGGATCGATGTCGCCGTCATGGGGATCGTGGAGCGCGCCGATGAGGTCATGGGTCTCGACAAAAGGATATTTCGACTTGATCTGCTCGGGGGACAGGATGTCGAGGTCCATGCCCTGGTAGCGTCCCATGCCGACCACACGCTTGAATTCCTGCAGCCGCTCGTTCGAGTGGCCGAGCCGGATCGAGCCGGTCACGTGGTAATTCATCGGATAGTCGACCCGAGCGCCCAGCTCGCGATAGAGCGAGGCGGAATAGCGCTGCATATTCATAATCGACCAGGAGGAAGAAAATGTCGGCACATTGCCGGCCGCATGCCAAGTCGATCCGGCAGTCAATTCGTTTTTTTCCAGGAGCACGGCGTCGGTCCAGCCCGCCATGGCCAGATGATAGAGTGCGGAAACGCCGACAGCACCTCCCCCGATGATCACAACGCGCGCGTGAGATGGCAAATTCGACATGGCTGCTCCTCGTTCGAAGGCAAGTCTGGCAACGAACGGGAACGGCATCAAGCGGAGGGAACTTGCTTTATTGATCGAAGAATTCGATTAGATAATGCAAGATGCCTCGCCCAGTGAGCCGAGAGAGAACATGCAGATCGATCTCATCGAGACTTTTCTCGACCTGATGGAAACCCGCAGCTTCAACCGCACGGCGGAGCGGCTGAACATCACGCAATCAACCGTTTCCCATCGCATCAAGGCGCTGGAGGCGCAGTTCAACCGAAAGCTCTTCACGCGCAATAAGGGTGGCACCGCACCGACGGCGTCGGGCCTGCGTTTCCTGGATCATGCGAAAGCCCTGCAATACCAGTGGCGTGAGGCAAGTCGGGCGGTCGAGAATGCGGGCGCCTATGAGCGATCCATGCGGCTTGGCATCCAACACGACCTTGCCGAAATCTTTGCCGGGCGCTGGCTTTCCGCGGTCCGCGCCGAGTTGCCCGGGACATCGATCTACCTGGAAGCGGACTACTCGAACCAGATGAACCGAGACCTCGCAGCTGGAGATCTCGATCTGGCCGTTCTCTATACTCCGCATTACCTGCCCGACCTTCATTACGAAAGAATCGGGGAAATGACATATAATCTGGTCAGCACCGTCGCCTGCAGCGTCGGCGCACTTCGACCCGAAACCTATATCCAGGCCATCTATTCACCGGCCTTCGACCGTGCCCACAGACTGGCTTTGCCGCATCTGTCGGCAGCGCCGCTGGCGTCGGGGCAGAACATCGCCGTCATGGATTTGCTGACGACGCTGGGGGGCGCTGCCTATCTCATGAAAAGCAGCGCTGCGCGACTTGCCAAGGAGGGTGTCGCTTTCCCGGTAGAGGACGCTCCATCCATTCAACAGACCGTCTATGCCGCAACCAGCATCCGCACACGTCACGCCCATCAGCACCGTCGCATCCTTGGCATTCTGCAGGATCTGATAGCGTCAGCCTGAGCCGGCGGCAGATCACTTCGGAGCAATTTCGGAAGACGCTTTTGCGTGTGGTCTGGGGCAGGGACCGCTGCGCTAGCGTTTGAGCTTCAGGCCGACGCCCGCGCGGAATTGCTGCGAGTCGTCGCCGTCCTTGCGCGTGGTCAGCTCGTAGCCGAGCGTGCTGGTCAGATCGAGATAGCGGTTGATGTTCCAGGTCAGCCCGGTCGCCGCGGTATAGACGAGCTCGTCGTTGATGGTGCTGTCAGTGGGATAATCGCGCCATATGACGCCGCCGATCATCGTGCCGACCAGATTGTCGCGCAGCTGGTGGGTGACCGTCGTGGTCAAGGAGTGCGAGACGTAGCCGCTCTCGCCCGCCGTGGTCGAGGGCTGGATGCTCGTCTGCAGGTCGAAATTGACGTCGGTGCCGCGGATCGGCGACCAGAGCAGGCTCGCATCGAGTGTCGCGGTATCGATCGAGGATAGGCGGCTGTCTTCGAAATTCGCCATCGCGTAGCCGACACCGACCTCACCCTTCAGCTTCTCGCCGAGATCGACTTCGACGCCGGCCTTGGCGCCGTAGGAATGACCCGAACGTTCGTAACCGGCGGAGTCGCGCGTTTCGTCATAGATCGTGCGGCCGACCGTGGCTTCGATGAAGGGGATGAGCGCGGGTGACAGCTCATAACCGACGCGGCCGCGCAGCGTGCCCGTCGTCTGGTCGCGGTCGCTCAAGGTCACGGTCGTGCCGTTCGAAAGCGTGGCATCGGAATAGATCGAGCGGCTCAGCGCCAGCGCCGTGGTGCCGCGCAGGATGCCGAAATCGCGTTGGACGGAGGCGCCGGCGGTGAACTCCTGCACGTCGGACTGTTGCGCGGCATTGGCAATGGCGTCGGGGTCGTCCGTATCTTCCCGGTAGAAATTATAACCGGCGGTGAGGTGGGCGACCGTATCGTCGGGAAGGTCTAGCCTGAGATCGCTGTTGATCTTGAAGGAAGGCTGCTCCTCGCCTTCACCGCTGACATTCTTCTGCCAGGCGCCTTCCGAGGTTACGGTCAGCTGGTGCAGGCCCCAGTCCGAGGTCAGCGTCGCGGCCGCATCGGTTTCGAGAAAGGCGCGCTGCTCTCTGGTATTGCCATCCTTGGTGGTCTCGGTGTTGATGCTCTGGGTTACGCTCGGGCGGAGCACGAAGGTGCCGATCGGAATGCCCGGTGTTTCCGCCGTCGAGGCGCTTTCGGCAGCCTTGCGGCGCGGCAGCGTTTCGTCGATCGGCGCTTCGCGGGTGTTCAGCCGGCGAATGTCCTCGTCGAGGATGGAGCCGGTAATGTCGTCGCCGGATTGTGCGTCCGGTATGGCGGGCCTTTGAGCATCGTCCGCGTTTGCGGCTGCGCTGTTTGCCGCCGGCGCGGCCAAACCGTCGTTCTCGTCATCGAACCCGGCTTCGGATGCCGCAGCGGTCGTGGCGCGATTGTTCTCGGAGGACACTGCGCGGCTGGTCGCCGACTGCAACGAGGCGGACTGCGCGAAAGCCGGCGTCTGGCCGAGAAGCAGGCTGCCGAACGCAGTAAAGCAGACGGCACGGCTCATGGCGCGGAGCGGCGTCACACTGCTCGTCTGTTTTGGTTGGCCCATGCAATTCGCGCCTGACATGCTTTCGGTTCTTACCCAAAGGTAAAGCCTCGTGGTTAATCATTCGTTGCCGATGGCGGGCGCTGTTCACATTTCGGAAATGGTGCGGGGTGGACTTGGAAAGTGAAAAGGTCTAACGCATCTCCATGAACAAGAGAGCGATCAAACTCGTTGAAAACAGCGTGCTCGAATCGGCAAAACGCACGATAGAGACCGAAAGACGCGGTCTCGAGGCGCTCGAACGAGCCTTTGACGATGGGTTGGCCGGTCCTTTCACAAAGGCGGTGGAGACCATCGGCGACATCTCCGGGCGCGTGATCGTCACCGGCGTCGGCAAGAGCGGCCATATCGGCGCCAAGCTCGCGGCGACATTCGCTTCGACGGGAACGCCCGCCTTTTTCGTGCATGCGGCCGAAGCCAATCATGGCGATCTCGGCATGATCGCGCGCGATGACGTCGTTTTGGCGATTTCCAAGGGCGGTGAGAGCGCCGAGCTCAAGAGCATCATCTCCTACACGCGGCGCTTCTCCATTCCGCTGATCGCGATCACCTGCAGCGACCGTTCCTCGCTTGCTACGGCCGCCGATATCGTCCTTCTGGTGCCGAACGAGCAGGAGGCCTGCCCCAACGGCCTAGCCCCGACGACCTCGACGCTGATGCAGCTTGCGCTCGGCGACGCTTTGGCGGTGGCGCTCCTGGAGGCGCGGGGCTTTACCGCCACAGATTTTCACGTCTTCCATCCCGGCGGCAAGCTCGGTGCGAGCCTGATGCATGTCGCCGATATCATGCATACCGGCGAGAAGCTGCCGCTGGTTGCCAAGGGCACGCCGATGCCGGAGGCGATCACCGTGCTGTCGCGCAAGCATTTCGGCTGCGTCGGCGTGCTTGACGGGGATGGCCGGCTCTGCGGCATCGTCACCGAAGGCGACATGGCGCGCAATCTGACGCGCAATCTTGCCGATCTCGCCGTCGACGACATCATGACGAAGACGCCGAAGACGGTGAAGCCGACGATGCTGGCGACCGCCGCACTGGCGCTGCTCAACCAGCATCATATCGGCGCGCTGATCGTCATCGACGACGACAACCGTCCGGTCGGGCTGGTGCATTTCCACGACCTGCTGCGGATCGGCGTCGCCTGATCAGACGGGCTCGACTCTCAGGTCGCGGCCGTTGCTCGAAACCACCTTCACCTGCGTTCCCACGGGAAGGTCGGGTCCCATCACCTGCCACAGCGTATCGTCGAGACGGATGCGGCCGCGGCCCTCGCGGATCGGTTCGTGCAGCGTCGCCGTGCGGCCGACGAGGCTCGCGCCGCGCTGATTGAGGAAGGGTTCGTCGGTCGTGGCATTGCGCAGCGTCAGCCGGCGGCCGGCGAAGGTCGAGGCAACGGCAAGCACGGCAAAAAGGATCGCCTGCAGCTCCCATACCCAGACGGCGCTCTCCCAGAAGAGCAGCGACAATGCGCCGACGATCAGGGCGGCAAGGCCGATCCAGACCAGGAAGAAGCCGGGAACGATCATTTCCGCGGCAAGCAGCACCAGGCCTGCGACCCACCAGCTCCACGGACCGAGTTCGGCGACGATCTTCGCCAGCATGGCTTAGCGCTCCGGATCGGGGTTGAAGGGATTGGGGTTCGGCGGATTGATCGGCGGAGTCGAACGGATGGGTGCGGGACGCGGGCGTGGCGGCGCGGGCGGGGCCGGCGGATTGCCGGCATCGCCGAAGACCTCCCGGGCAATGGCGCCGATGCCGCCGAGCGAGCTCAGGATCGAGGAGGCTTCCATCGGCATCATCACGATTTTGGAATTGGGGGCTGAACCGATCGAGGTCAGCGCCTCGGTGTATTTCTGGGCGACGAAATAATTGATCGCTTGAACGTCGCCGGCGGCGATCGCTTCGGAGACCATCTTCGTCGCCTTGGCTTCGGCCTCAGCCAGGCGTTCGCGGGCTTCGGCGTTGCGGAAAGCGGCCTCGCGCTGGCCTTCGGCCTGAAGGATCGCGGATTGCTTGGCGCCTTCGGCTCTCAGGATCTGCGCGTTTCGCGAACCTTCGGCCTCCAGCACCTGGGCGCGCTTTTCTCGTTCCGCCTTCATCTGCCGGGCCATCGCATCGACGAGGTCGCGCGGCGGCTGGATGTCCTTGATTTCGACGCGGGTGACTTTGATGCCCCAGGGTTGGACCGCCTCGTCGACGACGCGCAGCAGCCGGTCGTTGATCGCATCGCGGTTGGAAAGCAACTCATCGAGATCCATGGAACCCATGACCGAGCGGATGTTGGTCATGGTGAGATTGAGGATGGCATTTTCGAGATGGGAGACCTGATAGGCGGCCTGGGCGGCGTTCAGCACCTGAAAGAAAGCGACGGCATCGGCCGAAACCGAGGCATTGTCCTTGGTGATCACCTCCTGGGTCGGCACGTTCAGCACCTGCTCCATCACGTTCATCCGGGCGCCGACACGCTCGATAAAGGGAGTGATGAGGTTGAGGCCGGGCTCCAGCGTGCGGGTATAGCGCCCGAAACGCTCGATCGTATAGCGGTAGCCCTGCGGCACGGTCTTGATCCCGGCAAAAAGCACCAGGATGACGAAGATCACAAGCACGATCACGACGATGTCGAAGCCGCCGAACAGCATGAAGAATTCCTCCTATCGGCGCATGCGCGCCTGCCCAACTGATGTGGTGAGTTAGCACGTTATTTGCGAGGAAGAAATGAGGGCGCAACCGCCCCGGCTCCAAGTGAAAGGAGGTTCCGTCTCGGCTACGTCATCCGGGCGTTACCGGCGGCTTGTACGGCGCAGCTTTCTCTCGAGAGTCTCTCAGACCCAGCCCTGCAACTCGCGGCGAACGACCTTTTCCAGCACCGTCATGCCGTCCTCACCGTCGTTGAGGCAGGGGATATGCGCGAAGTTCTCGCCACCATTTTCATGGAAGGAGTGGGCAGCCTGTTCGGCGATCTCCTCCAGCGTCTCCAGACAGTCGGAGACGAAGCCGGGATTGATGACGGCGATGCGCTTGACGCCGTCCTGGGCGAGCTTCTCCACGGTCTTGTCGGTATAGGGTTGCAGCCATTCCTCCGGCCCGAAGCGGGACTGGAAGGTGACCATGAAGTTTTCCTTGGTCAGCCCGAGGCGCTCGCGCAGCAGCCGGCCAGTCTTCTGGCATTGGCAGTAATAGGGATCGCCCTTTTTGAAATAGGACATCGGAATGCCGTGGAAGGAGGCAAGCAGCATCTCCGGCTTCCAGTCGAGCGTCGAAAGGTGCTTTTCGACGGATTGGGCGAGCGCCTCGATATAGGTCTCGTCGTCATGATAGTCGGGCACGGTGCGCAGCGCCGGCTGCCAGCGCATGGTGAGCAGCTTCTGGAAGGCCTTGTCGTTGACCGTTGCGGTCGTCGCCGCCGCATATTGCGGATAAAGCGGGAAAAGTACGATGCGGTCGCAGCCTTCTTGCTTCAGCGCTTCGATGCGCGAGGCGATCGACGGCGTGCCGTAACGCATTGCCCAGTCGACCTTGACGCCGGCGAGATCCTTCAGGCGCTCGGCCATCAGCTCCGACTGGTTGCGCGTGTAGGTGCGGAGATAACTTTCGTTCTTCTCCTTGTTCCAGATCAGCTCATAGGCTTTGCCGACCTTCTGCGGGCGTCTGTTGAGCACGATGCCGAAGAGGATCGGATACCACTTCCAGCGCGACCATTCGATGACGCGGCGATCGGTCAGGAATTCCCTGAGATAGCGGCGCATCGAGATGTAGTCGGTGCCGTCGGGCGTGCCGAGATTGACCAGCAGGACGCCGATCCTGCCTGACTTGACGGCCGGATGGTCCGCCGGACGGAGTGAAATATCTGCTGTCATTCTGGCCCCAACGCTCTTTGTTCCGTCGGCTCATACGCAGCCTCGGGATCATGGTTCACCCTATAGGAAGAAAAGCCGGCCCGGGAAAGCCCGGACCGGCCAATGGCATCGGGACAAATCGTCTTACTTGGTAGGAACCTCGATCTCCTTGCCGACCGTCAGGTGATGCGGGTTCGGCTTGCCGTTGGCATCCGAAAGCTTCCGCCACAGCGTGCCGTCGCCGTAGAAGGTCACGGCGAGATCCCAGAAGGTGTCGCCGGCTGCGATGACGTGGGTGGAGGGCGTCGTCGCGGCGGGCGCGGAGGCTGCCGGAGCCGGCTCCGCAGCAGGCGCGGGTGCTGGCGGCGTGGCCGGGGCAGGCGCAGCAGGCTCGGCGGCCGGTGCGGGAGCGGCGGGGGCTGCAGGGGCGGGAGCAGGCTCGCTTGCAGGAGCAGGTGTTGCCGGCGCCGGAGCAGCCGGTTCGGCAGCCGGGGCCTGGGCGACAGTCGCGCCGATTTCCGTGACGCGGCCATCGGTATAGGGCTTGTAGGGCGAATGGGCGGCCAGATATTCGGCGGTCACATCGGCAAGATCCGGGCCGAAGTCATAGGCGTTCTGACCTTCCTTGAAGATCGTGTAACCGTCGCCGCCCGATCGCATGAAGTTGTTGGTGGCGACCTTGTAGCTCTTGGCCGGAGCGATCGGAACGAAGTTGTCGCCATCCTTGACCTGGACGTCGCTCACACGGCTGCCGACAGGCTTGGACTGGTCGAAGGAAAATTTCAGGCCGGCGACCTGCGGAAAGCGGCCGGCGCCCTGGTCGATCTGGCTGACGCCGTTTTCGAGCGCCTTGACGATGTCGGTACCGGTCAGCTCGAACGTTGCGAGCGTGTTCTGGAAAGGCAGGACGGTGATGACTTCGCCCTGCGTGACCTCGCCGCCGTCGATCGACGCGCGCAGGCCGCCGCCGTTCTGAACGGCAATGGTGACGCCCTGGTTCCTGGTGCGATCGAGCATGGCGTCGGCCACCAGATTGCCCATCGAGCATTCCTTGACGCGGCAGACCTTGCGGTCGCCGTCGATCGGAGCTTCGGAGGAGCCGATGACCTTCTTGCGCAGTTCCTCGATCGGTTTGGCCAGTTCGCCGATGCGGGCAATGACAGCCGGATCGGGGGTAAAGGTGGAATCGATCAGGATCGGATCGCCCTTGGCATCCTTGACGACGCCGTTATCGTCGAAATTGACGACGAGATCGCCGAGATACTTGCTGTAGGAGGCGGCCTGAACGACCGGAACCTTGTAGCCGCCGGGATTGTCGACCATCGTCGGGTAGGGGCCTTCAGCTTTCGGATCGGTATTGGAGAGCAGGCTATGGGAGTGGCCGCCGACGACGACATCGACGTCCGGAATCTTGGCGATGAAAGCGAGATCGCGGGGATAACCGACATGGGTGAGCGCAATGATCTTGTTGACGCCCTGGCCCTTCAGATCCTGAACGGCTGACGTAATCGCCTGGACGTCATCTGATATCGTGACGTTCGGGCCGGGGGAGGAAAGTTCTGCCGTATCATTGGTCACGGCGCCGACGATGCCGATTTTCTGGCCGCCGACATTGAGTACCAGCGAGGGCTTGATGCGGTCGCCGAGCTTGGAGGCGGCTGTCGCCTTGACGTTGGCCGTCACGACGGGGAATTGCACCTTGTCGAGGAAGGTTGCAAGCCCGTCTTCGCTGTCGTCGAATTCATGGTTGCCGACGGTCATGGCGTCGAACTTCATCAGGTTCAGGAATTCGGCTTCGGCGGCGCCCTTATAGGTCGTGTAGAACAGCGAGCCCTGGAAATTGTCGCCGGCATTCAGGAGGAGAACGTTCTTGCCGGATAGCGCCTGACGGCGCTGATCGATCGCGGTCTTCAGGCGGGCAGCACCGCCGAAGCATTCGTTCTTGCCTTCTTCTTCGGCCGAGCAGGTGGAGTCGAACTTGTTGATCGATTCGATGCGCGAATGGAAATCGTTGATATGAAGAATATTGAGTTCGTAATCCGCAAAGGCGGCGCCCGCGCTCAGCGCCAGCATGGACGCGGTCAAAAGACCGAAGCTGAAAGACTTCGTCATCCCTGTTCTCCTGATTGAGGCGAGAGATCCCCCGATCTTCGCCGATCCCTTCCATATCCGCCGGGGCAATTTCCCGGCGTGCGGATGTTCCATCAGACGATGGGCGACCGCAAGAGAAAGCTGGGCCAGGCCGGGCGCTTTCCAAGGGGGCGGGGCAAAAAAGCCAGGGGGTTAACCCCCGCATTCGCCATCGGCGGCGTTTCGGTAAAGTTCGTGCATGGCCTCGGCAATATTCGGAACCGTGGCGAGCGCGACGATCAAGCAGAGGAAGGCAACGAGGCGGTGAAAGCGCCGTCCGGCCCGGTAGGCAAGGAGCGTGCCTGCGCCATAGATCAGGATGGCGGGTACGGCGAAAATCAACACCTGCAGCGGCCCGTCGCAATCGGGAGCGGCGATGCCCTGCGCACGATAGACATTGGCCGGTAAAACGACGGCAAGTGCCGCGAGCGGCATTGCGAGCAGCAGGATCAGGTAAAAGGCGAAGGCTCGCATGTGTGCTTAGCCTATCGCCTCATCTTTCAGCCTCGGCGGGAAAGCGTGAACTGTGCGCCGGAATCGGAAGTGCAATTGAGCTGGCTCGGGTTGACGAGGGCGCAATTGACCTTGGACTGGGTCTTGCGCACCAGCGAAGTCATATTGATCTCGACCAGCGTCGGCGAGGTGGTGATATAGGTGCCGGAGGCAAGCAGCTGGTTGCTGTCTGTGGTGCGAGTGGTGAACGTGCCGCCCTGGAAGGTGGAAACGATGCCGTTCGGGTCGCTCCAGCTGCCTTCGACGCCGGTCGGTGCGGGCGCGGTTGCAACCGGCAGGGGACGCGGTCCTGGTGCAACGCAGGCGGCAAGGGCGGCGGCGGCGCCGACAAGAACGAGACCAGTTCTGATTTTCATAAGGCTTCTCCCGGCGAATCGGCGCGGCGGACCCGCTGCGTTTCCGGCAAAACATGGCGTGCGCCTACCGGGATGGCAAGACTTGGAAGGCGGCGGGCGGCATTTATACAGCCGGCGTTACAAAAATGCCCGCCTTGCGGCGGGCATCTCAAAGTTGCACTGACAGTCTCAGCGAACGAGAATGTTCTTGAACTGCCAGGGATCCCGAGTGTCGATATCCTCGGGGAAGAGGCCCGGACGGCCGTCGAGCGGGGTCCAGTCGGTATAGTGACCTTCAACCGGGCCGAGATAGGGCATCTGCACTTCGAGGCAGCGCTTGTAGTCGATTTCGTCGGCCTCGACGATGCCGGCCTTCGGGTTCTCAAGCGCCCAGACCATGCCGGCGAGAACGGCGGAGGTCACCTGCAGGCCGGTGGCGTTCTGATAGGGCGCGATGCGGCGGGTTTCTTCGAGCGACAGGCGCGAGCCATACCAGTAGGCGTTCTTTTCGTGGCCGTAGAGCAGGACGCCGAGTTCGTCGATGCCGTCCTCCAATTCGTCCTCGTCGAGAACGTGATGGACGGGCTGGGCCGTGCCGCCATTGCCGAACATCTCGTGCAGCGACAGCACGGCGTCGTTGGCCGGATGATAGGCATAGTGGCAAGTCGGGCGGAAGGTCACTTCGCCGTCCTTGTCGCGAACCGTGAAGTAGTCGGCGATCGAGATCGACTCGTTGTGGGTGACGAGGAAGCCGTATTGCGGGCCGGGCGTCGGGCACCAGGTGCGTACGCGGGTGTTGGCGCCCGGCTGCTCCAGGTAGATCGCCGCCTTGTTGCCCTTCTTGTGCTTCTTGGCGTTCTTCGGCATCCACTCTTCATGCGTGCCCCAGCCGAGTTCGGCCGGCTGCATGCCTTCGGAGATGAAGCCTTCGACGGACCAGGTATTCCAGAAGACGTTGAGCGGCTTCGGATGCTTGGTGCGCTGGGTGTCGCGTTCGGCAATGTGGACGCCCTTGACGCCGAGCTTCTTCATCAGCTTGGCCCAGCCTTCGCGATCGTGCTGGTCCGGTTCCTCGAACTTCAGGCCGGTGTCGTTGGCGAGGTTGACCAGCGCCTGCTTGACGAACCAGGAGACCATGCCCGGATTGGCGCCGCAGGTGGAAACGGCAGTAGCGCCGCCCGGGTTCTTTGCCTTTTCCTTGCGCACCGTTTCGCGCAGCGCGTAGTTGGTGCGGTCGGCATTGCTCATGCCCTTGTCGAAATAGAAGCCGAGCCAGGGTTCGACGACGGTATCGACATAGAGCACGTCATGCTTGCGGCAGAGCTTGATGAGGTCGAGCGAGGAGGTGTCGACCGAGAGGTTGACGCAGAAGCCCTGGCCTTCGCCTTCCGTCAACAGCGGCTTCAGCAGCTCCTTGTAATTGTCCTTGGTGACATATTCCTTGATGTGGCGAACGCCGTGCTTCTTCAGGATCTCCATGTCGGAGGGCTCTTCGCGCGGGTCGATGACGACCATCCGGCTCTTGTCGAATTTGAAATGGCGCTCGATCAGGGGCAGGGTGCCGCGACCGATGGAGCCAAAGCCGATCATCACGATCGGACCGGTGATTTCGGCATATACCGGATAGTTCTGTTCCGTCATTCTTTTCTCCTGTGGAAGGGGACGAAGGCGCTCAGCCCGAAGAATTCTTGTGAGATTGCCGCAGAAATTGCGAAGTGACCGGCTCTAACCATAAAACCGCGTCACAATAAAGAGCGTTGACCGGGAAAGGGTAAATATCGAGCGGACGGTATGTCCGATCGGCTCCCGTAAAAATCAGCGTTTCAGGATTTCCAGCCCTTCGATCGTCGTCGTCACCGCCAGTTCGGTGATGTCGTACTGGGCGACGCCGTGGATGGTGAAGGGATCGGCGGCGACATGGGCCTCGATTGCGGCGCGGTCGCCGATCGCTAGGATCGCGCCGCCGGTGCGCGGCACCTTGCGGCCGGAGGCGAGGAACCAGCCCTTGGCATAGCCCTCCCTTACCCAGGCCATGTGCGGCTCCATGTGCCGGTCGGCTTCGTCATTGGATTTGAGATAGGTGAGGGAGAGAATGAACATGGTCAGTTCCTGGCGAGGTTGGCGCGGATCAGGCCGCGCAGCGAATTGCCGATATAAACTGTGCCGGCATCGAGATCGGCAAGTGTCAGGCGGCCGACACGGGCTTTGCGCGTGCAGATGAGTTCGGTTCGCAGCACGCCGGCAAGCAAGCCGCAGGAGATCGGCGGGGTGCGCAGCATGCCGGTCCCGTCATCCAAGAAGATGGAGGTGATGGTGCCCTCGCAGACATCGCCGCGCTCGTTCAACAGGATGACTTCATCGGCCTCGGCAGTCGCATATTCGGCGCGCGCGGCCTCGTAGACGGCGCGACGCGTGGTTTTGACGCGCAACAGCCTGTCGGCGGAATTCAGCCGCGTCTCGGCGAGGCGTACGGTCCAGGTGGAATCCGGCGCCAGGGGCACGAAGGCAGCGCTCGTCACCGCGATGCGGCCTTGCGCGTCGAAGGTCAGGCGGACACGCAGCGGGCCGGCAGCACCTGCAACGGCTTCTTCGAGTTTTGCCACAGCGTCGACCGGTTGCGGGAAACCAAGACGGCGGGCGGAGCGGGAAAGCCGGGCGACATGCAGCCGCAGGCGAATAAAGCCTTCGCCGGGCTGCCAGCGCAGCGTCTCGATCAGCGAAAAATCGATCATCGTGCGATCCATTGGTCGCCGACGGCGAAGCGGGCCTTGAGCAGGCACTCCTCATATTCGGCCTCGGCGGTGGAATCGAAGACGATGCCGCCGCCGACGTTGAAGACGGCCCTGCCGCCTTCGAAAAGCGTGATGGTACGGATGGCAACGGAAAACCGCATGGCGCCGGTGGGCGAAATCATGCCGATCGCGCCGCAATAGGCATCGCGCGGGACATCCTCGAGTGCATGGAGGATTTCCATCGCCCGGATCTTCGGCGCACCGGTGATCGAGCCGCAGGGAAAGAGGGCGGAAAAGATGTCGCGGATCGAAAGGCCGGGGCGCAACCTTGCCTGTACATGGCTCACCATCTGGTGGACGGTCGGATAGGTTTCGATGTCGAAGAGTTTCGGGACGTCGAGCGTGCCGACCTCGGTGATGCGGGAAATATCGTTGCGCAGGAGATCGACGATCATGCGGTTTTCGGCCTGCGTTTTGATATCGCTGCGCATGGCCTCGATGATTTCGGCATCCTCAGTGGCGGTGGCGCCGCGTTTTGCCGTGCCTTTCATCGGATGGGTCTCGATCCAGCCGTCTTCATCGGTGCGGAAGAAGAGTTCGGGCGATCGCGACAGGATGACCGGGCCGCCGAGATCGACGAGCGCGCCGTATTTAACCGGCTGGCGTTCGATCAGCGACCAGAAGGCGGCTCGGGGATCGCCGTTCCAGCGGGCCTCGACCGGCATGGTGAGGTTGGCCTGATAGGCGTCGCCGAGCCGCAGATGGTCGTGAAGGCGGTCGAAGCGCTCTTTATATAGAGGGAAATCCCAGGCCGCTTTCGGGGCAGTGAGGAATTCCTCGTTTTCAAGGCGCTGTTTCGGTCGGGCGAGCGGGTGCGTGTCCGGCTGCGGAGCGTCGAAGACGCCGAAACAGAGGAGCGGGGTTTCGCGGTCTTCACCGGCAAAGGCAGCGAGTTTTTCCTCGAAGAAATATCCGGCCTCGTAGGCGATGTAGCCGGCAAGCCATTTGCCCCGCGCCTTGGCCTCTTCCATTCGGATAAGGCCGGCGAAGAATTCGGAGCGCGTCCGGGCGACGATGATCTCAGCCGGCTCGGCGAAAAGCATCACCTCGTCGGTCGTGTCGTCGCGAAAGAGGATATAGGGGGCAGACATTGTTCGCTGTTATCCGACACTTGCGACGGTTTTGTTCTCTGCGATGCCGGACGACTCGAAGCCTGTGGTTTTGCTGCGGTAGGCCGACTCTGGGGCTACATCCACTTTCCTCATTCCTGTGCTCGTCACAGGAATCGAGCCAGGGCGCGTCTGCGCCGTGAATGACTCATTTCCGGCACCTAAAAAGTCTCCCGCGCCCAAGGACTTGGGCGCGCTGGATTCTTGTGACGAGCACAGGAATGAGGGAGAGGGAGCTGCGGTCATGGTTCCTCGTGGACGTTGCAGAATGCCGCTGGCGGATCAACAGCCCACCATGCGATTCGCTCTTTCTGGCCTTAGCTGAGCCTTACGCCCTATCCAAAGCTTCCAACTCATCGATTAGCCCTTCGATCATCGACAGGCCCTGGCTCCAGAACGACGGATTGGTGGCGTCGAGGCCGAAAGGCTTCAGGAGATCCGAGTGATGCTTGGTGCCGCCGGCCTTCAAGAGCTCGAAATACTTCTCCTGGAAGCCTTTCTCGGCCTTCTGGTAGACGGCATAGAGCGAATTCACCAGGCAATCGCCGAAGGCATAGGCGTAGACATAGAAGGGCGAGTGGATGAAGTGGGGGATATAGGCCCAATAAGTCTCATAGCCCTCGGAAATGTTGATCGCCGGCCCCAAACTTTCCGACTGGACGGAGAGCCAGAGTTCGCCGATGTCGTCGGCGGTGAGTTCGCCTGCCTTGCGGGCGGTGTGCAGCTTGCGCTCGAATTCGTAGAAGGCGATTTGGCGCACGACCGTGTTGATCATGTCCTCGACCTTCTGGGCGAGCATCGCCTTGCGCTCGCGCTTGTCGCTGGTCTTTTCCAGAAGGGCGCGGAAGGTCAGCATCTCGCCGAAGACGGAAGCGGTTTCGGCAAGTGTCAGCGGCGTCTGGCACATCAGCGCCCCTTGCGCGCCGGCGAGAACCTGATGCACGCCATGGCCGAGCTCATGGGCGAGCGTCATCACGTCGCGCGGCTTGCCCATGTAGTTGACGAGCACGTAGGGGTGGGCGGAGGGAACCGTCGGATGGGCGAAGGCGCCGGGCGCCTTGCCGGGGCGCACCGGGGCGTCGATCCACTGCTCGTCGAAGAAGCGCCTGGCAATATCAGCCATCTCGGGGGCGAAATTGCCGTAGGCCGAAAGCACCGTATCCTTCGCCTCGGGCCAGGGGATGATGGCGCTGGAGGTTTCCGGAAGAGGCGCGTTACGGTCCCAGAAATTCATCTGCTCCATGCCGAGCCACTTCGCCTTCATTTTATAATAGCGATGTGAAAGGCGGGGGTAGGCTTCACGGACGGCTGCTGCGAGCGCATCGACGACCTCGCGCTCGACGCGGTTTGCCAGGTGCCGGGAGTCGGCGATGTCTTCGAAGCCGCGCCAGCGGTCGGCGATCTCCTTGTCCTTGGCAAGCGTGTTGGTGATCAGCGTGAAGGTGCGGATATTGGCCTTGAAGGTTTCGGCAAGCGCCATGGCCGCTTTGCGGCGGACTTCCGGATCCTTTTCCTGCAGCCGGTTCAGCGCCACTTCGAGCGGCACTTTCTCGCCGTCGATCTCGTAGCGAAGTTCCGCCATGGTTTCATCGAAGAGGCGGTTGAAGGCGGCGGCCGATGTCATCGACTTTTCGAGGAAGAGTTGTTCCAGCCGGTCGTCGAGCTGGTAGGGCTTGTCTTTCCTGAGGTCGATGAGCCAGGGGCGGTAATGTCCCGCAGCGGGATCATTGTCCATGCAGGCATCGATCACCGCGTCGTCGATGCGGTTCAGTTCGAGCGCGAAGAACAGCAGGTGACCGGAAAATTCGGTGATCTTGGCCTGTACGTCGCCGTAGAGCTTGCCGTTCGCCGGATTGGTGGTGTCGGAGAAATAGGTCAGGCCGGCGAAGGAGCCGAGGCGGCCGATGATATCATCCAGCGCCTCATATTCCTTCAGTGCGGCGCCGATGCCATCGGCGCCGGTCTTCGTTGCCGCGTCGGCGAGTTTGCCTTTCCATTTTTCTTCGAAGGCGATCGCTGATTTGCCGGCCTTTTCGATATCGGCGACGAAGGCGGTCGAGGTGGCGGAGGGATAAAGGTCCTGCAGCTTCCAGACCGGCAGATCGCCGAGCGCCGGATCGGCGGCGCCAGCCGGCGCTGCTGGCGACAAATGAAGGCCGGCGTGCGGGAGCTTGATTTTCATGGGCGCAATTCCTCTCCACTTTAATAACAGGTCTGTTTGAATAGGCGTGAGAAGGTCTCGTATCAAGGGTCTTTCAGCGCATGAAAGGCGTCGCTTCGGCACGAAAACGACCCGTTGCAATCGTTAAAATGCAATTATTTCTCAAAACTGGATGTTCAAGCCTTTCTGCCAGAGTGCGCTCCAGGGTTTCGCATGAAGTGGAGCGACAATGACCGGTTACAATGAGCTCAAGGGAGCAGGGCAAATCCTCGTGGTCGAGGACGACCCGGTGCAGCGCCGTCTGCTCAAGAACGCAATCGAGCGTCACGGCCATGTCGTGCACCAGGCGGAAAACGGCCGGATCGGCCTTGAAATGGTCAAGCGCGACAGCGGCCTTTTCAACGTCATCGTGCTCGACCTGATGATGCCGGAGATGACCGGCCTCGAATTCCTCGAGGCGCTTCACGAATTCGGCACGCAGATCCCGGTCATCGTGCAGACGGGACAGGGCGGCATCGAGACCGTGGTGCAGGCAATGCGCGCCGGCGCCTTCGATTTCGTCGTCAAGCCGGTCTCGCCCGAACGCATCGCCACCTCGATCTCGAACGCGATGAAGCTCGACCAGCGCGAGGTAAAGGCGCGGGCCGGACGCCGGTCGCGCTCAGGCGCGGTCGGTTTCGATGACATCGTCTCGGCGAGCCCGGCGATGATCCGCGTCATCGATCTCGCCCAGCGGGCGGCGCAGTCCAACATTCCCGTCGTGCTCGAAGGCGAATCCGGCGTCGGCAAGGAACTGGTGGCGCGCGCCATCCAGTCCGGCGGCGACCGCTCGAACAAGCCGTTCGTCACAGTCAATTGCGGGGCGATCCCGCATAATCTCGTCGAAAGCATCCTCTTCGGTCACGAGAAGGGTGCGTTCACCGGCGCGACCGAGCGCCATATCGGCAAATTCATGGAAGCCGACGGCGGCACCATCTTCCTCGACGAGATCGGCGACCTGCCGCTCGAGGTGCAGGTGAAGCTGTTGCGCGCCGTGCAGCAGGGCGAGATCGAGACCGTCGGTGCGCGCACCGCACACAAGGTCAATGTCCGGCTGATTTCGGCGACCAACAAGGATCTGATCGAGGAGGTCAAAAACGGCCATTTCCGCGAGGATCTCTATTATCGCCTCAACGTCTTCCCGATCACCATTCCCGCACTTCGCAAGCGCAAGGAAGACATTCCGCATCTGGTGCGCGTCTTTGCCGACCGCTTCTCCAGCGAGCAGAAGAACGGCCGGCGCATGACGGTGAATGCAGGTGCGCTGGCCTTGCTGACCGCCTATGACTGGCCGGGCAATATCCGCCAGCTCGAAAACGCGATCTTCCGCGCGGTCGTTCTGGCCGAAGGAGCGGAGCTGACCGAGGGAGATTTCCCGCAGATCGCCGCGCAGCTTCCGGAATACGAAGTCGTGGATCACCTGGCGCTCGTTGCCGACAATACCGGACTCGATCCCGACGACAATTATGGTGAGGATTTCAGGGCATCGATCTCCGGAGAGGTGCACCACCGCCTGTCGGAAGCCTCAGAAAATGCGATTGCCAGCGTCAATCCGGCCGGCGACGTGCGCAAGCTTGCCGATGTCGAGGAGGAACTCATCCGATTCGCGCTCAAATTCTATCGCGGACAGATGAGTCAAGTGGCGCGCAAACTTGGCATCGGCCGATCCACACTTTATCGCAAGCTCAAGGACTACGGTATAGACCCAGACAATCCCCAGAAAGATGCGGCTTAAGCGCATTTTATTAAGACTAAGGCAACCACGATTTGTTACTGATCATAAACCACTTGTTAGTGGCTCGTTCACTATGTAAAGAAAAGGTTGATCATGTGTGGCATTTTTGCCATCGTGTGACCGCATTTGACAGTCATCTGGGACAGTACGGGACATTGTCTGTCTGACGGGGATCGAGTTGCCGAATCTGAATGGGAATTCCAAGCCTTCGCGCTTGAGCTGGCGTTCTTTGTGCGCCGACATCTGCGGAAAGGCAGTTAGGACGGCGGCGGCCGCCCTTCTTGCGCTCGCGGTTTCCTCGCCGGTATTCGTCAGTACACCTTCCCAGGCAGCGGGCGACACCCGCAGCCTCAAGCTCTATTTCATCCATACCGGCGAAAAAGCCGTCATCACCTACAAGCGCAACGGCAAGTTCGACCCCAAGGGTCTGGAGCAGCTGAACCGCTTCCTCCGCGACTGGCGCAAGAACCAGCCGACGAAGATGGATCCGCGCCTGTTCGACCTGATCTGGGAAGTTTATCGTCAGAGCGGCTCAAAGGATTACATCAACGTCGTCTGCGGTTTCCGTTCGCCCGGAACCAACGAGATGCTGCGCGGCCGCTCGCGTAACTCAGGCGTCGCCGAAAAGAGCCAGCACATGCTCGGCAAGGCGATGGATTTCTTCATCCCCGACGTCAAGCTGGCGACGCTGCGCGGCATCGGCATGAAGATGCAGGTCGGCGGCGTCGGCTTCTACCCGAAATCGGGTTCGCCCTTCGTGCACATGGATGTCGGCGGCGTTCGCGCCTGGCCGCGCATGAGCCGCGACGAGCTCGTCCGGCTTTTCCCGAACGGCAACACCATTCATATTCCGGCCGACGGCAAGCCGCTGCCGGGCTATCAGCAGGCGATGGCCGATTACAAGCGCCGTGTCAGCGGCACGCAGATCGAGATCGCCAGCGCGTCCGAATCGGCGCCGAAGCATAAGACGCTGTTCGAAGCACTCTTCGGCGGCGGGGCGGACGAGCAGGAAGACGAGAGCGACGATTCGACGCCTGTCGCCGTTGCCAAGGCAACGCCGCCGAAGGCCGAGCCCGCGCCTGCCGAACCGCAGCAGCAGACCGAAGTTGCCGATGTGAACGCACCGGTGCCGCAGGTTCGCCCGGCTTTCAGCAACCAGCCGGCCGGCAGCGAAATGGCGAGCGCACTGGTAGCGCCGTCTTCGGGTAATGCCGCGCAACAGGCTCTTGCCGCAGCGCTTCCGGCCGATCAGGCCCAGCCGCAGCAATTTGCCGATCTCAGCGGCTACAGTATTCCGGTTCCCTCGCTTCTCGGCCAGCGCCGCGCACCCGGCGACGCCGAACTTGCCTCAGCCGATCCCAGCATGCTGACGGGCGCGGGGATGCCGGTTCCGACGCCGATCGAACGCCCCGCCGTTGCCGAGAACCTTCTTGCCGCGGCCGATGCCGATCCGGAAGCCGAGGCCGACGAAGCCGATCAGGACGCGCTGTCTCCCGCGGTTGCCGAAGCGCTCGACCAGCAGAACAAGGGTGTCGAAAACCAGGTCGCCTCGCACGCGCCTGAGATGACGGTAGAGCAGGCGATCAACGCCGCGATGCCGCAAAAGACGCCTGCCGCAAAACCGCCGCTTGAGCTCGCAGCTCTGGCGCCGACCAAATCGGCAAGCTTTGGCGACGGCTTCGACGAACCGGCGGCCGAAAGTGCCGTAGCTCAGGGCCTGCCTGCCAAGGGAGGCCGCCCGACGCAGAAGGAGGCCGCCGCAGCCGATGCCAGCCGCACGACGGTCCGTACCGAGCCGAAGCTGACGCAAAAGATGATCTCGCAGTGGGCGCTCACCAATGCCCGTCTCGAAATGGCCTCCAAGCAGGTCAAGGCGCCGCGTTTCGTCAGCCAGACGATGCGCGCCCAGCCGACCGCGGTCTATGCCGAGGGCTTCAACGTCAAGACAGCTTCGGTCGACCCCGCCCGCTTCAGCGGTACGGCCGTCAATTTCATGGAAGTACGCAAGTTCAACACGAACTGAGCCGGCCGATCATAAAATAGCGAAAACCGCCGGAGTGATCCGGCGGTTTTTCTTTTGGCCGCTTCGAACCGGGCGACGTGGCCGTCTGGCCAGGCACGTTCCATGCAAAAGAAAAGCCGCCGGATCGCTCCAGCGGCTTGGTCGACATCGGTATGTCAGGCCGATCAGCCTTCCGGCGGCGATTCGATCATGCCGAGTGCGTGCAGGTAGGTGTCGAGGATGGCTTCCTCTTCCATGCGCTCCTGCTCGTCCTTCTTGCGCAACGCCACGACCTTCTTCAGGATCTTGGTGTCGAAGCCCATTCCCTTGGCTTCGCCATAGACGTCCTTGATGTCGTCGGCGATGGTCTTCTTTTCTTCTTCCAGCCGTTCAATGCGCTCGATGAAAGCGCGAAGCTGGTCGCGGGCGACGCCATGAGCATCAGACATCGTGTTCTCCTGATTGGGATGGTCAATTTTGAATGCACGTGACTGCCGCGAAGCGGCGTCACGGTCAAGCCTGTTGTCGGTCAACCAGGCTATTTGTGTGGGTTGTTCAGTTCAAAAGCTGCCTTTTGCACAGGCGAGGCCTCGTTCTGATGAAGATTCTTCCAGTCTTCATAAGGCATGCCATAGACCATTTCGCGCGATTCGTCCCTGGTAACGGCGACACCTTCGGCCTCGGCCGCTTCGCGGTACCAGTTCGACAGGCAGTTGCGGCAGAAGCCGGCCAGGTTCATCAGGTCGATGTTCTGAACATCGCTGCGTTCGCGAAGATGGGCGATGAGGCGGCGGAAGGCGGCGGCCTCGAATTCGGTCTGCTGCTCCTTGCTGATCTCGGTCATCTCGCTTTCCTTTCTTTCAATGGGGCCTTTCTAGGACCTTGCAAATCAATAGGGGCCGGTGCGTGACAGGTGGACGTCGTATCCGTGCAAGGCGGGATCGGCATTCATCGCCGCAAAGATCGGCGCCAGGCGTTCGGCCCATGCCGATATGCCGGGCTCGTCTGCGATCAGGTCCTGCCGCACCTCGAGCAGCGCATGCGGAATGCCTGTCATCATGCAGTGGCGGTACATGGTATCGCCCTTCAGCGCGCCGTCATAGGGTTCGTTGTCGCCGACGACAAGATCGGGATCGGCGCGCAAGCCGTCGAGCAGCGGGCCGACGGCGCGACGGTCGCTATCCCAAAGCACGGCGGCGTGCCAGGGGCGGGGAATGCCTTTCCAGGCCGGGGTGAAGGAGTGCAGCGACAGCACCAGCGGCGCCCGGCCGGTAGCGTTCGCCACCTTGTCGATCGTTGCGGCGACCGCTTCGTGATAGGGGCGGTGGAAGATTTCGATGCGGTCGTTCCACTCCTGCGGAGTGATTGGATGATTGCCTGGTATGACGGCGCCGTCCGATATTTTCATGATCAGCGTCGGATCGTCTTCGCCGCGGTTCGGGTCGATCAGCAGGCGCGAAAAGCCGCCGAGCACGGCGGGCACACCGAGTCTCGCCGAAAGCTGCCGCGTCAGCCCCTCGATGCCGATGTCATAGGCGATGTGGCGGGCGAAGGCCGCCTCTGGCAGACCGAGCCGGCCATATCGGGCGGGAAGGCGGTTCATCGCGTGATCTGCGAGGATCACCATGCCTTTGTCATGTTTGCCGGATAGAATTTCGAAAGATTGGAAGTCGTCCATCAGGAATTGCCGTTCGTCATTGCGCAGTCGGCGCAGTGATCGCATGCGTCTGCGGCAGGTTCAAGCGCCGCAGGCGGATAGAGGTAGAGCCGCGCCCTCGACGGGTGGTTTGTGAAAGGAAATATAATCGATTAGCATTGCGTTGACTTTCGCTTGACGGCGGCGCAAGAAGACAGCGATACGAATAACCGTGGAGCTATTTGGGAGCCGTGTTGATCCAAGCCGCGCCAAGTTTCCTCACGCGGTCCGGACCGCTGGTCCGTCTCGCTTTGTTCGCTCTTGCAGCCATCATGCCGTTTTTCATCGCGGATGCCGCACGCGCCGATTTTCGCGTCTGCAACGGAACGCAAAACCTTGTCGGCGTCGCGATCGGCTATCGGGCCAAGGATGGCTGGATGACGGAGGGCTGGTGGCAGGTGCCGGCAACGACCTGCGCCACGTTGATCGAGGGAGAGTTGCAGTCGCGCTATTATTATCTCTACGCAGAGGACGCCGCCCGGGGAGGACGATGGACGGGTGACGTGCAGATGTGCGTGGCGGAAAACGAGTTCAAGATCACGGGGGTACAGGATTGTTACGCCCGCGGTTACCAGAAGATGGGATTCAAGGAATATGACACGGGCCGCCAGGGTAGCTGGATGGTTCAGCTCTCCGACACCCCAGGGACGCAAGAAAGCCAGAATTGATGAAGCGTAATCGCAAAATTAAAATCCTCGCCACCCTCGGGCCCGCCTCCGCCGAGGAATCGATGATCGAGAAGCTGCACCAGGCAGGTGCCGATGTCTTCCGCATCAATATGAGCCATGCGAGCCACGACGTAATGCGTACGCTCATCCAGCGCATCCGCTCGGTCGAAGCGCGCTCCGGCCGGCCGATCGGCATCCTCGCCGACCTGCAGGGACCGAAACTGCGCGTCGGCAAGTTCGTCGACAGCAAGGTCGATCTGAAGCCGGGCCAGACTTTCACGCTCGACAACAACGAAGCGCTCGGCGACCAGAACCGCGTCTATCTGCCGCATCCGGAGATCCTGGAGTCGGTGCAGCCCGGCCACCGCCTGTTGATCGACGACGGCAAACTCGCCCTGCGCGCAGAAAAATGCGACGGCAAGAGCATCGTCACGACAGTTATTTCCGGCACGCGCATCTCCGACCGCAAGGGCGTCAGCCTTCCCGACACGCTGCTCGGCGTCGGCGCACTGACGGACAAGGACCGCGCCGATCTCGACGCCGTG
This sequence comes from Rhizobium esperanzae, assembly GCF_014197615.1. GTDB lineage: Bacteria > Pseudomonadota > Alphaproteobacteria > Rhizobiales > Rhizobiaceae > Rhizobium > Rhizobium esperanzae_A. Next base: position 94,433 of record NZ_JACIFY010000011.1, read on the forward strand.
CTCGCCACCGACGATGTCGACTGGGTAGCATTGTCCTTCGTCCAGCGTCCCGACGACCTTGCCGAAGTGCGCAAGATCGCCCGTGGCCGTGTCGGCCTGATGTCGAAAATCGAAAAGCCGCAGGCGCTCGAGCGCATCGAGGAAATCATCGAGCTTTCCGATGCATTGATGGTCGCCCGCGGCGATCTCGGTGTCGAAATGCCGCTTGAATCGGTTCCCGGCATCCAGAAGCAGCTGATCCGCGCCTGCCGCCGTTCGGGCAAGCCGGTGGTCGTCGCCACGCAGATGCTGGAATCGATGATTTCGGCGCCGGTGCCGACGCGCGCCGAAGTCTCGGACGTCGCGACCGCCGTCTTCGAAGGCGCCGATGCCGTCATGCTCTCGGCCGAATCGGCCTCGGGCGACTATCCGGTCGAAGCCGTCTCGACCATGGCCTCGATTGCCACCGCCATCGAGCGCGAGCCGCATTATCCCGGCATCATCTATGCCCAGCGCGCCCAGCCGGAAGCAACGGGTGCCGATGCGATCTCGCTTGCCGCCCGTCAAATCGCCGAAACGCTGAAGCTGTCGGCGATCGTCTGCTACACCTCGTCGGGCACGACAGGCCTGCGCGCCTCGCGCGAGCGCCCGCAGGTGCCGATCCTGGCGCTGTCGCCGATCATCAAGACGGCGCGCCGCCTGGCAATCGTCTGGGGCCTGCATTGCGTCGTTACCCATGACGCGACCGATCTCGACGATATGGTCAACCGCGCCTGCCGAATCGTCGCCGACGAAGGCTTCGGCAAGCCTGGCGACCGCATCATCATCTCGGCCGGCGTGCCGCTCGGCACGCCCGGCGCCACCAACATGATCCGCATCGCCTATATCGGCTCCGACGGCCAGAGCGGCATCTGATCCGATCGCATCCCTTTAAAAGCCCGCTGCCTCGGAGAGGCGGCGGGCTTTTTCGTTGACGGAACCGCATTGCCAAGGGCTGCTGTGCGTGCAAGTTTCGATCCATGGATTGGGAGAGATTGTCATGGATATCGTCACGCTTGTCGCTTTTGCAGCTGTTTCCTTCGTCGGCATTGCCACGCCGGGGCCGACGGTGCTGCTGGCGCTGACCAACGGTTCGCGCCATGGCCTGCGCCGGGCGATTGCCGGCATGATCGGCGCGGTGCTTTCCGATTTCGTGCTGATCGGCGCCGTGGCAATCGGGCTCGGGGCACTGCTTGCGGCATCGGAATTCTGGTTTTCGATGCTGAAATGGGCCGGTGCCGCCTATCTCGCCTTTCTCGGTATCATGTTGCTGCGCTCCAAGGGTACGATCGATGCAGCGCTGAAGTCCGGGGCGCCTGCGGGCGCGACATCGCCCTTCTCGATCGGTCTGAAGAGTTTCATGGTCGCTGCGACCAACCCGAAGGGCTATCTGTTCTTCTCAGCCTTCCTGCCGCAATTCATCGACCCGACCCTGCCGCAGGCAACGCAATATGCGCTGCTCGCACTGGTTTTTGCCGCGCTCGATTTCCTCATCATGTTCGGCTACGCCTTCTTCGGCTCGCAGGCAGTGCGTTTTCTGAAGACCTCAGGCGCGCTATGGCTGGAGCGCGCTTGCGGCGGGGCGCTGCTCGCGCTTGCCGGGTCGCTCGCCTTCTATCGCCGGGCAACGGTTTGAATTCAAGGCCGAGCCAAGGACAGGTGACCGACGCGATAGGCCTGCGTCTCGGCGCCGATTTCGGGAAGCTCTCGCCATAGGCTGAAGCGCACCCGCGTCCATGTCGTCGGCTCGAAACCGCAGACGGAGGCGAGCGCCTCGCCCGTCGCAATCTCGGTTTCCGTCTGCGCGCTGTCGGCACGGCGGATGTCGGCAAGCGGCGCGTAGGGCTGCATGTGCAGGATATCGCGTGTGGCAAATCTGGCCGCGGCGATATCGGCCGAGACTTCTGCCTGCCAGATGATCCAGGTTCTCACCTGCGGCCAGCCGAAGGCGCCGGCGAGCGTCTGGAATGTCGGGCTGCAGAGGAAGTCGCTCGCTCCTTCCGGCTTCCGCCAGAGATAGAAGGGCGCATAGAGGTTGTCGCGGCTGCCGAACTCTTCCTTGCGGGCGCTGAGATAGGCTTTGAAACCGAGATTGGGAAAGCCGTCGAGCAGCGGACCCTTGTCGCGGATGCGGCGGTCGATGATAGACATGTCGTAATCGGCGGGCAGGGTGAAGCTGTATTGCATGGCGATCATGAGCGTGTCTCCACCTGATGCAGCCATTCGACGATGCTGCCGTTTTCTGCCGCCTGGATGCTGATATAGCTGAAGGGGCTGTCATCGGCGGCGCCATGCCAGTGGCGCTCGCCGGGCGCAAACCAGACGGCGTCGCCGGCACGCAATTCTTCGATCGAGCCGGCTTCGTTCTGCGCCAATCCATGACCCGAAAGCACATAGAGCAGCTGGCCCTTCGGATGCGTATGCCAGCGGGTGATGGTGCCGGGATCGAGCGTGGCGCGCATGGCCGTGTTCTCGCCGTCGGCGCCGCCTTCGAGCAGCATCTCGACCCAGAAGGGTGCCGTTGCGACGCCGTCTGGCGAGCGGACCGCCGCGCCGGGGCGCCTGACGGTCATGACCTTCGGGTTCGACGCGCTCATAACAAGCCTCCGGCCGCCCGCAGCCGCCAGTCGGGATCGGCCATCTGGGCGATGCCGTTGCCGAAGGACCAGTCTTCCGGGGCGCTGATGCTGATGACGATCATCACGTCCTCAGGCCGCAGACCCGGCGACTGCGCCAGGAGATCGACGAGCCGCCGATAGAGCGCGGCCTTCATCTCCGCCGTTCGCGGCCGACCTATGGTGATCGAGATGTAGACGAAATCGTCGGAGCGCGGGCCGGCGAGATAGCTGCGGTCGAAGATCAGCTCGTTTTCATCGTGCTGATGGATGGCCTGAAAACGGTCGTCCGCAGGCACGTCAAAGGTCTCGACCAAGGCGCGCTGGATGTTGTCGGCGAGTGCGCCGAGATAGTCCTGCGACTTGCCTCTGCGAAGGGAAATTCGAACGAAGGGCATCGGGGTCTCCATGGTTCAGGCCGTTCGCCGGCCTTGACAGTTGAACCATCGCACGGCACGATTATGCTGAAAATCAGAATTTTATGGATTAATGATCCTGAAAAATAGGATTGTATGATGCGACGGACGATCTTCGATCTCGATGTGCTTCGCACCTTTTCGACCGGCATGGAGCTCGGCAATTTCGCCAAGGCTGCAGAGAAGCTCGGGCGTTCGACCTCGGCAGTCAGCGCCCAGCTGAAGAAGCTGGAGGAGCAGGCGAACACGCCGATCTTCCGCAAAGCGGGGCGCGGGCTGGCGCTGACCGATGCCGGCGAGACGATGCTTGCCTATGCCAGGCGGCTGCTGGAACTCAACGACGAGGCGGCGGCCGCCGTCCACGGTGTCGAGCTGGAAGGCTGGGTGAGGCTCGGCCTGCAGGAGGATTTCGGCGAGACCCTGCTGCCGGAGGTGCTAGGCCGCTTCGCGCGCGCCCATCCGAAGGTCCGGATCGAGGCGCGGGTGGTGCGCAACGCCGAACTCCTCGATCGCGTCACCTCGGGCAAGCTCGATCTGGCGCTCGCCTGGAGCGACGGAATGCTGACGGCGCATTGCGAGCGGATCGGTGACGTGCCGATGTGCTGGATCGGACCCGCAGAGGGGCCGCCGGCCTGGCGAGCCACAAGCGGCGAGCCGATGCCGCTCGCCTCGCTGGAGGCGCCGTGCCTGCTGCGCAGTGCGGCGACCAAAGCGCTCGATGAGGCGGGAATCTCGTGGCGGCTGGCCTTCGTCAGCCCCAGCCTCGGCGGGCTCTGGGCGGCGACCGCGGCAGGTCTCGGTCTGACCATTCGCACGCCGATCGGCCTGCCGGCGAAACTCCGGCCGCTGGCGCCCGAGGCGCTCGGCCTGCCCGATTTGCCGAAGCTCGGTCTGGTCCTGCATCGGGCGGAAGCCGAACTGCAGCCGGCTGCGGCGCGGCTTGGCGAGCTGGTGCTGCAGTCGGTGCATGGCGCTTTGCCCGACTGACTGACAGCAGCGTATATCTCAGCCGTAGCGGTCGAGCGCCATGGCGAAAATATCGGCGTCGACGTTGCCGCCCGAGGTGATGGCGACGACCGTGTCGCTTTCCAGCGCCTCGCCGTGGAAGAGGGCGGCGGCAAGCGCCACCGCACCACCGGGCTCGACGACGATCTTCAACCTGACGAAAGCAAGCGCCATGGCGCGCAGCGCCTCCTCATCGGTGACGACGATGCCGGGGCCGGCAAGGCGCTTGAGGATCGGGAAGGTGATGTTGCCCGGCTGCGGCGTGACGATCGCATCGCAGATCGAGCCCGATACCGAGACGTTGCGTTCGATCTTGCCGGAGGCGAGCGAGCGGGTGGTGTCGTCGAAATCCTTCGGTTCGCAGGGACGGACGCGAAAGCCGGGGGCGCTGGCTTCGAGGGCGAGCGCAATGCCGGAGGTCAATCCGCCGCCGCCGCAGGGAACGAGGACTTCGGCCGATGTCACGCCTTCCTCTTCGGCTTGCTCGGAGATTTCGAGACCGGTCGTGCCCTGACCGGCAATGACAAGCGGTTCATCGAAGGGCTTGATCAGAGTCAGGCCACGCTCGGCCGAAAGTCTCGCGCCGATCGCGTCGCGGTCCTCGTTGACACGGTCGTAGAGCACCACTTCGGCGCCGAAGGCGCGGGTGTTGGCGATCTTCAGCTTCGGCGCATCGCCCGGCATGATGATGACGGAGGGGACATTATGCAGCTTGGCCGCAAGCGCAACACCCTGGGCGTGGTTGCCGGAGGAGAAGGCGATGACGCCTTTCGAGCGCACCTCCGGATCGAGGCCGGAGACGGCCGACCAGCCGCCGCGAAACTTGAAGGAGCCGGAATGCTGCAGGCACTCGGCTTTGACGAAAAGTCGCCGGCCGGCGATCTCGTTGAGGAAGGGAGACGAAAGAAGCGGCGTGCGCCTCGCATGACCGCGCAGACGGGCGCGGGCGGCGACAATCATTTCAATGCTGGCCATTCGGGAATCGTCCTGCTTGCGGGGTTCGTCCATGCATAGGGCGCGACAAAACAATTGTGAACGGCGACTTTGTCACCGTGACATGAATGGAGATTGCGGATGCCGCGCGCAAGCAGCCAACCGTCAATAGCCGTTCGCCGAGCCTTCCGCGGCGCGGCTGTCCATGGCGCCGTTGTACCGGGCGCCGCCGCCCTTTTCGATGGCAGAAAGGCTTTTGCCGCCGACGAGGATGCCGGCGGCCTGGCCCCAGACCGGCCCGTCATTGCCGCCATCGAAACTATAGCCCATGGCGGCGAGGATCTTTTCCGTATCGGGCGAAAGCGCATAGGGTTCGAGATAGATTTTATCGGGCTGCCATTGATGGTGGATACGCGGGGCGTTGACCGCCTGGCTGATATCCATGCCGAAGTCGACGACATTGAGGATCGCCTCCAGCGTGATGGTGATGATGCGCGAGCCGCCGGGGCTGCCGATGACCATGAAGGGTTTGCCGTCGCGGGTGACGATCGTCGGGCTCATCGAGGAGAGCGGTGTCTTCTTCGGCGCGATGGCATTCGCCTCACCCTGGACGAGGCCGTAAAGGTTGGGCACGCCGGGCTTGGAAGTGAAATCATCCATCTCGTTGTTGAGCAGCACGCCGGTGCCTGGCGCCACGACGGCGGCGCCGAAGGAGCCGTTCAGCGTATAGGTGACGGCAACCGCATTGCCCTCGTCGTCGATGATCGAATAATGCGTCGTCTCGGTGCTTTCCTTGCCGCCGAGCGGTTTCAAGTTAGCCGACGTGCCGGCCTTGTAGGGATCTATCTTGGCTGCGATCTCTTTGGCATAGGTCTTGTCGATGAGCTTTGCCACCGGATTGTCGACGAAATCGGGGTCGCCGAGCGCAGCATTGCGGTCGACATAAGCATAGCGCATGGCCTCGACCATGACATGCACGGTGTCGGCTGAACCATAGCCCAGGTAGGAAAGCGGATAACCTTCGAGAACGTTGAGGATCTCGCAGATGATGACGCCGCCGGAGGAAGGCGGCGGCGAGGAGATAATGTCGTAGCCGCGGTAGTTGCACTCGACCGGCTTCAGTTCGCGCACGGCATATTGCTCGAAATCCTCCTTGGCGAGAATGCCGCCCCTGGCCTGGCTCGCCTTGACGATCGCCTCGGCGGGCGCGGCCTTGTAGAAGGCGTCCGGCCCTTTTTCGGAAATGCCTGCCAGGACCGCGGCAAGGTCGGGCTGCTCAAGCTTTTCGCCCGATGCATATGGAGTGCCGTCGGGTTTCAGGAAGATCTTCGCCGCCGTTTCATCTTTGGCGAGACGCTTGGCGCTGCCGGCGAGGCTTGCGGCGTCGCCCTGTTCGAGCGTGAATCCTTCACTGGCGAAGCGGAGTGCCGGTGCGATCAGATCCTGGCGCGATTTCGTGCCGTATTTCTCGCGCGCGGTTTCGAAGCCCATGACCGAGCCGGGCACGCCGACGGCGAGATAGCCGTCGAGGCTGGCGCGCGGCACGATATCGCCATTGGCATCGAGATACATGGTCTTGGTGGCGGCCAGCGGCGCGCGTTCGCGAAAATCGAGAAAGGTCTTGGTGCCGTCTTTCAGGCGGATGGTCATGAACCCGCCGCCGCCGAGATTGCCGGCCGAGGGATAGACGACCGCCAGCGCATAACCGACGGCGACCGCCGCATCGACGGCATTGCCGCCGCCCTTCAGCACCTCGACGCCGACATCGGTCGCCAGATGCTGGGCCGTGACGACCATGCCGTGCTCGGCTTCGACAGGGGCTGGCGAGGCGGCGAAAGCCGAAGTCAGGCCCAGCGACAGTGCCGATATGACGGAGATCGTCCCGATATGCAGGCGGCCCATGATTTCCCCTCCTATGGACAATGATGGAGACATATGGGGCCGCCGCGGCCCGAGACAATGCAGGGGATTGGCTTTAGCGAGGAGATTTGCTGCCGGTGATACGGCCGGGGATGTCAGGCGCCGTGCAGAGCCTCCGGCGCCGGCGAGGATAGGGTTGCGGGCGTCTGTTCGCGCGAAGCGGCGAGCCTCTCCTCGGCCCTGCGGGCCGCCGCCTGCAGGTCGCGCGGCTTGCCGGATATCTTTTCCATGGCTGCGATGGCGACATCGGTTGCGAGATAGTCCGGCTTATGGCCGACGCCTCGTACGGTGATCAGTTCGGAACCGGATATATCACGGGCAAGGCCGCGCGAATGCAGGTGCTCCCAGACGACCTCGTCGCTGTCGCCTGTGATGATGACGGTCGGGGCGGTGATCTGAGAATAGAGCGGCGAGTGTGCCTTCACATAGGCGAGCAGCCTTTTGAAATCGGCGGCGTTGTTGTGGAAGGCGCCCGGCCGCAGCACCAGCGACGGACCTGTTTTCTCGATATAATCGACAGGGCGCGGATTGGGGCGGAAAACATTCTGCGTGCCGCGTTCGAGCCGGCTCAGCCCGAGCGGTACGACGATCGCGTGGTTGAAGAGCCAGCCGACGATCGGTGCTGTGGCCACATGATAGTACCAGTCGATGCCGCCCGGCCAGGGATGGGTGGCGGGTGCGAGAAAGAGGAGGCCGGCAGCCTTTTCGGGATGGCGCAGGCCGAAGGCGGCGGTGATCGCGCCGCCGAAGGAATGGCCGACGATGATCGCCTTCTCGATGCCGCGCTTTTCCATCAGCCTGGCGATCGCATCGGCCTGGCCAGAAGGAATTGCGTTTTCCGGCCCGCCGCGCTCGGAATAACCGTGACCGGGACGATCGACGAAGAGCATTTCCGCTCGGCCTTCGAGTGCGGCACGAAAGGCGACGACCTGATCGAGCAGGTTGCCGCTGGCGCCGTGAATAAAGACGAGCGCCGGCAGATCCGCATTTTCGGGACGCTCGATATGGACGGCATTCATGCGGTAGCCGCCGACATCCGTCAGTTCGCCGATATTCGGATAGGTTCGTTCGAATTGCCGCGCCTTGTAGGAGGAGTAACCGATGGCGGCGGCGAGCGGGGCGAGAAGAGCGGAAACTTCGGCAAACATGATCTTGGGACGTGTTGCGACGGTTCTAAAGTTGCGCGGCGCGGCCGAGGGTCAAAGATCGCGCGAGCCGAAATCAGGTGCGGTTGCCGGCGAGTTTTTCCGACAGCGTGTTGACCTGTTCCTGCGCGGTGCGTTCGGCGGGATAGACATCGAGGAAACGTTCCCAAGCTTTCAAGGTCAACTGGTCGTTGCCGGAATTGCTGAGGATCGCCGCCATGCCGGAGAGCGCGCCGAAATGGCGCGGCTCGAGATCGAGCACACGTTCGATGTCGGACATCGACTTGCGATAATTGCCCATGACGAAATTCAGCGTGGCGCGACGGTTCCAGCTCTCGGCATAATCGGGCTTCAGCGCGATCGCCTCGTCAAGGAAATCGAGGGCGGCGGGATTGCGCTTTTCCTCGATCGCCTTGTCGGCCCACTGCATCAGCAGATTGACGGTGGCGCTGCCGGAATCGTTCCATTCCGTGCGAATCTCATTGGCGATGCTGCTGGCCTTGTCGGGGTCGCGCTCGCGTTTCAGCTGGGCAAAGAGCTGGTCGAGGTGCTGCTTCGGTGAAGAATTGACATCCGCCTGCTCGACGATAACGTCCTTTTCCACGGCAACGGCCGGAAAGCTGGGGATGAAAAAGATGAGCGGCAGCGCCGCTGACGTCAAAGCAAAAAAGCGCATGGCGGACATATTAGCCCGCCAACGCCGAAGATCAAACAAATTTGACGTGATCACCGCAGCGATCCCCCGGATATATCTGCCGACGCAAGTGGCGCAACAAGGCAATCCGGACGCGCGAAATCAGCCCTGACGAGCCTTGTAGCGCGGGTTCAGCTTGTTGATGATGTAGATGCGGCCCTTGCGGCGAACCAGACGGTTGTCACGGTGACGAGCCTTGAGCGACTTGAGCGAATTCTTGATCTTCATTTTTCTGATCCGCGATCTCTATGGGGGAATTCACATTCGCCCGTATCTTTAACAATCAAAAGCGCGCCGTCAGGCGCGCTCTTTAGGTGGGGGAGCAGATACCCCGTCACCTCCACCGTGTCAACCACATGACGGTGTTTTTCCCAAGGCGCAGAGGTGTTTTCTCACCCGGAAACCGGGGATTTCGGCGCCAAGGTGGTGACATGGCCCATCTTGCGGCCGGGGCGCCATTCGGTCTTGCCGTACAGATGAACCAGCGTATCGGGGCGCTGAAGCCAGTCGGGAACGGCAAGGATATCGTCACCGATCAGGTTCTGCAGGACACAGTCGGAATGGCGGTCGGCATTGCCGAGCGGCAGGCCGGCGACGGCGCGGATATGCTGCTCGAACTGGCTGACGACGCAGGCGGCCTCCGTCCAATGGCCGGAGTTGTGCACACGCGGCGCCATCTCGTTGGCGATCAGGCCGCCATCGGCAAGCACGAAGAATTCTATGCCGATGACGCCGACATAGTTCAACGCGGCGAGGATCGTTTCGGCCGATCGGCGTGCGGCTTCGGCTGTCTGCGCGGAGATTGCCGCGGGAACCGTCGAGGTGTGGAGGATGCCGTTGCGGTGGACATTCTCGGCGGGGTCGAAGCAGACGACCGTGCCGTCCGTGGCGCGGGCGGCAATGATCGAGACTTCGCGCTCGAAGCCGATGAAGCTTTCGAGGATCAGCGGCACGGCGCCAAGCGCGGCATAGGCGCCATCGGCGCTGTCGGCCGCTGAGCGGAAAACCTTCTGGCCCTTGCCGTCATAACCGAGACGGCGGGTTTTCAATACACCCTGGCCGCCGAAATCCTGAAGCGCCATTTCCAGATCGGCCTGGCTGTCGACCGCGTGGAAGCGGGCGGTGGATATGCCGCAGCCATTGAGGAAGCGTTTTTCGACAAGGCGGTCCTGGGCGGCTTCCAGCGCCTTCGGCGGCGGATAGACCGGCACGCTGGCCGAAAGCGTTTCGGCGGCTGCGACGGGCACGTTTTCGAATTCGTAGGTAACGATATCGCAGGCATGCGCCAGTTCGGCTAGTGCCGCCGGATCGTCATAGGCGGCAACAATCTGCCGGTTGGCGAGCTGGGCGGCTGGGCAGTCCGTCTGCGGTTCGAGAATGATCGTGCGAAAATTCAATCTGGCGGCGGCAATGGCCAGCATGCGGCCGAGCTGGCCGCCGCCGATGATGCCGATCGTTCTTGCCGTCATAGGTCGTCCATCGGGTATTCGGCGACGGCAGCGCTCTGGCGCTCGCGCCACTCGTCGAGCCGGTCGGCGATTTCGTCGTCGGAGAGGGCAAGGACGGCGGCGGCAAGAAGAGCGGCGTTGACCGCGCCGGCCTTGCCGATGGCGAGCGTTCCCACCGGAATGCCGGCCGGCATCTGAACGATGGAAAGAAGGCTGTCCTGGCCGGAGAGGGCTTTGGACTGGACCGGTACGCCGAAAACCGGCAGCGGCGTCATCGATGCGGTCATGCCAGGCAGGTGGGCTGCGCCGCCGGCACCGGCGATGATGACCTTGAAGCCTTCCGCCCGTGCGCCCTTGGCAAAATTGACCAGCCGGTCGACTGTGCGGTGCGCCGAAATGATGCGCGCATCATACGGGATCTCCAGCGCCTCCAGCGTGTCGGCGGCGTTCTTCATGGTCTCCCAGTCGGACTGGCTGCCCATGATGATGGCGACGGACGGTCTGTCTGTCATCGTTGTTGTTACCCCTCTCAAGCGATGATGTCAGGGATGATCTGATCTTCCAGCTTGGAGAGCCTGTCCTTGATGACGAGCTTCTTCTTCTTCATGCGCTGGATCCGCAGAGCATCGCATCCGATCTGGATCATGGCGTTGATCGCGGCGTCGAAATCCTCGTGCTCCTGGCGCAGCCGTGCTACCGTCAGCCTGATTTCCGCCTGTTCCTGATCGGCCATATGTATTCCCCGTTATCGTCCTCGGATCTTGTCCGATCTGCCGATGATTTCCGCAAGCTCCTATCACCAAATACAGGTAACGGCTAGTTAGTCTTGATCATGAAATTGCCATCCAGTCTTCATCTTTTGGCCTTCGACAAGCCGTCAAAAATATGTCACAGTCCCCGCCGTTGACACCTTGATCCCCGACGATATGGCCGGGGAGGGTAAGAGGAAGGAAGGGTCAAATGACAGTTGAAGCTCATCTTGAATCACTCCAGAAAAAACATGTCGCTCTCGAGGAAGAGTTGCACACGCTCAGAACAGCTCCCTCTATCTCCGATACGGAAATTGCTGAATGCAAGCGCCGCAAGTTGCGCATCAAGGACGAGATTCAGCGTCTCAAGTCATCCGTCCACTGATCTTCCCAAGGATCGCCGGTCGATCGTCTTGCGAAAGAAAAGGTAAATCCATCCATTCCGCCTAAAATCAGCAAGAACCGGTGATTTCACACCAGATTTGCGCCAGCCCGATGCCTGCAGCATCGCGGCTGGCGCTTTTGCGAGAAAAATGTGCGTAAAATCAAGGGCCTGAAGCGCAAGGAGCGAATCTGAAAGATCGCGGCGCGCTTTAGCCGAGCCCTTAAGCCCAGAACTGATCCAGCCATAAATTGAGGGTGTCGAAACCGCGGTTGTTGACCGTGTAGATGCGTTTCGTGCCTTCCGATGTCACCGAGACGAGGTTGCTGTCGAGCAACGCCTTCAGGTGCTGCGAAACAGCGGGGCGGCTGATCGGCAGGCCCTCGGCGAGTTCGTTGACTGTCCGTGGTGCGCGGCGCAACTCCTCCAGCAGAAAACGCCGGTTCGGATCGGCAATCGCAGAGAAAGGGTCCGTGTTCGACATAACGCGAACGCTACGTCAAACCGGCCGCCGCAGCAAGGAAATTGTGCAATGCAGCGTGCTGGAGCCCTTACCAGCCAAGGCCCTCGCGCACGATCAGCAATGCGGCGATCAGGGCCATCGCATACATGAACGGATAGAAGATGGCCGGTCTCATGCGGCGCACGCACCAGGCGCCGGCGAGGGTGGCGAGCGGAGCGAAGGGCAGAAGCGTCGCGGAGGTCGCAAGATTCTGGGTATCGAGCTGGCCGAGCGCAAAATAGGGGATCAGCTTGATGGCGTTGAGGATCGCAAAGAATCGCACGCTGGTGCCGGTATATTCGCGCGGTTGCAGTTTCAACGGCAGGGCATAGATCTGAAAGGGCGCACCGCCCGCATGGGCGACGAAGCTGCCGTAACCGGAAAACGTGCCCCAGAGGCCGGCGGCCACCGGCCGCTGGCCGCGCGGCGGGACTATCTTGTCGGCGCCCAGGCCGTAATTGTTCCAGAAATAGCGCAGGCAGAAGAGGATGGTCACCGCGCCGATGACGATGCGCAGCACATTGCCCGGCACGAGTGCGGAGGTCGCCCAGCCCAGCGCGATGCCGAAGACGGCGCCCGGCAGCATGATCTTCAGCGTCGCCCAGTCGCCGTGCTTGCGCCAGATGACGAGCGAGATCATGTCCATGAAGACCAGGATCGGCAGCAGGATCGCCGCCGCCTCGACCGGCGAGACGACGAGGGCGAGGAAGGGCAGGCCGATCAGCGACAAAGCGTCGCCCATGCCGCCCTTTGCGAGGCCCACCAGCAGAACGGCAGGCACGGCGGCGTAGTAGAATGACAAATCCTGCGGCATGCTTTCGACGTCCTCCTCTTGCAAGCCTCGTCTAACGGAACTACTCACACAAAACGAGTGCGGCTCCCTCATTTCGAGGGGGAATTCGCAGGAAACGGAAAGAGCTCATGACCGAACCGGAAAACCGCTGCCGCCTTGTGCTCATCGCACCCGATATTGCCGATGCCGATGAACAGGCGAAGATCGTTGCCGACGCGCTGAAGGGCGGCGATGTCGCCTCGGTGATCGTACCGCAATATGGGCTCGACGACGGCACTTTCCAGAAACATGCGGAGAAGCTGGTGCCGCTGATCCAGGACGCCGGAGCGGCGGCGCTGATATCGGGCGACAGCCGTGTTGCAGGCCGGGCGAAGGCCGATGGCCTGCATCTTTCCGGCAATGCGGAGGCGCTTTCGGAAGCGATCGACAAACACGCGCCGAAGCTGATCGTCGGCGGCGGCAACGCAGCCGACCGTCACAAAGCGCTTGAGATCGGCGAAGTCAGGCCGGACTATATCTTCTTCGGCAAGCTCGATGGCGATATCAAGCCCGAGGCGCATCCGAAGAACCTTGCGCTCGGCGAATGGTGGGCCTCGATGATCGAGATCCCCTGCATCGTCATGGGCGGCACCGATCCGGCCTCGGCGCTTGCCGTCGCAGAGACCGGAGCGGAGTTCGTGGCGCTGCGGCTGGCGGTCTTCGGCGAGCCCGCCCGGGCGCCGTCAATCGTTGCCGAAATCAACGCGTTGCTTGACGAAAAAGCGCCACGGTTTGAGGATTGATATCGCGCTCATGCCGATCCAGACCGCCCGCCTGTTGAAATTTGTCCTTGCCAGCATGGCCGCCCTCGTCGCGGCAGGGCCGGATGTCGCCTTGGCGCAAGCAACCGATAGCGTCATAAACCAGCCAAGCTCGGGGCCGGCTTCGACTTTCCGCACCGACCGGCCTTCCGGCCCGGTCGTGCGCCCCTCCGATGGTGTCGGTGTGTTCGATCGCATGGGTGCGAAGCTGCCGGATCTGCCGCCGGAAAAGGATTACAAAGGACCTGTCGACGAGGCTTACGGCGCCTTCCAGCGCGGTTACTACCTGACGGCGATGGACAAGGCGCTGCCGCGCGCCCAACTCGGCGATGCCGCGGCGCAGACGCTGATCGGAGAGATTCTCTCGCAGGGGCTCGGCGTCAAGAAGGACGTGAAGAATGCGGCCTTCTGGTACGGCAAGGCGGCCGAAGGCGGCGATGCGGCGGCAATGTTCAAATATGCGCTGATGCTGATGGAAGGCGAGGGCGTGCCGCGCGACAAGGCCAAGGCCGACGAGTACATGCATAAGGCGGCCGAGGCCGGCAATCCTTCGGCGGAATTCAACTGGGCGCAACTCCTCGTCGCCGACAATCCCGGCGAGAAGGGGCTGAAGCTTGCGCTGCCATTCTACGAGAAATCGGCCGAGCAGGGCATTGCCGATTCGCAATATGCCGTGGCGCAGATCTATGCGACGCTGAAGGACTTGCCGGAGGAAAAGAAGCAGCTCGCCCGCGAGTGGATGGCGCGCGCCGCGCGCGCCGGCTTCGACACGGCCCAGCTCGATCTCGGCATCTGGCTCGTCAACGGCGTCGGCGGGCCGAGGGATTACGTCAAGGGCTTCGAATGGCTGAAACTTGCCGCCAATGGCGGCAATGTCGCCGCACAGAACAAGCTCGCCCACCTCTATATCAACGCCATCGGTACGCCGCCCAACCCGGTCGAGGCGGCGAAATGGTATGTGCTGTCGCGCCGCGCCGGGCTTGCCGATCCGTCGCTCGAGGATTTCTACCTCGGCATCGAGGACGACCAGCAGAAGGCGGCAATCGAGGCCGCCAACAAGTTCCGGCGGCGATAGATGTCGCGTGTTCTCATCGAGCGCTTTTAAAAAAGCGCATCGGCAAAAAGGTCCTCGTCGCTTTCGACTTTGGCGGCCTCGGCAGGGGTGGGGGCGCTGTCGTCATTTGCCGGGAAGATGTCGCGATGGATGTTGCGCTCCTGGACCATCGTGTAGGCCTTGAAGATCTTGCGATCGAGCGGGCCGATTGCCTCGGCGAGGTCGGAGATATCGGCGACCTCGGTACCGGCGGCGTTTTCAAGCAGATCGGCGCAACGGGCAAAGACCTCGCCGAGATCGCGCTGAAAATCGAGTTTGCCGATCAGCAGGCTGATCTTGGTGGCGACCTCACGACCGTTCTCGGAGAGCACCTTCAGCTCGTTTTCCATCATGTTGGCCGCGGAGCGGATGTTGCCGACGGCCGACGTCAGGCTTTCTCCAAGACCGCCGGCGCCGACATCGGTGGCGGGGGCGACGCACCCGGCCGCGGCTTCGAGCGCCGGCAGGCCGGTGACGATGGCGTCGGCGGATTCGTCGAGCTTGCCGGCGAAGATGCGCAGTTCGGCGGTGACGACGTTGATCGACCTGCCTTCCTCGCCGAGGCGGCTGCAGCGCAGATTGGTGTTCAAGGCCATGTAATGGATGTCGGTCTTGACGGCGCGGATGTTGGCGATCGCTTCGGAAAGCTTGGCGGCCGTACCTGATGTCGATTGGCTCACCTGGTCGGCCTGCCGGCTTGCCGTGTCGACTTGCTGGACGATTTCGTGGGCGGCCGAAACGCTGGATTCCAGTGCCCGCATGAAATTGCCGCCGGCTTCGCCGCTCTCACCGCTCATCTGGTCGCGCAGCTTGAGGATCTCCCGCATATCGTGATCGAAACTGGCGATCGTCGTGACGACATTTTCCGAATCCCGCTGGAAATTGGCGCACATATCGCTCATCTGCGCTGCGGTCAGATGGTGGATGACGTTCTGCAGGCGCTTGCGGGCACCGGCATCGAGCTTTGCGCCGTCTTCGCCGGCAAAAAATTCCTCAAGCAGCGAAAGGGTGGCCTGCACATGCTCGATGCGCTGGCGGGTGATATCGCCGATCTGCAGGGCAGACAGCGTCGAGGCAACCTTGCTCTGGACGCCGCGGGCAATCGCACCGACCTCGCGGGCGACGACGCCGAGATTCTTGCGGTGTTGGGCGATCTTGGCGGCATCGTCGCGCAGGGCGGCAGCGACGGCCGGAACGGTATCGGCATAGCCCTTGGAGACACTGGCGCCGAAGGAGGCGGCGAGTTTGACCTCCTTGTCGAGGCTGTCGAGATGTGTGGCGAACCGGTTGACCTCATCGGTGCCGGAATAGATTCGTTCCAGAATCTCCTGTGCGAAGCCGGCGAATTCAGGAAGGCCGGCGCCGGTGATCTTCACGGTGACGGCGAAGGTTCTGAGATAACGCATCGTCTCCTGCATGTCGGAGACGTACTTGCGCAGTTCCCTGCCGGTCTGCGCCAGCGAGACGAGTGCCTGCTGACGATTTTCCTCGATGCCCGGCAGCGCCGTCAGGCTCTCCACCGTGGCACGGAGGTCGGCGCCGGTATCGCTCGACTCTCCATTGTCGAGCGCCGCGGTGACGCCCTCGAGAGAATTCAGCAGGCGGTTGAGGACATCCATCACCGAGAGCAGCACCGTGCCACCTTCGAGAAAACGTTCCTCGACCCGGCTGCGGGCGGATTCCAGGGTCCGGCCGATGTCCCGCCCGGATGTGTAGGCTGCAGCGTTCGGCGATACCAGAGCGTGTGCCAACATTTGTACCTTTTCTTAAAACACAGGCTAATCTGACTCTATTTCTACGGGCAGGATGGAAACGTCCGGTAAACGCGCCGGACTCGTCAGCGTTGTGATTAACGAAAGATGTGGATGGGGTGCCGCGCCGGGTCCCGCCAATGGTTAATATTGCTTAACTTATTGCTTTTATTTTATTTATTTCTAAATTCTGAGAGAATAATACAACTTATTCCCCATGAGAATTGGGAGTCTCGAGACTCGTTATACGGTAGTTTCATACAACCGCTGTTTACCCTGCATTAACGCTGCCGTGAGAGTCCTTTGAAGGTCATCAAGTATTTCTCTGGCCGGGGAGGCTGCGTTGGATACTCCTAAACAATATCACGAATCTATAAATTTGCCGGACGTGCTGAGTATTCGCTCTGTATCCGAACTATATTCAAAGTTTTCTGACGCATTTCAGGGCCGTGATACAATCGTTGTCGACATTCCCGAAAGTGCGGAAGCGGATCTGAGTTTCGTTCAACTCATAGAGTCGTCGCGCCGCCAAGCAAAATCCGGCGGGAAGACATTCAAACTTTCTACACCTGCTCGCGGCTCGGTCCTGAAGGTACTTGAGCGCGCAGGTTTCATCGAATCCTTCGATCGAGAAGATGCCAAGTTCTGGTTGCATAAAGAGGTAGCGTTATGAGTGCAAATATCCTGACCGTTGATGATTCCGCCAGCATCCGCCTGACCACCAAGGTCACGCTGTCGAATGCCGGTTACAGCGTGACCGAGGCCGCCGACGGGGCCGAAGGCCTCGCGAAGGCGAAGAGCAGCAGCTTCGATCTGATCGTGACCGATCTCAACATGCCGGTTATGGACGGGCTGACGATGATCGAGGAACTGCGCAAGCTGCCCGGGCAGGCCGGTGTTCCGATCATCTTCCTGACGACGGAATCCGACGCCGATCTCAAGGCTCGCGCCAAGGCGGCGGGTGCAACGGGCTGGCTGACCAAGCCGTTCGACCCGGAAAATCTGGTGAAGATCGTCAAAAAGGTCCTCGGAAGATGAGTACGCTCGATCCGGTCGCCGTATTCCGCATGGAAGCAGCCGAATGCCTCGAAACGATCGAGGCTGGTCTTCTCGATCTGACCCACGATCTCGACAACAAGGACCTCGTCGATGCCGTGTTCCGCGGGCTGCACACGCTCAAGGGCTCCGGCGCGATGTTCGGCTTCGAGGCGCTCGCAGCCTTTACTCATCATTGCGAAACGGCCTTCGACCGCGTCCGCAAGGGCGAGGTCGCGGCGACCAGCGAACTGGTCGCCGCCGTTCTCGCCACCCAGGACCACATGCGCGCACTCGTCGACCAGCCGGATGCCGATCATGGCGATACAGGCCAGAAACTTCTGGCGCAGTTGCAGGCCGCCGTCGGCGGCAAGGCGCCTGCACCAGCGGTCGCCGCTGTTTCCGCACCTGCGGCCGTGCGCGAAGCCCCGGCAAAGAAAAAAAACAGCTGGCGCATCCGCTTCAGCCTGCCGGCCAATTCGATGGCCAACGGCACCAATCCGCTCGGCCTGCTGGACGAGTTGCGCGATCTTGGCGAATGCACCGTGCGCGCCAACACATCAGCCATTCCGCCTCTCGATGAGCTCACTCCGACGGAACTCCACATTTCCTGGGATGTGACGCTGACCAGCGAGCAGGACCGCTCGGCGATCGACGACGTCTTCATCTTCGTGCTCGACGATATGGAAATCAGCGTCGAGGAGATCGGCGGCGCGGCAACAGCAACCGCCGCTCCGGTCGAAGTAAAGCCGACAGCTGTTCCCATCGCCGCGGTATCGGCGGTGCCGGTTCCGCCGGCTGCCGTGCCGGCGTTTCGTCCCGTCGAGGCGGTTCCGGCCAGGCGCGAGGCGTCCGCGCCGGCCAGCCAGGCGAAGTCGGCCGAGAATGTCCGCGTTCCGGCCGAGCGTCTCGACGAACTGATGGACCGTGTCGGCGAGCTTGTCATCGCGCAATCGCGCCTCAGCCAGCTTGCCAGCGCCAGTGCCGATATCGCGCTGCGCTCCGTCTCGGAAGAAATCGAGCGCCTCTCCGGCGAATTGCGCGACACGATGATGGTGCTGCGCATGGTGCCGGTCGCAACCCTCTTCTCCCGCTTCCGCCGCCTCGTCCACGATCTCGCCCGTGAGACCGGCAAGGTGATCGAGCTGGTGATGGAGGGGGAGACCACCGAAGTCGACAAGACGGTTATCGAGCGGCTGGCCGATCCGCTGGTGCACCTGGTGCGCAACTCGATCGATCACGGTCTCGAAGTGCCGGCCGACCGCCTCGTCGCCGGCAAGGCCAAGGCCGGCACGATAACGCTTTCGGCCCGTCAGGCCGGCGGCGAGGTGATTATCTCGATCAAGGACGACGGCCGCGGCATCAATCGCGAACGTGTTCGCGCCAAGGCGGAATCTTCCGGCCTCATCCACCCCGGCCAACCTCTCTCCGATTCCGAGCTGCTGCAGCTGATCTTTGCTCCGGGCTTTTCGACGGCCGCGGCGATCACCAATCTGTCCGGCCGCGGCGTCGGTATGGACGTGGTCAAGAAGACGGTCGAAGAGCTTCGCGGCGCGATCGACATCGTCAGCGTGCCGGGACAGGGTTCGGAAGTGTCGCTGCGCATCCCGCTGACGCTTGCCATCATCGACGGGCTGCTGGTGCGTGTCGGTTCGGGCCGCTACGTCATCCCGCTCTCGGCGGTCGAGGAATGCCTCGAACTGTCGCTCGAGGAGGATCTGCGCTCGCGCGGCCGCAGCTTCATCTCGCTGCGTGACAGCCTGGTGCCGTTCCTTCGCCTGCGCGACCTCTTCCGCACCGGCACCAAGCCCGACGTGCATCAGAAGGTCGTCGTCATCTCCACAGGCACGGAGCGCGTCGGTCTCGTCGTCGACCAGATCATCGGCGACCATCAGACGGTCATCAAGTCGATGTCGAAACTGCACAACGACGTCGCGACCTTTTCGGGCGCGACCATTCTCGGCGACGGCAGCGTCGCCCTCATTCTCGACGTCGGGCACCTGGTGGCCGCGGGTCAGCAGCAGGAGGCGCAATTGCGTGTAGCAGGATGAGTGCAAAAGCAGCAACCGTCGAACGATTCGACAACCATTGGAGCCATGCCGAGGAAGTCGAGGTGCTGACCTTCGATCTCAACGGCGAGACTTTCGCGCTGGAAGCGGTCATCGTCCAGGAAATCCTGGACCTGCTTCCGGAGACCGCGGTGCCGGGAAGCCAGCCTTTCGTCGCCAGCGTCATCAACTTCCGCGGCAAGGTCATTCCGCTGGCCGACCTGCGTCTTGCCTTCGGGATGGAGGCGGCGGAGGCCACGATCGACAGCCGCTTCATCGTCATCGAGATCGATCTGCAGGGCGAGCGGACGCTCGTCGGACTCAGAACCGACAAGGTGAACGAGGTGACGACGCTGGCAAAATCCGCGAGCGAGGCGCCGCCGAGTGTCGGCATGCGCTGGCGCGCCGACTACATCAACTGCCTGGTGAAGAGGGGCGGAGAGTTCATCATTCTCCCCAATCTGCACGCAATCTTTTCATCCAGGCATAAAACGGCGGGAGCCGTCACCTGACGCTGGATGAATTCAAATGGGGGTTTGACGATGCGACTGACAATCAAGACGAAATTGGTGACCGCGTTCACCTTCATCATTCTGATGCTCGTGGGCACTGCCGCTTACGGTGTCTTCAGCCTTGGATCGCTGAACGACACCATCGACAGGCTTCTCGCCGGCCCGGCGGCTCGCCTCGATCTCGCGCAGCAGATCAATATTGCCCAGCTCGAGGCGATCCGCCAGCAGAAGAACCTGCTCACAGCGCGCAGCGCAGACGAGACGGCCCGCGCGATCGCGAAGGGCGACCAGGCGCGCAAGGAATTCGCCAGTGCGTTCAGCCAGGTGCTGGCGCTGGCAACAGAAGAAGGCAAGGCGCGCTGGGCGCGCATCGCCGAACTTTCCAAGACCTTCGATGCGGCCGACGATCAGATCCGCGACTTTGTGAAAGCGGGTAATGCCGAAGGCGCAAACACCATCTCCGTCACGACGGCGCGGGCCGCTGCCAATGACATCGACTCGACGCTCAGCGAAATCCTGGCCCTTGAAAAGCAGCGCATGAAGGCTGCCGACGATGGCGCCCAGAACCAGTACGAGACGACGCGCACGACGATGGTTGCGGTCGCCGCCGTCGCCCTGCTGATCGCTGCTCTCACCGCTTTCTGGATCGCCAACACGATCAGCAAGGGCCTTGGCCGCGCCAACACCGTGGTTCGCGAAGTCTCCGAAGGTGATCTCACGAAGATGGCTGAGATCACCAGCCACGACGAAATCGGTGAGCTTCTGGGCAACGTCAATACCATGATCGAACGCCTGCGCGGTGTCGTTGCCGACGCCTTGTCGGCCGCCGACAATGTCTCATCCGGCAGCCAGCAGCTTTCGGCAAGTTCGGAACAGGTGTCGCAGGGCGCGACCGAACAGGCAGCGTCGGCCGAAGAGGCCTCCGCTTCGATGGAGCAGATGGCCGCCAACATCAAGCAGAATGCCGACAATGCCGCCCAGACTGAGAAGATCGCCCGGCAGTCGGCCAAGGATGCCGAGATCAGCGGTGAGGCGGTGACGCGCGCTGTCGATGCCATGCGCACGATTGCCCAGAAGATCGGCATCGTCCAGGAAATCGCCCGCCAGACGGACCTCTTGGCGCTGAATGCGGCCGTCGAAGCGGCGCGTGCCGGCGAACACGGCAAGGGTTTTGCGGTGGTCGCTTCGGAAGTGCGCAAGCTTGCCGAACGCAGCCAGTCGGCTGCTGCCGAAATCAGCGCCATGTCGAGCGATACGGTCAAGGCCGCCGCTGATGCCGGCGACATGCTCGGCCGGCTGGTGCCCGATATCCGCAAGACGGCCGAACTGGTCTCCGAAATCAGTGCCGCCTGCCGCGAGCAGGATATCGGCGCCTCGCAGATCAACGAAGCGATCCAGCAGCTCGACAAGGTGACGCAGCAGAATGCCGGTGCCTCCGAGCAGATGTCGGCAACCTCCGAGGAACTCGCTGCCCAGGCCGAAGAGCTGCAGGCCTCGATCGCCTTCTTCAAGGTCGATACGGCAGGCAGCACGCGGCCCGTCGCTCACATGGTGCAGCCAAAAACTGCGGCCAAGGGGCTCAAGGCATCGGCCGCTGTCCGCAAACCGGTGCCGCAGGGCCGCGGCCAGACGGTCTCGGCTCAGCAGCAGCGTCTCAAGGGTTTTGCTCTCGACATGTCGATGGGCGGTCCGGATGCCGGCGACGACGATTTTCGCGAGAGTGCATAGTGCTCCGCGGCTGAGGCGCTCGACCGCTTTTGCTCTCATTTGATCCCTCGGGCCGCTCCGGTGGCCCGAGGCGGAATATGCCCAACGGATGTAGGCGTTGGCGCTGTGACCGACAGATGTCCGTTCAGGGGACGGGACGTCTTTCTGCGATCCCGTTTGCAACCGTCGCGGGCCGGCCAGCCTGGCCCGCGACACAGACTTCCGGCTCGGGGGAGCCGGCACTGAAGTATATTTACTTCCTTCCGCGGCATGTTTTCGCCTACCGGAATTTCTTTGCCGCATGATGCTGCGCCGCCTGGACCATATTTAATGCTTCGCTCTCAGAGAGGAATATTGAGATGCGTATTACGATCAAACTTAAACTCGCAGCCGCCTTCGGCGTTGTTATTCTGTTGCTGGTGGGCAGCGCGGTCTATGGAATCATCAGCCTCAGCTCGCTGAACGACGCCGTCGGCGACCTTGTTGCCGGGCCTGCAAAAAGGCTGGAACTGGCGCTGGAAGCGCAAACTGCCGAGCTCGATGCGGTCCGCTGGCAGAAGAACGCGCTTCTGGAAACGGATTCTGAAATCGTCAAGAAGGACTATCAGAATTCGGCGAAAAGCGTCGATGAAATGCTCAGCTTCGCGACAAGCGGCCTGCAGCTCGCAACGCCTGAAGGCAAGCCTCTGTGGGACAGGCTGATCGAACTGGCCAAGCGCTTCGATGAAGGTTCCAACAGAGTAGCCTCCACTCAGCAGGGCGGCGACAGAACAGGGGCTGTAGCGCTTTCCTCAGGGGAGGTTCGCGCCCTTGTCGGGGAAATGGAAGAGGTGTTCGGGACACTCGTTACGCTTCAGCAGAAGTCGATGGCGCAGGCCGATAGCGATACCGATGCTCTTTATAGCTCAACGAAGAACATGTTGATTGGTATCGCAATCGGGGCTGCGCTTATCGCTTTCGGCGCTGCGCTTTGGATTGCGCTCGGCGTCAACAGCGGCCTTCGCAAGATCATGAACGTTGCCAGCGCCGTCGCCATCGGTGATCTGAACCAGAAGGTCGAGATCAGGACCAACGACGAGATCAAGGATCTGGTCAACATGATCAACACCATGACGGAGAACCTTCGCATCACCGCCAACATTGCGGCGCAGATCGCCGAGGGCGATCTGACGGTGGCCCCGAAGCCGCTGTCGGAGAAGGATACGCTCGGCATTGCGCTCGAGCAGATGGTCGAGCGCCTGCGTGGCGTCGTCGCCGATGCGGCGGCTGCCGCAGAAAATGTTTCGGCCGGCAGCCAGGAACTGTCCTCGAGCTCCGAGCAGGTGTCGCAGGGCGCCAGCGAACAGGCGGCTTCCGCCGAAGAGGCTTCCGCTTCGATGGAGCAGATGGCCGCCAACATCAAGCAGAATGCCGACAATGCCGCCCAGACGGAAAAGATCGCCCGCCAGTCGGCCAAGGATGCCGAGATGAGCGGCGAAGCGGTGTCGCGCGCCGTGCAGGCGATGCGGACCATTGCCGAAAAGATCGGCATCGTCCAAGAAATCGCCCGCCAGACGGACCTGCTGGCGCTGAATGCCGCCGTCGAAGCGGCGCGTGCGGGCGAACACGGCAAGGGTTTTGCGGTCGTCGCTTCGGAAGTCCGCAAGCTTGCCGAACGCAGCCAGTCGGCCGCCGCCGAAATCAGCTCGATGTCGGGCGATACGGTCAAGGCCGCCCAGGACGCCGGCGATATGCTCGGCCGGCTGGTGCCCGACATCCGCAAGACAGCCGAGCTGGTCTCCGAAATCAGCGCTGCCTGCCGCGAACAGGATATCGGCGCCTCGCAGATCAACGAAGCGATCCAGCAGCTCGACCGGGTGACGCAGCAGAATGCCGGCGCTTCCGAGCAGATGTCGGCAACGTCCGAGGAACTCGCCGCCCAGGCCGAAGAACTGCAGACTTCGATAGCCTTCTTCAAGATCGATACCGCTGGTGACCACCCGTCCCGCGCGCCGGCTGCAAAGGTGACTGTCCGCAGCTCGGCTCCCATCGCGGGCCGCAAGCTCGGTGTCAGGAAACCGGCCGCCAACAGCGTTGCCGGCCAGCAAGCGCGGGCAAAGGGTTTTGCTCTCGATCTCTCCATGGGCGGTCCCGATGATGGGGACGCCGAATTCAAGGAAAGCGCCTGATCATGGCTCCAACACCTCTGGAAGCGCAATTCGTGACCTTCAGCCTCGGCGAAGAAATTTTCGCCGTGCCGGTCGAGGTCGTGCGGGAAATCCTCGACTATGCGGAAGCTTTCAAGATTCCGAACGGTCCAGACTATCTGCTCGGCCTGCGCGATGTGCGTGGGCAGGGCGTGCCGACGATCGATCTTCGGTTGAAGCTCGGCATGACGAAGACCGTGCCGACGCCGCATACGCGGGTGCTCGTCCTCGACGTGCCGCTGGAAAGCCGGCTGCTCACCCTCGGCCTCGTCGCCGACCGCGTCTTCGAGGTCACGCCGTTCCGGCGTGACCAAATCGAGACGGCACCCGACATCGGCGTGCGCTGGCGCTCTGACTATATTGCCGGCGTCGTTCGCCGTGAAAACGGCTTCGTCGTCATCATCGATCTCGCGCGGCTCTTGTCGCGCGAGGACACCTCGGCACTGCAATCGGCCGCTTGACCGCGCGTCAAACCGGAGTACGGCGTTCTATGAGTATGGCAGCGGTGGAAACCCAATTGCCGGGCGACCGGATCAGCAAGCGCAATTTCGAAAAACTTGCCCGGTTCATCTATGATTATAGCGGTATCAAGATGCCGCCGACCAAGCTGACGATGCTCGAAGGGCGGCTGAGACGCCGCCTTCGCGCAACCAACCATTCGACCTTCGACGATTATTGCGACTTCCTGTTCAATCATGACGGCCTAGCCCAGGAAACGATCTACCTGATAGACGTGGTGACGACGAATAAAACCGACTTCTTCCGCGAAGCCAAACATTTCGACTACCTGCAGAGCGCGGCGCTGCCGGCGATCGCCAGCAGCGGCGTTCGCACCATCCGCACCTGGAGTTCGGCCTGCTCGACGGGGGCAGAACCCTATACGATGGCGATGGTGCTGGCGGAATTCACCGAAGGCCGCAACGACGTTTCCTACAGCGTGCTGGCGACCGATCTTTCCACCGACGTACTGCAGACGGCGCGCCGGGGCATCTATCCGGAAGACCTCATCGCGCCGGTGCCGCGTGATCTGCAGCGCAAATATGTGCTGACGGCCAAGCAGCCGGATCGGCGGGAGGTGCGCATCACGCCGAAACTGCGTAGCAAGATCGGCTTTGCGCGCATGAACCTGATGGACGAGAAATATTCGATCGGGGAGCCGATGCACGTCATCTTCTGCCGCAACGTGCTAATCTACTTCGACAAGCAGACCCAGGCAGGCGTGCTCAACCGCCTCTGCGATTGCCTGGCGAAGGGAGGCTATATGTTCATCGGTCATTCCGAATCGATCACCGGCTTCGATCTGCCGTTGAAGCAGGTCTCCAATACGGTCTTTCAGCGTATCTAGTGCATGTCGATTTTTCCGGGCAATCCTGGGAAAACCGCTTCCCACTTTTCCTGGAGTTCTGAGGAGCGGTTCAGCTTTTGATGGAAGCGCAGAACCGCTCTCGCTTTTTGTTTTTACGCAATTCCGGATGGAAAACCGCTTCGCACTTTTCCTGGAATTGCTCTAGGAGCATTCATGGCCAAAAAAATCCGCGTTCTCATCATCGACGATTCCGCCAGCATCCGTCAGACGCTGACGCATGTGCTGGAGCAGGATCCCGATATCGAGATCATGGCGGTGGCTTCCGATCCCTTCGCGGCAGCACGCAAGCTGCTGGAGGAAACCCCCGATGTCATCACGCTCGACGTGGAAATGCCGCGCATGGACGGCATCACTTTCCTACGCAAGCTGATGGCACAGCGGCCGATACCCGTGGTGATGTGCTCGTCGCTGACGGAAGCAGGTTCGCAAACGCTGATCCAGGCACTGGAGGCGGGCGCCGTCGACGTCATTCTGAAATCGAAGATCGGGGCCGCCGACAGTCTTTCCGATGATGCGATGCGCATTCGCGAAATCGTCAAGAGTGCTTCACATGCGCGGCTTCCTACCGTCCGCCGCGCCGCCGGAACCATCCGCTCAGCCTCGGCCGACGGGCCGACCAAGAAGCTGACAGCGGATGTCATGCTGCCGCCGCCGACGGGACGGGCTATGGCGAAGACGACCGAGATGGTTGTCTGCGTCGGCGCCTCCACCGGCGGCACGGAGGCACTGCGCGAATTTCTGGAGGAATTGCCGGCCAATGCGCCCGGCATGGTGATCGTCCAGCATATGCCGGAAAGATTCACCGACGCCTTCGCCAAGCGGCTGAACGGGCTCTGCGAGGTCGAGGTGAAAGAAGCCGTCGACGGCGACCCGGTGCTGCGCGGGCACGTACTGATTGCACCCGGCGACAAGCACACGCTACTCGAACGCCAGGGCGCACGCTACTATGTCAGCGTGAAGACCGGGCCGCTGGTGTCGCGTCACCGGCCTTCGGTCGACGTGCTCTTCCGTTCGGCAGCGCGATCCGCCGGCTCGAATGCCATGGGGATCATCATGACCGGCATGGGCGACGACGGCGCGCTGGGCATGCTGGAGATGCATCAGGCCGGCGCCTATACGGTGGCGCAGGACGAGGCGAGCTCAATCGTGTTCGGCATGCCGAAAGAGGCGATCGCCAAGGGCGGCGTCGACCGCATCCTGCCGCTCGACCAGATGGCCCGTGAAGTGATGATGACGCAGCAGAAGTTCTGAGACGGTTTATCCTGATCCGACCGGAATAAATGCCGGTTTCCGGTGCCGCAGGGCAGCCATGCATGCGTCCCCTTGAAATTTCCTCGATTTTGTGGTCTTGAGGCCGCCAATCTTTGCAGCGCTGTCTGTCATGCATGTTCAGGGACACTTCCCGCCCCTGGCAGCGCGCACCTCGTATCAGTCCCAAGGAAAATGCGCCGATGGCCCGTTCAGCTCTTCTCAATGTCATGGTTCAGGCTGCGCTCAAGGCAGGAAAATCGCTGGGACGTGATTTCGGCGAAGTGCAGAACCTGCAGGTTTCGGTGAAGGGGCCTGGCGATTTCGTTTCCAGCGCCGACCGCAAGGCCGAGAAGATCGTCAGGGAAGAGTTGCTGAAGGCCCGTCCGACCTATGGATTCCTCGGTGAGGAAAGCGAAGAGATCAAGGGAACGGACGGAGCACATCGCTGGATCGTCGACCCGCTCGACGGCACGACGAACTTCCTGCACGGCATCCCGGCCTTCGCCGTCTCGATCGCGCTCGAACGCAATGGCGAGATCGTCGCCGCCGTCGTCTTCAATCCGGCGACCGACGAACTCTATACCGCCGAGCGCGGCGGCGGCGCCTTCCTCAACGACCGGCGCCTGCGCGTCGCCGCGCGCCGCGTGCTGTCGGATTGCGTCATCGGCTGCGGCGTGCCGGCGCTCGGCAAGCGCAATCACGGCAAGTTCCTGGTCGAGCTTCGCCACGTCATGGGCGAAGTGGCGGGCATCCGCCGCCTGGGCTCGCCGACGCTCGATCTTGCTTATGTCGCGGCCGGGCGCTTCGACGGTTTCTGGGAGGCGGAGCTTGCGCCCTGGGACATGGCGGCCGGCATCCTGCTCATCCGCGAAGCCGGCGGTTTCGCCACCGACTGGGACGGCGGCACAGCCATTCTGGAGAGCGGCGCGATCGTCGCAGGCAACGAAGCCATCCACAAGGCCCTAGTCGAAGTTATCAAACGACCGATCCCGGCCAAGTGAGCGGGTGAAAACCGGCTGTTGTAAAGTCACGGTTTTCGCCCCGGCATACTTCAATTCGGCACAATGTTGATCTAGTCTCCGCCAGCAGTGAGTTCGGAGGCAGCTGAACCTATGGAAAATGTGAATGTGGCGGAGATCGGCTCCACCGAAAAGACGCCGGGCGGTTATGCCTACAAGCTCTCGAGCCCCATGCCCTTCCTCTGGACGATGTTGCTTTTCCTGGTCATCGTCGGCTTTATCGCCGCCATTCTCTTCCGGCAAACGCAGACTGCCTTCATGCACAATCCGGGCCTCAACGGCCTGATCGTCGGCGTTCTCGCAGTCGGAATCATTCTTGTTTTCAACCATGTACTGGCGCTTCGCCCCGAAGTGCGCTGGTTCAACTCGTTCCGCGCTGCCGGCAGCGCCGACAAGGTCAACCGTAATCCGCGGCTGCTTGCGCCGATGCGGGCGCTGATCGGCAGCCGCAAGACCTCGCTGGCGCTGTCGACGACGGCGCTGCGCTCGATCCTCGATTCGATCGCCACCCGTCTCGACGAATCGCGTGACGTTTCGCGCTACCTGATCGGCCTGCTGGTCTTCCTCGGCCTGCTCGGCACTTTCTGGGGCCTCATCGGCACGATCGGTTCGATCAGCATCGTGATCCAATCGCTCGATGCCGGCTCGAACGGCACGGGGGACGTGCTCTCGGCGCTGAAGGAAGGGCTTTCCACGCCGCTTTCGGGCATGGGCCAGGCCTTCTCCTCCTCGCTGCTCGGCCTTTCCGGTTCACTCATTCTCGGCTTCCTCGACCTGCAGGCCGGGCGCGCGCAGAACCGTTTCTACATGGAGCTGGAAAACTGGCTCTCCTCGGTCACAGATGTCGGCTCCGACCTTGCGCCTGCCCTCGACGCCGTTACCGGCGCTTCCTCCGACGACATGCGTGCGCTCTCCGATTATCTGCGCAAGGTTTCGGAAGAGGGCGGCAGCGGCACCCAGCGCTCCGTCGCCGCGATGGCGAGCCTTGCCGAAGGCATTCAGGGTCTGGTCAAAAACATGCGCAACGAGCAGCAGATGCTGCGCGACTGGATCGAGGCGCAGCAGGATGAGGCGAAGGCAATGCGCCGGACGCTCGACAGGCTTGCCGAACGTATCGGCGTGCAGGAGCGCACAGGCGAGCGGGGCGAGCGTTTGCGCGACCGCGCCAGCCAGGCAGAAACGAGCGAGGGCAAGTAGGCCATGGCTCTTGCCCGCAACCGGCGCCGCGAACGCACGGTGGATTACTGGCCGGGCTTCGTCGATGCGCTGTCGACGCTGCTCATCTCGATCATGTTCCTGCTGACGGTCTTCGTCGTCGGGCAGTTCATCCTCAGCCGCGAGATCACCGGGCGGGATGAGGTGCTCAATCGCCTCAACAGCCAGATCAACGAACTGACGCAGCTTCTCGCGCTTGAAAAGGGCAGCAACCAGGACCTCCAGGATTCGGTTGCCAACCTGCAAGCCTCGCTTGCTGGTGCCGAAAACGAGCGTTCGCGGCTGCAAGCCTTGCTGAGCGCCGGCTCCGGCGGCCAGGATGCGGCGCAGAAGCGGATCGGCGCGATGACGCAGGAGCTTGACGAGCAGAAGCAGGTGAGCGAGCGGGCGCTCAGCCAGGTCGAGCTGCTGAATCAGCAGATCGCCGCACTTCGCAGCCAGATCGCCGCTGTCGAAGCTGCCCTTCAGGCGTCGGAGGAGAAAGACCGGGTCTCGCAGACGAAGATCGCCGATCTCGGAAGTCGCCTGAACGTCGCGCTCGCCGCGCGCGTGCAGGAGCTGAACCGCTATCGCTCCGACTTCTTCGGCCGCCTGCGCGAGATCCTGTCCGACCGCGAGAATATCCGCATCGTCGGCGACCGTTTCGTCTTCCAGTCGGAAGTGCTGTTTCCCTCGGGCGGCGCCGATCTCAATCCGGAGGGACAGACGGAGATGGCAAAGCTTGCCGCCGCCCTTCTCGATCTCGCCAAGGAAATTCCGCCGGAGATCAACTGGGTGCTGCGCGTCGACGGCCATACCGACAATGTGCCGCTCGCCGGAACCGGCCGTTATCGCGACAATTGGGAACTCTCCTCGGCGCGCGCGATTTCGGTCGTCAAGTTCCTGATCGGTCAGGGCGTACCGGCCGACCGGCTCGTTGCCGCCGGCTTCGGCGAATTCCAGCCGATCGCGCCGGGCGATACGCCGGATGCGCGCTCCACCAACCGCCGCATCGAACTGAAGCTGACCGAGAAATGATCAGCCTGACATCGCCTGCCGCGCCTTCTCCAGCCGACCGATGAGGAAGTCACGCACGGCGGGACTGTCGCTGAGGCCGATTGCCGCGATGTAGGCGTCGACCGCCGCGCTATCGTCACCGGCCTCAGCCAGAAGAAAGGCGCGCACCGCCCAGTAGGGTTGGTAGCTTGCGATCGCGCGGGCATCGAGCTGGTCGAGCCGTTCCAGGCCGGCGGCGGCGCTTGAGGCTCTGCCGATCACCGCAGCCTGGCTGACCCGCGCACCCAGCGTCGGCCTCATCATCACCAGCGCCGCATAGAGTGTCGTCAACGCCTGCCAATCGGTCTTTCCCGACAGCCGGCGGGCGGCATGCACCGACTGTATCGCCGCCTGGCACTGGAACGGGCCGAAACGCTCGAAACCTCCGGCCTTGCGCAGCAATTCATCCGCCTCGGTCATCATGATCGCATTCCATGCAGCCGTATCCTGCTCGTCCAGCGGCACATATCGGCCATCGCTGTCACGCCGGGCGCTGCGGCGGGCTTCGCAGTGAAGCATCAGCGACAGAAGACCGATCGCTTCCGGTTCATCGGGCAGTACCGCGAGAAGCGCGCGGCCGAGCCAGATTGCCTCGCCGGCAAGCGAATGGTGCTCTTCCTCGCCGTCGAGACCGTCCCATCCGAGGCCGTAGGCGGCGTAGATCGCCGAAAGTACGGCGGCGAGCCGCCCTGATAGAGCGGGGCGAGGCGGAACGGCGAAGGGAATGCCGGCATCGCGGATTTTCACCTTGGCCCGCACCAGCCGCTGGCTCATCGCTTCCGGCGAGACGACGAATGCCCGGGCAATGGTTCTCGCCTCGATGCCGAGGATTGTCTGCAGCATCAGTGCGGTATGGACGGAGCTGTCGATGGCCGGATGGGTGCAGGCAAACAGCAGCTTCAGCCGCTCATCGGGAAAGACGGCTTTGCCGGCCTCGTTCATGCGTTCCTCCGCTTCTTCGAAGGCCAGCGATATCGTCGTTTGCGCCTTGGCCGCGACGGTGCGATGGCGGGCGGCCTGCATGAGATTGCGGCGCGCAGCCACCAGCAGCCAGGCTTCCGGATTATCCGGAACGCCGCGCTCCGGCCAGACGCGAAGCGCCGAAGCCAGCGCTTCCGACAATGCGTCTTCCGCCGCCGGCACGTCGCGCGAGCGGGCGGCGAGGAAGGCGATCAGCTTGCCGTAGGATTGACGCGCCACCTGTTCGGCGGCGCGTCCGGCATCGGGCGGCATCGCAACCTCACATCTGCAGGCGTGGGCGCACTTCGACCGAGCCCTTGTCGGAGATCGGCACGCGGGTCGCCCATTCGAGTGCTGTGTCGATGTCTGGAACTTCGATCAGATAAAAGCCGCCGAGCTGCTCCTTGACCTCCGGATAGGGGCCGTCCTGAACATCGTGATCCCCGCCCTTGCGGCGTATGACCGTGCCGGTCTCGGGCGCTGTCAGGCCGGCGCCGGCGATCACGATTCCCGCCTGGGCGATCGCCTTGATGTAGGCCATCCAGCCGTCTCGATAGGCGGGATCGTCACGACGGGCGAAATCCTCGGGGGCTTCGCGAATGATGAGAGCATATTGCATGAAAAACTCCTGATCTCGTTGTTGGCGTTGATCCAGGCATCTCGATATAGGGAACCGATATCCCATAGTGACGCCCGGCGGAGCGGTTCGGCCGTTCCGAGACAATGAGGCGCGGCCAGCGATTATTTCGACATGGCCTTCAAAAATATCCGAAAAAAGTGAAATGGCGCAAAGATCACAAGCCGCCGGGCTCAAGGGCCGGCGGCGCTGAGGAGCGCGGGCAGGGCGGCGTTTTACGCCGCCGCTGCTTCTGCTCAGGCTTCGGCCTTCGTCTGGTCGACGACGTCGGCGCTGGGCGTGTTTTTCTTGATGGATTCGATAGCACTCATGGCGGACGCCTTCGCCTTGTAGCCTTCGGAAAGGAACATGGTTTCCCCGTTCGATGCCTTGAAGCGGAAGCGGAACTCGCCGGCCTTATCCTTATAAACTTCGAATTTATACATGGAGGTCTCCCGAAACGCTGAATTGCAACCATCAGCGTTGGGGAGGCTAGATCAAAATGGCGAGCTTTTCCACCACCTTAATTAGAATTGGCTGTTCAGCGTCCAATTGTCACCGCTTAGATGGGGTGCCAGCGAAGGCCAGCGTCGCCGGCGTCACTCCATCTGGATGTTCGCACCCTTGACCACCGGCTCCCATTTGGCGAGTTCGGCCTTCACATGGGCGGCGAGCTCGTCCGGCGTCGAGCCGACGATGGTGGCGCTGAACTCCTTCATGCGTTCGGCAACGGCCGGGTCGGCGAGCGCCTTTTTGGCCGAGGCGTTGAGGCGCGTCACCACCTCGTCCGGCGTCTTGGCCGGAGCGAAAAGCGCGTTCCAGGTATAGGTTTCGTAGCCTGGAATGCCCGACTCTGCGACAGTCGGCACGTCTGGGAAGGAGGGTGCACGTTCGGCCGTCGTCACCGCCAGCGCGCGCAGGGTGCCGGCCTTGATGTGGCTGGATGAGGATGGAAGGTTGTCGAACATGATCGGCACCTGGTTGCCGATGACGTCGTTCAATGCCGGGCCGGCGCCCTTATAGGGAATGTGCTGCATGCTGACGCCGGCCATCGACTTGAAGAGTTCGCCGGACAGATGTAGCGGCGTGCCGTTACCCGACGAGGCATAGCTGTATTTTTCGGGTTCGGCTTTCAGCAGCGCGATCAGTTCCTGAACGGTCTTTGCTGACAGCTCCGGATTGACGACCAGCACGTTCGGCACGACGACGAGCAGCGAGACCGGCGCGAAATCCTTCTCGGGATCATAGGGGGTCGATTTGAGGATCAGCGGGTTGAGGGCGTGGGTTGCGACTGTGCCCATCAGAATGGTGTAGCCGTCAGGGTCGGCGCGGGCGACGTTGCCGGCGCCGAGATTGCCGCCGGCGCCGGCAACGTTCTGGACGATCACCTGCTGGCCGAGATCTTCCGACATCTTCTGCGCGACGATGCGGGCGACGACATCGGTGGAACCGCCCGCCGCAAAGGGCACGACCATGGTGATCGCGCGATCGGGGAAATCCGCAGCCGTGGCAGACATGCCGAGACCGAGCGTTGCAGTCAGGCCAAGAGCGAGCGCAAGGCCCGTGCGTCGCGTCATATCGGAAAGCGCCATTCCTATCTCCTCCCTAGAATTTCAACGGCAATATCCCCACCCCGGGGAATGAAGAGGGTAGGGCGGGAGGTTCGAAAGACAACCGCAGGGAGGGCAATCGGGCTCAGACTTTAGTCGCGGTCTGCAGGAGAAGAGCCGCCGGCTATTTCGCGGCGGCGAGCACGTCTTCATTTGCTGCATCGAATTGCAGCTTCGCCAGCCGTGCATAGATGCCGCCGTGGCGGATCAGGCTCTGATGCGTACCCTCCTCGACGACGCGGCCCTGATCCATAACGAGGATGCGGTCGGCTTTCAACACGGTTGCCAGGCGATGGGCGATGACAAGCGTCGTGCGGCCGTCCACCAGCCCGTCGAGCGCCTTCTGCACCAGCGTCTCGCTTTCGGCGTCGAGTGCGGAGGTCGCTTCGTCAAGCAGCAGCACGGGCGCATTCTTCAGGATGGCGCGGGCAATGGCGATGCGCTGGCGCTGGCCGCCGGAAAGCGTCACGCCGCGTTCGCCGACCTCGGTCTCGTAGCCCCTGTCCAGGCGGGTGACGAATTCGTCGGCCTGGGCGGCGATTGCTGCGGCACGGACCTCGTCGCGCGAGGCGCCGGGACGGCCGAAGGCGATGTTGTCATGGATCGAGGCGGCGAAGATGGTGACGTCCTGCGGCACAATGGCGATGCGCCGGCGCAACTCGTCGGGTGTCGTCAGCTGCGCGTCGACATCGTCGATCTTCACGCTCCCCTGCTGCGGATCGTAGAAGCGTAGGAGCAGCGAGAAGACGGTGCTCTTGCCGGCACCGGACGGGCCGACGATCGCGACCGTCTCGCCGGGGGCGATGGCGAAACTTAAGCCATGCAGGGCCGATTTGCCGGGGCGCGAGGGGTAGGCGAAATGCACATCGGAAAATTCGACGCGGCCACGGCCGGGCGAAGGCAGAGGCTGCGGGTTGGCGGGGGCTGATATCGGCGAGACCTCGTCGAGGAGTTCTGTCAGCCGATCGGCGGCGCCGGCTGCCTGCGAGAGTTCGCCCCAGACCTCCGACAGTGCGCCCAGCGAACCGGCCGATATGACGGCATAGAGCAGGAACTGGCCGAGCGTGCCGGCCGAAAGCGTGCCGGCAAGCACGCTGTGGGCGCCGACCCAGAGCACGGCGACGACGCTGCCGAAGATCAGGGTGATGGCAATCCCCGTCAGCAGCGCGCGGGAGCGGATGGCGGCGCGGGCCGCGTCATAGGCGGATTCGACGGCGGCGCCGTAGCGTTCCGCTGCCGCGTCCTCGCCATTGAAAGCCTGGACGGTGCGGGTGGCGGCGACCGTCTCGTTGGCGAAGGCGGATGCATCGGCAAGCGTGTCCTGAGCGGCGCGCGAACGCTTGCGCACCGAGCGGCCGAAGGCGACGAGCGGGAAGACGATCAGCGGGATCGCACCGATGACGAGGCTCGAAAGCTTCGGCGAGGTGACGATCATCATGCCCATGGCGCCGAGACAGAGAATGAGATTCCTGAGCGCCACCGAGGCGGTGGCGCCGACGGCGGATTTGATCTGCGTCGTATCGGCGGTCAGGCGCGAGACGATCTCGCCGGACTGGTTGACGTCGAAGAAGGAGGGCGACAGCCTCGTCACATGGGCAAAGACGTCACGGCGGAGATCGGCGACGATGCGCTCGCCGATGGTGATGACGAAATAATAACGCATGGCGCTTGCGATTGCGAGCACGATGGCCATGACCATGAGCATGGCGAAATAGCTGTTGATGAAGCGGCCGTCGGACTGGGTGAAGCCGTGATCGATCATCCGACGCACGGCAAGCGGCAGCGTCAGTGAGGTGATGGCGGCAAGCGCCAGCGATATCAGCGCCCCGGCCACCATGCCGCGATAGCGCATGATGTAAGGCGTCAGCCTGCCGAGCGGCCGCAACGACCGCCTTTTGTTTTCCTCAGCCCGTGCCTGCTCTGCCAAATCGTCTCCGATCACCCGCAGGACCCGCGCAATGCGGCCTGTTGGCTCTTGTTATCTAGGCGTCCTTCATGTATAGGCACGCCATCCTAATGGGAAGCCGTAGCCATCACGACTGCGGCTTCATTTATTCAATCGGTTCGGTGGCCGCAACTGGATGCGGCAAATTGAACTCCGGTATCGCAGGAAGATTGTTATGAAGGCAGGCATCCATCCCGACTATCACATGATCAAGGTGGTCATGACCGATGGCACCGAATACGAAACCCGCTCGACCTGGGGTTCGGAGGGTGCTGTCATGAACCTCGAAATCGATTCCAAGTCGCATCCGGCCTGGACCGGCGGCAACCAGCAGCTCATGGACCGCGGTGGCCGCGTCTCCAAGTTCAACAAGCGTTTCGGCGGCCTCGGCCTCTAATCGCTTTTGCTTGACGGAATTCGAAGAGAGCCCGGTTTTACCGGGCTTTTTTGCGTGGTGCGCCCAGCATGGACACAGGACGCAAATGGTTCGGGAATAGCGGCGTGCAGCGACAAACAAAAAACCGGCCGCGTAAGACGCAGCCGGTTTATATCGAATGCCGGGGAGGCTGATCAGTTGTTGCCGAAGGCGGTCTGCAGCAGAGAGAGCTGGGCCTGGACGCTGTTCTGATTGTCGTGAACGATCACGGCTTCGGACGGGCGGTAGATTTCGCGGTCGAGCAAAGCAATGCGGTTCTGCAGACGCAGAGAGCGCTCGACGAGATCGCGGAAGGATTCCGGCAGG
Organism: Rhizobium esperanzae; assembly: GCF_014197615.1. Taxonomy (GTDB): domain Bacteria; phylum Pseudomonadota; class Alphaproteobacteria; order Rhizobiales; family Rhizobiaceae; genus Rhizobium; species Rhizobium esperanzae_A. Next base: position 129,944 of record NZ_JACIFY010000011.1, read on the forward strand.
TCGCCCCAGCCGGGCGCGGCACGGTCGACGTTGAAGCCGTCGAGGCGGACCTTGTTCTTTTCGGCCAGTACCTGGTCGCGGGACATTTCGCCATTGTTGACAGCGCGCTGCAGCAACAGCCAGGAGGCCATCTGCATCAGGCGGGTGGTGAGACGCATCGATTCCGCAGCGTAGAGAACCGAGGCCATCCGCGGCAGAACCTTGGAAGCGGCGCGACCCTGGCCATCCAGATAGGCGGCAGTTTCTTCGACCAGCGACATGCCTTCCGCATAAAGTGCCTTGAACTGCGAGGATGCAGCGGCGCGGCCCGCAAAACTGATCGTGTTCAATCCAACTTCCGACATCGCAATAGTCCCTGTTGCACGCAGCTACTTATAATTCAGGTAACGCCGACCCAGACGGAAAAGTTTCCTGTGCCGGTCTTTATGACTTTAAGATGGTATCATTAGCCCAAATGCGCAAGCCGTTTCTTAAGAAAGGGTTAATCTCCACAGTTTCGTGGAAAGGCGCCGGCCATGGGAAAAAGAAGAGCCGCAAAGCGGCTCTCAAGGTAAAACAGGGAGAAAAATCAGACCAATTCACCGCTTGGAAAACTGTCTGAAATCCAGAGAAAATCTGGATGAGTACAGTAATATCTTGTAAAGCTTAATATTCTATTAACATTGTGCCGGATTAAGACTTGATGCGGGCTCATTTTGTGAGCCTATAGCCTTGTTTTCAGGTGTTTTTAGCAGATCAGGAGCGGAAGAAGTTTTCCGCCGCCTGCCGCCCGGAGGCTTTGCGAGCGGCCTCGGCTTCGAGTCTTGCGATTTCCGTCTTCAGCAATTCCACTCGCGCCTTCAGCTCGTCCACTGAAAGCATGGAGAGATCGGCGCCGATCTCGTGGGCGAGTTTTTTCTGCGGCCGATCGTCGTCGATGAAGCTCATGGTTCGTCCTCCGTTTGCTGCTCTGTCGTTCTTTACGCAATTCGCGGCAAAAGCGCTTCGCGCTTTGCCTGGAATTGCTCTAGCCGAACTTTACAGCAGGATCGCCGCTTTCGGGAGACTTCCCGGTTTCAGCAGCCTTGCCGGTTTCAGGAGGTTTGGGGCCGCGATCGGCAAGCGACATGCTTTGCGGCGTCAACATCGGCGAGGTGCCGGTCGGGATCGTCGTGTAGGCGTCGCGATCGCTGGCCGGGACGGCGGCGCGGATGCGGCTCCTGATGATGGCGTAAACGGTGATCAGCACGTGGGCGACGGCGGTGACGAGGAAGAGTGCATGCGGGGTGATCACCGACATGACGGGGCCGCCGATGGTCGGGCCGATCACCGTGCCGATGCCGTAGAGCAGCAGCAGGCCGCCGGAGACCTTGACGAAATCCTCCGCCGCGGCGAAGTCGTTCGCATGGGCGACGGCGATCGGATAGAGCGTGTTCGCCACGGCGCCATAGAGAACGACGAGCCCGATCAGCAAGGCTGGAGACGTCGGGTGCAGCAAAAAGATCAGCAAGCCGGCAACGGCTGCGATCGCCGACATGGCGGCGAGCACGTAGCGCCGGTCGATGCGATCGGAAAGCCGGCCGGCCGGCAGCTGCATCAACGCGCCGGCGAAGATGGTGGCGCTCATCATGACGGCGATGCTGGTGTCGGAGAGGCCGGCGCCGGCGCCGAAGACGGCGCCGAGCGTGCCATAGGCACCGTTGGCGATACCGACGAGCAGGATGCCGAGGCAGGAGACGGGCGAATTGCGGTAAAGCGCCGGCAGGTCGAGGCGCACGGCCTTCAGCGGCTGCGGCGACGCGGCTGTCGAAAGCGTCGTCGGCAGCATGGCGATACAATAGAAAATGCCGCAGATCATGAACAGCACCGGCGTGCGCACATCCTCGAGCGGGATCATCATCTGGCCGCCGACGACGCCGAGCAGCGTGATGCCGATATAGAGCGAGAAGATCGCGCCGCGGCTCTCATTGCTGGCGCGCTCGTTCAGCCAGCTTTCGATGATCATCGAGGTGCCGGCGGTGGAGAAGCCGGTGACCGCGCGCAGGACCACCCACCAGACCGGATGAATGATGATGCCGCTGACCAGCGCGATGATGGCGATAATCGAGATGAAGCCGGAGAAGGCTCTGACATGGCCGACCCGGCGCACCAGTTTCGGCGCCACCAGGCAGCCGATGACGAAGCCCCCCGCCCAGGAGGTGCCGAGCAGACCGAGCGTCGTCGTGGCATAACCTTCGAGATTGCCGCGCACGGGGAGCAGGATGCCCTGCAGACCGTTGCCCATGAAAAGAAAGAGCGTGCCAAAGAGCAAAGCGGCGACGGACAGCAGGTTTCTCTTCATTTCCCCAGACTCGGTCTCAGTGATTTTGACATGGACATAAGGCGCAAGCTGCGTCAGCCCAGCCTCAAGATGATTGATTGTGCCCCGGAATGCCTTTACGGCGTGTGGATATCCTGTGTTGGCGCGGAAAAATGTCCGTCCTGTGACATTCCAAAAAAACGGAAAAATAAAGCATGACAAAGCTGATAGCCTTGTTGCTCATCCTTGCGATGGCGATACAGGTGATCAAGCCGCTCGGGCTTCCAGGCCTCAGGCGGCGGATGGATTTCTGGAAGATCGCGCTGATCGCTTTCGCCATCTGGGCATTGGCCCTGCTTTCGCGCGATTTCCTGATGTAAGCCCCGGATTCAAGCCTCTACGCGGCCGTCAGTCCCGCAGGGTAATTTCGCCGCGCATGATGGAAACACAGCTTCCCGAGATCGCGACATCGGTGACGATGCCGCCGGATTTTGCGACGTCGAGGGTGATGACGCTGCGGCGGCCCATTTCGACGCCCTGTTCGATGGCAATGCGGGCGCTCATATCGGCCTCCGGCGCCAGCGTGACGAGATAGGCGCCGAGAGCTGCCGAAGCGCTGCCGGTTGCCGGATCTTCGGGCACGTTGTCCAGCGGCGCGAACATGCGGGCGCGGATAGCCCACGGATTTTCGGGTGTCCTGGTATAGACGAAGAGCGAGAAGTCGTGGCCGTTGGTCGTCTGCCGGCCGGCGGCGGCCTGGAAGCCGGCAAGGTTCGGGCGGGCGGCAGAGAGCGCCTCGAGCCCGCTCAATTCGGCGACGGCGAAGTTCAGGCCAACCGAGGCGAAGACCGGGGCGTGGGTGGTTTTGACGATGGCGCCGGGTTCGAGCCCGATGCAGCGGGCGATGATTTCCTCGGCAATGGTATCGCCGACCGTCAGCGGCTGCGGCGCGCGGATGGCTGTTGCCGCGACCTTTCCGCCGCTGCGTCTCAGCTCGACCTCGACGATGCCGGCTTCTTCCTCGAAGCGCAGCTTGTCGCCGACCGGCTTGCCGAAGATCTCCGCCTGCTGGCCGAGCACATAGGCAGTGCCGACATTCGGATGGCCGGCAAAGGGGATCTCCATCGTCGGAGTGAAGATGCGCACGCGGGCGGAATTCTCGGGGTCTTCAGGCGGCAGGACGAAGGTGACTTCGGAATAGTTGAACTCGGTGGCGATCCTCTGCATCGCCGCATCGGTAAGGCCCCGCGCATCGGAGATGACGGCAAGCGGATTGCCCTCGAAACGGGTGGACGTGAAGACATCGACGGTGACGTAGGAAATGGTGTCCATAGCGGCTCCTCTTGCAGCGGGCCGTTATGAATAATCACGATTTTTCGCGGGACGAAGCGGTTTCTTGTCGCCGAGACAATGCTGAGGGCTGTCTATCGCGTTGCGCTGATTTTTACGCAGATTCGTCGGATGGGGAGTGCGAGGCCTCTCCGAACTCCCTCATTCCTGTGCTCGTCACAGGAACCCAGCCACGGCGCGTCTGCGCCGTGAATGAATCAATATCTCAAGGGAAAGAGTCTTCCGCGCCCAAAGACTTGGGAGCACTGGATTCCTGTGACAAGCACAGGAATGAGGGAGGCGAGGGGATTAGGCAAGAGCAGCAACGTTGACGTGCTGCCCTTGCCCGAATCCCAGATGCAAAAACTCAGGCGGCCTTTTCCAGGTCCTTCTTCCAGCTGCCCTTGGCGGCGAGGCTGTTCATCTCGGCGCGGTGGGTGAATTCACGCTGGCCGGCGGCGACGTTTTCCGGCTTGCCGTTCCAGGCCTTGAGCGCGCTGTCCTGCAGGGCGCGGCCGTAGGAGAAGGTGACGAACCAGGGCAGGTCGGCGGTGGCATTGATGGCGGAAAGGTGCGCGCTCGCCTCTTCGGTCGACTGGCCGCCGGAGAGGAAGGCGATGCCGGGAACCGCTGACGGAACCGTGCGCTTCAGCACCTGCACGGTGCGTTCGGCGACTTCGGCGACCGAAGCCTTGCGGGCGTTCTTGCCGTCGATGACCATGTTCGGCTTCAGGATCATGCCTTCGAGGCTGACGCGGGCGTCGGCCAGTTCCTCAAAAACGATGCGCAGCGTGGATTCGGTCACTTCGGCGCAGCGGTCGATATTGTGGTCGCCCGGCTTGCCGTCCATCAGGCATTCCGGCTCGACGATCGGAACGATCTTGGCTTCCTGGCAAAGAGCCGCATAGCGGGCGAGCGCCTGAGCGTTGGCGCGGACCGAGCCGCGGGTCGGCAGCGTCGAGGAGATGGCGATGACGCCGCGCCACTTGGCGAAACGGGCGCCGGCTTCATAATAGCGGGCAAGGCGTTCGCCGAGGCCATCGAGGCCTTCGGTGATGGTTTCGCCGGGATATTTGGCCATCGGCTTGGCGCCGGTGTCGACCTTGATGCCGGGAATGGAACCGGCGGCGCGGATGATGTCGACGAAGGGCGTGCCGTCGGCAGCCTTCTGGAACAGCGTCTCTTCATAGAGGATGACGCCGGAGATATATTTCTTCATCGCCTCGTCGGAGCGGAAGAGCATTTCGCGGTAGTCGCGGCGGCTCGTTTCCGTCGATTCGAGGTTGATCGTGTCGAAACGCTTCTTGATGGTGGAGGTCGATTCATCTGCCGCAAGCAGTCCCCGGCCGCCCGCAACCATCTGCACTGCAATGTCTTCCAGTCGTTCGCTCATTTCGTTCTCTCCACAGCATGAAACATCGGCGGTTTAAGAATATAGGACGGCGATAACAGAAGTTTATAGAGAGGAAAATGGAAGGCTAAGTCACTGAAACGATTGAAATCAATTCAATCGTTTGAAAAAATGGGATTTTTTCCGGCTCTTGAGCAAATGACCGCGGAAGCGCCCTGGCTCCCGCGGTCTATCCACATGTAAAACCTGTCAAATCAGGCTCGACGACTATCTGGCGGCGTTGAGCACAGCGACGCCGGGAAGCTCCTTGCCTTCCATCCATTCGAGGAAAGCGCCGCCGGCTGTGGAGACATAGGTGAAATCGTCGGCAACGCCGGCATGGTTGAGCGCCGAAACGGTGTCGCCGCCGCCGGCAACGGAGGTGAGCTTGCCGGCTGCAGTGCGTTCGGCGGCGTATTTCGCGGCAGCGACGGTGGCGGCATCGAAGGGTTCGATCTCGAAGGCGCCGAGCGGACCGTTCCAGACGAGCGTCGAAGCGCGCTCGATCCAGGCGTTGATGGCTTCGACCGATTTCGTCCCGACATCGAGCACCATGGCATCGGCCGGGATGGCGTTGATATCGACCGTCTCGTTGGCCGCACCCGCCTTGAACTCGCGGGCAATGACGCCGTCTTCCGGCAGGATGATGGCGCAGCCTGATGTCGCGGCCTCGATCATGATCTGCTTGGCCGTTTCGGCGAGATCATGCTCGCAGAGCGACTTGCCGACATTGGTGCCGCGGGCGGCGATGAAGGTATTTGCCATGCCGCCGCCGATGACGAGCGCATCGACCTTCTTCACGAGGTTCATCAGGAGATCGATCTTGGTCGAGACCTTGGCGCCGCCGACGATCGCGACAACCGGGCGGGCGGGAGCGCCGAGGCCCTTTTCCAGCGCTTCCAACTCGGCCTGCATGGTGCGGCCGGCATAGGCCGGCAGGTGGTGGGCAAGGCCTTCCGTCGAGGCATGGGCGCGATGGGCGGCGGAGAAGGCGTCATTGACATAGATATCTCCGTTGGCGGCAAGCGCCTTGGTGAAATCGGGATCGTTCTTTTCCTCGCCCTTGTGGAAGCGGGTGTTTTCCAGAAGCAGGATATCGCCGTCATTCATCGCCGCGACGGCGGCAGCGGCGGCCTCGCCGATACTATCGGAGGCCGTCAGCACCGCATGATCGAGCACTTCCTCGACGGAAGGGGCGATCAGCGACAGCGACAGATCCGGCGAGGGGCCATCCTTCGGCCGGCCGAAATGGGCCAGCAGGATGACCTTGGCCCCCTTGCCTGATAGTTCGAGGATCGTCGGCGCCACACGCTCGATGCGCGTCGTATCGGTGACCTTGCCGTCCTTGACCGGGACGTTGAGGTCGACGCGGACGAGAACGCGCTTGCCGCGGATGTCGTTGAGATCGTCGAGGGTCTTGAAAGAAGGCATGGGCAGATCCAGTCTTGGTTGGCGGAAGTTGCGCCGACCATAGCAAGGATCATTCGAGACGCAAGGCGTTCAGCGGCCGTTTTCGCGTGTGGCTTCGTCGCGTCCGGCCGATGTTTTCGGGGCGGCTTCGGAGGCCTTGGTTTCGCGGCTCCGGCGTCCTTTCAGCCGGTCGCGGACGCGCTGGATGATGTCCTTGAGGTTGATGAAGATCGGCAGCGTAATCGCCGGTTCGACCGCTTCGAGCGACATGCCGACGGAGGTGATGTGATCATGCTCATCGAGATCGCGGACGATGAGGATGATCGAGCCGAGCCGAACGCGGTCGGCATAATCGGCCTTGCCGCCAAGGCGCTGCCGCATCAGTTCGGCGATCGTCAGGCCCTTTTCGGATTCGTTCAGCAGGCCCGGGCCATAGGCGGCATCGAGATCGGCGGCCGGGCGGGCGGGGGAGAGCGCGAAGGCACCGAAGAACTCGGCATCGTCTTCATCCACCGGCGCACGGCTGGCAAAGAGCCGGTCGAGCAGGCGGGAATAACTCGGCACGATGAAGAGATAGACGAGATCGTGCTCCCGCAGCCGCCCGGCATATTGATAGCGCATCGACTTGCCGTCGCGGATGACGAGCGAGGGTGTTGCCCAGCGCGGAATGCGCTCGCCACGCAGCACCGGGCTATCCTTGATGACGCGGTAGGAAAGCAGTTCGTGGTTGGCGGCCCCCGGCAGATCGACCTCGACCTTGTCGACGGCGCCGATACGCGGCGGAATGATCAGGCCGAGCTTCTTGGCGACGGGCTTGATCGTCCAGCCCTGGACGAGCAGGGAGACGAGCACGATGATGAAGGCGGTGTTGAAATAGATCTGGCCGTTTTCCAGCTTGCCGAGGATCGGCATGATCGCCAGCAGGATGGAGACGGCGCCGCGCAGACCGACCCAGGCGACGAAACCGATTTCCTGCTGCGTATAATCGAAGGGAAGCAGCGACAGCCAGACCGCCAGCGGCCGGGCGACGAAGATCAGGAAGAGGGCAAGCAGGATTGCCGGGACGATGATGGCGGGAAATTGCGACGGTGTGGCGAGCAGGCCGAGCACCAGGAACATGATGATCTGGGCGAGCCACGTCATGCCGTCCTGGAAGCGCTTGATGGTGCCGATCGCCTGCATCTTGCGATTTCCGGCATAGATGCCGGCGACATAGACGGCGAGGAAACCGCTGCCGCCGACAGCGCCGGTGAAGGAGAAGACGAGAAGGGCAAGTGCCAGCACGAAGATCGGCGTCAGGCCGCGATCGGTATCGAGCTTGCTGACGATCAGCACGATCATCATGCCGCCGAGCAGGCCGAGAATGACGCCGAGGCCCATCTGCTGCACGAACATGGCCAGCATGCCGATATTGATGCCGGCATAGCGTTCTCCGCTCGCCAGCACTTCGACAAGAGCGATGGTGAGGAAGATCGCCATCGGATCGTTGGTACCGGATTCGACTTCCAGCGTCGAGCGCACCTTGTCGCGGATGTTGATGCCGCCGATGCGCAGCAGGAAGAAGACGGCGGCGGCATCAGTCGATGCGACGATCGAACCGAGCAGCAGGCCTTCCAGCCAGGTGAAGTTCAAAAGCCACGTGGCGGCGAAGGCAAAGAGCGAGGCAGTGATCAGCACGCCGACCGAAGACATGGCCAGAGAGGGCACGGCCGCCAGCCGGAAGGCCTGCATCGGCGTGCCGAAGCCGGAATCGAACAGGATGACGGCCAGCGCGATGGAGCCGAGAATATAGGCAAGGTAATTGTTGCTGAACTCGATGCCGAGGCCGTCGACGCCGGCAGCAAGGCCGATCATCAGGAAAAGCAGCAGCAGGGGGGCGCCGAAGCGAAAGGCGAGCAGGCTTGAAAAAGCGGCAAGAAGCACGAGCGCCGTCGAGACCAGCACCACGATATAGAACGCTTCCATGCCCACCCCTTTCCGACGACTGCTTCGCGAATTTAGCCACCCCGGGCCGATCCGCTTTAATTCCAAACTCTCCCTCGCGCGCGGCGGCCCAACAGTAAACGGCAAAACGCCGGAGAAGGGTAGGCCTTGCGGCTTAACCTCGTCGCGATGCTGCATCATGCTGCTGAACGGCTGCTGCCGGACGGCCAGCCGAATTGGAATGCTACGGGAGAAATTCTCTATAAAGAATGTATAGGAAAATCAGGCGAGAGCAGGGCAAAAGAGAAAGGCACGAATTTTTCCTGCCGGTCTCTGCAAACGGCAACAGGATCGGACACGCTCCTGCTTCACGCCGAGCCCTACAGTGGCTTTCGGAAGAACACGACGCGCTGTGTCTCCTCAAATCCTAAAGCGGTATGGAGCGCGTGGCTTGCCGAATTCTCAAGTGGCGCGTCGGAGCCAAACTCAACACACCCAAGCGACTTCCCCCAATCGGCAACGGCATTGCAAAGCAACCCTGCGATACCCTTTCGTCTGTCAACGGGCCTGACATAAATCCCTTCGAGGAATAGAACGGGCGAGCTGCTGCAGCCATTCACGTAATCATGCCGCAAAGTGGCCTCAGCAAAGCCGACAGCTTCATTCGCAGCATTTCGAGCGATGAACGCGACGGCTTCTCCACTTTCCGAAAGAACCGCCCGGCGCAACTCGGCTCGATGATCCTCAAGCGAGTGATGCGGCCATAGCGCAGCACGAAGCTGCGCCCATGGCTCGACATCTTTTATAGTCCCAATCTCTATAATCGATTCCATATAGCGGTTGCCGTCTTGTCGTGGCGCGGATGCGGAGAGCGGGAAATGAACGACGAGATATTCCGATATCGGGTAGGAAAATGCAGGCCGCCCGGCAAGGGCAACCGGCTGCCGTTTCGTGCCAGAAGCGGCCGACCGTTGCTCTGCTATCCCAACACTGCCTGAAGTATGAGGACGGCGAGAAACGAGAGGCCGATGAACGCGGCAATCGAGATGACCAGGCGATTGGCCTTTGCCAGCACGGCAGGTCGGACATCCCGCTTGGGGTGAAATCGCTGCCGCCGCTTGAGGGTGGTCTGGGACAAGCGTTTTTGTGCCTCTGCCATTTATCACCTCCACTTGGATCATTTCAGCCAGTGTGCAGCGCTGCGTATTTCCTCAATCTATCACGCCTGGGCAGTGGATTGCCAATTCTCGAAGCAACGGGGAAATGGTACCGCCATCCTGGCCCGCGAGCGGTAACGCCGCATCGAAGCCGTCGCTTCGATGCGGCTTTCGAAACCGGAAAAACGCGGATCGCCGTTCAGCCTTCAGTGTCCTCGCCCTCGTCGGTCAGATCTTCGACCGGGACCAGGAAAACCACGAACTCGTCGTCGATGGTCCGTTCGGGATCGTCGTCGAATTCATAGGCGTGCTCGACTTCGCTGGCTTCCTCAGCCGTCGCCTTGCGCAGGCTGAGCGTCGCCTTGCGGTCCCAAAGCGGCTTGCCTTCGGACTCGAGAATGGTCAGGTCGTCGCGAAAATCTTCCGCCTCGAAGAAATGCGTCGCTTCCTCATGGTTTTTCGAGCGAAAGCTGGCGACGGCGCGGCCGGCGATTTCAACGGTAAAGTAATCCATCCGTCCCTCTTTATCTCCTCCGGATGGCGATGCGGCTCCGGGGGTCATCAACGATGCCATGATTGGCTTCAGGCGCCTATAACAAAACGGCCCGGTTTCCCGGGCCGTCCATGATTTCAGTGATCCAGCGCTCAGATGAACTTGGCGAAGGCCACAGCCGTGTCGGACATGCGGCTGGAGAAGCCCCACTCGTTGTCGTACCAGGACAGGACGCGCACGAAGTTGCCTTCCATGACCTTCGTCTGATCGGTTGCGAAGATCGAGGAGTGGCTGTCGTGGTTGAAGTCGCGCGAGACGAGCGGCTCGTCGGTGTAGCCGAGGACGCCCTTCAGCTTGCCGTTGGCAGCAGCCTTGATGGCTTCGTTGATTTCGCCGACAGTGGTAGCCTTCTTGGCGACGAACTTGAAGTCGACGACCGAGACGTTCGGCGTGGGAACGCGGATCGAGGTGCCGTCGAGCTTGCCCTTCAGGTGCGGCAGAACGAGGCCGACGGCCTTGGCTGCGCCCGTCGAGGTCGGGATCATCGAAAGGGCGGCGGCGCGGGCGCGATACAGGTCCTTATGCATCGTGTCGAGCGTCGGCTGATCGCCGGTGTAGGAGTGAATCGTCGTCATGAAGCCGTGGTCGATGCCGACGGCGTCGTCGAGAACCTTCACGACCGGCACCAGGCAGTTGGTGGTGCAGGAGGCGTTGGAGATGACCATGTGCTCCTTGGTGAGCTGGTCATGGTTGACGCCGAAAACGACCGTCAGGTCAGCGCCGTCGGCGGGAGCCGAGACGATGACGCGCTTGGCGCCGGCGGTCAGGTGGGCGGCGGCCTTGTCGCGGGCGGTGAAGATGCCCGTGCATTCCATGGCGATGTCGACGCCGAGCTCGCGGTGCGGAAGCGTTGCCGGATCCTTGATCGCCGTGACCTTGATCGGCTTGCCGCCGCCGACGATGATCGTGTCGCCTTCGACCTTCACGTCGGCCGGGAACTTGCCGTGGATCGAGTCGTAACGCAGCAGATGGGCGTTGGTCTCGACCGGGCCGAGGTCGTTGATGGCGACGACTTCGATGTCGGTGCGACCGGATTCGACGATAGCGCGCAGGACGTTGCGGCCGATGCGACCGAAACCGTTAATGGCAACCTTGACTGTCATGTTCATTCACTCCCGATAGAATAGGGCCCGATAGGCCGGGCCTGGAATTGAGGAGATGGAGAGCGCCTCAAGGCGCTCTCATTAAAGCTTTGCTTCCGCGGCTGCAACGACGGCGTCTGCGGTGATGCCGAAATGCTTGTAAACGTCCTTCACCGGACCGGAAGCGCCGAAGCCCTTCATGCCGATGAAAGTGCCTTCCGGCCCGATGAAGGCATCCCAGCCTTCGCGAACGGCGGCTTCGACGGCGATCTTGACCGGCGAATTGCCGAGGATTTCCTTGCGATAGGCGTCCGGCTGCTCGAAGAACAGTTCCGTGCAGGGAACCGATACGACGCGGACGGTCACGCCCTTGGCTTCAAGAGCTGCGCGGGCGGCGACGGCGATTTCAACTTCCGAGCCGGAAGCGAAGATCGTCACCTTGGCGTCGGCATTGCCGGCAAGCGTATAGGCGCCCTGTTCGCAGAGGTTCTTTTCGCTGTATTCGGTGCGGGACGCACTCAGGTTCTGGCGCGTCAGAGCAAGGCCGGAAGGACGGTTGTGCGTCTTGACGGCGATCTGCCAGCATTCGGCCGTTTCCGTGGCGTCGGCCGGACGGAAGACCAGCAGGTTCGGAATGGCGCGCAGGCCGGCGAGCTGTTCGACCGGCTGGTGCGTCGGGCCGTCTTCGCCGACGCCGATCGAGTCATGCGTCAGCACGTGGATGACGCGGATGCCCATCAGCGCAGCAAGGCGGATCGGCGGGCGGCAATAATCCGAGAAGATCAGGAAGCCGCCGCTGTAGGGGATGAGGCCGCCGTGCAACGCGATGCCGTTCATGGCCGAGGCCATGCCATGTTCGCGGATGCCCCAATGCATGTAACGGCCGGCGAAATCCGTCGGCGTGATCGAGTGCATCTGGCTGGTCTTGGTGTTGTTCGACGGCGTCAGGTCGGCGGAGCCGCCGAGCGTTTCCGGCAGGAAGCCGTTGATCACCTCGAGCGCGTCCTCCGAAGCCTTGCGGGTAGCGACAGTCGGCTTGGTCTCGGCGAGCTTCTTCTTGTAGGCGCTGATCGCGGCATCGAAACCTTCCGGCAGCTCGCCCGCCATTCGGCGGCTGAATTCGGCTCTCGCGGGAGCCTTGGCAAGGCCGTCTTCCCATGCCTTGACGAGATCGACGGAGCGGGCTCCGGCTGCACGCCAGCTGTCCAAGACATCGGACGGGATGACGAAGGCTTCGGATTCCCAGTTCAGCGCCTTGCGGGTGGCTGCAATTTCCTCGGCGCCGAGCGGGTTGCCGTGGACCTTGTGGGTGCCCTGCTTGTTCGGGGCGCCGAAGCCGATGATCGTCTTGCAGGCGATGAAGGTCGGGCGGTCGGACTTGTGGGCCGCTTCGATCGCGGCGGCAATGGCAGCCTGATCGTGACCGTCGATCTCGATCGTGTTCCAATGAACGGCCTTGAAACGGGCGATCTGATCGGTCGAATCCGAGAGAGACACGGCGCCGTCGATGGTGATCGAGTTGTTGTCCCAGAACAGGATCAGCTTGTTCAGCTTCAGGTGGCCGGCGAGCGCGATGGCTTCATGGCTGATGCCCTCCATCAGGCAGCCGTCGCCGCAGATGGCATAGGTATAGTGATCCTGAAGATCGGAGCCGAACTCCTCACGCAGCTTGCGTTCGGCGATCGCCATGCCGACGGAATTGGCAATGCCCTGGCCGAGCGGACCGGTCGTCGTTTCGATGCCGGTGGCGTGACCGTATTCCGGATGGCCGGCGGTCTTCGAACCGAGCTGACGGAACTGCTTCAGGTCTTCGACCGTCATGTCGGGATAGCCGGTCAGATAGAGCAGCGAATAGAGCAGCATCGAGCCGTGGCCGGCCGACAGCACGAAGCGATCGCGGTTCGGCCAGTGCGGCTTCTTCGGATCGAACTTCAGATATTTGGTGAACAGGACCGTCGCCACGTCAGCCATGCCCATCGGCATGCCCGGGTGACCGGAGTTCGCCTTTTCGACGGCGTCCATGGCGAGAAAACGGATCGCATTCGCCATCCGGTCATGTTGTTCGGGAGAGGTCATGGCTTTTCCGCAAGTTCCGGGTGTCGGGGGGATGGCCTCGAGCCTCCAAGACCATCGAGTGAAAGCGGCAGACACATAGCAGTTGGGGCTGGCAAGTCAATAAATGGGACGCCAAATCCAGGCGGCGCATGGCGATTTTTGACATTTGATCGCGCGATTGTACAAAAGACAAAATTTGGGTGGCGAGGTTATCTAAAACGTTCATCCACAAGATTGGCCGGTGGGCAAGTGACAGGATTTATTGACGGGCCATCGGCGAGCTGCATATCCTTTTTTGAAATCGCAGGATCGGCGCGGCGTGCCGATTCGCGGATCCTGCGCGGGAATCGGGAAAGCATGATGCCCACAGGCAAAACCATGGAAGCAGCGCTCAGCGAATTGAGACAGGCGATTTCGAGCCTCGAAAACGCCGTCGACATGCGCATCGAGCGCCAGCGCGAGCAAGGCGAGATCGAGGGCGAGGTGCGGCGCGTGCACGCCGATCGCTCTCGGCTGGCGCAGGAGCTCGACCAGGCCGAATTCCGCGCCAACCGGCTGGAAGAGGTCAATCGCGAGGTGTCACGGCGGCTGGTAACGGCCATGGAAACGATCCGCGCGGTTCTGGATCGCTGATAAGAGAGAACTTGGCATGGCGCAGGTGACGGTAACGATCGACGGCAAGGCCTATCGCATGGCCTGCGAGGAAGGGCAGGAGGATCACCTGACCGATCTCGCCACCCGCTTCGACCACTATGTCGGCCATCTCAAGGGGCAGTTCGGGGAAATCGGCGATCTCAGGATCACGGTCATGGCCGGTATCATGATCATGGACGAGATTGCCGAGTTGACGCGTCGCGTCGCCGGGCTGGAATCCGAACTGGAGTCTTTGCGCGGTAATCGCGACACGGTGCTTGCGGCCACCGCCCGCACCGAAGAAAATCTGGCGGCGGCGCTCAGTGAGGTTTCGAGCCGCATCCGCGGCATCACCGACAAGCTGAACGGCCGGCCCGCCCCCGAACTCAATTGATCTCAATTAAATAAGAACGACCTGCCGCCACCACTGGCGCGCCAGCGCAAACGTCCTTATATATCGCGATGCGGTCTGCGCCTCTCGACAGGAACCACAATCCCTGGGGCCATACTCGATCCAAAGGGAGCTGTCCCTGGCCAGGCCCGTGGGCCTGGACACACGGTGCCCACCTACGTTTGTAGGCACCCAGGATCGTAAACATCCATCGGCTGTCGTGGATCGCACCTTCCTTGATATATGGTGACGCTTCGCAGCGAAAAGGCCATGCGGAGAGAATGCCGCGCTTTCGCGTGTCCGCTTCCAGCTATCCCACGGGATAAGGCCCTTCGGCAAAGACCTCGTTGTGGTAGCCCTTCGCGCCAACCTCCAGCGCCAAGGGGCTGCGCCATTCCCTGTTGCCGCGCAGGCAATCGAGCACGAAACGGAAATCATATCGCGGCTGCCAGCTAAGTTCCCGCCTTGCGCGTGCGTTGACATAGACACGGTCGAGCTTCGGAAACATTTTCCAGCCGCGTGATGCATAGAGGGCGCCTGCACCCGGAAACAGCCGTTCGACCACATAAGGCGCTTCGTGCCTGATCGCGGCAAGATCGCTTGGCGAAAACGGCGTGGTGGCGGAGACGATGTAGCGGCCGAAGCCGATTGCCGGCGCCTTATCGAGTGCCAGCAGATGGGCTGCGACCACATCGGCGATATCGACGCGGCGATGAAGAAGCTCGTTGGCCTGCGCATTCTCCGCCGAATAGCTGCCGCGGATGTCGGGATCGTTGTCGTTTTCGGGAAAGAAACGCGATGTCCTGAGAATGACGACCGGCAGGCCGGACCTGCGGGCGAAGAGTTCGCAGAGGCCTTCGGCGGCGAGTTTCGTCACGCCGTAGATGTTTTTCGCAACCGGCAGCATGTCCTCGGTAACCCAGGCCGCCGGTTGGCCGGCGGCCTGTGTCAAGGCTGCGCCGAAGGTGCTGGTGGTGCTGGTGAAGACGAAGCTTGCAACGTTTGCGGCGACCGCTTCTTCGATGAGGTTCAATGTGCCGCCGACATTGGTGTCGAGGAAATCGCGATTGCCGTGGGTCGCCACATGCGGCTTATGCAGCGTTGCGGCATGAATGACGTGGCTGATGTCCGACATCACCTGCCTGATGAAATCGCGATCGCTGATCGAGCCGACCATGTCGGTGAAAGCCGAGGGATTGATATCGATGCCGCGCGCCCGCCGGCGTTTCGCTCTCAGCGTGCGCATCAGCGCCTCGCCGAGATGGCCGGCACTTCCCGTCACCAATATCGTCATCGCACCGCTTCCTCAGTGTTTCGACGGCGAAGGCTATAAAGACCGGTAGTCCCGGACAACGCATAAATTATGCATGGGGATGCAGGAAAGCTGCAGGATCCGCGATGGTCGATTGGGCGGCGGGCGATCTGATCGTGAGATTATTCCGGCTCGCCTTCGAGGTCGCTTCTCAACCGGTCGAGGATCGACAGGGCGTGGCCGGCATAAGCGCTGATCCAGCGGTCGTAGATGTGTTTGATCGGCAAGCTGTTCAGGTGGTTCCAGCGCTCGCGGCCCTCCTTCCTGGCGATGACCAGATCGGCTTCCTCCAGCACTTTCAGGTGCTGCATCACCGTACAGCGGTCCATCTGCGGAAACATCTCGCAAAGCGTCCCAGTGGTTCGCGGGCCATCCTTGAGCAGGTCGAGGATTTCGCGGCGGCGATGATGCGCCAGCGCCTTGAAAACAGGGTCGTCTTTTGATTCGCTTGACATGTTATGTTTTTATAACATAATGGGGCCAATCACAATGAAAAACAGATGCAATGGAGAAGAGGAGAAGTACCATGTCTCTCGGAATCCGTGTTTCCGGCCGCATCGGCCGTCCCGTCGCAGAGGTCTTCGACGCCGTCGTCAACCCGAAGAAGCTCAGCAGTTATTTCACCACGATCGGCGGGGCGAGCGCGCCGCTTGTCCAGGGTACGACGGTAACCTGGTGGAAGGATGCGGCGGTCGAGGTGGTCGAGCTCGTGCCTGAAAGCCGTATCGTGCTGCGCTGGGATGGCGGGACTGCCGAAGATAAGACGACCTACAAGACGATGGTGGAGATGAACTTCAAGCCGCTGGACGATGGCGGCACGCTGGTGACCATCGCCGAGACCGGCTGGCGCGAGGACGACGCCGGCCGCCGCGGCACCTATCTCAACTGCGAGGGCTGGACGCAGATGCTTTGCAGCATGAAGGCCTTCGTCGAATACGGCATCAATCTGCGCGAGGGCATGTTCCTCAGCGAAATGAAGGGTGAGCCGGCCAGCGCGCCCGATATCTGACGCGTGCATCGGTCCCGGCGGGCGGCGGCTCAATCGTCGCATTCGCCGATACGGACGAGACTTCGCTTGCCTGTCACACTGCCGGTGCTAGTTTCCGGATTCGATACTTCATCTCGATTTCCAGGAGATTCATTATGCAGCTTGGCATGATTGGTTTGGGCCGCATGGGCAATTACATGGTCCAGCGGTTGATGCGAGGCGGTCACGAATGCGTCGTTTACGACGCCAGGCCGGAAAGCGTTGCCGAACTCGCGGGCCTCGGTGCGACCGGCAGTGCTTCGCTCGAGGAATTCGTCTCGAAGCTTGCCCATCCCAGAGCCATCTGGCTGATGCTGCCGGCGGCGATTGTCGACAAGGTGCTGGCCAGCCTGGTGCCGCTGTTGCAGAACGGCGATATCGTCATCGACGGCGGCAACTCCTATTACCACGACGATATCCGCCGCGGCGCCGAACTCATCACCAAGGGCATCCATTATGTCGACGTCGGCACCAGCGGCGGTGTGTTCGGCCTGGAGCGCGGTTATTGCCTGATGATCGGCGGCGAGAAGGGCACCGTTCAGCACCTGTCGCCGATTTTCGCGACATTGGCGCCCGGCGCCGGCACGACGGAAGCTTCGCCGAACCGCACCGCCGAGGCGGCTGCGGCCAGCACCGCCGAACAAGGCTACCTGCATTGCGGCCCGCACGGCGCCGGCCATTTCGTCAAGATGGTGCATAATGGCATCGAATATGGCCTGATGGCTGCCTATGCCGAAGGCCTCAACATCCTGAAACACGCCAATATCGGTGCTGCCGCGCATGTGGCCGACGCGGAAACCGCGCCGCTCGCCCATCCCGAACATTTTCAATACGACTTCAATTTGCAGGATGTCTCGGAAGTCTGGCGCCGCGGCAGCGTCATCACTTCCTGGCTGCTCGATCTCACGGCCGATGCGCTGCATGCCGATCCGGCACTGTCGAAATATGCCGGCCGTGTCTCCGACAGCGGCGAAGGCCGCTGGACGATCATGGCGGCGATCGATGAAAGCGTGCCGACGCCGGTGCTCAGTGCTGCGCTCTACGGTCGCTTCTCCTCGCGCGACAACGACGAATTCGCCAACAAGGTGCTGTCGGCGATGCGCGCGGGCTTCGGCGGCCATGTGGAAAAGCCGGCCCCGAAATCCTGAAGGCCGGGGGCTTTCGGCGCCGTTCGGATATGGAGGCGCCTCAGCCTTTCCTAGCCATCGGTATGATGTTCCTACCGCTTGCTGATGGCAGCGGTGGCGAGTATCCATGCCGAAAGGGAAATGTCGGGGCTGCTTCGTCCAAGCGGCCGACACTTCATTGGAGGGCGGTCATGAAGTGTGACGGGGCAGGGCGCTTGAAGGCCGCCATATTTGGCCTACTGACATTCATTGCGCTTCTTGGGGTGATTTCGCCAAGCTTTGCCCAGACGTCGTCGGCGCAGGTGCCCGCCACGGCGGCCCCGCCGGCGCAGGTGCGTGAGATGATGCAGCTCATGCAGACGCCGGAGGTCAAGCAGTGGATGTCGACGCAGATGGCCGCGACGCCTGCGGCCAACGCCACGCCTGAAAATCAGATGTCGGTCCTGTCGGGTCTGCTGCAGCATGCCCGTCGGCATGTCTCCATGGTCTCCGATGCCGCGATGATTTTACCCGCTCAGATCGGCAATGCGTCCTCGCTGTTCTTCGGTGAAATCGCCGCCACCGGCTGGCCGCGCATGATGGGGCAGTTTCTGGCGATTTTTCTGGTCGGGGGGATCGTCGAAAGTATTGCCCGCTATGCCTTCCGCCGCCGCCGTCGTCGGCTGGCCGAGGCCGGCATGCATCTGGCGCCGCGGGTCATCCCGGCGCTGATTTTCGCGGCGGCAACGGTGCTTGCGCTTCTCAGCCTCGGCTGGCCGCCTCTCAGCCAGAGCATCGCGATCGTCTGCGTCGTCGCGCTCATCGTCCAGCGCTTCACGATCTGCCTCGGCGGCGTGCTGGTCGATCTGATCGGGGCGGCGCGGACCGAAGAAGAACGACAGGGCATTACCGCTCCGCTTATGCCGGGGCGCGCCGTTGCGCTCTTCTGGTATCGCCGTTGCGCCACCTTCGTCATCTATTTCATTTTCGGCTGGGCGCTGATCCAGTCGATGGAGCCACTCGGCTATTCTCCAAGCGTCCGGCTCCTCATCGGCTATATCCTGGGGATCGGCCTGCTGTTGATTGCCATCGAAGCGGTCTGGTCGCGGCCGCACAAGGACGAGAAGCGCGGTCACGGGATCTCCTGGGCGCTCACTGTTTATTTCCTGTTGCTCTGGAGCCTGTGGGTCGCAGGTTTCAACTGGCTGCTCTGGCTCGGCATCTATGTGCTGCTGCTGCCGCGCGTGCTTGCCGTCTCGACGCTTGCGGTGAAATCGCTGCAGCAGACCGAAGCGAGCTTCCTTGCCACGCGCCGCATTGCGGCGGTGCTTCTCGATCGCGGTGTGCGGGCGCTGATCATTGCTGTTGCCGCCATCTGGCTCGGGCATATGCTCGGCGTCGGCGCCGATACGATGGCCGCCGGGGATACCATGGTCGACAAGATCGCCCGCGGCGTCATCGGTGGCATCGTCATCCTGCTTGCCGCCGATCTGCTTTGGCACGTCATCAAGGCCTATATCGACGGCAAGCTGCTCGATTCATCCGTGGATGGCGGGACAACGGACGAGGAAAAGGCCAGACGCGCACGGATACAGACGCTGCTGCCGATCTTCCGCAATATTCTGGCCGTGGTCATCGCCGTCATTGCGGTTTTGATGGTGCTCTCCGGCCTCGGGATCGAGATCGGGCCGCTGATCGCCGGCGCCGGTGTCGTCGGTGTTGCAGTCGGCTTCGGCGCGCAGACGATCGTCAAGGATGTCATCAGCGGCATGTTCTATCTC
This sequence comes from Rhizobium esperanzae, assembly GCF_014197615.1. Classification (GTDB taxonomy): domain Bacteria; phylum Pseudomonadota; class Alphaproteobacteria; order Rhizobiales; family Rhizobiaceae; genus Rhizobium; species Rhizobium esperanzae_A. Next base: position 149,371 of record NZ_JACIFY010000011.1, read on the forward strand.
TGGGACGATGCTTTCCGTATCGGCGAATATATCGAAAGCGGCAGCCATAAGGGCGTGGTCGAGGCTTTCAGCCTGCGCTCGGTGAAGCTGAGGCATCATCGCGGGCCGCTGACGACGGTACCGTTCGGCGAACTCGGCGCGGTGAAGAACCTCAACCGCGACTGGACGATCGACAAGATCAGCCTCAACGTCAAATACGACACCGATCTCGTCAAGGCGAAGAAAGTGATCAAGCAGATCGGCCAGACGCTGCTCGAAAATCCGGAATACGGCCCGCATATCATCGAGACGCTGAAGATGAAGGGTGTCGAGCAGTTCGGCGAATTCGCGATCGAAATCCGGCTGTCGATGATGACCAAGCCCGGCGAGCAGTTCGTCATCCGCCGCAATGCGCTGGCGATGATCCGCAACGCCTTCAAGGAAAACGGCATCGAATTCGCCGTGCCGACGGTGCAGGTGGCGGGTGATCGCGACGCGGAGGTCGATGCAGCCGTCGCGCGCTATGCGGCGCACGCGCGGGCGAATGGCGAACCGGCGGCATAAACGCTTCACATTGCGCCGGCGGCTGTCACCAGCAGGCCGCCGATGATCGCTATATTGGTTTTCCAGCTATTGATCGCGCTTTCGCGGGCCGTTCCCTGCATATCCCAGAAATTCAGCAGCATGATCGTGGCGGCAAGCGTGAAGACGATGAGACCGAATGCCGCTGCCGCGACGAAGAGACCGAGTATCAGCATTGTGCCGGCGACGATCTGGAACAGGCTGCCGGAGAGCAGCACCCCTTTCGCAAAAGGGATGCCGCGGGCTTCGATCGCGTCGGTCAGCGGCACGATAACGAAAAAATGATGAATGCCGCCAGCGACATAGAGGCCGCCCAGCAACAGACGGCCGAGAACGATCATCATCAGGGCCGGGCTATCATGCATATCGAACCGTTCTCCCGCGTTTCAAATCGCCGTTCCGTTAAAGCTCGTCGCAAGCTTACGAAAATGCAATGCGCGGGAAGCTCGGCCTGCGCAAATTCGCCCCAATTGAGGGTGATGGAGGCCGAGGCGGCGGGGCTGGGGCAGCGGCGGCATGGCTTCATGGAGCTTACGTGCCTGTCATGTTACGTCTTTCCAAAATGATTCCCGCCAAGCTGGCAATTGCAGCAGGATAAGAGATGTCGGGCCACGACAATTTGAAAGAGATCGAAGACGCGGACGGATTTTCCTTTCGCGCATTGTTCAGACGTTACAGAACGCCGCTGACCGCGGCGGCGACACTCGTGGTCTTCTGCCTTGTCGGCTATGCGATCATGCAGCTCACCAACGAGGTGCGCTATGACGACGTCGTCGATGCGCTGGCGGCGACCAGACCGAGCGCGATTCTGCTCGCGTTGTTTTTCACGGCGCTAAGTTTCCTCTCGCTGATTTTCTACGATCTCAACGCCATAGACTATATCGGCAAGAAGCTGCCCTTTCCGCATGTGGCGCTGACGGCGTTCAGCGCGTATGCGGTCGGCAATACTGCCGGCTTCGGCGCACTTTCGGGCGGCGCGATCCGCTACCGCGCCTATACCCGTCTCGGGCTTTCGCCGGAGGATATCGGCCGCATCATCGCCTTCGTCACGCTGTCCTTCGGTCTCGGGCTTGCGGGGGTCGCAGCGATCGCCCTCATCGTCATCGCCGATGAGATCGGCCCGCTGATCGGGGTCAGCGCCTTCCTGCTGCGGTTGATCGCCGGTTCGATCGTCGCCATTCTGGGCGCGGTGATGATCATCGGCCGTGACGGGCGCGTACTCGATCTCGGCCCCGTGGCCATCCGCCTGCCTGATTCGCGCACCTGGTCGCGGCAGTTCCTCGTCACCGCCTTCGATATCGCCGCCTCGGCGTCAGTGCTTTACGTGCTCCTGCCGCAGACGGCGATCGGCTGGCCAGTCTTCCTCGCCGTCTATGCGATCGCCGTCGGTCTCGGCGTGCTCAGCCACGTTCCGGCCGGGCTCGGCGTGTTCGAGACGGTGATCATTGCGTCGCTCGGTAGCGCGGTGAACATCGATGCCGTGCTCGGATCGCTGGTGCTTTACCGGCTGATCTACCATGTGCTGCCGCTGCTGATCGCCGTGCTCGCGGTCTCGGCGACGGAGCTGCGCCGTTTCGTCGACCATCCGGCTGCCTCGAGCGTGCGGCGCATCGGCGGAAGGCTGATGCCGCAGCTGCTGTCTGCTCTTGCGCTGCTGCTTGGCGTCATGCTGATATTTTCGAGCGTCACGCCGACGCCGGACCAGAACCTCGAATTCCTCTCCAACTATCTGCCGCTGCCGATGGTGGAAGGGGCACATTTTCTCTCCAGCCTGCTCGGGCTCGCGCTCGTCGTCGCCGCTCGCGGTCTCGGCCAGCGGCTCGACGGCGCCTGGTGGGTGGCCGTGTTTTCGGCCGTCGCGGCGCTGACCTTGTCGCTCTTGAAGGCCATCGCGCTTGTCGAAGCTGCCTTTCTCGCCTTCCTCATCTTCGGGCTCTTCGTCAGCCGCCGGCTCTTCACCCGCCACGCCTCGCTGCTTAACCAGGCGCTGACGGCGTCCTGGCTGATGGCGATCGCCGTCATCGTCGTCGGTGCGGTCGTCATACTGCTCTTCGTCTATCGCGACGTCGAATACAGCAACCAGCTCTGGTGGCAGTTCGAATTCACCGCCGAAGCGCCGCGGGGCTTACGTGCCGTGCTCGGCATTACCATCATCTCGTCGGCGATCGCCATCTTCAGCCTGCTCCGGCCGGCAACCTTCCGACCGGAACCGGCGACGGAGGAAGCGCTGGTGCGTGCTGTCGAGATCGTCGGCAGACAGGGCAATGCCGACGCCAATCTGGTGCGCATGGGCGACAAGAGCATCATGTTCTCGGAAAAAGGTGATGCCTTCATCATGTACGGCCGGCAGGGACGCTCCTGGATCGCGCTGTTCGACCCGGTCGGCGAACATCGTGCCGTGCAGGAACTCGTCTGGCGCTTCGTCGAAGCGGCGCGTGCCGCCGGCTGCCGCGCCGTGTTCTACCAGATCTCGCCGGCGCTGCTTTCCCATTGCGCCGATGCCGGGCTTCGCGCCTTCAAACTCGGCGAACTGGCGGTGGCCGATCTCCGAACCTTCGAGATGAAGGGCGGCAAATGGGCGAACCTTCGCCAGACGGCAAGCCGGGCCCAGCGCGACGGGCTGGAATTTGCCGTCGTCGAACCGGAGCACGTGTCATCGGTCATCGATGATCTCGCCGCCGTTTCCACCGCCTGGCTCGAACATCACAACGCCAAGGAAAAAGGTTTCTCGCTCGGCGCTTTCGATCCCGACTACGTCTCCTCGCAGCCGGTCGGCATCCTGAAAAAGGACGGCAGGATCGTCGCCTTCGCCAATATCCTCGTCACGGAATCCAGGGAGGAGGGCACGATCGATCTCATGCGCTTCTCGCCGGATGCGCCGAAGGGCTCGATGGACTTTCTCTTCGTGCAGATCATGGAATATCTGCGCGGCCAGGGTTTCACCCACTTCAATCTCGGCATGGCGCCCCTCTCCGGCATGTCGAAACGCGAGGCGGCCCCCGTCTGGGACCGCATCGGCAGCACCGTTTTCGAACACGGCGAGCGCTTCTATAACTTCAAAGGCCTTCGGGCATTCAAATCCAAGTTTCATCCGCACTGGCAACCGCGCTATCTTGCGGTATCCGGAGGGGGCAATCCGATGATCGCGTTGATGGACGCGACATTTCTGATCGGGGGCGGATTGAAAGGGGTAGTGAGAAAATGATCAGGACAATCCTTCTTGCCACGGCATGCGCCTGCATGCTCGCGACTGCACCGGCTTATGCCGCCGAGGAAACCACGCAGAGCTTCGAAGCCGGGCTCATCCCGTCGCCGCACATCTTCCTGCCGGAAGGGGAGGTGAAGGGCACGGTGATGCTGATATCGGACGCCGCCGGCTGGGGCGACTTCGAGAAGGCCGAGGCCGACAGACTGGTTTCCGAGGGCGCGGTCGTCATCGGCGTCGACTTCCCCTCCTATATCCAGGCGCTCAGCCGCTACGACGTCAGCCTCAATGACGGCTGCGTCTACATGGTCTCGGATATCGAATCGCTGAGCCAGCAGGTGCAGCGTGCGACCGGCAACAGCGCCTATCATCTGCCGATCGTCGCCGGCATCGGCGAGGGCGGGGCATTGGCGCTGGCAATCGCTGCCCAGACGCCGGATGCGACGATCGGCCAGACGCTCGCCGTCGATCCGAAGGCCGGCATTCCGCTTGCCCAGGAGCTCTGCACCCCGGCTTCCAAGAAGGCCGTCGGCCAACGCATCGTGTATGGTCTCAGCGACGGCGCCCTGCCGGATCCGATCGTCACCGTCTTTTCGCCCAATGCCGACAAGGATGGCAGGGCGCATGCCGAAGCGCTGAAGAAGACCCATGCGACGATCGAGATCCGCGATTCCACTGATGATGCGCAAACGGTGTTTGCCGATACGCTCGATGATCTCGTCACCGCCTCCGGCGCCTTCGGCAATCCGCTCGGCCTGCCGCTGGCGGTGCTCGAGGCGACGCCTGCCCTCGATACGATGGCGGTGATCTATTCCGGCGACGGCGGCTGGCGCGATATCGACAAGGAGGTCGGCGGCACGCTGCAGAAGGAAGGCATTCCGGTCGTCGGCGTCGATTCGCTTCACTATTTCTGGTCGGAGCGCAAGCCGGAGGAGACCGCCGCTGATCTTTCGAAGATCATCGATTTTTACCGAAAGCAGTGGAAGGTAAAACATGTGCTGCTTGTCGGATATTCTTTCGGCGCCGATGTCGTGCCGGCCACCTATCAGTTGCTCAAGCCGACCGAAAAGTCGGCGGTGACGCAATTGTCGCTGCTGTCGCTTTCGCACCAGGTCGACTATGTCATCTCCGTTCTCGGCTGGCTCGGCCAGAAGACGGAAGGGGCTGGAGGCGATCCCGTCGCCGATCTGAAGAACATCGATCCGAAGCTGGTGCAATGCATCTACGGCAAGGACGATGATGACGATGTCGCCTGTCCGGCGGTGAAGGAGAGCGGCGCCGAGGTTGTCGAACTGCCCGGCGACCACCATTTCGACGAGAATTACGACCTTCTCACCAAGACGATCATCGACGGGTTGAAAAGGCGGCTGCAGGATTAATTCATCAGCGTTTCTTCGCTCCAGCCGAGAGTGGCGAGTTCGCTGCCGCGAAACCGCGCATCGTCGGCGACGATGAATTCGTCCAATTGCGGCGGAGCGACGCTGGTGCCGGCGAGCATTGCATGCACCTGGCCGCGATGATGGGTCTGGTGCTGGAAAAGGTGGGCGAGCACGTCGTCCATCCGCTCCTCCTGGATGCGGTCGCCGCGATGGAGGCGGACGGTCGAGGCGAGCCTTTCCGGCGTCAAGGTCTCGCAAAGCGCCGTCAGGCGCTGATCGACCTTCGCCTGGGCTTGCGCCAGGGATAAAACATCGTCGAACGGTTCGTCGACCTCGAAGGCCTGGAAGCCGAGCGTGCCGCCTTCCAGGCCATCGACATAGAACCAGTCGACCGTGATGACGTGGTTCAAGGTCTCCTTGATCGAGGGGAAGAAGCTCGTGCGCGGCGCCTCGAATTCACCGGGCTTCAATGCCGCGCAGGCCTGAAGCAGACGGTGGTTGGCAAGGGCGTTGTTATAGGCGAGTTTGCGAAATGACCTGACGGGATCGAAGGTCGGCATCGGCGCATCTCCTCTTCACACGCTGCTGGCGGCCAGTTCTTGAGATAGCGCCTCGTCCAGACGATGCGCACGTTACGCCTGACTGTATTTATTCAATACGGTGGCGATTTCCTCATCTGTAGCGAACTCGCCTCTATCGGCATCCTCGATTCCGGCCTGAACGCCGGCAATCCATTTTTCCTGCCACGCCAGAGAACGGCCATGAGCCAAAGCATCCTCGATGATCTGGCCGCGTGTCAAAGTTGAACGCTCGGCCAGCATATCGATCCGGCGGCTAAGGTCTTCTACAATCTCGACTGTGTTTTTCACGGTTCTACTCTGCCATATCCTGTAATCGCTCGCCAAACATTTCCACCGCCTCAGACTGTAATGCAGCGTGATCGGATTCCGATCTCGCGTCAGTCGTCGTCGAGATTGCCGTCGCGCCAGACGAGATGGCGGGGTGCCACAGGCAGGTTCTCGATTTCATCAGCGATGAAATAGGGCGGGATGTCGAGTGCGGTCAGGGCCTGGCGCGTCGCGAGCACCCATTTGAATTCGAGATGATTGTCGCCGTCCTCGACGCGATGGATGATCTCGTGTGGCTCGAAGGGGAATTCCGGCGGAATGTCCATCAGATAGTAGAAGCCGAGTTCATGCCAGTCGCGCTGTTCGTAATGGAAAAAGTTCTCGACGACCCAAAGCAGGCGGGAAACGCTGACTTCGACCCCCAGTTCCTCCACCATCTCCCGTTTCAGCGTCTCCTCCGAGGTTTCACCGATTTCTGCCCGGCCGCCCGGAAAGGTCCAGAAGGGCTCGTGCACGGCGCGATGAACGAGCACGTGGCCATCGCGAAAACCGAGGCCGGCGATACGATAGTTGAAACGCTCAGTGCCCGCAGTCAGACGGATGAGGGTGCGCTTGGCCATGCCATTCCTATCCGAGATCGATCACGACGATTTCCGGCGGGACGCCGAAGCGCACCGGTGCAATGGAGCAGCCGAGGCCGCCGGACACGATGATGTTGCGCCCGTCCTCGACGATATGGCCATAGGCGTAGCGATTGCCGTAACGCGAGGGGACGATCGGCGAACGGCCGAGGAAGCGGATCTGTCCGCCATGCGTGTGGCCCGACAGCGTCAGCGAGACACGCTCGGGCACGCGCGGGAAGATATCGGGCTCGTGGGCGAGCAGGATGACCGGCGCGTCGTCGGTCACCTGTGCCATCGTTCCATCGAGATCGTCGAGGCCAAGCATGCGCGTGCGGCCCCATTTCCTGCCGGGCAGCAGCGCCAGCTGATCTTCGAGGCCCGCGAGCCAGAAGCCGCGGCCGTCCTTTTCGAGCCGAACGGCGCGGTTGCCATAGACCGGGATTCCGACATCGGCGAGTGCTCGGTGGCCGAAGGTTTCCATTCCGCCATTCTTCTGCGCGGTCCTGTCTTCCCACCAATCGTGGTTGCCCATGATCGCATGGACGCCGAGCGGGGCCTGCAGGGTGGCCAGCGCCTTCGACCATTGGCTCGAATGCACATATTGCGTCACCATGTTCATGCCGGAGGCATAGTCGCCGAGCAGGACGGTCACGTCGCCTTCGAGTTCATTGGCCCGCTGGCAGATCGCGGCAATGCGGTTTGCAGACATCCAGGGTTCGCAGGCATGGATATCGGCGAGCGCGACGACACGAAGCTTCAGCCCCGGCGTCCATCCCGGCGGCGTCAGCCGGTAGCGGGCGATGCCGAGCCGCGCCAGCGGTTCATAGGCGAAGGCGTAACCGCCGAGCGCCATGACGCCTGCGAAACCACCGCCAAGAACCTTGAAAAATCTGCGGCGGGTGATCACTCAGTCGTCCTCCTGGAACAGCCGGAACTGCGCAGCCTCCATCTCCTTGGGCGGTTGCATTCCGAGATGTTTCCACGCGATTGCGGTCAGAACGCGGCCGCGCGGCGTGCGCTGAATGAAACCCTGCTGGATCATGTAGGGCTCGATAATGTCCTCGATCGCGTCGCGCGGCTCGGAAAGGCCGGCGGCGATGGTTTCAATGCCGACCGGGCCGCCGCCGAAATTGACGGCAATCATGTTGAGGTAGCGTTTGTCGAGCTGGTCGAAGCCGACATTATCGACCAGCAGGCGGGTCAGCGCCTCGTCGGCGATCTCGCGCGTCACGGCTTCGGCCTTCGCCACTTCGGCGAAGTCGCGCACGCGCCGCAGCAGCCGGCCGGCGATGCGCGGCGTGCCGCGAGCGCGCCTTGCGATCTCGCGGGCGCCCTCTTCGGTCATAGGCAGGTTCATCAGCCGCGCACCGCGGCGCACGATCAGTTCCAACTCCTCGACGGTATAGAAGCTCAGGCGCACCGGGATACCGAAGCGGTCGCGCAGTGGTGTGGTCAACAGGCCGAGACGGGTGGTGGCAGCCACCAGCGTGAATTTCGACAGGTCGATCTTCACCGAGCGGGCGGCGGGGCCTTCGCCGATGATGAGATCGAGCTGGAAATCTTCCATGGCCGGATAGAGAATTTCCTCGACGGCCGGATTGAGGCGATGGATCTCGTCGATGAAGAGCACGTCGCGCTCTTCGAGATTGGTCAGCAACGCGGCGAGATCGCCGGCCTTGGCGATCACAGGACCCGACGTCGAGCGGAAGTTGACGCCGAGTTCCTTCGCCATGATCTGCGCCAGCGTCGTCTTGCCAAGGCCGGGCGGGCCGACGAAGAGCACATGATCAAGCGCTTCGCCGCGATTCTTCGCCGCCTCGATGAACACCTTGAGATTGGCGCGCGCCTCCGCCTGGCCGGTGAACTCGTCCAGCGACTGCGGGCGCAGCGTTATATCAAGGTCTTCACCCCGCTTTTCCGGCGATATCAGGCGGGCGGGTTCACTCATGCTCTCATTCCGTTTTGAAACCTGTTACAGCAATACACCAAAAGTCGGCTGCCTCGACATCCATTCATTGGTTTTCCGGCGTTCACCGCGCCAGCTCCTTCAATCCCAAGCGGATCAGCTTGGCGCTGTCGGCGCCGTCACCGGCCGTTTTCATCGCCGCGGCAACGGCATTTGCCGCCTGATCTCTGCTATAGCCGAGGTTGGTCAGCGCGGACACCGCATCGGCAACCGGTGCGGCGGCGACACCTTCGCCGAGTTCCTGTTTAAGAGCGATATTGATCGCCTCGCCGGCATAGGCCGGTACGCGGTTCTTGAGTTCGGTCACGAGACGCATCGCCACTTTCGGGCCGACGCCCGGCGCGCGGGAGACGGCGGTGCGGTCCTGCAGAGCGATCGCATTGGCGAGTTCGCCCGGCGTCAATGTCGAGAGAACGGCAAGCGCCACCTTGGCGCCGACGCCCTGGACGCTCTGCAGCAGGTTGAACCATTCCCGCTCCAGGGCGGTCATGAAGCCGAAGAGCTTCAACTGATCCTCGCGCACATACGTCTCGATGAACAGCACGCAGGCCTCGCCGGCCGAGCCGAGCTTGGACAGGGTGCGGGCCGAGCAATGGGCGACGTAGCAGACGCCGTGCACATCGACGAGCACATAGTCTTCGCCGATTTCGTCTATGGTGCCTTTCAGCTTGCCGATCATGGGGTGCGGTCTCTCAAGGGTGCGTTTCGGGAGAAATAATGTCCAATTCGGGGAAATAAGAGCGGTAGTGCGCGCCATCGCGCGTCAGAAGGCGATGCGATCGAACAAGGGCGTGCGCACCGATGAAAAAATCCGGCAGAGTACGCTCGCGCAGGCCGCCGCTCCTCCGGTACTGCGCATGTGCCATGCCGGCCCGGTAAGCGGCGGAAAACGGCAGGGCCTCGCGGACCAGGTTTAATCGCGACAGCAGAAATGCAAGGGTTTCCTCGCGCGGGGTCATGCTTGCCAGCTCTGCCCAAACAACCGGTGTCATGACGAATTGCGAATCTGGACGCAATGCGCTCAATGCACGCGCGGACCATTCCCTAGAAGGATTGTCCGGCCCGAAGATATCGATGAAAATGTTCGTATCAACGAGGACCGAGGTCATCACGTGGTCCTCTCAACCATTCCATGAATTCGTCGGTTGTCATGCCGCCGGTGTCGAGGGTCCCGCTCATACTGCCGAGCCAGGATTCAAAATCGTCCTGCGACGGCTCTATCCTGCTGGATAGGACAACCAAGCGGGCACCCTTTTCATCGGCAACGAAATCCACCTCGGATCCCGGCCCGATCTTCAAGCGGTCCCGGATGTCCTTGGGAATCGTCACCTGGCCTTTTTCCGTCACGCGCATGGTAATACCTCTCAGGTATTACTTATCATCGAATGGGAACAAGTCAAGAACAGACTAGCCGGCCAGCGCCTGTCGCATCCGGTTGCTGCCGCGATTGTGTGCGTGGCAGATGGCGATCGCCAGAGCGTCGGCGGCGTCGTCGCCCTTGAATTCGACTTTCGGCATCAGGATCTTCAACATCATGTGGATCTGATGTTTTTCGCCGTGGCCGACGCCGATGACCGCCTTTTTCACGGCGTTGGGGGCATATTCGGAGACCGGCAGCCCGGCGCGCGCCGGCACCAGCATGGCAATGCCGCGAGCCTGGCCAAGCTTCAGGGTCGCCACCGCATCCTTGTTGACGAAGGTCTGTTCGACGGCGGCTTCATCCGGCTTATAGCTGTGGACGACCTCCGCCAGGCCGTCATGCAGCTGGCAGAGGCGGGAGGCGAGGTCCATGTCGCCATCTGACGTCACCGTGCCGGAAGCCACGAATTTCAGGGAATTGCCCAATGTGTCGATGATTCCCCAGCCGGTGCGGCGAAGTCCGGGATCGATGCCGACGATGCGAATCGTATTTTGCATGGTTCAACCTATAGCGATTGCGAAATAACTGCCATCGATATGTGAACAAAACAAAAACACTCGTGGTTTTAGGCCGCGCTATTTACCGCGAATTAAAACAGATGCCTGAATTCTAGTCATCAAATACGAGAGGGGCGTCTTTTCGCGAAGATTCAAGCTCCCGATGTTCTGTTTACAGGTCAGTCGATCAGGCATGCGCTGGGTGCCGAGGCTGCCGGGCGCGTTCAAAAGGGGTTCGTCGTACATGGCACAGAGATTTCAATCCCTGTCCTTCAAGGTCATTGCCACATTCATTCTGATGACCGTGCTGTCGATCGCGGTGATCGACGTGCTTGCCTATTTCGCCAGCAGCCGGATCTCCGACGAGCAGGCGCTGAAGGCCAAGGAAAGTGTGCTGATCTTTCGCGGCGACATGCTGCAGGACCAGCTGACACAGCTTGAAAACCAGGCGAATTCCATCGCGCGCATCGAGGCGCTGCAGATGTCGATCACCAGCTTGAAGAGCGGCTGGAAGACCATCCAGAAGACTTCAGGCGATGCCCGCGGCGAGCTGAAGAAGGTTTTCATTACGGGCAATCCAAACCCGGCCGACCAGCGCGAGAAGCTGATGAAACCCGAAGGGCCGAGCGGTTTCTATTATTCGAACCATGAGCAGACACAGGGCGAAGTTGCCCGCGACCTCGAAGACACAGCCTTCAGCGATCTGTTGATTGCCGATCTCGACGGTACGGTCCTCTACTCCTACAAGAAGCAGGACGACTTCGCCGAGAACCTGAAGTCGGACGCCTGGAAGGCGACCGGCGCCGGCATCGCTTTCGCCAAGGCAATCGAGAACACTGCCAAGGCGACCGATGACGCCGCGCCGACAGGCTTTTCCGGCCTGCGTGTCGATGCCGCCAGCGGCAAGTCGGCGATCTTCTATGCCGTGCCGATCGTCAAGCTCGGGGCGGCCAAGGGCATCTTTCTATTCAAGGTGCGCGACGACATTGTCACCGGTATCCTTGGCAAGGGCATCGTTCAGGGCAGTACGGCGCGGGCGGCGATCGTCTCCGCCGACGGCTCGGCCGTCGGTCTCGACCAGAGCGGCAAGCTTGCGACGCTCGATGCGGCTCCCTTCACCTTCATCAAGGACGCGCTTGCCAGTTCGGCGATGACGGTTGCCGATTTCGACAGGGCGGACGGGCCGGCCCGCGCCTATGTCCGCGGCATCGACTATCGCGGCGACCGCTTCCTCGCGGTCGAGAGCGTGCTGCTTGGCGAACTCAATGCCGGCTCGATCGAGATCGCCACTTTGCTGACGATGATCGGCATCGGCGTGCTCGTCGTCATGGCGGTCGCGACCGGTCTCGTCACCAATTTCCTGTTTTCACCGCTTGCGCGGCTTGCCGGCGTCACCCGTGATGTTGCCGACGGCAAGCTTGATAGCGAGATCGGCAGTCTGAACCGCAAGGACGAGATCGGCACGATGGCGAATGCGCTTGCCCGCTTCCGCCAGTCGCTGATCGAAAGCCGCGAACTCGAAGCGGTCAGCGAAGAGACGCGTCTGCAGGCCGAGCAGGACCGCCAGCAGAATCTGGCCGAGCGCGAGGCCGAGGCGAAGACGCTGCAGCAGGTGGTCGAGGCGATCGATGAGGGCCTGCATCATCTTGCCAGCGGCGATCTCGCCTATCAGATCGCTACCCGCTTCCCGAACGAACTCGAAAGCCTGCGCATCAATTTCAACGAAGCGCTCGCGACGTTGAGCGAAACCATGACCGCAATCGGCGGCAACTCGATGGCGGTGCGCGCCGGCTCCGAGGAGATGCGCACCGGCGCCGATGAGCTTGCCGGGCGCACCGAGCGCCAGGCCGGCTCGATCACCGAGACGGCGAATGCGATCAGCGCCATCACCCAGTCCGTCCGCCAGCAGATCGAGCGGGCCGAACAGGCCGAGCGCATCGCCCGCGATGCCAAGAAGGAGACGACCGGCTCCGGCCAGATTATGCGCGAGACGATCGCAGCGATGGAGGCGATCCAGACCTCTTCGCGCCAGATCAACACGATCATCTCGGTCATCGACGACATCGCTTTCCAGACCAATCTCCTGGCGCTCAATGCCGGCGTCGAGGCGGCGCGCGCCGGTGAATCCGGCAAGGGCTTCGCCGTCGTCGCCATGGAAGTGCGCGAACTCGCTCAGCGCTCGTCGAGTGCGGCCAAGGAAATCTCCAGCCTGCTGCAGAAATCGACGCATGAGGTCGAAAGCGGCGTGGCGCTTGTGGAAAAGGCCGGCGTTGCGCTGACCGGTATCGGCGCCCATGTCGAAGCGATCAACGGACAGATCAACGAGATCATGGGTGCGACCCGCGAGGAGGCCAATACGCTGCGCGAGATCAACAGCGCCGTCGCCGAACTCGACGCGATGACGCAGCAGAACGCCTCGATGGTCGAGGAAACGACGGAGGCGATCCACCGGCTGGCGACGGAAGCGCTGGAAATGGACCGCCAGCTCGGCAATTTCACCCTGCCCCAGGGCTTGCACCAACCGAGCGCCGAGGTGCATGTGCTGCGCCGTCATCGGTAAGCCGTAGTTTTCGACTGCTGAAAAGGGTCGCGCTCGCGCGGCCCTTTTGTTGCGTGCATGGTTTGGAATGGCAAGGTCGGCAACCTACATAGACGGCATCCGTCAACTGCCCGGCAGGTTCCCCATGGTTCCCTTCTCCATACTCGACCTTTCCCCCGTTGCCGAAGGCAGCAGTGTCCGCCAGTCGCTCGAGAGTTCGGCACGGATGGCTCGCAAGGCCGAGGAGTTCGGTTACAAGCGTTTCTGGCTCGCCGAGCATCACGGCATGCCGGGCATTGCCAGTGCTGCCACATCAGTGGTGATCGGTCATGTCGGGGCCGCGACAACACGCATCCGCGTCGGCTCCGGCGGCATCATGCTGCCCAACCATTCGCCGCTCGTCATCGCCGAGCAGTTCGGCACGCTGGAGGCGCTCTTCCCCGGCCGTGTCGATCTCGGCCTCGGGCGGGCTCCGGGAACCGATATGCGCACCGCGCAGGCGCTGCGGCGCAACCTCGAGGCCGGCGCCAACAGCTTCCCCAACGATGTGGTCGAACTGCAGCAACTGCTCGGTACGCCGGTCGAGAACCAGGCGATCCTCGCGGTTCCCGGCAATGGCTCGCATATTCCGATCTGGCTGCTCGGCTCCAGCCTCTACAGCGCCCAGCTTGCCGCCATGCTCGGGCTTCCCTATGCCTTCGCCTCGCATTTCGCGCCCGACATGTTGCTCGACGCGATTGCGATCTACCGCGACCGTTTTCAGCCTTCGGCAATGCTCGACAAGCCCTATGTGATGGTCGGCGTCATGGGCGCGGTGGCGGCGACGGATGAGGAGGCGCGCTACCATTTCACCTCGGCTGAACAGCAGTTCGTCAATCTGCGCCGGAATGTCCGCGGCCCGTTCCCACGCCCGGTGGCCGATATGGAAAATTTCTGGTCGCCCATGGAGAAGATGAACGTCGAGCATACGCTGCGCTACGCCGTGGTGGGGTCGCCGAAGACGGCGGAGGCGAAACTGACGGAGTTTCTCAACGAAACGCAGGCCGACGAGGTGATCATCTCCATGCCGATCCACGACATCGAGGCGCGGCTGAGGTCGGTGGAACTGTTTGCGGCGCTTGGGAACTTCATGCGAGCCGCGGCCTAAGTTTTCCAAGCTGTCGTCAGAGACAGAAAACCCGGCGCCAAGGCCGGGTTCGGTTTGTTGACAACGTCTCCGTCGTCATGCTCGGCCTTGTGCCGAGCATCTAACCACGGCAATTGCTTGACAGGAAAATATTTCTTTTCAGAGACTTAATGGGGCCGGTGCAGATCCTCGGCACAAGGCCGAGGATGACGTCGCGGGTTGTACTCAGGCGGAGAGCTTCGCCAGAACTTCTTCCGAAACCTCGAAGTTGGAATAGACGTTCTGCACGTCGTCATCATCTTCCAGGCTGTCGATGAGCTTCATCAGCGACTGAGCCTTTTCCTCGTCCACCGGCACGTTGTTCTGGGCGCGCCAGACGGCTTTGACGGTTTCGGCTTCGCCGAGGCTGGCTTCCAGCGCCTTCGACACTTCGCCGAGAGCCTCAAAACCGCAGGTGATGTAGTGGCCGTCTTCATCGGTCTCGACGTCGTCGGCGCCGGCTTCGATCGCGGCTTCCATCACCTTGTCGGCATCGCCGACGGAAAGCTTGTAGGTGATTTCGCCGACATGGTCGAAGGAGAAGGAAACGGAACCGGTTTCGCCAAGCGCTCCGCCGGCCTTGGTGAAGATCGAGCGGACGTTGGAAGCGGTGCGGTTGCGGTTGTCGGTCAGAGCCTCGACGATGATCGCCGTGCCGCCCGGGCCATATCCCTCGTAGCGGACTTCATCGTAGTTTTCGCCGTCGGCGCCGGCTGCCTTCTTGATGGCGCGGTCGATGTTGTCCTTCGGCATGGACTGGGCCTTGGCGTTCTGGATCGCCAGGCGAAGGCGGGCATTCATCGTCGGGTCGGGCAGGCCGGCCTTGGCGGCAACGGTGATTTCGCGCGCAAGCTTGGAGAACATTTTCGACCGCACGGCATCCTGACGGCCCTTGCGGTGCATGATGTTTTTAAACTGTGAATGGCCAGCCATGGCACCCCTGTTCACGTCTCATTGTTCGGAATGGGCCGCCTTATAAGAGCGAAACGGCACCCGTTCAAGGAAAAAGCAGTTGGAACAAAGGTGAGGGGATGACGTTTCAAGAACTCTATCCAACGGAAAGGAACGGTCATGGCAAGTCTCAGCGATGCGCAGGAACAGCCAGCACGTCAGCTCTGGGATCAGGTCAACGATGTTCATGCCGGCATGCTCGGAATTTCCGGGCTTGATATGCACATGCAGCCGATGGCGCCGCATGCCGATCCCACCACCAACACGATCTGGTTCTATACCAAGATCGATGCCGATATCGTGCGGGCCATAAAGCCCGGCAGCCGAGCGCATTTCTGCGTTATCGGCAAGGATCACGATTATCACGCCTGCCTTGCCGGTGTAATCGAAGTGCGTCCTGACCCTGCCAAGATCGAGGAGTATTGGAGTTCGATCGTCGCGGCCTGGTATGACGGCGGCAAGAAGGATCCCAAGCTTACCATGCTTGCCCTTCATGTCGACGATGCCGAGATCTGGGTTTCAACAGGCAGCAAGCTGAAATTCGGCTGGGAGATCGCCAAGGCCAATCTCGACGACGACAAGATGCCGGATGTCGGCATCAAGCGTCACCTGCGGTTCGCCTGACGCGCAAGGGCTGGAAAAGCCGCCGGCCTTTTTACTGCACACCCTTCATGACATAGATCAGCGGCTTTTTCGGCAGCGTGCGCATGGAGACGGTGATGCTGTCGTCGGGCGCATTGGCGATGTCGAAATCCTTGCCGAACATCGAGACGAAGGCCTCGACCGGTGGGCCGCGCCGGTGCATCGGCAGAATCAGCGACGAGCGTAGCCGCTTGATGGCGCGGCTCATGCTGTCGGCGCCCATGGTCAGGCCGCCGTCCACCGGGACCATGACGACGTCGAGGCGGCCGATCTCGATGTAATGGGCGTCTGTCAGCTCATAGTGCAGGTGGCCGAGATGGCCGATGCAGAGACCGGCGATTTCGAAAATGAAGATGGAATTGCCGTTCTCCTGCGAGCCGCCAAGGCCGTAGCTGAAGCGGATATCCGTCGGGACATTGCGAATATAGGCATCGCCGATGACGAGTTTGATCTCGGCCTTTGCGCCCGGAATATCGCTCCAGCCATGCAGCACATGTTTGATGTCGGGATCGGGCGTCAAGGTGAAATGGGTCGTGTGCGCCTTGTTCATGGTCACGACATCGGGCATCGTCGCCGGCCTGTACCAGCCGTTATAGTCTGTCGCGATGACGATGCCGCCAGGGGTTTCGATCTCGAAGGTGGAATGGCCGAGGAAGGTCAATTTGACGTCTTCGCCCTCGGAAACGGCAGGCGTCAACGATGCCGCGCCGGAAAAGCTTGCGAAGGTCGCCTTGGGCGTATTCTGCGCGATTGCCTGGCACTGGCTGACGGGCGCTCGCTGTTGCTCTGCTCCGGCGGAAGCTGGCGCGGCGAAGGCCGCAAGGCATGCGATAGCGAGAACAAGATATTGCGGCGTCATGCCACCCTCCGGCGCTCCATCACTTTGGATTGGCGGCGGGAGGATGCGGCATGAGGTCGCAGCGGTCCAGACCAGGGATGCTCACATTTGCGTGTTGCGGAAAGGCTCTACCGCCAGAACTCCGGCACCGTTTCGGCGAGCCGCGGTCCCAGCCGAAGCGGCGCGATCTTTTCGGCCAATCCGGTTCTGTCGGAAATCTCCACGCCGACGCCGCAGATCGTCGCGGGGCCGTTCGCCGCTTCCATGCGGCCCTTCGGCATTTTGGAGATGAAGCGGTTCAGCGGCTCTTCCTTATCCATGCCGAGCGAAGAATCATAATCGCCGCACATGCCGGCATCCGACAGATAGGCGGTGCCGCTGTTCAGGATCTGCGCATCGGCCGTCGGCACATGCGTGTGGGTGCCGACGACGAAACTGGCGCGGCCGTCGACGAAATGGCCGAAGCATTGCTTCTCGCTAGTCGCCTCCGCGTGGAAATCGAAGATGATCGCATCGGCCTGCTCCTTGAGCGGGCAGGCGGCGAGGATGACTTCCGCCGATTTGAAGGGATCGTCGAGTTCCGGATGCATGAAGACCCGGCCCATGACGTTGGCAACGAGCACGCGCGCGCCGTTCCTAGCATAGAAAAGACCGGAGCCGCGGCCGGGCGTGCCTTGCGGATAGTTGGCCGGCCGGAGGAATTGATCGTGGCGCCCGGCAAAGGCGACGGCTTCCTTCTGGTCCCAGACGTGATTGCCTGTCGTCACCACATCGGCGCCGGCATTGATCGTTTCCAGAAAGATGTCTTCGGTGATGCCGAAGCCGCCGGCGGCATTCTCGCCGTTGACGACGACGAAATCGAGCTTGAGGTCGGAGATCAGGCCGGGAAGGCGGTCCCAGACCGCCGTGCGTCCCGTCTTGCCGACCATGTCACCCAGAAAAAGCAGCCGCATTCCCTATCCAATCCAAGAGGCAAAAAAGCGAAGGCCGCTTTCTGTCAGGATGGCATCCAGGCTTATGTCGTGCGGCTCATCGGGCACATGTGCCACTTCCTGGCAGTCGAATGCAATGCCGATCAGCTTCGGATGCAGGCCTTTTTGCCTTAGCCGGCTGATGGCGCGGTCGTAATAGCCGGCGCCATAGCCGATGCGATGGCCTCTGGCATCGAAGGCCGAAAGCGGCACCAGCAAGATCTCCGGGTCGAGAATGGCGGCATCCGCTCCGGGACCCACGGTACCGAAGCCGGTCTCGATGAGTGGCGCGCCTTCCGCCAATTCGCGAAAGACGATCGTCTGCTTGTCGAGGATCGCCGGCACGCAGAGCCGCGCGCCGCGCGCGGCAAACCGCGTCATCAGCGGCCTGAGATCGGCCTCCGAACGGATCGGCAGGAAGCCGGAGACGATCGTGCCTGGCGCAAAGCCGACGGCCTCGCCCGCATGATCGGCCATTGCCATGCTTTTGGCCGCTCGTTTCTCGGGGGAAATGGCGTCGCGAGCGGACAGCCGTTCATTGCGCAACTGCGCTTTCAATTCTCTAGCGGTCATTCGATCTGCCGGATATCAGAAAGGTCGAGCAAGCATAGACGGCTCAGTGTTCGATGCAATGCCGGCTGCGACAGCACCGCGCCCACTTCGCGCCGTGGCGGGTGTCCAACGATCATTGCCGGTACGGCACAGATGCTGCAGATTGCGGCTGCGCAACGGCCAGCCGTTGCATTGTTTCCTCGAACAGAGGAGTCCCGCCCGGCGCCCAGCCGAGCGCGCCGATTTTCGCCGTGCTCATTGCAGCGAGCGCTGCCTTGTCGGCGGGGGCGGGCAGCGAATGCCGACAGCCCGTCTGGCGGCGGATGGGTGAAAGGATATCGCACGTGTCGACTGCGATGTCCGAGACGTTGAAAATCTCGCCGGAGATGCGGTTGCTTTCCGTCTCCAGCATCAGCCGTACCGCCCGCCCGAGGTCGCGGCCGTGAACTTCCGTTCCCGCACGTGAGGCAACCGGCCGGCCGGCGAGATAATCGGCGATCAGGCCGTCCCATTTGTTCGGGAAGAAATCGCCATAGATGCCGGTCGCCCTCAGGCTCACGCCGGCAAAACCCGGCGTGGAGAGGTGGGCAAGCGCTCGCTCGGCATCGAGCTTGACCTGGCCGTAGAGCGTTTCGGGCTTGGCAAGCATCGTCTCCGTCAGCTCGCTTCCCCCGGCATGTTCGCCGTAGGCGGCGCGGCTGGACAGGAAGACGCAGCGGCGTGTGCCGGCGCGTTTGGCGGCCTCGAAAAGCCGGACGGTGCCGTCGAGATTCAGTCTGTGGAAGGTTTTCGGATCGTCGCCCTCGCCGCCGCGATACTTGCCTGGAACATGGCTGAAGGCGGCGTGGACGAAAAAATAGGCGTCGTCGAAAATGTCGATCTGATCCTTGTCGGGATCAAGCGAAAGGGCTGCAAACTCGACCGGGCGGGAAAAGAGGCGCGGATGCGGCGCACGGCGTCCGCCGACGATCACCTGATAGCCGGCAGTCAGCAGCTCTTCGACGATATGCCGTCCGACGAGACCCGTTCCGCCAGATACCAGTACCTTCATGCTGCCCCTTCCGGATTGTCCAGCGCCGCGATCTCGGGCAGATTGCCGCCATCATGGAAACGGTGCCACAGATCGATCAACGGTTGTAGCCGCGCCGCCTTGGGATGATTCTTTTCCCAGGGTTTTTCATACTGGTAGTGCAGGATCGAAATGCTCTTCCAGTCCCAAAGCTCCGGCATGGTGAACCATACATATTGCAGCATGTTGAAATAAACCGGCAGGCCGTGCCAATCCGGGAAGAACGTCTCGAGAAAGGTCTGATCGGTGCGGCGCCAGAAGACATCCGGCCTGTCGAGCCTTTCGAGCATGTGCCGGAATGTGTCATGCGAGGGCGCGGCGACGAAGACGCCGGAATTCATGCGGCGAAAGTCGGCGAGGCTTTCATAGACATTGGGAGCTGCGGAAAATTCCGGATAGAGGAACAGCCTGTCGATGTTTTTCAGCACGAGGGCATCGGCGTCGATGAAGACGCAGCGCTCGTATTCGACGAGCTGCCACAGCCTGAGTTTGCAGAAATTGTCGAGCGGTGAATGGAAATCGGGCTTGCGACCCTTGGTGAAGGGGGCAGCGGAATGGAGCTGACCGCGGGCGTGGCGCTCGTTGAAGGCATCGGAAAGCGGCAGGTGCTCGACTTCGATCAGGCGGCAGCCGAGGGACTTGAGCGGGGCGAGGGCGGCCGCATCGACGCCACCGGTGTGGAGGATGACGATATCGGTGGTGCCGGTGCGGCGCAGGGAGAGGGCGAGGGCGGTGGCGCCCATGGCATAGTCGGCATTGGTGACGAGGGTGACGTAGGCGAAGGGCGGCGAGTGGTTCATCGGGTTCGACTGCTCCGATAAATCTTGCTCTGGCGAAGGACGCGCGGCAAGGCGCTGCTACACGTCTCTTCTCCCCAGCGGGGAGAAGGTGCCGGCAGGCGGTTGAGGGGGTGAGCGACGACAGAAGCGAATGCGTTGAGCGCGAGCGAAAGGCAATGAAGGCCGTGCCGTGTGGCCCCCTCATCCGACCCTGCGGGCCACCTTCTCCCCGCTGGGGAGAAGAGGAAGCAAGCCGCGATCCTCCTTCTTTGGCGAGGCCAAACTGGATGCCGGCCCTTGATTGAAGTGACGTTACGAGGGTGAGTTTGTAGGTCAGTCGCTGGCACTCCGGCGTTCGTCATCTCAGCGCTCACGACACCGACTTCAACCGTTTACCCTCCGGATCGTGATTGATCGTCGCGGCGATATCCTTGGTCCAGGCGGAGACGGCCGGCACGCGTGCGCGGTCGACGCGATAGGCGAATTTCTTTGCGACGTCGACGATCTCGCCGAGCAGGCCGGCTTCCAGCGTGATCGGTTCGAGGCCGAGATTGCGGAATTTTTCGTTGCGGACGATCAGCTCGTTCTCGGCGGCTTCCTTGCGCGGATTGGGCAGCCAGGCGATCTTGGCGCCGCTGATCCTTGCGATCATCTCGGCAAGATCGCGCACCCGGTGGGTTTCCGTCATCTGGTTGAAGATCTCGACGCGGGCGCCGCGGGCCGGCGGGTTTTTCAGCGCCAGCTCGATGCAGCGCACCGAATCCTGGATATGGATGAAGGCGCGGGTCTGGCCGCCGGTGCCATGCACCGTCAGCGGATAGCCGATCGCCGCCTGGATGAGGAAGCGGTTCAGCACTGTGCCGTAATCGCCGTCGTAATCGAAACGGTTGATGAGCTGCGCGTGGCGGCGCGTCTGCTCGGTATGCGTGCCCCAGACGATGCCCTGGTGCAGGTCGGTGATCCTCAATCCGTCGTTCTTGGCGTAGAACTGGAAGAGAAGCTGATCCAGGCACTTGGTCATGTGGTAGATCGAGCCGGGATTGGAGGGATAGAGGATCTCCTGGCTGACCGTCTCTCCGGCTGGAGTTTCGATGCCGACCGGCAGGTAGCCTTCGGGGATGGCGGCGCCGACTGTCGAATAGCCGTAGACGCCCATGGTGCCGAGATGGATGAGATGGGCGTCGAGATTGAGCTCGGTCAGCGCGTTCAGCAGGTTGTGCGTGGCACTGACATTGTTGTTGACGGTGTAGTTCTTGTGGCGGTCGCTCTTCATCGAATAGGGCGCGGCCCGCTGTTCGGCGAAATGGATGATCGCATCCGGGCGGTGTTCGGAAAGCCAATTCTTCAGGAGTTCGTAGTCTCTGGCGAGATCGATCAGATTGAAGTGGATGCGGCGTCCGGTTTCGGCATGCCAGATGCGGGTGCGCTCCTGGATCGAATCCATTGGCGTCAGCGATTGAACGCCAAGTTCGGTGTCGATCCAGCGACGCGACAGATTGTCCAGGATATGGACGTCGTGACCGGCATCGGAGAGATGCAGCGAGGTGGGCCAACCAATGAAACCGTCTCCGCCCATAACCGCAATCTTCATCGCATCGTCTCCTGATCGGTTCGTTCGTTATCGGGAATAATTAGAAATTATGACAATCATTCAATGCCTGCCGGCGGGGCATTCAATGCTTGCCTGCCGCGAAGCGTTGCGCCAAAGAGGGCGCTCAAGTTTGGAGAAAATTATGACGGAACGCCCTTTTTCCATTTCGGGAGAGCTGACGGAGGCGGGGCATCGCCTCGTCCAGCGGGTCTATTATGAAGACACGGATTTCTCGGGCCTAGTTTATCACGCCCGCTACCTGCATTTCCTGGAGCGCGGCCGAACCGATTATCTGCGCTGTCTCGGCGTCGAGCAGCGTGAGCTGGTCAGCGCCGACGAGGAAGGCCTCGTCTTCGTCGTCCATCGCATGGAGATCGACTTCAAGAGCCCGGCGCGCATGGACGACGTGCTGACGATCCTGACGCATACGGAAAAAGCCGGCGGCGCCAAGATGGTGCTCAACCAGCAGATCCGTTCGGGCGAGACGCTGCTGATCGCCGCCAAGGTGATCATCGCCGTCATCAACGCCAGGGGGCGGCCGCGGCGGCTGCCGGAAACGCTGGCGGCGAAATTCCTGGAGGGCAGCACGCCGCTATAGCGGCGAATTACCCGGAATTCAGGCTTGTCAAAACTTGAGTTTTATGTGAAGGAATTCCCGCGCCGCAGGATGAGCGCTCTCTCGGCAGCCGGAACTTGCTCCGGTCAAGTAATCCACGGAACGAAATCTTCCAAATACAGGCTTACTGTCACAGTCCAGCACTAACGATCTATTAACCATAATAGTGTCTTACTGGGAAAGTCGGAGTTTGTGCGGTGCACGCCTTCCTTTGACCAAATTTGACGGCAAGAAGGCGGAAGATGAGCTTGGAAGCTTGACCAGGGCTTTGGGCGGCGGTCGCCGGACACTTCTTGCGAGATCACTTTGTGCCGCCCGGTCCAGCACCGGGCGTTTGGATTCGGGGATTTTGGATCAATGGAACAAGTAGGATTGGCAGCAGCAACGACGGACGTCAGTCTCTGGTCGCTTTTCATGCAGGCCGGCATCGTCGTCAAGCTCGTCATGCTCGGGCTTATCGCGGCCTCGGTGTGGACCTGGGCAATCGTCATCGACAAATACCTGGCCTATGGCCGCGCAAGGCGCCAGTTCGACAAGTTCGAGCAGGTCTTCTGGTCGGGCCAGTCGCTGGAAGAGCTCTACCGCTCGTTGTCGGAACGCAACAATACCGGGCTGGCAGCGATTTTCGTAGCCGCCATGCGTGAATGGAAGAAATCCTTCGAACGCGGCGCCCGTTCGCCGATCGGCCTGCAGATGCGTATCGATCGGGCGATGGACGTGACGCTGTCACGCGAATCGGAATTTCTCGGCGCCCGTCTCGGGTCACTGGCAACGATCGGTTCGGCCGGTCCGTTCATCGGTCTCTTCGGCACGGTCGTGGGCATCATGACCTCGTTCCAGGCGATTGCCGGCTCGAAGTCCACTAACCTTGCGGTGGTGGCGCCGGGTATCGCCGAAGCGCTGCTTGCGACCGCGATCGGCCTCGTTGCCGCTATCCCCGCGGTTATCGCCTACAACAAATTCTCTGCCGATGCCGGCAAGCTCTCTGGCCGCATGGAAGGCTTCGCGGACGAATTCTCCGCCATACTTTCGCGCCAGATCGACGAGAAACTGCAGCCGCGCGCTGCCGCTCAGTAACCAACGGAGTATACTGACATGGGTATGGCTGTTGGAGGCAATGGCGGCGGGGGTGGCGGACGCCGCCGTCGCGGCGGTCGGAACAAGGCCGTGATCTCCGAAATCAATGTGACGCCGCTCGTCGACGTCATGCTGGTGCTTCTGATCATCTTCATGGTCGCAGCACCGATGATGACCGTCGGCGTGCCGATCGACCTGCCGGAAACGCAGGCCAAGGCGCTGAACTCCGAGACGCAGCCGATCACCATCTCCGTCAAGAACGACGGCGAAGTGTTCCTGCAGGAAACGCCGATCCCGGCCGCCGAGATCGCCGCCAAGCTCGAGGCGATCGCCACGACAGGCTATAACGAACGGATCTTCGTGCGCGGCGACGCAACGGCGCCTTATGGCGTCATCGCCGATGTCATGGCCCGTATCCAGGGCGCCGGCTTCAAGAATATCGGCCTCGTGACGCAGCAGAAGAAGGACCAGTAGCGTTCAAGATGAAGACCAGCGTCGTCACATCTGCTGTTCTGCATTGCCTGGTGTTGACCTGGGCGATGGTGTCGCTCAGCGCGCCGGAATCCTTCAAGGTGGAGGATTTCGAGGCGATGCCGGTCGATCTCGTGCCGGTGGAATCCATCACCCAGATGCAGCAAGGTGACAAGAAGGCTCCGAAGAAGGAGACATCAGCGCCGGTGCCGACGACGCGGCCGCCGATCGCCCAGCCGGCCGAAAATGCCGGTGACAACAATGCCGACCTGAAGACGCCGCCGGTCCCGAACGCCAAGCCGAGCAACAGTGAAGCAGCGGCGGCGAATTCGAGCGAGAAGCCGCTGCCGACGATCGATCCCAAGCCGAACGACGTCAAGGAAGTCAACAAGGAAGAGACCGAGGTCGAGCAGCCGAAGGAGGTCGCCTCCATTCCGCCGCCGAAGCCCGTCGAAGTGACGCCGCCGAAGCCGGAGGAAAAGCCGCCGGAAGAACAGGCCAAGCCCGAGGAGCCGCCGAAGCCGGATGCCGAGGCGCTGCCGGACAAGGTGCCGACCCCTGTCGCCAAGCCGGAGGTGAAACCGCCGGAACCGCAGAAACCCGCCGAAAAGCCGCCGGAAAAGACTCCGGACCAACCGAAGGCTGCGGAAGCGCCGACGGACAAGAAAAAGGCCGACAAGAAGCAGGAGGTGGCGAAAGCGGCCTCCTCGATGAAAAGCGATTTCAACGCCGACGAGATTTCGGCCTTGCTGAACAAGACCGATCCTTCCGCCGGCGGTGCCAAGCGTTCAACGCAGGAGGCATCGCTGGGGGCGAAGAAGAGCAATGGTGGCTCGAAGCTCAGCCAGAGCGAAGAAGATGCTGTGCGCGGCTTGATCGAGGGGAACTGGCTTGTCACGCCGGGGATGGAAGGCCTTGCCGGAATGGTCATCAAGGTTCATATGAAGCTCGACAAGGATGGCAACATCATCGGTCAGCCGGAAGTCGAATCGTCAGGTGGCAGCAGCAGCGACTCCACACGCCGTGCTTTAGAAAGCGGCGCTTATAGAGCCGTTATGAAATCCGCACCCTTCTCGATGCTTCCGAAGGACAAGTATGACGCTTGGAATGAGTTCGACCTTAACTTCGATCCAAGCAGCATGGGAATCTAGATGCTGATGGACCTGTCCCATGGTAGCAAGTCTATCGCAGCCGCCAAAATGCTTGGAACGATTCTGGCTTGTGCGCCTGTAACGTTGGCGCAGCCGGTGGATGCGGCGATCTCTGATAAGCCGGCTGTCGATTTGCAGCACGCAATCGCTTCCTCCTTCGATCTTCCTCCCGAGCAGGCGAGGGACGGGGGAGTCGTAATTACTATCCACCTGTGGCTCGATAAGAATGGCGCGATCATTGGTTCACCCAAGGTCACAGCCTCGGGCGGCACCGAAGCTGCTCGGAAAAGTCTGTCGGCTGCGGCCCTCCGCGCCGTTCGGCGTTCCACGCCATTCACAATGCTTCCAAAAGATAAATACGACGGCTGGCAGGAAGTCATTTTGAACTTCGACACCAGCGCTCTTACCCAATAAGATGCTGAAAGGCTTGTTTGATATGGTCAAGTGTTCCCTCATCCGCGCTTTGATGGTCATTGCAGGCCTGATTGGGGCTGCAGCCTTTACGACCCCGGCGAACGCGTTGGTCACCCTCGATATTCGAAAAGGCAACGTTCAGCCGTTGCCGATTGCGGTGACTGACTTCCAGGGCGACATAGGCGCGCAGGTCTCGCAGGTCATCGCCGCCGACTTGCAGCGTTCCGGCCTGTTTGCCCCGATCAACAAGACGGCCTTTATCGAAAAGATCTCCAATCCGGATGCGGCGCCGCGTTTCGAGGACTGGAAGGTCATCAATGCGCAGGCGCTGGTCACCGGCCGGGTTACCAAGGAAGCGGATGGCCGTCTTCGCGCCGAATTCCGGCTCTGGGACCCGTTCGCCGGGCAGCAGATGACCGGTCAGCAGTTCTATACGCAGCCGGAGAACTGGCGGCGTGTGGCTCACATCATCGCCGATGCGATCTACAAGCAGATCACCGGCGAAGAGGGATATTTCGATACTCGCGTCGTCTTCGTCTCCGAATCCGGTACGAAGCAGCAGCGCAAGCGGCAGCTGGCGATCATGGATCAGGACGGCTTTAACGTCCGCATGCTGACTGACGGCAGCGATCTCGTGCTGACGCCGCGCTTCTCGCCGAGCCGGCAGGAAGTCACCTACATGTCCTTCGCCAACCAACAGCCGCGCGTCTATCTGCTGCAGCTCGAAACCGGGCAGCGTGAGGTCGTCGGCAATTTTCCGGGCATGACTTTCTCGCCGCGCTTTTCGCCGGATGGTCAGAAGGTGATCATGAGCCTGCAGCAGGAAGGCAACTCCAACATCTATACGATGGACCTGCGCTCGCGCACGACGACGCGGCTGACCTCGACGTCTGCGATCGACACCTCGCCGTCCTATTCCCCTGATGGCGCGCGCGTCAGCTTCGAAAGCGACCGTGGCGGCAAGCCGCAGATCTACGTGATGAATGCCGATGGTTCCGGCCAGACCCGCATTTCCTTCGGCGACGGTTCCTATTCGACGCCGGTCTGGTCGCCGCGCGGCGATCTCATCGCCTTCACCAAGCAGGCCGGCGGCAAGTTCTCGATCGGCGTGATGAAACCCGACGGCTCGGGCGAGCGCATCCTGACGACCGGCTTCCACAATGAGGGTCCGACTTGGGCACCGAACGGCCGCGTTCTGATGTTCTTCCGCCAGGCGGCAGGCGCCGGCGGTCCGCAGCTCTATTCGATCGACCTGACCGGCTACAACGAACAGCTCATCAAGACTCCGAGCTACGGTTCCGACCCGGCCTGGTCGCCGCTTATGGAGTAGCAGGTGCGGCAATGCCTTCATGTCGCCTCAGAATCATGAAAACCGAGCGACTACGGGACAAATCAGTAAATTGTTAACCATAAACTTTGAGGGGCGGTTAACCGAGTGCGGTTACTGTCCGGAAACCCTGATGAACTCGCAAGGAGACCGGCCATGAGCCGAATTCATACCCCGGCTATGAGCCGCATGCAGAATTTCGCCCGCAACCCCGTCATGATCGCGCTGGTCGCTGGTCTCGCGCTTGCAAGCTGCGCCAAGAAGCCGCCGAACAGCGCCGGTGATCTCGGCCTCGGCGGCGCCGGCGCGGGTGGTGCCGCCACGCCCGGCTCCGCCCAGGACTTCACGGTCAATGTCGGCGACCGCATCTTCTTCGACACTGACTCCTCGTCGATCCGGGCCGATGCCTCGCAGACGCTCGACCGTCAGGCCCAGTGGCTCGCCCGCTACCCGAACTACCAGATCACCGTCGAGGGCCATGCCGACGAACGCGGCACCCGCGAATATAACCTGGCACTCGGCGCCCGCCGTGCCGCCGCTGCCAAGGATTACCTCGCTTCGCGCGGTGTTCCGGCACAGCGTCTGAAGACGATCTCCTACGGCAAGGAACGTCCGGTCGCCGTCTGCGACGATATTTCCTGCTGGTCGCAGAACCGTCGCGCCGTCACGGTTCTCGGCGGCGCAGGCATGTAATCTGCCGATTCCAGTTCGCTTTCGAAAGGCGGTCCCATCCGGGGCCGCCTTTTCTTTTTGACCACACTTTGGCCAGACTCCGTTGCTTTTTGAAAGCAATTGGAAAAATCTCCTGGTCGTGCCATCGAGGTGCGAAGAATCACTGGGACAGGACGATACATATGAAGAAACTTGTCGTGGCAGGCATGCTGTGCCTCGCGGCTGTGACCGGGAGCGAACGGGCGGCCTATTCCGCTTCGTTCTTCGGGCTGCATCTCGGCGGCCGATCCGCGGAAAACCAGGCGGCGCCGCCTGTTGTCAAGGTGCAGAGCGGCGATGCCGAGGTTCGCGTGCAGCAGCTTGAAGAGCAGTTGCGGCAGCTGAACGGCCGGATCGAGGAAATGAGCTTCCAGCTGCTGCAGATGCAGGAGACGATCCGCAAGCAGCAGGAAGACAATGAATTCCGCTTCCAGCAGTTGGAAAAGACGGGTTCCGGCGGCGGCGGGGGTGCCAAGGCGCCTGTCAAGAAGAGTGAGACCGATCCCGCTCCGGCTTCCGGCAGCGACGACGTTGCCAGGATGATCCAAGCACCGCAGGGAGCCGAAACGGCTCCCTCCACCAACGTGCCTGCCAATAGCGGCCTCGGCCAGCCGCCGAAGGAACTCGGCTCGATCGATTTCGATCAGAACGGCAATGCGGTCGGCGGTACCGTCGACGACAATGCCACTGTCGGTTCCGGCCCGATTCCCGATGCCAATCCCGGCACGTCGCAGCAAACAGCCTCGCTCGGCGGTGAGGCGGAGCAGTACAAGGCCGCCTATGGCCATGTCTTATCAGGCGATTACAGCACGGCCGAACAGGAATTCACGCAATACATCACCCGCTACCCGAGCAGCGCGCGGGCGGCCGACGCCAATTTCTGGCTCGGCGAGGCGCTCTATTCGCAGGGCAAGTACAATGAGGCGGCCAAAACCTTCCTCAATGCGCACCAGAAATACGGTACCTCCGAAAAGGCGCCGGAAATGCTGTTGAAGCTCGGCATGTCGCTTGCCGCCCTCGACAATAAGGAGACGGCCTGCGCGACGTTGCGCGAAGTCTCGAAGCGTTATCCGAAGGCTTCGCGGGCCGTCATCAGCAAGGTTGCGAGCGAACAGAAGCGCCTCGCCTGCTAAGGTCTTCCGGCATGCCTCCGGAAGCCGCTTCGCCTCAACAGGCGATCCTCCAGTTTCTCACATCGCTTCAAAGCCCC
This sequence comes from Rhizobium esperanzae, assembly GCF_014197615.1. Taxonomy (GTDB): domain Bacteria; phylum Pseudomonadota; class Alphaproteobacteria; order Rhizobiales; family Rhizobiaceae; genus Rhizobium; species Rhizobium esperanzae_A. Next base: position 177,944 of record NZ_JACIFY010000011.1, read on the forward strand.
GCACGCATTCTCGTCGCGATTTCGGGCGGCAGCGATTCCACCGGCCTGCTTCTCCTTCTCGATGAAGCCGTGAAGGCCGCGCCGCATCTCCAGATTTCCCTTTGCGCTGCAACCGTCGACCATGCGCTGCGCGCCGACTCCGCAGATGAGGCGCGCGAGGTCGCAGCCCTCTGCGCATCGCTCGGTATTGCCCACACCATTGCCATCTGGCAGGGCGACAAGCCGAAGACCGGTATCATGGCTGCAGCCCGCGAGGCGCGTTACGGCCTTCTGGCCGAGGCAGCGGAAGCATTCGGCGCCGATCTCATCGTCACCGGCCATACGTTCGACGATCAGCGCGAAACGCTTGCCATGCGTGAAATGCGAACGGAGCAGGTTTCATCCGGTATTGCCGATGCAGTGCTCTTCGGCCGGCGTTTCTGGGTTTTACGACCGCTTCTTTTTTGCACTCGTGCGGATATCCGCGCTTTCCTGAGGGAGCGGGGTGCGGGGTGGATCGACGATCCCAGCAACGAGGATATGAAGTATGAGCGCGTGCGGACGCGCCGGCAGCTTTCGGCCGATACGTCTGCGGAGAAGGATATTCGCGCGGCCTGGGCGGCGCGGCTGGACTTGTCGTCCGCAGGTGCAGAATGGCTGGATCGTTCTTTCAGGCTTCACGGCGGCCTGCTTGGGCAAGTGACGCCTGATGGATTGCGGCAGGATCCTGCAGTGCTCGATTATGCGCTTGGTCGCCTGACGGCCGTTTTCGGCGGGCAGCCTTTCGTGCCGGGCAGGGCGCGGATGGAGCGCCTCCTCTTCTTTGCCGCTGGCGGAGCGCCGGGACGGATGACCGTCGGCAGGGTGGTTTTCGATCTCAGGCGTGACGGGCTTTATCTCACGCGCGAGAGCCGGGGGATCGCGCCGCTGATGTTGCAGCCGGGGGAGGCCGGGGTGTGGGATGGAAGGTTTCGCGTGCACAATGGTTTGAACACGTCGATAGTGGTCGAGGCCGCCGCTCCACGCGCTTCCTCATTCCCTTCGGGTTTAACCCGAGGGATGTCACAGGAATCCAGGGCGCCCAAGTCCTTGGGCGCAAAAGACACTTCACGCTTAGTCGAGTCAATCACCGCGCAGACGCGCGGTGGCTGGATTCTTGTGACATCCCTCGGGTTAAACCCGAGGAAGGGAATGAGGGAGGTTATGTATCATCTCCCTCGATCGGCATGGAACCGCGCCATCGCTTCGGCACCGGCCTTATCCGCTGAAGGAGCCCCTTTATCTCCAGAATCCGCCGGAGCGATCGACCTCGCGCCTTATTTCGCACCCTTCGACCGCTTTTTGACACGATTTGATTTCATCTTTGCCAACAGGCTTTCGGCGGTTTTCGCGACGGCGCCCTATGCGAGGCGGCCTTTAAGAAGTATTGACGGAAAAACCATCTGACCTGGGGTGTTGCCTTGGCAATCGCACGGCGCAACCCTATGTTAGAGACGAATAAGACGGTCGCCATGAGGCGGCTGTTCCATGCTGGGGAGTTCAATGAACCCTAACTTACGAAATTTCGCCTTGTGGGCGATCATAGCGCTTCTGCTGATCGCCCTTTTCAGTATGTTCCAGACGGCGCCGGCGCAGACAGGCTCCCGCGAAATCCCTTATTCGCAGTTTCTGCGTGAGGTCGATGCGGGCCGCGTGAAGGATGTCGTGGTCACCGGCAATCGGCTGAGCGGAACGTATCTGGAAAATAACAATAATTTCCAGACCTATTCACCCGTCATCGACGACAGCTTGCTCGATCGCCTGCAGGCCAAAAACGTTGCTGTCACCGCGCGTCCGGAGACCGATGGTTCCTCCGGCTTTCTGAGTTACCTCGGCACGCTGCTGCCGATGCTGCTGATCCTCGGCGTCTGGCTGTTCTTCATGCGGCAGATGCAGGGTGGCTCACGCGGTGCGATGGGCTTTGGCAAGTCCAAGGCTAAGCTGCTCACCGAAGCGCATGGCCGTGTCACCTTCGAAGACGTCGCCGGCGTCGACGAGGCCAAGCAGGATCTCGAGGAAATCGTCGAATTCCTGCGGGATCCGCAGAAGTTCCAGCGTCTCGGCGGCAAAATCCCGCGCGGCGTGCTGCTTGTCGGTCCTCCGGGCACCGGTAAGACGCTGCTCGCTCGTTCGGTTGCCGGCGAAGCCAACGTGCCGTTCTTCACCATTTCCGGTTCCGACTTCGTCGAAATGTTCGTCGGTGTCGGCGCCAGCCGCGTGCGCGATATGTTCGAACAGGCCAAGAAGAATGCGCCCTGCATCATCTTCATCGACGAAATCGATGCGGTCGGCCGTCATCGCGGTGCCGGTCTCGGCGGCGGCAATGACGAACGCGAGCAGACGCTGAACCAGCTGCTGGTCGAGATGGATGGTTTCGAGGCGAATGAAGGCGTGATCCTGATTGCCGCCACCAACCGCCCCGACGTCCTCGATCCGGCGCTGCTGCGTCCCGGCCGTTTCGACCGTCAGGTCGTCGTGCCGAACCCGGACATCGTCGGCCGCGAGCGTATCCTCAAGGTGCATGCCCGCAACGTTCCGCTGGCGCCGAATGTCGATCTCAAGGTTCTCGCCCGCGGCACGCCCGGTTTTTCCGGCGCCGACCTGATGAATCTCGTCAACGAAGCCGCCCTCATGGCCGCCCGCCGCAACAAGCGCGTCGTCACCATGCAGGAATTCGAAGACGCCAAGGACAAGATCATGATGGGCGCCGAGCGCCGTTCCTCGGCAATGACCGAGGCGGAGAAGAAGCTCACCGCCTACCATGAGGCCGGACACGCCATCACCGCGCTGAACGTCGCCGTCGCCGATCCGCTGCATAAGGCGACGATCATTCCGCGCGGCCGTGCGCTCGGCATGGTCATGCAGCTTCCCGAGGGCGACCGCTACTCGATGAGCTACAAGTGGATGGTTTCGCGCCTCTGCATCATGATGGGCGGCCGTGTCGCCGAAGAGCTCACCTTCGGCAAGGAGAACATCACGTCGGGTGCCTCCTCCGATATCGAGCAGGCGACCAAGCTTGCCCGCGCCATGGTCACGCAATGGGGCTTCTCCGATCAGCTCGGTCAGGTCGCCTATGGCGAAAACCAGCAGGAAGTCTTCCTCGGCCACTCCGTGTCGCAGTCGAAGAACGTTTCGGAAGCAACCGCGCAGAAGATCGACAATGAAGTGCGCCGCCTGATCGACGAAGCCTACACCCAGGCCCGTACGATCCTGACGGAAAAGCACGACGAATTCGTCGCTCTTGCCGAAGGCCTGCTCGAATACGAGACGCTGACCGGCGAGGAGATCAAGGCGCTGATCCGCGGCGAGAAGCCGTCGCGCGATCTCGGTGACGATTCGCCGCCGAGCCGTGGTTCGGCCGTGCCGAAGGCCGGCGCGCGTCCTGCTACGAAGGGTGACGAGCCCGAAGCCGGTCTCGAACCGCAGCCGCATTGAGCAGCTGGCACACCTCGAAAACAGGCCGGATTTCCGTTATGGGAGATCCGGCCTTTTTCATTGGTAACGGGATATATTCATTTTTCTCGCTAATTTACGTGCCGATAGCCACATTTTGTGGCATTCCGCTGAAATGAGGCAAGCATGAATCACGCGGGATGGACGACATTCCATTGAAGCCGGATTTGCTTGGAAGAGGCGCTGCCTTGAATGGCGCGCGGAAAGCGCAGGAGTGCAGATGAAAAGACGCTATTTCGGAACCGACGGTATTCGCGGTCAATCCAACGTCTTCCCGATGACCCCGGATCTCGCGATGCGAGTCGGAATTGCAGCCGGTACGATCTTCCGCCGCGGCAATCATCGCCATCGCGTCGTTATCGGCAAGGATACGCGCCTTTCCGGTTATATGCTCGAAAACGCCATGGTGGCGGGCTTCACCGCCGCCGGCCTCGATGCCTTCATTCTCGGCCCGATCCCGACACCGGCCGTTGCCATGCTCACGCGGTCGCTGCGTTGCGATATCGGCGTGATGATCTCGGCGTCGCACAATCCTTACGAGGACAACGGCATCAAGCTCTTCGGTCCCGACGGCTACAAGCTTTCAGACGAGCTCGAAGCCGAGATCGAGGACCTGCTCGACAAGGACCTGAACGCGCAGCTCGCCAAATCCGATGATATCGGCCGCGCCAAGCGCGTCGACGGTGTGCATGACCGCTATATCGAACATGCCAAGCGCACGCTGCCACGCGATGTGACGCTGCAGGGACTGAGGATCGCGATCGACTGCGCCAATGGTGCTGCCTACAAGGTGGCGCCCGCCGTACTCTGGGAGCTTGGCGCCGATGTCGTCACGATCGGCAACGAGCCGAACGGCACCAACATCAATCTCAATTGCGGCTCCACCAGCCCCGTCGCGCTGCAGAAGAAGGTCGACGAGGTGCGCGCCGATATCGGCATCGCGCTCGATGGCGATGCGGACCGTGTCATCATTATCGACGAGAATGGTTCGATCGTCGACGGCGACCAGCTGATGGCCGTCATCGCCGAAAGCTGGGCCGAAAGCCAGCAGTTGCGTGGCAACGGTATCGTCGCGACTGTCATGTCCAATCTCGGCCTCGAGCGTTTCCTCGACGAGCGCGGCATGGCGCTTGCCCGCACGAAAGTCGGCGACCGCTACGTCGTCGAGCATATGCGCCAGCACAATTACAATGTCGGCGGCGAGCAGTCCGGCCATATCGTGCTCTCGGATTACGGCACGACCGGCGACGGTCTGGTCGCGGCACTGCAGATCCTTGCTGCGGTCAAGCGCACCGGCCGGACGGTCAGCGAGGTTTGCCGCCGTTTCGAGCCGGTGCCACAGCTCCTGCGCAATGTCCGCATCAGCGGCGGCAAGCCGCTGGAGGATATCCAGGTGCAGAAGGCGATCGCCGATGCCGAAGCTGAGCTTGCCAGGAGCGGCCGCCTCGTCATTCGTCCTTCGGGCACCGAGCCGCTGATCCGCGTCATGGCCGAAGGGGACGACCGCGCCCAGATCGAGCGTATCGTCAACGAGCTGATCGGCACGATCTCGAACGTCCGGACCGCCGCTTGATTCCTTGAGGACACATTGGCCTTCCTCTCTCCGCCCTCATCCTTCGAGGCTGCGCCCTGCGGGCTTCGCACCTCAGGACGAGGGCTGATCGGGTGCCTGTGGCCGATGGACCGAGAAGATTAAGGGAAAAGCCGGTGCGCAAGTGCCGGCTCTTTTGTTAACTCCATCATCCAGCAAATCGCCTCGTCCGGTCGTTGCTTCAAAGACTTTCGCCACGATAATTCCTATTTCTCTACCGTAAGCTTCAAGATCTACGGTAAATAAGCGTGGTTAAGCAGCTTTTAACGTTTCCAATTCATTATCCATCCGAAGCGTATCAGATTGGCAGCGACCTGCGCCTGCCGACGCAACCGGATTTTGGAGTGGGATCCATGAAAAGAAGCTTGTCCGGCATCTTCGCCGCATTGTTGATTGCGACAAACGCCTATTCCGCGGACCTCGCCCCTGCCGAGCCTATCCCGGAGCAGCCGCCCGAGGTAACGGTTACCGAAGCGACCGGCTGGTACCTGCGCGGCGATGTCGGTTATGCCTTTACCGATCTGCGCGGCGCGCGCTATTTCCAGGGCAGCAACGCCACGGAAGTCGATTTCGACGACGCTGATCTCGACGACGCATGGACCATCGGCGGCGGTGTCGGTTATCAGATCAACAGCTATCTGCGCACCGATCTGACTCTCGACTATCTCACGCAGGCTGATTTCAAGGGCTCGACATCCGGGCAGTGCGGCTTCCCGCTGGTGGATTGCACCTCGAGCGACCGCTCTTCGCTGACCGCCTACACGCTGCTCGCCAATGCCTATGTCGATCTCGGTACCTACGGCTACGTGACGCCTTATGTCGGCGCCGGTATCGGCGGCTCCTACGTCAAGTGGAAGAACCTGCGTAACGTCGCCTGCGCCGATGACGGCAGCTTCTGCGACGACGAGGTCAACCATGGCGGCAAGGGTAACTGGCGCTTCACCTACGCTCTCATGGCCGGCGCCTCGATCGATGTGACCTGCAATGTCAAGGCCGATGTCGGCTACCGCTATCTGCATATCGACGGCGGCAACATGTTCGGCTATGCCGAAAATGGCGGCCCGGGCCGCGATAAGGGTCTCAGCGTTCACGAAGCCCGCGTCGGCGCCCGCTATCTGTTTGGTGGCTGCGCCCAGGCGAGCTACGAACCGCCGCCGGAAATTCCGCTGCAGCAGCCGGTCTACAAGTAATTTTCATTCCCTTGCATCCGAAAGCCGCCCCGAACCGGGCGGCTTTTTTGTTCCGTCAAGTTCACCTGCGGCAAAATATCCTCCCTCTGCGACACTTCGATCTTGACTATGACGCCTGCTATCCATACACACGGCGGCGGGACACCCTTCCCCAACGAAGGGCTTTCTATCTGAGAGGATAGCATCATGGCGAAGACCGCAAAGCCGGACATCCGTCCGCAGAATACCCATTTTTCTTCTGGCCCTTGCTCGAAGCGCCCTGGTTGGTCGCTCGAAGCTCTTTCCGACGCGGCCCTTGGTCGTTCGCACCGTGCGAAGGTCGGCAAAACCAAGCTCAAGCAGGCCATCGACCTTACCCGTGAAATTCTCGACGTGCCGGCGGATTACCGCATCGGCATCGTTCCGGCTTCCGATACCGGCGCCGTCGAAATGGCGCTCTGGTCGCTGCTCGGCGAACGCGGCGTCGACATGCTCGCCTGGGAAAGCTTCGGCGCCGGCTGGGTCACCGACGTCGTCAAGCAGTTGAAGCTCAAGGATGTGCGCAAGCTCGAAGCCGGTTACGGCGAGCTTCCCGATCTCTCCACGGTCGATTTCGACCGCGATGTCGTCTTCACCTGGAACGGCACCACATCAGGCGTGCGCGTGCCGAACGCCGATTTCATTCCCGCCGACCGCAAGGGCCTGACGATCTGCGACGCCACCTCGGCCGCTTTCGCGCAGGAACTCGATTTCGCCAAGCTCGATGTCGTCACCTTCTCCTGGCAGAAGGTTCTGGGCGGCGAGGGCGCGCATGGCGTCATCATTCTCTCGCCGCGCGCCGTCGAGCGTCTCACCACCTACACGCCGGCCTGGCCGCTGCCGAAGATCTTCCGCATGACCTCGGGCGGCAAGCTGACGGAAGGCATTTTCCAGGGCGAGACGATCAACACGCCGTCGATGCTTTGCGTCGAGGATTACATCGATGCGCTCCTCTGGGCCAAGGAGCTCGGCGGCCTCAAGGCGCTGATCGCGCGCGCCGATGCCAATGCCAAGGTCATCCACGATTTCGTCGCCGCGAACGACTGGATCGCCAATCTCGCCGTCAAGGCGGAAACGGCCTCCAACACTTCCGTCTGTCTGAAGATCGTCGACAAGGACATCACGGCGCTCGACGATGACGGCCAGGCGGCTTTCGCCAAGGGCCTGGTCGGCCTGCTGGAAAAGGAAGGCGTCGCCTATGACGTCGGACACTATCGCGACGCGCCGTCGGGCCTGCGCATCTGGGCCGGCGCCACGATCGAGGCATCCGACATGCAGAAGCTGATGCCCTGGCTTTCCTGGGCCTTCGAAACGCAGAAGGCGCAGCTCGCTCAGGCCGCCGCCTGAGGTGATCGCATTCGGCTCCGCCACAGGGCGGAGCCCCGCATTCCAGATTTCATCCATCGCTGAACACTTTTGAAGGAGGCCACAATGGCACCTCGCGTTCTCGTATCCGACGAATTGTCGGAAACCGCCGTCCAGATCTTCCGTGACCGTGGCGTCGAAGTCGATTTCGAACCGCAGCTCGGCAAGGACAAGGACCGTCTGCTTGAAGTCATCGGCAAGTATGATGGCCTCGCCATCCGTTCCGCGACCAAGGTGACGGAAAAGATCATCGAAGGGGCGAAGAACCTCAAGGTCGTCGGCCGCGCCGGCATCGGCGTCGACAATGTCGATATCCCGGCTGCTTCGCGCCGCGGCATCATCGTCATGAACACGCCTTTCGGCAATTCGATCACCACGGCCGAACACGCGATCGCGCTGATGTTCGCTGTTGCCCGCCAGCTTCCGGCGGCCGATAACTCGACGCAGGCCGGCAAGTGGGAGAAGTCGAAATTCATGGGTGTCGAGATCACCGGCAAGACGCTCGGCGTCATCGGCGCCGGTAATATCGGCTCGATCGTCTGCGCCCGCGCCATCGGCCTGAAGATGCATGTCGTCGCCTATGACCCGTTCCTTTCCAAGGAGCGCGCCGAGGAGATGGGCGTCACCAAGGTCGAGCTCGACGAGCTTTTCGCCCGCGCCGATTTCATCACGCTGCATGTGCCGATGACCGACAAGACGCGCGGCATCCTCAACAAGGAAGCGCTGGCGAAGACCAAGCCCGGCGTGCGCATCATCAACTGCGCGCGCGGCGGCCTCGTCGATGAGGCAGCCCTTGCCGAAGCCATCAAGTCCGGTCACGTCGCCGGTGCCGCCTTCGACGTCTTCGAAGTCGAGCCCGCCAAGGAAAGCCCGCTCTTCGGCCTGCCAAATGTCGTCTGCACGCCGCATCTCGGCGCCTCGACGACCGAGGCGCAGGAAAATGTCGCTCTACAGGTGGCCGAACAGATGTCGGATTACCTCGTCAAGGGCGCGGTCTCCAACGCCATCAACATGCCGTCGATCACAGCGGAAGAAGCGCCGATCCTGAAGCCCTTCATCCGGCTTGCCGACGTTCTCGGCGCTTTCGTCGGTCAGGTCACCGAGGAGCCGATCAAGGAAATCGAAATCCTCTACGACGGCATCACCGCCAATATGAACACGCGGGCGCTGACGAGCGCAGTGCTCGCCGGCCTCATCCGCCCGCAGGTTGCCGACGTCAACATGGTTTCGGCGCCGATCATGATCAAGGAAAAGGGTATCGTGCTCTCCGAGGTCAAGCGCGACAAGACAGGCGTGTTCGACGGTTATATCAAGCTGACGGTGACGACCGAAAGCATGACGCGCTCGGTTGCCGGCACGGTGTTCTCGGATGGCAAGCCGCGCTTCATCCAGATCAAGGGCATCAATCTCGATGCCGATGTCGGCTCGCACATGATCTACATCACCAATACCGACGTTCCGGGCATGATCGGCTTCATCGGCACGACGCTCGGTACCGCCGGCGTCAACATCGCCAACTTCCAGCTTGGTCGCGACAAGCAGGGCGGCGACGCCATCGCGTTGCTCTATGTCGACGGCGAGGTGGATGATGGCGTGCTTGCACAGCTGACGGCGCACCAGGCGATCCGCCAGGCAAAGCTGCTGACCTTCAACATCGACTGATTTTCCTCCTCCCAAGGAAACAAGGAAAACCCGGCGCTGGAAACGGCGCCGGGTTTTCTGCGTCAGAAACGGATGAATTTCAGTGAGGCAGGCGTTTCCGGCGGACGAGCTTGCCGAAGCGGGCTCTATCGTCCTCAGCCTTCGTGCGGTGAAGGAAGGCGCGCCTGCTGCCCTCGAGGCCCTGGAAGAATTCGTCCCAGGAAATATCCTCCTGCGTTTCCGGAGAGAAGTCGACGCGGACAGTTTCGCTGTCGCTCGCGTTCTTGATACGGGCGGGATGGCCGCCGCGCTCTTCGATCCAATGTTTGATTCTGCTGTACTCCGTCGTCGCGCCGAACCTGCCCATGTAACCCTCCTCAGCAATTCGATTGCGGCATTTCTGTCCCTGCAACGCATGATCGAAGGGATCGTTCCATGGAGCATCAATTATTTTAGTAAGATCGGATTAATCCCGGGGGCGGCATCAGGAAACCGATCGACGAACGAACCACAGGCGCACAATTGAGGCGAGGGGCAGAATAAACCTATCGCGTGGGTGCCTGCGCATCGCCCTCGACCGGCGTCGTGGCAAGCGGCGATTGTGCGTCGCCGGAGGCGACGGCTGCGGGCAAGGGTACGTGGCGCTTGCGCTCGCGGATCAGCGTCAGCAGGCCGGAGCAGATGATGAGCACGATGCCGAAAGCCATCGGCAGGTCGACGTGATCGTTGAAGAAGAGGTAGCCGAAGCCGATGGCCCAGATCATCTGGCTGTATTGCGGTGTCGCTACGAGCGTTGCCGGGGCGAGCCGCGCGGCTGTCATCAGCATCACGTTCCCGCGGCGCCGAGCAATCCGTAGCCTGCAATAAAGATCCATTGCTGTGGGCTTGGCACGACGATCTCGGAGAGCATGAGAACGCCGCTGACGATAAGCGTGCCGAGTAGCGAAGCGCCATAGAGCGACAGGCGCTTCTCTGCCGGGCCGAGCGCGCGCAGGATGACGATGGCGACGGCGGCGGAGACCGCGCCGATGGTTGCAGCCAGATGGCCGACGGACAGCTCGCGGAAGCCCGGCCGGAGAACGACCAGCACACCAAGGAAGCCGACGATGACGGCAGCCCAGCGCTGCCAGCGCACATCCTCCTTCAGGAAGATCACCGAGAGGATGGTGACGACCGACGGCAGCAGGAACAGCAGGCAGAAGGCCTCGGCCATCGGCAGCTTGGTGAAGGCTATGATGGAAGCGATCGATCCGGTCGCGCCGGCGGCAAATCGCGCCAGCCAGAGCGGCCGGTTCGTCGTTGCGAATATGTCGAGCCATGAATCGCCCCGCCCCTTGATGAAGGGGAGGGCCGACAGGCTGAGCACCGCGCCGGTGAAGGCGATCTGGAAGGAGGGAACGGCGCCGTGCAGGGCTTTGATGGATGCATCGCTGAAGGCAAAGACGGCATAGCCGACAAATGCGACAAGGACGCCGCGAAGCGTGGTTGAGGCGGTTGTCATGTATTCGAATCTTCTAAAGGTGGGTCGGTTCATCTACGCGACGAAATGCGGGCTGGCAAAGACCGATTGCGAATAGCTGCAATGCATGAGCGGCGTGTGACGCCGGCGACCGCAGCCGAAACGCCGGCACTTGCGCGCGGGCGCAATAATTTCTATATCCGTCGCCCATGAAGCTGGCGGCCGATCCCGCCGGAAATGTAGGAAATCCGCCACATTCCGAAGTCAGAACGGCGGATCGAAACAGCGCAGAATTGGCACTATCGTTGAACACACTGGATTTTGACAAGAAGCCGGAAGAGACCCGTGTCGTCGTCGCCATGTCGGGCGGCGTCGATTCATCTGTCGTTGCCGGCCTTCTCAAACAGCAGGGTTACGATGTGCTCGGCATCACGCTGCAGCTTTACGACCATGGAGCGGCCGTTCACCGCGCCGGTTCCTGCTGCGCGGGCCAGGATATCGACGATGCGCGCCGCGTCTGCGAGACGCTCGGCATTCCGCATTACGTGCTCGATTACGAGAAGCGCTTCCGCGAGACGGTGATCAACCCCTTCGCCGAAAGCTATGTGGCCGGCGAAACGCCGATCCCCTGCGTTTCCTGCAATCAGACGGTCAAATTCGCCGATCTGCTGGCGACCGCCAAGGAACTCGGCGCCGATGCGCTGGCGACCGGCCATTATATCCGCTCGCGGCCGAACCCTTCGGCTGATAAGCCCGGCCGCCGGGCGCTTTTCCGGCCGGCCGATGCCGACCGCGACCAGAGCTATTTCCTTTTCGCCACGACGCAGGAACAGATCGATTATCTTCGCTTCCCCCTGGGCGGCCTGCCGAAGGCCGAGACGCGCAGGCTTGCCGAAGAGATGGGCCTCGTCGTCGCCAAGAAGGCCGACAGCCAGGACATCTGCTTCGTGCCGCAGGGCAAATATTCCGACATCATCACCAAGCTGAAGCCGAATGCGGCGCTTGCCGGTGAGATCGTCCATCTCGACGGCCGCGTGCTCGGCACCCATGAAGGCATCCTGCACTTCACCATCGGCCAACGCCGCGGCATCGGTATCGCCACCGGTGAACCGCTCTACGTCGTCTTTCTCGATGCCCGCTCGCGCCGCGTCATCGTCGGCCCGAAGGAAGCACTGGAGACGCACCGCGTCTACCTGCGCGACGTCAACTGGCTGGGCGACGAGACGCTTGCGGATGCCGCCTCCGGCAAAGGTTTTGCCTGCTACGCCAAGGTCCGCTCGACACGAGCGCCGGCGCCGGCGGTACTGCATGTCGATGCCAACGGCACCTATGTCGACCTGACGGTCGGCGAGGCAGGCATTGCGCCTGGTCAGGCTTGCGCGCTTTATTCGACCCCCGGCGACGACGCCCGGGTCTTCGGCGGCGGTTTCATCGATCGCTCCGAGCGCGAACCTTCGGCCGAGGCCTCGCTGAAGGCGCTTTTGTCCAGCTCCGTCGCCGCCTGAAATCAACAGGAGAGGGCGGGCATCAAAGCCCAGCGTTTTTCTCCATCATGCGCTTGACACAAAGCCGAGGCGCACCTTATAAGCCGCTCATCCCACGGGCCGGCACGCTTCGCGAGCAGGCATCGTTTGACCAGTGGCGGAGTAGCTCAGTAGGTCAGAGCAGAGGAATCATAATCCTTGTGTCGGGGGTTCAAATCCCTCCTCCGCTACCACTTCTTCTAATGCAGAATTAGCGATTTTGAGCCGGTGCAGGCCGCCGCTGTAGCATATTGGTTGCGCGCCAAAGGCGGCGGCGAGGGGACAAAACAGTTCAGCTCTGATCTGCAGGATTTCCGCTAAGGCGCGTCGCATGGAACTGGATTCATGCGGCGCGCTTAGCTCCTTCGATGCGTGTCGCTATCCCCGAACCGCTATACCCTTCCGGGCGGCATGCATTAAAGCCGATGAGAGGGTTATCTGTAGAGCGCCAAAAGCACTACGGGCATCCTCATCGCCCAAAGATGGGATGCGGCGGCGATGATAATAGCCCATACGGCGAGCGAGAACATGACCGCCGCTAACCTGATCCCGACTGACTCCATCATTTCCTCCATCCCAATCCGTGCCCCCCACGGATGATCCAATATTAGCAAGGCTGAGGTCGCTCAGCTATCGCAAGAAATTGGTATCCGATAGAAGCTGCTGATCGTGCACTCGGAAAAGATGCAGAGCTTTCGGCGATAGGACGCCCCTTCCCCCTTCGGTCAAACGAGGAAAAGAAAATTGTCGTATTGCGCGCCGAAATAATCAGGGCCGCTGTCTTCGGTGATGATCGGTTCGCTGTCGAGCAGGAGATAGTCGATCGGGCCGTAGGCGCTGAGATCGATCAGCTGGGGATTGTGGATGCTGTCGGCGGTGATGGTCACGGTGGTGGAGAAGACGACATTGCCGTTCAGCTGGCCTTCGATGGTCAGAACGTTGTCATAATTCGACGTTCCGTTGGCAACTTCGAATTGCTTGATCTGGAATGGGCCGCCATCCGCTGAATAGATGGGTGTCCAGAACACCCCTCCTCCCAGATAATGGTTGCCGTCGGCTTCCTGCCGCACCGTCGCATCGTCTCCGTCCCGCCAGGCGCCCCAGTCGAAGCCTTTGTAGCCGGTGGGGAAGTCGCTATGGCCGACGTCTTCGAAATTGACGAACACATTGCCACGTTCCGGCAAGTCAATTGCGATGCTGAGCGCGCCGACGTCGGTGGCGCCTTTGCCGTCTGATATCTTGAAGGTGAACTTTTCGACGAGTGCATCTCCGGGCCCGAGCGCTGCGACCTCAGGCTTGGAGTGGTCGAGCGCATAGGTGTAGCTGCCGTCGGAATAAACGGTGAGTGTGCCGTATTCTCCCTGGATTGCGGTGCTCGTGGCAGGGGATCCATTGGCCGGTTGCGGAATGCGTTGTCCGTTGACGAAGTTGAGGCGGACCGTATCTCCATCGACATCCGTGGAACTGGTATTTTCGAGAATGTCGCCGGTAATCGCATCGTCGATGTTGAAAACAGGCAAGTATACGTCGCCTGCGACTGGCTTGTGATTTGCCATTTCTACCTCCCGTGTGATTTTCGTTTCGACTATGCAATCCTATCGGGTAGTCTGGCAATGGAAATTGACGAAGCTTCGGATTAGTGACGCCGAACCTGCTTGCGATCCAAGCGTCTATGCTCTGCTTGTGCTGCTGCCGTCCCGTCGATAATGGCAGAGCGTTCCAGGCATCGTGATCATGACTGGCAGGCGCGGGAACATGGCGTAGGCTTCTTCCAGCGCCGTTTTCGGCCGTAATCCATGACCAGACAATTATGATTTGCGTCGAGATCGGAACGATTGGCGACCCGGTATCAGAACGGCAAGCCCACATAGTTCTCGGCTAACACCGTCGAAGCCGCTCGGGAATGAGTGAGATAGTCGAGCTCCGCCTCCTGGATCTTCTGGTCGAAATCACCGGTATCGGGAAAGCGGTGCATCATCGTCGTCATCCACCAGGAAAACCGCACGGCCTTCCACACCCGGGCGAGTGCGGTCTGCGAATAGGCATCGATGCCGCGATCCGAGCCTTCGCGGTAATGCTCGATGAGCCCGGAAAACAGATAATGGACGTCGCTGGCCGCAAGGTTCAAGCCCTTGGCGCCGGTGGGCGGCACGATATGGGCGGCGTCGCCAACCAGGAAAAGCCGGCCGAAACGCATGGGCTCGGCGACGAAAGAGCGGAGCGGAGCGATCGATTTCTCGAAGGACGGCGCGGTCACCAATGCCTCGGCGTGATGCGCCGGCAGGCGCCGTCTCAGCTCGTCCCAGAAGCGGTCGTCGCTCCAGGCCTCGACCTTTTCGTCGAGCGCGCATTGGATGTAATAGCGGCTGCGCGTGGCCGAGCGCATTGAACAGAGCGCAAAGCCTCTTGGATGGTTGGCGTAGATCAGTTCGTGGCTGACCGGCGCCACGTCGGCAAGCAGACCCAGCCAGCCGAAGGGATAGATCTTCTCGAAATGCCTGATCGCCTGTTCCGGAACGGCCTTGCGGCTCACGCCATGAAAGCCGTCGCAGCCGGCGATGAAGTCGCAATCGATGCGCTTGGTGACGCCGTCTTTCGTATAAGTGACGAAAGGAGAATGCCCATCGAAATCATGCGGCGTGACATCGGCGGCATCGTAGATCGACAGGGCGCCGCTTGCTTCGCGCCGCTCCATCAGATCGCGCGTCACCTCGGTCTGGCCGTAAACGGTAACACGCCTGCCGCCGGTCAGCTTATGCAGATCGATGCGATGGTCGCGTCCGTCGAAGGCCAGCGAAAAGCCGTCATGCGGCAGGCCTTCGGCATGTAATCTCGCTCCCGCCTTGGCCTGATCCAGCAGTGCGACGGTGCCTTCCTCCAGGACGCCGGCGCGCACTCGGCCGAGAATGTAATCCTTGTTGACGCGATCGAGAATGACATTGTCGATGCCCGCTTCGGTCAAAAGCTGACCGAGTAGCAGGCCGGATGGTCCCGAACCGATGATGGCGACCTGGGTTCGCAACTGCGTCCTCCCTGACATTTTGCGTTTTGCCAGATTCTGCCGTGGGCTCCCTGCCGCAGCAATGGACATCCCGGCCTAAAAATTGCACTAATCGAACATTGGTGAGGAAGGAGCCCCATGCGCAGACATGTACCGACCTACGAGCTCTACGGCGAAAACACCGGGAGAGAGCCGGATTTTTGGTTGCATTGCGAAACAATTCGCTCCCGCAGCAGCCTGCACCACTGGGAGATTCGCCTGCATCGCCATGAGAGTTTCTTTCAGATATTGTACATCGAAGGCGGTTCGGGCGATGCGATCTTCGGCGACAAGAGTCATGCCATCCGCCCGCCGGCCATCATCACGGTGCCGCCGGGGCTCAATCACGGCTTTCGGTTTTCACGCGATATCGACGGCCTCGTCATCACCCTGTTGAGGTCCCATCTCAGCCAGCCGCTCGGCGACCGGAGCCCGCTCGGCGAATGGCTGGCTGCGCCGCATCTGACGCCGCTCGATCCCGATAATGCCGAGGACGCCTATGTCATGCAGACGTTGCGGCGGCTCGGCGACGAATTCGAAAACCGCCGCAGCGGCCGCAACGAGTTGCTGGGCGCTTATGTTGCTCTGGTGATGCGGCTGACGGCGAGGATTTCTCATGAGGGAAACAGTTATGAGTTTCCGTCGAACGAGAACGAGCGACGCATGGATATGCTGAACGAGCTTCTTCAGCAGCATTTCCGATCCCACAAGCCCGCTTCCTTCTATGCGATGGAGATTGGGGTTTCGCCGACCCATCTCACCCGCATCGTCCGGTCGATGACCGGCAGCACGCCGCACGAGCTGATCGCCGGCAAACTCATCGAAGAGGCGAAGCGCCAGCTCGTTTTTACCCTCGGCAGCGTTCAGGAGATCGGATTTCGGCTCGGCTTTGCCGATCCTGCCTATTTCTCGCGGTTCTTTCTCAAATATACGGGTGAAACGCCGCGGGTATGGCGCATGAAGGAGAAGTTGCGGCTCGAGGGCGCATAGCTGCAGATTGTCAGAGCATTGCTTTGCCAGGACCCTCGATACGTCTCTCTATCGCATGAGATCGCGATTTTCCGCAGATCATGTCATGAACTAACCGGGCATGATTCTAAACATCATTTTATCGACGCATTGTCCATTTTCGATTTTTTTAAAATTCACGGTGAGAAACATTGATGTTTCTATAAAAAAGATAGAAGACGTCGCAATTTCAATGCGGTCTGCTCTGTCTATGGAGGTTTTGCTGCAGTCAATTATTTTGTTTGCGGCCATGAATAACTTGTCATGTTCACTTATAAATTGAAAATTCTGATAATGGCCCTGTGTGTAAATATTGTATAGATCAAAGTTTTTATAGAAATGAACGTTACTTAAAATATATGATAGCTCCATCGCCAGAATTAGAGCTGCTGCCATGTGTAGAATTCTTGTAGTTTTATTTGAAAAAATGGTCGTCCCCCTTGCGGATCGTATTTAAATTTCGCCGCTTGCTTTTTTGGCTCGCCGTCGTCCCGATTACGCCAAAGCTTGCCCGACACGATTGAGATAATCAATGCCAGCTGAGACGCGATCGGCCTGTCTGTTATCAATAATGGTTCCTCTTAATGTGGTTGTGACTTTGCCAGTGGGGCCATCTGTTGGAGCTTGCCTGAAAAGTCGCAGTTGGGGAGTTGCGACGCGGCGTCTTCCCGGGATGCGCAGCCAGCTGCCGGCGATGGCTAATGTCATCGGATGTCAGTGCCTTACCGGATGGACCGGACAGGCGTCATGAGAGCTTCACGCGGCGGAATTATTAACAAAAGGCAAATTTGCAAAACGGAATAAGGAACTATGCCATGGCCGATATTGCCCCCAGCCAGGTTCATAGCGACACGTCCCACCCGCTCCACAGTTCGAATTCTGCCGGCAAATGGTTCTTGCCGCTCTTCGCGCTCGTTCTGGTCTGCGGCCTTGGATATGTCGCCTATGCACTCGGACGCGACCTGACAACAGCCGCCGCCGTTCCCTGGATTCTCTTGGGCCTTGCGCTGCTGATCGCGCTCGGCTTCGAGTTCGTCAACGGTTTCCACGATACGGCCAATGCCGTCGCCACCGTCATCTACACTCGGTCCATGCCGGCGGAATTCGCCGTCATCTGGTCGGGCTTCTTCAACTTTCTCGGGGTGCTGACTTCGAGCGGCGCTGTCGCCTTCGGCATTCTGGCGCTGCTGCCGGTGGAACTGATCCTGCAGGTCGGTTCCGGTTCAGGCCTTGCCATGGTCTTTGCGCTGCTGATCGCGGCGATCGTCTGGAACCTCGGCACCTGGTATCTCGGCCTGCCGTCGTCGAGCTCGCATACGCTGGTGGGATCGATCATCGGCGTCGGCCTCGCCAACCAGTTCCTGGCGCCGGCGGGAACCGCCACGAGTGGCGTCGACTGGTCGCAGGCGACCAATATCGGTCTGTCGCTGCTGATCTCGCCGCTGATCGGTTTCGGTCTTTCCGCCGTTCTTCTGCTGGTCATGAAGGTTCTGGTGCGCAACAAGGCGCTCTATGACGAACCGAAGGGCAACCAGCCGCCGCCGCTCTGGATCCGCGCGATCCTGATCTTCACCTGCACCGGCGTCAGCTTCGCCCACGGCTCCAACGACGGCCAGAAGGGCATGGGTCTGATCATGCTCATCCTGATCGGCCTGGTGCCGACCGCCTTCGCGCTGAACCGCACGCCCGACGTCAACTATCTCGAAGCCTACAAGGCTGCCTCGGCCCAGGTGGAGACCGCGCTCGGCAAATATGTGAAGCCCGGCGTGACCGTCACCGACTACAAGGCCGAGGTCAGCAACGCCGTCAAGAACAAGAGCTGGACGGATGCGACGACGCCGGCTCTGCAGCAATATATCCATCAGACGAGCGCCGAAGTCGCTGGCTTCCCGACGCTGGAAGCGGTGCCGACCAACCTCGTCGGCAACGTCCGCAATGACATCTATCTGATCGGCGAGGCGCTGAAGCTGATCGACAAGCAGAAGCTGCTGCCGATGGACGCCGCCGATTTGACGGCGGTGACGAACTACCACAAGGCGGTCGACAACGCGACGAAGTTCATTCCGCTCTGGGTGAAGGTGGCGGTTGCGATCGCGCTCGGCCTCGGCACGATGGTGGGCTGGAAGCGCATCGTCGTCACCGTCGGCGAAAAGATCGGCAAGACGCATCTGACCTACGGGCAGGGCGCGGCAGCCGAAGTCGTGGCGATGGTCACAATCGCCTCGGCCGATCATCTCGGCCTGCCGGTTTCGACTACGCATGTGTTGTCGTCGGGCGTCGCCGGCACCATGGCGGCCAACGGTTCCGGCCTGCAATGGTCGACCGTGCGCAACATGCTGATGGCCTGGGTGCTGACGCTGCCGGCTTCGATCGCGATCGCCTTCGTGCTCTTCGTGATTCTGCGCCAGGTGTTCTAAAAACGAGTATCAGGCCGTTGAGGCCAGACTGGCATTGCGATCGCTGATGAAGATGCTCGCCTCGGCGGCGGGCATCGCCTTGCCGAAAAGATAACCCTGGCCGATATCGCAGCCGAGCTGTAGCAGGAAGGCGAGCTGGCCGTGCTCCTCGACGCCTTCCGCAGTCGTCTTGATGTTGAGGCTCCGGCCGAGGCCGAGCATGGCGCGGACGATCTTTTCCTGCCGTTCGTCGTCGCGATAGGTGGCGACGAAACTTTTGTCGATCTTGATCTTGTCGAAACGATAACGCGCGAGCTGGGCAAGACTCGAATAACCCGTACCGAAATCGTCGAGCGCGATCTGGATGCCGGCCGCATGCAGCTCGTCGAGGACGACGGCGGCGACGGCCGGATCCTGGATCAGTGCATTTTCGGTGATCTCGACTTCCAGCCGCTGCGGCGGCAGCCGGCTTGCCGAGAGCACTTTGAGGATACGGGAGGCGAGCAGCCTGTCTTCCATCTGCACCGGCGAGACATTGAAGGACAGGGTTACGTGCTCCGGCCAATCGAGCGCGTCGCTGCAGGCCTGGGCAAGCAGATCCTCGAACAGGGCTGTGATCATGCCGGTTTCTTCGGCAATGTCGATGAAGACGGGCGGCGGGATGTTGACGCCGTCGTCGCCGATCCAGCGCGCCAAGGCTTCGAAGCCGCAGAGCTGGCCGGTCTTGAGGTCGATCAGCGGCTGATAGAAGGGTTTGATCGCCTTCTTGGAGATTGCCGCGCGCAGGCTGGTTTCCAGCGCGGCGCGTTCCGCCACCTTGTCCTGCATCGAGGCTTCGAAGACGAGAGAGTGATTGGGCCCGCGCGATTTCGCCTCGTACATGGCAAGGTCGGCGCGGTGAGCGGCATCCTCAAGCGGCTCGGCTCCCTCGGCCCAGCGGTCGTAGCCGACGCTGGCGCCGACTTCGACGGCAAAGCCGTCGATAAGGATTGGCCGGGTGACGGCCTGGATCAAAAGCTTGGCAAAATGCTCTTCGCGCTGTGCGGTCATGCCGAAGGCGACGATGATGAATTCGTCGCCGCCGAAGCGATAGACGCAATCGGCATTGCCGAGTGCGCAGATACGCTTTGCGACCTCGATCAGGAGGCCATCGCCGCCCTTGTGGCCGACGAGATCGTTGACTTTCTTGAAGCCGTCGAGGTCGACGGAAAAGATGGTAACGTTGCGAGCCCAATCCTCGATCTCGGCTTCCTCATCCAGGATTGGCCGCGAGAGAAGTTTGCGCTCGAAGGCGTAGCGGTTCGGCAGCTTGGTCAGATGGTCGTGGGTCGCGGTCCAATCGGCCTTCGCCTGAGCGGCGTCGCGCAGGTCCATTTCTTTGCGCAGGTCGGCGATGCGCAGCACCGAATAGATGAAACTCATGGCGCCGGCGATGCCGAGGGCCAGGACGAGTTTGTCGGCGCCGTACTCACTGAAACCGATCATGAAGGTGACGAGGCCGTCGTCGAAGTGCAACAGCGTGCCGAGGAGCCAGAGGGTTACTCCGAACACCACGATCGATACGCATTGCCGTCCGGCCCTGCTTTGGAAAAACGCCGGCATTATCGCCTTCTCCATCTCCACCCTGCGCGGAATTATCACGTAAATCTGAAATGTTCGTTGAACTGAAGGGGCAAATTGTTGGAGGGGCGGCCTGTTGCGGCGCTATCGGGACGGCAGCCTTGCTGCGGCCGCTCGTCGGCTTTTTGGGAGATGGAGGATGTTTCGGGTGCTATGGCGAAGGTGAGGGCTCGGGAAGAACGAGGGCGAGCGTGCTGTTGCATCGCTCGCCCTGTCTCGCGTTTCAGGCGGTGACGATCAGCAGCGGGACGCTGACGACCAGACCGACCAGAATTAGGGTGAACGTCGCAACCCGCATCAAACGCAGGCGCCGCGTACGTTCTCCACTCCAATCATATGCCATGTCTTCCATCTCCTTGGGATAAGGAAGTAGTCCCGGTCAAACCCGGTTCAATAGAGATGACGCGATTTGCTTGCGTAAGGCTGGATCGTATGAGGCATCTCTAATGCTGAAGGCGCAACGACCAACGCCGCCCGTTGCTGGTCATGCGAATGACGGCGAGCGGTTCGACGTCGACGAGCCAGAAGGAGGAAAGCGGTGCGTGAAGCACATACGCGATGGCTGCTCTTATGACGGATGCATGGGTAACGGCCACCACATGGCCGCCGAGTGTGGATTGCTCATCCATCCAGCCTGCGACGCGCGCGCGCAGGTCGGCAATGCTCTCGCCGCCGTGCGGGGCAGCTTCCGGATCGCTCATCCACGCCATGAGGCCCTCCGGCTCTTCGGTCTCGATCGTTGTGATCGACCTGCCGGCCCAGCGGCCGTGGTCGCAATCGCACAGCGCCTGATCTATCCGGGCTTCGAGGTGGAGCGCTTCCGCGGTCTGGCGGGCGCGCAAAGCGGGGCTCATGACGGTACGATCGGCGCGGGGAGGGGCGGCCATCCTGCCTGCTTCCGCCATGGCCTTTTCTTCCAGCGGTTCGTCGAGCGGGAACAGGCCCTTGCGGCTTGCCGCAGTTGCGCCGTGGCAGATCCAGGTGAGGCGCGTGTTCACGGTCGTTCCGATCTCCGGATAGCGGTGGGGACAGCCTTTGCCGGCTTCGTGAAGTGTCGTTGACAGTCTCTTCGGCGAGCAGATATAACCATGCTGTTGCGGGTTTGGAAGCCGGTGGAAATCCGGCGCGGTCGCGCCACTGTGACCAGCGTGTCGAAAGCTCTTCGTGCTGGAAGTCAGACCTTACCGCACAAACACTCTTTCGACTGAACGCGTCATTCCGGAGGAATACATGTCTGACACCACTTTCACGCCCGTCGCGGCACCGGCGCCAATCCCGCTCGGAGATATCCTGCCCTGGGCGATCTTCGGCGGTCTGCTGATGCTCATCGTCCTCTATTTCGTCGGCACCGAGGAAGGCGCGATGGCGCTGTTCAACGGCATGTATGTGCACGAATTCGTGCATGACGCCCGTCATCTCCTCGGCTTTCCCTGCCACTAAAGCCCATCGCGATCTTTCAGATTCGCTTCCCGCGCTTTAGGTCTTTGTTTTACGCATGTCGTTCTCGCAAAACCGCTGCACAGTTTTGCGCGACATGCTCAGGGGAATACTGACATGGTTGGAAATCTTCTGCTTCGCGGCATGCTCGCGGGCCTGATTGCCGGCATTCTCGTTTTTGCCTTCGCCCATACCTTCGGCGAGCCGCTCGTCGATGCGGCGATCACCTTCGAGGAGGCGAGCGCCCAGGCGGCCGGCGAAGCTGCCGAACCTGAGATCGTCAGCCGGGCCACGCAGGCCGGTCCCGGCCTCTTCATCGGCGTGATGGCTTACAGCATCGCCGTCGGCGGGCTTTTTTCGCTTGCCTTCGCTTTCGTGCACGGCCGCCTCAGCAGCCTTTCGCCGCGCGGCACCTCGGCCGTCATCGCCGTCGCCGCCTTCGTGGCGATCGTGCTCGTTCCCGGCATCAAGTATCCGGCCAACCCGCCGGCGGTCGGCAATCCCGACACGATCGGCGTCAGGACCGAACTGTTCTTCCTGATGATCGTCGTCTCGCTTGCCGCGCTGATCGCCGCGGTGGCCCTGTCGCGCCGTCTTTCAGGACGTTTCGGTCTCTGGAACGGCGCGATCATCGCCGGTGCCGCCTATCTCATCTTCATCGGCCTCGTTCTCTATCTCTTGCCGCCGATCAACGAGGTGCCGGAGAATTTTTCGGCGATGGTGCTCTGGCGTTTCCGCACGACAACGCTCGCCATGCACGCGATCCTCTGGGCAGCGCTCGGCCTTGCTTTCGGAGCGCTGGCCGAAAGGCAGTTCGCCGTCCAGGGTGGGCAGCGCGGACGGCCGGCGAAGGCATTTCGCTGAATGTATCCAAGGGCGCAGTCTGGTCTGCGCCCCGAACTTTCAGGGCGATCATGAGACGCGAGAGAACCGGGCTATTTCTGCCGACGAGATTTGCCGTCATCGCCTGCCTTTTCATGATCGCCGGAAACTGCTTTGCGCATAGCCGCACAGCCGGCGGCAATCCTACCGGTCTCGATGTTCCGGAAATTTCCCATGGCGAGATGGCGGTGATTTCAGACCATCGCCGTGGGATCATCGACCTCGCATTCCGTGCAGTCGATACGAACGAACCATTCCGCCGCATCCTGAACTATGCCGAAATCCAATATTCCTATTGCCTGTGGGGCAGGGTGCCCGGCAGCGTGACGGATGAGGAAAGTCCGTTCAACGAATGCGCCCATGCCTATCTCGCGGCGACGAAGGCGGTGCTGATGGCGATGCGGGAGATGCCGCGGGAGGCGCCTGCCGCAGGAGAGATCATCTCCTCCATTGATGTCGAGATGGTGCGCCGTGGTCTTGCGCTCGTCACCTGCCAGTTCAGCGGCGAGGCTTTCAACACGGCCGATATCATCAAGCCGCGATGGAGCCGGATACCGCTTCATTTCGCCAGCATGGCGTCGCTGACGGGGCTGGCCAGTCTGGTCGGTCTCGCCGTTCTTGCGCTTTGCCGCTTCCTGCAGCCGAAGGCTCAGTCGTCGGAATAGCGCTGCTCGCGCCACGGATCGCCAAGCATGTGGTAGCCGTTCTTTTCCCAGAAACCGGCCATGTCTTCGGGTATCAGCTCGATGCGGCGCAGCCATTTGGCGCTTTTCCAGAAATAGAGATGCGGCACGACGAGGCGCATCGGGCCGCCGTGATCCGGCGTCAGCGGCAGGCCCTCCCATGATGTCGCGAGGATGGCGTCCTCGGCGGCAAAATCGGAGAGCGGCAGGTTGGTAGTATAGCCGTCATAGCTCGTCAGCATGACGTAAGCTGCTTCTGGTTTCGGCATGGCGCGGTCGAGCAGATCGCGCGTCGAAACGCCCTTCCATCTGTTGTCGTAGCGCGACCAGGTGGTGACGCAGTGAATGTCGCTGATATTGCTGCTCTGCTCGACCGCCTGGAAATCGGCCCAGGTGAGGGTAAGAGTCGTTTCGACCAGGCCGCGCACCTCAAGCCGCCAGCGTTCGGTTGAGATGACCGGCTGCTGGCCGAGATCGAGCACCGGCCAGTTCTTGACGAGGTGCTGGCCGGGCGGCAGGCGCTCGGTCTCGGGACGGCTGATGCGGCCGGTCAGGAACTTGCCCTCTGCCGCCCAGCGGCGCTTGGAGTTGGTGAGCTTGCTGTCGGCGGGTGTCTGGTCGTCGCTCATGGAGGGTCTCCTTGCGGTGCAGCAATAGGACATCCGCCTCAGCCGAGTGTCAAGTTTCGGCGAGCTCTTGGAAATCCTCGCTTGCCTCATTAAACTGACCCCGTCGGGTATGCCTTGCTGGGGAGTGAAGGCAGAAGGGGAGGAGCCGGATCTGTCTTTGCGATATCGTGCGATAGCGGCGCTGCTGCTGGTGCCGGTGATCATTTTCGCTTTCTTCACCTACGGAAGCGCGATCGCGACGCGCGCCTATATGCAAGAGGCTTCGGCCCAGGCGGGAACGGCGCTGCGCCTTGCCGTCTCGGCACTCAGCGGTCACCTCAACCGTTACGAAGCGCTGCCGGCGCTGATTGCCGATCACGACGATATCAAGGAACTGGTCAGCGCGCCTGACGATATCGCGCTGCGCGATGCCGCCAATCTCTATCTCAAGGAGATCAACGGGCTCTTGAAATCCTCCGACATTTACGTAGTCAAGCCGGACGGGGAGACGATCGCGGCCAGCAATTACGATGGACCGGGAAGCTTCGTCGGGCAGAATTTCAGCTACAGGCCTTATTTTCAGGATGCGATCGAAGGCCGGCAGGCCCGATTTTATGCGCTCGGCACGACCTCGCTGAAACGCGGCTATTATTTCTCGGCGCCGATCAGGGTCGGTCCGGATATTCGAGGCGTCATCGTCTTCAAGGTCGATATCGACATGATCGAATCTTCCTGGAGCGGCGGGGAATACAAGATCTTCGTCTCCGATCCCGAGGGCATCATCTTCATGTCCGGCAGCCCGGAATGGCTCTATGGTGCGATCCTGCCGCTGACGGCTGAGCGGATTGCACGCACACAAGCTTCGCGGCGCTATGCCAATGCCAGGCTGATGGCGCTGCCGGTGAGCCGCCAGCGCTTTGAGCCGCACGAGTTGATGACGCTTGCCGGCGAGCGCGGCTCCAGCGAATATCTGGTGCTGTCGCACTATATGCCGGCCGAAGACTGGACGGTGAACGTGCTGATGGAGACGAGTTCCATCCGCGCGCAGGCGCGCACGGCGCTTGCGGCTGTCTTTCTGATCCTTTGCATCGCCGGGCTTGCTGTGGCGGTCATTCGCCAGCGGCGGGCGCGACTGGCCGAGCGTATGCAGATGCAGGCCGAAGCGCGGGGCGAGCTTGAGCGGCGCGTCGAAGAACGTACGGCCGATCTTGCCCGCGTCAACAGCCGCATCGAGGAAGAGATATCAGAGCGGCGACTGACCGAGCAGCAGCTTCGCCAGACGCAGGCCGATCTCATCCAGGCGGGCAAGCTTGCCGGCCTCGGGCAGATGTCGGCCGCGCTTTCACATGAATTCAACCAGCCGCTCGCCGCCGCCAAGACCTATTCCGACAGCGCTTCCGTTCTCATCGATCGCGGCCGGACGGAGGAGGCGCGCGATAATATAAGGCGGATCGGCGGGCTGATCGACCGCATGGCTGCGATCAGCCGGCATTTGCGTAACTTCGCCCGCAAACCGAACGAAAAGCTCGGGCCGGTTCCCCTCGATGAGGCGATGCGCGACACGCTGGAGATCATCGCCTGGCGGCTGAAGGCGGCTGACGCCGAGCTCCGGCTCGATCTCGGGACCCGGCCGCCGGTGGTGCGCGCCGGCTCGGTGCGGCTGCAGCAGGTGCTGGTGAATGTGATTTCCAATGCGGCCGATGCGGTGGAGGGGCTGGATGACAGACGCATCGAGATTTCGGCCATCGAGGCGGCCGCCAAGGTGGTGCTGACGATACGCGATCACGGGCCGGGCGTGCCGGCGGCAATCGCCGAGCGCATTTTCGATCCCTTCTTCACGACCAAGGGCGTCGGCAAGGGCCTCGGCCTCGGGCTTTCGATCTCCTACAACATCGTCAAGGATTTCGGCGGCAGCCTGACGGCTGCCAACCATCCCGATGGGGGCGCGGTGTTCCGTATCGAGTTGCAAACGGCGGCGGGGCTGATGCCGGAGGCAGCGGAATGAACGAGGCCAAGATCCTGCTTGTCGACGACGAGGAGGAACTGCGCCGCTCGACGGCGCAGGCGCTGGAGCTTTCCGGCTTCAGCGTCGAGACCTTTTCGAACGGCGACCATGTGCTGGAACTGATCGGCTACAGCTTTCCCGGCGTCGTCGTCAGCGATATCCGCATGCCCGGCATGGACGGCATGACGCTGATGCAGCGGATCCGCGAGATCGATCCGGAGGTGCCGGTCATTCTCGTCACCGGCCATGGCGACGTACAGCTTGCGGTGAAGGCGATGCGCGAAGGCGCCTATGATTTCATCGAGAAGCCGTTCACGCCGGAAATGCTCGCCGGCGTCATCCGCCGGGCGATGGAACGGCGCGGCCTCGTGCTCGAAAATCGGTTGCTGAAGGCAGTCGCCGGCAAACGCGACGATATCGAGGCGCGGCTGCCGGGGCGTACGCAGGTGATGGTGGATCTGCGCTACCGTATCCGCGCGATCGGCGCCAGCGATGCCGATACGCTCATCGTCGGCGAGACCGGGGCCGGCAAGGAAGTGGTGGCGCGCGCGCTGCACGATATCAGCGCCCGGGCGAGCCGGCCGTTCATCGCGATCAATTGCGCCGCGCTGCCGGCAAATCTGATCGAGAGCGAGCTCTTCGGCCATGAGATCGGTGCCTTTCCGGGGGCGGTGAGGCCGCGCTACGGAAAGTTCGAGCATGGGCGCGGCGGCACTATCCTGCTCGACGAAATCAGTTCCATGCCTTTCGACCTGCAGGCGAAATTCCTGCGGGTGCTGCAGGAGCGAGTGATCTCCAGGCTCGGATCGAACGAAATCGTGGCGCTCGACGTGCGCTTCATCGCGACGAGCAAAGTCGACCTCGAGGCGGAAGTGGCTGCAGGGCGCTTCCGCGCCGACCTCTTCTATCGGCTGAACGTCGCAACGCTGCATGTGCCGTCGCTGTCGCAGCGGCGGGCGGATGTTCCGCTGCTTTTCCTGCAGTTGGTGCGGGAAGCGGCCGCGCGCTACGGCCGCGATGAGATGACCGTGCTGCCGGAGGTGATCTCCGACATTGCCCAGCGCGACTGGCCCGGCAATGTGCGGGAGCTGAGGAACGCCGCCGACCGCCTGGTCCTCGGCCTCGAGAATGGCGGACGGCAGGCCGAGGAGGCGACGGGGCTTGCGGAGCGGGTCGCCGAATTCGAGCGAGGGGTCATCGCCAGTGCACTGGTCGCGCATGGCGGCAGCCTCAAGCCGGTCTACGAGTCGCTCGGTATTTCCCGGAAGACGCTCTACGAAAAGATGCAGAAATACGGGCTGGATAAGCGGATGCTGATCACCGACGGCTAGTCCTCGCCGGTTGGCTGTGCGTCCTCGCCAGATGCGATGGGTGGATTTCCACCCATCGCATCCGCGGTTTGTTTCCAAATCGACCCATGCTGCATCGCACCCTCGCAGAATCACCTTCCAAAAACGGTGGCGATGATTGCAGCTCGATTTTTCCCGGCGGCAAATAGGCAATCCGAACCGGCGCGGAGGAGTGTCGGCGGGCTCGCTTATTTCATCAGGGAGGAAACGATGAAAATCCTGAAGGCCATGCTCGGCCTGACCGCAGCTGCCGCGGTCTCTCTTCTCGCCGGTGCCGCTGCGGCGCAGACCTATCCCGAACGCACCATCACCATGGTCGTACCGTTTGCGGCCGGCGGCCCGACCGATACGGTTGCGCGCCTCGTCGCCGAATCCATGTCGAAGGATCTCGGCCAGCAGATCGTCGTGGAAAATGTCGGCGGCGCTGGCGGTACGCTCGGCGCCGGCCGCGTGGCGAGCGCCGATCCAGATGGCTACACCATCCTGCTGCACCATATCGGCATGGCGACGAGCGCCACGCTCTACCGCAAGCTCGCCTATGACACGCTCGGCGCTTTCGATTATGTCGGCCTCGTCACCGAGGTGCCGATGACGATCGTCGCGCGCAAGGATTTCGAGCCGACCGACCTCAAGGGTCTGATCGACTATGTCAAGGCCAACAAGGACAAGGTGACGGTTGCCAACGCCGGCATCGGCGCGGCTTCGCATCTCTGCGGCATGATGTTCATGAGCGCCATCCAGACGCCGTTGACGACCGTTCCCTACAAGGGCACCGGCCCTGCCATGACCGACCTGCTCGGCGGCCAGGTCGACATCATGTGCGACCAGACGACCAACACCACGAAACAGATCCAGGGCGGCACGATCAAGGCCTATGCCGTGACCTCGCCGAAGCGCCTCGACGTGATGAAGGAGATTCCGACGGCTGTCGAAGCCGGCCTGCCGGGCTTCGAAGTCGGCATCTGGCACGGCATCTACACGCCGAAGGGCACGCCGGCCGAAATCAACGAACGGCTGTCGAAGTCGCTGCAGGTCGCGCTGAAAGACCCGAATGTCGGCGCTCGCTTCGCCGAACTCGGCACGGCGCCGTCCTCCGACGTCGATGCGACGCCGGCTGCTCTGAAAGCCAAGCTCGAAGGCGAGATCGCCCGCTGGAAGCCGGTGATCGAGGCTGCCGGGGAATATGCGGACTAGTGAGGGATGTGCCAGGAATAGCCCCTCACCCTAACCCTCTCCCCGTAAACGGGGAGAGGGGACCTGCCCTGAGCGATCGCGGAAAAGGTGAGAGGCTTGCGGCGTATTCCCTTCTCCCCGCAAGCGGGGACAAGGTGCCGGCAGGCGGATGAGTGGCAATCGCAGCAGCGCGTTAAGAACCATCTCCAACTCCAGGAGACACTATGAAATCCATCAGTTTCGATAGCACCAATGCGATCTGCGGCGCGCTTTTCGTCGCGACCGGCGCTTTTTTCGCCTTCCAGTCTCTGGGGCTCGACCTCGGTACGGCAATACGCATGGGCCCCGGTTATTTTCCGCTGGTGCTTGCCTGCGTGCTCGTGCTTCTCGGCGCGATCATCTTCATTCAGGCGCTGCGCGTCGAGGGAGAGCCGGTCGGCGCCATGGCCTGGCGCGGCATGATCTTCATCCTGCCGGCGCCGGTCTTTTTCGGGCTGACGGTACGCGGGCTCGGATTCGCGCCGGCGTTGTTTGTCACCGCTTTCATCGCCTGTTTCGCATCGCAAAAGATGAACCTGTTCTCCGCGATCATCCTTTCGCTGCTGCTGACGGTCTTTTCCGTGGCAGTCTTCAGCTACGGGCTCGGCCTGCCGTTCGAGCGTTTCGGCCCCTGGGTCCGGTTCTAGGAGGCGATAATGGATCTTTTCAGCAATCTCGCCCTCGGTTTTGCGACAGCCGGCACGCTTGACAATCTGCTCTTCTGCCTGATCGGCGTGCTGCTCGGCACGCTGATCGGCGTGCTGCCGGGCATCGGCGCCACGGCGACGATCGCCATGCTCCTGCCGATCACCTTCCAGCTCGAACCGGTCTCCTCGCTGATCATGCTCGCTGGCATCTATTACGGCGCGCAGTACGGCGGTTCGACGACGGCGATCCTCATCAACATGCCGGGCGAATCCTCCTCCGCCGTCACGGCGATCGATGGTTACCAGATGGCGCGCAAGGGCAGGGCGGGAGCAGCTCTGGCGATCGCAGCGCTCGGTTCGTTCTTTGCCGGCACGGTCTCGACCTTTCTCGTCGCGATCTTCGCCCCGCCGCTTACCGCCATCGCGCTACAATTCGGTTCGGCCGAATATTTCTCGCTGATGATCGTCGGTCTGGTTTCCTCGATCGCTTTGGCGCATGGCTCGGTCGTCAAGGCCCTGGCGATGGTGGCGCTCGGGCTGCTGCTCGGCCTCGTCGGCACCGACATCTATACCGGCACGCCGCGCTTCACGCTCGGCATTCGCGAATATGCCGACGGGCTGAATTTCGTGGCGCTCGCGGTCGGCGTATTCGGGGTGGCGGAAATCCTGCGCAATCTCGAGGGCGAGTCGACCCGCACGGTGCTGATGGCCAAGGTTTCCGGCCTCTTGCCGTCCCGCCAGGAATTCAAGGAGATGATCGCGCCCGTCGTTCGCGGCACGGTGATCGGTTCGGCACTCGGCATTCTGCCGGGCGGCGGCGCCATTCTTGCTTCCTTCGCCTCCTATACGGTCGAGAAGCGCATGTCGAAGACGCCGGAGGAATTCGGCAAGGGTGCGGTCGCCGGCGTCGCCGGGCCGGAATCGGCCAACAATGCCGGGGCGCAGACCTCGTTCATTCCGCTCCTGACGCTCGGCATTCCGGCCAATCCGGTCATGGCGCTGATGGTCGGCGCGATGATCATCCAGGGTATCGTGCCGGGGCCGAACGTCGCTTCCGAGCAGCCGGCGCTGTTCTGGGGTATTATCGCCTCGATGTGGATCGGCAATTTGATGCTCGTCATCCTGAACCTGCCGCTGATCGGGCTCTGGGTGAAACTGCTGACCGTGCCCTACTATGTGCTCTTCCCGGTCATCATGGCCTTCTGCTCGATCGGGGTCTACAGCGTCAACGCCAATGTCTACGACCTCTATGCCGTGGCCTTCTTCGGGCTCATCGGCTACGTGCTGGCAAAACTTCGCTGCGAGCCGGCGCCACTGCTGCTTGGCTTCGTGCTCGGGCCGCTGCTGGAAGAGAACCTGCGGCGCGCCATGATCCTGTCGCGCGGCGATCCCAGTACCTTCATCACGCGGCCGATCAGCGCCACGCTTCTGGCGATTGCGCTTGCGGTGCTCATCGTCGTCTTCCTGCCGAGCGTCAAGAAGAAGCGCGAAGAGGTGTTCGTCGAAGAAGCCTGAGGGGTTGAACTTGTAGTCTGTTTGATCAACAAGGAATGATCTGACGCGGGCGCCGGTTGGGCGCCCGTTTCGCATGACAGGATATCCAGGCCCATGAGCATTCCTGCCCGGATCAGCGCCGATCTGCCGTTCCTGACATCCTTGCGCCGTGATCTGCATGCCCATCCCGAACTGGGTTTCGAGGAAGAGCGCACCGGCGGCATCGTCGCGAGGCTTCTCGAAGAGGCCGGCGTCGCCGTGCAGCGCGGGCTGGCCGGCACCGGTGTGGTCGGCACGCTCCAGATCGGCAGCGGCACGCGCAGGATCGGGCTCAGGGCTGATATGGATGCGCTGGCCATGCCTGAAATGGCGGAGCGGCCTTATAAATCGACAGTGCCCGGAAAGATGCATGCCTGCGGTCATGATGGTCATACGGCGATGCTGCTGGGTGCCGCCCGGCATCTTGCGGCGACGCGGAATTTTTCCGGCACGGTGCATTTCATCTTCCAGCCGGCCGAAGAGGGGCGCGGCGGGGCGAAGCGCATGGTGGAGGAGGGGCTGTTCACGCTCTTCCCCTGCGATGCCGTTTATGGTCTGCACAATATGCCGGGGCTTGCATTTGACGAGATTGCCGTCGTCGAGGGACCGCAGCTTGCTTCTTCCGATAGTTGGCGCATCACTTTCCGGGGGATCGGCACGCACGGCGCCAAGCCGCATCTCGGACGCGATCCGATCACGGCGGCAGGCACCTTCCTGTCGTCACTGCAGACGATCGTCGGGCGTGTGGTCGATCCGCTGCAGCCGGCCGTCGTCAGCGCCTGTTTCCTGCAGGCGGGTGATGCCAAGGCGCTGAATGTTATTCCCGATATCGTGGAGATCGGCGGGACGGCGCGGGCCTATTCGCCTGAGGTGCGCGACCAGTTGGAGACAGAGATCGGTCGGCTGGCCAGCGGAACGGCTGCGATGTACGGCATATCAGCCGACTATCGTTTCGAGCGTCGAATTCCGCCTGTCGTCAACGACGCGGATGCAACCGGCCGGGCGCTTGCGGCGGCCGGCTCGGTGTTTGGAGGGAAGGTGCGGACGAGTTTCCCGCCGTCGACGGCAGGCGACGACTTTGCCTTCTTTGCGCAGAACGCGCCTGGTTGTTATGTGTGGCTCGGGAATGGACCGGCGGTGGACGGCGCGCTGCATCACAACACGGCTTATGATTTCAACGATGATGCGCTTGGTTATGGCGCAGCCTATTGGGTGGCGTTGGTGGAGCGGGAGTTGAAAGGCTAGCTAGTTTCCGTCCATAAACCCGCATATTTTGTAGCGTTTGCAAGCACTTGTGTGAGGTCGGAATCGTCTTGGAGGCATTGATGGGAGATTAGGGGCGCTGGTTTTCGTCGGAGTGGACTTGCGGGCGTGGTCGCGCGCGGCGCCGGGCCGACATGGGCCGGTGGAAGACGACTGCGGTGCCAGGCCGGCATCAGGTCCGATTGAGGCGCGTGAGGAGGACGAGATTGTAGGCCACGACCGAGGACCAGACGTAACTCTTGAAGTGATCGAGGCCACGCCAGGTGCAGCGCGCCAGGCCGTAAGCGCGTTTCAAGCATGATATTCCGGCTTCGATGCCGGCGCGGAAGTTGCGCAGCTTGCGATAGACCCAGTTGCTTTTGACCATGTCCTCGATCCGGAGGCCGGCCTTTTTGTGGAAGGCCATGTCGCGAACGCCCCAGGCCTTCGCTGTGGCCAAGTTGTTGCGCGTGGCAAAGCCACCATCGGCGGCCGCCTGCCGTGGCGCGTGGCCGTAGAAAGCGATGTGGCGCTCCAGCATTGGCAGCAACCGATCGCTGTCGGCCGGATTGCCAGTCTCGACGACCAGATCGAGGATCATGCCGCTCCTGCCGGTGGTCAGGTTGAGCTTGTGGCCGTATTCGACGTCGCGGCTGCCTTTGACGATGATATCGGCATGCGTTTCAAACAGGCTAACCAGCTTCTCGCTGGCCGGCACCGGCTCGCCGGCCAACACCCGCCGCTCACTCTGGGTGATGATCCGTTCGATCAGCGGGCGATAGTGACAGACCTGGACCTGCCACAGTTCGACAAGCGGATTGGTCGCTACAGCCAATCGCTCGCTCGCCTGCCGCAGATATGCCAGTGTCGCGCGCGCGATCGCAATCAGCTCGCGGTAGAGCTGGACACGATTGGGCCGACCACGTGTGAACTGGATGCGGCGCGCGCGCTTCTTGGCCGCGCGGCGATGATCGCACCACGCCAGACCGGCGTCGCCGACTACCGCATCAGCCTGCTTCAGCAGGCGCACCATCACCCGCACAGCATCCCACAGCAGGCCACTGTCGCTTGGTTCGTGCATGAGTGCTGAGGTCACGGTGCTGTCCAGCCGCACGACGGTGCCATCTTCGCGCTTCGCCTGCCGAGCGTTCGACAGCAGCGCCCGATTGATCGCTTCCCAGCTCTCGGCCCGGATCGCGCTGATCGTCTTTTGCAGCACCGACTTCTGCGGGCTCCATGCCCACGGCAGCCGGGCAAAGGCGCGAAACGAGGCAGAGTCTTCCAGATGGAAGGCTAGCTCCTGATAGCTCAGCTGCCGGTATTGCTTGAGTAGCGCACAGCGCAGCACCGCTTCAGCCGGCAGCCCTTGCCGTCCGGTGGCTCTGATGCCGCCGCGACACAGGTCTCGCGCCACCAGGTCGAGCAGATCGCACTGCTCGTCCAGCCAGTCCGACATCGCTTTCAGTTCACGGCCGATCTCGTGTTCGGCGAAAAGATCGAATAGGCTGGCCTGGACGGTGCGTTCTTGGCGCATTGTCGGCTCCGGCGGTTGCGGGTTTGTCTTTAGAATCAGTAGCTTGATCTAAAGTGTACCTGAAACCGCCGGGCTTTGCCCGCGGAAATATCGCGATTCCGTCAATAATTTCAGTAGTTTACCGTTTATGGACGGGCACTAGCTAGCGGGCTACACGGCATGCCTCTCATGAAACGCTATGTGCGTCCCCGCTTACCAAACCTCCAGAACCGGGCTTTCCAAAAGCTTCCCCGTCACCACGTCGGCCATCCCCTGATCCGTCTGGTGCGGGCCGGCATTGCAGGCCAGCGTTGCGCCGAAGCAGGCCTTGAAGACGCGGTAGGGCGGTTTCCAGTCGACGATTTTTTCCATGGCCTTGCGGATATCGGCGAAGGCCCGCGCCGTGTCCTTCAGCGAGGCGTCGGTCACCAGGCCGGAGAGCGGCAGTGGCAGGAACGCCTCGATCTTTCCGTCTTTGGCTACTGCCATGCCGCCGCCGGCTGATATGACGGCGTTGGCGGCGAGCGCCATGTCGCGGGTATTGCCGCCGAAGACAGTGAGGTTATGGCTGTCATGCGAGACGGTGGTGCAGAAGGCGCCGCGCCAATCGCCCCAGCCGCTGAGGAAGCCGATGCGCGGGGCGCCGTCGGCCTTGCCGTGGCGATGGGCGACGGCGATCATCGCGCTGCCGGCCGGCGGCACGACGAAGCCGTCTCTGACCTCCGTCTGCGCCTCGCCCCATTGCGTAAAACGCGGGCGGTCGATGGTGGCGACGCGGGCGCGCTTACCTCTCGACGCAATGCGGAAATCATTTTCGCTGAGTTGCGGGAGCTTCACCGAATTTTCCAGCGGGACCGGATCGAGCTGCCGGACGTCTACCTGCATGCTGCCGTTGCGGGCGACGATGCGGCCGCCCGATATGACCAGCCGCGCCCGGAATTCC
Organism: Rhizobium esperanzae; assembly: GCF_014197615.1. Classification (GTDB taxonomy): domain Bacteria; phylum Pseudomonadota; class Alphaproteobacteria; order Rhizobiales; family Rhizobiaceae; genus Rhizobium; species Rhizobium esperanzae_A. Next base: position 212,320 of record NZ_JACIFY010000011.1, read on the forward strand.
TCGAGGTCGTCGAAGAGCACGATGTCGGCGCGGCGGCCGGCGGCGATCAAGCCGAGGTCGGAGCGTTTCAGGCGCTCGGCGGCGTTGAAGGTCGCGGCACGCAGCGCCCAGTCCGGCTTCATGCCGTAGCGCACCAGGCGACGGATGACGTCGTCGAGGCCGCCGCTTTCATAGAGTTCATCGGGAAAGACGTCGTCGGTGCAGAGTGTGACTGTCGGGGGCAGGTGGCCGAGACCGTTCAGCACCTCGACGAATTCCTGCAGCAGATGGTCATGAGAGCCACGCAGCTCGATCGTCAGGCCGGCGGCAAGCTTGGCGGCGAGATCGGCGCCGGAGGTGAGCTCGTGGTCGGAGGTGATTCCTGCTGCCATGAAAGCGTTGAGATCGGCGCCTTCGAGGCCGCGGGCATGGCCGCAGACGAGTTTGCCGGAGGCAAGACCGGCATTGACGATATCGGTCATGCGCGGATCGCCGTCGATGACGCCGCGCATGTTCATGACTTCGGCGACGCCGCCAACGGCGGAGGAGCGCAGCATCTCGGCGACGATGGCGGCATCGAAATCGGCGCCGGCAAGTTCCAGGCCCGGTGCCGACGGCACACAGGAAGGGGCAAGCAGGATCGTGCGCAGCGGCAGCGCGCGCGCCGCCTCGATTGCCCAGCGCATGCCGTCGAGGCCGTGGACGTTGCCGAATTCATGCGGATCCCAGACGATGGTGGTGACGCCGCGCGGCAGGACCGCGCTTGCATATTCGGCCGGCGTCACCATCGAACTTTCGACATGCATATGCGTGTCGATCAGGCCGGGCGTCAGGGTGCTGCCCGTCGCATCGATGATCTCGACCGCATCCGTGCGGCTTGCCGGAGCGTGGACGCTTGCAATCAGCGCGCCGACGAGACCGATGTCGGCGTGCCGGAGCAGGCCCGTCACTGCGTCGAGCCGCCGGCCGCCGGTAATCAGCACGTCGAAGGGAGCGTCACCGCGAGCAGCCGCGACGGCGCGGGCGCGCAAGACGGGATCGTAGAGATCGGCGGGTTCCTGGCGAGGACTGGCGTTCATTTGCGGGCCTCGTGGACCAGGGCGGCGAGAATGATCGCGCGTGCCTTATCGCCGTCGATCTCGGTGGCGAAGTGCGCATTGAAGGTCGCATGGGTGGCGCGGGTCTCGACGACGGTGCGGCCGCGGGTGAGGGCGCCCTGCAGCTCGACGTCGAGGCGCGCCGGGCGGAATCCGACGATATCGGCAGCGATGAAGGCGATGGCGGCGCAGGGGTCGTAGATCGCCATGGCTGGGCGGCCGCGGCTGGTGGCGATGCCTATATAACCGGAAAACATGTCGGCGATGAGCTCGGCATTGCCACCGCCGGCATTGCGCACCGGCTCGGCATCCTCCGGTCTTGCCAGCACCTTGCGGCAGAGGTCGAGATCGACCATGCGCAGCGGCAGGCCGTGGGCGAGGACGATTGCCAGCGCCTCGGGATCGGCCAGCGCGTTGAACTCGGCAGAGGCCGTGTGGTTACCCGAGGTGACAGCGCCGCCCATCCAGACGAGGTCGCTGATGCGGGCGGCAAGATCGGGCTGGGCGAGCGCCACGGCGGCGATATTGGTGAGGGGGCCGAGCGCCAGGATGCGGTGCTGGCCATCACGCTCCAGCCAGCGGCAGAGCGCTGTAAAGGCATCGCTTTCGGCGAGCGCTGGCGCCTTCGGCAGGCCCTTGCCTGACGTCGGGATGCCGGTTGTGCCGAGGATCGCCTGGGCGGTTTCGAGCTTGCCGAGAACCGGCATGGCGCGGCCGGTGTGGATGGGAAAGGTCCAGCCGAAGGCGCTGGCGGCGCCGGCGGCGTTTCTTTTCACCTGCGGCAGCGGCGCGTTGCCGAAGACCAGCGATACGCCGTCGATTTCGAATTCCGACTGCACCACGACCAGAATGGCGGCGATGTCGTCGAAGCCCATATCGGTGTCTATCCAGACGCCCATGATCTCACCCGAACCGTTTGAGGTTAGCCGCGCCGGCAACCGGCAGGTCGAAGACAAGCGCGCTGCCGATCTCGTAGGGCGGCAGATTTGCGTCGATCTCGGCTTTGATCGGCCCAAGCGGGGTATCGAGGAGATATTCGCGGCTATTGCCGGCGAAAGAGGTACCTCGCACAGTACCCGGAAAAGGACCGGAACCAAGCTTCACCATACGCGGACGCCAGGCAAGGCCCGCAGCTTCGGGCACAGGGCCGGAAAGTGCTGCCGGGCCGTTCGGTGTGGCAAGCTTGTCGTCTTTCAGCGCGAAGACATTCTCGAAGCCGACGAAGTCGGCGACGAAGGCAGAGGCGGGTTTGTTGTAGATCTCTTCCGGCGTGCCGATCTGTTCGACGGCGCCATTCAGCATGACGACGATGCGGTCGGCGAGCGCCAAAGCCTCGACCTGGTCGTGGGTGACGAAGATCATGGTGACGCCGGTCTCGTTCTGAACACGCTGCAGCTCGGCCCGCATTTCCAAGCGTAGGCGGGCGTCAAGATTGGAGAGCGGCTCGTCGAGCAGCAGCACTTTCGGCTCCATCACCATCGAGCGGGCGAGGGCCACGCGCTGCTGCTGGCCGCCAGAGAGTTCGGCGGGTTTACGGCCGGCGAAAGTGGTGAGCCCGACGGATTTCAGGCCGGCGCCGACGCGGGCATCGAGACCGGCGCCCGAGATGCCCTTGAGGCGCAGGCCGAAGGCGACGTTCTCATAGACCGTCAGATGCGGAAAGAGCGCGTAGGATTGGAAGACGAGCCCGATGGCGCGTTTGTTGGCGGAGATGCGGGTGATATCGGCGCCGTCGAGCCGGATCCGGCCGGAGGCGGGCGTCAGCAGGCCGGCGATCGCACGCATCGTCGTCGTCTTGCCGCAGCCGGAGGGGCCGAGAAGGGCAACGAGCTCGCCTTTGCCGATGGCGAGATCGAGATCCCTCACGGCGACCGTATCGCCATAGGCGAGCGTCAGCTTGTCGAGTTGAAGGTAGGCATCAGACATATCGCGAAAATCCCAGGAAGCGTTCGGCGAGGAAGACGATACCGATCGACAGGAAGGCGAGAAGGGCGGAGAGCGCCGCAATGGAGGGGTCGTAGGTGGTTTCCATGTAACCCAGCATGTCGATCGGCAACGTCCGGACGCCGGGGCCGGAGAGGAAGAGCGAGACGGGCACCTGATTGAAGCTGGTGACAAAGCCGAGGATGAAGGCGGCAAGAATGCCGCCGCGGATATTCGGCATCACCACGCGGAAGAAGGCGCCGAGCCTGGAGGAGCCGAGCAGGACGGCCGCTTCCTCGATATCCGAGCGCAGATTGTCGAGGCTCGCCGAAACGACGCGCACGGCATAGGGCAGCACCAGGGCCGTATGGGCAAAGAACAGCGCCAGGGTGATATTGAAGCCGAAGGGCACGACGAGATAACGCAGCAGCGCCAGGCCGACGATGATGCCGGGGACGATGATCGGCAGCGAGACGATGGTGCGGACAGTTTCGGCCGCGGGCAACCGGTAGCGGGAGAGGGCGTAGGCGGCCGGGATGCCGAGGACGAGGGCTGCGAGCGTTCCGAAGACGGCGAGAAACATCGACATGGCAAAGCTGTCGCGGAAGCTCTCGATGGTGAAGACCTTCATCACCCAGCGCAGCGACAGCCCCTGCGGCGGGAAGGCCAGCGTATCCCCTGATGATAACGAAGCCGCGATGATGATCAGGAATGGGCCGATCAGGAAGATCAGCAGCAGCAGGAGCACAACAGGCGAAAACAGCCGCAGGGTCATCGGTGGTTCCTCGCCGTTGCTAGGCGTTTCAGCAGGATGTTGGCGGCAAAGCTCATGACGATCAGAATGAAGGCGATGACGCTCGCCGAGATGAAATCATTGGCGACGGAAACCTGCTGGTACATCAGCGTTTCGAGCATCAGCACCTTGGAGCCGCCGAGGATGGCGGGGGTGATATAGGCGGTGAGCGACCCGGTGAAGACGAGCGTGCCGCCGATGACGAGACCTTCCCTAGTCAGTGGCAGGATGACCTTCCAGAAAACCTGGAACCAGTTGGCGCCGAGCACACGGGCGGCCGGGATCGCATCCTTCGGCATGTTTTCGAGCGCGCTGATCAGCGACAGGATCATCAGCGGCAGGAAGAGCTGAAGGAGGCCGATGAAGACGGCGGTCTCGGTGAACAGCAGCCGCAGCGGCTCGGCGCTGAGGCCCAGGCCCGTTATCGCCTGGTTGACGATGCCGGTGCGGCCGAGAATGACGATCCAGGCATAGGTGCGCGCCACCGGCGAGATCATCAATGGCAGGGTGATGAGGCCGATCATGCGGCCCTTGCCCTTCGGCGGCAGATTGACGATGGCAAAGGCTGCGGCATAACCGATGATCGCCGAGACGGCGGTGACTTCGAGGCCGAGCCGAAAGGTACGCAGGAAAACGGTGCGGTTCAGTGTTGCGGAGAAGAAATCGGCATAGGCCGACAGCGTCCAGGCCCCGCCGGCGCGGAAGCCTTCCAACAGCAGGATGGTGACAGGCAGCAGAAAGACCAGGGTCGCAAAGATGGCTGCCGGCAGGGCAAGCGCCAGGGCTTCTGCGCGGTTCTGGAACATGAGGCGCCTTTCAAGCGGACGGGAGAGCGGTCCCGGCTGTGCCGAGACCGGTTTTCACACGGACCCTACTGGCCGACCTTCTCGTTCCACGTCTTCAGCCAGCCGGCGCGATTGTCGAGGGCGACGGCTGACGGGATCAGCTTGAGGCTCCTGGCCGTCGCCTCGCCATAGGTGAGGTTGTTGGCCGCAGCCTCGGACAGCTTGACCTCGCTGTTGGCGGGGCTGTCGATCAGCTTTTCGGCGAGCTTGGTCTGGATGTCGGTCGAGAGCCAGAAATCCATGAACTGCAAGGCGAGATCCTGGTTTTTCGAACCCTTGGCCAGCACCAGCACGTTCATGCCACCGGTCTGGCCCTCCTTCGGCGTCGCCCAGGCGACCGGGACGTCGAGCTTGGTGAAGCCTGCCCAGGAGAAACGGCCGATCGGCGCTGCCCAGATCTCCTCCTGCTGCATCAGTTGGACGAGCTGCGAGGATTTTTCGTAGAAGGTAACGATCTCGTCCTTCTTCTCGCCCAGCGCTTCGATCGGTCCTTTCAGATCGGGCGTGTCCTTGCCAAGCGCCTGGCCCAGCATATAGAGCGCAGGCGGCCCCTGATTGGTGGTCACGTTCGGAAAGGCGACATGGCCGATATATTCCGGCTTCAGGAGATCGGCCCAGGAGTCGATCTTCATCTTGTCGGAGCGATAGGCGATCGAGGTGGCGTAGAAGGTATAACCGACGCTCATGCCGTCGCCGTTCGGATCCTTGGCGATGTCGTAGAGCTTGGCGAAATTGGAAAGTGTCGCGGTATCGACTTTGTCGATCAGCCCGGCGCGGGAGGCGGCCAGTGCATCGGCCATCGAAACGGCGGCGAGATCGACGACGGGATTGGCCTTGTTGGCCTCCATCTTGGCCAGTCGTTCGACGCTGTTGCCGGTTTCGACCACGAGCTTGCAGCCGCATTTGGCTTCGAACGGATCGTAGACCAGCGTCTTGAAATCGTCCTGGGCAAAGGCATAGACGGAAATGGTCAGCGTCCGTTCCGCCGCGGATGCAGCAAGCGGCGACAGTGCGGAGAGCGCCACCGAGGCAATGACAGCTTTTTTCATCCTACATGTTCTCCATCTCTGAGATTTTTAGTGCCGGGTCCGCAAGGCCCGGATGATTGGCGGACGATCAGTTGCATGGCGACACGGCCGGTCTCAGCGGTCACGAGCATGCCCTCCCGGGTGACCCTCGTTTTGATGGCATCCGTCAGCGCCGACACGGCAATCTCGGCAATCCTGTCCATGTCCATCCGCATGGTTGTCAGCGACGGCGTGACGACGGGCGACCAGATCAGATCGTCGAAGCCGGTGACGCTGACGTCAGTGGGGATGTTGATGCCGGCCTGCTGCAGTTCCGTCAGCGCTCGTAGGGCCTGGAGGTCGGACAGGGCTGCGAAGGCGGTGAAACCCTGTCTCACCTTTTCAGCGAGGCCGAGCGGGCAGCCGATTCCGCCAGCCTGCTCCAACCTGTCGATCCACAGCGTTTCCGCATGCATGCCCGGGCGCATGCCGGAGCGAATGCCGCCGGCACGATCGTTCTGGACGTTGGATTCCTGATTGTTGCCGATGATGAGGATGCGGCGATGGCCAAGGCCGGTCAGGTGATCGGCGATTTCGCGGCCGCCTTGCCAATGGTCGGCCGCCACAGTGTTGCCTGGCGTCGAGGCGGTGTCGATGACGGCGACCGGACAGGCGGCGGCCGAAATACGGGTGGCGCGGCGGGGAATGATGATCATGCCATCGACGCTACGCTCGACGAGCCGATTGATCGCCTCGGTCTGGGTGGCGGCATCGCCGCGGGAATCAGCGATCAGCACGCCGTAACCGGCGGCGGAGGCGGCGAATTCGATCGCCTGTGCGATCTTCGGAAACAGAGGATTGGCGATATCCGGGAGCACCAGGCCGAGAACGCCGCTGCGGCCGGTCCTAAGTGCCCGGCCGGCCTGGCTCGGAACATAACCGAGCTCGGCTGCGTGCTCGCGGATTTTTTCGATCAGTTGGCCGGAGACCCGGCCCTTGCCGGAAAGCGCGTTGGAGACAGTGGCGACCGAGACGCCGAGCGACGTCGCTATCCTGCTGAGGTTCGGTCCGGGGCGCGATTGAGGCATGATCGATGGCGCTCTGATTAATCGTTTAAGCAAAGCCTTTAACTCGACTTTGCAATCTTGTCGAATCCAAATTCATCTTATGCGTAATTATCCCAGAAGCGAATTCCGCGGGCATGAAAAAACCCCGCGAGGCGATCGCGGGGTTTGGGATTTTCAAAAAAGGCAGGCTGCCGATCAGCTCTTGGCCGGCTTCGCAGCCGGCACGGGCTTGGCCGGTGCGATCGTCTTGCCGCCGGGCGCATAGCCGCCGCCGACTGCGATGTTGAGCGAGACGTAGTCCTTGGCCATCTGCTGGACGGACTGGGCAAGGCTGGCCTGGGCCAGCGAAACCTGGCGCTGCGCGTCGAGAACGTCGAGCAGCGAAGAGGCGCCGTCCTTGTAGGATGCGGTGGAAAGTTCGAGTGTTTCCTGCGTGGTCTTGACCTGTGCCTGAAGTGCGGCGACCGTGCGGGCGTCGCGGCGGACAGCCGCAAGCGCGTTCTCGACCTGTTCGACCGCGGTCAGCACCGTCGACTTCCAGTTGAGGTAGGCCGTGGCGGCATCGGACTGCGCCGACTTGACGTTGGCGCGCAGACGGCCGCCGTCGAAGATCGGCAGGTTGAGGGTCGGGCCGAAGGACCAAGGCGTCAGGCCGCCATGGATACCACGCTGGTTGATGTAGGACGGCGAGATCGAGCCGCTGAGCGAGATGCTCGGATAGAGCTGCGCCTGGGCGACGCCGATATTGGCGGTCGCGGCAGCGAGATCACGTTCCGCCACACGAATGTCGGGACGGTTGCGGATCAGGTCTGCCGGGATGCCGGAGGTGATGCCGCCGCGGAATACCGGCTGACCGGCGCCCTTCAGCAGTTCATCGACGAGGGCAGAGGCCGGCAGGCCGAGCAGCGTAGCGATGTGATGGGCCGATACGCGGATATTGGTTTCGAGGCCGGGAATTTCGGCAAGCGTCGACTGCACCAGGCCTTCGGCCTGAACGACGTCGAGACGCGAGGCGGCACCAGCTTCGAGCTGGAACTTGGTGAGCTCGTAGGTCTCCTGACGAGACTTCAGGTTGGCCTTCGAAAGCGCCAGGCGCTGCTGGTAATAGCGAACGTCGATATAGCTCGAGACGAGATCCTGGATCAGCGTCAGCTTGGCAACATCGGCCGATGAGTAAGCGGCATCGAGCGAGGCGAGAGCGCTTTCGGTGCTGCGCTTGTAGAGGCCGAAGAGATCGAGCAGCCAGCTCAGCTGAACGTCGCCGCCGCTGGTGTTGCGCGTGTCGAACTGCGTGCGCAGCTCGCCTCTCTGGCCGCTCACCGTGTGCGAGCCGCCGACGGTCAGGTTCGGCAGGGCGCCGGCTCCGGCGGTCGTGACAGCGGCGGAGGCCGCATTGATGCGTTCGATCGCCTGCTGGACTGTCAGGTTCTGCTCAAGGCCGGCGTTGACGTAGCCGTTCAGCCGCGAATCGTTGAAGGCGGTCCACCAGGCTGCGGTAGCAACATCACCATCGCTCTTCGTTCCGCCTTCTCCGAATTTGGCGGGCAGCGGCATTTCAGGAGGAACATGATCCGGGCCAACAACGCAGCCCGACAACAACAACAATAATGCCGGGGTGGCAAAACGAAGAGATACCATTCATTTCTTCCTGTACTCGAGCAAGTCAATTCTTGTCCGAAGCTTCATGCTTCACTAACGCAACCGCGCCTCGTCCTACCAAAAATACACACACCGAAGCAGTCGGGCGCAATGTAGCAATCGGAACAGCATTATCACAGTGCATTTTTATCACACTCCTGCCGCATTTTTGCCGCGTGTGGCAAAGATGCGTCGGATGACAACGAAAAAGGACGGCACGAAGAAAATTCCGAGCATCGTCGCCGCCAGCATGCCGCCGAGAACGCCGATGCCGATGGCGTTTTGTGCCGCCGAGCCCGCGCCTGTCGCGATCGCCAACGGCACGACGCCGAGAATGAAGGCAAGGGAGGTCATGATGATCGGCCGTAGGCGCAATCGTGCCGCCTCCAGCGTAGCTTCGTAGAGCCCCATGCCGCTTTCCATGCGATCCTTGGCGAATTCGACGATCAGGATCGCGTTCTTTGCCGCCAGCCCTATGGTGGTGAGCAGGCCGACCTTGAAATAGACGTCGTTCGCCTGACCGAACAGGGTCGCGGCCGTCAGCGCCCCGAGAATGCCGACCGGCACCGCCATGATCACCGAGAACGGGATCGACCAGCTTTCGTAAAGCGCCGCCAGGCAGAGGAAGACCACGAGAACCGAGATCGCATAGAGCATCGGCGCCTGCGAACCGGAAAGGCGCTCCTGATAGGAGATACCCTGCCAGGCGACCGTATAACCGCCGCCGAGCTGTTCGGTCAGTGCTTCCATTTCGTTCATCGCATCGCCGGAGGAGACACCGGGTGCGGAAGCGCCATCGAGCGGAATGGCGCTGACGGCGTTGAAACGGGCAAGGGATGGCGCGCCTTTCACCCATTCCGTCTTGGTAAAGGCGGAGAAGGGCACCATTTCGCCGGCGGTATTGCGAGCGTACCAATGGTTGAGATCATCCGGCTGCATGCGGAAGGGCGCATCGCCCTGGACATAGACCGGCTTGATCTCGCCGTTCAGCGTGAAGTCGTTGACGTCGCGGCCGGTGAAGATGATCGACAGCATCGAGTTGACCGAGGCGATATCGACGCCCATGGCGCCGATCTTTTCCTGATCGAGCACGATGCGCATCTGCGGCTCGACTTCCTTGTTGCTGCTGCGCAGCGCAACGATCTTGCCCGAGGTATTACCCATCTGGATCAGCCGCTTGGAGGCGGCCGTCAGGGCGTCGTTGCCGTGGCCGCCGGTATCGACGAGATACATGGAAAAGCCGCTCGACACGCCGAGACCCTGGATCGCCGGCGGCAGGAGCGCGAAGACCTGCGCCTCGCGGATGGCAAAGAAGTTGCGCAACGCGCGGCTGACGACCGACTGTGCGCTCAGATTCGGATCGGTGCGCTTGGAGAAATCCTTGAGCTTGGTGAAGACGATGGCGCTGTTCTGACCGGAGCCGTTGAAGCCGAAACCAAGCGCGCCGAACACCGATTCGACAGCATCCTTTTCATTCTGGCGATAGTAATTTTCGACTTTCTCGACGACCGCCTGGGTCTGCTGCGTTGTCGAACCCGGCGGCGTGGTGACGATGGTCAGCAGCACGCCCTGGTCTTCCTGCGGCAGGAAGGAGCTCGGCAGGCGGGTGAAGAGATAGGCGCAGCCGGCGCCGACAAGCAGGAAGACCAGCATGACGCGGATCGGCCGCTTCAGGAGATAGCCGATGGTGCTGATATAACCGTTGGTGGAGCGCGTGAAGTTGCGGTTGAACCAGTCGCCGACGCGGTGCTTCCGGTGTTCGCTGACCGGCTTCAGCATCATGGCGCAAAGGGCGGGCGTCAGCACGAGGGCGACGAGGGCCGACAGCAGCATGGCCGAGACGATGGTGATCGAGAACTGGCGATAGATGATGCCTGTGGAGCCGCCGAAGAAGGCCATTGGGATAAAGACGGCGGTCAGCACGAGCGCAATGCCAACAATGGCGCCGGTGATCTCGCCCATCGATTTTTCCGTCGCCTCCAGCGGCGAAAGCTTCTCTTCGGACATGATGCGCTCGACGTTTTCGACGACGACGATGGCGTCGTCGACGAGAAGGCCGATCGCCAGCACCATGGCAAACATCGTCAGGGTGTTGATCGAGTAGCCGGTGACCGCCAGCACCCCGAAAGTGCCGAGCAGCACGACGGGAACGGCAATCGTCGGGATCAGCGTCGCTCGCAGGTTCTGCAGGAAGATAAGCAGCACGACGAAGACGAGCACGATCGCTTCGATCAGCGTGTGCACGACCTTCTCGATCGACAATTCCACGAAGGGCGTCGTGTCGTAGGGATAGGTGATCTCCACGCCCGCCGGCAGGCCGCGGCCGATGACCTCGAGAGCGGAGCGGACGCGGGCCGCGGTATCGATGGCGTTTGCGCCGATCGCCAGGTTGACGGCAAAACCGGTTGACGGCTGGCCGTTATACCGCGAACCACCGCCGTAGCTTTCCTGGCCGATCTCGATGCGCGAGACATCACTCAGGCGCACCGTCGCGCCGTCCTTTTCGACCTTGAGAATGATGTGCTCGAAATCGGCGACGGTGGTCAGCTGGCTTTGGGCAGTGATGGTGACGTTGATCTGCTGGCCTGACATCGCCGGCTGGGCGCCGAGCGAACCGACGGAGACCTGTGTATTCTGCGCCTGGATGGCCGACGTAACGTCGCTCGGCGTCAGCTGGTACTTCAGCAGCTTGAACGGGTCGAGCCAGACACGCATGGCGTAACCCGAACCGAAGACGTTGATGCTGCCCACACCTTCCAGGCGCTGGATCTGATCCTCGATCGAGGTCGACATGATATTGCCGAGGTCGACCGAGTTGCGCTTGCCGTCGGTCGAAACGAGCGAGCCGACGAGAAGAATGCTCGAAGTCGAGCGGGTAACGCTGATGCCGGCATCGATGACGTCGCTTGGCAGCTGCGACTGAACCAGCTGCAGCTTGTTCTGCACCTGCACCTGGGCGATATCGGGATTGACGCTCGTTCCGAAGGTGAGCTGGATGCTGGCTGAACCGGTCGACGAGGTGGAGGTCATGTAGGTGAGGTCGTCGAGGCCGGTCATGCCATCCTCGATGATCGTCGTCACCGATTTCTCGACGGTCTCGGCGCTGGCGCCCCGATAGGTGGCATTGATGCGGACCGTCGTCGGGGCGATGTCGGGATATTGCGAGATCGACAAAGTGAAGATCGCCAGCAGGCCGGCGAGCATGATGGTGATCGCAATGACCCAGGCGAAAATCGGACGTCGGATGAAAAACTTGGCCATCGGTTGTTCCTGTGCGGCTGAGACGGTGACGATGCGGGCTCGAAGCGATTATTTCGCTGCGGGCTTCTGCGTATCACCGGCCGCGGGCTGCTCAGCAGGCATGACCACGCCGTTGTCGTTGATCTTCATCGGGACCGGCTTTACCGGCATGCCCGCCGTGATCGACTGCAGGCCGCTGACGATCAGCTGATCGCCGTCTTTGATGCCTTCGGTCACGAGCCAGGAATTGTTGGAGGGTGAGCTGTTCTCGAAGGCGCGGGTTTCGACCTTGCCGTCGGCGGATATGAACTGTGCCGTCAGCCGGCCATTGGCGTCACGGCTCGTCGCCAGCTGCGGCAGCGCATAACCGGTCTCGGCGCCGAGCTCGACGGTTGCCCGGACATACATGCCAGGCAGGACGATGCGGTCGGGGTTGGGAAAGAGCACGCGGATGATGAAGGTGCCGGTGGTCTCGCTGACCACCTGCTTCGACATGTCGAGCTTGCCCTGCTGGTTATATTCCTTGCCGTCTTCGAGGATCAGGTGGAAGGCGACATTGTCTGCGCCCTTGATGTCCCCGGCGGCCATCGCATCGCGCAGCTTCAGGAGGTTGGTGCTCGATTCCGTCAGCGAGATATAGATCGGATCGAGCTGGCGGATCGTCGTCAGCGCCGTCGTCTGGTTGGCCGAGACGACGTTGCCGACGTTATAGGCCGTCTGGTCGATGACACCGTCGAAGGGGGCGACGATCCGGGTGTGATCGAGATCGATCTGCGCGGCGGCAAGCGCGGCTTTGGTCGATTCCACCTCGGCCTTGGCCTGGAGCAGCGTCGTCTTGGCCGTTTCGAATTCGATCTGGGTGGCGCCGCTGCCGACGAGACGCTGGTAGCGGTCGAGATTGCTTTCGGCGCTCGGCACGCTCGCTTGCGCCTTGGAGATTGCCGCCTTGGCCTGTTCGACGGCAGCGATATAGGGCGCATCCTCGATCTGGTAGAGAAGATCGTCCTTCTTGATTTCTCCGCCTTCCTTAAAGGCGATCTCTCGGATGATGCCGCTCACCTGCGGCCGGATATCGGCTGTCTGGAAGGTTTCGGCGCGGCCGGGAAGGATCGTGGTGATCGGGAAACTGTCCTTCTTCAGCGTGATCACGCCGACCGGGGCTGCCTGCTGTGCCGCGCCCGCGCCGGTATTGCCGGCAGGTTTGCCGGCATTGTCGCTGCAGGCTGCGAGCAACGCGCCGAACGCCAGAGCCGAGGAGATGAGGAGGGCGCGCCGTATCATTCTGAATTCCCAGTGCGGTGACAATTGCCGTTCGATCCACGGGCTCGGCTGGACCGAGCGCAGGCTTATATAAGGCTTTACGAAGTGACGTAAGTTAGCAATCGTCACTTAGCAAGCGTTATTTTGCAATGCGGCATCGACGAAGCCGACAATGTCCTCGGCACGGTGGACGAGGGTTTCCTTGTCGTCGCGGGCAATCAGGATCGGGTGCAATACGCAGGCCAGCACGTCTGCGACGGTGCGTGCGGCGCGTTCGGGATCGCTGCACTGATAACGTCCTTCCGCCATGCCTTCGCGGATGATTTCGCCGAGCTTGTGCTCGATTCGGGCACGATAGCGATTGCCGGCCTCAAGTTTGGCCTCGATCGTCGAAAGCACCATTTCGAAAATGTAGGGGTTGTTCTGGATGTCCTGCAGATGGCCTTCCAGCAGGCGCAGGACGAAGCGGAGCAGTTGCTGCTTCGGCGGCAGGTCCTGCTCGAAAGCTGCGAAACGCTCGGTGGCATTGTCGAGATGGCGTCCGGCGATCGCGTCGATCAGCGCGACCTTGGAATGGAAATGCTTGAAGACATTGGCGGGCGACATGTGCAGTGCGCCGGCGATGTCGGCGATCGACACGGCGACGTAGCCGCGCTGGCGAAACAGCACCTCCGCCATGGAGAGAATATCCTCGCGCGTTTCTTCGGCCTTGCGTCTCGGCCTTTTTATCATCCGTCCCCCGCCGGGCCGAGCCCGGTATCCCCTTTTGATGCTAGCGCTATTGTCTGTCGTCTTTTCAAGCGAAATAGGGGGCAAGGTTGCTTCGAACACGGGCAAGCGGTGTATCGTGGCTATTGTCGGGGACAAAGCGCTCGCCGGTAATCGCCTCGTAAGCCTTGATATAGACGGCCGAGGTCTGCTCGATCAGTTCGACGGGGATTTCGGGGATCTCGTCCTTATAGGGATCGCAGCGCTCGGCCACCCAGGCACGGACGAAGTCCTTGTCGAAACTTTCCGGACGTTTTCCGGCGGCAAAGCTTGCCGGATAGCTTTCGGCAAGCCAGTAGCGGCTGCTGTCGGGTGTGTGGATCTCGTCGGCGAGAATGATATTGCCGTCGCTATCGGTGCCGAATTCATATTTGGTGTCGACAAGGATCAGGCCGCGTTTTGCCGCCATCTCCTGGCCGCGGGCAAAGAGGGCGAGCGCGTATGTCGACAATCTCTGCCATTGCTCGGCAGTGAGAAGGCCGCGCGTGACGATTTCGGCAGGCGTCAGCGGCTCATCATGGCCGCCGTCGAATTCCTTGCTGGTCGGGGTGATGACGGGTTCGGGCAGGATCTGGTTGTCGCGCATGCCGTCGGGCAGGCGCATGCCGTACATCTCGCGCTCGCCCTTCTTGTAGAGCGTCAGGATCGAGGTCCCGGTGGTGCCGGCGAGATAACCGCGCACGACGATTTCGACCGGCAGGATGTCGAGCCGCTTGCCGATGACGACATTGGCATCCGGATAATCGAGAACGTGGTTGGGGCAGATGTCCTTCGTCGCCTCGAACCAGTAGCGCGCCGTCTGCGTCAGCACCTGGCCCTTATAGGGAATACAGGTGAGGATACGGTCGAAAGCGCTCAGCCGGTCGGTGCTGATGATAATCCGGCGTCCGTCCGGAAGGTCGTAATTCTCGCGCACCTTGCCGCGATAATAGTTCGGCAGTTCCGGGAAATGGGCTTCGGAGAGAATTCGCACGGCGCTCGATTGTCCTTGTGATTGAGTGAAGGCTTCCTGTCGTTTCGTGGCCGGGAAGTCAAGGTAGCCCCCAAGTATCGTATCGAAGAGTATCGCATCACAGCCAGAACAGAGCCAGGAGAAACAAGGCGAGGCCATAACTTGTAACGGCAAGCGGCCAGCCGGCGCGCAGGAAGTCGCTGAAGCGGTAGCCGCCGATGCCCATGGCCAGCGTGTTGTTGTGGTGGCCGAAAGGCGTCAGGAAATCGAGCGAGGCGCCAGCGGCGACCGCGATCAGATAGGCACGCGGCGCATGCTGGCCGGTTCTTGCAAATTCCAGGGCGACCGGGGTCAGGACGATAGCGACCGTTGCGTTGTTGACGAAGGGCGTCAACGCCATGGCGAGGAAGAGGATGAGGGCGACGCCGAAGAGCGGCTGGGTGATCGGCACGACGAGGCTCAACCAGCCGGCGATGGTTTCGGCCGTCCCGGTGCTTGCCACCGCCTGACCGATCGGGATCATCGCTGCCAACATGATAATGATCGGCCAGTTGAGATCGGCCATCGCCTGGCGGATGTTCAGATGATTGAGCAGGGCGAGCGCGAGCACGACGCCGGCAAAGGCGACGTCGGGACGCAGGCCGGCCGCGGAGGCGACGACGCCGCAGGCAAAGAGCGCTAGGGGCCGCCAGGAGAGCGAGGCTGGTTCGGTCGAAGCAGCCGAGGCAAGCGGCAGGCACTCGCTTTCTTCGAGCGCTTCGGCGATCGCCATACGCGGCCCCTCCAACGTCAATATATCGCCGATCGATAGTTGCAGGTCGAGGAAGCGGCCCTCGATGCGCGGCGTGCGCATGGAAAGAGCGGTGACCGCGACACCGCGACTGTGAAAGATTTCGAGCGAGCGAATCCGCGAACCGACCAGCGTGCTTTCCGGCATGACGACGCTTTCGACGCGGAAGAAATCCGGCCGCAGGCCGTGCGGATTGATATCGGCCATCAGCGCCTGCGCGGCGGCAAGACCGGCAAAGACCGCATCGCTGCCTTCGGCAAGCAGCACGTCGCCGGCCGCGATCACCGATTGCTCGAGCGGTCCGAAGACGAAATTGTCGCCGCGGATCAGCGCGTGGGCTTTGATGCCGAAGCGGGCCGGACAATCGGAAAGCCTCACGCCGACCAGCGGCGAAGCCTCGGGGATGCGGCGCTCGACGACGATGCGGCGCGTCGCCGGCGAGATCGTCGCCGGCGCCTCGTCGGGCTCTGGAAACAGCCGCTGCACGCGAAGGGCGATCAGCATTATGCCGGCAACTGCGACCGGCAGGCCGACATAGGCGAAATCGAAGAAGTGAAAGCCGGTTCCGGTTGCCTCGCCGAGTGCATTGCTGACGAGCAGGTTGGCTGGCGTGCCGATCAGCGAAACGAGACCGCCGAGCAGGGCTGCGAACGAGACCGGCATGACGAACTGACGGCGGGGGATCGCCAGAGCCGCACCGAGCCGCAGCGCCACCGGCAGGGTGATCGCAAAGGCACCGATATTGTTCATGAAGATGGAGATGAAGCCGGCAAGCAAAGACGTGCCTGAGATGACCTGGAAACTTGAAGGTTCCGTGGCCGCGAAACGGGCAGCGAGACTGTCGAAGAGCCTGGCGCGCGCCAGCACCTGGACGATCAGCAGGATCTCGACGACGGTGACGACGACGGGGCTGGCGAAACCCGTGAAGATCCGATCGGCGGGATAAAGGCCAAGTGCATGGCCGGCAAGCAGACCGGCGATCGAGACCACCTCGATGCGGAAGCGATCGAGTGAGAAGAGAACGAGCATCGCCAGCAGAAGGATCAGCAGGGATGCTTGCTCGAATGACATGGGCAGATCCGGTGTTTCATCGATGAGGCCGGACTGTAATCGTTCCTCTTGTGCTGTACAGAGGCGCCGACAGGCGGGACTGCAATATCTTGTCTCAGGCCGCTGGTGCCTGCCACCGGCCTGCAGCGTTTCGCTCCAGAAAGGGCGTTGCGAAGACGCCGACGGTGCGTGCGGCCCATTGCGGTCCGGCGTCCGTCAGCTTTTCGCGCCAGCGCTCCGATTGCAGCATGGCGGCGCCGATGACGACCGGTTCGATACCGCAGGCGGTCAGCAGATCAAGAGCGGCGACGATCGAGGCGCCGCTGGAAATGACGTCGTCGATCAAAGCGACGCGCCGTCCGTTCAGCAGCGGTAGCATGCGCGGATCGATATAGAGGCGTTTCTGCTGCGTCGGCGTAGTGATCGAGGACAGGGCGACGGAGAGCTCGTCGCGGTACCAAAATTTGCGTGAGGTGCCGAGCGGAACGTACCTGTTATGACCAAGCTTCTGCGCTACGGCGGCGGCCAGCGTCAGGCCGAGCGTCGGCAGGCCGGCGACGACATCGATGCGCATGGGCCTGATCTTTTCGGCGAGACTTTCGGCGAGCGTATCGAGCACGGCGAAGCCTGCCTGATTGACGATCAGCGAGGCGAGGGCATGATTGCCATCCGCCAGCACGCGGATCGGCAGGCGAAGCTGGCGGCCATCCTCCAGCGTGGCGACATAGAAGGAAGCGAATTCGCCATCGCCAGCAAAGGTGCCGGGCGGATGAATCTCCTGCCAGAAATCATGCGGCGCCATGCCGGTCACATCGGTCAATTGCGTCTTGCCTTTTCGATGCCGGTTTTCCGCCGCAGCGACTGCAATTCCGTCTCGGTCAGCGCGCGCGCGGCGCCTTTCGGCAGTTCGCCAAGTTCGAGCCCGCCGATTGCGACGCGCACGAGGCGCAGACATTCCGTCCCGAGCGCCTCCAGCATGCGGCGGATCTGGCGATTGCGGCCCTCGTCGAGTTCGACCTCGATCCATGAGTTCCGGTCGCCCTGGCGCAGGCGCCGCGCGGCGGTTGCCGTCAGCAACTCACCATCGTGGCGAATGCCCGATGTCATGGCTGCAATCGCCTCGTCATCCATGATGCGGTCGATCTGAACATGATAGGTTTTCGTCACATGGGTGACGGGATCGAGCAGGATCTGGGCAAATTCGGTGTCGTTGGTGAAAAGCAGCAGGCCCTCGCTGGCCTTGTCGAGCCGGCCGACGGGGGAGAGGTGCGGGATGTCGAAATCCCTGAGGCAATCATAGACCGTCGGCCTGCCTTCGGGATCATGGCGGGTGGTAACGAGCCCGCGCGGCTTGTTGAGCATCAGGTAGATTTTCGTCTCGGCAGCGATAGCAAGGCCGTCGACGCTGATCCTTGCCGTTGCAAGATCGACCCACGCGGAAATATCGGTGACGGCGCGGCCGTCGACGACGACACGGTTTTCGGCAATCAGGCGCTCGGCCTGCGTGCGGGAGCAATAACCGAGCTTGGAAAGGGCGCGGGGAAGGGTGACCCGCTTGCCGGCGGCGTTGTCGGCGAGCTTTGTCCGCTCACGCGTCTTATGTGGGGGGCGCCGCTCCCTCATCTGCCGTCCTTGTTCTGCTTTTGATGCCGTCTCTTGGCACGAACCGCAGAAGGATGCCAGCAAGGCGAATAAAAAACGAGGGGAATATAAGGCGCCGCAAAAGACGCTCAGCGCTTCCGGATAAAGCGCCGCCAGGGTTCGATGGGGGCAGGTTGCCTCAGCGGCAGACCATGAATCCGGCCAGCTCCTTGCGGCTGACGACAATACCGGCGGCGGCCTTGACCGGGTCCGGATGCGTGTAGGACAGGCTTGGCATTTCCGGCAGGTCGAGTGCCTGACGCATATTCATGATGCCGACCGCGTGACGACCATTGGCGCCGTCGACGCTGACTTCGATGATGCAGTTGGCCCTCTTGTTTTCCATGGTAGTCCTCCCTTCGTTTTTTATGTTCCCATGGCTCGCATTAAAAATTGGTTTTTGTAAGACGTAAGCATTTACGCACCCTACGAAAAATGGATCGGCGAGTGCGTAAAAAGTATGCTTTTTAAGCGGATGTGGCGACTTTAGCGCCACCAATGGCGAGGCTGCGGCTGCGGGCTGCCTGAAAGCAGATATCCGGCGAGGAATCCAATGGCGCCGGCGAGTATCAGCGCAGTGGTCGCGGCGGTCGGATGCTCGCGGGCAGCGCCGGCAGCAGAGGCCCCTTCGGCCTTGATCTGGGCGACGGCGTTCTTGGCCCGAGGCAGGGCTTCGTCATAAGCTTTGCCGGCGCGTCCGCGCACCTCGTAATAGGCTTCGGCCCCTTGAGCGGAAATCATCTTCTGCAGGCGCGAGACTTCCTGTTGAAGTGCGGCGATGTCTTTGCTGACAGATGCTCTGATATCATCGGTGTTGGCAGCCATGTCGGTCTCCTTCCTTCAATGGGAAAGACAACACCTAAAACGGAGATTGGTTCCGAAATGTCAGCCGCTGGGTATGTGACGGAAATTTGAAGCTCGCGAGGTAAGGCAGTTTAATCTTCTGTTAACCATAAATCCGCTCAAGCCGCTGTTTTTTCGTCACCTTTCCCTGCCGAGAAGCGTCTTTCCGATGGATTTTTGACCAGCTGATAAAGAAATTTTCGGGAAATCGCTCCGAAAAGGCACCCTGTGGATAATGGCGACCGACAAAAACACCTGTCGAATCAACCTGTTACAAAATTGTCAAAAAACTTTGTTTTGGTGTGTTGACTTGGAAAAGGGGTTAGTTCTATAAGCCCACTCACTGAACGAGGGCGGC
>NZ_JACIFY010000012.1 GCF_014197615.1 Rhizobium esperanzae
TCGTCATACTCGACGGATGGCAACAGTTCCAAGCCGCCAAGCGCGGCGTAGGCCTCCTCCTCGCCGCTTTCGACAATGTGTGAATCTGATAGCCCCATCGGGGAGAAGGTGCCCGAAGGGCGGATGAGGGCCGCACGGCACGCCCTATTTGCCCTTCGCTTCCGCTCAGGGCACTGGTCGCGATCGCGCCTCGCCCCCTCATCGCCTCGCTTTGCTCGGCACTTCTCCCCGCTGGGGAGAAGAGGTATATCGTTACGCGCTCAACACTTCATCGCCCGGCCGCACCTGCAGATCGTAAAGCGCCTTGTAGCGCCCGCCGAGCGACAGCAGCGCTGCATGCGTTCCGCGCTCGACGATCCTTCCGTCTTCGACGAACAGGATCTGGTCGGCATGCATCAGCGAACTCAGGCGATGGGCGACGATGATCGTCACGCGGTCGGCGGCGTAGCGGCGCATGGCGCTGCGAATGCGCTGCTCGGTGGCGGCGTCGATCGCCGCCGTCGAATCGTCGAACACCATCACCGCCGGTTTCAGCATCAGGGCACGGGCGATCGAAAGGCGCTGCCGCTGGCCGCCGGACAGCGACACGCCGCGCTCGCCGACGACGGTGCCGTAGCCCGTGGGCAGGCCGAGCACGTAATTGTGCAGCTGGGCGCTTTCGCTGGCGCGTTCGATGCGGCCTTCCTTTGCCCACGGATCGCCATAGGCGATGTTGTTTTCGATCGTCGTCGTGAACAGGAAGGAATCCTGCTGCACGACGGCAATCGCCCGGCGAAGCGATTGCAGCGTCGCCTTGCGGATATCCTGGCCGTCGAGCGTGATCTTGCCGCCGCTGACATCGTAGAAGCGGGGAATGAGGTGGGCGATCGTCGACTTGCCGCTGCCGGGCGGCCCGACGATGCCGATCGTCTGGCCGCGCCTGGCTTCGAAGGAGACATCGTGGAGCACGGTGCGTTTTTCCGAACCGGGATAGGCGAAGCTGACATTTTCGAAGCGCAGCACGCCGTCGGTAAGCTTCAGCTCCCGCGCATCCGGCGCGTCCTTGATCGATATGTCGAGGTCGAGAAGGTTGAAGAGGCGCGTGCCGCAGGTCGAGGCGCGGGCAAAGGCATTGACCATCAGGCCGAGCTGGCGCACCGGCATCTGCAAAATGGTCATGAAGGTGAGGAACGAGGCGAGCGTGCCGACGGTGATCTCGCCCGACATCACCTTGCCGCCGCCGACCCAGAGCACGAGGCCCATGGCCGCGAAAAAGGAGAAGGTCATGGCACTGGTGTTGACGACGCGGATGCCGACGCGCTGATGCGCCAGCGCCAGCGCGTTCTTCGAGGCCGCCTCGAATTTCGACAATTCGTGGTCCTGTGCGGCAAAGGCGCGCACGACGCGAATGCCGCCGAGATTCTCTTCCATGATGCGGGTCAGCACCGACAGCCGCTCCTGCAGGTCGAGCCAGGTGGCGCGCAGCCTGAGTTGCGTCACCGAGGAGCGCCAGCCGACGAACGGCACGAAGGAGAGCGCCAGAAGGCCCAGCACGACATCGGTCGACAGCAGCATATAGGCGCCGATGCCGATCAGGATCGACAGCAGGATCATCCGGACCAGCGCGGTGGAAAAATACATGCGCACGCCTTCGAGATCGAGCAGGCCGATGGTGATCAGGTCGCCGGAATGCACGGTGTCGTGAAAGCTGAAGGACAGCCGCTGGATCTTCTCGTAGCAGGCCAGCCGCAATTCGTAGCCGATATGATGGCCGACGGCTTCGCTGTAATAGTTCTGCACCATGGTGAAGAGGCCGCGCAGCACGGCGGCACCGAGCAGCAGCAGCGCCGTGGTCAGAAGCGCGTCCTGGGCCGCCTGGCCTGCCGCGCCGCCGCTCATCGCCATCTGCGTGTGGTCGACCGCCTGGCCGAGAAGGCGGGGGATCATCAGCTGGAAGGTGGAAGCGATAAGCGTGGCGCCGATCGCAAAGCCGGATTGCCAGGGGTGGCGGAAGGCCATCATGGTGATGCGCACCAAGGTATAGAGGCCTCGGCCCCAGCCTGCCGCAGTTGCAAGCGCCATCGAAGCCGAAGGCTTCGTCGCGCGTCTTAACGCATCGCTGCTCACGGTATTTTTTCCAATAGATGTGGTGCTCGGACGCTGGCCCGAAAAGACGGCAAATCCATGAAGGGATTGATTGCACCGTCACTTTTGCCGATTCCGCCCATGGGTTCAAGTAAACAATTCACCAACTGGTTATTTTTACGTGAGGTCCCCTCGCATGCCCGCGGGAACAATCGCCGCGCGGGTGGGTTGCAGCAGCCAGATCCCGTCAGACAGCCCCATCAGGCAACCTGCCGGACAATCCTTGCCGGAGGAACCCATGCCGCTCAAAGCCCTTGCCCTCAACGCAACACTGAAGACCAGCGACGCCAAGAATGCCGTCCAGGCGTTCGCCTCGTTCGCGTCACGTGCGTGATCGAGCGGCAGGACCATGCCGGCGCTCGCCGGCAATGATCAGGAGGCTGAGGACCCGGCCTCGGCGATGGCGATATCTTCAGCGACGGTTCCGCCGCTCACGCCAATCGCGCCGATGGCTCGTCCTTCAAACCGGATGGGAATGCCGCCGCCGAAGATCACGATCCTTCCACCATGCGAATGCTGGATGCCGTAGAGTTCGGCGCCAGGCTGGGCCAGTGCGCCGAGCACTTCGGTCCGGTTGTTGAAAATCTGAGCGGTAAAGGCCTTGTCGATGGCAAGCTCTGCCGACCCTGCCATGGCCCCGTCCTGGCGAACGAACGAGAGCAGGTGCCCGGACGCGTCGACGATGGCGATTGAGCAGGCAACATCAAGCGCACCCGCGGCGGCGATGGACCTCTCGATCATCTGTCGCGCGTCCGACAGCAACAGTAGTGGAACCGTGGTGGACATCATGAACTCCGGTTTCTGAAGGCGACCTGCCGCCGCGCTGGCCGACGGCAGATCACGATATTTCAGCGCGTGAGAACAGCGATGAGGGCTTCGGCCGCTTCACTGGACGACGCCGGATTCTGACCCGTGATGAGCTGGCCGTCGACCACCGTATGCACGCCCCAATCCTTGATCTTGGAGAAGACCGCACCGAGACCGATCAGCTCGTCCTCGACGAGGAACGGCACGACCTTTGTGAGCCCCACGGCCTCTTCCTCGGAATTGGTGAAGCCGGTGAGGGAGCGTCCCTGGACGAAGGGGGTGCCGTCGGGGTTCGTGACGTGGCGCAGGACGCCCGGTGCATGGCAGACGAGGGCGATCGGCTTGCCGGCCCTGACGAAGGATTGGATCAGCCCGATCGAATTCCGGTCTTCGGCCAGATCCCACAACGGGCCGTGGCCGCCGGGGTAGAAGACGGTATCGAAATCCTTCTGGTCGACGCTGTCCAGGCGCACAGTCGCCGCAAGCTGCGCCTTGGCCGCCTCGTCGGCGGTAAAACGCCGCGTCAGGTCGGTCTGGAACATTGGTTCGTCGCTCTTCGGGTCGAGAGGCGGCTGGCCACCCTTCGGCGAGGCGAGGGTGATCTCGGCGCCGGCATCCTTGAAGACATAATAGGGTGCCGCCAGCTCTTCGAGCCAGAAACCGGTCTTCCTGCCGGTGTCTCCGAGCGTGTCGTGCGAGGTGAGTACGATGAGGACTTTCATTGTAGATCCTTCCGTCAGATGGCGCGCCGTGGCGGCCGGTGGATTGGAGCTCGATCAGCCGCTGCGGCGTTTCGATGTCGTCACAATGGCATCTGCCGACATATTTCGGAAATTTACTTCTTTGATTTTAGATATTCAAATGAGATTATATCTAAATGAAATACGATCTGAACCTGCTTCCGGTTTTCCTGGCCCTGATGGAAGAGCGGAGCGTCACACGGGCCGCAGTGCGGTTGGGCATCACCCAGCCGGCGCTGTCCAATTCGCTGAACCGCCTGCGCGAAACCCTGCATGATCCGCTGTTCATCCGGGAAAGGTACGGCATAAAACCGACGGAACTGGCGGAGGAGATCGCCCCGACGATCGAAGCAGCGCTGGCGCAGCTCGACGATCTCGTTTCGAACCAGCAGGAGTTTCAGCCGGCACAGGCCGAGCGCCTGTTCACGCTAGCCCCCAACAGCTATGCGGAGCTCGTGTTGATGCCGGCACTGGCAGCGAGAATGCGGCAGTTGGCGCCGGGCATCAAGCTCCGCATGACGCCGTTCGGTAATGATCTCGCCGAGACCGGCGTTATTTCCGGCACGACAGCCATGGTGTTTGGCCGGATCGTCGATCCGCCTGATAACCTCGTCGTCCAGCATCTTATGGACGACGGGCTTGCCTGCGTGGTGCGCGCCGATCATCCCGAGATTGGAGACCATATATCCCGGGAACAGTTCGAGAGCCTCAAGCACGTGAACGTGCTGCCGCCGGGCCGGCTGCGCGCGGGCCTCTTCCAGGCATTGGGGCAGCAAAATCTCAAGCGAGAGGTTGCCGTGTCTGTCACCCACTTCCTGGCCGTACCCGAGATGCTCGTCGCAACCGATTATTGCGCAACGCTGCCGCGCCTGATCTGTCGGTCTCTGGAGCGGGATCCGCGCCTGAAGATACTGCCGCCGCCCGTCGATCTCGGTAGTTTCCCGGTGCAGATGGCTTGGCACGTTCGCTACCGTCACGACCCGGCCCACAGGTGGTTGCGTTCGATGATCGGCGAACTGGCAAGAGAAATGACCGCAAAAGAGACTTGAAATCGAATTGTGCATACCCGTGTTCATCTAGGCGAAATGGGCACTTTGCCGCCTATGAAGTCCCGGTTCAACCGTTGCCATGCGGTGGAGCCGGCCGAAAAATATGTTTTGTTCCAATAGTTTACGCTGCCGTGGCAACAAAGCTCTTGCCACCTGCGGTTTTTAGCGCTTTCATACACGACTAGTTTAATAGACTATGAGCGGGCGCGATCGTTCGCCTGGTGCTTTCGCGGGGCCGCTCGTCCGGACCCCGATCCTGCGGCAGATGTTTGTGAATGGCTGCATGAACCTCATCAACGCATGACCCGCTTTTATGCGTTGAACCTATTTGCACGTGGTGCGGCCGAGCCGCAGAGGAGTTGCGATGACGGTTCAGGGACTTTTTTCGGCGCGCGCCAATGCGGCAGCGCAGATATCCGCCGTGCCGCGCATAGCGATCGTCGGGCGCGGCTTTTCTGGCATGATGACGGCCATCGCGCTGATGAAGACGGTGCGGGCGCCCTTCCACCTGCAGCTGTTCGACCCGAATTCGTCGGTCAGCGGCGGGCAGGCGCTGGCCTCGGTCCGCGCCTCGACGATCCTCAACACCCGCGTGCGCGATCTCTCGGTTTCGCTCGGCGACAATGACGATTTCAACGACTGGCTCTGCAGCAATGCCGCCTTCCGCGCCGCCGTGCCGGCCGCCATCCCCGGTTTCCGGCAGATCTTCGTGCCGAAGGAGATCTTCAGCGATTATGTCTACCAGCGCTTTTCCGAAGCGCTCGCCGCCCGCCGGGACATCACCGTCCAGGTCTGCAACGATCCGGTCGTGGCAATCCGCCGCAGCCACGGCCACCGTTTCCTGCTCGAAAGCGCCAACCCTGCCAATCCGCTGTTCGATACGGTGATCCTGGCCACCGGCTACGGCCTCGGCGATCAGGATGCCGGCGAGCGGGAGGCCTCTCCCGTCCGGGCCCAGCGCCTCGTCGCGCGGCCGCATGCGGTGCTGCTCGGCAGCGGCATCCGGGTCGTCGACCAGTTGCTGCAGCTGCGCGATTCCGGCTATGCCGGCCAGGTGACGATCATTTCCCGGCGCGGTTTCCTGCCCCAGAGCCATACGCCGAATTCCGCCGACCCGGTCTTCCCGGCCGAAGCGCTGCCTCAGAGCCTGCCCGACATCGTGCGATTCATCCGCCAGGCCTGTCACGAGGCCGAGGACGAGGGCCGAAGCTGGCAATCGGTGATGAACGGGCTGCGCAGACATGCCCGCTCGCTGTGGCGTTCGCTGCCGGCCGGCGACAAGCATCAGTTCAACCGGCATCTCAGGGCCATCTACGACAGCCACCGCAACCGCCTGCCGGAAGCCATGCATCTGCGCCTGAAGCGCGAGCTTGCCGAAGGCCGCACGGTGCTGCGTCGCGGCCGTGCCGGCCGCCGGGGCCTGAGCGGCCTGTTCTTCACGCCGGCCGGTTCCTCGGCCGAGGAGATCATCCATGCCGAGCGCATCATCGACTGCCGCTGTCAGGCGCCCGATCTTTCCGCGCCGCTGATGCAGAGCCTGCTTTCCGCCGGCCTCGCCATGCCGGACGAGCTGTCGCTGGGGCTCGCGGTCAATGCGCGCGGCGAGCCTTTCCTCGAGGACGGTTCGACGGTCGCCGGGCTTTTTGCCGTCGGCCCGCTCGGCCTGGGCAGCCTGCCCGATATCGATCTGGTGCCGGAGATCGTCTCGCAGGCCTATGCGGCTGCCGAACGGGTGGGCGAGCGCTTCTACCCGCAGGTCAAGGCAGTCTGAAAATTCGAGGCTGAATTTCGGAACCATCCGCCTGCCGCGGCGTTATAAAGCGCTGGTGAACAAGAGGGGCTGATGGAAGCGCTGGATCGACATGATACGTCTCTCGAGGAAGAGGGACGCTTTCGCCTTCTGGTCGATGCCATCACCGACTATGCCATCTATATGCTGAGCCCCGAAGGCATCGTCACCAGCTGGAATACCGGCGCGCAGCGTTTAAAAGGTTACAAGCCTTCCGAAATTCTCGGCGAGCATTTTTCCCGCTTCTATCTGGAGGAGGACCGCGCCGCGGGGATTCCGGAGCGCACGCTCGCGACCGCCAAGGAGCATGGCCGGTTCGAAGGGGAAGGCTGGCGCCAGCGCAAGGACGGCAGCCGCTTCTGGGCGCATGTGATCATCGATCCAATTCGCCGTCCCTCCGGCGAGCTCATCGGCTATGCCAAGATCACCCGCGACCTGACAGAGCGCAGAGCCGCCGAAAAGGCGATCCGCCAGAGCGAGGAGCAGTTCCGCCGGCTGGTCCAGGGCGTCTCGGACTATGCCATCTACATGCTCGATCCCGACGGCAATGTCAGCAGCTGGAACTTCGGCGCCGAGCGGATCAAGGGCTACCGGCCTGATGAAATCATCGGCCGTCATTTCTCGACCTTCTATACGCCTGAGGACCGCGCCGACGGCGTGCCGGAGACGGCGCTCGCCGTCGCGCGTGCCGAAGGCCGGTTCGAGCGGGAAGGCTGGCGGGTCCGCAAGGACGGCACCCGCTTCTGGGCCAGCATCGTCATCGATGTCATTCGCGACGAGGAAGGCGATGTGCTCGGTTTTGCCAAGATCACCCGCGATATCACCGAAAAGATGGAGATCCAGCGCGCCCTGGAGCAGGCGCGCGAAGAACTCTTCCAGTCGCAGAAGATGGAGGCGATCGGTCAGCTCACCGGCGGGATCGCCCATGATTTCAACAATCTGCTGATGGCCGTGCTCGGCAGTCTCGAAATCCTGAAGAAACGCATGCCGCAGGATCTGTCGCTGACATCGCTTGTCGATAATGCCCTGCAGGGCGCCCAGCGGGGTGCCGCGCTGACGCAGCGCATGCTGGCCTTTTCCCGCCGGCAGGAACTGCACATGGAGCCGATCGACGTCTCCGGCCTGGTCCGCGGCATGATGGATATGCTGAGCCGGTCGCTCGGCCCGCTGACCGTGATCGAGACGTCTTTCCCGGTCAGGCTGCCGACCATCCGCACCGATCCGAACCAGCTGGAGATGGCGATCCTGAACCTCGTCGTCAACGCCCGCGACGCCATGCCGTCCGGCGGCCGGATCATGCTTCGCGCTTCCGAGGAAACGGTGTTGCCGGGCAAGCGTACGCTGCCGCCCGGCCGTTATATCAGGATCGCGGTGATCGACGAAGGCGAGGGGATGGACGCCAAGACGATGGAGCAGGCAATCACGCCGTTCTTCACCACCAAGGGGGTCGGCAAGGGCACCGGCCTCGGCCTATCCATGGTGCAGGGCCTTGCGTCCCAATCCGGCGGCCGCCTGATGCTGAAGAGCAGCCTCGGCGAAGGCACGACGGCCGAATTGTGGTTCCCGGTTGTCACTGCCGAGCAAGTCGGCAAACTGGCTGTCGAGTCGCCGCAACGGGCGGAAAATGCGCCGCACGGCTTGCGCATCGTCGCCGTCGATGACGATGGCCTGGTGCTGATGAATACGACGCTGATGCTGGAGGATCTCGGTCACACCGTGTTCGAGGCGATGGCCGGTCCCGAGGCGCTTGAAATCCTGCGCAGGCAACCGGTCGATCTGGTGATTTGCGACCATGCCATGCCGCGCATGACCGGTGCGCAGCTCGCCAAGGCGATCCGCGACGAATGGCCCGAAATGCCGATCATTCTCGCAACCGGTTACGCCGAGCTCCCCGAAGGAACAGGTATCGCCAACCTGCCCCGTCTCGGCAAGCCCTTCTCGCAGGCCCAGCTCGCCGAGGCGATCAGCCGGGTCGCTTCCTGAGAGGCGTGATGCCGAAAGCCGCTCACACTTTTTGGAATCTAAAGCGCGTCGCGATCTTTCAGATTCGCTTCTCGTGCTTTAGGTCTTTGTTTTTACGCATGTCGTTATCGCAAAACCGCTGCACACTTTTGCGCGACATGCTCTAGGCGCGAAGCTTCTCGTCGCCATTGTCCTGGGTGCCCGTGCGGGAGGCTTCCTCCCGCAGTTCGTCCGCCGCGGCTGACGTTGTGCCGCTCAGGAGGCGTTTTTCGGTCTCCTTGAGGTCGAGGATCGCGCGTTCAATGCCTTCGGCCGGAATTGCGCCCGAGGCTATGCGCCAGCGATGCTGCTGCCACAGGCCGACGAGCAGCCGGCGGCTTGGGACTTCGATCGTCTCGTGAATGAACCATGCTCCGACTGCCGCAACGGCAAGTGCTGCCCCGATCAGCACCGGTTCGGGCATCAGGCCCTCAAAGGTCCGGCGTGCGAGGAACATGATGGGGACATGGAAAAGATAGAGCGAGAAGCTGATGGTCCCTAAGAACCGCATGGGTGCGGCTGCCAGCACATAGGCTGCGATGGGCGGTTGCCGAGCGACGAGCGCGACAATGACGGCTGCCGCGACCGCGCTTTGCAGACCCCAGAATTCGGGGGAAAAACTCGGCACGACATGCCGGTAGGTGAAGAACGCCGCCAGCAGGAACAGCGTGAAAATTCCGGTGAGGGCCGATGGCGCCCATCTGTCCCAGCGGGAATGCAGCGCCCCGGCAAGTGCGCCGAAAAGAAAGTAGGGGAGCTTGGAAACCAGCATGATGCCGGGCCCCGGCAATTCCAGCAGGCCGTCGATGACGGCGACCACGGCAAAGCCGACGATCAGGCCGCTATGGCGGTGCGGCCGGGCCAGGCAAAGCCATAGGACCGGGAAGAGCAGATAGAATTGGATTTCCGGCGGAATTGACCAGAAAACCCCGCTCGAGCCCAGAAGAAAGACGTGGCGCACAAAGTCCGTGGCGCCGACAATCGGCTGAACGAAGTTCAGATCTTGCATGCCGGACAGGATCGCCACGAGCACGACGGCAGCCAGATAGACCGGATAGATGCGGGCAAAGCGGCTCACCAGAAAATCCAGCACGTTTTCTTTGGTCACCGGCCGCGAGCCATAGAGATGGGCCATCAGAAAGCCGCTGAGCGCAAAGAACAAGCCGACGGCTTCGCTGCCCATCGTCATGAAATGCTGGGCTGTGCCGGGAAAGACAAGTCCGATATGGGCTTGAACGACCAGAAGCGCGGCAATGCCGCGCAGGCCATCGAGACTGGGGATGTAATCCGGCCGGCTCATGTGCAGCTTTTTAAATATTCTCTTCAGGCAAGCAGTATCGGACATCGCTTTACGAGAGATTAATGCGGTGCGCTCGGGCTCGTATCCGTGCAAAGCGATAGGGAGATTTTGGCGGGAAGCCTCAAGTACCTGACGTTCAAGATGAAAGTCTCAAGTTTTGGTCTGACTTACCCCTGCTGCGAAGATTTTGATGCTCTGTCGCAAATAGGCGTTGCGCTCGGCCCTCGTCTTTTTGTCGAATTTTCCGATTGATTGCTGCTCATGCGGACCGCTCACGATATTCATTAGCATCCGCGCTGCGGCACGCGTACTTCCAACAACAATACGCCCAAGTTGTCGTTGCTCATCCAACCACTCTATCAAGAGATGGCGTGAGCGTTCCTCCCCCATCTCTCGCAAAAGAGCTTCCAGTTCAGGATGCCGCCTGGCCTCCATCAGGGTGACTTGAAGTAAGGTTTGCTGTTCCAGTTCGGCCTGTTCATCAAGGTTGATGGTAAGTATCTCTATAAGCGCATCTTCCACGGTGAGGTCATTGTAGGCACCGGGGAGAGCCAACAAGCCCCTGCGATTGGTGTCGATCAAAGCCGCAAACAGGTCGCTCTTACTTTTGAACAAGTTATAAACCGTTCGCTTTGACACGCCGCAGTGATGGGCTACGGCGTCCATCGTCGTTCCGCTAAAGCCACGCTCGATAAAAAGCTCTCGGGTGGCCTTCAACACAAGGGCATGTAGCTCTTCACTCGCCATGCGTCTTGGACGGCCTCGCCCTCTTGGTCCTTCTGTTCCGTCAGACATGACCGATACACCTCCAATCTGCGGCTCTATAGCACAACCTCTGAATTTTACAACACCGATCGGTGTTGCAAATATCCTCCCAGTCAACTAATAACAACACCGAATAGTGTTATAAATCTTGGAGCAACAATGTCATCTCGCGTTCGTGTGGCCGCCTCTCAATCGGAATCCGCAGGCGATGCTAGGCGGAGGTCCGTCGGAAAGCGGACCGTCATCGTGCTCGCAGCGCTGGGGACATTTGCACCGCTGTCTACCGACATGTACTTGGCCGGCTTCCCAGAGCTTGCGCAGGGGTTCGGCACCAGTGTCGGAGAAGTCCAGCTCAGTCTTTCTTTGTTTCTGCTTGGCCTCGCAATCGGGCAGCTTTTTTACGGCCCTGTAATCGACGGATGGGGACGTAAGCTCCCCCTCGTTTCCGGCGTCGCATTCTTCGCAGCCATATCCCTGTCCATCGTCTTTGCACCGAACATCGAGACCTTTCTTGTTCTGCGGTTTCTGCAAGCTGTTGGCGGTTGTGCCGGTATGGTCGTCGGCCGCGCGATCATCAGCGATCTCTACGACAAACAGGAAGCCGCAACGCTGCTTTCCTCCGTGATGGCAATTCAGGCACTCGCACCGATTGTGGCTCCGGTCATTGGAGGTTACGTGACAGCCACTGCGGGATGGCATTCGATCTTCGCTCTGCTCGCAGGTATAGGCTTCGTATGCTTGCTTGCGGTAATACTGACTATTCCTGAATCGCTACCCAGTAGTGCGCGGCAGCGTGAGTCGCTCTCACAGACACTGACCAACTATGGCCAGCTCCTGGCGAACCGCTCCTTCCTGTTGCCTGCCATCGTCGGCGGCCTATCGTTCGCTGTTGGATTCGCTTTTGTCAGCGGTTCGTCCTTCATCTACATGACGCTCTACGGTGTCAGCGCTGAAGTTTATGGATGGCTGTTCGCCCTCAATGCGGTAGGCATCATCGTGGGAGCCATCCTCAATGGTGCGATGCTGCGACGAATCAATTCGCGATGCGCAACGACCATATCGCTTGCGACGTGCTTGGCCGCGGCGTCAGTGCTTTTCTTATTTGGTTCCGACATGCCTCTGGTCTTGCTTATGGGGCTGTTCTTCATGTGCTCGCTCACACTTCCGATCACAGGAGCAAACACCGTGGCGCTAGCTCTGGCTGCCAGTGGAAATCATAGAGGCGGCGGTTCCGCGATCGTCGGTGTCATGCAGTTCGTCTGCGCCGGCCTAGCGGCCACGGCCGTGGGCCTTTTTAACGACGGCAGCATGACAGCGGTTACCGGCACCATGCTTGCCGGCGCGCTAATCAGTCTCATGGTTTGGTCTTTTGCCAAACGCGGACTGACCAGCAAAGGAGACGATTGATGAGCAGTAAGGCAGCAATGTCGCTCGCTATTACGGACAAAACGCTCAACCGACGAGAGGTGGAACAACAAGCGCTCAAAGGTGAGTTCGTGACCCTGATCGCGTGTCATCTGGATGAGGTTGACTTGTCGCGGTTGCCGCTCGCCGGCTGGGTTTTTCAGCACTGCACGCTGGAACGCACCAATTTTGAGAAGGCTAGCCTGGAAGGCGCTCGATTCGTCTCCTGTCGGGGGGCCTTTTCCAGCTTTGTTGGCGCTGCGCTGGAAGACGCAGAGTTCTTGGGATGTGACTTCAACAATGGGAACTATCGACGCGCTAAGCTTGGCTCGGTCAACTTTGCGCGGTGCAAGCTGACTGGTGCGGACTTTACCGACGGACAGGCCTTGGATGTGCGGTTCGACGAAACCCTACTGGTCTATGCAAAGTTGCCGGCGCGATCATTCCGAAAGTCTCATTTGCGACAGATCGATTTCAGCGGATCGGATCTGCGTAGCTGCGATTTCAGAGACGCAATTTTTGACGGTTGTTCGCTTCGAAATGCAGATCTTACACACTGCCGTTTCGAAGGCGCGGATCTTCGTGGTGCCGATCTTGGCGGCCTCACTATAGGCAATGCTGAAAGATTCAAGGGCGCCATTATCTCCTATGCTCAGGCCGGTGGACTCTTGGCCCAGTTGGGGCTCACCGTCGTGTAGAGATGCTACGACCCCAATTTGTCGAGGCATTGCTGGATGGGAGGCGTCGTAATGCTGCGAGACTGGCGCTGCGCCATTGCCATGAGCTGCGTTTGCGGCTTGAACTTCACGGTCCGTTCGGCCTTAACGTGTCTGCGGGAGCAAATCTTGCTCTCGTCCCTTCTATTCCCGGCGGCCTCTGTCGATCTCGGCGCGCAGGATGAAAACCAGCAATGCCAGCGCCATCGCCGAGAGCCCGTACCAGGTGATGGCATAGACGAGATGGTTGTCGGGGAATTGGATGATTGTGAGGCCGCCGACCGGCAGGCCGCCCGGATTGGGTGCGGCATCGGCGTCGATGAAATAAGGGGCGACGGCACTGACGCCGCGCTTTTGCGCGATTGCCGCGACGTCGCGCGAATACCAGCGGTCGGCGGCGACGTCGTTGGATTTGAGCAGCGATCCCTTCGGCTCGGTCATCCGCATCAGCCCGGTGATTTCCACCGGCTCTGATGGTTGGCCTTCGCGGCGCGAGGCCGGGTCGCGCCGATCGGTCGGAACGAAGCCGCGATTGACGAGGATCGATGTGCCGTCGGCAAGCATCAGCGGCGTCATCACCCAGTAACCCGGGCCGAGCGCCGTCGAGGCATAGACCAGCGTTTCCTTGTCGTTTGCCAGCATCCCCGATGCGGTCACCCGCCGATATTCGTCGTCTGTGGTATTGACCCTGTTCCAGTCGGCGGGCGTGGCCGGGGCCGGCACCGGCGGCGCGTGCACGCGTTGATCGACGCGGGCAATGAGGTCACGTTTCCAGGCCAGGCGCTCGACCTGCCAGGTGCCGAGGGCGGCCAGCGCCGCGGCAAGCAACGCCAGGCAAACGGCGAAGACCGTGCGTTTCGCCCGGGAATGCCGTGTCTCCGATTGTTCCGAGGAAGCCTCGCTCATATCCAAACTATATCGGGCTGAACCGCTGCGGGCGGCGCTGCCGCCGCCCGTGCCGAGGGATCACGGCATGTTCTTCATCATTTCAGGGTTCATCGGCATCATGTTGGTGTTGAGATGATGCATGACCCAGAGCGAGCCGGAGAGGGCGATGGCGACGATGATGAGGGTGAAGATCAGCGCCATGATCGTCCAGCCGCCCTCGCTCCTGGTGTTCATATGCAGGAAGAAGATCATGTGGACGACGATCTGGATGGCGCCGAGGCCCATCACCAGCACCGCCGTCAGCGCCGGGCTGGCGATCACGCCCGACATGACGAGCCAGAAGGGAATGGCGGTGAGAATGACGGAGAGCACGAAGCCCGCCATATAGCTCTTGAAGGTGCCGTGGCCGGCCTGGTGACCGTGGCTGTGGCCGTGATGCGCCTCGTGGGCATCCTCATGGGCGGGTGCTTGCGAACTCATCCGAGAACTCCGAGCAGATAGACGAAGGAAAAGACGCCGATCCAGACGACGTCGAGGAAGTGCCAGAACATCGACAGGCACATCAGGCGGCGGCGGTTGGCTTCGACCAGCCCGTGCATCGACACCTGCACCATCAGCGTAATCAGCCAGATGATGCCGAAGGTGACGTGCAGGCCGTGCGTGCCGACGAGCGTGAAGAAGGAAGACAGGAAGGCGCTGCGCGTCGGGCCGGCGCCCTCATGGATCAGGTGGATGAACTCATAGAGTTCGAGCCCGATGAAGGCTGCGCCGAACAGGCCGGTCACGCCGAGCCAGAACAGCGTTTCCGCCTTGGCGTTGCGCTCCATCTGCAGCATGGCGAAGCCGTAGGTGATCGAGGAGAACAGCAGCATCGAGGTGTTGAGGGCGACGATCGGCAGATCGAAGAGATCGGCCGGCGACGGGCCGGCGGCATAATTGCGGCCGAGCACGCCGTGCGTGGCAAACAGCACCGCGAAAATCAGGCAGTCGCTCATCAGGTAGAGCCAGAAGCCGAGATTGGTGCTGCCTTCCGGATGGTGATCTTCCGTCAGGTAGAATTCAGGCTTTTCGGCCGTGTCGATAGTCTGATCGCTCATGGTCATCACACCTGCTCGGCAAGCAGCGCGGTACGCTTGCCTTCCGTTTCGGTCACCGCGTCGGCGGGGATGTAGAAATCGCGCCTGTAGTTGAAGGTATGGCCGATCGCCACGACGAGCATGGCGACGAAGGAGACGACCACCAGCCACCACATGTACCAGATCAGGCCGAAGGCGAGGGCGACGCTGATGGCCGAAAGGATCGCGCCGGTGCCGGTGTTCTTCGGCATATGGATCGGCCGGAAGCCTTCGAGCGGACGGGCATAACCGCGGTTCTTCATGTCGTACCAGCTGTCATGGTCGTGCACGACGGGCGTGAAGGCGAAGTTGTAATCCGGCGGCGGCGAAGCCGTCGACCATTCCAGCGTGCGGCCGTCCCAGGGATCGCCGCTGTCGTCGCGCAGTTCCTCGCGCTTCATGAAGCTGACAGCGATCTGGATCAGGAAGGACACGATGCCGAGCGCGATCAGGCCGACGCCGAAGGCGGCGATGATGAACCAGATCTGCAGCGACGGGTCCTCGAACTGGCTCATGCGGCGGGTGACGCCCATCAGGCCGAGCACATAGAGCGGCATGAAGGCGAACCAGAAACCGATCTGCCAGAACCAGAAGCTCAGCTTGCCCCAGAAGGGATCGAGCTTGAAGCCGAAGGCCTTCGGGAACCAGTAGTTCACGCCGGCGAACATGCCGAAGAGAACGCCGCCGATGATGACGTTGTGGAAGTGGGCGATGAGGAACAGCGAATTGTGCAGCACGAAGTCGGCCGGCGGCACGGCGAGCATGACGCCGGTCATGCCGCCGATGACGAAGGTCACCATGAAGCCGACCGTCCACAGCATCGGCACCTCGTAGCGGATGCGGCCGCGATACATGGTGAACAGCCAGTTGAAGATCTTCGCTCCCGTGGGGATCGAGATGATCATCGTGGTGATGCCGAAGAAGGAGTTGACGGAAGCACCCGATCCCATCGTGAAGAAGTGGTGCAGCCAGACGATGTAGGACAGGATCATGATCACGCAGGTGGCGTAGACCATCGAGGCGTAGCCGAAGAGGCGTTTTCCGGAGAAGGTGGCGACGACTTCCGAGAAGATGCCGAAGGCCGGCAGCACCAGGATGTAGACCTCCGGATGGCCCCAGATCCAGATGAGGTTGATGTACATCATCGGGTTGCCGCCGAGGTCGTTGGTGAAGAAGTTCGTCCCGGCATAGCGGTCGAGCGACAGCAGGGCGAGCGTTGCCGTCAGGATCGGGAAAGAGGCGACGATCAGCACGTTGGTGCAGAGCGCCGTCCAAGTGAAGACCGGCATTTTCATGAAGGTCATGCCCGGTGCGCGCATCTTGACGATGGTGGCGATCAGGTTGATGCCCGAAAGCGTCGTTCCGACGCCGGCCACCTGCAGGCCCCAGATATAATAGTCGACGCCGACCCCCGGACTGTAGGCCGCGCCCGACAGCGGCGGATAAGCGAGCCAGCCGGTCTGGGCGAATTCGCCGATGAACAGCGACAGCATGATGACGATCGCGCCGGCGGTGGTCATCCAGAAGGAGAAGTTGTTGAGGAAGGGGAAGGAGACGTCGCGCGCGCCGATCTGCAGCGGCACGACGAAGTTCATCAGGCCGGTGACGAAGGGCATCGCCACGAAGAAGATCATGATGACGCCGTGGGCGGTGAAGATCTGGTCGTAATGGTGCGGCGGCAGCGGGCCTTCATTGCCGTTGAAGGCGATCGCCTGCTGCACACGCATCAGGATGGCATCGGAAAAACCGCGCAGCAGCATGATGACGGCGAGGATCACATACATGATGCCGATCTTCTTGTGATCGACGCTGCAGATCCAGTCGCGCCAGAGCGGACCCCAGAACTTGAAATAGGTGATGAGGCCGAGCACGGCGAGGCCGCCGATGACCACGCCGATGAAGGTCACGACCAGGATCGGCTCGTGATAGGGAATGGCATCGAGGGTCAACCGGCCGAAGACGAACTTCAGGAGGTCAGGATTGGAAAACATGGAACAACCCGTTCATTATGTCTTGCGACGCAAAGCGCCAGGTTAATTGTTGTTGTTGAGCTGCGCCGGCGCCGGATCGGCGCCATTGCTCATGCCGGGCATGGAATGGCCGTCATGCTGCATGTCCATGCCGGGCATGTCGTGCTGCATGCTGCTGCCGTCTGTATTGCCATCGGTGTTGCTGGCCGGTTCGCTGCGTGCCGGAGCACCCGTTGCCGGCACGGTGGCGGCCGGCGCCACGACGCCTTCGTCGGCATGGCGATGGTCATATTGCAGCTTCTCGCGATTCTCGGCGCTTTCCTTGCCGCCGCCGCCCATCATGTCGATATGCATCATCTCGTTCATGCACATCTTGCCGGGGGTGGCGCACATGTTGAGGATGGCGTCGTAGAGGTCGGCGTCGGCGCCGGCATAATAGCGCACCGGTTCCTTCTCGCTCGGCTTTTCGAGCTTCAGATAGGCGTCGCGGTTGAGCATCGTGCCCTGCTGTTTGACCTTGGCCATCCAGGCGTCGAAGCCCTCGCGGTTGAGGCCATGGAACTTGAAGCGCATGTGCGAGAAGCCGGCACCGCTGTAATTGGCGGAAAAGCCTTCATATTCGCCTTCCCGGTTGATGACGGCGTGCAGCTTGGTCTCCATGCCGGGCATGGCGTAGATCTGGCCGGCAAGGGCGGGGATGTAGAAGGAATTCATCACCGAGGAGGCGGTGATCTTGAAATTGATTGGCGTGTCCACCGGGGCAGCAAGCTCGTTGACGGTGGCGATGCCGAGTTCGGGATAGAAGAACAGCCACTTCCAGTCGAGCGCCACGACCTCGACGGTCAGCGGCTTGGTGTCGGCCGGGATGGCGCGCTCGGCATCGAGGCGGTCGAGCGGGCGGTAGGGATCGAGCTTATGCGTGGAAATCCAGGTCACGGCGCCGAGCGCGATGATGATCGCCAGCGGTGCTGCCCAGATGACGATTTCGAGGCGGGTCGAATGGTGCCATTCCGGCGCATAGGTTGCGGCCGTGTTGGAGCGGCGGTAGCGCCAGGCAAAGAGCAGCGTCAGGAAGATCACCGGGATGATGATCAGAAGCATCAGCACCGTCGAGATGACGATGAGATCGCGCTGTTGCACGGCGATGTCGCCGGATGGCGCCATGACCACCATGTTGCATCCTGCCAGGAAAAGCAGCGGCAAGACGGATAGAAGGCGGGAAAACTTCACGAGTTTTGGCACGTCTCTAAGCTCTTGTTGTTTCGTTTGTTCCGCGACTAAAGCACTGAACCGGATCGCGACATGAGGCCTTTGGTCGCAGTGCAGCAAGCGTGCCGCACTGCGGCACAAATCCTGTGCGCTAGTGCTTTGAAATCCTGATGAAATCAAGAAGGATTTTTCTCCAGCGCGTGTTTCGGTCAATATATCCGCAAGAATCGGTCAGGCCAGCGCTCCCATGACAAATTACTGTCCGGATCACGCCAATTTTTTCCATCCGCGCTCAATTTGAACCGCACTGATGAACTATTTACGTCTGACGCACTTGATAAGCCTGCCGGTTTGATCAAGATCAGGCTTGAGGCGCTTTGCCGGAAGCGCCTTAACGAGGAGGCGTTTTTCATGGCTACAACATCGCATTACGGACCATCGTCGGCGTCGCTCGAACGCGACGCGCGGCGCATTCACGACGACAAGCCGGTTTCCCCGGGCAGCATCGCCATCGGCGTGGTGATCGGCCGCATGTCGGAATTCTTCGATTTCTTCGTCTACGGCCTCGCCTCCGTCCTGGTCTTTCCGCAACTGGTCTTCCCCTTTGCGCCGGACAGGCTGACGGCGACACTCTATTCCTTCGCCATCTTCTCGCTCGCCTTTCTCGCCCGCCCGGTCGGCTCCGTCGTCTTCATGACGATCGACCGCATGTATGGGCGCGGCACCAAGCTGACGATCGCGCTCTTCCTGCTCGGTGGCTCCACGGCCTCGATCGCCTTCCTGCCGGGTTACGAGGAGATCGGCGTCTGGTCGATCGCGCTGCTGGCGCTCTTCCGTCTCGGCCAGGGTTTTGCGCTCGGCGGCGCCTGGGACGGTCTTGCCTCGCTGCTGGCGCTCAACGCGCCGGCCAATCACCGCGGCTGGTATGCGATGATTCCGCAGCTCGGCGCGCCGATCGGCTTTGCGCTGGCCAGCACCCTGTTCGGTTATTTCGTCGCCAATCTTTCCAGTGAGGATTTCCTCTCCTGGGGCTGGCGCTATCCCTTCTTCGTCGCCTTCGCGATCAACGTGGTGGCGCTGTTTGCGCGTCTGCGCCTGGTCATGACCAAGGAATTCGGCACGCTGCTCGAACAGCACGAGCTGGAAGCCGCACCGATTCTCGACGTGTTGCGCGTTCACGGCCGCGACATTTTGATCGGCGCCTTCGTGCCGCTCGCAAGCTTTGCCATGTTCCACCTCGTCACCATCTTCCCGCTCGGCTGGATGAGCCTTTACGGCAACCAGCCGATCGGCGCCTTCATGGTGGTGCAGGTGGTCGGCGCCATGGTCGGCATCGTCGCCATCGTCGCGTCCGGCCTGATCGCCGACCGCATCGGCCGGCGCGCCCAGCTTGCCATCTGCG
Organism: Rhizobium esperanzae; assembly: GCF_014197615.1. Taxonomy (GTDB): domain Bacteria; phylum Pseudomonadota; class Alphaproteobacteria; order Rhizobiales; family Rhizobiaceae; genus Rhizobium; species Rhizobium esperanzae_A. Next base: position 19,280 of record NZ_JACIFY010000012.1, read on the forward strand.
CCGTCATCATTGCCGTCTTCAGCTTCGTCGGGCCGATCCTGATCGCTTCCGGCAATAGCGGCCATGACGCCTTCGTCATCATCGGCTTCGGCGTGCTCGGCCTCTCCTTCGGCCAGGCGACCGGCTCGATCTCGTCGCGCTTCGGCCGCGGCTATCGTTATACCGGTGCCGCCTTCACCTCGGATCTCGCCTGGCTGATCGGCGCCGGCTTCGCACCGCTGGTGGCGCTCAGCCTCTCCAGCCGCTTCGGCCTGACCTTCGTCGGCTACTACCTGCTCTCCGGCGCCATCTGCACACTGGCCGCACTCGCCTTCAGCAAGGCGCTGGAACAGCGGGAATAGGTTGAACCGCAACAGTCGCCGGGAAACCGGCGACTGTCTTATCATCTGTCGCAGCGAAGAGCGGCATCGTCGAAATGCAACATTTGGTCGTCAGCGATATCCACGGCTTTCCCGAAACCTCTGCCGAGCTGCCGGATGCCGGCAGCTCTCAGCGCCATGGTTTGCAACTGGCCGACCTGAGCGGGCGTTCCGATCTGCGTGGGGACGCGCTTCACGACCATCTTTTCAACCAGGGCGGCATGAGCCATGCGGTTCGGGCACTTCGCGAGATCGACGGACGCGGGTGCTTGGGGATCGGTTTTAGCGCCGGTGGAACGGCTCTGTGGAATGCGGTCAAAGAGGGGCTGGAACTCCAGGCGCTGATTTGCGTGTCATCGACCAGACTGCGCTTCGAAACGTCTCCCCTTGATATACCCACCATGGTCTTCTGGGGAGAACTCGATCCATATCGGCCACCGGAAAGCTGGAACAACGCAGTTCCCACGTGCTGGAAAACCTATGCCGGCAAGCAGCACGATTTTTATCGTCTCGATGCGCTTGCAGCGCAATCTTCGTTGCGGTCGGATATTGCCGCCTTTGTCGAAGGCCGCCACGAGGCGGCGGAATACGACAAGTGGTTCCGCGAACAGGTCGGAGAGGCGATCCGGGAAGCCGACGATCCGAACACGGTCTGGATTCCGAATGAGGTCGTCAAGGAACAGATGGCGCGTGAACGGGCAGAGCTGCTGGCGCGGCTCAAGGCTGAAGCCAAATGAAGCCCATCTGACGTGTGAAAATCGAAAAAGGGGAAATATTGCGCCTTATGCACGGCGCCCGGCAATGGCCGCCGAAACGCTGAATAGTTTTTTACTGCGCCATCTGCGGCTGCTTTGCCGCACGCGCTGCGGTCAGCTCCGCAGTCGTATGGTTCAGGCGGTCGGCCAGCACCCGCATGATTTCGACGGCCATCTCCGGAAAGTCGCTGAGCAGTTTCAGGAAGTGCTCCTTGCTGATACGCAGCACCTCGAGCGGCGAGGTGGCGCGCACCGTTGCCGTGCGCGAGACATCGCAGAGGATGGCGATTTCGCCGACGATGGAATTGAGCTCGACATCGGCGACCTTGATTTCGCCGGCCGGCGAGGCGACGATGATATCGGCGCTGCCGGAAAGGATGACATAGGCGGCGTCGCCGACATCGCCCTGATGGAAGAGGTCCTGCCCGGCTTTGTAGGTCATGCGGTCGGAGGTGAAGGCCAAAAGCTTGAGTTTTGCTGGCGCGATCCTTGAAAAGATCGGCACCCGGCGCAGCATTTCCACTTCGTCTCTCAACAGCATGAGCGTTTCAATCCCCTGCCGCATGGTTCTTGGAACCAGGCGTCTTCAAATTCCGGGCGTTCCCCCGGGAACGCCTACCATCGCCGCCCCAATAGAATATTACGATAACAGTTCCTTGAACATACCGTTTTTCTCGGAAAGTTCCGGATAGTTGCCGGCCTCCGCCAACCCGCCGCGGTCGAAGAGCAGGATTCGGTCGAACAGCTCGGCGAGGCGCGCATTGGAGAGCACCCAGATGATCGCCGGGCGCTCGCCTTCCTTGTGCAGGTCTTCGACGATATTGCGGGTGATCTGATCCTGAACGCGCTGGTCGAGCGCCGACAGCGGCCGGTTGAAGATGAAATAGTCCGAGCGTTTCAGAAGCGCGCGGGCAAGATTGAGCTTCTGCCGCTGCACCATGGTCAGCCGCTTGCCGCCGGAGCCGACGTCGAATTCGAGCCCGATCGCCAGCACGTCGTCGTAAAGGTCGAGCGCGTCGAAGAGTTCGCCCATGATGGCGCGGATGCGATCGGAGGCGTCGGCCTGCTGATAGGCGATGCGGCCGAACAGCACATTGTCCATCAGGCTTGCCGACGGGGTGAAACGCTCGGCGTCGTAACGCTCGATCAGCTCGGCGAGATCGGCCGGAATATGCTCGTGGAACTGCTTGCGGGCGCTGACGATCTTGGCCATCAGCTCGTCGGTCAGCAGGCCGAAGCGGTGGCGCGGCTCGATATAGGCAAAGCTCAATCGGATAATCGCCGACCGTTCCTCGGGCGTGGCATCCTCGAAGCGGCGGCTTTGCAGCTTCTGCAGCAGCGCCTGATAGGTCGGAATGTCGTCCGCCGTCATGAAGGTCAGTTGCTGGAAGAAAGGATGGTCCGGCGGCAGATCGTGGAACAGTTCCACCGCGTTCTCGGCGATTTCGAGGCCCATGGCGTAAAGATCGGTGCTCAAGCCCGTCTCGCGGAAGAGCTGCTGGAAATAGGGATGCGCGGCCAGCCTGCGATTGGTCATCAGCGGCCGCTTCATCGTGCCGAAGAGCAGGTTTTCGCCGACCGTTGCCTGGGCGTTATAGGCGTCGAAATCGAAAGGCACGACGATGCCGTCGAGACCCTCGTCGCGCAGCCGGTCTCTGAGCGAGGCGCGCAACGCCACGACATGATCGCTGACCGCCACATGAACGTCGGTATTGACGTTCGAGCGCAGCGCCAGGTCAAGAATATCCTGCGAGATCAGCACCGCGTCGAGCACCGGCCGGATCGCTTTCAACAGGTCCTCGGGCCCGCTGGCGCCGGCCGCCTTGTAATCCACCCAGTCGCTGTTGAGGTCGAGCGTCGGATTGCCGGCCTTCACCGCTTCGATGGAGTGCCATTTATATTCCTGCGCTTCCTTCTCGTCATAGACGGCGTCGGTCATCGGCGCATGCTTGAGACCGTAGAGCAGATTGCTGGCAAGCGAGCCGTGGAAGAAGAACGTATCGGCCGAGGCATAGGAAATGCGCCGGCCGGTGATCGATTCCGGCAACTCCAGGAGGTCACGGCCGTCGATGGTGATGCGGCCGGAATCCGGCCATACCATGCGTCCCAGCGCTTCGGCGAAGGCTTCCGCGCCGCTGCCGTTCGGGCCGACGATCGCCACCGTCTCGTTCGGCTTGATCTCGACGGAAACGTGATCGACGAGGCGGGCGCCGCTATCGTCGGAGAGCGAGAGGTTGGTGACGACGAGTGCGCTCGTCAGCGCGCCGACGGGGGCGATCGCGAGTTCCTGGATGCGGCTGTCGATCAGCGGCTCGACGTTGAACTGCTCGTAGACCTGCTGGTATTTCACCTGCACGTCCTGGCGCATCTGGTCCCAGTCGATCAGTTCCTTGAGCGGCCCCGGCAGGTCCTTATAGGCCGAGATGACGGCGACGAGCTGGCCGATGTCGAGCCGGCCCTGCAGCGCCAGATAGCCGCCGATCGCGTAAAACAGGAAAGGCGTGACCTGGGCGAGGAAATTGTTGATGAACTTCACCAGGAATTTCCACTGGTAAAGGTCGTAGCGGATCGAGAAGATCCGGCCGAGCCGCGAGGCGATGTCGGCGCGTTCGAGGTTGGATGTGTCGTTGCCGTGGATCGTGCCGATGCCGTCGACGATTTCGCCGACGCGGCCGGAAAGTTCGCGCGCCGTCAGCTGCCGCTGGCGGCCGAGATCCAGCAGCCGCTTGCGCATGCGGGGAATGACGACGGCCTGGACGCCGACGATGCCGGCGGCGATCATGCCGAGCCAGAAATTCTGCACGATGATGAAGGCGAGCGCGGTGATCGCCTGGCCGCCGAGAAGGGCAGGCGAGACGAAGGCATCGCCGGTGAAGCCGCCCATCGGCTCCACCTCGTCCTTGATCATGGTGGCGATTTCGGCCGATTTCACCCGCTTGAAGTGAATAGGCGGGAAACGCAGCACCCGGTCGATCAGCTCGAAGCGAATGCGGCGCAGCATGCGCTCGCCGAGCCGGCCCTTATAGGTGTTGATGTAGAATTTGAAGAGGCCGTTCAGTACCACCAGCGCCAGAAACACCAGGCTGAGGGCCATCAGCATCTGGAAGCGGTTGAGCTGCAAGCCTTGAAAGAATTCGACATGGCCGATCAGCGGAATGTCGTAGGCAATGTGCATGAAGGTCTGTCTTGCGCCCGGGCCTTCGAAACCGTCGCCCTGGATCGGTCCGTTGACGATCTGCTTCGGCAGGTCGAAGGACAGGAAGTAGGGCACCATCGAGGCGGCGACGACAGCCAGAATCCACAGCTGCTGCAGCCGCGTGTTCTTCCAGATGTAGCGGGCGAGGCTTTTTTCCATGGCTAACCGTCAGCTTGCTGGGAAATTCCGGGGGCCGGGATGGGGAGGATTCTCAAGAACAGGACCATGCAGCCGGACCGCCGATATCGCAATGAAAACAAGGCGAAGCGACCGGCTGCAGAAACGCCGATTCTCGCCGGAACAATGCTTATATCACAGGAATTTTGGATTGGGCGAGGGATTCGGCAATCATGGAGCGAATGACGCCGGCGGTTTTCTCCGCTCCGTCGAGATCGAGCAGGACCGGCTTGCGCCCCGGTGCGGCGAGCGCCCTTTCGACCGCCTCTTTCACATGGTCCGGCGTCAGTCCTGTTTCCGGCAGGATCTCGGCGAGGCCGAGCGCCTGCAGCCGTTCGGCGCGCACCGTCTGCTCGGTCTCGCCGCCGGCGACGAAGGGGATGAGGATTGCCCGGCATTCGGTACGCAGGAGATCGCCGACCGTGTTGTAGCCCGCCTGCGAGATCGAGACTTTGGCGCCACGCAGCAGCGAGGGAAAATCCTTGCGGAAGCGAACCAGCGTCACATTCGGGGGAGCGTCCAGCGCCAAGGCGGCGAAATCGCTCTCCGGCAGGTTCGGCCCCGCTATCAGCAGCCAGCGGAGATCGGCGGGCAGCATCGCCGCCGCCTCTTTGGCCGCGCCGATCAGCGCCGCACCGACGGCGCCGCCGCCCGCCGAGGCGATGACATCGAAGGTTTCAGTCGGTTCCGGTGCCGGCGGGGCTGCGACAAGGCCGGTATAACGCAGCCTGTCGGCGATCTCAGGTGTCAGCGGGAAAGTGTCTTCTAGCCTGACGAAATCGGGATCGCCGTGGACGAGCACGGCGTCGAAATGCTCCCTGACCAGCGCTGCGGTTTCCGCGTCGCGGCCGGCCTTGCGGTTTTCCTGCAGGATGTCGCGCACCGAGCTTAGCAGTTTCGGCCGCGGCTCGGCCTTTTCGATCGCCGCGAGCAAGGGCAGCAGTTCGAAGCGCATCTGCCGCCGGCCGAAGGGGAAGGCTTCGATGATGACGACATCGGGCCTTGCGGCATGAAAGGCCTCGAGCAGCAGATCGCGGCGGGTGCCAAGGAAATCCTCGCCGGCGGGCCGGCCATCGGCATCGGCGAGACCGGAGAAACCGGCATTGCTGGCAACGACCGCCGGCAGGGCCACGGTCTTCACGCCCTCACCGGGAAAGCCCGGCACCGGCAGTCCGCCGGTGACGACGGTGACGTCGAAGCCGTCCTTGACGAGCGCGTTGGCGATGCGGCTGGCACGGGCGATATGGCCGATGCCGAGCAGATGCTGGACGTAGAAGAAGATACGCGGTGCCGTCATGAGGCCTTCTGCCATTCGGCCTCGAACAGGCCGGTGAGCTGTCTGATGCTGGAGTGATAGTCGAAATCTTCGCGCACCCGGCTTTCGGCGGCATCACCGAGGCGCTGGCGCAGCGCCGGGTCGCGGATCGCTTCTTCCAGGGCTCTCGCAAGCAGCGCCGGATCCTCCGGCGGCACGACCAGACCGTTTTCACCGTTCTTCAGGAGTTCCGGCACGCCGGATACTTCGGTCGAGATGCAGACGAGCCGCTGGCTCGATGCTTCAACGAGGACGTTCGGCAGGCCGTCGCGGTCGCCATTGGCGGCGACCCGGCAGGCCAGCGCGAAGAGATCGGCGCGGCGGTAATGATCGAGCACGTCTTCCTGTGCCAGGGCGCCCTTCCAGACGATGCGGCCGGAGAGGCCGAGTTCGGCGGCCAGCGCCTTCAGTTTCGCAAGCTCCTCGCCGCCGCCGATGTGATCCATGCGCCAGTGGAGATCGGCGGGTAGCAGCGCCAGTGCCCGCAGCAGCACGTCGTAGCCCTTCTTCTCGACGGCACGGCCGACGCTGAGGATGAAGGCCGGGTCGTCGGGGTTGGTGCCGGTGCGGTCCGAACGCGCGCCGGCAAAATGGCCGAAACGGGCGAGATCGAGGCCGTGATAGCTCAAATGCACCGCGTCCTTGCGGGATGTCAGGCCCCGCATGTGCTCGTAACCTGTTCTGGTGCAGGTGACCGCCCAGCGGGCGCTGCCGAGCTTCTCGTTGAGCTCCCAGTCCGGCGACGTCCAGATGTCCTTGGCGTGTGCCGAGCAGGTCCAGGGCGTGCCGGTGAGGATGCTCGCATATTCCGTCACCGAGGCCGGCGTGTGGATGAAATGGGCATGCAGCCATTCGCCGCCGTCAGGCCATTCGCGCGCCAGCACCAGCGCCTGGCCGAGACGGCGGAAGCGGTTGCGCGAGATGTCGCGCTTGAGGTCGGCGAGGAAACGTTTGATCAGCGCCTTGAAGCCGGGTTTCGAAAAACCGGCGACGAGGCCCTTCAGCACACGGATCGGCTCCTCATGCAGATATTCCGGCAGGTAGACGACGCGCGCCCGGATCTCGTCATGGACCGGGTGGCGCTTCTTGTCGGTCGGCCGGCGCATCGAAATCAGCGTCAGGTCGAAGCCGGCCTTTTCGAGGCCGAGCAGTTCCTGGGCGATGAAGGTTTCCGAAAGGCGGGGATAGCCTTTCAGAACGACGAGGATCTTGCGGCGTGGCGGCAAGGCTGTGCCCTATTCTGCGACGAGGGCAAGGTGGCTGGCGCGGCCGTCGATCCATCGGCCGACGGTCTGCGAAATATGATCGAGCCCTTCGAGATGCATGTTGCTGCCGCTCTTCGACGGCGGCAGGCGGGAGGGCAGGCGCTTCAGCGCCTCGGCCATGATCTTCGGATCGACCGACTGTTCCGGCAGCAGCATGTCGACGAGGCCGAGCTCGCTTGCCCGTTGGGCGCGCAACAGCTGTTCCTCGCGCGGCTTGACGCGGGGCACGATGAGGGCCGGCTTGTCGAAGGAGAGGATCTCGCAATAGGTGTTGTAGCCGCCCATGGCGACGACGCCGATGGCGCCGTCGATCAGCTCTTCCATATGGTTGTCGAACTCGATCACCTCGATATAGGGAATGGCTTCGCCCTTCTGCACCAGCTTGGCGCGCTCGGCGGCCGGCATATAGGGCCCGAGCACGACGAGCGCCTTCTGCGTCAGTGTCGGATCGGCCTCATAGGCGTTCATCACGTCGTGGACGAGATCGGAGCCGTCGCCGCCGCCGCCCGTGGTGACGAGGATGTAATTGTCCTTGCGGGCGTTGATCGAGGTCTTGCCCTTGGAGACACTGCGCTGCAGGAAGCCGACGAAATCCATCTTCCGGCGCAGGCTGGCCGGGACGTCGAGGCCGACAAGCGGATCGTAAAAATCGGGCGGACCGTAGACCCAGACGCTGTCGTAATACTGGTCGATCTTCTGCATGATGCCGTTCTTCTTCCACTCGGCCTCGAGCAGATGCGGCGCGTCCATGATCTCGCGCAGCCCGAGCACCAGCACGGTGCCGCGGGCCTTGAGATAGGCGAGCGTATCCTCGACCTCGCCCTTCAGCCCCATCGGTTCCTTGTCGACGATGAAGATATCGGGCTGGAAGGTCTCGGCCGTGTGGCGGATGCTCGATTCGCGCATCTTCAGCGTCTCGTGCAGATCGATATGGCTGGCAAGCGACGTATATTCGCCGTTGCGCAGCTTGATGACGCTCGGGATCTTCACGAAGTCGACACGGGCGCGGTAGTCGAAGGCGCCGGCGATCGTGGCGCCCGAAATGATCAGAATGTTGAGGCCGCGATAATCCTCGACCAGCGCATGGGCGATGGTGCGACAGCGGCGCAGATGGCCGAGACCGAAGGTGTCGTGGCTGTACATGAGGATGCGTGCATCTTCGAGACGTCTGGCCATGGGCGTTTCCTCTGGGGCGAGCAACATATTTAGCACCCCCACCGTCCGGAGGCCATGCGGCGGGAGCGATGCCGTGAGGCACCGCCGAGCTTGCTGTTATTTGTAGGGATCTGCCGCATCACGCAAGCCGTCTCCCAGAAAGTTGAACGCCAAAATGACAAGAACAACAGGAATGATCGGATAGAGCAGCCAAGGATAAAAGGCGATGACGCTGACGCTTTTTGCCTCGGTCAGCAGAATACCCCAGCTGGTGATCGGCGGGCGAAGGCCGAGGCCGAGAAAGGAGAGCGCGGTCTCGCCGAGGATCATGCCGGGGATCGAAATCGTCGCCGACGCAATGAGATGCGACATGAAACCCGGCACCAGATGCCGGCCGATGATGCGCGGCGTGCTGGCGCCCATCAGCTGTGCCGCCTGCACGTAATCCTCCTCGCGCAGCGCCAAAAGCTTGGAGCGCACGGCACGCGCCAGCCCGGTCCAGTCGATGATGCCGAGGATGACGGTGATGCCGAAATAAATGACGATCGGGCTCCAGGTCACCGGCATGATGGCGGCCAGCGCCATCCACAGCGGCAGGCTCGGCAGCGATTGCAGCACCTCGATCAGGCGCTGGACGATGAGATCGAAAATACCGCCCCAGTAGCCGGCGAGGCCGCCGATGACGATGCCGAGCACGAAGCTGATCGAAATGCCGATCAGGCCGATCGTCAGCGAGATCCGCGCGCCGTAGAGGATGCGCGAGAGCACGTCGCGGCCGAGCCGGTCGGTGCCGAGCAGGAACATCTGACCGCCGATCGCCGGGCAGACCAGGTGATAGTTCGAGGCCACCACACCCCAGAATTTGTAGGAATCGCCCCGGCAGAAGAAGCGGATCGGCTGCACGTCGTTCGGCCTGTCGGTATAGACGCGGTGCAGCGTGTCGAGATCGAGCGTCATGCTGCGGCCGTAGACGAAGGGGCCGACGAATTCACCCTTGTCGAAGAAATGGACGCTTTGCGGCGGCGCATGGATGAAATCGACATTGCGGGTGTGCAGGCCGTAGGGCGCCAGGAACTCGACGATCAGGATCATCAGGTAGACGGCGGCGAGAAAGATGCCGGAGATCAAGGCCAGCTTGTGCTGCTTGAACTTCCACCACATCAGCTGCTTCTGCGAGGCGAGATGGATGCGCGATTGCGCCGCCGTCATGGTTTCGGTCGCATGCGGATCGAAAGGCGCCGTCGAGACGTAATGGGGAAGCGGCGCGCCGGGTGCGGGAAGGGGCGACATTATTTGGTGCTCCTGCCTTGCAGACGGATGCGGGGATCGAGGAAGCCGAGCGCGATGTCGGAGATCAGCACGCCGATGACGTTGAGGAAGGCCAGGAACATCAGGAAGGAGCCGGCCAGATACATGTCCTGGCTCTGCAGCGCCTTGATCAGCATCGGTCCCGTCGTCTCCAGCGACAGCACGATGGCGACGATTTCGGCGCCCGAGATGATCGACGGCAGGATCGAGCCGATATCGGCGACGAAGAAGTTGAGCGCCATGCGCAGCGGATATTTGAGCAGTGCGCGCATCGGATGCAGGCCTTTGGCGCGGGCGGTCGTCACATATTGCTTCTGCATTTCGTCGAGCAGGTTGGCGCGCAGCCGCCGGATCATGCCGGCCGTGCCGGCGGTGCCGACGATGATCACCGGGATCCACAGGTGAGAGAGGATCGACCGCGCCTTCTCCCAGCTCATCGGCGCCGAGATATATTGCTGGTCCATCAAATGGCCGATCGAGATGCCGAACCAGATATTGGCGAAATACATCAGGATCAGCGCCAGCATGAAGTTCGGAATGGCGATGCCGAGCAGGCCGAGGAAGGTCAGCCCGTAATCGCCCCAGCTGTACTGGTGCGTGGCCGAATAGATGCCGATCGGAAAGGCGATCAGCCAGGTGAGCAGGATGGTGGTGAAGGAGACGAGGATCGTCAGCCACAAGCGATCGCCGACCACGTCGGAGACCGGCAGCTGGTATTCGAAGGAATAGCCGAAATCGCCGTGCAGCATGCCGCCGACCCAGTAGAAATAGCGCACGATCTCCGGCTTGTCGAAGCCGTATTGCTGGCGCATCTCCTCGATTTCCTGGAGGTTGGCAGTTTCGCCGGAGGCGCGCAGCTCGGCGATCTGGCTCTCGAAGAAATCGCCGGGCGGCAGCTCGATGATGGTGAAAACCAGCGCCGAAATGACGAAGAGTGTCGGCACCATGGCGGCGATACGCCAGAGAATATATCTGAGCACGCCTCAGGCCTCCTTGTACCAGAATGTATCCGGCATGTAGATGCCGAGATAGGAGGTGGGATCGAAGCCGTAGAGCGCTTTCGCCGGCATGTTCTGCAGCTTGGCGGCGCGAAGGATCGGCTGCAGCGTGCTGTTGATCAGGCCGATCGAGAAGACCTGCTGCGTATAGAGCGACAGCATCTTGTGCCAGATCACCTGGCGCTCCTCGAATTTCGCCGTCGAGCCCCATTGGCCGAGCAGATCGACCAGTTCGGCCGCTTCCGGCAGGTCGGGTGCTGCGCCCTCCTGGCCGGCGGAGAGGTAGTGCATGCCCCAGAGCGGCCATTGCAGCTGATCGTCGAGCGTCGGCGCCAGCCCGGAGGGCGACATGTCGGCTGTGGGAACGCCATTGTCGAGGCCGTACCAGATCGACATCATGATCGTGCCGCTCATGGCGCGGTTGCGGAAGACATCGCGCTGCGAGGTGCGGGTATAGAGCGCCAGGCCGATATTGGCCCAGTGATCGTGCACCAGCTCCAGCACGTCGGTATCGAGATTGCTCTCGCCGGCGGTCTCGACGGTGATCTCGGCGCGCCGCCCGTCCGGCAGCAGCCGGATGCCGTCGTCGCCGCGTTTGGTCAGGCCGAGTTCGTCGAGCAGGCGGTTGGCCTCGTCGGGATCGAACTTGACGAAGGCATCGGCATATTCCTGCTTGAACAGCGGGCTGTCGGGCAGGACGGTATCGGCGCTCGGCGTGCCCAGGCCGTAGAAGGCGACCATGTTGATCTCGTGCCGATCGATCGCCAGCGACAGCGCCCGGCGCAGGCGTACGTCGCGGAACAGGCCGCGCCACACCTCGTCGGCGCAGTTGAGGTTCGGCAGGAGCGTGATGCGCGAGCCGCGCGCGACCTTCCAGAGATCGACCTTCACCGGGAAGCGCTTCTCGGCCTCCTTGAGGAAGGTATAGTCGTTGAAATCGATGCCGGTCGCCTGCAGGTCGGCTTCACCGGCCCCGGCCTTGGCGGCGATGATCGACGAGGAGGAGACGTTGAGGATGAAGCGGTCGAGATAGGGAAGCTGCCTGCCGGTCTCGTCGACGCGGTGGAAGAACGGGTTGCGCTCGAAGACGAACTGCTCGGCCGGCAGCGGCGTCCTGTTGTGCCAGGGATCGAGGGTCGGCAGGTCGGGATTTTCCGGCCGGTAGGATCTGGCCATCTTGATGTGCAGGTCCTGCCATTTCTTGGCGCGGTTGGCCTGCATCATCTGTTCCATCTTCGCCTGGTCGGGCTGATACTTCTTGTGGAACTGTTTGAGGTAGTGCGCCGGCCCGACGATGACGAGCGGTATCGGTCCTGCCAGGGTCGGCAGGAACATCGGGTTGGGTTTTTCCCAGGTGTAACGCACGGTCAGCGCATCGAGCATCTCGAAGCGCGGCAGGCTGCCGTGCGGGCGAAGCTCCAGCGCGCCGCCGCCCGGCGTCAGCTTGTCGTTCAGGATGACGTCTTCCCACCAATAGCGGAAATCGTCGGCGGTGAACGGCTGGCCGTCGGACCATTTATGGCCTTCGCGCAGCGTGAAGGTGAAGACCGTGTCGTCTTCCGATTGGAAACCGGCGAGAATGTCAGGCTGGAACTGCAGGTGCTTGTCGTAGCCGACCAGGCGGGCATAGCCGTAGATCGTCATGAAGCGGATGTCGCGCTGGCTGCCGATGATGGTGCGCACCGTGCCGCCATAGCTGCCGGGTTCGAGCCCCATTTCCTTCAGGTTGACGATGCGCGGGCGGGTTGGAAGGCGCTCGGCCATCGGCGGCAGGCTGCCTGAGGAGAGCTGCTCCTTCAGGAATTCCGGCTCGCCGGCCTGTTGCGCCCGAAGCACGGAGGGCGCGATCGCGGCACCGACGAGGCCGCCCAGAAAAATGCGACGCGTCACCATGAGCGCAACTCCTTGGCATCGGCGCCCTTGCGGGCGCGCACCAGATGGCCGTCGCCAAGATCGGCATAGGCAAGCTCGGAAGCGTCGTCATGCTCGGCGGTGAAGGTCGCGCCCCAGTTCTGCTTGTCGGCGGCGCCGTTTTCCCGGAGCGCCTTGAAATCGAGCGGCCGGTCGAGATCGGGGAAGGGGACGGCGGCGAGCAGCGATTTCGTATAGGGGTGCACCGGATCGCGCAGGATGATCTCGCGCGGCGCGATCTCGACGATGCGGCCCTTGCACATCACAGCGATGCGGTCGGCCATGTAATCGACAACGGCGAGATTGTGCGAGATGAACAGATAGGTCAGCCCCAGCTCCTTCTGCAGGTCCTTCAACAGGTTGAGGATCTGCGCCTGGACGGAGACGTCGAGCGCCGAGACCGGCTCGTCGAGGATGACGAGCTTTGGCCCGAGCGCCAGAGCGCGGGCGATGCCGATGCGCTGCCGTTGGCCGCCGGAAAAACTGTGCGGGTAGCGGCTGAGATAACGCTTGTCGAGGCCGATCGCCGCCATCAAGCCTTCGACCTTGCGCTTGCGCTCGTCGCTGTCGCCGCGGTCGTGGATCTCCAGCGGTTCGCTGAGGATGTTGCGCACCGTCATGCGCGGCGAGAGCGAGGAGACCGGATCCTGGAACACCATCTGGATCTTGGTGCGCAGTTCCTGCAGCTCGGCGCCTTTGACGGACAGGACGTCGATGACTTCCTTGCCGTCGTTGAAGACGACAGCGCCGCCATCGGGGGTGATGGCACGCATCAGGATCTTGCTGAGCGTCGTCTTGCCGCAGCCGGATTCGCCGACGAGGCCAAGGCATTCGCCGCGGCGGATGTCGAAGCTGACGTCGTCGACGGCGTGCACGACGGCGGCTTCCTGCTTGCCGAGGAAACTGCGCTTGCGCGTCTTGTAGGTCTTCGAGAGATTGGTGACCGAAAGCAATGTGCCCGGCGCTTCGGCCTGCAGCGGCTTCTTCTTGCCGACGAGGGTTTCGAGATTGACCGGCACGTCGCGCAGCGCCTTCAGCCGCTCGCCGGGTTTCATGTCGAAATGCGGAACGGCGGCCATCAGCGCCTTGAGATAGGCATGCTGCGGGTTGCGGAAGATCGCCTCGACCGGCCCGGCCTCCATGATCTCGCCGTGATAGATGACGACCACCTCGTCGGCCATGTTGGCGACGATGCCGAGATCGTGGGTGATGAGCAGCATCGCCATGCCGAGCTTGGCCTGCAGATCGCGCAGCAGTTCGAGGATCTGTGCCTGGATCGTCACGTCGAGCGCCGTCGTCGGCTCGTCGGCGATCAGGAGCGCCGGCTTGCAGATCAGCGCCATGGCGATCATCGCGCGCTGGCGCATGCCGCCCGACAGTTCGAACGGGTACATGTCGTAGGTGCGGTGCGGATTGGAGAAGCCGACGAGGCCGAGCATCTCCTCGGTCCTGGCGCGTGCTTCCTGCTTGTCGACGTCGGTATGGATCAGCAGCACTTCGCTGATCTGGTTGCCGACGGTGTGCAGCGGCGAGAGCGAGGTCATCGGCTCCTGGAAGATCGTCGCCATGCGCTTGCCGCGCAGATCGCGCATCTCTTCGCTGTCGCGCGGCAGCGACAGGATATCGGTCGTGCTGCCGTCGAGCGGATCGGTAAAGAGGATGCGGCCCGACGCCTTGGCCGGGTTGGGCAGGATGCCCATGACCGACTGGCTGATCACCGATTTGCCGGAACCGGACTCGCCGACGAGAGCGGTGACCTTGCCCGGAAGGATGCGAAGATTGGCTTCTTTTACGACACGCAGCCGGTCGCCGAAAACCGAGAAGGAGACGTCGAGATTTTCAATACGCAACAAATCCGCTGCAGACGCCATACCAATGAAATTCCCCAGTCTTCTGTGTTCCCGTTAAGGCACACTATCGTACCGCAAACGGGGTGTCTAGCAGATGACAATTGCGGGAAAACTGTCGCGTTCCGTCAAAGTTCCCTTAGGCGAAGCACGCAGATTGAGGACGGAGTCTTGGCGTTTTACTGGATGAATTTCTCCATGCTCGTCTGCTTGACCTGTTTCTTGGCGTCGCGATGCAGGAGGATGACCTGCTCGGCTTCCGACAGCCCGTTCTGCACCGCCTCGCGGAAGCTGTCGTCGACATTGATCTCGGGGGCCGGGGCGCGCGGCTGCAGCACCGTGACCTTCTGGCGGATGCCGCGCAGCTTCTCTTCGCCGAGCCTCGTCCATTCGCCGCCGCAATAACCGGCGAAAGCCTGGCTGGCGACGACTTCGCGGCCGTATTTCTTGGTGAGGATCTGCAGCCGCTGGACCTCGTTGACCGCCGAGCCGAAGGCGGAGAAGGTCAGGCGGTCCTTGAGGCCGACATTGCCGAACATGACGTTGCCGACATGCAGGCCGATGCCGTAGCCGACCTTGCTGAGGCCCTTCTGCTCGCGATCCCTGTTGAGTTCGGCGACCCGCGCCTGCGCCTGATGAACGGCCGAAAGGGCGGCCTCGCAGGCGATTTTCGACGGATCCTTGTGGCGCCCGCAGGGATAGACGGCCAGGAAGCCGTCGCCGAGGAAGCTCAGGATCTCGCCGCCATTGCGGTTGAAGGGAGCGGCGATCGCGTCGAAGAACTGGTTCAGCGTGTCGATATAGGCCTGGCGGCCCTCTTTTTCGGCATACATGGTGGATTCGCGCATGTCGCCCATGACGAGGGCGGCGCGGATCGTCTCGCCGTCGCCGCGGCGGATCTGGCCGTTCAGCACCCGTTTGCCGGCATCGCCGCCGAGATAGGTGGTCAGCATATTGTTGGCGAGCTTGCCGAGCACCGCCATCTTGGCGGCGACCGCCAGATGGTTCTGCATCCTGATGAGCGCGTCGATCATATCGTCGGAAAAGCCGTTATGATGATCGGTCGACCAGGAGCCCATCATGCCCTGCACCGAGCCGTCGCCGAAGGGCTGCACGAAGGCGAGGTAATCGGTGATGGCGTCCTTGCGCAGGTCCTCGAAGATCGGGAATTCGGCCGGCCCTTCCTGCATCAGCCGGCGGCGGATGTGCTGCAGATTGTTGTCGAGCAGGTAATAATAGGGGCTCTGCAGAAAACGGTCCGGCTTCTGCCCGGCCGGCATGCGGAAGCCCTCGATGGTGACGCCGCTGGCGCGCCGCCAGGTAAAGCTCAGCGCGTCATAGAGCGGATGCAGCATCGAAAAGGTCAGATGCACACGCGCGATCGGCAGGCCGGCGGCGGCGAGCCTTTCGCAGAAGCCGCGCACGATGTTTTCAAGCTCGTCTCCGGCCAGCGAAGAATTCGTCAGCCATTCAGCGACCCGATCCAACAGGATGGACGACACGCTGGATTCGATCGTGCTCATTCTCGGTATGATCCTCATCAGGCACGCCCATCCCCAAGAGCCAAAAATCCCCCGGCCGGCACATTTTCATGCGCAGGTCAAAAGGAAATCAGGATGTACGAGCGGTATTATTTGTCAACGATCTGCCGAGAGCCCGGCAGCGGCACCCCTCTGCTCCCCGGTCGGAGATCGGACGGGCAGTCCTTTCATGGCGGTTCACTGTCAAAAGTCAAAATAGGGATGCTGCAAATGCGAAACAATGGGACGGAGATTTTTTTGTGCGCTGAAGTTGCAGCAAAGGCGGCAGCCGGGGCATTTCGGCCACACCCGGCTAAGGGGTTTTCGATGTGGATATCGGCGAGGCCGAGCATGGGGTCCTCGGGTCAAGCCCGAGGACGACGGAGAGTGGGGTGGATTCTGGAGCAAGAACAGCGAAGAATATGGGTACCAGTTGCGACTTTTACGTGAGCTTTGCCGGCGCCTTCATCTTCTCGACGCCCGCCGACCCCGGTCGAGGGTGACTGTAGCCGGTGAGGGGCAGCTTTTGGGCGCCAACCGGACGGCATTGCCGCCAGGGAGAAGCAGCTGGGTTTAATTCCTCGCGATCATGCACTAGATCAGCTTCCTCTTCCCTGTTTGAAAGATCCCGCCTTGGCCACCTCCACTTTCGACACGCTTTTGCAGAAGATCGAAACCCGCGCGGCGCGTGCCGGCGTCATCGGGCTCGGCTATGTCGGCCTGCCGCTGGCGATCGCGGTGGCGCGCAGCGGTTTTGCGGTGACCGGCTTCGACATCGATCCGGGCAAGATGGTGGCGCTCGAGGCCCGCCGCTCCTATATCGACGCCGTCAGCAACGAGGCGCTTGGCGCCGAGATCGAGGCGGGGCGCTTCCAGGCGACGACCGATTTTGCCGGTCTTGCCGCCTGCGACGTCATCATCATCTGCGTGCCGACGCCGCTGACCAAGCACCGCGATCCCGACCTTTCCTTCGTCGAGGCGACGTCGCGCTCGATCGCCGCGCATTTGCGCCCGGGCCAGCTCGTCGTGCTGGAATCGACCACCTATCCCGGCACCACCGACGATATCGTCAAGGTCATCCTCGAAGGCACCGGGCTGAAATCCGGCGCGGACTTCTTCGTTGGTTTCTCGCCGGAGCGCGAGGATCCCGGCAACCAGCATTATCATACCGCCACCATCCCGAAGGTCGTCGCCGGCGACGGCGTTGAAGCGCTGGCGCTGATGAAGGCTTTCTATGGCGCTGCGGTCTCGACGGTCGTTCCGGTCTCTTCGAATGCGACGGCCGAAGCGGTGAAGCTTACGGAAAACATCTTCCGCTCGGTCAATATCGCCCTCGTCAACGAATTGAAGACCGTCTATGCGGCGATGGGCATCGACGTCTGGGAAGTGATCGACGCGGCCAAGACCAAGCCCTTCGGCTACATGCCCTTCTATCCCGGGCCCGGCCTCGGCGGTCATTGCATCCCGATCGATCCCTTCTACCTCACCTGGAAATCGCGGGAATACGAGCTGCCGACCCGCTTCATCGAACTGGCCGGCGAGATCAATTCGGCGATGCCGCGTTATGTCGTCGGCAAGCTTGCCGAAGCGCTCGACATCCGCGCCGGCAAGGCGCTGAGCCGCAGCCGGGTGCTGGTGCTCGGGCTTGCCTACAAGAAGAACGTCGCCGATATCAGAGAGAGCCCGTCGCTGCGGCTGATCGAGATCATCGAGGAACGCGGCGGCCGGGCCGATTATCACGACCCCTTCGTTGCCGAGATCCCGCCGACGCGCGAATACCAGGTGCTGAAGGGCCGCAGATCGGTAGCGCTGACGCCGGAAGCGATTGCCGGCTACGACGCGGTGCTGGTCGCGACAGACCATGACGGCTTGGATTATGCGACGCTTGCGAAAAGCGCTGCGCTGATCGTCGACACCCGCAACGTCTTCAATCGGCTCGGCCTTTCGGCCGATCACGTCATCAAGGCGTGACGGAACGCGGCTGCGTATTTGACCCTCAAGCAATCTGTACATATATCTGTACGCTCAAGAGTGGAGAAAGGATGCTCGATGGCACATGTTCGTTTGACCGAATTCCGGCAGAACATCGCAACCTATTTCGATCAGGTTCTGTCTTCCCGAGCGCCTCTGCTCGTGACCCGTCAAGGTTCGGAAGCATTGGTTTTGATTGCCGAAAGCGAGTACGAGAGCATGCAAGAGACGTTGCATCTGCTCTCGACGCCTGCCAATTCCGCCCGGTTGCGCGAGAGCATCGGGCAGCTTCGTACGGGACAGACGATAGAGAACGACCCGACTCTCTGACATGAAGTTGCTCTGGACCCCGAATTCCTGGGAAGAATACGAATACTGGCAGAAAACCGATCAGAAGATGGTCGAGAAAATCAACGAGCTGCTCAGGGATACAAAGAGGTCGCCCTTCAAAGGTCTTGGCAAGCCCGAGCCGCTGAAGGGTGATCTCTCCGGATTTTGGTCTCGGCGAATCCTGGGAGAGCATCGGCTCGTATACTGCGTCACAGGCAAGGGCTCCAACCAGCAGTTGGAAATCATCCAGTGCCGATTTCATTACGAAAAATAGGCTGGGACAATGCCGGCGCTGGTCTTTGGCGCCTAAAGCACAGACGCTGTCGAAAGCGCCTTGCCGGTCATCCGGCTGGCGGCGACGGCATAACCGCCTGATGCGCCATCGATGAAATGCATGTGGTCGCGCGAAATCGGCGTCGGCACGAAGCAGGTCATCAGCGCCGAGGCCTGGCGATGCAGGCCGTAGCGGGCAATGCCCTTGGCCTGCGCCGCTTCCAGCAGCGTCTCGATCCGTTTCAGGTGCTCGGCGTCGACGTCGACGGTCATCTTCAGCCCGTCGTCGAATTTGCGGAAATCGGAATTGCCGGCGACGTCGCTCTTGTAGCGGCGCGCATCGAAGCGGCCGAGCGGGATGCCGAGCTTGTAGCATGCCACGGTGATGGCAAGCTGCAGGAAGATGATGAGCTTCTGCCGCAGCCGCCTTCCGGCCGGCGCGGTGGCCTTGGCCTCGCGATTGATGCCCTTCAGCGAGAAGGCGAATTTCGGGCCGTTGGCCGGCACCGGATGGCTGCCGCGGTTCTGCTCGGCGGTGATGGCGACGATACCGTTGACGAGGGCGCGGAATTCTTCGCCCGGCCGGCCTTCGCCGGGCACGGCGATGATCGAGACGATTTCGCCGTTCTCGGCTTCGATCGGGCTCCAGCGGCAGGAGAGACCGGTCAGATCCGGGCGGGTTCCGGCGGCAGCGCGCTCGACGCCGTAGCGGCCGAGCTTCATCTGTCTTTCTGCCCAGCTGGTGCCGCCGCCCCAGAACATCGCATAGGTGACATGCGGGCTGGCGGAATAGCGCGCGACGCGGACGTCGAGCCCCTCGGCGCGGGTATCGGCGACCGGAACGACGGCGATGCGCAGCATCAGGCCGAGATCCTCCTCGACCCAGACCTGCACGGCAGCGAGAGCATCGCGCGCCGCCTGCTCCAGCGAGCCCGGAAGCGCAATCAGCGCGCCGTCGCCGCCGAAGACGAAGGGATAATCGCCCTTGCCGACGGCATTCAGCACCGCCGATATGACGCTGGCACCCGCCATGTTGACGTCCTTGTAACGGCCGCCGGCGATCGCCTGTGTCGAGCCGACGATGTCGGCGACCGCAAGCACCCATCCCTCCGGCAGCGGCCGATAATTGGCGGCATCGGTCACGCCCTCGAAGGCGCTGAAGAGCGGCACGGCGGCAAAGAAATCTTCGTCGGTTACGGTTTCCATGTCATCGACCTTAGCACAGACCCATGTTGCCACTGCAACGCCAATTCCCATTTACGGCAATCGACTTGGCAAGGTTTCATGTGTTAGCACGCATCCACGATTTTCATGACGGATACGGAATAGATGAGCCGCCTCGACAGCTTCATTCGCCGGTTGACGGCTCAACGCGATATTCTGAACGCGATTATCGGTCTGGTGGGCGAAATCGAGGGCCCGGTGCTGGAATTCGGCCTCGGCAACGGCCGCACCTATGATCACCTGCGGGAGTGCTTTCCTGGCCGCCGTATCGTCGCCTTCGACTGGGAGGTCCGCTCCTATTCGGCCTCGACACCGGAGCCGCAGGACATGGTCACCGGCAATATCCGCGAATCCGGCCAGGCCTTCCTCGGCATCGGCGCCGCCCTTGCCCATGCCGATATCGGCACCGGCCATGACGAGATCGACGCGGTGACCCTGACCTGGCTGCCGCAGCTGATGGCCGGCGTGCTCGCCCCAAACGCCATTGCCGTCAGCGGCCTGCCGCTGGAGCATGCCGAGCTGGCGGCGCTGCCGCTGCCCGGGGGCATCAAGGAAGGCCGTTATTTCCTTTATCGCAAGAGGTAATACGCCGGAGCATCAGCCCTGGCGTATTCCGGTTCACGCCACCAGACCCTTGGTCAGTTCCAGCGTCTGCCGCTCGAACAGCCGGCGATAGATGCCGTTGTTCAGCCGGATCAGCGCCTGGTGGTCGCCTTCCTCGACGATGTTGCCCTTGTCGAAGACCAGCAGCCGGTCCAGCGCCCGCACCGTCGACAGCCGGTGGGCGATGACAAGCGTGGTGCGGCCGTTCATCAGGCGTTCCATCGCCTGCTGGATCTGGACTTCGCTCTCGCTGTCGAGGCTCGACGTCGCCTCGTCGAGGATCAGCACCGGCGCATCGGCGAGGAACGCACGGGCAATGGCGACACGCTGCCGCTCGCCGCCCGACAGTTTGACGCCGCGCTCTCCCACCATGGTCTCATAGCCCTTGGGAAGGCCCATGATGAAGTCGTGGGCGCTTGCCTGTTTCGCCGCCTGCTCGATCTCGCGGCGCGAGGCGTTCGGCCTGCCATAGGCGATGTTCTCGGCGAGCGTGCGGTGAAACAGGATCGGCTCCTGCTGCACGATGGCAATCTGGCCGCGCAGGCTTGACTGCCTGACGCCTGAGATATCCTGCCCGTCGATGCGGATTGCGCCCGACGTCACGTCGTGCAGACGCTGGATGAGCTTGACGAAAGTCGTCTTGCCCGAGCCCGAATGCCCCACCAGTCCCACGCGCTCGCCCGGCTTGATGGTGACCGAAAAGTCCTCGTAAAGCGGGGTGGGATGCGCGCCATATTGGAAGGTGACGCGATCGAAGACGATCTCGCCCTCGCCAATCGCAATCGGCGTGGCATCAGGCCTGTCCTCGATGCCGAGCGGCATCTTGTCGAGCAGCACCAGCTCTTCCATGTCGTTGACGGCCCGCTGCAGATTGCGGATGTCCTGGCCGACATTGCGGAGATAGCCCTGCAGAACGAAGAACATCGCCAGCACGAAGGTGATGTCGCCAGCCGTTGCCAGTCCCTGCCGCCACATGATGAGGCCCGTGCCCAGGATGCCGGCCTGCATGGACACCATCATGAAGCCCTGGATCGTGCCGCTCGATGTGCCGCGCTTCCATGTCCGCCGCGTGCGGCTGTCCCATTTGGCGAGCACATGGCGCAAGCGTGCCTCTTCGCGGTTTTCGGCGCCGAAGGCTTTGACCACCGCATTGCAGCTGATTGCATCCGCCAGCGCCCCACCCAGCTTGGTGTCCCAGGCATTGGCAAGCCTTGCCGCCGGCGATACGAAGCCCATGGAAAGCGCCACGGTCACGCCGATATAGATCAGCGATCCCAGGGCCACGATCAGGCCCATGACCGGCCAGTAGCTGCCGAGCACGATGCTGGCGCCGACCAGCATGACGATGGACGGCAAAAGAGCGACCAGCAGCAGGTCGTTGAGCGAATCGAGCGCCCACATGCCGCGGGTGATCTTGCGCACCGTCGAACCGGCAAAGCTGTTGGCATGCCAGTCGGTCGAGAACCGCTGCACCTTGTGGAAGCCGTTGTTGACGACATCCGCCATGATGCGCAGCGTCAGCCGGATGATGCCGTTGAAGATGAACCAGCGCAGCGCTACGCTCGTCATGCCCAGAGCCACGACGACGACGAAGGCACGGAGCGCCCCATCCGCCGCATTGCCGCCGGCAATGGCATCGACGATCCGGCCCGAGAACACCGGCACCATGACTTCGGCGAGCGTGCTTGATATCACCAGCACGACGATAATGCCCACCAGACCAAGCCGATGGCGCCAATGATGAAAAACAAAGCCGAGCACGTTGCGATAGGCATCGGCACGGAAATCGAGCTTCTTGCGAGTCATTTAACCAGCCCGGCCCATGTCGACGCCGGTCCTCAAAGCGAGAGTTAAAAGGCGCACAGCCCAAGCGGGAGATAAAATGATCCCGTCAGATCAATCGGGCTATGAAGGAAGAGAAAACCGCATGTGGCGCGCCCGAGGCGGGCCGCGAATGGCAATGACCTAGCGTCGGGACATGCCACATGGGAAGGTTTCGATGATTACTGATGTCATTCAACGCCTCCCTTGTTCGATTGAGCGGTGAGCGTTTTCTACCGAACCAATGCGCTGTTGCCAAGCGGATATTTGCAACCTGACGGAAAGTGATGCGGAAACGACACACCTTGTGCGGTTGCGGATCAATGTTTCGGCCGACGTGCAGCTGAATTGTTCGTGGTGCTGTCGCTTCCCGACGGCATCGAGAA
Organism: Rhizobium esperanzae; assembly: GCF_014197615.1. Lineage (GTDB taxonomy): Bacteria > Pseudomonadota > Alphaproteobacteria > Rhizobiales > Rhizobiaceae > Rhizobium > Rhizobium esperanzae_A. Next base: position 41,694 of record NZ_JACIFY010000012.1, read on the forward strand.
AGCGTGTTATTTTTCCGTCGGAAGCATAAACGTTGGGAGGTCAGTCCAGCAAGGATGATGCATTCTCGTCCCGAAGGGGCGTCTAATAAGTGATGAAAAAGTCTCAGTTTACAAGCATTGCTTTTAAATCGTGAACCTGAATGAACGTCTTATTGCAATTTCTGCGCTTGAATTGTAGCTCTTTTCTCATTCGAAATGACTATCGCGGCGAGGCGATGGTGGGTCGTCGCCCCCCTTAGAGCAGCAGAATGGGCATTGAAATGGGATTTACTGAAGCTGTTCGGACTGTTCTGGTGCAGAAATACGCAACCTTTTCTGGCAGGGCTTCCCGGTCGGAATTCTGGTGGTTTCAGCTATTCTTTTGTATCGTAGCGGGGGCAGGCGGATTTGTGGCGGGTTTCATGGGTGCGTTTTCCAATCGCCAAGGCGGAAGCGCGACAGTGAACACCGCGTTCCTGATCATCGGCGGATTGCTCATCCTCGCGATATTTTTGCCGCTGATAGCTCTGGAGGTTCGCCGCTTCCATGATCGCAACATTTCCGGTTGGTGGTATCTCGCGCTCTCTATCCTCGGCCTTATCCCCTATGTCGGTTACGTCACCGGCCTTGTGATCTTTGTTATCAACTTGCTTCCGGGCACCGAAGGCCCAAACAAGTTCGGGGCGGATCCGCTGCGTCCGGAGATACGAGCTGAGGTCTTCGCCTAGAGCATGATCATCCGCAAAGTCGGCCTGCTGGTGGCTCTGTTGCTCGCCACCTCGGCCCAGTTTCCGCCCGCACAGGCGCAGGACGGCGACAATCAGCAGGTTGAGGGCGGTGATCAAAAGAGCGCCGCCGCAGCCGAATATGCCGCGCAGTGCTCGCAGAACGGATTGCGCTGTACGCTCGTCTATGACGACGCCTCGGCAAAAGCCGGGCCGACGTCGAATACGGCGACATCGTCGCCACAACGCCAGCCGCTGATCGTCCCGCGCGAGACCGCAGTCAGCGGACCGCTGGCGGTTGCCGTCGTGCTTGCCGGTCTCATCGCGGTCATCGGCTTGTGGATACGCTTCGGAAACGGTGGAGTCTTGCTCGCATCTGCTCCCCGCGAAATGAAGCGGCAGGGAGAGGCGCCGGAAAGCTGGCGCACCTCACAGGCCGCGGCCGAGGAAGAGCCGACCGACTTCCTGCAGCGTATTGCCGCCATGGCGGATCGACGGCAGGCCGTTGTCCTGCTGCTCAGGCATTGTCTGCTGCACGCGGCTGATATGACGGAAACACGTCTTTTCCGCTCGGACACGGAACGCGCCGTTTTCGCCCGCCTGCCGAAAAACATGCCCGACCGTGAGCGTCTTGCAAATTTCCTGACCGCGGTGGAACTCGTGCATTACGGCGGCCGCGCCGTTGCGGAAAACCATTTCAGCACCCTTCTCGCGACGGCGCGTGGCCTGCTGTCGGTCGGCAGATTGACTCATGCGTAAGTCGGCCCCCGTTTTAATCCTGGTGCTTGGGCTCGCGGCACTGGCGCTCTTCTGGCTGCCGCGGGGCAGCGATTACGACCGCTCGCCGCTCGGCAACAAAGGATTGGAATTGTGGCTGCAGGCCAAGGGCATCCCTGTCGTGCGATCCGACCCGCATGTCGCCCGAGCGAGTTCGGAAATCTCGCTGCGCATCTTTCCCCTGTCGATACGCCAAGGCGAGGCTGTCGCCTCTCAGCCAGCAAACCCGGCTAAGGAGGCAAGCCGATACGCCCTGCCGACGCTGATCATTTTGCCGAAATGGCGCGGCAGCGTATCAACGGATGGTATTGCCAGCAAATCGGGACTGGTCGACCTGACCGATATCGGCGGCGAACTCGACAAGATCGGGTACTCGGATATTGGCTTCGCCCGCAGCAAGACAGATTTTGAAGAGGCGCAAATCCAGCTGAAATCGGGCCAGCCAATCAAGATCGACCTCTATCAAGCACAGACCTTCGAGCGGTCGAGTCTCCCGAGCGGCTGCAAGGAGATTGCAGGCACGCCGTTGGGTGCGCTGCTCCTGCGCTGCGCGCAGAAGCCCAATGTGTATGTTCTGTCGGATCCCGACCTGTTGAACAATCACGGAATGGCCCTGGCCGATAACGCCGCCTTTGCCGTGTCGCTCGTCGAGCGTCTCCGTGGCGCCGGCGACGTACGGCCGGTCTATCTGGATACGGCAGGCGAACCTCTGGACCGCGAAAAACCGGTGGACGAGGGCAAGTCCTATGAGCGTTCTGCCTCCGACCTCAAGCGGTTTTTCGCTTATCCGCTCTCCGTCATCTGGGGAACGCTTCTCGTTGTCGCAGCGATCTGCTGCTGGCGCGGCGCCTATCGCTTCGGGCCGCCGTTGGGCGATACGTCCGGCAACATCGAAATGTCGAAGACGGCAGCGATCGACGCCACGGCGCGGCTCTTGCGCCTGTCGGGCAATGACGGGCGGATGGCCGGCCAGTTCGTGCTGCATCTGCTTGCCGATAAAGCGCAGTTGCTGTTCGGATCGGGCGCCGGAAATCAGGCCGGTATAGCGCGCCTGTTTCAGCGCCTGGCGCGCCAGGATAAGGCCGGCGCGCAGGCATTGCATGCCGCAGCCGAGGCGCTGACCGAACGCGGACATGTCATGACGCGCTCGGATCTGCATCGCAATCTTGAGACATTCAGGAAAATGTTAGGGAGCTTTGAGCTTGGATCTAGGTGAATTTCGCAATCTCATCGCTGCGGTTCGTGGCGAAATCGGCAAGGTAGTGCAGGGGCAGGACGCCATTGTCGATCTCGTCCTGATTTCGATCTTTGCCGGCGGGCACTGCCTCGTCGAGGGTCCTCCCGGCACGGCCAAAACCCTGCTGGCCCGCTCGGTCTCCGCCGCCATGGCGCTGGACTATCGCCGCATCCAGTTCACGCCCGACCTGATGCCCGGCGATGTGCTGGGGGTCAATCTTTTCAACTTCCAGACAAATCAGTTCCACCTGACCAAGGGCCCGGTCTTTACCGACATCCTGCTCGCCGATGAGATCAATCGCGCTCCGCCGAAGACGCAATCGGCTCTGCTGCAGGCGATGAACGAGCGGATGGTCACGCTTGACGGAGCCGATTATTCCCTGGGCTCGGATTTCTTCGTGCTGGCGACGCAGAACCCGATCGAGCAACAGGGCACCTATCCCTTGCCGGAAGCACAGCTCGATCGCTTCCTGTTCAAGCTTGTCGTCGATTTTCCCAGCCGCGACACCGAAATCGCCATCCTGTCCAGGCACGCCAGCCAGGCGCTGAAATCGGATCTGCGCAATGCCGGCATCCGTCCGCTCGTGACCAGCGCCGCGCTCGCCGAGGGACGCGCGCTGATCGATGCGATCCGTCTGGATGAGACGATCCTGACCTATATCGTCGATCTCGTGCGCGCCACCCGCTCCGATGCCGATATTCTCTACGGCGCATCGACGCGCGCGGCAGATGCTCTTGCCTCGGCCGTGCGCGTGCGCGCAGCCTTCGAGGGCCGGGATTACGGCTTGCCGGACGATGTTCAGGCGTTGCTGGTGCCGGCATTGCGCCATCGCATCATTCTTTCGCCCTCGGCGGAAATCGATGGCCGCACGCCGGACGAGGTGTTGCGGAACATCATAAACCGCGTGGATGCGCCCCGTTAAATGCGGCCATCCCGGTATCTGATCGCGCTTGTTCTGATTTTGGCTGCGGTGACGGTCTTCGTCAGCGTCTGGTGGCGCGATATGGGCTATCCCCTGCTCGGCCTATGGGCGGGGCTTGCCGCATTGACGGCCGCCGATCTGGTGATGTCGATCGTGTCGAGCCGGATGACGATCGAATTCGACCTGCCGCGGCAAGGCTTTGTCGGCCACACCGCAGCGTTGACGATCGGCATAAGCCCGCAAAAGGGCGCCTTGCCTCATAATATCGACATCCGCCTCGATCTCGCTCCCGAGCTGGTCGTCGGCGAAAGCCGATTGCCGGGCGCACCAGCCGACGCCGGCGAAAAACAGGCCAAGGCCGTTCTCGATCTTCGCCTGACACGGCGCGGCCAATACGCGGTCCATGAGCTGTGGCTGAAATGGCCATCGCGGCTCAAGCTGCTCGACATCATCGCGCGCATGCCGGTCGGACAGGAGATCGCCGTTCTGCCCGACATATCGCCGGTGCTGTCAGGGGCGATCAAGACCCAGATTCTGCCGCTGGAGGCCGGCCAGAAGGATTTGCGCCTGCGTGGCGAGGGATCGGAATTCCATCAGCTGCGCGAATTTGCCAACGGCATGGATCCGCGCAGCATCGACTGGAAGCGGTCGGCGCGCATGCGCAGTCTCGTCGTGCGCGAGATGCGGGCCGAACGAAACCACCAGGTCATCCTGTGCGTCGATTCCGGACGGCTGATGGCCGAGCAGCTTGGCGGCTTCACCAAGCTCGACCGCGCCATCAATGCGGCGCTCGCCATGTGCTGGGGGGCAGGGCTCGCCGGCGATCTCGTCGGCTTCTACAGCTTCGACAGCCGTCCGCGCCTGTTCGTGCCGGCCCTGCCGGGGCGATCGGCCTTTCCCAGATTGCAGACGGTTTGCGCCGGGCTGCGTTATGAAACCCAGGAAAGCAATCATACGCTGGGACTGACGCATTTGTCGGGACGCCTGAAGCGGCGTTCGCTGATCGTGATATTCTCCGATTTCGTCGACAGCATCACGGCAGAGCTGATGATCGAGAATATACAGGTGCTCGCCCGGCATCATTTCATCGTCTATGTCGCCTTGCGCGATCCCATGCTGCAGAAGCTTGTCGAACCCGAGGAGATCAGCATGGACGCCGTCGCCCGCTCCGTCGCGGCGCGCCAGATCCTGCAGGAGAGGCGGGCCGTCATGGAAAAGCTCGGGCGCCTCGGCGTGCTTTGCCTCGACAGCACCCCGGAGGCGCTGACCTCGGATCTCATTGCGCGCTACATCGAAATCAAATCCCGTGAGATGATATGATGGATATCGGTATCGATGGCAGGATAGACAGGCCCCCGACGGCGGAAACAGGCGCCGGCCAGACCGATATGCTTCGCTCGGCGCGCTTCCGGGTGGAGCGCGAGGCACATTGGCGTCAACTGGACGAGTTGGTGACGCGCGCTGAAAAAGGCGGCGTAGCCGCGCTCGGTTATGATGAAGTCCGCAATCTGGCCGCCGGCTACAGGCAGGCGATGAATTCGCTGAGCGTCGCGCGCGACATCTCGCTCGACCGTGCCCTGATCGCCTATCTGGAAAGTCTCTGCGCCCGGGCCTATCTGGTCGTCTACGCGCCGCAGGAAAGCCTGGGCGGCCTTGCGACCCGTTTGCTGCTGCATGGCATTCCGCAGGCGGTGCGCCGATCGGCCCTGCCGCTGTTCATCGGCTTCCTCGCCCTCATTCTGGGGGCCGTCGCCGGATACAGGCTCTACCAAAACGACCCGGGCTGGTTCTACACCTTCGTGCCTCCGGAGATGGCCGATCAGCGCACGCCCGACGCATCGACCGACTATCTCCGCTCGACGATCTATGGCGACGAACGGCATGACAGCGACCGGCTGGCGGCATTTTCTACCTTTCTGTTTTCCCACAACACCAGCATCGTCGTCCTGATTTTCACGCTCGGTGTTTTCGTATCGCTGCCGAGCTTCGTTCTGACCTTCTACAATGGTCTGATCCTCGGCGCGTTCTTTGCGATGTTTGCGCGCAGGGGGCTGGGTTACGACGTGTTCGCCTGGCTCTCGATTCACGGCGTGACGGAGCTTGCGGCCATCGCCATTGCGTGCGCCGGCGGTGCGAGGCTCGGACTTGCCGTTCTTCTGCCGGGCGCGCGAACGCGAAAGGAAGCGTTGCGCCATCAGGGGCATGATGCCGTCAAGCTCGCGATCCTCGCGGCACTGATGCTTGTCGTGGCAGCCTTGATCGAGGGATTTTTGCGTCAGCTGATCCAGGAGCCGGTCTGGCGCCTCACCATCGGCTGGGGAATGGGTCTCTTTTGGATATGCTGGCTGCTGCTCGGCGGCCGCGACAGCAATATTTCGCGTGAGCCCGCGCGATGAACCAGCCAGTGACGGACGGCAAACGCGTCGAACAGTTCATCCCGCCGGAGGGCGTTCCGATCAGTTTCGCGATCGGCTCACTCGGAACCCGTTTCGGTGCGCAATTCCTCGACATGCTCTTCACTACTCTGCTCATCTTCGTCTGTGCGTTCGTTATCGGCTTCACAGGGCTCCTGCCTCCGAGTGCCGAGACGATGCTGGTCATCCTGCTGGGTTTTCTGGTGCGGACCCCCTATTACATTCTCTCGGAGCTCATCTGGAACGGCCGCACGCTCGGGAAAAAGATAACCGGCATCCGCGTCATCAACGTCAATGGACGGAGGCTGACACCACACCAGGTGACTGCGCGCAACCTGATGAAAGAGGTGGAGATCTTCGCTCCCATAAGCCTTCTGGCGTCGGTAGAATATCAATCGGCGTGGGAAAACGGTTTGACGGGCGCCTGGCTTCTGGTGGTCGTGATCGTTCCCTTGGCCAACCGACGCCGGCAACGGATCGGCGACATCATCGCCGGCACCCTGGTGGTCGACAATCCGCGTTCCGTGCTGCTCTCCGACCTCGCACTGCCTGCGTTCGCCGCCGCATCGTCGCAGGCGGAATTCGAATTTCTGCCGGAACATCTCGATGTCTACGGCAAATATGAGCTGCAGACGCTGGAGGACGTGCTTCGCGACTCGACGAAGACGTCCAACCACAAGGAGATCGAACAGATCGTGCGCACCATCACCCGGCGGATCCGCTATTCGGACGCCGTGAAATCAGGCCAGGAGCTGATTTTCCTCAACGAGTTCTACCGCGCCCAGCGCGAGCATCTGGAGAGCTTGAAGCTGTTCGGCACGTTGCGGGAGAACAAATATCATGAGCATGCGCGAGCAGAGGCGAAGAGGCTTGTTTGAGGGGCGCGGGGCCGCATATTGAACACCGTCACCTCTTAACCGGCAGGGCGAATGCCGCGCCCGATTGAAATCTGCGAAGTTGTGGTGCGCTCAGAGATTCTAATTAGGGGTAGTATAATGAAGCTGCATATTTTAGGCGCTCTCGCGTTTGTTTTTGCTACGGCGGGTCATGTTCAGGCTGACGATCGCAAAACCGCAGCGGCATTCTATTTTCACAGTGTTACGAAATCGGCATGCGGCTTCAACATGACGGCAGAATCGGCAGAAAAAGCTGCCGCCACTCTTGGAATGAGTGATTTTGCCGACCCATTTTTTCCGGCGGTGGCAGCAGTGTGCACTGAGGTGAAAAAGGGAAATAAAAGCAAGGTTATCGAGATCCAAGTTCCCGACAACCACAAGGTGATGCGGAAAGTCATCCTTGAGAAAGCCAAGTGGTGGCAATGATGGGGCGGCGAGGTTTGGCGGAGATGACAAAGAAGATGACAACTCGCCATATGCCGGATCACCAAGCAAGCGACCGGTGCCAGCGAGACGCGGCCGGAAGGCAGCGCCCGCATAGACCGGTAGGCGCCGGATCGATCGAGTTAGGCAAGGATTTCGGACATTGGCGGATAGCGCTGCTCTTGCCGTGATTGTTGAGATTGAGGAATTTCGCCTTCCCCGAAAATCGCGCCAAATTTTATTTGCCGCTCTCCCCAACAAGCTCCCATAGATCGACCTTCTCAGCCCGCCCCTTGACCTGCACCAGACCCAGCGGCCGACACTCGAAGCGATCGCCAACGGCGTCATGGATGGCGGCACTGACCAGGATCGAGGTGTCGTATTCCTTGTTCAATCCTTCCAGCCGTGAGGCGACGTTGATCGTGTCGCCCATGGCCGTGTATTGCTGCCGCGAAATCGCGCCGAAGCTGCCGACGACCGCCGGGCCGGTGTGCAATCCAAATCGCGTGACCAGCGCGGGACGGCGGTTCTTGCCGTTTTCCGCGTTCAGGCCGTCGATCGCCGCTTTCATGGCAAGGGCGCATCGACAGCCGTTTTCGGCATGCCTTACATCCGGGACAGGGGCGTTCCACATGACGAAAATGGAGTCGCCGAGATATTGGACGACTGTCCCGCCATGGCTCTCGGCGATGGTGTTCAGCAGTTCGAAATAGGCCGACAGCGTATCGACCACATCTTCGGGCGAGTTGAGCTCGGATATGGTCGTGAAGTCTCTGATATCGGTGAACAGCACGCTCACATCCTGCCGCTTCGCCTTGACGACCGCTCGCCCTTCCGGGCTGACGATCCGCCGAACCACTTCACGCGGGACATAGAGGGCGAACTGGCCGATGGCGTGACGGCTTGCCGAGAGCGCGCTCGCCAACGTGTTGATCTCGCTGATCCACGAATGCGACAGGGTTTTCTCGCCGACATCGAGATCGCCGATCCTGCGCGCCTCGTCGGCGAGCCGATAGAGAGAGCGGCTGACCATACGCGAGAGAACCACCGATGCAGCCACACCGGCAAGCACGAAGGCGCCGGCCATCAGGAGATTGCGCACGAGCAGCCGGTTGGCCTCAGCCACAAGGTCTTCCAGCGGCACGACGATTGCGGCGGTGCTTCCCTTAAACAGACCGGATATGCTGACCGGAGCGATCTGCACGAGATAGCTTTCCCCATCGAGATCGAGCCGTGCCACGCCGCCGTTTGCAAAGGCGGGATCCCGCCGCAGCCTGACGACAGTTTCAACACTGGTGTCGAAACCGTTTGTCGTCATGACGAAGGCGCCGGATGTTCTCGACCATATTGCGATGATCCTGCTCATGATATCGGGGTCGGAATGGGCAACGAGCTGACCGCCGCCATCGATGATGTAGGCGCGGGCATGCGGCGAAATCCCCCGCGCATCCAGCAGGCGGCTGATGGTCTGCAGGTGAATGTTGATGCCGACGACCACCCGGCCGTCGCCCTTCATCGGCGCCGCGATCGTCAGCGTCGGAACCTTGAGCGTTCCGGTCACATAGGGTCCGACGGAGACCGGAACCCCGTCCTGAACGGCGGATTGATACCAGGGGCGTTGCCGCGGATCGAAGGACACATCTTCGATGTCCCGCTCGCCGATCGGTCTTGCCTTGCTGTCGAGAAAGCGGAGCGTCGACAGGACGTCCGCGCTTTGCCGCTCCGCGATCGTTCTGATCGCGAAGGCCGCCTCGTCAGGCGCCGCGAGGGTCTGGCGAACATCCCTCCTTGCGGCATTGATGACCTGCAGGTACGAGCCGTCGGGATATCCGGTATAGATGCTCGTCGCTTCGGGGACGTTTCTCAGGACTTCCAGAAACACTTCCTGTTTCGCAGTCATATCCTCAGGCGGCGGGGAGGCGAGCTGCGGCAGGGTCGATGCCAGCGCGATCGCCTCGGTGCCTCCCTGCAGCGTGCTGCGATATCCCTCGATCAGCCGCAGGCTCATCCCGCGCATCTGCTGCACGCCGGAATTCACCGCGGCATCGCTTCCCTGCCTGAATGCCATCCAGATGATCGGCATCGACGTGCAGAGCAGCGATGCGACGACCAGGACGCCGAGATGCACTCTAAGCGGTTTGGACCAGCGCACGAGATTTCCCTCGAAATGCGGACACCTCTCAGCGCAGCTGTCGCCCCAAAGCTCCTCTAACCATGCATGAAGAGCGTCCCCAATGACGGCAGCTAACCGCTTTTTTCGGGCTTGCACAAGATCTGGCCTATCGCCGGCGGTGCAATAAGCCAGGCCCTCCTCCTCCAATTGGTTCTCGCGAATATTGACGGCAGACGTGGAGGTCCGGGGCGCACGCCAAGCTGGCCGGCAGGGGCGCTCGGGTATATAATTATCGGTCACCGTGTTGGCGGAGGGAGAGCCGGATGCGTGAACTGATCGGAAGCGCGCTCATCTATTTGAGTGCTCTCACAGCCGGCCAATGCGCTCCACTTCACGAGGCGGTCAAGAGCGGCGACCTGACAGCCATCGCGGCGGCCCTCGATGCCGGCGCCGACATCGAGGAGCAGGAGAAAGGGATCACGCCGCTCTTCCTGGCGGTTCGCAGCGGTCATCCCGAAGCCGTGGAATTGCTGATCGAGCGCGGGGCCGGCGTGAACAACCCCTCGGCGCTCGGCCTGCCGCTTACCGGCGCCGTTCTGCAGAATTCCGCCGACCTCATGGGACTATTGTTGGCGCACGGCGCCGACCCGAACGCCGCATCGAGGGGCGAGCGCATGCTGCATTTCGCGGTCGCGAACGGCTGTCTCGACTGCGTCAAGGTGCTCGTCGAAGCCGGCGCCGACGTCAACGCCGTCTGGACCCGGGGTGATCCCGCCCGTCTGCCGGCCATTATCACGCCCTATCACCTTGCCAGGCACAATGATCAGGCCGAGATCGCCGCCTACCTGCTGGCGCATGGCGTTACCATTCTGAAACCCGAGCCGATTGCCGCGAAGCTGGCAAAGGGCGACCCGGCCAAAGGCGCGGCCTTCTTTGCCCCCAACTGCTCCTCCTGCCATGCTACCCGCGCCCAGGGTGGACCCACCCGGGGGCCGAACTTGTGGAACGTCGTCGGACGCGACAAGGCCTCGACCAAGTTTGGCGGCTACTCCAAAACCCTGTCGGCCTGGGAGGGGTCCTGGACCTATGAGGATCTCAATATCTTTCTTGCCGGTCCGACACTGACGACACCTGGCGTCGACATGGAAATCCGCGCCGCGCCGGATGAAGCCGACCGGCTTGACGTGATCGCCTATCTCAGAACGCTCGCCGACACGCCGGCTCCGCTGCCTTGAGGAGCCGGCGCGCGATGCTCGAGACTTGAGAAGGCGTGCCGCACGGCACGGCGTCAACGATCAGCTGTCAGGATGTAAGCCTACGGCAAAAACAGCACATTATACTGGTCAAACTCGCCCGGCAGATCCCGTACCTTCATCTCCACCTCGCGGTCCTCGAACAGCACGAGGCAATCCTCGTAAAACCCCGACAGCATCGACATGAAGGCCTTCGTGCCCTCGGCGCCGTAGAACAGCGGCGTGAATTCCATATGCAGCGGCACGCGGCGGGCAAGCAGCGGCTGCATCGAGCGGCAGGCGACCGGCTCGTAACCTTCGATATCCATCCACACCAGGCCGATCGCGGCGGGGTCGATCGCAAGGCCGGCGAGGATCTCGGAGACCGGCTTTACCGGCACGCTGATCTTCCTGTCGGTCGGGCTCTGGCGGATGGCGCTGCTCTTGCCGTGATTGTTGAGGTTGAGAAAAAAGTCGATCTCACCGGCGTGCTCGCCGGCAGCGCAATTGATAAGTCGGACCTTTTCCTCCAGCCGGTTCTGGCGGATGTTGCGTTCAAGCAGCGGGAAATTGCGCGGGTCGGGCTCGATGCTGACGATGTGGGCATAGGTGCCGCTCAAGGCGAAATAGACGGTCTGGGTGCCGATATTGCCGCCGATTTCCAGCAGTGTGGCATCCTTTCGCAGCAGCCCGCGCTCGCGCAGGATGGCGATCAGCCGGTCGACGGCGTCGCGCTCGAAATGGCCCTTCCGGAAGACCTTGCGGCCGATATAATCGCCGGGCGAGAAGGTCATCAGATGGTCGCCGGCGTCGACCGTCATCGAGGTGACGCGCGGGCCGATATTCTCGATCAGTAGCCGGCGGCCGAAGCGGGTGTCGAAGAAGCGCGAGACGGCTCGATTGCGCGCCTTGCGCAGGCGGCGGCTCCAATATCTGGCGGTGAGCCAGGGTTTGCCGGGCATCAGTCTTTTCCTTCGAGCGGTGCTGCCGCTTTCTCTCGCGGAATGACATAGACTTTCAAGGGCAGGGCGCGGCCGCGCACGTTGATTTCACGGCTTTCGATGCCGGAAAGATCGGCGCCGGAGAGGGTTGCCACCGGTTCGGAGATGACGATTGCCGCCTCGAACTCCTTGGCGGCGCTTTCCAGCCGGCTCGCGACGTTCACGGTATCGCCGATCGCCGTCATGCTGCGCACCCGCCCATAGCCCATCGTGCCGACGACGGCGGGGCCGGTGTGAATGCCGATTGCGATGCGCAGCGGCAGCGCCAGTTCCTCGGCGAGTTCGGCGGCGAGTTTCTCGATCTCGGCGACGATTGCCGCAGCCGCTGTGAGCGCCTGGCGGCATGCCTGCTCCGGCGCGGTGTTGAGGCCGAAGAGCGCCATGGCGCCGTCGCCGATGAACTTGTCGAGCCGCCCGCCCGCCTGCTCCACCGCCTTGCCGATGATGGCGAAATAGCGGTTCAGCAGGAAGACGACATCGAAGGGCAGGCGGGTTTCCGTCAGCGTGGTGAAATGGCGGATATCGACGAAGAGCACGGCGATCTCACGCTCGCGGCCGGGGCTGGTCTCCTGGCTGTTGGCGGGAAGGGCGCCTTCGACCGCCGGCACGAGCAGCGGCGCGACCGCGAGGTCGCGGTCGGGGCGCAGTTGGCAGGCGAGCCGGACATCCGGCCCGGCATTGATGCGCCGCAGCGTCGTCTGTTCCATCTTGTCGGGGGCCGGCAGGGCTTCGTAATCGCCGAGGATCTGCACGCGGCAGGTGGAGCACTGGCCCTTGCCGCCGCAGACGGAATAATGCGGCAGGCCACCGAGCCGACTTGCTTCCAGCACCGAGAAGCCGCGCGGCACACGGATCACTTCGCCGCCCGGATAATGCACGGCCACCTGGTCGAGGCGCTCCTTCAGCTTGCGCCGGGCGCGGGCGACGACGACGATGAGCAGGGAGAGCGAGAAAGCGCCGTAAAGCACGGCGCGGATCTCAGAGACTTCACGGCCAATCCCGGGGTTCGAGGCGAAATGGCTGTTGACGGTCGCCTTGTAAGGGCTGTTGGCGATGGCCTGCTGGTAGGAGGGGTCGGCGAGCGTGCGGCCCATTTCGACGAAGCCGAGCAGCGACAGAACCGGTACGAGGATCGCCAGCGCCAGCAACAATGGCGCAAAGCTCGGGTACCAGGGGCGGTAGCGCAGCCAGAAATGGATGCCGATGCAGCCGTGGATCCATACGGCGAGGACACCGAGCCCCTGGCGCAGGCCGTTCGTCGGGTTCCGGATCCACAGCGTAGTCACGACCGTCTCGTAATCGTCGATATAGCCGTAGAGCTCGTGGGCGATGCGCGTGCCGATGACATGATCCATGAGAAGCAGCGGGATCAGCAAGCCGAGCACGATCTGCGCCATTTCGCCCTTCGGCATGACCAGGCTGCGGCGCATATAGATGGCGCGCAGCACCAGCGCGATGTGGGTCAGAATCGACGAATAGAAGATGGCGGTCCCGACCGGATTGCGCCAGATCGCCAGGAAAAGGCGGGCGGCCTTATCGGCGGCGGAGACCGAAATCAGGCCGATCGCATGGTTCGACAAATGCAGCAGGACGAAGATGAAAATGACCAGGCCGGAACCAAGCCTTGCCCTTCTGATCGAGCGCTCCGAAAAAATCCCTGTGACTGAGGCCGTCGTCATTCATTCCCGTTCTTGTCGATGCAACCGCGCGCCCATAGAGATTGGCAAAAAGGCGGAATTGTTTCGATCGCGATCACATTCCATATGCTTATGCGCAAGTTTTCGGGAAATGGACAATAGCGGAGTTGCGCCGGCGGGCATGCCGGGTGGAAACAGTGTGTCTCCAGGTGAGGGTTGTGGATGCGGGTGGCTTTTTACGCGCCGATGAAATCGCCGAACCATCCGGTGCCGTCGGGCGACCGGCTGATGGCGCGGCTGTTGATCCGGGCGCTCGAGCGCGCCGGCCACGAGGTCGAGATCGTGTCCGAATTCCGCGCTTATGCCGCGAGCCCGGAGGCGGCAGCGGCGCTCGAACCGGCCATCCGTGCCGAATTGCAGCGGCTGCGGGACAAATGGGCTTGCGGGCCGCGACCCGAACTCTGGTTCTGCTACCACCCCTATTACAAATCGCCCGATGCTTTCGGGCCGGCGATATCGGCTGAATTGGCCATTCCCTATGTGACGGCGGAAGCCTCCTATGCGGCCAAGCGCGACAGCACCGGCTGGGCCGCCCAGCAGCAGCGCGTCGGCGAAGCGATCCTGCAGGCGGCGGTCAACATCAGCTTCACCGAGCGAGACCGGGCAGGGCTTTCCGCCGCCTTTCCGCAGGCCCGGCTTGGCCGCCTGCAACCTTTCATCGACACGGCGCTGTTCGAGACGGTATCGCCGGCGCCGGACCCGCGCCGGCTGGTGACGGTGGCGATGATGCGGGCGGGCGACAAGATGAAGAGCTATGCGATGCTGGCAAAGGCATTGCGGCTGATCGAAGACCGGCCCTGGACGCTTGCCGTCATCGGTGACGGCCCGATGCGCCAGGAGGTGCAGGCGCTGTTTGCCGGCCTTCCCCCGGGCCGCATCGAGTGGCTGGGCGAGCTGGACGGAGCGGAGATCGCCGGCCTGCTCGGGCGCGGCGGTATGTATGTCTGGCCGGGCTGCGGCGAGGCTTACGGGCTTGCCTATCTGGAAGCCCAGGCCGCCGGCCTGCCTGTCGTGGCACAGGAAACGGCGGGCGTGCCTTCCGTGGTCGAGGCCGAGGTGACCGGCCTGCTGACCCGGGATGGCGACATTGCTGCCTATGCCGGGGCCGTGGCTGCCTTGCTTGACGATGGAGAGCGGCGAGACGCCATGGGGCAGGCGGCGCAGCGCTTCGTGCTCGAGGAGCGCTCGCTGGCGGTGGCGGCGGAACGACTGGACGGAATTTTGCGGGACCATGCGGGAACAGGAGTGAAGTGATGACCGATCGGATGGACGACTGGGAGCCGCTGCGCCGCGAACTCGACCGCTGGCAGGCCGCCGGCCGGGTGGTGCGGTTCTGGCTGCGGGACGATGATGCCATCGAGCCGACGCCGGCGCTTGAAACGCTGCTGGCGCTGGCGGGGGAAAGCAGGGTTCCGCTGACGCTTGCCGTCATTCCCGGCCTGACCGGCGAGGCTCTGGCGGCGCGGCTGGCGGCGGAGGCAGGCGTGACTGTCGCCGTGCACGGCTGGTCGCACACGAACCATGCCGGGCCGGAGGCCAAGAAGCAGGAACTCGGCGGCGAGCGGCCGGCAGACGTCGTGCTCGGCGAGTTGCGCGAAGGGTTGCGGCTGCTGGAGCGGCTGCATCCGGCCCGCTTCCAGCGGCTGCTGGTGCCGCCGTGGAACCGCATCCACGCGGCCCTTATCCCGGCACTGCCGGGGCTTGGTTTTGCGGCGCTGTCGGTCTATGGGCGGGCAAGGCAGGGCGGCCCGATGCCGCTGCTCAACACCCATGTCGACATCATCGACTGGCACGGCACGCGCGGCGGACGCGGCGAGGCGGAACTGGTGGCCGAGCTGGTGGCCGAGCTGCATGACCGCTTTGCCGGCAATGACGAGCCGATCGGCGTGCTCACCCACCATCTGGTGCATGACGCCGCCGCCTGGGATTTCCTGTCGGCCTTGTTTGTCATGACGGGCCGGCATCCTGCCGTCCGCTGGTCATCGGCATCGGCGCTTCTAAGATAGAAGGGGATCAAAGCGCCTGGGAAATTCTCGGATGAGGGCGGCGACAACGCCGGCGACGGCGATCCGGCGATGCCGGACGAGGGCGGCCATCGGGCGCCCGCCGCCGCTCACCTGCGGTCTTCCTCATATTGCTCGGCGCCTTCCACCGGCCGCAGCCACGCTTCGCGGCGCTTGATCCAGAGTTCGTAGCCCGGCACGAGCGGCGTCGGGGCTTCGGAGAGGATGCCGAGCTTGATCTCCGCCTCTACGGCATCGGCGGAAAACAGCCGCGAGCCGCAGCCGGTGCAGAAATGCCGGCCTTGGAACGCGCCGGTTTCCCCCGTGTGCTCGAATTGGCCGGCGGGCCAGATCCCATAGAAGGTAAAGGCCGAACCGCTGTCCTTCCTGCAATCGGTGCAATGACAGATCCCGACGCGCAAAGGCTCGCCCCGAACGGAAAGCTGCACCTGGCCGCAAAGGCATTGTCCGGAAAACACGGTCATGGCTGTCCCCGTTTCATTGATCTCGCGCGGGGGAAACGGTCTGGCTCGGCATCCGTTCCGCAGAGCATGTCGCGCAAAATGTGCGAGACTACGAAAGATCGCGACGCGCTTTAGATCACAACGGTCTGGTTGTCGCGGGCGGCGAAGGATTCGGGGAAGGCGGCCTGCGCCTTGGCTTCCATCTCAGCCAGCTGTTCGTCGGTGCGCGAGGGGGCGTGGTGGAACAGGGCGAAGCGCTTGGCGCCCGCCATCCTTGCCAGCTCGGTGCCGTGCTCCCAGGTCGAATGGCCGAAGCCCTTGAAACGCTGCATCTCGTCTTCATTGTAAGTGCAGTCGTAGACGACGAGATCGGCGCCTTGCATCATCTCCAGCGAGACCGGGTCGTGGCTGCCGGGAATATGCTCGATGTCGTAGATCAGCGCGACCGAACGGCCCTGCCACTCGACGCGATAGCCGATGGCGCCGCCCGGATGGTTCAGCATGAAGGTCTTGATCGTGACGCCCTTGTGGGGCGTCAGCACCTGGCCGGGGTGGAAGTCGCTGAAATTCATCGTCGCCTGGCAGATGTCGGTTTTGACAGGAAACCAGGGCGGGCTGATGAACTGCTCGACCATTTCCCGCGTGCTCATCTTGCCGTCGAGATGGCCCGACCAGATGTTGACGTTGATCGAGGGATAATAGATCGCCTTGAAGAAGGGCAGGCCGATAATGTGATCGTAGTGGCAGTGGCTGAAGAACAGGTCGACATCGCTGACACCGTCGGCGAGCAGTGACAGCCCCGCCTCACGCAGGCCGGAGCCCGCGTCGAAGATCATCCGATGTTTTCCGCAGCGAATTTCGATGCAGGACGTGTTACCGCCGTAGCGGTCGAACTCGGGGCCGGATACGGGAATACTGCCGCGGACGCCCCAAAATTTTACCTGAAACAGTTCTGTCGTCATCTTTCTTCAAACCGGCCTTCCCGCATCGCCATCGTAATCATAGTTCACCTCGATGCGAAGCAGCAGAATTCCACGGGTTTGCCTGTGCCCCCTTTCATTCTCCTCACCGCTAGCGGAAGAAGGAGTAGATTTTCCTAAGCAATCGGCTTTCGCGTCGGAAAGCAACCCAGTATGGTTGGTTTTCGGTAAACGGGCTGCTGGGGCGGGACAATTTTCCCGTAACTCATGCCTATTAGATGGTTGCGTGCGATTGAAAAAACAATTGCCGCCGCTCCAAGTCCCAATCCTCCCTGTCAAGCCGGCCGCGCTGAAGGCCTCTCAGATGATTTTGAAGGCCGGGCGCGTGTCGGTGCAGCGCGGGTAGATTTCCCCGGCTTCAATACCGGCAGAAATCCGTATCATATGAGAAAATTGTGCTGGCTCCGGCACGAATGTTTGCTTGCTTAGCGTTGCCGAAAGGCGATATATCCGACGATATCGGAAATATAAGAGACTCATGATGCTGCAGCCTGTCGTGAACGAGACCATTGCCGAGAGCAGCTACAGGCGGATTCGGGCCGATATCATTTTCGGGCGGCTGGCGCCCGGACAAAAATTGAAGCTGGACAGCCTGAAGGAGTCCTACGAGACCAGCATCAGCACGCTGAGAGAGGTGCTGAACCGGCTGTCCTCCGAGGGTCTCGTCGTTGCCGAGGGGCAGAAAGGCTTCGAAGTTTCGCCGGTGTCGGTGTCCGATCTCAAGGAGACGGCGGCGATGAGGCTGCTGCTGGAGACGCATGCCCTGGAGCAGTCCTTTGCGCGCGGAGACGTGGAATGGGAGGCGCCGCTGGTCTCGGCCCATTACAAACTGGCGCGGATGGAGCAGGTGATGGCGTCAGGCGATACCAGCCGGGCCGAGGACTGGAAGCGTTACGACTGGGAGTTCCACCAGGCCCTGATATCGGCCTGCGGATCGAAATTGCTGATGGAAACGCACGCGGCGATCTTTGACAGATATCTCAGATACCAGATGGTTGCCTTATCCTACCGCGGCGATGTCGCGGCCAATGAACACCAGCAGCTTTTGGATGCGGCGCTGCGACGGGATGCGGAGACGGCCAAGCGCGTGCTTGTCCTGCATATTCAAGGCGGGGTCGAACATGCCCTGGCGCGCGGGACTTTGAAATAGCACCACAGGGAATGCATCTCGGCAAAGCAGGAAAAGCCATGCTCACGCAAGTCCACGACCCGGCTGAAACAGTCAGCGATATCGTCTTCCGGCAGATCCGCGAGGATATCATATCGGGCACATTGCCGCCGGGGGCCAAGATCAAGCTGGAGCAGGCCAAGGAACGCTACTCGATCGGCATTTCGTCGCTGCGCGAAATTCTGAGCCGCCTGACCACGGAGAACCTTGTCGTCGCCGAAGGGCAGCGTGGTTTTGAAGTCAGCCCCGCATCGCGGCGGGAACTGCTGGAGCTTGCCGATCTGAGGATCGTGCTGGAAACGCATGCGATCGGCCTCGCCTTCGCGGCGGGAAATCTCGAATGGGAGGGGCGCATCGTCGCTGCCCATCACCGGCTGGCTGCTGCCGAGCGCAAGCTGCTGGCGGGCGACGTGTCGCGCACGGTCGACTGGGTCCGCTACGATTGGGAATTCCACCAGGCGATTGTCTCGGCCTGCAATTCCGTCACGCTGATGGCGACACTGTCCTCCGTCTTCGACCGTTTTCTGCGCTACCACATGCTGGCCGAAAGCTTTCGCGGCAAGCCTGTCGTCGACGACCACAGGCTCTTGTTCGAACTGTCCCTTCGACGCGATGTCGCCGGCGCCACCGAGGTGGTCAGGCGGCATGTTCAAAGCGGCGTGGAACATGTGCTCAAGAGCGGCCGAATTCCGTAGAACAGCTTGATACCGCGGCATCATGCTTGAACTGAGTTCAATAGGCGTCCTTCGGAATGCCTTCCGGGCGCATCTGTCTTTTCAGCGCGGCAATCCGGAAAATCGCGTTCGGCGCGCCATAGCCGCGATAGCCGCGCCGCTCGACGATTTCGAAAAAGAAACCCTCTCCATAGGTGCCGCTGTAGAGCTGGAAATATTCGCCATGCTCGTCCCGGTCATAGAGAATGTTCTCCGCCTTCAGCTGCTCGGTCATGACAGGATCGAGCCCGAAGCGTGCCTCGACGTCGTCGTAATAGTTCGGCGAGATGTGCAGCGGCCTGAAACCGCAGGCGCGAAGTTTTTCGGCGGTGGCGAAGATGTCATCGGTTGAAAATGCCAGGTGCTGGATTCCGGACCCGAATTTCTCGGCAATGAAATGTCCCGCCAGGGTGCGGCGATTTTCGGCGCCGTTCATGGTGATGCGCAGCGCGCCCGACCGGTTCTCGACGACCTGGCTGCGCACCACCCCGGCGGGGTCGATGATGTCGACCATCGGGGTCTTATGGGTCTCGAAGATCGAGGTGTAGAACAGAAGCCAGGTGAGCATTTCGTCGTAGCCGACCGTCTGGGCGACGTGGTCGACGCGCAAAAGGCCGGCGGATGCCATGCCGCTCTCATCATTGACCGGCCGGAAATCGATTTCGGAAAAGCGGCCCAAGGCGCTCTTGTCGTCGATGAGGTAGATGATGCCGCCACCCACGCCGCGAATGGCCGGCAGCTCGAGCTCGCCGTCGGCGGCAGGCTGGACGAAGGGTTCGGCATCGAGCGCAAGGGCGCGTTCATAGGCTTTTGCCGCATCGTCGACATCGAGCGCGATGGCATAGGCAAAGGTGCCGTGCACGGCGTAGGCGGCGTTGGCAAATCCCGCCTGGTCGACATTGACGAGGATGCGGATTTCGCCCTGCTCGAACAGCGAGACTTTTTTGGTGCGGTGGACGGCGGTCTGTTTGAAGCCGAGGGTGCGCAGCAATGCCACCAGTTCGACCTCGTCCTGTTCGTCGGTGGCAAACTCCACGAAGCCGACGCCTTGAACGGCCGCTCTTTCCGGCATCGCCGCCCCGGCCATGCTGCCGGTGCCGAGATGGCGCCGCACCTGGTCGCCGAGATAGATCAGCGAGCGGTGGCCATCGGCAGCAATCGCACGCGACAGGCCGCCTCGAAACTGGTCGTTGAAGATCTCCAGGGAGAAATACCCGTCGTAACCGGTGGCGGCGACGGCTTCGGTGAAGGCCGTAACGGGAAGGTCGCCTTCTCCCGGCATGTTGCGGAAGTGGCGGCTCCAGTAGAGCAGGTCCATGTCTATATCAGGCGCATCGGCAAGCTGGACGATGAAGATCTTCTCCTTGGGAATCGAGCGGATGGAATTGACGTCGATCTTGCGTGACAAGGTGTGGAAGCCGTCGAGGATAAGGCCGACATTCGGATGATCGGCGCGCCGTACGATCTCCCAGGCGTCGCGGTGGTCGCTGATATGGCGGCCCCAGGCGAGCGCCTCGTAACCCACGCGCAGTCCACGCCGGGCGGCGCGCTCGCCGAGTTCGCGGAAATCCTCAGCCGCCCGATCGATGCCGCCCAAGGCTGCCGGCGAGACGTTCGAGCAGACGAGCACCAGATCCGTTCCGAGCTGCTGCATCACGTCGAATTTTCGTTCGGCGCGATCGAAGGTGCGGCTTCGCAGCGGCTCCGGCATGCTCTCGAAATCCCGGAACGGCTGAAACAGGGTGATCTCAAGGCCATGGTCGCGCACGAGTTTGCCGACGTCGGCCGGGCTTCCGTCGAATGCCAGGAAATCGTTTTCGAAAATCTCGACGCCGTCGAAGCCCGCTCGGGCAATCGCCTCGAGCTTTTCCGGCAGTTCGCCGCTGATCGTCACAGTCGCAATCGAGGTCTTCATATCAAAGCCCTTTCGGTATCCGCACCGCACGCAGGGGAAAATCGCTCTCATCTATTATTGCAAATGTCGTGAGAAATTAAAATAGCTGGTCGTATCCTAAACTCTCAGATGATTTCGAAAAACTCTGTTGATTTTGGTGTCATGCTCTGGCAATCATTGCCTCCACAGTCAAAAGGTGAGGTGGCTGTCCGGTCCATCGACCGTCAAAGGAGGAGGAATTCCATGTTCAAATCTATGCTGACTCGCCGAAACGCGATGCTCGGAGCCGCAGCCGTGGTGGCCGCCGTCACTTTGGCGCAGCCGGCTGCTGCCGTGACGCCTGACGAAATCAAGGCGCGCGGCAAAATCATCGTCGGAATTCAGGGTGACAATCCGCCTTGGGGTTTTGTGGCCAGCGGCGGCAAGCAGGACGGTCTCGACGCCGACATCGCAACGCTGTTCGCCAAGGAACTGGGTGTTTCCGTCGAATTCGTGCCGCTTGAAGTCAACAACCGCATTCCGGCGCTCACGGCCGGCCGCGTCGACGTTCTCTTTGCAACGATGGCCATGCTGCCGGATCGCGCCAAGGCGGTGCAGTTCAGCAAGCCCTATGTTGCCAATGCCATCGTGCTGATCGGCCCCAAATCGGCGCAGATCAAGACGAATGCCGACATGGCCAAGTTCACGGTCGGCGTCGCCAAGGGTGCAGCGCAGGACACGCAGGTGACGAAGAACGCGCCTGAGGGCACGACGATCCGGCGCTATGACGGTGACGCTGCCAGCGTCCAGGCCCTTGTTTCCGGCCAGGTCGACACGCTGGGCGGCAACATCTTCTACATGGACCGGGTGAACAAGGCACGTCCGGGCGAATTCGAAAACAAGCTCGAATTCCAGAAGCTCTACAACGGCGCCTGCACTCGTCTCGGCGAGAAGGAAATCAATGCGGCGCTCAACACCTTCATCGACAAGATCAAGACAAACGGCGACCTCAAGGCCGTCTACGACAAGTGGATGAAGGTTCCGGTGCCGGAATTCCCGGAAACGCTGGAAGGCATTCCGTTCGCGGCGAAGTGAGATCGTTCTCTTCCGTCATGCTCGGGCTTGTCCCGAGCATCTGCCGCCGCCCGCAGTAGATCCTCGGGACAAGCCCGAGGATGACGTCGGGAGGGTGTAAGCGTCTCGCCAAACAAGACGGGCATGCCGATGCCGGTCAACGCAATCGCTATGCTTAAGGCTACGCCCGTTTGAGGTGCGCGACATGACCAGAACCATCTTTGTGCTCAACGGACCGAACCTGAACCTGCTCGGCGAGCGCGAGCCGGCGATCTACGGCTCGGCGACGCTCAGCGATATCAGGGACAAGTGCCTGGCCAGGGCTGCGAGCCTCGGCTTTGCCATCGACTTCCGCCAGACCAATTTCGAGGGCGAGCTGGTGGAAAGCGTGCATCAGGCCCGCAAGGAGGCTTGCGGCATCATCATCAATCCGGCCGGCTATACCTTCACCTCGATCGCCCTGCTCGATGCGCTGAAAACCTTCGATCCCCCGAAGATCGAGCTGCATATTTCCAATGTGCATGCCCGCGAGGAGATCTATCACAAATCCCTGGTCTCGCGCGTCGCCACCGCCATCATGATCGGCTTTGGCCCCCGCGGTTATGAACTCGCCATCGAAGCAATGGCCGGCATGGTGGGAGCAGCGAAGGCATGAATTACACGCTGGATTTCACCCCCGTTATCGATGGTCTGCCGAGCCTCCTGCTCGGTTGCCTCGGGACATTCCTGCTTGCCATTTGCGGGATGCTGCTGGCGATCGTCATCGGAATTGGCGGGGTTGCCTTGCGCGACTCCGCTTTCAAGCCGGCGCGCTGGCTGGTCATCGCCTTCGTCGAACTGATCCGCAACACGCCGTTCCTGGTGCAGATCTTCTTCATCTACTTCGCGCTGCCGCTCGCCGGCATCCGGCTCGATCCGACGCCGACGGCGATCATCGCGCTCGGGATCAACGGCGGCGCCTACGCCATCGAGATCATCCGCGGCGGCGTCCAGTCGATTGCCAAGGGGCAGATGGAAGCGGGCCTCGCCCTTGGCCTGCACAAGGCGCAGGTCTTCCGGCTGATCATCCTCAAGCCGGCATTGCGGGCGATCTATCCGTCCCTGACCAGCCAGTTCGTGCTGTTGACGCTGACCACCAGCATCGCCTCGGCGATCTCGGCCTATGAGCTGACCTCGGTGTCCCAGCGCATCGAGTCGGAGAGCTTCCGCAGTTTCGAGGTCTACTTCACGGTCACGCTTTTCTATTTCGTGATTTCCTGGGTGATGATGCGCCTGTTTGCGCTGTTTTCGGCCCGCTACTTCAAATATCCCGTCAAGTAGGAGGAATTCCATGGGTCACGATGAGTTCGCCTTCCTCCTGATCGGCCTGAAATGGACGGTGGTCCTATCAGCGGTCGGCTTCGTCTGCGGCTGTATTGCCGGGCTCGGCGTCGCTCTGGCCCGCGTCTCGGGCAACCCGCTGCTGGAACGCGTGACATCAGGCTACATCGCCGTCTTCCAGGGAACGCCGCTGCTGATGCAGCTTTTCGTGGTCTACTACGGCCTGGCTCTGGTGGGATTGATGCTCGATGCCTGGGTGGCCGTCGCCATCGGGCTGACGCTGCATGCCAGCGCCTATCTCGGCGAGATCTGGCGCGGATCGATCGAAGCGGTGCCGCGCGGCCAGACGGAAGCGGCAAAGGCGCTCAGCCTGCGATACGTCTCCCGCATGAGGGACGTGATCCTGCCGCAGGCGCTGCGTATCTCGCTGCCTGCCACGATCGGCTTCCTCGTGCAGTTGATCAAAGGCACTTCGCTCGCCTCGATCGTCGGCTTCACCGAGCTGACGCGGGCCGGCAACATCATCTCCAATCAGATCTTCCAGCCGCTGACGGTCTTCGGCGTCGTCGGCATCCTGTACTTCCTGATGTGCTGCCCGCTGACGATTCTCGGCGCGCGCCTCGAGCGGAAGTTCGCCGCCTCGGCGCGCTGATCCGCAGCCTTTTTCTTCGATGCGGCCCTGGCCGCCAATCCTGGAGTTCTCCCGATGACCAGACCCGTTCCCCCTCAACGCGCGGAAGCCATGATCACCATGGCGCAGGTGGAAAAGTGGTACGGCTCGTTTCAAGCCCTTCACGATATCAACATGACCGTTCGCAGTGGCGAGAGGATCGTCCTGTGCGGCCCTTCCGGCAGCGGAAAGTCGACGCTCATTCGCTGTATCAACCATCTCGAGACCTACCAGAAAGGTCAGATCCGGGTCGGCGGCATCCTGCTCAGCGACCAGGCCAAGACAATCGATGCGATCCGCCGTGAGGTCGGCATGGTCTTCCAGCAGTTCAATCTTTTTCCGCATCTGACGGTGCTGCAGAACTGCATGCTGGCGCCGATGAAGGCGATCGGCGTCGGCAAAGCGGAGGCCGAGGAACGCGCGCGCGGGCTGCTCGATCGGGTCAAGATACTGGAGCAGGCCGACAAATACCCGGTCCAGCTTTCTGGCGGCCA
This sequence comes from Rhizobium esperanzae, assembly GCF_014197615.1. Taxonomy (GTDB): domain Bacteria; phylum Pseudomonadota; class Alphaproteobacteria; order Rhizobiales; family Rhizobiaceae; genus Rhizobium; species Rhizobium esperanzae_A. Next base: position 65,869 of record NZ_JACIFY010000012.1, read on the forward strand.
GCAGCAGCGTGTCGCCATTGCCCGCGCGCTCTGCATGCGGCCGAAAGTCATGCTGTTCGACGAACCGACGTCGGCGCTCGACCCGGAGATGGTCAAGGAAGTGCTGGATACGATGATCGGGCTCGCCGACGAGGGCATGACGATGATCTGCGTCACCCACGAAATGGGCTTTGCCCGCCAGGTCGCCGACCGGGTGATTTTCATGGCGAGCGGCGCGATCGTCGAAGAAGCCCCGCCGGCCGAATTCTTCACCAACCCGCAGCACGAGCGGACCCGGAAATTTCTGGGAGAGATCCTGCGGAAGTAGGGGCAAGACCGATCCGTCGTCAAAATCCAGGAGCCGATCATGAAGCCGTTAGAGATTGCAGTCATGGGAGTCGGCCTGATCGGCAGACGCCATGCCGAACGCGTGATGTCCGAGCCCGGCGCGGTTCTTTCCGCCGTGATCGATCCTTCTGCCGCCGGTCGCGACTTTGCCCGAAATGCCGGCATCCGATGGTACGCGTCCTTCCAGGACATCCGCGCCGGGGACAGGCCTGACGGCGTCATCGTGGCAACGCCGAACCAGCTTCACGTCGAGAACGGGATGGAGGTTGTCGCCGCCGGCATTCCCGTTCTCGTGGAGAAACCGATCGCCGACGACGTCGTTGCTGCCGCGACGCTCGTTGCCGCCGGCGAGAGGGCGGGGATACCGCTCCTGGTCGGCCATCACAGGCGTCACAACCCGATGATCCAGGCGGCCAAACAAATCGTCGACAGCGGCAGGCTTGGCCGTATCATCGCGGTGCACGGCACCTTCTGGGTCGCCAAACCCGACGACTATTTCGATATCGCCTGGCGGCGTGAAGCCGGCGCCGGTCCGGTCTTCGTCAACCTGATCCACGATGTCGACCTCTTCCGCTTTCTCTTCGGTGAGGTCGATGCCGTCCAGGCGATGGAATCGCACGCCGTGCGGCACCACGCCGTCGAGGATAGCGCCGTCGTCTCGCTTCGGTTTGCCAGCGGTGTTCTCGCCACCCTCAGCGGCAGCGATGCCGTCGCCGCGCCCTGGAGCTGGGAGGCGACCACCGGTGAAAACCCCGCTTTTCCCCGTTACGATCAATTCTGCTATCAGATCGGCGGCACGAAGGGTTCGCTCGGGATTCCCGATCTGAGGCTTTGGACCAGCGCTTCGAAGCCGGATTGGCTGGAGAAGCTTGCCGAGGAGCGTGTGCCTCACGCGGCAGCCGATCCGCTCTGCGTTCAGCTCAGGCATTTTTGCGACGTCATTCGCGGCGATGCCGCGCCTCTCGTCAGTGGCCGAGAGGGGCTAGCGACCCTCAGGGTCGTCGAAGCGATCAAGAGGTCGGCGGGCTCGGGGCAGATGATCCATCTCTCCGACGCCGGCGTCTCTTCCAATCCCCAGAAAGTCTAGCCACATGATCAACGGGACGACCAAGCTCATCGCCCATCTCGGCTATCCCACCGAGTCCTTCAAGGCGCCTCTGATCTACAATCCCTATTTCGAGAAGACCGGGATCGACGCGGTCGTCGTGCCGATGGGCTGCAGGCCGGAGGATTATCCCACTTTCCTGAAGCTTGTCTTCCGGCTCTCCAATATCCACGGCGCGCTGATCACCATGCCCCACAAGGTATCGACGATGGCGCTGCTCGACGAAACATCGACCAATGCCAAAGTCGCGGGCGCGTGCAATGCGGTGCGTCTCGGTGCGGACGGCAGGCTGATCGGCGACATGTTCGACGGCGAAGGCTTCGTCCGCGGCGTTCTGCGCAAGGGCAAAAAAGTCGAAGGCGCTCGTGCGCTCGTCGTCGGCGCCGGCGGTGTCGGCTCGGCGATCGCCGCGTCGCTGGCACAGGCCGGTGTGGCTCATCTGGCGATCTTCGACGCCAATGCGACGACCGCGACAGCACTGCTCGACCGCCTGAAGACGTATTATCCGCAGCTGCAGGTGACGATCGGCTCTCTCGATCCGGCCGGCTTCGACATTGTCGTCAACGCCACGCCTCTCGGCATGCGCCGGGGTGACCCTCTGCCCATCGATGTCGAGCGCATTTCTCCTTCGACCTTCGTCGGCGAGGTCGTGCTGAGCAGGGAGATAACCCCTTTTCTCGAAGCTGTCCGGGCGCGGGGCTGCGCCTTTCAGGTGGGAACGGATATGTTGTTCGAACAGATCCCGGCCTATCTCGAATTCTTCGAATTCCCGACAACGACGGCCGATAATCTGCGTGAAATAGCCAAGCTCGGTTGATGCTCGTTGCGCCTTGAAGCAAAAGCGCGCGGATCTGAAAGATTGCAACGCGCTTTAAGCCGTTCCAAGCCGTCTGATATTCCCTACCAATTCCCCCGCCAACCGCAGCGAGGCGGCGGTTGCCATCGTCATCTGCGGCAGCAGCAGCCATTCGAGTGTCCAGGCGGCACCCGAGCGTTCCTGTTCATGGACGAGGGACTGATGGATGCCCGATAGAAGCGTGGCGTTGAAGCGGGCAAGTGAGACCAGGACTTCGGCGGCAACCGGGTTCTGCTTGTGGGCCATTGCCGACGAGGTGCCGCCGCCGGCGATTTCGATCTCGTGGCCCACCTCGGCAAGCAGGGCGATATCCTGGCCGAGCTTGCCGAGGCTGCCCGAAATCGACGAGAACAGGCCGGCGATATCGGCGATCGGCAGACGCCCGCTCTGCCATTGCCTGATATCGGTGAGGCCGAGTTCCTGAGCGAGCGCGGTGCGGATTGCCGGGCCTTGCGTCCCGAGCTTGTCGAGCGTGCCGGCGGCGCCACCGAGCTGGACGGGAAAACTCTGCTCGGTCAGGCGGTCGCGATAGGTGATCAGCGGTGCGCGCCAGGCGTCAAGCCGGTCGGAGACGGTGATCGGGATCGCCGCCTGCATGCGGGTGTGACCCATCAGCCGGTTGCCGCCGAACTGGCGGTCGAGCGTATCGAGCCCCGCGGCAATCGTGGAAAGCCGGCCGGCAAACAGGAAGGTGATGGCCTTCAGGCGGATCATCAGGCTGGTGTCGATCACATCCTGGCTGGTGGCGCCGAGATGCAGGCTCTTGGCCGCTTCCTCGCCGACCGCGCTGCGCAGCTGCTTGACGAGATCGGGGACGAGGACGCCGTCCCTTGCCGTTGCCGATCGCAGGCTGGCGAGATCGGGGGAAAAGCCGGCGCAGATTTCGGCAATCCGCCTTGCAGCTTCGGCAGGGATGAGGCCATGGGCGGCTTCGGCCTTGGCCAGTGCTGCCTCGAAGGAGAGCATGGCGCGAAGATCGGCCTCGGCGGAAAAATAGGGCGCGATTTCATCGTCGCCGAGAAGGCCGGAGAGGAAGGGGTGGTCGAAGGGCGATGCGGTCATGGTCTGCTCGTTGGTGATGGTGGCCCCCTCATCCGGCTGCCGCCACCTCGGGGTCGAGCCACCGGTCTCGACCCGTCCTTCGGACCCCCTAGGGGAGAAGGGGACTCGGGGCGATCTCGCATGGCACTATTCCCCTCTCCCCAGCGGGGAGAGGGCAGGGTGAGGGGGCCACTTGCGCAGAGTTTTCTGAACAAGCCGCCCAAATACTCTCAAATATCCAGAAACACCGTTTCGTCAGGACCCTGCAGACGAATGTCGAAATGGCAGGTCGCGCCGTCGCGGGTGGCGATCATCGTTGCGACGCGCTCGCGATGTTCGATGCGGGCAAGCAGCGGGTCGCCGGCATTGGCCTCCGTCTCTTCCGGGAAGTACATGCGCGTGTGCAGGCCGACATTGATGCCGCGGGCGACGATCCAGAGGGTGATGTGCGGGGCCTGACTGCGGCCGTCCTTGAAGGGGACGCGGCCGGGCTTGATGGTCTCGAAGCTGTAGACGCCGTCTTCGGCTCGCGTCGGGCAGCGGCCCCAGCCGGTAAAATTCGGGTCGGCGGCGCCGCGCATTTCCGAGGGGCTGTTGTAGAGGCCGGCGCTGTCGGCCTGCCAGATCTCGACGACGGCATCGCGCACCAGGGCGCCGGCGCCGTCCAGGACGCGGCCGGTGACGGTGATGCGCTCGCCGAGCGTCTTGTCGTTGACCATTTGGGTGCCGAGATCGCTGTCGTAGACGCCTGCTATGTCGCAGAAGTTCGGCGTCAGGCCGATATGGACATAGGGGCCTGCCGTCTGCGACGGAGTTTCCTTGAGATAGCCGAGCTGCTGCATGGTCAATTGCCCTCCAGCCTGTTTTCGAACATCGTCGAGCGGCGGCCGCGCAGCACGATATCGAATTTATAGGCGCGTGAATCCATCGGGATGGTATTGCCCCAGTCGAGCGGTGCGATCAGCTGCTCGATCGCCGCCTTGTCGGGGATGGTGCCGACGATCGGACATTTCCAGATCATCGGATCGCCCTCGAAATACATCTGGGTGATCAGCCGCTGGGCAAAGCCGTGGCCGAAGATCGAGAAATGGATATGGGCGGGGCGCCAGTCGTTGACGCCGTTCGGCCAGGGATAGGCGCCGGGCCGCACCGTGCGGAAATGGTAGCGGCCTTCCTCATCGGTGATGGCGCGGCCGCAGCCGCCGAAATTCGGGTCGATCGCTGCGAGATAACTTTCCTTCTTGTGGCGGTAGCGGCCGCCGGCATTGGCCTGCCAGAACTCGACCAGCGCACCGGCAACCGGCCTGGCGCGCTCGTCGAGCACCCGGCCATGGACGATGATGCGTTCGCCGATGGCGCTTTCGCCCGGCCGCGCATAGTTCAGGATCAGGTCGTTGTCGAGTTCGCCGATGATCGAATGGCCGAAGACCGGGCCTGTCGTTTCGGAAATCGTGCCGTCGAGCGACAGCAGCGCACGTTGCGGCGCCCGCAGCACCGAGGTTTTGTAGCCGGGGGTCAGGGCCGGCGCATGCCAGGCGCGGTCGCGGGCGAAGAAGGCGCCGGTCTCCGGCTTTTGGTTGGGTCGTTCGGACATCTCTCTCCCTCAGGCTGCCTTCTCGGCGTCCATTTGTGCAAAGGCCTGCTTGGCAATCTTGATCGCGTGGTTGGCGGCGGGGACGCCGGCATAGATCGCCACATGCAAGAGCGCCTCGCAGATATCCTCGCGGCTTGCTCCCGTATTGGCAGTGGCGCGCACATGCATGGCGACCTCGTCATCCTGGCCGAGTGCGGCGAGCAGCGCGATGGTGACGATCGAGCGCTCGCGCTTGGTCAGCGCCGGGCGCGACCAGACATGGCCCCAGGCGGCTTCGGTGATCAGCTCCTGGAAGGGGCGGTCGAACTCGGTCGTTGCCGCTGCGGCGCGCTCGACATGGGCGTCGCCGAGCACGGCGCGCCGCGTCGCCATGCCCTGCCGGTAACGCTCGGAGGAGGCGGTCTCGTTCATCGGCTGGTGTCTCCAGGTGGGATCGATGTGAGGAAAGCGCGGATGATCGCCGTCAGCGCCTCCGGCTGCTCGACGCAGGGAATATGGGCGCAATCGGCGATCACCTCGTAACGGGCGTCCGGGATCAGCCGCGCCGTGGAGAGCACGAGATCGGGCGGCGTCGAACCGTCCTGGTCGCCGACGATGCAGATCGTCGGCACAGCGATCCTCTTGGCCGCTTCGGTGAAATCGGCATCGCGGATGGCTTCGCAGGCGGCGATATAACCCTCGACCGGCTGGCGCGTCAGCATGTTGCAATAGCCGGAATAGGCGGTGTTTTCCGGCCGGCGGAAGGCCGGGGTGAACCAGCGCTCCATGATGGCGTCGACGATGCTGGCGATACCGTTTTTCGCCACCGCGGCGATACGGGCGTTCCAGCTCTCAGCCGTGCCGATCTTGTGGGCAGTGTCGCAAAGGATCAGCGCGCCGACCAGATCCGGCCGCCGCTGATAGAGCGACTGCGCGATCAGGCCGCCGACCGAGAGCCCGCAGACGACGGCATTTTTGACCGACAGCAGATCGAGCAGCCCGGCGAGATCGGTCGCATGGTCTTCGATCGACGCGGGGAGCTGGCCGACATCGGACAGGCCGTGGCCGCGCTTGTCGTACAGCACGACGGCGTAGTCTCCGGCAAGCCGCACCACGACATCGCGCCAGATGCGGAAATCCGTCCCGAGCGAATTGGTGAATACGATCACCGGCCTGTCGGCAGGCGCACCGATCACCTGATAATGGATCGTCACGTCGTTTATGCGGGCGAATTGCACGTTACTCTCCTCATGTCAGCACGGCCGGGGTGGCCCTTTATCCGGCTGCCGCGGCCTGGATCCTCGGGTCAAGCCCGAGGATGACGGAATGTGGATTGACCGCAAAACTGAATGGTTGATCCGGTTAAGTAAAATGATATTTTAAGGCATTTCGATAACCCTGGAGTTATGGAATGATCGACAGCCGCGTCAAGTTTCGTCATCTGCAGACCTTTGTCGAAGTGGCGCGGCAGAAGAGCGTCATGAAGGCGGCCGAATTGCTGCATGTCAGCCAGCCGGCGGTGACGAAGACGATCCGTGAGCTGGAGCAGGCGCTGGGTGTTGCCGTCTTCGAGCGTGACGGCCGCGGCATCAGGATCACCCGCTACGGCGAGGTCTTCCTGCGCCACGCCGGGGCGGCGCTGACGGCGCTGCGCCAGGGGCTCGATTCCGTCTCGCAGGAGCAGTTCGCCGATGCGCCGCCGATCCGCATCGGCGCGCTGCCGACGGTGTCGTCGCGCATCATGCCGCGGGCGATGGAACTCTTCCTCAAGGAGCGGACCTGGAGCCGGGTGAAGATCGTCACCGGCGAGAATGCCGTGCTCCTGGAGCAGCTTCGCGTCGGCGATCTCGACGTCGTCGTCGGCCGCCTGGCCGGGGCGGAGAAGATGGCGGGCTTTTCCTTCGAGCATCTCTATTCCGAGCAGGTGGTGTTTGCCGTGCGTCCCGGCCATCCGCTGCTCGACGGCCGGCAATCGCCCTTTGCCGGTTTCGGCGACTACACGGTGCTGATGCCGACGCGGGGCTCGATCATCCGGCCGGTGGTCGAAAATTTCCTCATCGCCAACGGCGTCTCCAGCCTGCCGAACCAGATCGAAACCGTGTCGGATTCCTTCGGCCGCGCCTTCCTCAGGGCAAGCGATGCGATCTGGATCATTTCCAACGGCGTGGTGGCCGACGATGTCGCCGACGGACGGCTGGCGCTGCTGCCGGTCGATACCGGCGAAACCAAGGGGCCGGTCGGGCTGACGATGCGTGCCGATGCCGTGCCGTCGCTGCCGCAATCGATCCTGATGCAGACGATCCGCGAGGCGGCCGGGGAGCTTTCCTGAAGCCCGGCTCTTGAAATTGGCTTGATGATTGTCCAGATTTGGACTATATCTCATTCAAGACAGGAGGCCGTCATGCAGCATGCGCGACGCACGGACCGGGAAGGCGAGGGGCCACAGCGGCTGGAGATGGAGCGCTTTGCGCCGGCCAACCGCCGGCGGCTGAGTGCGCCGGCCTTGCGAACCTTCCTGGCGATCGCCGATCTCTGGGGCTTGAGCGAAGAACAGCGGCTGCTGGTGCTCGGCTATCCCTCTCGCTCGACCTATCACAGCTGGGCCAAGCAGGCCCGCGAGCACGGGGCTTTCACCCTCGATGTCGATACGCTGACCCGGATCTCCGCCCTCTTCGGCATCCATCAGGCGCTCGGCGTGCTTTTTGCCGATGAACGTGCCGGCGTCGCCTGGCTGCGCACACCGCATCAGGCGCCGGTTTTCGGCGGGCATCCGCCGCTCGACATCGTGGCGAACGGCACCCAGGACGGGCTGATGACCGTGCGCCGCTTCCTCGATGGCGCGCGCGGCGGTGTCTATATGCAGCCGAACAAGCTCGACGAAGATTTCACGGCTTACGAAGATGCGGACATCGTCTTCCGGTGAGCGACCGTTTCGCCGAAGCGCCGCGCCCATCCTACCGGCTGATCCCGTCGCAATTTCCGCCGATCGGGCTTTTCGAGACGGTGGCGAGGGCGGCCGATCTCGAAGCGGTGATGGAGCTTGTGGGATGGACCAACGACCGTCTCGTTGCCGATCGCATCCAGCGGCTTCCCAGGGATGAGTGGGTTTACGGCACTGCAAATGCCAGTATCGTCATGGCGGCCTTCCTGCATGTCGCCCCCGGCGGCACGCGCTTCAACGGCCCCGATCTCGGCGCCTGGTATGCCGCCGACACTCTGAAGACAGCCGCCGCCGAGGTCGGCCATCATCTCCGGCGCGAGGCTGTGGCGCGCGGGGTGGCGACGATGGCGCGCACCTATCGAAGTTATTCGGCCATCCTGATCGGCGATTACCTCGACATTCGCGGCGAACAGGCGCTGCGGCCGGACGTCTATGACGGCGAAAGCTATAGGGCGTCGCAGGTGCTGGGCGAACAGGTGCGCTCGAGCGGCGGCGCCGGCATCCTCTATGACAGTGTCCGGCTGAGAGGCGGCGTCAACATCGCCGCGCACCGGCCGAGGAACATTCGTGACGTGGTGCAGGCCGATCACTTCGAAATCACCGTTTCCGCCACCGAGCGGCGCATCGATGTCAGGAAGCTTGCAAGCCGACGACGGCAGCCCAGAGGGAGCGCCTAAACCGGCAAGCCTTCCGCCCAGGCCTTGGCTGTCTTGGCCATTGTCGCGAGGTGATCGGCAGCGGAGAAGCCGGAGATCGTCTTGCGCGGCTTGAGGTCGTGGTCGCCATCCTCAAGCCAGAGGATCTCGATCCTGTCGGAGAGATCATAAGCCGGCACCTCGTCGCGTGTGCCGAATTCATCACGCGTTCCCTGGCAGATCAGCGCGGGCGTCGCGAGCCCGGTAAGATGGCCGGTGCGCAGCTTTTCCGGCTGGCCGGGCGGATGGAAGGGATAGCCGAGGCAGAGCAGGCCGGCGATCTTTCCCTTGCGATAGAGATTGTCGGCGATCATGCTGGCGACCCGGCCGCCCATCGACTTGCCGCCGATGATCAGCGGGCCATCGGCACCGAGCGCGGTTATCGCCGCCTCATATTCGGGATTGAGCGTTTCGGCCCGCGGCGGCGGCTTGCGGCCCTCCGCCGTGCGCCGCGCCGCCATGTAGGCGAATTCGAAGCGGGCCACACGGAAACCGACTGTGGCGAGCGCCTCCGCCGCCGATGTCATCGATGCCGAATCCATCGGCGCGCCGGCGCCATGCGCCAGCAGAATGGTGAAGCGGGCATCACGGGGGCCTTGAAGCAGAAACCTGTCAGACATCGGCAAAACTGTCCCTTGAAAGTCAGGCCTGAAGGGTCCATATACGGCTCCTGCCTGAAAAATGGATGCGCGCGGTATCGACGTCGTCGAACTGTTCGCTGTCCGACAGGATAAGGGCGCTCCCCGCAAGGGTCGAGCGCCCTTTTTGCTTTTCGGATATCGGCTGGAGCGACGGCCTTGGGTTCGTGCTGGTGCGATGGAGAGCAACTCCCACCATACTCTATATAGCACTTCGGAATCCCGAAATTGGCTGCACCGTTGAAATCACTGCATATTTTCCCGCGGCGACGACGCTGAAAACGCGTCGGATTTCGGAATCCCGAAGCGGGGGGATTTCGGGATTCCGAAGTGGGATTTTTTTCGCGCCGCGTTCGCGCTGAGCAAAATTATCCCATCTCCCGGGTGCTTGCCGTCAGAAAGTCGATGAAGGTGCGGACCTTGGCCGAGAGATATTTGCGGCTCGGATAGACGGCGTAAAGTGTGCTGTTGAAGCCGAGCCTGATGGCCGGAAGCACAATTTCCAGGCGGCCGGCTTCGATATCCTGCTCAGCCATCCATGCCGGCAGGAAGGCGAGACCCATGCCGCGCAGGGCCGCGAGATGCATAATCGTCTCGTTGTCGCTCAGCATCACGGTGCGGAAGGTGATCTTGTGTGGTCCGTCCGGACCTTCCAGCGACATGCTTTCCCCGAGGCTGACGCCGGAGTAGCGAAGCAGGGCGTGGCCGTTGAGTTCGGCGACGTTTTGAGGCCGCCCGGTTCGCGTGAGGTAATCCGGCGAGGCCATCAGACGAAACTGCACATTCGTCAGCGGGCGGGCGACGAGGCCGGGATCGAGCCGGTCCTGCGACGTTGCCCGCAGCGCAAGATCGAAACCTTCGTCAACCAGGTTCACCAGCCGGCCGCTGAGATCCAAGTCCAGGCAGACATCGGGGTAGCGCCGGTTATAGGCTGCCAGCATGTCTGTAAAATAGCCGGTTGCCGCCCAAACCGGCGCACTCAATTTCAGGGTGCCGCGGGGCGCCACCGTCACATTGCCGATCGCATCTTCCACCTCGTCCAGCCGTTCGAGCATCTCCCTGGTCTGGGTGAAATAAAGCCGCCCGGTCTCCGTCAGGCTGACATGGCGGCTGGTTCGATTGAGCAGCCGCGTCCCCAGCCGGTTCTCGAGCTGCATCACATGCTTGCTCGCCATTGCCGGTGAAACGCCAAGGCGATCGGCGGCAGCGGTGAAGCTTTTCAGTTCGGCGACGGTGCAGAACACCCGCAGGCTGGTCAACGTATCCATTAATCATCAACATCCAGGAAATGGTTCTTCAATATCCGCCACATTGATCAATAATGGAGAAAAAATCAAAATCCTCCCATCGAAGCGCTGCCCCAATGCTCGTGGCAATGATGCGAAGGACAATTCCGATGACAAATTCCAGACTCCCGACCTATTTCGTCAGCCATGGCGGTGGCCCCTGGCCCTATATGACGGGTGAATTCCGCCGCAACTTCGATGTGCTCGAACAGTCGCTGGTCGACATGCGCGCCGAACTCGGCGATGCGCCGAAGGCGATCCTCGTGGTCTCGGGTCACTGGGAAGAGGATGGTTTTGCCATATCGTCGGGCGTCAAGCCGGGCATGGTCTACGACTATTACGGCTTTCCCGAACACCTCTATCACATCACCTACAATGCGCCGGGTTCACCCGATCTCGCAAACCGCGTGCAGCATCTGCTGCGGGCGAGCGGCATCGAAGCGGCGCTCGATCCGACGCGCGGTTACGATCACGGCACTTTCAGCATCATGAAGCCGCTCTATCCGGAAGAGAACATCCCTGTCGTGCAGCTTTCGCTGGATGCGGGTTACGATCCGGCTCTGCACGTCAGCGTCGGCCGGGCACTGGCGCCGTTGCGTGACGAGGGCGTCCTGATCATCGGCAGCGGTCTCAGCTATCACAACCTTTCGGCCATGCGCGGCACGGGCGGATATGAGCCGTCCCGCCGCTTCGACGCCTGGCTGCAGGAAACTCTGGTTCACACGGCCTGCGACAAGCGCACCGAGCGGCTCATCGACTGGCAGCAGGCGCCGGCTGCCCGGGCGGCGCATCCGCGCGAAGACCATCTCATCCCGCTGATGGTGGTGGTCGGCGCCGCCGAGAACGAAGCCGGCGCCACCACCTATCACCAGAAGGACTTCGCCGGCGGGCTCACCGCATCGAGCTTCCGTTTCGGCCGCGTTCCCTCAACCCCTCGATCACATGGAGATGCGCAATGACCAGCGAAACCTTCAAGCCGATCGTCTACCTCAAGGAAAACTGCCCCTTCTGCCTCAAGGTTCGCCTCTTCCTTCTGGAAGCGGGGCTGGCATCGGACGTGGAAAGCCGCGACTTCGTTCCCGGAACCGAGCAGGAGGAGAAGATCCGGGCGGAGCTTTCGCCGCATCTCGACAAGGTAAGCTTTCCTTCGGCGCAGCTCGAGCCCGGCCGCTACGTCACCGAATCCGACAATATCATTGCATTTTTCGCAGCGAAGGCCGGCCGCGATCCGGCGGGCATGACGGTTTACCGGAACTATGTCGATGGGGTCTTCGCCATGTCGATGAAGCTCTGGAAAGAAAACCAGGAACTCAAGAAGGCGGCCTCCGCCGCCTGACCTCCCATCAACCTCTTTGGAGAAACTCGATGATCAATACCGGCAAATGGACGCCATACGTCCTCGCACTTCTGCGCATCATGGCGGCCCTGCTCTTCCTCGAACATGCCACCATGAAGTTTCTGCAGTTTCCGGGTCCGATTCAAGGCGTACCCTATCCGCTGCCCGCCCTCCTGCTGGTTGCAGGCGCGATCGAGGTGATCACCTCCGCTCTGATGCTCGTCGGATTTCAAACGCGCATCGCGGCATTCATCGCTTCGGGCGAAATGGCTGCCGCCTACTTCATGGGCCACATGCCGTATGGCTTCTGGCCGGCGCTGAACATGGGCGAAGGCGCCATCCTGTTCTGCTTTATCTTCCTCTACATCGCCTTTGCCGGCGGCGGAGCCTGGACGCTCGACAGCAAGCGTCGTCCCGCCACGGCCTGAGACGGCGCCATCCGGAAATCGCCTATGCCCGGCCGCCGAGCGGCAGCCGGGCATAGGCGCAACGAAACGCTGAAATTCTGGAGACGCCATGAAAGCCGCACTTCTCAAATCCTACGGTGATATCGACCAGTTCGAAATCGCCGATCTTCCAGCGCCGAAGCCCGGGCCGGGCGAAGTCCTGATCAAGATCGAGGTATCCGCCGTCAATCCTTTCGATCTCATTCTCCGCCAGGGCTTCATGGCCCAGTATATCCCGCTTCCGCTGCCGGCCGTGCTCGGCGGTGACGCCGCCGGCATCACCTCGGCCCTCGGTGAAGGCGTGACCGGTTTTGCGGTCGGCGACCGGGTTGTCGCCGATTTTGCCGCAAACGGCAAAGGCGCTCATGCGGAATACGGTGTCGTTCCCCTCACATCCATTGCAAGGCTGCCGGCCGCACTCGGCTTCGAGCAGGGCGCGTCGCTGGTCAAGGCAGGTCTTACCGGCCGGCAGACCGTCCAAGCGCTCGGTGTCAAGGCCGGCGACCGGGTTCTCGTTTCCGGCGGCCTCGGCACGGTCGGACGGTCCGCGATCCAATACCTCAAGCAGATCGGCGCCCAGCCGGTTGCCGGCGTTCGGCCCGAGCGGTTGAACGAAGGCCGGGGGCTGGCGGGCGAAGCGCTCGACATCACGGTTGCCGCCGCAAGCCCGAGCTTCGACTATGCGATCAGCACGGCCGGCCCGGTGGCCGGCAACCTCATCGGTCACGTCCGCGACGGCGGCACGGTTGCGAGCATCGTTCCGGTGCCGGAAGGCGCCAATACCGGAGGCCGCCTTGTCGTCCGTGAACTATACCACCGCACCGATGCGGCCATGCTCGACGCTATTCTGGCGTCCGCCGCCAGCGGTGAGCTGGTCATCCCGATTTCCCACACCTTCACCCTGGAGCAGATCGGCCTTGCCCAGAACGCGGTTGCGGCAGGTGCTCCCGGGAAGGTCGTTCTCAAGCACTGAAAGACAGGGACGCGGCCCCGCGCCGCGTAAACCGCCATCGACCGGCATGAGGTTCTTCATGCCGGTCGTCTCGGTCGCGACCGTGGTCTTTGTTCCATTCCTCCTCGACGGCGAATTTTTCCCGCCGGGTCCTGTCGATTTTCGCATCTGCGGATCGTCTTCCTGAAGATGTGCTGGAAATCCGTTGCGATCGCGGCACATCCTTTGAGCGCCCGAGACGCGCGACAACAGAAGGAGGATATGTGATGGATCACCAGCATCTGGTCCCTGCCGCCGTGCTTGCGGCAAAGAATGGCGTAAAATTTCCCAATGAGAGCGAGGAATATCGCATCGCCCGCGACGCGCTGCTCGCCGAAGAGATCGAATTGCGCCGGCACATCGAGCGCGTCGCGAGACAGCGCCGGGCGCTGCCGCCGGGCGGCGAAGTCAAGAAGGATTATCGCTTCGAAGGCGCCGGCGGGCCGATCTCGCTCGGCGAGCTTTTCGCGGATAAGCAGACGCTGATCGTCTACAGCTACATGTTCGGCCCCGAGCGCGAGCGCCCATGCCCGATGTGCACCTCGCTGCTGTCGGCCTGGGACGGTGAGGTACCCGATATCCAGCAGCGCGCCGCCCTTGCGGTCGTTGCCCGCTCGCCGATCGCAAAGCTGCTCGCCTTCAAGAAGGAACGCGGCTGGCATCACCTGCCGCTCTATTCCGACCTGACCGATGAATACAGCCGCGATTATCACGCGGTCGGCGAGGACGGCGGCGATGGTGCTGCCTTCAACGTCTTCACGCGGCGCGACGGCACCATCCGCCACTTCTGGAGCCAGGAAATGGGCGACGTCACCTCCGATCCCGGCGAGGACCCGCGCGGCGCGCCCGACCTGATGCCGCTCTGGACCCTGATCGACACGACGCCGGAAGGCCGGGCACCGGACTGGTATCCGAAGCTGTCTTATTAAGGCATATCGCCCGGGATAACGGCATGCATTATTGCGCGCCGGACTTTCGACGGTCAGGCTGACAGCCAGCCGCGTACCTGCTCCATCGTTTTCCGCTCCTGGTCCGCCTCCATCGAGAAGGGAGGCTGCACGTCGGCGCGGGGAGCGAAAGTCCGGATGATGTCCATGCTATCTCCCAACCCGTAGCCGCCATGGGTGATGAATGGGTGGAGGATCTTGCCGGACAGGTCATGTGCCCGCAGGAATGCGCGGACCACGGAGGGCGCCGTCATCCCCCAGATCGGCAGGCCGAGGTAGATCGTGTCATACCGGCTGATATCCTCGACGGTTTGCGCGAGTTCAGGCAGGTGCCCTTCGTCGATGTCCCGGCGGGCCTGGGCGACGGTCTGCTCATAGTCCTCGGGAAACGGTATGGCGGGCTCGATCTCGAACAGCGCGGCCTGCCGGATCCTGCGGACATGGAGGGCGATGACGCGCGTGTTGCCGCTCCTGGAGAAATATGCCACCAGCGTCGAAGAGCCGCCCGCCTCCTGCGCCTGCGGAGGGTCACTCACCAGGGTAAGACCGGCCATTGCTGCAGGCAGTCCGATCAGCAAGCGCCTTCGGTCGATTTCCGCCTGCATGGCTATTCTCCTTGTGCAGGCGAGCGTTGCTCAGCGCCGCTGCCCTTGGCGTAATCGTCAGGCGACACTTTCTCCATCCAACTGACGGAGCTGCCGTCGACTGCTTCCGAGACAGCGAAATGGACCATTGGTTCAGTGCTTGCAGCGCCGTGCCAGTGCTTGACCATCGGCGGGATCCAGACCACGTCGCCGGGTTCCATCGCTTCGATCGGCCCGCCGTCTTTCTGCACCCATCCTTTTCCGGAAACGACAAACAGCGTCTGACCGAGGGGATGGGTATGCCAGGCCGTATGTGCGCCGGCGGAAAAGGAGACGGTTGCGCCACCAATACGGGCCGGGCCGTCACCCTTGTAAGCGGCCGTCACCACGACCTCACCGGTGAAGCGCTCTGCCGGACCTGCCATGGGTTCCTGACCGCGCCTGATGATCTTCATGTCCTTTGCGGCGGTCTGCGTCATGGCTGCAGTGTCGCGGGTCTCGAACACGTTTCTGAGAACCGGCACGGCGGACATTGCGCGCGGCCATCCAGCATAGAATGCGACATGGGTGACCGCTTCGGCGCTTTCCTCCCGTGTCAGGCCGCTGTCCATGGCACGGCTGGCATGGAAGGCCAGTTGGTCGGGCTGGCCGAGAGCGACAAGTGCGGCCATGGTGACCAGGCTCCGGTCGCGGGCCGACAGGTCCGGCCGCTGCCAGAGGTCGCCGAACAGAACGCGGTTGGTGAGATCGGCAAGCGCCGGCGCCGTCGGCAGGATGCCGGTGTCCACGGCGTCGCCACGCGCCGCTTCAGCTGCGGCCTCAAGCTGGATTCGGGCCGAGGCGGTGACCGGTGCGATTTTCCGCTCGTCAAAAACCTTCTCGACCTCCAAAACCGCAGAAATGGCGTTCGGCCAACCCGAATAGAAGGCGAGATGGGTGACGACTTCACCAACTTCGCCGGGCTGAACACCGTTATCGAGTGCCCTGCGGACATGGCTGCCGACCTGAGCACTCTTGCCTGTCGCGACCAGAGTGGCAATGGTCACCAGGCTCCGGTCACGGGGGCTCAGTTCCTTCCGCATCCAGAACTCGCCGAACAGCACATCATCGGTGAAATGGCCGAGCCCCGGCGCAACCTTATAGACGGCTGGCGGGGCGACGCGGCGGCTCTCCTGGGCCTCGGCGGAGGCGGCGGTGAGCGCCGAAATGGCGATGCCGGTGGCGAGCGTTTTCATGATGCTTCTCCTTTGGCGAGCCGCCAGCCGTTCAGACCTGCTGTGCTGTGGGGCGGAACAGGATCTCGTTGATGTCGACGTCATCAGGCTGGTTGATGGCAAACACCACGCAGCGGGCAAAGCTGTCGGCGGGTATGGCAACGTTCTCGTAAAAATCCTTGACGCCGGCCGCGACGTCCGCCTCGGTGATGTGGTCCGGCAGTTCCGTCTTGACGGCGCCCGGCGAGATGATCGTGCTGCGGATATTGTAGGGTTTTACCTCCTGGCGCAGCCCTTCCGAGATGACGCGGACGGCATGCTTGGTGGCGGAGTAGACGACGCCTCCCGGCCGCACCAGATGACCGGCGACAGAGGAGGTGTTGATGATATGGCCGCTCTTCTGGGCGATCATCTGCGGAAGTGCTGCGGCGATCCCGTACATCACGCCCTTGAGGTTGACATCGATCATCCGGTCCCATTCATCGACCTTCAGACGCTCGAGCGGCGAATGCGGCATCAGTCCGGCATTGTTCAGCAGGACGTCGATGCGGCCCTGCGTGTTCACCGCATGGTCTGCGAAGGACTGCAGCTGATTGCGATCGGTGACGTCAAGCTGGAACACTGCATCCTCGCCGAGAGAAAGCTCCGCAGCCAATTCCTTGAGCCTATCGAGACGACGCGCGCCAAGAACGACCTTGGCGCCTTCCTTGACAAGATGACGGGCAGTCTCCGCGCCGAGGCCACTGCTCGCGCCGGTGATCAGAACGACCTTGCCTTTGATATTGTTGCTCATTGTTGTTCCTTCCTTGGCACGCCTTCTGTGCGTGCCTGGTTGCCGGGGATCATCAGACCGGGATCATGATCCCGTTGGTCAGGTTGGGCTTCGGAGGGTTGTTTCCCGAACGTCGAGAGGGCCTCGGAGCGTTGGGATAGAAAATAGTCTTCGCTGATTGGTCCGACTAGATGCTATGATCTGCATGAACTTATGCTGAGGATTCATGAATGAAGCGGGATGAACTCGGCGATCTGGTTGCTTTCCTCACGGTGGCGGAAGAGCGAAGCTTTACGCGTGCGGCCGCCAAACTCGGCACCTCGCAATCATCGCTCAGCCATACCGTCCGCCGGCTTGAGGAGCGCCTCGGCCTAAGGCTGCTCACCCGGACTACGCGCAATGTTGCCCCGACCGAGGCCGGAGATCAGCTGGTTCTGACCTTGCGGCCGGCCTTCGACGACATTCGCAGTCGGCTGGATGTTCTCGGCACGATGCGCCACAAGCCCTCCGGCACCGTTCGCATCAGCGCGATCCGTCATGCTGCGGAGACGATCGTCATGCCGGCGGCCAAATCGCTGATGCGGGATTATCCGGATGTCAACATCGAGATCTCCGTGGAAAATCGCCTTATCGACCTGGTGGCAGAGCGCTACGATGCCGGTGTGCGCCTGGGGGAGCACGTGGAAAAGGATATGGTCGCGGTCAAGATCGGTCCCGAACTGCGCATGATCGTGGCGGGATCTCCGGATTATTTTGGGCGGCACCCGCCACCGCATACACCGCATGAGCTGACCCAGCATACGTGCATCAATCTGCGCCTGCCGACGCTTGGCGGTCTCTATGCCTGGGAGTTCGAACGAGACGGACGGCCATTGAACGTGCGCGTGAACGGGCAATTCATCTGCAATGACGTGGGAATGATCCTTGATGCGGCAGTGGATGGTCTCGGCCTGGCGTGCCTGCCGGATGATTATCTCAAGCCTCTCATTCGCCAGGGAAAGTTGATAGCGGTCCTTGAGGATTGGTCGCCGCCGTTCGCGGGCTATCATCTCTACTATCCCAGCCGGCACCTTGCGTCTCCGGCCTTTACGCTGTTGGTCGACTCCCTGCGCTACCGCACATAACGATCACAAAAAGTTCAGCCCGGCGTCAACCGCGCTTTCCGGCAACGTCATGTTGCTAAGCAATTGTTATCGTTCATCCATTTTGTGTGCGCGGATTTATGAAGCAAAAGTATAGGCCCTATCGAATTCAGCTGCCTAGTTAATAGGTTGGGACAGCGTATTTTCCGCTCGTCGCTGCCTTCAGGGAATACCTGGCCAACCGCCACGATGCGGACGATCAGGGATCGGCCTGCCAGCTCTCCCGTCCGGGCAGCGGCATGGTCCGACGCCATGAAATCGCTATTCAAGCCTGCAATGAAAGGTAACTGATCATGACGATGATCATTCTCAACAACGGCGTGCAGATGCCAGCCCTCGGTTTGGGTGTTTATCGCAGCCCGCCTGAGGAAACCACCCAAGCCGTCGACGTTGCGATCCGGACCGGCTACCGCCTCATCGACACAGCCGCTGCCTACATGAACGAGCGCGAGGTCGGCCAGGCGATTGGCCGCAGCGCGGTCGATCGGAGCGAACTGTTTGTCACGACCAAGCTCTGGATCAGCGATTACGGCTACGACGCGGCTTTGCGGGCGTTCGATGTCAGCCTCCGCAAGCTCGGGCTCGACTACCTCGATCTCTATCTTCTTCACCAACCCGTACCCACGGAGTTTGAAAACACCGTCCGTGCCTACAACGCCGCGGAAAAGCTTCTTGCTGACGGGCGGGTCCGTGCGATCGGCGTATCCAACTTCAGCATCGAGCAGCTGGACGTCCTTGCCGCCCGCTCAAATATCGTGCCGGCGGTGAATCAGGTGGAGGTGCATCCTTTCTTCACCAATCACGCCCTTGAAGAGGCGCATACGCGGCGGGGCATCGTCACGCAGGCCTGGTCGCCGCTCGGTGGTGTCAATGTTTACATGCCCGCCGATCCGAATGCCGTGTCCAACCCGCTGCAGCATCCAGACGTCAAGGCGATCGCCGACACCTATGGCTTCACGCCGGCCCAGGTCCTGCTGCGCTGGCATCTCGACAGCGGCCGGTCGGCCATTCCCAAATCCGTTCGTCCGGAGCGGATCGCCGAGAATTTCAACGTGTCCGGGTTCTCGCTGACCCCGAACGAGATCGCGGCCATCGACGCGCTCGACACCGGCAAGCGCGGTGGCCCCGAGCCGGCCAATATCAGCCCGAAAACCTATACGCTCAAGATCCCGGACTGACACGCCACCGCGAAAACCACCAATGGAGATAGGCATGACGAACAACGTGGAACTCAACCGCCGGGGCCTTTTGATCGTGGCGGGAGCCCTGGCCGCAGCGCCGCTTGCCGGGGCCGCCCAGGCGCAGACGTCATCTGCGGCAACACGCCCGGCAATCCCGGCGGGCTCGTCCGATATCGGGCGACGTAAGCTCGGAACCCTTGAAGTCTCCAGCATCGGCCTCGGCGTTCAGAATATGAGCCGGACCTACCAGCAGACGATCCCGACCCGGCCGGAGATGCACAGCATCATTCGCGCTGCGTTCGATCGTGGGGTGACCTTCTATGACGCGGCCGAAGCCTATGGTCCCCATGAAGTGGAACGAATTCTCGGCGAAGGCATCGCTCCGTTCCGCGATCAGGTCGTGGTTGCGTCGAAGTTCGGCTGGAACATCGATCTGGAAACCGGCGAGCGACGTCCAGGGCTTATCAGCCGTCCCGACCATATTAAGCAGGCCGTCGAAGGCATGCTCAAGCGCCTGGGCACGGATCGCATCGATCTCCTCTATCAGCATCGTGTCGACCCGGCCGTGCCGATCGAAGACGTCGCCGGCGCCGTCAATAATCTGAGGGCAGAAGGTAAGGTCTTGCATTGGGGCCTGTGCGAGATGGGGCTGAAGACATTGCGCCGCGCACATGCCGAACTGCCGCTGACCGCTGTCCAAAGCGAATACTCGATGCTGTGGCGTGGCCCGGAGGAAGCCGTATTGCCGACGTGCGAGGAACTCGGCATCGGCTTCGTGCCGTGGAGCCCGCTTGGCGTCGGCTTCCTGACCGGTGCCATCGATGCAAGAACGCGTTTCGCCGACGGAGACATCCGCAAGATCGAGACACGGTTCTCGCCCGAGAACTTGCCGGGCAACCTGGCGCTCGTCACGCTGCTGAAGAGCTGGGCTGAAAAGAAGAATGCCCGTCCCGGCCAGATCGCGCTGGCATGGCTGATGGCCCAGAAACCCTGGATCGTCCCAATTCCCGGCACCACCCAGATGGCCCATATGCTCGAAAACACCGGGGCGGCAACAGTTCAATTCACGCCAGCCGAGACGGCCGAACTCAATAGGGCTGTCGCGGCCATCAAGGTTGAAGGTGCCCGCTTGCCTGACGCCGTATTGGCCTATTCCGGCGTCGAAGCTCCACCGAAATCTTGAGCGGAGGCCGGAGGCTTCGTCAGCCGGTGGAGCGGTTTCTGGAGGTGTCGATCCATTCGAGATTGGTGACCGAGGCCTCCGGCAGCAGCGACGGATCGATGTCGTAGACGTAGCCGCTGAGCATGTCGGCGGCGCGTTCGGTCGCCTTGATCTTTGCCTCGGTTTCCGCGACCGCCTTGGCGATTGCTTCGATGCGGGCGCGGAACATGTGGGCGAGCACATCGCGGCCGGACTGTTTTTCGAGCCGCTCCAGATGCAGGCCGACGCGCGAGGCGTGGCGCTCCAGCTCGCTCTTGCTGAACCGCGCCTTGCGCAGTTCCTCCGACAGGCTGTCCTGCATGACGGCGACGGGATCGAAACTTCCGGGCGCGCGCTCGTCGAGCACCGCGTCGGTGACGAGCTTCTCGATGATCACAAGCGCCTGCAGCTCGGCGGCATCGGCCAATTCGACGTCATAACCGGTATCGTCGAACACCTTGCGCCGGACCGGGTCGAGA
Organism: Rhizobium esperanzae; assembly: GCF_014197615.1. Lineage (GTDB taxonomy): Bacteria > Pseudomonadota > Alphaproteobacteria > Rhizobiales > Rhizobiaceae > Rhizobium > Rhizobium esperanzae_A. Next base: position 86,624 of record NZ_JACIFY010000012.1, read on the forward strand.
AGCAGCGCATAGGCTTTCTGAAGATTGTCGAAGGCCTGCGAATCGCCGCCCGAATCGGGGTGGGCGACCTTGGCCAGGCGCCGATAGGCGGCCTTCAGCTGGGCCTCGTCCGCATCGCGTTCAACACCGAGAATATCGTAGGGATCCGTCACGCCTGCTCCATTGCTACCCGGCACGTCCAGGCAGTCTAGGTCTTCTTCTGCATCAGCAAGGCGAAGTTTAGACCGAAAGCAGGAATGACGTCCATGGCCCGAAATCGCAATGGTCCGTGCGAACGCCCGGACCATTTTTTGATTGCCCAATTTTTTCAAGCCGTTGGGCGAAGATCAGGGCGTGGCGATCGAGACAAGATAACATCTGGCTTGGCCGTCGAGTTCCAGTGCGGTCCCGGCCGCATCCGCAATCAGCAGCGCATCGCCGGCCGAGAGCGCGCCGCTTTCGCTGTCTCGCCGGAAGGACAGTGCACCGCGATGGCAGAGCAGCAGGCATGTCGTCGACGTCAGCGGCACGGACGTGCCGCCGTCGATGTCGATGCGGATCAGCGTGTGGGCAAGGCGCGCGCGGCGCGTCATGACATTGAGATCGGTGATCGCGCCGTCCTGGAGCCTGGCGGCGACCGGAATATCCGCCGGGAAGGCGAGGGGGTCGCTTGCCGTCGTCAGCAGCGCCGGTGCGCGGCCCTCGATGTCGAGCACCATGCCGTTGCCGTCGAGAATCGCCAGCGTCCGGTCGATGCCGGGGAAGATCGAAAACGGGCCGTCCGTCGCGACCGTCGCCATGCTGACGCGCCAGTCGAAGCCGGCAAGGCCGGCATCTTCTGGCGAAACGGCGATCTCCACCGTTTCGCCGCCGCCGTTCTTCCACGGCATGCGCTTGTAATCGCCGGCGCGCAGGATCCTCACGAGGCTCAGTTCCCGAGAATGCCGGGCAGGCGCAAGCCCTTGTCCCGGGCGCAGTCGAGGGCGATCTCGTAACCGGCATCGGCGTGGCGCATGACGCCGGTCGCCGGGTCGTTCCAGAGCACCCGCTCGAGACGCTTTGCCGCATCGTCGGTGCCATCGGCGCAGATGACGACGCCGGAGTGCTGGGAAAAGCCCATGCCGACGCCGCCGCCATGGTGCAGCGATACCCAGGTGGCGCCAGACGCCGTGTTGAGCAGGGCGTTCAGCAGCGGCCAGTCGGAGACGGCGTCGGAGCCGTCCTTCATCGCTTCGGTTTCGCGGTTCGGCGAGGCGACGGAGCCCGAGTCGAGGTGATCGCGGCCGATGACGATCGGAGCGGAAAGCTCGCCGTTCCTGACCATTTCATTGAAGGCCAGAGCCAGGCGGTGACGGTCGCCGAGGCCGACCCAGCAGATACGCGCCGGCAGGCCCTGGAAGGCGATACGTTCCCTGGCCATGTCGAGCCAGTTGTGCAGGTGGGTATTGCCGGGGGTCAGTTCCCGCACCTTTGCGTCGGTCTTGTAGATATCCTCCGGGTCGCCGGACAAGGCGGCCCAGCGGAAAGGGCCGATGCCGCGGCAGAACAGCGGTCTTATATAGGCGGGCACGAAACCGGGGAAGGCGAAGGCGTTTTCGAGGCCTTCTTCCTTGGCGACCTGGCGGATGTTGTTGCCGTAGTCGAGCGTCGGGATGCCGGCATTCCAGAAGGCGATCATCGCTTCGACATGCTCGCGCATCGAAGCGCGCGCTGCCTTTTCCACCGCCTTCGGATCGCTTTCGCGCTTGGCCTTCCACTCGGCCATCGTCCAGCCCTTCGGCAGGTAGCCGTTGATCGGGTCGTGCGCCGAGGTCTGGTCGGTGACCATATCGGGGCGGATGCCGCGCCGAACCATCTCCGGCAGGATTTCGGCGGCATTACCGAGCAGGCCGACGGATTTGGCCTCACCAGCCTTGGTCCAGCGGTCGATCATTTCGAGCGCTTCGTCGAGCGTCTCGGCCTTGGCGTCGAGATAGCGGGTGCGCAGGCGGAAATCGATCGAGTCGGGATTGCATTCGACGGCGAGGCAGCAGGCGCCGGCCATGACGGCAGCGAGCGGCTGGGCGCCGCCCATGCCGCCGAGGCCGCCGGTCAGGATCCATTTGCCCTTGAGATTGCCGCCGTAGTGCTGGCGGCCGGCCTCGACGAAGGTCTCGTAGGTGCCCTGGACGATGCCCTGCGTGCCGATATAGATCCACGAACCGGCCGTCATCTGGCCGTACATGGCAAGGCCCTTCTTATCCAGCTCGTTGAAGTGGTCCCAGGTCGCCCAATGCGGTACCAGGTTGGAGTTGGCGATCAGCACCCGCGGCGCATCCTTGTGGGTGCGGAAGACGCCGACCGGCTTGCCGGATTGGACGAGCAGGGTTTCCTCCTCCGTCAGCGTCTTCAGCGTGGCGACGATGCGGTCGAAATCTTCCCAGGTGCGGGCGGCGCGGCCGATGCCGCCGTAAACGACGAGTTCGTTCGGATTTTCGGCGACATCGGGATCGAGATTGTTCATCAGCATGCGCAGCGGCGCTTCGGTCATCCAGCTCTTGGCATTGAGATCGTTGCCGCGGGGCGCGCGGATTTCGCGGATGTTATGGCGTGGATTGGTCATGACGGTTCCCCTGTTCTCAGGTTTCAATCTTCAGCGTTTCAGGCCTGGTGCGATCTGTTCGAGGCGCACCAGAATGTCTTTGAGATGGATGCGAAGCCGGTCCGCCTTAACGCTGTCATAGGCGAAGGGCGGCGTCTCGGTCTGCAGATGGGTCGATTGCGCGAGTTCCATCTGGATGGCATGCACGCCGGTCTCGGGCCGACCATAATGGCGTGTCGTCCAGCCGCCTTTGAAGCGGCCGTTGAGCACACTGTCGTAACCTTGCGCCGCTTGCGTGACGGTCAGCGTCGCCTGCTCGATGGCGCCATCGCAGGTCTTGCCCATATCGGTGCCGATATTGAAATCCGGCAGCTTGCCTTCGAAGAGGAAGGGAATATGCGAGCGGATCGAGTGGCAATCATAGAGAATCGCCACACCATGGATTGCCCTGACGCGCTCGATCTCGGCGGCAAGGGCGGCATGATAGGGCGCGTGAAAATCCTTGAGCCGCGCCGCGATATCGGCCTCGTCAGGCGCCTGCCCATCCTTCCAAATCGCCTTGCCGTCGAAGTCCGTTTCAGGGACGAGGCCGGTGGTGTTCTGGCCGGGATAGAGGCTGACACCAGCCGGATCGCGGTTGGCGTCGATCACATAGCGATGGAAGGTGGCACGCACGGTCGTGACATCGTCGAGCAGGCCGTCATAGAGATGGTGGATGTGCCAGTCGGTATCGGCGAGGATCCGGCCATTGTCGTTGAGGCGATCGGCGATGTCAGCCGGCACCTCGGTGCCGGTATGGGGGAAGCCGAGGATGATGGGCGAGGTGCCCTGGCGGGTTTCGTATGGTGCGGTCATTAAAACCCCTCCCCAACCCCTCCCCACAAGGGGGAGGGGCTTAACCTGCGGCTCCCGCTGCATTCAATCTTGAACGCAGAGCGTGCGGCTAGCCTTAGCCCCTCCCCCTTGTGGGGAGGGGTTGGGGAGGGGACTTTTTCCTTCGCCATCATCATCTCAGTTCTCCAAAACCGGCAAAATGCCATTCGAAACCGAGCCGTTCAGCGCCCCCGTCGACACCAGTTCGGCGGCGGCGGCGAGATCCCCTGCCATGTAGCGGTCGGTCTCGAGACTCGGCACCTTGGCGCGGATCGCGGCGATCGCCTTGCCAAGCTCCGGGCTCGTCGACAGCGGCGCGCGCAATTCGACGCCCTGGGCAGCCGTCAGCGCTTCGATGCCGATGATGGCGAACAGGTTTTCGGTCATGCCGAGCAGGCGGCGGGCGCCGTGGCAAGCCATGGAGACATGGTCTTCCTGGTTGGCCGAGGTCGGCGTCGAATCGACCGAGGCCGGGTGCGACATCTGCTTGTTCTCCGACATCAGCGCCGCCGAGGTGACCTCGGCGATCATCAGGCCGGAGTTCAGGCCCGGCTTCTTGGCGAGGAAGGCCGGCAGGCCGTAGGAGAGGGTGGGGTCGACCAGCAGCGCGATGCGGCGCTGCGAGATGGCGCCGATTTCGCAGACGGCGAGCGCGATCTGGTCGGCGGCGAAGGCGACGGGTTCGGCGTGGAAATTGCCGCCCGAGACGACGGAATTGTCCGAGAGCACCAGCGGATTGTCGGTGACCGCGTTGGCTTCGATCTCCAGCGTGCGGGCGACCGAGCGCAGGAGATCGAGGCAGGCGCCGTCGACCTGCGGCTGGCAGCGGATGCAATAGGGATCCTGCACCCGCTCGTCGCCCTCGATATGGCTCTGGCGGATGACCGATTGTTCGAGCAGGGCGCGAAGGGCTGCTGCCGTGTCGATCTGGCCCTTATGGCCACGCAGCGTATGAATGTCCGGATGGAAGGGCGCAGAGGAGCCCATGGCGGCATCGGTGGACATGGCGCCGGTGATGAGGGCCGCCTGGGCGGCGCGATGGGCGCGGAAGAGGCCGGCGAGCGCCAGGGCTGTCGAGGTCTGGGTGCCGTTGATCAGCGCCAGGCCTTCCTTGGCGGCGAGCACGACCGGTTTCAGCCCGGCTCTTTCCAGAGCTTCGGCCCCGGAGAGGCGTTCGCCGGCGAAGAAGGCTTCGGCCTCGCCCATCATCACCGCCGCCATATGGGCGAGCGGCGCCAGGTCGCCGGAGGCGCCGACCGAGCCCTTTTCCGGGATCAGCGGGATGACGCCCTTATCAAGCATGCCTTCGATCAGCCGCACCAGCTCCAGCCGCACGCCGGAGGCGCCGCGCCCGAGCGAAACCAGCTTCAGCGCCATGATCAGCCGCACGATATTCTCCGGCAGCGGCGCGCCGACGCCGCAGCAATGCGACAGGATGAGATTGCGCTGCAGGGTGGCGACATCGGCGCTGTCGATCTTGATCGAGGCGAGTTTGCCGAAACCGGTGTTGATGCCATAGACCGGGGCATTGCCGGCGGCGATCTCGGCGATGCGGGCGGCGGCCTTGTTTATGCCGGCATCGAAGGTGGGATCGAGCCTTGCCGGCGCACCCGTCCAATAGATGATTTCCAGATCCTTGAGCGAGACGGAGCCCGGGTGGAGCGTAATGGTCATCGGCCGTTCCTTTCGCCCTTGAAGAGGCGTGCGTGAAGTGGGTTGAAGCCGATGCGGTAGACGAGCTCGGCGAGGCTTTCGACATTCCAGACGGCGAGGTCGGCGGACTTGCCGGCTTCGAGCGTGCCGGTCGTGGCGATGAGACCGAGTGCCCGGGCACCCTCGCGGGTGGCGCCGGCGATGCATTCCTCGACGGTCAGGCCGAACAGCGTCGCCGACATGTTCATGGTCAGCAGCATCGAGGTGAGCGGCGAGGTGCCGGGGTTGCAATCGGTGGCGATCGCGATCGGCACGCCCGCTTGGCGCAGCGCTTCCACCGGCGGCTTCTGCTTCTCATGGATAGCGTAGAAGGCGCCGGGCAGCAGCACGGCGACGGTGCCGGCCGCCGCCATGGCGGCAACGCCGTCTTCGTCGAGATATTCCAGATGATCGGCCGAAAGCGCGCCGTAGGAGGCTGCGAGCCTGGCGCCGCCGAGATTGGAGAGCTGCTCGGCATGCAGCTTGATCGGCAGGCCGAGCGCCTTTGCCTTGTCGAAGACGCGGGCGATCTCGGCCGTGGAAAAGGCGATGCCTTCACAGAAGCCGTCGACGGCATCGGCCAGGCCGAGATTATACATGTCGTCGAGGCCGGGCAGCACGACATCATCGAGATAGTCGCCGTTGCGGCCCTTGTATTCCACCGGCGTCGCATGGGCGCCGAGATAGCTGGTGGCGACGCGCACCGGCCTGATATGGCCGAGCAGGCGGGCGCTTTGCAGCATCTTCACTTCGCCGGCCCGGTTCAGCCCGTAGCCGGACTTCACTTCGATCGTCGTGACGCCTTCGGCAAGCAGCGTATCGAGCCGCGGCAGCGCCTCGGCGACCAGTTCTTCGACCGACAGCGCATTGGTCGCCTTGACAGAGGAAACGATGCCGCCGCCGGCACGGGCGATGTCTTCATAGGTGGAGCCGGCAAGGCGCATCTCGAATTCGCGGGCGCGGTTGCCGCCGTGAACGATATGGGTGTGACAGTCGACGAGGCCGGGGGTGACCCAGCGGCCTTCGAGATCGACGATCTCGGACCGTTCGATGGCGGCTGCCGGCAGGTCGCTTTCGGCGCCGGCAAAGGCGATGCGGCCGTTTTCGATCAGCACGGCGCCCTTTTCGACAATGCCGAGCCCCGCTTTGTCAGGGGCAAGCGTGGCGAGCCGCGCATTGCGCCAAAGCGCCGGCCTGGCGTCGGCGGATGGGCTTCCTTCTGAAAAATTGTTCCCGGTCATCAGCTTTGCGCCTTTCCTTATGCCAAAACATGTATATACATAATCAACAGGTGACAAGAGAAATTTTGCGCGCTTTTCTGGAAAAGAAAGATAGGCGGCGCGGCAGGAGGAGAAGAAGGCCATGACCACACTTCACGCAGAGACGGCGCTGACCCCGCAAGGCTGGCAGAAGAATGTGCGGCTGACGGTTGAGGCCGGGCGCATCGCCCGCGTCGAGCCGGGTGTTGCCGCAGCACCCGGCGATGAACGCCATGCTCTCCTTGTTCCCGCCATGGGCAACCTGCACAGCCATGCCTTCCAGCGGGCGATGGCCGGTCTTGCCGAAGTGCGCGGGCCGGCCAATGACAGCTTCTGGAGCTGGCGCACGGTCATGTACAAGTTTGCCCTGGCGATGACGCCTGAGCATGTCGAGGCGGTCGCCGCCAAGCTCTATGCGGAGATGCTGGAGGCGGGTTTTTCCCGCGTCGGCGAATTCCACTATCTCCATCATGACCGGGATGGCGGCGCCTATGCCAATATCGCCGAGCTTGCCGAACGCATCGGTGCTGCGAGCGCGGAGACCGGTATCGGCCTGACGCTGCTGCCCGTCTTCTATGCTCATTCCGGCTTCGGCGGTGCTGCGCCGATCGACGGCCAGCGGCGCTTCGTCAATTCGCTCGATAGCTTCGAAAGGCTGATGGAGGGATGCCGGGCGGTGACCGGCCGGCTCGACGGCGCCGAACTCGGGCTGGCGCCGCACAGCCTGCGCGCCGCAACCCCCGAGCAACTGGCAAGGCTGGTGCCGATGGCGGGCGACGGCCCCATCCATATCCATGTCGCCGAACAGGTGAAGGAGGTCGAGGACTGCGTCGCCTGGTCGGGCGCGCGGCCGGTGCAGTGGCTGCTCGATCATATGTCTGTGGACGAACGCTGGTGCTTGATCCATGCGACGCACATGACCGAGGACGAGACGCGGCGGATGGCGAAGAGCGGGGCGATTGCCGGCCTCTGCCCGATCACCGAAGCCAATCTCGGCGACGGCGCCTTTGCCGCGCCGCTCTTCCTCGAAGAGGGCGGGCGTTACGGCATCGGCTCGGATTCCAATGTGCTGATCTCCGTGCCGGAGGAACTGCGCCAGCTCGAATATTCGCAGCGCCTGGCGCTGCGCGCCCGCAATGTCGTGGCAGCCCTCGGTGGTTCGACGGCGCTTTCGCTGTTCACCCACGCCCTTGCCGGCGGCGGTGCTGCGCTGAAAGCGCCGGCCGGTCTTGCAGAGGGCCATCACGCCGATCTCGTTTCGCTCGATACGTCGGCCGTTCCCTATCTCTCGGGTGACCAGATCCTCGATCACTGGCTGTTTGCCGGCGGCATTTCCGTTGATTGCGTCTGGGCACGCGGCCGCAAGCAGGTGGAAGGCGGTCGCCATCGCGAGCGCGACGCCATCGACCGGCGTTTCCTCGCTGCGATGGGCGAATTGCTCGCGGCCTGAAAAAGCACTTTTCCTTTCAAGGCATTCGATCTAAAGCGCGTCGCGATCTTTCAGATTCGCTTCTCGTGCTTTAGGTCTTTGTTTTTACGCATGTCGTTATCGCAAAACCGCTGCACATTTTTGCACGACATGCTCTAGAGCGGGGAGACCAATCGGAACGTGGCGATGAACCAAAGCAGGGATCTCACCTTGCACCAGCGTATCCTCAGTGAGATCGAGGGCCGTATCGTCTCGGGCGAATGGCCGCCGGGGCATCGTATTCCCTTCGAGGTCGATCTCGCCACGCAGTATGACTGCTCGCGCATGACGGTGAACAAGGTGCTGACCCAGCTCGCCAAGGCCGGGCTGATCGAGCGCCGCAAGAAATCCGGCAGCTTCGTCACCCAGCCGCAGGCGCAATCGGCCGTTCTCGAAATCCACGACATCAAGGCCGAGGTGCAGTCGCTGAACCTGCCCTATTCCTATGCCGTTTCCAGGAAGGCGAGCCGCAAGGCCAGGGCGGAAGACAGAAGCCGGCTGGAACTGCCGGTGGCGTCCTCGGTCGTCGAGGTGGTCTGCATCCACAATGCCGGGGCGCGGCCCTTCTGTCTGGAGGAGAGACTGATCAGTCTTGAAACCGTGCCTGAGGCCGCCGATGCCGATTTTCTGACGGTGGCGCCGGGACCGTGGCTGCTCAACCAGGTGCCGTGGAGCACGGCTGAACACCGGATTCATGCCGTTTCCGCCAATGCCGAACTGGCCGCCGCCCTCGACATTGCGCGCAACACCGCCTGCCTGGTGGTCGAACGCCGCACCTGGAGCGGTGCCGGCCCGGTGACCCATGTGCGCTTCACCTATCCCGGTGATCGCCACGCGCTGGTGGCGCGTTTCACGCCGGCATCGCAATAGTCGCTATGTTCCATATACAACATGGCGATGTTTTCACTCTTCGAACATCTTGCCGCTGCGCGCTTCCAGCCGGTAGCGATAGCCGGGATAGACGAGGCGGGCGGTCGACACCACCTGTTTTGCCGACCATGTGCGCCGGCGGATCGTCAGGCACGGCTCGGTCTTTAGGATGGTCAGCAGCTTGCATTCCCAGGCCTGCGGCATTGCCGCCTCCACAACGTGTTCGGAGCCGCTGAGCGGGGCGGCGGCCGTCAGATAGGCATTCGGTGTCAGCGTGGTGAAATCCTGGTCGAGATATTCGGGAGCGGCCTCCGGATGGACGAAGCGGTCCTCGATCTGCACCGGAACGCCGTTTTCGCTGTGGACGATCAGCGAGTGGAAAACCGCCGCGCCGATTTCAAGTTCGAGCGCGTCGGCGATCTCGGGAGAGGCCGTTTCCCGGGCGAGCACGACGACGGAAGCCTCATGGATATGGCCGCGTTCGGCGATTTCCTCGGCGATGTTGCGGACCTCGAACAGGGCCGAATAACCCTTGCGCTCGGCGACGAAGGAGCCGACGCCCTGGATGCGGACGAGTTCGCCCTCATTGGCGAGTTCGCGCAGCGCCCGGTTGGCGGTCATCTTGCTGACGCCGAGTTCGACGACCAGCTCGTTTTCCGACGGCACGCGGTATTTCGGCGGCCATTCGCCGCTGTGGATGCGGTCGAGGATCACCTGCTTGACGCCGGCATAAAGCGGCGTGCTATCATTTTCCGCCAGCTCGCGCTTCATCTCCCCGGAACGCTTCATTGCCTATTCCTTTTGCACGAATGGAATTCGCCGCATTAACCGACTTTCCTCTTGCATATCACAAAATATCTCATATGGTACCATATACAACCTCCCAATCGGTCCTGGACACAGAAATAGGATAGAAAGGGCAAGCCGGCGAAGATCGGCGTGGTGCCGCAAGGTCTGTTTCAACTCCAGAGGAGAATTCATCAATGAAATTCAGCACAATCCTGTTTTGCGGCGTCGCCGCTCTTTCCGCCTTCGCAGCACCCGCATTCGCCAAGGACTGGACGAAGGCGACCATCACGCTCGAAGGCGCCTATGCGCCGTGGAACCTCACCAATGCCGACGGTACGCTCGGCGGCTTCGAGCCGGAGCTTGCCAAGGTGCTGTGCGAACGCGCCAAGATCGAATGCACGCTTGTTGCTTCCGACTGGGACGGCATGATCCCCGCGCTCAATGCCGGCAAGTTCGATGTCATCATGGATGCTCTGTCCATCACTGACGAGCGCAAGCAGGTGATCGGCTTCACCATTCCCTATGCCGCCACCCCTGCTGCCTTCGCCACCGCCAAGGACAGCCCGCTCGCCAAGGCCGCCGGCACCGGCGCCACCATCAAGATGACGCCCGGCCAGACCGGCGTGAAGGAAATCGATGCGCTGAAGGCCGCCTTCAAGGGCAAGACGATCGGCATCCAGGCAGCGACCGTCTACGCCAAGTTCGTCTATGACAATTTCGGCGACATTGCCGAGATCCGCGAATACAAGACCGGCGCCGACCGCGACCTCGACCTGCAGAACGGCCGCATCGACCTCGGCTTCGACGATGCCGTCTATTTCGCCAACGCTTTCAAGTCCGCCAACGATACGCTTGATTTCACCGGTCCGGAGATCGTCGGCTCGATCTGGGGCGAGGGCGAAGGCCTCGGCATTCGCCAGGCCGATACGGACCTGCGCGACAAGTTCAACGAGGCGATCAAGTCGGCGCTTGCCGACGGCACCGTCAAGAACCTGTCGATGAAGTGGTTCAAGGTCGACGTCAGCCCGCAGCAATAAGCGTTTCGGCCTTCCGGCCGCAAACACCTGTCTCCGGCTTTGTGGCCGGAGACAGCATGTTATTGTCAATCCACAAAACACTGCCGCGGACGGGGAACGGACGATATGGCAAGTTTGGAACTGCTTGGCTTCGGCTCGACCGGATGGGGCGCGCTGCTCATTCTCGCCACCTTGATGACGCTGGCCGTCACGGCGACGGCGCTGGCGATCGGCGCGGTGCTCGGCGCAATCGTCGCGGCGGCAAAACTCTCGGGCAACCCTTTCCTCGTCGCCTTCGGCAATGTCTATACGACCGTGTTTCGCGGCGTGCCGGAGCTGCTGATCATCTATCTCATCTATTTCGGCGGCTCCTCGGCCGTCACCTCGATCGGCAAGGCGATGGGCTATGAGGGCTTCCTCGGCCTGCCTTCCTTTGCCGCCGGCGCGCTTGCCGTCGGCATCATCTCCGGCTCCTATCAGGCGGAGGTGTTCCGCGGCGCCTTCCTCGCCATCTCCAAGGGCGAGCTCGAAGCGGCCTCGGCGATCGGCATGCATCGCGGCCTGCGCTTTCGCCGCATCATCATGCCGCAGGTGCTGCGGCTGGCCATTCCCGGCCTCGGCAATGTCTGGCAGCTCAGCCTCAAGGATTCGGCGCTGATCTCCGTCACCGGCCTTGCCGAACTGATGCGCACCAGCCAGGTGGCGGCGGGCTCGACCCGGCAGTATTTCCTGTTCTTCATTGCGGGCGGCTGCCTCTATCTGATCCTGACCAGCCTTTCCGACCGCATCTTCAACGGTGCCGAACGCCGGGCCAACCGCAGCATGCCGGCATCGGCCATGGGCCAGGCGTAAGGAGGCGACGATGGATTTCACCTTTCTTGCTTCGACCATGGTGACGCTGCTGAAGGCGGTGCCGACGACGCTGATCCTGTTTTCGCTGTCGATCTTCTTCGGCGGCCTGCTCGCCCTCGTCATCGTCTCGATGCGGGTCAGCGGCAACAGAGTGCTTTCGGGCTTCGCCAAAGGCTATATCTTCGTCTTCCGCGGCTCGCCGCTGCTGATCCAGATGTTCCTGGTGTTTTACGGCCTCGGCCAGTTCGGCGTCATCCGCTATTCCTTCCTGTGGCCGTTCCTGCGCGAGCCGATGGTCTGCGCCATCCTGTCGCTGGCGCTCTGCACCGCCGGTTACACGGCGGAGATCTTTCGCGGCGGCATCCGCGCCGTCTCGCCGAAGGAGATCGAGGCGGCGCGCTCGATCGGCATGTCCGGCTTCCTGCTGGTGCGCCGCATCCTGGCGCCGATCGCCTTCCGCCACGCGCTGCCGGCCTATTCCACCGAGATCGTGCTGATGATGAAGTCGACGGCGCTCGCAAGTCTCGTCACCGTCTGGGAGGTCACCGGTGTCGCCCAGCGGCTGATCTCGCAGACTTACCGCACGATGGAAGTCTTCCTCTGTGCGGCGATCATCTATCTCGTGCTGAACTTCATCATCCTGCAGGGCATGGCCCTGCTCGAATATTCGCTGTCCCGACACCGCCGCGCGGCCCCGCAGCCGCTGAAGGCATAGGCAGTTTTTGACCTGATTGGAGCAATCATGCCAGGCGTTACCCGACTTTCGGTCCGCAATATCCGCAAGAGCTTCGGCACGCACGAGGTCCTGCGCGGCATTTCCCTCGATGCAGAGGATGGCGATGTGATCTCGCTGCTCGGCGCCTCCGGCTCCGGCAAATCGACGTTCCTGCGCTGCATCAACATGCTCGAAACCGCCAGCGACGGCGAGATCTGGGTCGACGGCGAGCATATTGAAATGGTTCACAAAAACGGCAAGACAAAGCCGGCCAGCCAGAAGCAGGTAGATCATATCCGCTCCGAACTCGGCATGGTGTTCCAGTCCTTCAATCTCTGGTCCCATATGACCATCCTGCAGAACGTCATCGAAGGTCCCGTTCACGTGCTGAAGCGGCCGCGCGCCGATTGCATCGCCGAGGCCGAGGCGCTGCTCGAAAAGGTCGGCATCGCAGACAAGCGCCATGCCTATCCCGCCCATCTCTCCGGCGGCCAGCAGCAGCGCGCGGCCATCGCCCGCGCGCTGGCGATGAAACCGAAGGTCATGCTCTTCGACGAGCCGACCTCGGCGCTCGATCCGGAACTTGTCGGCGAGGTGCTGCGTGTCATGCGCGCGCTTGCCGAGGAGGGCATGACCATGCTCGTCGTCACCCATGAGATGAGCTTTGCCCGCAACGTCTCGAACCGCGTCGTCTTCATGCGCCAGGGGCTGATCGAAAGCAGCGGCAAGCCGGAGGAAATGTTCACCAGCGGCGCCACGCCCGCCTTCCGACAGTTCATCGGCCATTTCGGAAGCGGCCAATGACCATCACGATCGATCAGGTGCTGACCTGGCGCGACGTCGCGCGCGTCGGGGCAGGGGAGGCGCTTGCGCTGTCGCCGGCCGCCTGGGCGCGGGTCGAGCAGGCAAGCCGTATCGTCGCCAGCATCGTTGAAACAGGCGTGCGCGCCTATGGCGTCAACACCGGCGTCGGGGCGCTTGCCGATACCGTCGTCGATCGCGCCTCGCAGAGCCTGTTGTCGCGCAGCATCGTGCTGAGCCACGCCTGCGGCGTCGGCCCGTTGCTCGATGCCCGCGCGGTGCGCGCCATCATCGCCGCCCAGATCGCCAATTTCGCCCATGGCCATTCCGGCGTGCGGCGCGAGATCGTCGAGCATCTCACTGCCCTGCTGGCGCATGATTGCATTCCCGACGTGCCGTCCAAGGGCTCGGCGGGCTACCTCACCCATAATGCCCATACGGCGCTCGTCCTGATCGGCGAAGGCAGCGCCACGTTCGGCGGCCAACGTCTGAGCGGCCGCCAGGCACTTGCCGCGATCGGCCTCGAGCCGCTGGTGCTCGGCGCCAAGGAGGGGCTGAGCCTCGTCAACGGCACGGCCTGCGCCACCGGTTTGACCGCCACCGCACTTTTGCGTGCCGAACGGCTGCTCGACTGGGCCGATGCCATCGCGGCGCTGACGCTGGAAGCGGCAGGCTGCCAGATCGCTGCCTTCGACGCGGCGGTGCTGAAGCTGCGCCCGTCCGCCGGCATCGAAAAGGTCGGAACGACGCTGCGCGCGCGCCTCCAGGGCAGTGGCCTTGTCGCCGCCGCTTTCGGCCGGCGCACTCAGGATGCGCTCAGCCTGCGGTCGGTGCCGCATGCCCATGGCGCTGCCCGCGACGTCTTCGACAATTCCGCCCGCATCGCCGATCAGGAGCTGGTCTCGGTGACCGACAATCCGGCTGTCTCAGGCACGCCGGAGCAGCCGATCGTTTCCTCCGAGGCGCATGCCGTCGCCCCGGCGCTCGGGCAGGCGGCCGACAGCCTCGCCATTGCGCTGGCACAGATCGGCGCGATCAGCGAAAGGCGCATGGACCGGCTCGTCAATCCGCTGGTCAGTGGCCTGCCGCCGTTTCTGGCAAGCGACGCCGGCAGCCATTCCGGCTTCATGATCGCCCAATATACCGCAGCGGCGCTCAGCAACGAGAACCGCCGCCTTGCCGCGCCCGCGGCCATGGATGGCGGCCTGACCTCCGGCCTGCAGGAGGATTTCCTCGCCCATCCGACAGCCGCCGCCGGCAAGCTGCTCGCGGTCATCGACAATGCCGAATATATCCTGGCGATCGAATTGATGGCCGCCGCCCAGGCGCATGATTTCCTGGCGGCGACGGCGCCGCGGGCGGTGGGAACGGATCTTGTCTATCAGGCCGTGCGGGAGCGTATCTCCCACTATGGCGACGAGCGGCCGCTCAACGGCGATATCGAATCCGTCCGCAGCCTGATCCGCGAGACTGCCCCGCCACCGATGGATTGATCGGGCAGACCGTCAGAACGGCTTGCTGGTGTCGGAATCCTGCTTCGGCTTTCCGATGGCTTCGAGGCGCTTGAGGCATTGGGCGAAGGTGGGGTAGAGCTGGTCCACCCGCGAGAGCGGCAGCGTCCAGTCGCCTTCGTCGCCGGCAAAGGTCAACTGCACGTCAGGGGTTCCTGAAAAGGAATTCTTGATGATCTTCTTCAGCCCGCCGCTTCCCTTGCTCGCCGGCGGCCAGAGGCGAAGCGTGGTCTTATCGAAGAATTCGGCGGCAACGACTTTCGTCACATTGCGATCGGTCAGCGTCACCTCGGTCGTGGTGCCGGCCGGAATGTCCCAGCTGTTCTTTGCCACCAGCCAGAAGGTTTCGGTGGCGCTCTGGCGAAATTCGACGGTCTTGCCGATCTCGCTGTTCCACAGCAGCCGGCAATAGGGAGGGCTCTCGCTCGCATAGCCGACCGACCATTGTCTTGCGTCGCCCATCCATTCGGTCTCGCCAAGGGCTGCGACCGGCTGCAGCACGGCTGCCATCAGAACCATCGCGGTCAGAATTTTCATCGCGAAACCATCTCCAGGACAATCGCTCCAGCCATAACAAAAGAAGGTTGAGCTTTTGCTACCGGGCACCAAGGTCTTGAATTTGCGGCTCACCTTGCCGATCTGGCGATGAAGGAGACGGTGTGAAGGGAGTTCGACGGCAGCGATGAGCGAGGTTCAACGACGCGGATTTTTGGCGAGGCTCACCGCATATGAGCCGCTGACGCTGATCACACTGGCATGCGTTGCCGGTGGATTGTTCGTGCTGCAGCGGCTGACGAGCGAGGTGCTCGAGGGCGAGACCTTTGGTTTCGACAAGGCCATCCTGCTGGCGCTGAGACATCAGGGCGAACTTGGCGTGCCGATCGGTCCCGCCTGGCTGACCCATGCCGTCAGCGATATCACCAGCCTCGGTGGCGTCACCGTGCTGACGCTGATGACCGTTCTCGTCACCGTCTATCTCCTGCTCGACCGCCGCTGGCCGATCGCGATCTTCGTCTTTTCCTCGGTGTTATCGGGATGGTTGGCGAGCACGCTCCTGAAGATCCTGATCGCCCGGCCGCGTCCCGATATCGTGCCGCATCTCGTCGAGGTCAGCGATCTCAGCTTTCCCTCCGGGCACGCCATGGTCTCGGCGGTGACCTATCTGACGCTCGGCGCCTTGCTGGCGCGCACCCAGCGTTACCGCGCGACGCGGATCTTCGTGATCGGCGCCGGCGTCTTCCTGGCCGTCATCATCGGGCTCAGCCGGATCTATCTCGGGGTTCATTATCCGACCGACGTTCTCGCCGGGTGGTGCGCCGGGGCGCTGTGGGCGCTCGGCTGCTGGCTGATTTCGAAACGGTTCGTCCCGAGCCGCGCTCCCGACGCTTCTGCCGAAGCTGAAAACGACGACGGCAGATAGCGCTTCCACATTCTACGCAACTGGCGGGTGAACTCGACGCCGCCTGCCAACAATAATGAGTATGTCGGGCGGGCCGATCTCGTTAAGCCATGCCGGCGTTGAAGGTTATGTGGCCGGCTTCTCCGGCCTTGGCATGAGGTCTTACGACAATTTCAACATCCTGGTTGAAAGCTGTCAGGAAGCTCATGAGGCGTTCAACGGAGTATTCCCGGAAATGGCCCCGGAAGAGGCGGGACACTTCCGGCTGAGTAATACCCATAAGGGTTCCGGCATTCGCCTGGTTGAGTTTGCGCTCGTTAACGAGGCGGTGCAGAGCTGCTACAATCTGCGCTTTCAAGAAGTGGTTTTCGGCGTCCGGTAGTCCCAGCTCTTCAAAGATATTGGGATGACCGGCATGAACCTCGACATGTTCGGTTTTCATCGCTTGCACTCCTCATTTTGTTTCGCTGCATAATCGGCTTCCGCATCACGGAAACGGCGTTTAATCAGCTCGATATCGCTCTGGGTGTTTTGATGCCGCGCTTGGACTTCTTTTTGAAGCAGTGCAGCACGTAGACGGCCGTATCAAAACGGGCGGTGTAAACGGCGCGGTAGGTATCGCTGTCGTGGTCTTCGACCAGCTCTACTATACCCGCGCCGAGTCCCTTGAGCATCTTTGCCGATGGAGGATGTTGCCCCGTCTGCGCCAGAAACAGCTCAAAGCCAAAAGCTTCCTGCACTTTGGGCGGAAATTCCGCATAGTCTTTGCGGCTCGACGCTATCCAAAGGAGCGCTCGGGTAGGGCGGGGCAAGCTTTCCATCTGGCACAATTATGAGTAAAGACTCATAATTTGTCAAGCTGACATTCATGGCAGGAGATTCTTAAGTGCTTACGGCGCCGCGCTTTTTAACGCGCGGCGCCGTAATCCTCGCATCGTGCTTTCCGAAAATCGATTCCGACTTCGGGCCGATGTGTTAGGTGCGCGGCTTCAGATTTTCGGGGTCGTAGATCGGCTTGTAGCCGACGCCGACAACCTCCACCGGATAGGTCTCGGCAAAATACTCGATATTGAGTTTGCGTCCGACCTGGCAATGCGACCAGGGCAGATAGGCCAGAGCAATGTTCTTGCCGACCGTCGGGCCGTAGGCGATCGAGGTGGTGTAGGAGCGACGACCAAGCTCGTCGACCAGAACCTCTCCGGTGGCGGGATCGACAACCGGCAGGTTGCCGAGGGGATAACGCTTCACGCCCGATTTGTCGGTATTCTCGGTCACCACAAGTGTGCAGAGCATGGCGGGCTGATGTTCGCGCGCCTTGTATTCCAGGTGCTTTTCTTTGCCGCGGAAATCGGCTTCCTTGACCTTCGGACGGGCGAGATCGGCTTCGATCAGGTTGTACTGGGTCAGCAGGTCGGCATTCTGCAGGCGCAGGCTCTTTTCCATGCGGCGCGAGTTTGCATAGGTCTCGACGCCGAAGGCCATCACGCCGGTCGAGCGCAGCGCATCCCAGACGGCGAGGCCGTCTTCGTACTTCATGTGCAGTTCCCAGCCCTGCTCGCCGACATAGGAGATGCGGAAAGCGGTGACCGGCTTACCGGCGATTTCGATCGGCTTGATCGCCGCAAAGGCGAAGTTTTCCTGATCGAGACCGGCCGGATCGGCCACGACCTTCTTCAGCGTGTCGCGCGCGTTCGGACCCCAGATGCCGATCGTCACGAATTTTTCCGAGACGTCGGTGACGGTCACGTCAAGGCCGCGGTCCTGGGCGACGCGCTTCATATAGTGCAGGTCGCGCGGGCCGGCATCGGCGCCGTTGACGAGGCGGCAGCGGTCGGCCATGCGGAAGACGGTGAAGTCGGCGCGCACCATGCCCTCGTCGTCGAGGAAGTGGGTGTAAACGCCCTTGCCGATGTTGGCATCGCCGCCGACCTTGGCGGCGCACAGCCATTCCATCAGCTCTACATGGTCAGGCCCCTCGATATCGACCATGTGGAAGTGGCTGAGATTGACGATGCCGCAATCCTCGCTCATCGCCAGATGTTCGGCATTCGACACGCGCCAGAAATGGCGGCTGTCCCATTCGTTCTCGCGCACCGGAACGCGGTCGGCATATTTCTCCAGAAGGTGCTCGTTGGCGGCGTAGCCATGCGCGCGCTCCCAGCCGCCAAGTTCCATGAAGTAGCCGCCGAGTTCCTTTTCGCGCTCGTAGAAGGGCGAGCGCTTGACGTTGCGGCCGGAGGCATAGGGTTCGCGGGTGTGAACGGCCGGGAAATAGATCTTCTGGGCGGCTTCGAAGCAGCGGCCCTCGATGAATTCTTCCGTCAGCTGATGCGGATAGAAGCGGGCATAATCGATGCTGTTGTGGTCGATTTCGGTCCGGCCGTCGGTCATCCAGTCGGCGATCAGCTTGCCGTAGCCCGGGCCGTCCTTGACCCAGATGGCAACGCAATACCACAGACCCCTGACCTTCTGGCTTTCGCCGCAAGATGCGCCGCCGCCGGCGGAAACCTGCAGCAGGCCGTTGAAGGAGTGACCTTCATTATAGCCGAGTTCTCCGAGGATCGGCGTCAGTTCCATGGCGCGCTCGAGCGGCTCGATGATCTGTTCCATCTCGAGGTCGCGCTGCGAGGGCGAAAGGCGCGCTTCGTGTTTTTCGAGAAGATCGCGCGGATGGCACATGCGCGGATTGGTGGCTTCGTAATAGCCCCACTCGATCTGGCCGCCCTCGGTCGTCGACGGGTCGCCGGTATCGCGCATATAGGCGGAGTTGCCCTGGTCGCGCAGCAGCGGGAAGCCGATCTCCTTGCCGGTGCCTTCAAACTCGTTATAGGGACCGAAGAAGGTCAGCGGGTGGTCGACCGGCATGACCGGCAGGTCTTCGCCGACCATTTCCGCGATCAGGCGGCCCCAGAGGCCGGCGCAGACGATGACATGGTCGGCCATGATGGTGCCGCGATGGGTGACGACGCCCTTGATGCGGCCGCCTTCGACGATCAGCGACTTCGCCGGGGTGTTGCCGAAGACCTGCAGCTTGCCGGCCTTTTCGGCGGCGTCGACCAGCTTGCCGGCAACGGTCTGCGACCGCGGTATGACGAGGCCGGCATCCGGATCGAAAAGGCCGCCCATCACCTGATCTTCCTCGATCAGCGGGAACTTTTCCTTGATTTCGGAAGGGCTGACATAATGGGCACGCGTGCCGAAGGCGCGTGCCGAGGAAAGCTTGCGCTTGATTTCCTCCATCCAGGCATCGTCGCCGGTGCGTGCCACTTCGAGGCCGCCGATGCGGGCGTAGTGGCCCATCTTCTCGTAGAAATCGATCGAATATTGCGTGGTCCAGACCGAGAGGTAGTCGTGGCTCGTGGTGTAACAGAAGTCCGAGGCATGGGCCGTCGAGCCGATATCGGTCGGTATGCCCGACTTGTCGATACCGACAATATCGTCCCATCCGCGCTCGACGAGATGATGCGCGATCGAGGCGCCGACGATGCCGCCGAGGCCGACGATGACGACCTTTGCCTTTTCCGGAAATGCTGCCACGTGCTGTTCCTTTTACTTATCGGACGAATTAAAGATGCCTGGCCGCGCGTGACTTCCGCTATGCGCGTCAGATGCAGAGCCATGTCAGCCTCGTAAGGGTTTGTCACATTTGCCGAAGCTGCGGAACCCCTAGACCTCTCAGCATGGAAGCTGCGAAGAGGCCATTATGCATAAGGCTCACAATCGCCATTGGTCCTACGCCGTCGAGTAACGGCGTAATTGCGTCAGCCCGGATCGAACGGCCAAGCGATGATCGGCGACGATGACGTGGGCAAAGCTTCTTGCCTTAGCTATCGTTTCCTGAAGCCGCTGTCCTGCCGGATGAGATCGTACGCCTCGCAGACCTTGGCCGCGAACAGGGCGTGCAGCTCTTGGGTTTCGTCGATGTCGAAGGACTGGACCTCGCCGGAAGTGATCTCGAAAACCACGTGAGGTTCGAGATCGCTGTTGTCGACCAGTAGGACCTCATCCGCGATCTTCAGAGCTTCGGATAGCTTCACGAAGGATCCCCTGTGTCGTCTCCGTATTACGTCTTCAGGGATGTCATGACCACCCTTGAGAACACGCTGCCTGACGCGCTCGATGTTCGTCTCCACGGAATCCAATGCGGTATAATAGAGGCCGACCGTGAATCCGCCTGCCTTTGCCTTGCGCATCAACCGGATGGAATGCGCACTGCTCAGTGTCGTTTCGAAGATGAATGATTGCCGGGTTTCAAGCATCTCCGCGATTTTGTCGAGCGCTATCTCAGCGGCCCGCCAATCCTTTGACTGGCCGTCGTCGGCTTCGGGCAGAGCTTTTGAGATCTCATCCGCGTTGATCAGCTCGCCTTCGAGCTTGAGCTTTGGAAAAGCTGAGGACTTGCCGGAGCCGTTTGGTCCGGCAAGGAGGATGCAGAACAATTCCGGCATGAAACAGTGTTATCTCACAGGAGCCTGGGCGCGGTCCTTGCGCTCACGCTTCTGCCGGTCTTTGGCCTCGTTCTGGCGATCCTTGGCAGAAATCGTCAGGCCCATGCGGCGGCTTTCGGCCAGTGCTTCCCGACCGATCTGCTTCAGGGCTTCCTTGTTTTCGTGGTACTTCTGCAAGAGCATCGTCGATCTCCAATCTCGGCCACAAACATAATGCTTCCAGTCGGTTCCTGCAAATTCCACTTCTCAAGGCTCGGCTCATCAGCCCCTCATCTTCCCTTGCGCCTGTCCGCTCGCGCGGCCGGGTTCAGGGCGCTGAAATCGCCTTGAGCCGATCGATATCCACCAGCACGATCTCTTCCGAAACAGGCTCGCGATTGTGCAGGCGAAACCATTCGGCCGCTTCGCGCACGCGGTCTCCGTGCGGCGCCGGATAGGCGCCAAGGCCGAGGACCCATTCGCGCACGGTTTCCCGCTCCATCCGCCCGGCCCGGTATCGGTCGCAGACGGTTTTCGCCGAGGCGATGAGATCATTGATGCTTTTCACGAATGGTCCTCAATGCACGGAAGGTTCTTCGTCTTCGAGAAAGGAGCGAATGCCGTCGCGCGCCACCACGGCCAGGAATTCGTCGAAGGCATCCCGGTCGGTGGCAAAGGGTTCGTCCCAGCGGATCAGATCCTCCGCCTGGGTAACGACTTCCATCGTCCAGTCTTCGTTGCTGCCGGAGGTACGGAAGATATCGACGAGCACGGTAATCCCGTCATCGGAAAATTCCCCTGCCAGTTCGGAGTGCTCAAGCTTTTGTTTCTTTGCCATTCAGCCGCCAGCGCCGGGAGGGGCGTCGTTTTTGAGATGTTCTTCGTATTGAACCGTCTCGGTTTCGTTCGTGTCGATCGAGGCATTCGCGCCTTTCGCAAGGCGAACGCCGGCGCCGCCGCCATTCTCCGGAATGAAAAGCACGCCCGCATCCTCCAAGCTACGCTTCACATCCTGCAGGATTCGCGCAGACGGGGAAAGCATGCCTGCCTCAAAATCGGCAATCGTCTTTTTGGCGATTTTCGCAGCTGAAGACAAGTCGTCTTTGGACCATCCGACGAGAGCACGCGCGGCCCTGCACTGAGCTGGAGATAGGGACAAAATAACCACCTGATGTCGAAAAAGGAATGGAGCATTGCCGTCGTTCCGGAATTCACGGCCTGCTCTCGATCAGCACTATTAGAGATGTGACCGCCGGAGAAGAAGGCAAGCGCATGTCTTGCCGGGGCGGAACAGGGCAATTGCTCTACCCTGATTGGGCGATGGGGGAGGTTGATTGACGGAATATTATTAAAGCCTAATCTAACTGCCTTTGTCACGCCGGGAGGTAACAATGCGTGAGCCAGATATGCAGAAACTCGATGCGCTGGTCGGTCGTCTCGTCGGCGATGTCGGCGCCGCCATGTCCGGTGCCTTGGTCGTGCTTGGCGACAAGGTGGGGATCTTCAAGGCGATGGCCGACGGCACGCCGTTGACCGTTGAGCAGCTTGCCGCGAAAACGGGGGTGAAGGAGCGCTACCTCAGGGAATGGCTGAGCGCCCAGGCGGCTGCCGATTATGTCGTTTACGATGAAAAAACCGATCGTTTCAGCCTGACGGCGGAACAGGCCATGGTCTTTGCCGAGGAAAACAGCCCGGCCTTCTTCGTCGGCGCCTTCGAGGTGGTGCAATCCATGTGGATGGACGAGCCGAAGATTGCTGACGCCTTCCGCACCGGCAAGGGGCTCGGCTGGCATGAACACAGCACCTGCCTCTTCCGCGGCACCGAGCGGTTCTTCCGCCCGGGTTACAACAGCCACCTGGTCAACGAATGGATTCCCGCACTTGCCGGCATGGACGAAAAGCTCAAGGCAGGCGCCAGTGTCGCCGATGTCGGCTGCGGCCACGGCGCCTCGACCATCCTGATGGCGCAGGCCTATCCTGCCTCGCATTTTACCGGCTTCGATTATCACGGGCCCTCGATCGAAAGAGCAAAGGCCGCCGCCAAAGAAGCTGGCGTTGCCGACCGTGTCACCTTCGAGCAGGGCAAGGCGGCGGAATTTCCCGGGCGCGGCTATGATATGGTCGCCATGTTCGACTGCCTGCACGACATGGGCGATCCGGTCGGCGCCGGCCGGCATGTCAGGGAAACGCTGGCGCCGAACGGCACTTGGCTGATCGTCGAGCCCTTCGCCCACGACCATTTGAAGGACAATCTCAATCCGGTGGGACGCGTCTACTACGGCGCCTCGACGATGATCTGCACGCCGGCATCGCTCTCCCAGGAAGTCGGGCTCGGGCTCGGCGCCCAGGCGGGGGAAATGAAGCTCCGCAAGGTCGCGCTCGACGCCGGCTTCAAGCATTTCCGCCGCGCCACGGAAACCCCGTTCAACATGGTGTTCGAGGTTCGGGCCTGAAGAAGCCGGGGAAACCGGCTATTTCAGCTTGCCGATGCTGGCATACATGCCGGTCGTGCGGAATTCGGTGGGGTTGGTGCCGTAGACGCGGCGGAAGACTTTTGAGAAATAGTTGGCGTCCTCGAAGCCGCACATGATGGCAACTTCCTTGACCGGCAGGAAGTCGGCCTTGGTCAGAAGCTTGACGGCGCGCTGCAGGCGCTGCTGCAGCACGAATTCGGCCGGCGGCACGCCCTCGCTCTCGGCAAAGCTGCGTGAGAAATGCGCGCGGCTGAGGCCGACGATGCCGGCAAGCTCGCTGACCGGCAGCGGCTTTTCGAGATTGGCATTGATATGGTCGATCACCGGCTGCATCAGGCTCGGCTCGGCGGCAAAGGCCGACGAGCCGAAGACGTCGTCGTAGAGCGCCATCGCCGCCTCATAGGCAACCGCCGAGGCCGCACCCGGCGACGTCGCGCCCTTGACGAGGCGCAGGCTGCAATCGGCCAGATGATCGATGGTCGAGCGCTGCAGCTTCAAGACCGGACCGGCGGTCGACAGCACCAGCTGGTGGATGCGCAGCGTTTCCTCGCCGTTCATCGAGATCCAGAAATATTCCCAGCGCTCGCCCTTCTCCAGCCAGTAGCGGTGATTGTGCGGGACGAGCACCAGCAGCGTATCGCCGCCCTGGAGGCGATAGTTGCGGTTCTGGTAGCGCAGCCGGCCCGAGCCGCTGATCGTGTGCTGCAGCACGGTGAAAGGCGTCTGGCCGCGTCTTCTGCCGTCCCAGTCATAGGTTTCGTTCTCGCGCACTTCATAGCCGGTGCTGGTCGGCATGGCATGCAGCCGCTGCCGTCCGCGGGGCAGCGAAACCGTTCTCATCGACTGTCCGTTGGCGATTAAATCATGCAGCACAAAATTACCCCTGAAAGCATAATCCTTCTCTGGTCGGCCCGCCGATTTCGGGCATAATCCCGCTCGACAACAAAGAAGAGAACCACGGTCGATCGAGCGGCCGGGAGGAAAACAGGCAGTTTTACGGCTTTTTCAACCCCATGCGCCGGCATGCGGCCTGTTTTTCCACATCAATCTTTTCTCTAGCATTCCATTGGGTCGAGGTGAAGATCATGAGTTTCAAAATCGCTATCATCGGTGCGGGCAGCGTCGGTTTCACCAAGAAGCTGTTCACCGACATCTTGTGCGTGCCGGAGTTCCGCGACGTCGAATTCGCGCTGACCGATCTCAGCGAGCATAATCTCGAAATGATCAAGGCGATCCTCGACCGGATCGTCGAGGCGAACGGGCTGCCGACCAAGGTGACGGCGACGACCAACCGCCGCCAGGCGCTGGCAGGCGCCCGTTACATCATCAGCTGCGTGCGCGTCGGCGGGCTCGAAGCCTATGCCGACGATATCAGAATTCCGCTGAAATACGGCATCGACCAGTGTGTCGGCGATACGATCTGCGCCGGCGGCATTCTTTACGGCCAGCGCAACATTCCCGTCATCCTCGACTTCTGCAAGGATATCAGGGAGGTCGCCGAGCCGGGCGCCAAGTTCCTCAACTACGCCAACCCGATGGCGATGAACACCTGGGCGGCGATCGAATACGGCAAGGTCGACACCGTCGGCCTCTGCCACGGCGTCCAGCACGGCGCCGAACAGATCGCCGAGGTGCTCGGCGCCAAGTCGCTGAGTGAACTCGATTACATCTGCTCCGGCATCAACCACCAGACCTGGTTCATCGACCTGCGCCTCAATGGCCGCAGGATCGGCAAGGACGAGTTGGTCGCCGCCTTCGAGGCGCATCCGGTCTATTCGCAGCAGGAAAAGCTGCGCATCGACGTGCTGAAGCGTTTCGGCGTCTATTCCACCGAAAGCAACGGCCATCTCTCGGAATACCTGCCCTGGTACCGCAAGCGGCCGGAGGAAATCACCCGCTGGATCGACATGTCCGACTGGATCCACGGCGAGACCGGCGGTTATCTCCGCCACTCCACCGAAACGCGCAACTGGTTCGAGACCGAATTTCCGCAATTCCTGGAATCCGCATCGAAGCCGATCGACCCGGCCAGGCGCTCGAACGAACATGCGAGCCACATCCTCGAGGCGCTGGAGACCAACCGGGTCTATCGCGGCCATTTCAACGTCAAGAACAATGGCGTCATCACCAACCTGCCGGCCGATGCGATCATCGAATCGCCCGGCTTCGTCGATCGCTTCGGCATCAACATGGTCTCCGGCGTCACCCTGCCGGAAGCCTGTGCGGCGACCTGCATTGCCTCGATCAACGTCCAGCGCATGTCGGTGCATGCCGCGATCTCGGGCGATATCGACCTGTTGAAGCTCGCCGTGCTGCACGATCCGCTGGTCGGCGCCGTCTCGACGCCGGAAGAGGTCTGGCAGATGGTCGACGAGATGGTCGTTGCCCAGGCGCGCTGGCTGCCGCAATATGCCGATGCCGTGCCGGCCGCCAAGGAGCGGTTGTCGAAATCGAAGGTGCAGACCCGCGACTGGGCGGGGGCTGCGCGCCGCACCGTCCGCTCGATCGAGGAGCTGCGCGCCGAAAAGGCGGCGCTCAAACAGGCCGTCTGAATTTCGTGACGGATGGGTCGTCATGGGTTTCCGGGAGGAAAATCCATGACATCAGGCCCGCCATCACATCGTGCGAGGAAAAGGAGCCCGTGTGACCCGCGCTCCGGAACAAGAGGGAGAACGATGATGAATATCCGCAAAACAGGCATTCTGGCCGCTCTGGCGCTCGGCGTCTCGGTGCTGGCGTTGAATGCCTATGCTTCCGAAGCAACCGTTCCGCCGGCGCCGGCAGACTTCCCGGCCGAAGGCAAGATCAAATATGTGGCGCGCGACTCCATCCTGGAGTTCAAGGCGCTGCCCGAATATCACGAGCCCGACTGGGTCACGAAGAGTTTCGTCGCCACCGGCAAGCTGCCGCCGGTCAAGGACCGGCTGCCGAAGGAGCCGCTGGTCTTTAAGACGGGCAATATGCCCGACGGCATCGGCGTCTACGGCGATACGATGCGCCATGTCATCGGCGGCCGGCCGGAAGGCTGGAACTACGGCGCCGGCCAGACGCAGGGCTGGGGCGGCATCGATATCGGCCTTTCCGAATGCCTGACGCGCACCGCGCCGCTGTTCCAGGTGGAAGCCAAGGATACCGAGCCGCTGCCGAACCTGGCCAAGAGCTGGGATTGGTCCGCGGACGGCCATAAGCTGACCATGCACCTGGTCGAAGGCGCCAAATGGTCCGACGGCGCGCCGTTCAACGCCGACGACATCATGTTCTACTGGGACGACGAAGTCGTCGATCCGAACGTCTCGCCGCTCGGCGGCGGCGCCTCGCCCGAGGCTTTCGGCGTCGGCACGACGCTGAAGAAGATCGACGATTATACCGTCGAGTGGACCTTCAAGGAGGCCTTCCCGAAGCAATATCTCTATACGATGTCCTACCCGAACTTCTGCCCGGGTCCGTCGCATATCCTGAAACCCCAGCATCCGAAATATTCGAAGAACACCTACGACCAGTTCAAGAACGCCTTCCCGCCGGAGTTCATGAACATGCCTGTGATGGGCGCCTGGGTACCGGTGGAATACCGCTCCGACGACATCATCGTCCTGCGCCGCAACCCCTATTACTGGAAGGTCGACGAGAAGGGCAATCAACTGCCTTATCTGAACGAGCTGCATTACAAGCTGTCGACCTGGGCCGACCGCGACGTTCAGGCGGTGGCAGGCTCCGCCGACATCTCCAACCTCGAGCAGCCGGAAAACTTCGTCGCCTCGCTGAAGCGTGCGGCCGAAAAGACTGCGCCCGCCCGTCTTGCCTTCGGCCCGCGGCTGATCGGCTATAATCTGCGGATGAACTTCTCCGCCAACGGCTGGGGCAACCCTGACGAACGCGGCCAGGCGATCCGCGATCTGAACCGCAACGAGGACTTCCGCAAGGCCGTCACCATGGCGCTCGACCGCAAGGCGATCGGCGACTCGCTGGTCAAGGGACCGTTCACCGCGATCTATCCGGGCGGACTTTCCTCCGGCACCAGCTTCTACGACCGCAACTCGACCGTCTATTATCCCTTCGATCTCAAGGGCGCCAAGGCGGAGCTTGCCAAGGCCGGCCTCAAGGATACGGATGGCGACGGCATCGTGAACTTCCCGGCCGGCACGGCCGGCGGCAAGAATGTCGAAATCGTTCTGCTCGTCAACAACGACTATACGACCGACAAGAGCCTCGGCGAAGGTGTCGTCGGCCAGATGGAAAAGCTCGGGCTGAAGGTCATCATCAATGGGCTCGACGGGGCGAAGCGTGACGAAGCCCATTATTCCGGCCGCTTCGACTGGCTGATCCAGCGCAACACCACGGAACTGTCGTCGGTGGTGCAGAATACCGAGCAGCTCGCCCCGGTCGGTCCGCGTACCAGCTGGAACCATCGTGCCGGCAAGGACGACAAGCTCGATCTGATGCCGTTCGAACAGCAGCTTGTCGACGTCGTCAACAAGTTCACCACCAGCCAGAGCAACGACGAGCGCGTCGATCTGATGAAGCAATATCAGAAGATCTCGACCGAGAACGTCAACACCGTCGGCCTGACGGAATATCCGGGCGCGCTGATCATCAACAAGCGCTTCTCCAACGTGCCGCAGGGGACGCCGATCTTCATGTTCAACTGGGCTGAAGACTCGATCATCCGCGAACGCCTGTGGGTGGCCGCCGACAAGCAGGGCAAGTATGAGCTGTTCCCCGAACAGCTGCCCGGCAAGCCCGGCGACAAGGGGCCGATCAACTGAGCAGACAAAGAGCTAAAGCGCGCCGCAGGTGATGCGGCGCCGGAGAGTTCCCTCCCAGCTGAAGTGAGTTTCAGGCCGCGCGTGGCGCGCGGCCTGATATGACCAACGAGCCGGCCGCGCCGACAAGGAGCGACTGGCGGCAAAGCGAAGCGAACCGTTCGATGTTGCGATTCCTGCTCGTGCGCATAGCCTCCGCGATCCCCGTTCTCTTCATCCTGAGCGTGGTGACTTTCGCGATCATCCAGGCGCCGCCCGGCGACTATGCCGATTATATAAGATCCCAGCTGATCAACCAGGGTGGCGCTTCCTATGCGCAGGCCGAAGCCCAGGCGCAGGCCTACCGGGCCGAACACGGCCTCGACAAGCCGCTGGTCGTCCAATACGTCAACTGGATCGGCGGCATCGTGACGCGCGGCGATTTCGGCTACAGCATGTTCTACAACAAGCCGGTGGCCGATGTGGTCGCCGAGCGGCTGCCGCGCACGCTGCTGCTGGCGCTCGTCTGCCACATCTTCGCCTCGGTGCTCGGCATCGGCTTCGGCATCTGGGCGGCGACGCGCCAATACAGCTGGATCGACAGCCTGCTTTCGGGAATTTCCTTCCTCGGCATGACGGTGCCGCGCTTCCTGATGGCGCTGATCATCGTCTACTTCCTGGTCTTCCAGTTCAACGTGTCCGAGATCGGCAGCTTCTTCTCGCCGCAATATGGCGGGGCGCCCTGGTCCTGGGCGAAATTCGTCGATCTCGTCCACCATGTCTGGCCTGTGGTGGCGATCGCCACCTTCGGCGGGCTCGCCTACAATATGCGCGTAATGCGCGGCAATCTGCTCGATACGCTGAATGCCCAATATGTCGAGACGGCCAAGGCCAAGGGCCTGTCCGGCGGCGCGGTGGTGATGCGCCATGCGGTGCCGAACGCGCTGCATCCGCTTGTGATGTATCAGGGCGTCGTGCTGCCCTACATGCTGACCGGCGAGATCGAAACGGCGATCATCTTCGCCCTGCCGACCGTCGGCCCGGCGATCGTCGGCTCGATGGCGGTCGGCGACGTCTATGTCACCGCCACCTTCATGATGGTGCTGTCGGCAACGCTGATCGTCGGCAATATCATCGCCGACATGCTGCTGGCTCTGCTCGATCCGCGCGTCCGCCAGTTCGGAGGAGCCTGACATGCTTGCTTTCGATTCTTCCGACACCCCGCCGACAACCGAACCCGCGGTCAAGAAGCCTTCGCACGGCGGCGAGAGCTATCTGGCGCTCGTCTGGCGCCGGCTGCGGCGCTCCTGGACCGGCATGGCCGGGCTGGTGCTGGTCGGGCTGCTGCTCTTCATGGCGGTCTTTGCCGATTTCTTCGCGCCGATGGATCCGAAGGCGACCGATGTCGGCTTCGCTCCGCCGCAGGTGATGAGCTTCCACGACAAGGACGGCAATTTCGTCTTCCAGCCGCGCGTCTATGCGCTGTCGGATTCCGAGGAGCTCGACCCCGTCACCTTCCAGCCGATCGTCGGCGTCGATTACGACAATCCGCGGCTGCTCGGCTTCTTCGTCAAGGGGGCGGAGTACAATCTGTTCGGCCTCATTCCGGCCGACCGGCATTTCTTCGGCTCGACCGACGGCCAGCCGGTGCATTTCCTCGGCACCGACAAGTTCGGCCGTGACGTGCTGTCGCGCGCCATCATCGGCTCGCGCATCTCGCTGATGATCGCGCTGACCGTGGTCACCATCGTCACCGTCATCGGCACGACGGTCGGCATGGTCTCGGGTTATTTCGGCGGCAGCTTCGATGTCTGGCTGCAGCGCTTCGTCGAACTGGTGCTCGCCTTCCCGCAGCTGCCGCTCTATCTGGCGCTGACCTCGCTGATCCCGGTGACGGCGCCGACCAATGTCTTCCTCGCCTTCGTCATCGGCGTGATGTCGGCGCTCGGCTGGGCGCAGATGTCGCGCGAGGTGCGCGGCAAGACCTTGGCGCTCGCCCGCATCGATTATGTCCGGGCGGCGATGGCGGTCGGCGCCACCGATACCCGCATCATCCTGCAGCATATCTTCCCGAATGTGATGAGCCACGTCATCGTCGCGGTGACGCTCGCCATACCGAGCGTGGTGCTGTTGGAATCCTTCCTCGGTTTCCTCGGCTTTGCCGTCAAGCCGCCGCTGATTTCCTGGGGCCTGATGCTGCAGGATACGGCGACCTATTCGGTCATCGGCTCCTATCCCTGGATTCTTTCCCCCGTCGGCTTCGTGCTCGTCACCGTCTTCGCCTTCAATGCGCTCGGCGACGGACTGCGCGATGCAGTCGATCCTTATTGAGGTGATTGATATGGCTCTTGCACTGGTCAATTCCTTCGCCCCGCCCGTCCGCCACGACCATGACGGCCGCTCGGACACGCCCGTGATCGACGCCCGCAATGTCGCGGTGAATTTCAAGGTCGAGAACGGCATGGTCGAAGCCGTCAAGGACGTCTCCTTCCAGCTTTATCGCGGCGAGACGATCGCCATCGTCGGCGAATCCGGCTCCGGCAAATCGGTGACGGCGCGAACGGTGATGGGGCTCCTGTCGAAACGCGCCGTCGTCTCCGACAAATCGACCGTTTCCTATGACGGCAGCAACATCCTGAAATTCTCCGAGCGGGCGCGCCGCAAGCTGCGCGGCGACCGCATCTCGATGATCTTCCAGGAGCCGATGAGCTCGCTGAACCCGATCTATACGATCGGCAGCCAGATCGTCGAGGCGATCCGCGTCCACCGCCGGGTCAGCCGGAGGGATGCCGAAAAACGGGCGCTCGAACTGCTCGAACATGTGCAGATTCCCGATCCGGCCGCGCGGCTCAAGCAATATCCGCATCAGCTTTCCGGCGGCCAGCGCCAGCGGGTGATGATCGCCATGGCGCTCGCCAACGATCCCGACGTGCTGATCGCCGACGAGCCGACGACGGCGCTCGACGTCACCGTGCAGGCGCAGATCCTCAACCTGATCCGCAACCTGCAGAAAGAGCTGGGGATGGCGGTCATCCTCATCACCCACGATCTGACGGTGGTGCGGCAGTTCTCCGACTACGTCTATGTCATGCAGCACGGCGAGGTGCGCGAGCACAACACCACCGAAGCGCTCTTCGCCAATCCACAGCACGCCTATACAAGGCATCTGCTCGGCTCCGAGCCGCGTGGGCAAGCCAATCCGCTGCCGGAGGGATCGGACGTCATTCTCGATGCCAAGGGCGTGCGCGTCGCCTTCATGCTGCGCCACGGCACCATTCTGAAGCCGGCGATGCGTGAGCTCGTCGCCGTCGACAGCCTCGACCTGACGCTGCGCCGTCACGAGACGCTCGGCATTGTCGGCGAATCCGGCTCCGGCAAGACCACCTTCGGCCAGGCGATCCTGCGGCTGAACAGCCCCCAAGCCGGCGAGATCCATTTCGACCATCAGCCGATCCACGGGCTTTCCAGGGCCGAGATGCGGCCCTTGCGCGCCCGCATGCAGGTGGTGTTCCAGGACCCCTTCTCATCGCTCAACCCTCGCATGACGGTCGGCCAGATCATCGAGGAGGGCCTCGTCGTCAACAGGCTCGGCGCCACGAGGGCCGAGCGCCAGGACCGGGTGAGCGAGGCGCTTGTTGCCGCCGGCATGCCGGGCAACATCCTGTCGCGTTTCCCGCATGAATTTTCCGGCGGCCAGCGCCAGCGCATCGCCATTGCCCGCGCCATCGCGCTGGAGCCGGAATTCATCCTGCTCGACGAGCCGACATCCGCACTCGACTTGTCCGTCCAGGCGCAGATCATCGAACTCCTGCGCAAGCTGCAGGACGAGCGGGGTTTGAGCTACCTCTTCATCTCCCACGATCTCAAGGTCGTCCGGGCGCTTTGCCATCGCGTCATCGTCATGCAGCATGGCAAGATCGTCGAAGAGGGGCCCGTCAACGAAGTTCTCACCCATCCCAAGACCGCCTACACCGAACGGCTCGTCAAGGCCGCTTTCGAGGTAGCATGATTATCGAATGCCGGAGGCTATAATGGCAGGAAATCCCAAAATCACCTTCATCGGAGCAGGCTCCACCGTCTTCATGAAGAACATCATCGGCGACGTGCTTCAGCGCCCGGCCTTGTCGGGCGCGACCATCGCCCTGATGGATCTCAATCCGCAGCGGCTGGAAGAAAGCGCCATCGTCGTCAACAAGCTGATCTCGA
The DNA here is from genome assembly GCF_014197615.1 of Rhizobium esperanzae. Lineage (GTDB taxonomy): Bacteria > Pseudomonadota > Alphaproteobacteria > Rhizobiales > Rhizobiaceae > Rhizobium > Rhizobium esperanzae_A. The sequence continues at coordinate 118,275 of NZ_JACIFY010000012.1, forward strand.
CGCTCGGCGTCAAGGCAAAGGCCGAGACCTATTCCGACCAGCGCAAGGCGCTTTCGGGCGCCGATTTCGTCGTCGTCGCCTTCCAGATCGGCGGCTACGAGCCCTGCACGGTCACCGATTTCGAGGTGCCGAAGAAATACGGTCTGCGCCAGACGATCGCCGATACGCTCGGCGTCGGCGGCATCATGCGCGGGCTTCGCACCGTGCCGCATCTCTGGAAGGTCTGCGAGGACATGCTCGCCGTCTGCCCCGAGGCGATCATGCTGCAATATGTCAACCCGATGGCGATCAACACCTGGGCGATATCGGAGAAATATCCGACCATCCGCCAGGTCGGCCTCTGCCACTCGGTGCAGGGCACGGCGATGGAACTCGCCCATGACCTCGACATTCCCTACGAGGAAATCCGCTATCGTGCCGCCGGCATCAACCACATGGCCTTCTATCTCAAATTCGAGCATCGCCAGGCCGACGGTTCCTACCGCAACCTTTATCCCGATCTCCTGCGCGGCTACCGCGAGGGCAGGGCGCCGAAGCCCGGCTGGAACCCGCGCTGCCCGAACAAGGTGCGCTATGAGATGCTGACGCGGCTCGGCTATTTCGTCACCGAAAGCTCTGAGCACTTCGCCGAATACACCCCCTATTTCATCAAGGAGGGCCGCGACGACCTGATCGAGAAATTCGGCATTCCGCTCGATGAATATCCGAAGCGCTGCATCGAGCAGATCGAGCGCTGGAAGGGCCAGGCCGAAGCCTACCGTTCGGCCGACAAGATCGAGGTCTCGCCGTCGAAGGAATATGCATCCTCGATCATCAATTCGGTCTGGACCGGCGAACCCTCGGTGATCTACGGCAATCTCCGCAACAATGGCTGTATCACCTCGCTGCCGGAAAATTGCGCCGCCGAAGTGCCCTGCCTCGTCGACGCGTCCGGCATCCAGCCGACCTTCATCGGCGCCCTGCCGCCGCAGCTGACCGCGCTGATGCGCACCAACATCAACGTCCAGGAACTGACGGTGCAGGCGCTGATGACTGAAAATCGCGAGCACATCTACCACGCCGCGATGATGGACCCGCATACGGCAGCCGAACTCGACCTCGACCAGATCTGGTCGCTGGTCGACGACCTGCTCGCCGCCCACGGCGACTGGCTGCCCGAATGGGCGCGTCCTTCCAGCAAAATCAAGGCCGCCTGACCCCCTCTCCCGGGTGAGGCGTCAAAGAGCCCCGCGGTGTGGCAACGACCGCGGGGTTTTTGCGTGGTGTGCGTCCATCTCCGCAGCGTTTAACGCGTCTTGCGCGAGGATGTCCTACTTAGAGAAACCTCGGTGAAATCGGGTATATCTCTTCGGATTTGGAGCCTCGACAGAACCGGCGTCCGCTTATTTTTCGATACCTTCGATTAGAGCTTGCAACGCGACGTCCCCGCGGGCTTTCGATTCCGAAAATATTATAGACGCCTCTTTCAAGGAAACTCTTCCGCCTTGTCTAAGGTAAGCGAGAGCTAATCCTCGATCTATCGTGGGATCTGCGCCGCAGGTTTTGTCGAAGATGTACCCGATCATAATGGAGTCGGGAATTTCTCCAGCTTCGATTACTGGACCGCCGGTTGCTGAAGTAATAGTTCCATTGTTGGCGGTAATGCATTTTGGATATGCTTTGCTCCCCTGAATAATACTATCTCTAACAAAATATCCTATAATTGATCCAACTAATAATGCAGGTATTACCTGAGGCATCTTTGCGTTCATTGTTCGATCCTCGATCCGCCCCAATTGTAATAGTGGTTTCTGGATGGATCAGACATCTTGTAATCAATCGAGCCCCAGTTTGATGTCTTAATGCCATGATCGCTTGCGTATACGGATCTTGTTATATTGCCACCGGCGTCCACTTCTGTAACAATCGCGGAGTGTCCAGATGCGTCGGAAAAATGGCCTTGAGCTGCAACGATATCGCCGGGCCGGTAATTGCCCGGGTCCACGTGATTGAATCCAGAAAAATTGCCCGTGGCCCAATCTCCGGCTGTCGGCGCATGCCCTAGGAACCGTGGACTCTTGGGATTCCCAAAGGTGAGCAAATCAGATTCAAGACTGTCTTTTGGAGGCAGTCATGGGTGTTTTAGATCGTCTCATTCTTCGGGATGACCAGTGGGAGCGGATGTCTCGTCATATCATTGGCGATGACCGCACGCGCGGTTCGTCTGGACGTGACAATCGCATGTTTGTGGAAGCGGTCTTGTGGATCGTGCGGACGGGTTCGCCCTGGCGCGATCTGCCGGAGGTGTTCGGGGATTGGAACAGCGTGTTTCGCCGCTTCAGCCGCTGGAGCCAGAAGGGTGTCTGGTGGCGTGTCTTCGAAGCGATGTCGGAGGATACCGACTTCGAATACCTGATCGTCGACAGCACTATTATTCGCGCCCACCAGCACGCCTCCGGCGCAAAAAAGGGGCTGAAGATCAGGCCCTTGGCCGTTCGCGCGGCGGCTTGAGCACCAAAATCCATATGGCCGTGCGTGGCCTCGGATGCCCTGTCCGCTTTATCCTTACTGCCGGTCAGAAAGGCGATGCACCGCAAGCCGATCTCCTGATCGAAGACCTGCCAGCCGAGGTCGTCATGGCCGATACGGCCTATGACAGCGACCGGCTACGCAAACTCATTGCCGACAAGGGCGCGCAAGCGGTCATCCCGAACAACCCCTCGCGTGCCAAGAAGTATCCGCTCGACAAGCAACTCTATGCTCAGCGCTATCTCGTCGAATGCTGCTTCTCGAAGCTCAAGCAGTTTCGACGAATCGCCACGCGATATGAGAAAACCGTTCGAAATTACAAAGCCATGATCGCTCTGGCCGCGACAATCCTATGGCTCAGGTAAGTGTCCACAACTCCTAGCCCACCCCAATTGGGAACAGAAACCGTTAAACTACCTACACTTGCGACGTTCGGAACTTTGGCTCCTGATAAGTCAATGACAGTGGCAACGAACGCGTTACATTTATAAGACGGATCCCCCCATTTCCCCGCAGCTGTATCCAAATGTTCCGTGGACACCAAATTCCGGATGGTTCCCCCTGCTGAATACATCTGCAACACCAGCCATCTTATCGGGAACGGACATCCCATTTGGAAATGTCGCATTGAACCCCGGACTCCCTCCATATCCCAATGGGTCGTTGTGAGAGTCTCGTACGCCTATGCCTGAGCGCGTTGAGTAGTTCCATCCTCCCACAAACTGGCTGTAACCGTCACGATCGATATCATATCCTTGATAAGGATTGCCCGACCCAAATGAATCATGCCCATTTGGGTCGCTTTTATTAACTGGGTCGTTTTCAGAATAGGCATATCTGTTAGTGCCCACACCTGGCTTAGTGGGATCCCAAGTACCCGGTGAGATGAAGCGGGCGTTGGCTGGGAGATTGCATGAGATCACCGTCAACAACACAATGGTAAAGATGCTGATGCATCTGACGAACATGAACTTTACAAAATCTGTCATTTGAATGTCATCCCCTTAAAGACCCATGTCCTACAACATCGACATGTCCAAGAATTTCTGTTGTTGCTGCAACTGCCTGTCCTGTTCGCCCCGCCAAGCGCAGCCCGTGGTTATTGGTCGACGGATCGGTCATGCGATCATCGCGAGCTTGGCGGTCGCCATATTCAAGCTGGAGGAAAGCGGCGCCTCAACCTGTGCGAAAGCGCAGTTTTTGAATTCTATTGCCTACCTAAACGCAGGCCATGCCAGCGATACCGCAAGCGCCAAATTGTCCAGCCCCAACCTCACCGGCACCCAAAACGATACAACTACAGGTGAAGGCGAGCGAGATATTTGTCAATCGACTATACAAATTCTTCCACTATGTATTGCCACAGCTTCGTCTAGGCGGCTTGCCGCCGCGACTGACCGCGCTGATGCGCGCCAACATCAGTGTGCAGGAACTGACGGTGCAGGCGCTGATGACTGAAAATCGTGAGCACATCTACCACGCCGCGATGATGGACCCGCATACGGCCGCCGAACTCGATCTCGACCAGATCTGGTCGCTGGTCGACGACCTGCTCGCCGCCCACGGCGACTGGCTGCCCGAATGGGCGCGTCCATCCAGCAAAATCAAGGCCGCCTGACCCCCTCTCCCGGGTGAGGCGTAAAAGAGCCCCGCGGTGTGGCAACGACCGCGGGGTTTTTGCGTGGGTGTGCGGCCTGAGGACGAATGTTTGGCCAGTAGGTTCGGTGGGCGCAAGGGAGGACTAGGACATGTGATCCATTAATAGATCATAAGTGGTCGTAACGCTCTGTTTATGATTTTCACATTGAGGACAACTCACTAAATTCTGTATTATTAATGAGGCATGATGTACTTATAAGCGCCATTAATGGGGCTCGTTTTGAATGGTCAAACCGCAGACACGGAGTTATTCACGTTACAGCCGAGACGCTGCCAGGCTCCTGGGCCAGTCAATCCGCCTCGCCCGTATCGAGCGGAGGCTGACAATTGACGAACTGGCAGAGCGCGCCGGCCTTTCGCGTGGTCTTGTCCAACGGATCGAGCGCGGCGACATGGGCTGCGCGATCGGAGCAGCGTTCGAGGCTGCGGCCATCGTCGGCATCCGGTTGTTCGACGCAGATCAATCCACCATGACGGCAAAAATCACGTCGAATGATCAAATACTGACCTTGCTGCCGCAGTCGGTGCGCAATCCAGCAAAGGCGGTGAAAGATGACTTCTGAAAAGACCCTGGAGGAGGTCTATGTCTGGATCTGGCTTCCAGGCGAGACACGGCCGGTCGTCGCAGGCTTGCTTTCACGCGCCGGCAAGACATTTGTGTTCAACTACGGCCGCAGCTACCTCGATCGTGACAACGCCATTGCCGTCTACGAGCCGGAACTCCCTCTTAAGGCCGGGATACTGCCGCTGCCGACGGGCCTTTCTATGCCCAGCAGCCTCCGCGACGCGGGACCCGACGCTTGGGGTCGGCGGGTCATCATCAACCGCAAATTCGGGTACAAGGGCAGCGAGATCGATCTCGGCCAGCTCGACGAACTGACCTATTTGATCGAATCTGGCTCGGATCGCGTCGGCGCTTTGGATTTCCAGCGATCGGCGGCGGTTTATGAGCCGCGCCAAGGTCGAGCAGCCTCTCTTGATGAGCTTATGACCGCTGCTGAGCGGGTTGAAGCTGGCCTCCCGATCACGCCCGAACTCGACCAAGCGCTCTTTCACGGCAGCTCGCTCGGAGGGGCTCGGCCGAAAGCGATGATAGAAGAGGCGGATGTCAAATATATCGCCAAGTTCTCCTCGCGCACCGACGTCTTCAACGTCGTCAAGGGAGAGTTTGTCGCCATGCGGCTGGCTGCTGCGGTGGGGCTTCATGTCGCTCCTGTCCATCTTGTCGGTGCGGCCGGAAAAGATGTCCTCCTCATCGAGCGGTTCGACCGCGAACGGGTGAAGCAAGGCTGGCGGCGTCGGGCGGTGGTTTCCGCGCTCACACTGTTCGGTCTCGATGAGTTGATGGCTCGCTATGCGAGCTATCAGGAACTGGCTGAGATCATCCGGTATCGCTTCGAGGCGCCGCGGGCGACGTTGCATGAGCTGTTCGGCCGTCTTGTCTTCAACATTCTTTCTGGCAACACCGATGACCACGCCAGAAATCATTCGGCTTTCTGGAATGGAACCACTCTTTCGTTGACGCCTGCCTACGATATCTGCCCGCAAGGCAGGGCGGGAAATGAAGCAGGGCAGGCGATGCTCATCACCAGCGAAAACCGTCAGAGCCGACTTGCCGTGTGCATTGCCGCCGCAAGACAGTTCCATCTTGATGAACAAGAGGCCGTCGCCATCATCGAGCGACAGATTGATATACTTCAGGCGCGGTGGGCGGCGACATGCGATGAAGCTGGGTTGAGCACGGTCGATAGAAATCTCATGTGGCGCCGGCAGTTTCTCAATCCATTCGCTTTTGAGGGCGCTCCTGAAAAATTGGCAGGGATGGTTGCGTGAAGAAGGCGGTTTCGATGGTCGGCGAGCAAGGCACCGAAGATCTGGACGACAAGCGGACCTGCAAGAGCCCCGCGGTGTGGCAACGACCGCGGGGTTTTTGCGAGAAGAACTTATCACGGACGTAAGCCGCCGCGCGGACGCATAAAGCGACCTTATTCGGACAGCATACGTGCAAGCATATGTCTGATATGGTCCTGCGCACCGTAAAAAATGGCAGCAATAATGATCCTGCGACTGCTTTCTACCGGCAGGAACCAGATCGCCGTCCTATCCCGCCGCAGAAACCGGATTCCAGGGCAAATGTCGGCTCGCAATGTCCCGATGTAAGGCGTATCGACAAGACGATCAACTTCGACGTGCAATTTACGGATTCGTTCAGCTGTACGCTCCAAAGTCTCGTCGGGCGAGTCTCCGAGTTCGACATAGGAGTCGAAGAGATGATCGAAAATCAACTCGAAATCCCGTTCGACATCCTCGGAATATTCAAGGGTCCACACGAACAGCTCGCCGTTTCCGCTCGATCATCGTCTCGACGCGGCTTTCCATTTCCGTCGTGGAAATCATCGTGTCCTTCAAACGCCGCTGGACCAATTCTCGAAGTGCTGCCGTTTCGACGGCCTCGGTTTCCGTCTTTTGGCGGAGGAGTTCCAAGCCCTGCTGAAGAACGGAACTCATGCTGGAATAGCGCCCGCTCTCCACCAGCGAACGGGCAAACGCGTCCTGCTGATCGGTCAGTGAGATCGACGATTTGACACTCATCGGCCTATCTCCATCGGGCGAATTTGCTACTCAGTAGCACATCGATCAATAGGACGGAACCCCTCCCTCTATTCCTCAAAGGCGACGGCCATTGGCTGTGGTGCTGTGTTGATTTGGATACCAAGGCTGCCAGGGCGCGGCTTCCTAAATCCCCGACCCATCGAGCTGCTGGGCGTCGTCGCCTTCCCAGGGGGAGGGCATCGAGGTGCGATTGGCGGAGGGCATCGGCATCCAGCACTTCAGCTCCGGCTCGGCATATTCGATGATGTGACCGGGCGAGGAATCGGAGGCGCGCCAGCCTTCTGCGCCGAACTGATCGCCATGCGACCAATAGGCGAGGTCGACTTCCGCCGGCCCCTGTTCGGACGCGCGGATCGTCACCAGGATCCGGCTGCCGTCTTTCGGAGCGCTTGCCATCTGGCGCCAGCGGTCTTGGTCGTCCATCGTCTTTCCTCCTGCCTCGCTGCAGGCGAGTGTCGCCTCGCCATCGAAAACGGTCAACTCAAACTTTGACGACCGATCCGATGCAGCGCGTTGTCGCTGACGACGATTGTCGATGCCGGTCACCGCAGCTGCTGTCGGATCATGGGCAAAGCCAGGGTGAGGAGCACGGCGAAAACCATGACGACGCCATAAGGCACTTTCCGGCTCGCCCGGATTTCCGCGATGCGCATGAAAAAAGCGAGATGTGCGACGGGCAACGGCACCGGCAGCCGCAGGGCGAGCAGCGTCACGATGCCGAGGACGAGGAGGAAAAACGAAAACGGCAGCATTCCGTGCCATCCGACAAAAAGGCCGATCGGCAGGAAAAGCTTGGCGTCTCCTGCGCCGAACAGCCGGAGTGCCCAGAGCACCACTCCAAGCATGAACATCAGCAGGCCGGCCCCGACGTCGCCGCCAATTCCGCTCGAAGCAAACAGCGCAGCGCCGACATCTTCGGAGCTGAGAATCACAGCCACGGCGCGCAATACGTAGAGTGTTACGAGAGCAAGAACGACCGTGTTGGGGATCTTCCATGTGCGGAAATCTGTCCAGGCGGCGTAGAGAAAAAGTAATACTGAAAGTGAATTAATAACGAAGACCATTTTCAGCATAGAGTGCAACCTCTTTTGGCTATTTAACCTACTTTACGTTTAGTTTCATTCATTATCTACGACGATTGCTGGTATTTACTGCGAACTCTTCGGACTTTGGTCTTAACCATAAAAGTATAGATGTATATCGTCCATGTATAAAACATTTGACTAATTTAGACTTAACAGATTATTAATACAACCAGTCGAAGGGGCGGTCTCGACGACAGCGCGGCCGGGGGAAATACGGCGCACAACTTACCTGGGAGGTAATTCTCGATGAAAGCATTTGTAAACTGCGTACGCGCTTTCGCGCGGGAAGAAGACGGCGTCGCACTTACCGAATACCTCATTCTGCTTGCCTTGCTGGTCGGCGGCGTGATCGGGGCGGTGACATTGGCCGGCACCAATCTGGCCACCGTTTGGAACGGCTGGGCAACCTGGTTTACGACCAACCTGACGGCCCCAGCCGCAGCAGGCTGATATCGGTGTACGAAGAAGCGAGGGGTTTGTTAACCCCTCTCTTCTAAATTAGAAGCAATGAATGGATGCGTTCCGTCCAGTGTAGCGAGTAACTGCGATGCGTTCTTCAACGATTTTAAGTCTCGTTATTGCGTTTGTCCTCGCAGCAGCAGCAGTTTTCGGCATGCGCGAGTATCTCTCCGATCAGAAGGCCCGGCTCCTGGCGATGAGCGGTGTGAAGGCCGAGGAGCGGACACTTGTTGTCGCCGCCAAACCGATGCGCTTCGGCGACCGGATCCGGCCCGAAAATCTCAAGGCCATCCCATGGCCCTCCAATGAAACACCCGCAGGCTCATTCGTCAGCATCGAGACAGTGGTCGGCAGCGATGCCCAGCCGCGTTATGCGATGGCGGCGATCGATCCGGGCGAGCCGGTACTCTCCTCGAAAATCACCGGCGCCGGCGAACGTGCCACGCTGTCGGCGGCCCTCGACCAGGGCATGAAGGCCGTTTCCATCCGTGTCAACGACGTGCTCGGCGTTGCCGGCTTCGTCAGGCCTTCCGACCGTGTCGATGTGCTTCTGACGCGGGTCGTGCGCGGGCCGGCCGGCAACGATCAGACCTTCGTCGACGTGCTGCTGCAAGGCGTCAAGGTGCTGGCGGTGGACCAGACGGCAGACGAGCGCAAGGACGAACCATCCGTCGTCAAAACCGTGACCTTCGAGGTCACGACCGATGAGGCCCAGCGCCTTACCCTCGGCTCCAGCATCGGCACGCTCTCGCTGGCGCTTCGCAATATTGCCTCGGCCTCCGTCGAGCAGACCCGGCCGATCACCGTCGCCGACCTCGGTGGCGGGGCGATGGCGACGGAGCTCGGCAACGATTTGGAAAAGAATAAGTTGCCAGAACCTGAAAAACAAGTGCAGATTGTAGAACAAAAGGTCGAACCGGTGTTGCCGGTTGAGCCGAAATGGGTGACGGTGGGGGTCTGGAACACGACGAAGCGCGAGGAGCACCGAGTCGGCCTGGTCCAGTGATGTTGTTTAGCCGGCATGCCGCAGATGCGGCCAGCCGAACGAGGGGGCTAAAGCAGGCATGGCGAATGGCAAGAGAAGAATCGCAAGGACGAAAAGCCTTGCGGCACTGGCGGCAGTATTTTCGGCCTGTGTGTGTTTAGGGCCTGGATTTGCAGGCTGCGCCAACGCACAGGAAAAATCGGTCACCTTAGGCAAATCGGTCCAGCGCGTGACCTTGCCTCCGAATGCGACGCTGACGCTCAATACCGGCCAGGCCTTCGGCGATCTCGTCATCGGCAGCGCCGATATGATCGACGTGGTGCCGCTTTCCGACAAGTCGCTGTTCATCCGCGGCAAGAAGATCGGCGCCACCAATATCTCGGTCTATGGCGACGACAAGTCGCTTCTCGGCGTCATCGATGTCCGCGTTGCCAGTGATTTCAGCGAAGTCGCCGCCGCCATTCGTTCTGCTGCGCCCTCGGCCCGGGTTATCGTGGCCAATTCCAGCGACCGCATTCGCCTGACAGGCATAGTCCGTGACGGCGTCGAATTGCAGCGGGTGATGGACATCGCCCAGTCCTATTCCGACCAGCCGGTGCTGAATCAGTTGCGCGTCAGCGACAGTCAACAGGTGATGCTGGAGGTCCGTGTCATCGAAGCCTCGCGCCAGACGGGTCGTGACCTGGGGATCGGTTGGTCCGGGTACGGCAATAACAACCGCATCGGCAAGGCAACGACCAGCCAGGGTATCACCGTGGACGATAGCGGCAACCTGGTCCGTACCCTCGTCGACCCCAAGGGTGCGGCAACGGGGGCGCTGCCCTTCGGTCAGTTGATCGCAAAGGTTCTGGAAATCTCGGGCGGCCACATCGACGTGGTCATCAACGCGCTCGAGCAGAAGGGATTGGTGCGTCGCCTGGCGCAGCCGAACCTCATTGCCATGAGCGGCTCGACCGCCAGCTTCCATGCCGGCGGCGAAGTGCCGATCCTGAAGACGACGAACAACGGCACGACAGTCGCCACCGAGACGGACTATCGCCCCTTCGGTGTGCGGCTGACCTTCAAGCCGGTGGTTCTCGATGATGGGCTCATCAATCTGGAGATCGAGCCTGAGGTTTCCGAGCTTGATCCGTCGATCAATGTCAACGGCAATCCGGGTTTCATCTCGCGCGCGGCCAGTACCACGGTCGCACTTCGCGACGGCCAGAGCTTTGCCTTGGCCGGCCTGCTGCAGTCGATCAATGCCAAGGACATCCAGCAATTGCCGGGTCTCGGGAAGATACCGATCCTCGGCGCACTGTTCCGTTCGACGAGTTTCCAGAAGAAGGAATCCGACCTGGTGATCGTCGTCACCCCGCACATCGTGCGTCCGGCCCGCCCGGGGGAGGACCTCTACAGTCCGCTCGATCAGACGCGGTCGTCCAACGATGTCGAGCTTTTTGCGCTCGGCGTCCTGGAAGTCGACAAGGACATGCTCCGGCGCTTTCGCAACGGCGAAGGTGTGACCGGGCCTTATGGCCATCGTCTCGACCTGAACCAGGGAGGCCAGGTTGTTGCTACAAAACGCTAAGCGCGTCCTTCTCGTCCTTGCAGCCGCCGGCCTGGTTTCCGGCTGCGCCGACTACATGAACCATCGCGACACGATCACCTTCGGGGCCGGGAACGCCATGGAAGCAAACAAGGCCATCCATACCGAGGATCCGTTCCCGCCGGAAGCCCAGCGAACCCATATCGCAAGCGACGGCAAGGTGGTCCGCAGGGTGATGACTGAGTACCAGAACGGCGGGGTGGGGGTCATCGAGCCGTCGCCGGTCATGGGGGCTAATGGGGCGACCAACGGGGCGACCGTCAGCCAGTAGCTATTTGCAAGGCATGAACGGCGGCAGCGCGCCGGAAGGGAAAATGCACGAAACGGGGTCGTCACGGCGAAAGCCGTGATGGGGGTAGGCTAATGCTGAGCAGGGTTGTCAGACGATTCTGGAATGATCATCGTGGTTATGTCATCGCCTTGACGCTCATCGCCATGCCCATGCTTCTCGGCTTTTCGCTGCTGGTCATCGATGTCGGCCGCAGCAGCAACCTGCATACCGATCTCCAGAACGCGGTCGATGCGATGGCGCTGGCCGGAGCCCGCGAACTCGATGGCCGCGACGATGCCATTACGAGGGCGCAGACCGCGATCGAGAAAATCGCCAACAGCGCGGCTTTTTCCGGGGGCGGGGCCGGCATGTCGCTCGGCTCGCACATCAGCGTCACCTATAAGGCCGGAAACGACGCCGCCAGCACGGTCACCGTATTTTTTCTGAAGAACATCCCGGCCAACGACGATACGTCGATCCCGGCTTCGATGAAAACGACGGTGGCCAGCGAAGCGTCCTACGCCTGGGTCATCGCCAAGCCGCAGGCGATGCAGACGATCTTTCCGGTCCCGGTCGGCTTCACTCGCAGCACGATCAACATCGCTGCCGATGCCGTGGCGGTATACCACGCCAGCGCCTGCGACGTGACGCCGATCTTTATCTGCAATCCGTTCGAGCCGGCAGGGAACACCAGCGAAAGCGCCGGCGACGTCGCGGCTGCGGCCCTGCACACCAATTTTGCCGCCGGCAATCTCTATGGGCGACAGATCGAGCTTCACAGCACCTCGGCGTCCAATCCCGGTCCCGGCAATTTCGGGTTCCTCCGGACCCCCCTTGGCAACGGTGCATCCGTGCTGGCCGAGGCTCTTGCCACCGGCAATCCCGGCACCTGCTACACCCAGGACAACCTCGATACGGAGACCGGCGCAAAGGCGGGACCGGTCGAGGACGGCGTGAATACGCGCTTCGGCTTTTACTCCTCGTCATTCAACAAGGTGAACGGCAATTATCGTTACCGACCGGCGCAAAACATACGCTCCGCCCAGACAATCACCGGCAAGGGAAAGAAGGGCTGCGATACCTACAATCCGGTCATGGTCGGGGCCGTTGTCGGCGATGCCACCAAGGCCTTGCCGCTCGGCTACGGAGCGTCCATGACCTCGCTTTCCGGCGGCAAGATCAGCAGCGGCAACAATTGGCAGTATACGACCTATTGGAATGTCGCGCAGGGAACGGCCGCACCCTCGACGAGCACTGTTCTCAGCAACTATTCCAGCTATCCCGCGCAGGCGACTGGAGCGCCGAACCAGCCCTCCGCTTACGATGTTTATCGTTACGAGCTTGCAAGCGCGGCTCGCATCAGCCATGCCTCGGCCAATGGTGAAACCGGAACACCGGCAACCGGCGGCCAATGTTATACCGGCCCGGATCTTTCGAACTATACGGCGGCCGAATATGGGGATCGCCGCGAGATCTTTTCAGCCATTGTCAATTGCGGCTACGAAGCCTCGGTCGGCCATCTGAACGGTCACAAGGCCACGCGCGCCGTAGCCTTCGCGCGCATGTTCCTGACCAAACCGGCGATAAAGGATTCGGGCGAACGATACCTTTCCCTGGAGATGATCGACATATCAGGCAAGGGCGGTCGCGGGACGCTGGACGAATTCCTCCGGGAAGAGGCGGAGCTGGTCAGATGATGGCGCTGCGCAACTTTATCCGGCATCGGCTTTCCCCAGGCTTCCGGCAGCGGGAGGAAGGCGCGGTGCTTGCCGAGGCGCTGCTCGCGATCCCCTTCGTGACGCTCTTTGCGGCTGGAATCCTGGAGTTCGGCAGTATCTTCTGGGAGCGTATGCAGATCGACGCAGGCTTGCGCGATGCGGGGCGTTACCTCTCGCGATGCCGGCCGCTGTCGGGAACCTATGTGCCGACCTGTAATCAGGCGACTGCGAAGACGATCGCCTTTTACGGCACGCAAACGCCTGCGGCAGGCGCCACACCCCGCGTCCCCGGCTGGACCAACCCTGCCGACATCACCATCACCGCACCCGATGCGGATGGGAATATCACCATTTCCACCGCCCATCTCTACCGGAGCTCGCCGGTGTTCGGCTTTCTCGGAATCAGCGCCATCACCATCAGTTCCTTCCATGAAGAGAGGTACATCGGATGGTGATATCAAGGGCAATCAAGGCATTCTGGCAGGATAGCAGCGGTGTCAGCCTCGTCGAAGCATTGCTGACCTTTCCGATCGTCATGCTGGTGTTCGCCGCCTTCATCGAGTTCGGCTATGCCATGTCGCAGTGGAACCAGACGGTCAAGGCGCTGCAATATGGTGCTCGCCTGGCGGCGGTATCCGATCCGTTGACGACGAATTTCAATGCCGTTTTCCCAACCGACGCTGCCGATCCGCTCAACAACGGCAAAGCGGCGCCGAACGATGCCACGATATCCTCGACCTGCGGACCGGCTCGCGCGAACTGCACGGCGGCATTGAACCGGATTGTGCTCGGAAGCGACGGCGTCTGCAACGCGGGAACCGATCCTCACCCCGGCATTTGCGACCTCAACTGGCGCATCACCCCGGATAAGCTGATGGTCACCTATCAGCGATCGGGGCTCGGCTATTGGGGGCGGCCGGACGGGCCTGTGCTGACCATGCGGCTGGAGGTGCGCAACATCACCTTCGATCTGCCGGTCCTTGGCGGTCTGTTGGGACTGAACGACGTCACCATCCCGGCTCATCCTGTGACGATTACGACGGAAGATCTGAAGACGTGCTCCACCTGCTGACTCCTTAATTTACGCGTAGGAAAGCGAAAATGACAGCGCACATGAACATTGCCGCATCTACCAAGATCCTGGTCCTTTCCGACGACGCGGCTGCAGCGAGCTTCATGCTCGATACGTTCGGGTCGCTGTCGCGTTACGATGTCCGCCATCTCGCGCTGAAGGCGCTCGCCGAAAAGGGCCGGTTCGATCCGGCGCAGTTCGACCTGATCGTGCTCGACGTCGACAATGGGAAATTGCTGCAGCAGCCGGAGCTTTTCACGTTTCGCACCAGCTATCGGGACATTCCGCTGGTCGTCGTTTCCGAAGACCTGCCTGATGATATGATGCGGCTGCTCTTTCGCCTGAACGGCAAAGACTGGCTGAAGAAGCCGCTCGAGCGCCGCGCACTGATCGACATGATCTCGACCCATGCACCAGGCACCGGGGCGAGCGACAGTCGGGTGCATGCCGTGGTCTCGGCCGTCGGCGGTGCGGGCGCCAGCGTGATCGCCTCATCGCTTGCGCATGTGCTGGCCCAGCCGACCAAGAATTACACGCCGCGTATCGACTTGTTCGACACGGATTTCTGCTCCGGAACGCTTGGCTATTACCTCAACCTCGTCAACGACTACGACTTGAAACCGGTCATCGCCAATCCGTCCCGGGTCGATCTGGAATTCATCGATCTGGTCAGAAAGCGGCATTCGGGCGGCTTTTCGCTGCTGTCCTTCAAGCAGCCATCCGTCCTTCTGGCGCCGAAGGGCCGTGAACTCGTGCTGCGCATGCTCGACGTCGCCGCCTTCGAGAGCGACCACACGATCATCGACGTTCCCTATTATGACACGCCGTGGAAATACGAGGTGCTCACGTCGGTCAACAGCGTCTGCATCGTCACCGAGATGACGGTGCCCGCGCTTTCTCAAGCCAAGGATCTGTTTGCCAATCTGGTGCGGCTGCGGGGCAGTGCGGATCAGATAGTCATCGTCATCAACAAATACCGCTCCAAGCTTTTCGGCCTCGGCCTGCGCCGGCAACAAACGGAAAAGATATTCAAGGAGATCCCGACGCATGTCATTGGGGATGACTGGGAGACGTTGAGCGAGGCGGTCAATCGCGGCGTGCTGCCATTTCAGGTGAATTCCCGGGCGCGCTTCTGCGGCGCGGTCGGCAAACTCGGAGCGCTGGTGCGATGAGGGCGATCGACAGTGGGCGTATAAGATCCCGCGCCGCCGGTGCCGGCCTTGCCGTTCTGGCAATTCTGGCCGCTGCCGGAAATGCCGCGGCAGCCGGGCTTGTGCCACGCAGCCTCGGGCCGACGACAAGTGCGGTGGTGACGATCGAAAAAAGCTACCCGGCCGGGACAATCGTCATCGTCAGTAGCAACCGCACGCTGGATCTCGTCATCTCCGAAGGACGCGCTATTCGGTACAAAATCGGCGTCGGACGAGACGGGTTTCGCTGGAGCGGCACCGTCAAGGTCGGGCGCAAAGCAGAGTGGCCCGACTGGCGCCCGCCTGCCGAGATGAAGGCGCGCGCGGCCGGACTTCCGGATCTGGTGCCCGCCGGGCCGCTCAATCCTTTGGGTGCTCGCGGGATCTATCTCTACAAGGGCGGGGCCGACACGCTCTACCGCATTCATGGAACGAACGAGCAGTCGACGGTCGGCGGTTTCGCCTCATCGGGCTGTTTTCGCATGAGCAATGCCGACGTCATCGATCTCTATGAGAGGGTGAAGGTCGGTTCCACGGTCATTGTAAAATAGTTCAGGGGTGGGACGCATGGCGAGCGGTATCATGGGGCGTTTCTACAGGCAGGAGCCGGAAAAGCGGGAACATCCGGAGGCGGCCGAACTGTCTTTGATCGGCGCGGCTCAGGCCATGCCCGCCCAGCCGGCCTCTGAGGGGGCCACGGCGAGTGAGGAAGAGGTTTCGCTCGGGCCGGACATGGTTTCCGAGCGGGTCAATCTGCACCGTTACCTGCTCGATCGCATCAATCTCGGGATCCTCGACACACTCGACAACGAGGAGATCGCCACCGAGATCCGGCCATTGGTCAAGGATTATATCCGGACCAACAATTTTCCGCTGAATGCCAAGGAAATCAATGATCTGATCCGCGATATCACCGACGAGATGCTGGGGCTCGGACCGATCGAGCCGCTGCTGGCCGACGATACGATCGCGGATATTCTCATCAACGGCTACAACAGCGTCTATGTCGAGCGGAGCGGCAAGCTCGAGAGCACCGCCGTGCGCTTCAAGGACGAGGACCATCTGCTTCGGGTGATCAACAAGATCGTCTCGGCGGTCGGCCGCCGGGTCGACGAGTCGACGCCGATGGTCGACGCCCGCCTCAAGGATGGCTCGCGTGTCAACGTCGCCATCCGGCCGATCTCGGTCGATGGACCACTCGTTTCCATCCGCAAATTCACGCGCAAGCCGCTGACGATGGAGCGCCTCGTGCAATATGGCGCCATGGCCGATGCGATGCGCATCCTTCTCAGCGCCGCGGTCAAGGGCAAGGTGTCGATGGTCATTTCGGGCGGCACCGGTTCCGGCAAGACCACGCTTCTCAACGCGCTTTCGTCGCAGATTTCTCCGAAGGAGCGCCTGATCACCATCGAGGATGCGGCCGAGCTTCAACTGCAGCAGCCGCATGTCGGGCGTTTGGAGACCCGGCCGCCGACGCTCGACGGACGCAACGAGATCCGGCAACGCGAACTTTTGAAAAACGCCCTGCGCATGCGTCCCGACCGCATCATCGTCGGCGAAGTCCGCGGCGACGAAGCCTTCGACATGCTGCAGGCGATGAATACCGGTCACGAGGGGTCGATGACGACCATTCACGCCAATACGCCGCGCGACGCCGTCGGCCGGCTTGAGCAGATGGTCGGCATGGCCGGGATGCCGATGTCGCAGGTCAGCATTCGCTCGCAGATCTCGTCGGCCATCACCATGATCGTGCAGGTCCAGCGCCTGAGTGACGGCACCCGCAAAGTTGTCTCGATTTCCGAGATCACCGGCATGGAAGGTGAAGTCGTGCAGATGCAGGAGATTATGAAATTCAAGAAAATCGGTACCGATGAAGGCGGGCGGATCCATGGAGAATTCCGCGCCACCGGCATCCGGCCGCGCTTCGTCGAGGAATTTGCCGAACTCGGGATCGAGATCCCCGTGACGATTTTCGATCCCGGCAAACCGCTGCAGACGGGACCTGTTCAATGACCCTGCTTTTCCTTTACGCGGCCGTCTTCACCGCCGCCCTGATTGCCGTTGAAGCGATACTGCGCGGCTACTTCAAGACATCCGAACGCCATCGCGCCGTGAACCATCGGCTGAGCTTGCTCGAGGTCAGCGATGATCATCGCAAGACCTATAGCGATATGCTGAAGGAACGCGGCGCTGCAACCAGTTGGCGGCAAACCCCGGTGATGCAGCGGCTGCTGCGGTTCTACGCCCAGTCGGGGATCAAGTTCGATGCCAGGCGATTTGCTCTCTTCGCGATCGCGGGCGCACTTCTGACGTGGCTGGTCGTTCAGTTCCTCGTGCCGAGCACGCTGTTCAGGATCCCTGTCTTTCTCCTCGTCGGCCTCCTCGTCCCTGCCCTCGTCGTCTGGCGTGCCCGGGCACGCCGCATGAGGAAATTCGAACAGAAGCTTCCCGAAGCGCTCGATGTCGCCAATCGCAGCCTGGCCGCCGGCCATCCGCTGCCGGCGGCGATTTCTCTGGTGGCGCGCGAGATGCCCGATCCGATCGGCACCGAGTTCGGTCTGCTCTCGGATGAACTCACCTACGGCGTGACGCTGGACGATGCGCTGGTCAATCTGGCGGACCGGGTCGGCGTCGAGGATCTGAACCTGCTTGCGATATCGCTGAGCGTCCAGGCGGGCACCGGCGGAAACCTCGTGGAGATCCTGCAGAACCTTTCGAAGACGCTGCGAGACCGGTCGATGCTGAAGGCAAAGGTCAAGGCGATTTCCTCGGAAGGACGCATCACGGCGATCTTCATGTCGATGTATCCGTTTCTGCTCTACGCGATGATCAAGGCGTTGTCGCCGACCTACTTCGATCCCGTCTGGGAGAGCGGCCACGGAGCCGCCGTGGTGACCGTCCTGCTGGCCGTCATGGCGATCGGGAATGTCATTCTCTACAAGATGGTCAACTTCGAGTACTGAGGCGGTCATGTCGAGTGAGTATGGAATTTATCTCATCGTCTTCTTCGCAGTGCTGATCTTTACTGCGGCCGCCTCGGAATTGTTTTTTCGCCAGCGCGAGGTCTCGGTTCGGGTGTCGAAAAGCTCGGCGACAGCCCGCGAGGAGTTCCACCTTGGCGATACGACGATCGCCGATCTCGGCGAGGCGGAAAACCGCCTGATCCGTCGCTATTTCGAGATTACCCGACGTGACACCAATGTGAACTCCACCCAGAACCGGCTGATCCGGGCGGGCTATTTTGCCGCCGGCGCCGTGACCACCTTCCAGGTGGTTCGCGCCGCGGTCTGCATCGGCGTGATGGTCTCGGTGGTCTGGGCTCTCAATTGGGTCGTGCCTGATATGTCAGGGGTGGCGACATTGATCGCTGCCATGTTTGCCGCGGGCTCCACCTTTATTCTGGTCAACATCTATATCGACCGGCGCGGCGCTGCCAAGGAGAGGGAGTACCGCCGCCTCTTTCCCGATTTCATGGATATGCTGATCGTCTGCCTCGATGCGGGCATGAGCATCGAGGCGGCGGCGAACCGTGTTGCCCGGGAATTCGTCGACAAGCGGCAGGATTTCGGCCTGCATCTGTCGATCATGATGCTGGAAGTGCGCGGCGGCCGGCGATTGCGCGAGGCGCTCGCCAACCTGGCTATCCGCCTGAGGATTGACGAAGCCCGGGCCCTTTCCGTTCTGTTTCGTCAATCGGAGGAGCTCGGGACCAGCGTAACGCAGACGCTGCGGGTCTACTGCAAGGAAATGCGCGACATCCGTATCGTTCGCGCGGAGGAAAAGGCAAACGCCCTGCCGGTCAAAATGCTGCTGCCGCTCGGCGCTTTCCTTTTTCCGGTCAGCCTTATCATCGTTCTTGTTCCCGTCGTTATGCGCGTCGTCAGTCTTCTTATCAGCATGAAACCCGGCGGTTGAGCCAAGCGAGGTCGTATGCAGTATCCGCTCGAACAGAACCGAAACGACGCCATCATTTCCCTCGATCCGCGCATGCCGATGGCGCCGGCAAGCATGGAACAAGCCGGACTGGATCCGTCTTTCCTGCTTCGGCTGGCGGCCAAATGCGCGGCCGAGCAGGATACGACCACGGCCTCTCATCTGGCTGAGCGCATGAAATTGCCGAAAGTGATCGCCAATATCCTGATCAAGGAATTGGTGAAGCTCGCATATCTCGAGGCGCGCGGCCTGGCTGGCGAGGATGTGAGATCCGATATTCGATATGCGCTTTCCATGAAGGGGCTTGAATATGCCCATACGGCGTCGCGTCAATGCCAATATGTCGGGCCGGCGCCGGTGTCGCTGGACGCTTTCTGCCGGCAAGTCGGTCTGCAGTCCATCCACGACGAGCGCGTGACCCCGGAGCGGCTGACCGACAGCCTTGCCGGGCTGGTGCTCTCGCATACCCTGGTCGAAAAGCTCGGCCCCGCCATCAATTCCGGCCGCTCCATCCTGCTTTACGGCCCACCCGGAAACGGAAAGACCAGCATCGCCGAGCGGACGTCGCAACTGTTTTGCCAAACGATCTGGGTGCCTTACGCCATCGAGGTCGGCGGCCATGTCATCAGTTTCTATGACGAGGCTGTGCATCAGCCCATATCGGAGGCTGGTACGGAATCCCATCCGAAGGCCGATCAGCGATGGATCGAATGCCGCCGTCCGGTGATCAAGACGGGCGGGGAATTGACCCTCGATCAGCTTGATCTCACCTTCAACGGCGGACCGAATGTCTATGAAGCGCCGATCCATTTGAAGGCATCCGGCGGCGTTTTCATCATCGACGACTTCGGCCGCCAGCAAGTGGCGCCGCAGGCGCTGATCAATCGCTGGATCGTGCCGCTCGAGCGCGGATATGACTTCCTGACACTGCACACCGGCAAGAAGTTCAAGGTTCCCTTTGACGAGTTGGTGGTATTTTCGACGAATATCGCCCCGAAGGACCTTTCCGACGAGGCCGGCTTGCGGCGTCTGAAATACAAGATCTTCGTGAACACGCCGTCGCGCGACGAATATATCAGGATCTTCAAATCCTATGCCAGCGGCAACGGATTGGTTGTCTGCGATCCAGACCTGAACCTGTTCTACGATCGCAAGTATAACGGCGATATGCCGGCCTCTTGCTATCATCCGAAATATCTTTTGGATTTCGTCGGTTCTTACTGCGATTTCAACGGAATAGCTAAAAACGCATCGCTCGACATGCTCGAACGGGCATGGGAAGGTGTGTTTACATCGGAATGATTTGCGGGCCTGGCGCCAATCACGGCCAAGGCAGATTGAATGACTTACGGGGGAGTAAACGAATGACCAGCATTCCGAGCATCGAGGTCGAAGCAGAACGCCCAAAACCAGGCAATGTGCGAACCGTAGAACAGAAAGGCTCAAAAAGCCCGCTGCTCGTCGGTTTGCTCCTGATGCTCCTGCCTGTGAATGCCGGCGTTCTCATCTATACCGCCAAAAACTCGGCGGATGTTCGTGAGAGCCGCGAGACCATCGCCGCACTGAAAAGGTCCATCGACGGCCTGAGAGGACAGATGGAAAAGCAGTCGGGCAAGATCGACGACAATGCCAAGGCCGACGACGTCGCAGTGATTCGCCAGCAGATGGATGAGCTGCAAAAGGCTGTGGTGAACGAACGGCGTGATGACACAAGCAATCTTCGGATGGGTTCGGCTTTGGTCCTGAGCGCGCCCGGCAAGGAACCCGCACAATTTTTCGCACCCCGTGCCGCGTCGGTGGAAACTCAAATGCCGGACAGCAGTCTTGCGTCGATCGCAGCCGGCGGCATTGCCGTCAACGACCTGCCGCGTTACGAACGAACCCTCTCGCCGGAAGGCCAGCTCATCCTTCGGAAGGCACGGTAACAACGACGTCACCCCCAAAGCACGTCGCATCAGACGTGCTTCATGTGACGGACCTTGGGTCTTTATTTTTACACGATATCCCTGCCGCAAAACCGCTGCGCAATTTTGCGCGACACATGCTTGAAAGCAATCGCTGGACGCTGCCAAGGGAGCGCCGCGCCGATGCTCGTAACCCGGCAACGGCACTCTCATCCTCACGCAGATCGCTGAAAGGCTTATCAGCGCTGAGCGTAATTTACGCTATTCTTCATCAATTCGAGATTGCGGGCTGTGACTTCGTTTCCTGGATCAAGCTCATAGGCTTTCAAGAAATACCGTCTGGCGTTACGTAAATCACCGCGTAAAAGGTGAGAATATCCAATATTGTTATAGTAAACCGGGGTGTTGCCGATCATGCGCGAGAGCTGCTGGTAGGCGCGGTCGGATGTGTCGAAGCGGGCAACCATGTCGGCGGAGGCTGCAAAGCCCAGCCAGGCGGCCGGATCTTCCGGAAAAACGTCAACCGCCCGCTTGTATATGGCGTAGGATTTTCCGTAGTTCTTTTCCTGGAACTGCAGTTTGCCCGTGGTTATCAACTCGTCGTTCTTATAGAAGGCGACGGCTGAGTCATCCTCGAGGGTTTTTGCACTGTCGCCATAGGCAGCCAGGCCATCAGTGGCTGACTGGCAACCTGCCAAAATCGCCCCGGTCGCTATCAAAAACGCGATGCATGTCGTTCCAGCTTTGATCTGTAGCATTGGCAATTTGATCTCCCCGTCAGACATTCTTACCTGAATTTCGGATGCGTTCACCGGGGATCATCGTAAAAAAAAGCTAACAACTCAAGAATTTGAACCAATAGTCGCAAAAAAGCGACAGGTGGGGTCTTCGCCCGGATCTGCGGGGTGATAAACGCCAAGTTGTGATCGCAGGCATCCTGTGCCGGGTTACTCCTCGAGTGGAAATTTCATCGATGTCGCCTACCTTCCTCGTCAGGTCAAAGGATGGAACGCTCGATGCGAAATGCGATTCTCATGCTGATGCGACTTGGGCCATCACTGGCCTACGCGATCGCATCGATCTTCGTCCTCAGCATGCCGCTCCTGGAAAGCCACCCCGCGAGTCCGTTTGCCTGGTGGCTTTACATGACGATACTCCCGGTCATGCGCGAGCCCATCTATCTGCTGTTGGCGGTCCCCGGCATTGGCATTTGGAGCGCCATGGTGCTGTTGATGCTTGCATCGGTTTTCGGGGTTCGCGTGGCCTTACAGCCGCAAAGACACCACCGGTCAGGGTTCATCCATGCCCATATCGCGCTGATCGCAACCGGCATGGCGATGGGGCGGGCAGCCGTGGCGCAAGCCGGCTTTTCCGGCATTGTGCTGCCTCAATTTCAGCGCGGCGACTGGTCGTTCCTGCCGCTATCCTCCTCACCGCTTGGGATCGTGCTTTTTCTATCCGTGCTTCCGGCTTGCATCTGCTTCCATTTCAGCATCATCAAGCGGATACGATCGGCGCGATGAAAAGGCCGAGCCGGCCCGGTCAATAACAATCGGCCGACTTTGCTGAGGGCAAGAGCCGTCTTCAGTTTCGCTTCAGTTACGCCTAATCCAGCGCTCATAAACGATTGCTAAAAAGCAATGCAAAGCTCGCCAGCCATCTCTGGCGAAAGCTCATGCCGCTGGCTCCGACTTTGCGGGGCTCACAGTGAACTGCATCACATGTCGATTGGAAGAAACCTGTATGCCTTCTCCTCTGCGGACAATAGGACCGTCGTCCAGAAAGGCGATCTGGATATTCTTTGCCGTTGTGCTGGTTCTGGCCGGTATCGCTTCTGTCAATCCGGTCGAAGCGCAAGGTTCCCCCGAAAAGAGAATAGCGTTGGTCGTGGGCAATGCCGCCTATAAGGCTGGCGCCTTGCCGACGCCGGCCAACGATGCCGGGCTGATTGCGCAAACGCTGCAGGCGGCCGGCTTCGATGTGATCGGCGCGCGCGACCTCGACCAGAACGGATTGCGCGATGCGATGCGGGACTTTCTGACGAAGGCGAATGCATCGGGACCCAATACCGTCGTCTTCGTTTATCTGGCGGGCTATGGCGTGCAATATCAGGGCGATAACTATTTCGTGCCGGTCGACGCCGAGATCGCCAATGCCACGGATGTGCCGGTCGAAGCGCTGCGCATAACCGATTTCACGAGATCGCTGGCCGGCATCAACAATCGCGGCAGCGTCGTCGTGCTCGATGCGGCAAGAGCCAATCCATTCGTGCAGTCCAATCAGCCGCTGGCCGGCGGTCTGGCGCTCGTCGACCCGGACGCCAATCAGCTGATCGCTTTCAATGCGGCGCCGGGGACTGTCGCCCCGCAGGAGGCCGGCCCCTATGGTTCCTATGCCCATGCCCTGGCGGAAATGATCCGCATCGGCGGGCTTCCGCTCGATGATGTATTTGACCGGACGCGGTTGCGGGTCAGCGATCTGAGCAAGGGTGCGCAGATTTCCTGGAATGCTTCCAAATTCAGGAACGCCTTCACGTTTTTCGATCGTGGTCCCAATCCGCCTGCCGCCCAGGTGTCCAGCTACGACAATGCCGCGATCCGGACGAAGCCGATCGGCGATTTCGACGAGCGGGATGCCTATTTCGCGGCGCTCGATCGCGACACGATGCGCGGTTACGAGGATTTCCTGGCAGCCTATCCGAACGATTCCATGGCAAGGCGGGTGCGTGCGATCATTGCAGCGCGCCGCGAAGCGATCACCTGGCGCGAAAGCTGGAATGCGGACACGCCGGAGGCCTATTGGTCCTATCTGAGACGCTATCCGCGTGGTCCTCATGTCTGGGATGCCCGCCGTCGTCTGGAACATTTCGAGGCAGCGCTTGAGCCGCCCCCGTCATTTTCGGTGATCGAGTATGACGTGCCGCCGCCGCCGCCACCGGAAATCGTCTATGTCGACCGGCCTGTCCTGTATTTCGATGATGCCGACTTCGGTTATGCGCCGCCGCCACCGGTCGTCTTCCTGGCGCCGCCGCCGCCGGATTTCGTAACGCTTGCGCCGCCCAGACGATCGGTCGATCTCTACGTGCTGCCGGCGCCGGTCTTCGTTCCGGTCCCCGAATGGGTGGAACCCCCGCGTGATGTCGCGCCGCCCGAAAACAACATCATTTTCAACAACATCCACAATACGGTCGTCAACAATACGGTTGTCAACGAGAACGAGGCCGCACCGGCTGCGCCCGGATTGACGACGGGAGAAAAGCTCGCCGGCGCGGCCGTTATCGCCGGGGCGGGCGCAGCAGCACTCCATGTCGCCTTGCCGCCCTCGGTACAGCAAAAGGCTGTGGTTTTGCAAAAGCAGGTTCCGGCCGCAACCGAGAAACCGACACCTGCACCCGGTTTGGCGCCGGCGCCGGTCCCTTCGATCCAGCCCCAGGCACAGATAAAGTTACAGGCGCAACAGCCGCCTGCTATTCACGCGCTTCCCGGCGCCAACGGCCAGCCGCTGCCGCCCGCCGGCAAGCTGGCAAATGAGCCGCCGGCGGCTCCGGCAGAAAAAACGCAGCCGCTCAAAGCCGAGCCCAGCACGGCGCAGAAGCCGACGACGGTCGCGCAACCGCCGCTTCAGGGCACAGCTCCCGACGCGCATGCGCTTCCCGGTTCAAAGGGCCAGCCGCAGTTGCCCGAGGCCAATGCGCCTGCCGTCAAAGGTCAAAGCCAGGTCGCCAAGACCCCAGCACCAACGGCAGCTCCGAATGCGAAGCCGAAAGGAGGTGCCGCAGCCTCGAAACCCGACGCACTCGGCTTGCCGACAAAGCCTGCGGCGCCGGCAATTATGGACAATACGCCAGCAAAACCCAGCGTTCCCAATAAAGGCGAGCCGCAACCCGGCAATCAGCGCCATGTCGTTCCGCCGCCGTCTCGAGAGGCCGCCCCGCCGCCATCCTTGCCGACGGAGCCGCATGTTGCAGCGCCGGCGCAGGCACCTGTTCCGAAACCACCGGCCGAACCCAAACGAAAGGTCGAACCGAAGATACAGGCCGAACCCAAACCTCAGGCTGAGCCCAAGACTCAGCCCGAGCCCAAGCCGGCAATCGTCGAGCAGCAGGCGAAGCGACCGCCGGCCGCAAAAAAGAAGAAGTGCGGCGCTCCGGATCAACCCGCATGCCCCTAAGGCAATTGGCATAGAAGAGAAAATTGCCTTTGGACAGGGGGATCATTTGCTGACATTCGAGGCGCGGAGCAGGGCGCATATGGTCTCATCGGACAGGGCATTATTCCGGGCGGCGGCGCTATCGTTGCCGCTGATATTCCTGGGGTCCCATTCGGCCTTGAGCCAGGATGCGAAATCCTCCGATAACCAGTGGATCATAACCCTTGGCGGATCCGTCGAATACGGTCCTTCCTATGAAGGATCGAAGCACCTTTCCTTCAGTGGCATGCCGTCCTTCGATTTTCGTCGGTTCGGCGAAGCGCCTGAATACAGCGCGCCGGACGATAATATCGACTACGGGCTGTTCGATATCGGCGGTGTCGATATCGGCCCTGTCGTCGGCCTGAGAGGAGGGCGGTCGGCATTCGACGATTCCGAACTGCAGGGTCTGCATTCGGTCCAGTGGAACCTGGACGCCGGTGTCTTTGCGCAATATTGGCCGATAGAGGATCGCCTGCGTGTGCGGGCGGAAACGCGTCAGGCGTTGTGGGGTGGCGACGGTCTGCTTGCCGATCTCTATCTCGATTGGTTCCAGCCGGTCGGCGATCGCTGGCTGCTGTCTGCCGGTCCGCGTATATCTCTGGCAAACGGCGACTATATGCGCAACAATTTCGCGGTCTCCGCCGAGGATGCTGCCAAGAGTGGTCGCGTCGAGGCGTTCGACGCGAATGGCGGTCTCAAATCCATCGGTTTCACGCTGGCCGCCACCTATACGGTCTCACCGGCCTGGAGCGTGCAGATCTACGACAGATATAACCGCCTGGTGGGCGATGCCGCCGACAGCCCGATCACCTCAAGGCTCGGCTCAGCCGACCAGAATGTCATCGGTATCACACTCAACCGCTCCTTCCAGGTCGGCTTTTGAACCTTGCGCCGCCGCTGTCTCATGCTGGCCGATATAGTCCCGCGTCACGGGAATGACGTCGTTGCGCTTGCTGAGCTGGATCTGGAAAACCACCAGATCTTCGTAGCGGAATGCGGCTTCGGCGCTGGCAAGGTAGAATTCCCACATGCGGCAGAAGCGTTCGTCGTAAAGGACGGCAGCCTCTCTTGCCAGAAAACGTCAGGCCGCCTCCGAGTGCCGGAGGCGGCGCGATGCAGGCTTACTTGGCATTCATGACAAATTCAGTCGTGTAGGTCTTGGACAAGTCGATCGACTTGCCCTGAACGTTTTTCGAAAATTCAGAGAGAACGGCAAGAACCGTTTTCGGTCCGTCTTCCGGCATTACACCATCGGGCGTAAACATCGCTTTGCCATTTTCCAGGGCTTTCACGTAGCCCTCCTTGTCGCCGACGTAAAAGTCACTCGGCATCTTGTCCGCGATCTCGGACGCGGAGTGCGTATTGATGAAATGCAGAGTCTTAACGAAAGCATTCGCAAGCTTCTGCACTTCTTCCTTATGTGCATCGACCCAAGCGGCGTCCATATAAAGAGACGCGGCCGGATAGGTGCCACCAAGGACGGCCTTGGTTCCTGCCATCGTCCGCATGTCGATCAGAACTTTTGCCTCGCCGGTTTTGAGCATGCGGGAGATCGTCGGCTCAGTGGTCATGCCGGCTTGAATGGCATCCTGCTGGATGGCGGCGATGAAAGTTTGGCCGGCACCGACGGGAACTGAGGTGAAATCGCCGAGCTTCAAGCCATTCTTGACCGCCAGATACTGCGTCAGGAAATTCGTGGACGAACCAAGCCCGGTGACGCCAAGGTTCTTACCCTTGAAATCGGCGGGCGATTTGATTTCCTGATGTTTGCTGGACACCAGTTCGACTTCGCCCGGCGCCTGGCTGAATTGCACAACGGATTCGACGAACTTGCCCTTACCCTGCAGGTCAATGCAATGATCGTAGAAGCCGACTACGCCCTGAACGGCGCCGGAGAGCATCTCGTTTTCCGCGTCCACCCCGGCCGGCTCGTTAAGAAGCTCAACGTCGAGATCTTCGTCTTTGAAGTAGCCGAGCGCTTCCGCAAGTTTTGCCGGCAGGTAAATCTGTTTTTCGTAGCCGCCCACCATGATGGAGATCTTCTCGGCAGCTTGGGCTGCCGTGGCACCAAGCGAACTGGCTGTCATGGCTAGGGCCAGGCCCGCAGAATAGATGAAAACGCGTGATGGATGCATGGAAGTCTCCTCCTGAAACTGGATGTCGCCCGCCGCGCTCCTCACGGCGTCCTCTACGAGATCCACATTCGAGCGTAACGGCCCCAAGCTTTCAGCGAGCTTTCAATCTAAAGACAAGACAACCCAGAAAGCGGCGATCGTTATAGAAACCATCCCTTCCCATGGACGTACTTGCCGGCTCAGGCCGTAGCGTAGGGGCCATTGGATGTTTGGGTCAGAGGGCGTGCCGCCGACCTTGGCAATGAGGCGATCTTGTGAATGCCGCGTCAGCCCCTTTTGGCGGCAGCCAAGCCTTAGTTTTCGTTGGCCGCAACCAGTTCGCCATCCTCCCCGACCTCAATGAATTCCTCCCCTTCATGTCGCAAGCTCATGAACGCTACGATCGTAACGATCGCGGCGAGGAAGACCGCACTCGTTACGATCGTGCCGAGGCCGAGGCCGCCATATTGTGCGGGCTGAGACATCAGGTCGCCGAACGAAGCACCCAGAGGCCTTGTCAGAATGTAGACCAGCCAGAAACCAACTATCGGATCGAGACCCAAGAAGAAGTAGCCGATGGCGAGCGAGATGATAATCATGCCGAACAGGACACCGGCGGCCAAATATCCCAGCGCGAATTTCTCAGCCACCAGATCGCCTGCAGCTGTGCCGAGCGCGAAGGTGAACAGGATAGCGAGCCAGTAGAAAGCTTCGCGCCGCCCAGTGAATATGGAGTGGATTGAAAGTGTCCGCTCCGTCTGGAACCACAGCAGGAAAGTCAGCGCCAGGGCGATAGAAAATGCAATGGTCGTATCGATCAGTGGCACTCGGAAGTTGTCGACCAGATTGTCGGTAATCAACGTGCCAACGATGCTGATCAGCACCACGGAAAGCCAATAGGCGGCGGGATCATATTTCTTCTGCGCAAACTGCCATACCAATGCAACGGCCAGAATAGCGGACATAATCAGCGATGTCGCCGTCAGCCCCAAACCCATTTGCACGTTGAGATAGTCGGCGGCCGTTTCACCCATGGTAACGGCCATCAGTTTGATGAGCCAGAAATCGGTCGTGACGCGGGGAACACGATTATAAACGACAGCTTTGACAGTCGGTGCAAACATAACGAGTCTCCTTGAACGAGCGTTGAAAGTCTCGCGGGGCAATTCTGGCATGGGGTGACGCGGTTCGCCGCCCGCCTATTGAGCAAGCTGCGACGGGTTGTTGAGAACCGCCATGAGAGCGGCGAGCGTTTTATTGACTTTGTCAGCGGACGGAGCGGATTGACGCAGCGCCTTCAGCGCCGCGTCGGAGGCGGCATCAATGTTGTTCCAGTCGTTCGGGTTTAGCGGACGGATCGCGGTCTCGGCCTGGTCCCAGGCCGTTTCATAGTCGGTGATACGCTTTGCGGCGCCGCCGAGGTCGCCCTTGGAGGCGAGGCTCTGAACGTCGGCGACGATGGTTTTGAACGATGATAGATCGCCGAGGCCCACCGTTTTGGCGGGCGCTTTGTTGGCGTAGAGTTCAAAACTCGTGAAGGCCGCCACCGGAGCGGCAATGAGCGCGATGACAAGAAAGATCTGTCTCATCAGTGGATTCCCTGAATACTGGCACTGCAAGGAAGGCGTCACGTTAGTGTCGCCCCTCGCCGGTTGAATGGTGCGCCTGCTGTGGCAGCGCGGTACGTTCGCTCTTTTGCCAGCGGCGTTCGGCTGGCCTGCTTTGAGTACGCGGGTTTAATTAGCTGAGAATTAGAGCGGATGTCGGCGTAGCAACCGATAGCAATCAACCGTGTGCCAATGGCTCGCGAATGCGGCGGCCGGTAGTGGCACCGGCCGCCGCAACCTTTATTTCTGCGGAACCAGATGGGAGACAACCGCCTTGCCGCCCTTGTCCGCATAAGTTAACTGGACCTTCTCACCGACGCGGAGTTTGGTGTCTTCGATCCCTTCGGGCAGGACGTAAGTCTTGCCGTCCGACAGCGTGATCGTATCGGCATTCTTGCTGATCGCGGTGATCGTGCCGGATGTCTGGGCAGCGAATGCTGCACTGATCGGTGCCAGCACCAGCATCGCGGCCATAAGCATTTGCGTTTTCATTCTCGTTCTCCTTTCACGGTTTCAGCCCCATCTCTGCAAACTTTCACAACGGCAGCATGGTCTTGCTAAACAACGCCCGTTCTCATTCACCTCTGAGCTTCTCTGTGACGTGTATACGGCTACGCATCGTCTCACCCGTCGCGGCCAGCAAAGCGGTGCCGGCGGCGGTGATGACGAGGGCAGCGATATAGAACCAGGGCGCGGAAAGCACATCGGGCGGCGGGTCGAACACGCCAGTCAGCAGCTTGACGAGCACATAGGCAACCAAGGCGCCAGCCAGGAGACCCAGGACCATGCCGCTACCGATGACCAGTGCGGCTTCGCTCCAAACGAACGCGCCGAGTTGTCTTGGTCTGGCCCCGAGCGCGACGAGAACTGCGAAGGAGCGCTCGCGGTCGGCAAAGCCCAGCCCAAGCACCAGCCCGCCCGAGGCGGCCAGCATGACCAGCGCGAAGATCAGCTCAAGCCGCGTCAAACCGGCGAGATCAACTGCGGTGAGGCTCGATCCGATCAAGGCGACCGCATCACCGATCTGACTGACTTTGAGCCCCGGAAGACTTGCAGCCGCGCGTTGGGCGGCCCGCGCGATGCGGGCCGGATCGCCGTTCGACCGGATGAGTACGATCTCGCTTTCGGCAGAACCTGTCTGCTGCGCAACGTAAGCGGCGTTGGCAACCAGAAACGAATCCTTGGGTGCAGTCGGGAATTCGCGCACCACGCCCACAATGTGGAAGGGCACGACATGGTATTGGTGGTCTGCCGCGTTTTGCAGGCGAAGATTGATGCTGTCGCCGCGACTGAGCTGATAGTCGTTGACGGTTTCCTGCGATACGAGCACGCCGTCGGGCGTTTGTGTAAGCTCGGTGAGTGTCGCCCTGGCGTCGCCATTGGCGAAATAGGCATCGGACATCGCCGTGGCTATCCCGATGCGCACCGGATCGATGCCGTATAGATCCTGAAGGTCGGTTCCGACGTAAGCGTATCGATGTTGCATGGGCTCGGAAGCCGCTATACCCGGCAGCTTGGAAAGGCGCTCGAGCGCCCGGGATGCAGGCACGGCGGATGTGCCCGTGACGGTGACGTCGGCCCCGTTGGTGAGTTCAGCGTCGACCCGTGCCTGAGCCTGATAGGTCGCGTTGAAAATCGCGGTGGATGCGGCGAAGGCGAAGGCCAGCGCAGCCAGGCCGATGCCCGCACTCAGTCGCGGACTTTGCCGTCCCAATGTTGCGGCCACCACATTCGCGAGACGACCGGCGACGGGTCGCAAGCCTCTGGCGATCACCGGCCGACCTTGCCGCAACCCGGCCCCGACCAGTCGCATCGCCGATAGCGCCATGCCAGTCCAGAGCAACAAAGGGGCGAGGAAGGCGGAGTAGTCGACCGCCGCCGCTGCCACGCCTTCCGGCGCAAGAACGACCTGGTATCCGCTCGCTGCCGAACGCCAGTAGAGCGCCGCAGCGAGCGCCAGCAGCCCAAGGTCAAGATAGAAGCGGGCCCAAAGCGGTGCCCGGTCATTGCCGATTGGCCGCCGCGCGTCCGCAACGGTCGAGCCGCGGGCGTCGCGCCAGGCGGGGATCAGGATTGCTGCGAGCGAAAGCGCGATCCCGGCCACCGCCACAGCGCTGAGCAAAGGAACAGCTGCGCCCCGCAAGAGCGCCACCCCGAGAATGAAATGTGCAGCAGGAGCAGCAAGGAGAATACCGAGGATCGCACCGCCGACACCCGCAACTGCCGCTTCAGCGGCAGCCAAGCGAAGAACCGTATCGACCGTTGCCCCCCGCAAGCGCAGCAACGCCTGATCGCGGCGACGTTTGTCCCGTCCCGCTCCGGCTACGGCAAGGGTCAGCAGTATGGCGAGGATAGCGCCGGGGGCGCCAAGGAACAGGAAAACCAGCCGCGCATAGAGGGCATCCTCGCGCACCGCCTCCAATCGGGCCGCCAGGTTGTTTGCAAGCAGCGCGGTTCCAGCGACGCGAGCCTCGAAATTGTGGCCGCGCTCAGCTGCCCAGGTGCTCCCAGCGACTGGGTCGGAGGGAAGATCATGATGATCGAGCTTGACGTGAAACTCGGTCCGAATGGTATCGGGCCGCCTGGCGTCTTGCTGCTCGAACACCTGCTGCCACTGCGACATCGGCAACAGCAGAACGTTGTCGGGCGGGGCTTGTGGTGCGGCGCCAGCCGGGACGCCGATCGCCTGAAACATTGCATCGGCGTTCGGCAAATCGACGATGCCGGCGATCGTCACGCTGACATCAGGTGCTTGGCGGCGGTGGATGATGACCTGATCCCCCACTGTGACATGCAGGTTGGCGGCAGTCTGCTGCGCAATCAGGACGCCGTCGGCCGATCCTACCAGCCGTCGAACCTCTGCCGGGAATTGGTCGAAATAGCCCGGTCCGATGCCAAGTGCCGTTCCGCCACCCGTGGTCTGCACGGTGCCTCCCGTGCTCGCCTCAAAGCCAGGTACGTCGGCATAGTTGATCTGCTGCGAGCCGGTAACCGGCGCGGCTGAGCGGATCGCAGCCTCGACTGCACTATGATCCGCTCCCGGCAGAGCCTGGACCTGCCAGTCGACGGGCACTTGGGCGACCGACCGTGCCGCCATCTCCGCCGCGCTGGATTGCAAAAAGGCGCCCAGGCACGCGATGAAGGCGACCGTCAGCGCTACACCGCCGATGGTGCCGACGAGGCGGCCGGAACGGGTTCGCACAAGTCCTGTCAGCCAGTGCCTGTACATGTGAGCCTCTCGTCCATTCTTTCAAATTTGCCATGGCGCATCCGCCAGACGCGGTTCATCTTTGCCGCTACGCGCTCATCATGCGTGGCGATGATGATGGCGCCTCCAGTCTGCTGTCCCCAGGCAAGGAGCCGGTCAACCAGTATCGCAGCGCCAGCCTGATCGAGTTGGCCTGTCGGCTCGTCGGCGACAATCAATTCCGGATTGGTGACAATGGCACGGGCTACGGCGATCCGCTCGGCCTGGCCGCCGGAGAGCTGCTCTGGCAGCTTTCCCGCCAGCGCTTCGACGCCGAAAGTGGCAAGCGCTGCCAGGGCGCGCGCCTCGGCTTCGGAGCCGTTACCGAGAAGGATCGGTAGCTCGACATTTTCAAGGGTGGTGAGTGCAGGCATCAGGTTCGCGGATTGAAAGACGACGCCGATCCGCTCGGGGCGTAGTGTGTCGGGGGAGCCAAGTCCGGGCCATTCCATTCGTCCTGAGCTTGGGATGTCGAGCCCTGCGATCAGGTTCAAGAGCGTCGTCTTTCCGCAACCCGACGGTCCCACGATTGCAATGGTTTCCCCCGCGTTAATCTTGAAGGAGCATCCTTGAACGGCTGACACGACGCCCCGCTCACGCTGGAAGCTGCGCCAAAGATCGGCGGCCACAGCTAAGGTTCTAGCCATGCACAATGCCTCCATCGCGGATGTCAATCGTGCGATCGGCTCGTGCAGCGAGGGCAAGGCTGTGCGTGACGACCAGGACGGCAGTCCCGCTGCGACAAACTTCGACGAGGCGATCGATGACGAGCTGTTCCGTTGCTGCGTCGACTTCGGCAGTGGGTTCATCGCAGAGCAGGATCTGTGGTTTTGCGGCGAGCGCGACGGCTAGGCCAGCGCGTGCTGCCTCCCCCCCTGAAAGGTGGGCAGGTAATACGTCGGCGAGGCCATCAAGGCCCAGACTGCCGACAAGATCATCAATTTCGCCTGGTCGCCCATGGCCGGAAATCTCCATCTGGAGACGGATGTTGGCTCGCACCGTCAGATGCTCGAACAGATTGCCGGATTGCATGAGCATGCCAAAATGACGTGCCCTAAGCCGAGCCCGCTCCGGCTCGGGGCGTCGGGTCATCCGCTCGCCCAGGACAGACACCACGCCGCCGTCCGGCTCATCGAGCCCGGCAAGGCAGGCAACCAGCGTCGATTTCCCGCTGCCCGACGGGCCCCTCAAAGCGGTGAATTCTCCAGCATCGAGCGCGATGGCAACCCCGCGTAAAGCCACGACTTCGTCGTCGCCTGCATGATAGAAGCGATAAAGCTCGGTCGCCTCCAGAACACGCATGTGGTCATCTCCACTGCAAAGAGTTGGAGATCAACTGCCACTGGTCGACATTGTCTGCACCGGCCGGTGCGGCAAGATCGAGTGTGAGCGTCCTGCCACCCTTGAACAGAATGAAGCGCTCGTGCTCGAGCCTGATCTGCTTGTTCGTCACCGGATTTGGCGCGGAATTCGACACATAACTGATGCGAACGGCCGGCCCGGCTGCGAGCTTTACATCCTTGACTGCGGTGACTTTGACGGCGTGTCCGGCCGTTTTGAGGTCCGGGATTTCGTGGGCCTTGGCTGAGGACGCTGTTGGAGGAGCACTCGCGGCGCCAAGGGTAACAACTAGTTCATCGTATTTATCTGAGAACCGAACGCCATGGTCGATCTCGGTGCGTGACCATCCTTCTGGCACCTTCAGAGCAAATCCGTCTGGAGAGGTGTAGGTGACGAAGACTTGATTATCCGGAATGTCACCCGGCGGGTTCGTCTCAGGCGCGACGAGTTTCTCCTGGGCCACAGCGGGAGGAAACGCGCCGGATGACACTATGAGCAGCAAGGCTATTGCGGCGGATATTCGATAGCGGATAGTCATGATTTAACGCTCCTCTGCGGACTTGAGCAGGCATGTGACGCCAGCAGAATTAGGAGGGTCTTAGATGATCAGCCGTAGTGCAGTCGGCCTGCACCAAAATCTGTGCAGGTGGACGCGTTTAGGCTACTTTGACGCATGCGTGTTCTTGTGATCGAAGATGATGTCATGCTTGGCCGGGCCCTCGTACAAGCCCTAGACGATGCCGGCATGTCGGTAGACTGGGTGCGGGACGGGCACCTCGGGGACGAAGCCATCGCGGTTGGCGGGCATGGTCTTGTGTTGCTCGACCTCGGCTTGCCCGGCCGTTCCGGCCTTGAGATTCTCAGCTCGCTGCGGGCAGCCGGCGACAAGAGGCCAATCCTGGTGATCACCGCTCGCGACGAACTCGACGATCGCGTCACGGGGCTCGACCTCGGGGCAGACGACTATCTCGTGAAGCCGTTCGAGGTCAAAGAACTGCTCGCACGCATGCGTGCGGTCTTGCGCCGGCACGGAGGTCAGGCGGTTTCTATCCTCTACACGAGCGAAATCGAGCTCGATCTATCTAGCCATGAGGTTAAATATCGGGGGTGTGGCGAAATATTGCCAGCGCGCGAATTTGCGCTGCTTCAGGCATTGCTGGAGCGCCCCGGAACCATTCTTTCGCGCACCCAACTCGAGGAAAGGCTCTATGGCTGGGGTGAGGAGGTGGAAAGCAACGCTATCGACGTGCTGATCCACTACGTGCGACGCAAGTTCGACAAGGATATTGTACGCAACGTCCGAGGGGCAGGTTGGATGGTCCCCAAGTGAGAGGTACAACTTCGATCCGACGCACGGCTTTCTTATGGCTCGCCGGCTTGATGGCAACCATCGGCGTCATTGCGGCGACAACATCATACTTCCTCGTTCAGAACGAGGCATCGGACTTCCTCGACAATCAGCTGCGGCAGATCGCAGTTTATATCGGGGATGCGCGTTCATCGCCAGAAACAGGTGCAGATAACGGCGCACCGCACGATCCCGAAGACGACTTCGTCATCCAGGTCTGGGATGCGGCCGGTCGGACGTTGCGACAATCGCATCCCGCCGTCGGTATCCCCCGCCAATCAGCGACCGGTTTTGCCGACGTTTCGACCGGCAGTGACAATTGGCGCGTCTACACGCTGGCCGCGCCGGATCGAACTGTTCAGGTTTCCCAGGATATGAGCGTCCGGCAGGAACTGGCGGCCAATGCGGCGCTCCAGGCGGCACTTCCAATCATCGTTCTGATTCCGTTGTCATTGCTGACACTGAGTTGGATCATCGATCGGATCATGGCTCGACTCAATCGCCTGGCCGTCGCGGTCGCCTCGCGAGACACGACGGTGGACAGCCCCGTTCCGACCGACGACGTGCCCGCCGAAGTCATTCCCTTCGTAAATTCGATCAATCTGTTGCTCGCCCGTCTCCGTGCATTGCTGGAGAGGCAGCGGCGGTTTATTTCCGACGCGGCCCACGAATTGCGCACACCGCTCTCGGCGCTGCAAATTCAAATCGACAACCTTCGGCACGACGACCGGGATGGCCGATTTTCCAACCGTTTGACCGAGCTCGAAGCTGGAATCGGCAGAGCCACCAGCCTCGTGAGCAAGCTCTTGCGCCTTGCGCGCTACGAGGCTCACGAGACCGCGCCCGCGCCGCAGCCGGTCGACCTCGTCCAGCTTGCGCTCGACACCGTTGCGCGGCTGACCCCGCTCGCCGAGAGCCGGGAGATTGACCTCGGCATCACGCGCCGGGACAAGGCTATCATGATCGGTGCGCTGGCCGATTTGGAGATCATCCTTGACAATCTCGTCGAGAACGCCGTGCGGTACACTCCACCGGGTGGAACCGTCGACGTTGCGGTGGTCGTCGCTGGACAAGAAACACGAATCGAAATCCGCGACACCGGCCCCGGTATCGCGGAGGAAGAGATGCCACGCGTCTTTGAACGCTTCTTCAGGGCAAGGCGTGAGGATAGCGAGGGGAGCGGCTTGGGGTTGGCGATCGCAAAGGCGGCAGCCGAAAGGCAAGGTGTGCGGCTCACACTCGCCATGCGCGACGACGGGCCGGGCCTTGTCGCAAGTGTCATGGTGCGAACTGCCTGAAGGCCTCCTGAGAGCAGGGCGGTCGACATTCGACGGTTCCGAACTGCAGGGTTTGCATTCGGTCCAGTGGAACTTGGACGTGGTGGGCGATGCCGCCGACAGCCCGATCACCTCGAGACTCGGCTCAGCCGACCAGAACGTCATCGGTATCGTGCTCAGCCGCTCCTTCCAGATCGGCTTTTGAACTTTGCGCCGCCGCTTTCTCATGCTGGGCGATATAGTCCCGCGTCACGGGAATGGCGTCGTTGCGCTTGCTTAGCTGGATCTGGAAAACCACCAGATCCTCGTAGCGGAAGGCGGCTTCGGCGCTGGCAAGGTAGAATTCCCACATGCGGCAGAAGCGTTCGTCGTAAAGGGCGGCAGCCTCCTGCCAGCGCGCCAGGAAGCGCTTCCGCCAATGTGCCAGCGTCCAAGCATAGTGCAGGCGCAGGACCTCGATATCGGCAACCGCAAGACCGGCTTTTTCAATTTCAGGGAGGATTTCCGACAGCGCGGGAATATAGCCGCCGGGAAAGATATATTTGTCGAGCCAAGGCGTGGTGAAGCCGGGTGTCGCCGAACAGCCGATCGTGTGCAGAACCATGATGCCGTCATCTTCCAGCAGGTCCGCACATTTCTCGAAGAAGGCGCGGTAGGATGCGAGGCCGACATGCTCGAACATGCCGACCGACACGATCCGGTCGAACCGTCCGCTCAGGCTGCGATAATCCTGCAGGGCAAACTGGATGCCCGCCTCCATCCGCTCGTGTTCGGCAAGCCGCTTCTGGGCGTAGTCATGCTGCTCCTGCGACAAGGTGATGCCGAGCACATGCCCGCCCTGCACATGCCTCGCCATGTGCAGGGCGAGCCCACCCCAGCCGCAACCGATATCGAGCACGCTCTTGCCGGGCCCAAGCTGCAATTTCGCGGCGAGATGCCGCTTCTTGGCGTGTTGCGCCGCATCGAGCGATTGGTCGGGGCTCTCGAAATAGGCGCAGGAATATTGCCGGTCCGTGTCGAGGAAGAGTTCGTAGAGCCGGCCGTCGAGATCGTAATGGTGGGCGACATTGGCTTTGGAGCGGGCCGGAAGATTGCGATGGCGGAAGATGCGCAGCCAGGTGCGGGCACGATCGATCAGCCTGGCGATGAGCGGATGCTTGGCGTTCTGCGCCTCACGCAGCATCATCGCCAGGAAGTCGTGGAGCGAGCCCTGTTCGATGAGAAAGCGGCGATCCATATAGAGTTCGCCGAGCCGCAGATCGGCATCGACGAGGAATGCCCATTGCGCCGCAAGATCGGCAAAGCTCACATGTATCTGCTCTCCGGATCCGTCGCCGAAGGAGAGCTGCTGCCCATTGGATGTTGTGACGTTGAGGCAGCCGCGGGTGACGATGCGCGCGAGCGCACGCTCCAGAACCCGATTGCTGAACGCCGATGCAGCGCCCTTCGCATGACGGAGGATGAAATTCTGTGTTGGCTGCATCATCGATCCTTGCTGACATGGGCGTGCGGCAGGATCGGTCCGATATCATTGTCGCTGACGGAGCCCGTTTTTTCCGATGCGCCGGCGATCAGCCAGACGCCGGCGAGGATCAGACCGCTGCCGACGATCTGAAGGCTGACGATCGGTTCGCCGAAAGCAAACCAGCCGGTGGCAATGATCAGCACGTAGCTGATGCCGGAAAGCGGAAAGGCCTTGCTGAGGTCGAGTTCGGCAAGCACCGTCATCCAGATGAAGAAGCAGACGATCTCGACGACGATGGCTGCCAGGATCCAGTGCGAGGTCAGCGCATCCTCAAGCCAGGCCGTCCCCTCGGCATTGCCGAGCTGCGTCGCGCCAAGCTTGGTGAAGATCTGGAACAGCGTATTGAGGACGGGCACGGCAAGCCATGTCAGGCGCATCGACGTCATCACCTGGCCTCATCCTGCGAAAAGAGCGGGGAGACCAGGCGCAACAGCGCCTGCAGCAGCCGATTGCGGTGGCGGAAGAACATGGTGTTTGCCGTAAGCTGGCTGCCGAGCCGCACCTTGTTTTCATAATAGGCCTGGCCGCTCTGGTAGCGGGAAAGGCCATGATCGAGGCAATAGCGCAGATTGGTGAACCAGCTGAGGAAATAGAGGTTGTAGGGCCGTCCTCGCTCGCCATCCATGCAGAAGAATTTGTCGATCGCAAGCTGCTCGTCGTGAACGATCAGGTTGGCGGCGAGCAGCTCGTCGCCGACGAAATAGAGAGCGCAGAACGAGCGGCCCGCCATGTGGGTGAGGATGCCTTCAAAATAGGCCGGCGTCAGTTCCTCGAACTGCCATTCGCTGCGATTGCGCGTGTCGTGATAGAGCGCCATCACCCGGGGAAGCAGGTCGCCGATATCGGTTCTGATTTCGACCCTGACTGTTTCAAAGGATTTCAGCTTGCGCCGCATGTCCTTTCGAGTGCCCGCCGACAGCCGGGCCATATAGTCGTCGATGGTTTCGAAATCGATATCGAGCCAGGCGGACGGCAGGCCGCCGATGGCGGCATAACAGCGTTTTGAAAACAGCGCGCCGAATTCGGCGGCAACCGGTGCCGGAATATCCTTGATCCCCGTCAGCGCACAGCACTCTTCGGCCGCAAGCGTCTCGAAGGCCGTGAGCAATTGTCCAAACAGCGCCTCGCGGCGCTCCTGCGGCACGTCGGCATGAAAGCCTATCGCGCCGGTTTCGGTGCAGGGCGAGCCAAGGCAGGCAAGGCGCAGAACGAGAAAACCCGATGCATGCTGACGCACGCGACGGATCAGCCGGCGCGGCATGCCCTCTTCCAGCGTGGTATCCAATGGATAGGGGCACAGGAAGGCCGGCATGGCGGCGCTGATCTTGCCGTCTTCCACGACGGTCAGGTAACGCCACTCGAAGTCGCCGATGCCGGCGCCTTCTATCGCCAGCAGGCAATCGTAATCTTCGACATGACCGCGGAAGCAGGCGTTCCACGCCTCGCGGCCGATGGCGCGGATCGTGTCGTAGACCTGGGTGACGGGCTCGGCGCGGGGAAAGGGACGTTTATGCGCGAATTGCAGCATGGCTTGCCTCGAAAAAATCCGCCGTGAAAGCCGCGACCTGCCGATGCTGGCGATCGAGATGGATCATGTGGTAGCTGTCCTTGATCCATCTGAGTTCATGCGGCCCGCCAATATGCTCCGATATGTAGAGGGCATGTCTTGGATTGCTCAGATCGTCTTCTTCCGCATGCAGGATCAGCGTCGGTGTCTGGATCTGCGGCAGGGTTCCGCGAAGCGCCTTGCCCAGCCGGTGCATTTCGACGATGCCGCGGCCGGGGAATTTCTCGAGCATGCCTTCGCCTGCCATGCCTTCGACCATGCGTCGCATCCGCTCGTCCTTGATGCCGAGGGAATCATTCTCCCTGAAATTGAGACGATCGAGGAAAGGGATGCGCGACAACCATCCGATATGCGGCGACAGCAGCGTATAGTGCCGGGGCACATCCCAGCCGTCATAGTGGAAGCAGGGCGAATAGATGGCGACCGCCTTGATCAGATCCGGCCGCTGCTCGGCTGCCAGCAGCGACAGCTTGCCGCCGACGCAGATGCCGGCCGCAAATATCTCCTGCGTTCGCTCTGCCAGGAATTCCGAGGCCCGCAGCACGCTTTTCAGCCAGTCTTCCCAATGCGTCCGGCGCAATGTCCTGATATCCTCTCCATGGCCGGCCAGCAGCGGCGCATGGACGCTGTAGCCGCGACGGTTGAGCTGGCGGGCGACAAGCTTCATCTCGGCCGGCGCCCCGGTCAGGCCATGGATCAGCAGCACGCCTTTGCCATTCGTGCCTTCCAGGAAGAAACTCAATTCCTCAGACCTCATGCCGAAGCTCCGCCTCGCGGTTTTCCGGGGCCATGAAGCCGAACGCGTGGCAGGTGCTGATCACATGCGTGCCGGCTCTTTCCTGCTCGTCCTTGATCTGCTCGTGCAACGTCGCAAGTTTCGTCCAGTGGGTGCGCGGCCGGTAATGATGTTCGGCATGATAGCCATTGCCGAACCACAGCCAGTTATAGAAAGGCTTGTGGCTGCTCACGCCCCAGGCAATCGGTTCGTCCGGATCGCCGTGAAGATGCTCGTAATAGCCGTTGAGCGACGACAGGCAGTTGCCGGCATAATAGAAGGGCACGAAGAACAGCACGGCCTTCCAGTCGTAGATCAGCGCAATCGCCGCCAGGCCGAGAAAGGCCAGCAGCTCGAAACGGCCCCACGCGGCATCGAAGGGACGCCGCTTGGCGATGGCCTGGTGAATATCGCCGAGACTGTCGCGGAAGAAGCTCTTCAGCGTATAGGACCAGACGTTTTCCGGCTCGCCGTTCCGGCCATGGCGATAGATCGACAGAAGATCGATCGTCTCGCCCTTGTCGTCCGGCCGGTCACTGTTGCCGGAGTGATGGCGCATATGCACCCAATGGTAGTAGGTCTGGGAAAAGCCGATCGCCACCGACTCCAGCAGGCTGAAGGCGTAGTTCATCCAATGCGGCTTGAAATAGGGAGTGTGGATGAAATTATGCGAGATGCTGTTGATGTTCCAGGATATCGACACGGCATAGAGGCAGCCGAGGATCAACGAGGCCCAGAGCGGCCGGCTCTGGAAGCCGACGATCAGGTAGACGTCGAAAACGAGATGCGCCACGGCGGCAAGCACGGGGGCGGCATCCCATCTGGTATGGGCAAAGATTTTCATAGTCCGGTTGCTCCGACACAGGCCACGCCGGCGGTAACGAGAAACACGCCCGTCGCGTGACGAAGGTTGATATTTTCCCTGAAGATGACGGCGCCGGCGACGACGGTCGCCACATAGCTCAGCGCCATCAGCGGAAAGGCGATGGTGAGCGGCACACTGGCAAGCACGGCTGTCCAGGCAAGCAGTTCGATGGCCCAGAAGGCGATGCCGAGCCAGGTCAGCAGTTTGGTGAGCGTCGCCAGCACGGGGCTGTCGCTGGCAGCCTGCTTGAAGCAGACTTCGCGCGCCGTTTCCGCCAGCACGCAGAAGAGGATCAGGCCGAGCATCGGCAATGTGAGGCTGCCGGTCATCCCATCGATTCCGCCAGGACTTCCAGCAATGCGTGATTTGCAGCGCTGTTGATGTTTCGCACCGCATCGGCCGCCTGCCGCAGACGCGGTTGATCGATGAAGATTTCGGCCTGCTTCAGCAGGCGGGTCGTGAAGCCGCCGGCATAGCTCGGCACCGAATAGTCGCCGATAACATCGGCGCCGATGATGCGATGGCGGCTGCCGATCTCGCTGATCAGCGCCATCAGATAGGGCAGCCGCATGCGCCCCTGATCCCAGTTGGTCACGGCGTCATCGGCGGCGAGCACGTCCTTGTCGACCGTGACATAGACTGCTTTGGTGCCTATGCGGCTGAGGATCCGGTCGATGAAATTGTCCTCGCCGATCTCGGAGATGGAATTCCAGTGCAAGGCCCCCTTGTCCTGGCGGTAGCTCGGGCCGTCGCCGTAATCGGCCTTCACGCGGCTCGGCGGATGCTCGTAAGGATAAAGTTCGAGCTTGCCTTGCTGCAGCCAGCTGAGATTGGCGCCCTTGCGCTCGGGATTGCGCAGGTCGTGGCTGCAGACCCCGATGGTGACGACCCTTTCGATATTGGGGTTTGAAAGTGCGCTGTTGACCCATGAGCCGCAATGCATGCCGCCTTCGAAATTCACCCAGTCGGGGTGATTGTCGAAATGAACGAGCGTGGTCGAAACCGGGCAGCGTTCGAGCGCGGCGTCGAGCAGCAGGGCGGTCACATGGTGGAAATCGCCCGAGCCCATGAAGGCCAGCTGCGGTCCTCGGCTGCGCGGCGGCAGCGATCTGGCGATGTCGCGGCTGAGTTCGGCAAGCATCTTCTGCCTGCCCCACAGCCTGATCGCCTTGCCGCTCACCTTGTCGTGATGGTGGCACGCGCCCGCAAGCGTGCAGGCGCGCACGAAGTCCGGCTGCAACTCCAAAGCATCGTCGAGATGAAGGAGGAGAAGCTGCACTATCCTACCTCCGGACCGCGCGCGTGAAGAGGTGGTCGAGCAGCGTCAGCGCCAGGTCGATCTCCTCGCGTGAAATCAGCAGGTTCGGGGCCAGAGTGATGACGTTTTTATGGTAGCCGCCGACGTCGAGAACGAGGCCATAGGTCTTGTTGCCGACCGTGAGATCGCCCTTCATGCCCTCGTCGCAGAGCCAGTCCATCGTCGCCTTGTCGGGCGTGAAACCGTCTTCCTTGCAGATCTCGCATCTCAGCGCCAATCCGAGCCCGTCGACATCGCCGACGATCGCATGGCGTTTCTGGAGCTGTTTCAGGCCATCGAGGAAATACGCGCCCTTGGCCATGATCGCGGCGCCGAAATCCTCCTCTTCCAGCATCTTCATGGTTTCCAGCGCGACGGCCGTGCCCATCGGGTTGCTGGCGAAGGTGGAATGGGTGGAGCCGGGCGGGAAGACGGTCGGATTGATCATTTCTTCCCTGGCCCAGACGCCCGACAACGGGTTGAGCCCATTGGTGATCGCCTTGCCGAAGACGAGAACATCAGGCGAGACGCCGAAATGTTCGATCGACCAGAGTTTGCCGGTGCGGTAGACACCCATCTGGATCTCGTCGACGACGAGCAGGATGCCGTGCTGGTCGAGAACCTTCTTCAGTTCGGTGAAGAAGTTCATCGGCGGAATGACGTAGCCGCCGGTGCCCTGGATCGGTTCGATGTAGAAGGCGGCATATTCCGCGCTGCCGACCTTCGGATCCCAGACGCCGTTATATTCGCTTTCGAAGAGGCGGGCGAATTTGCGCACGCAGTGCTCGCCATATTCCTCCTTCGTCATGCCCTTCGGGCCGCGGAAATGGTAAGGAAATTCGACGAATTGCGCCCTTTCGCCGAAATGGCCGAAGCGGCGGCGATAGCGATAGCTGGAGGTGATCGCCGAGGCGCCGAGCGTGCGGCCGTGATAGCCGCCTTCGAAGG
Source organism: Rhizobium esperanzae (assembly GCF_014197615.1). GTDB lineage: Bacteria > Pseudomonadota > Alphaproteobacteria > Rhizobiales > Rhizobiaceae > Rhizobium > Rhizobium esperanzae_A. Next base: position 161,362 of record NZ_JACIFY010000012.1, read on the forward strand.
CGAACATCAGGCTTTTGCCGCCGGTATAGTTGCGCACCAGCTTCAGCGAATCCTCGATCGCCTGCGATCCGCCGACATTGAAATGAACGCGTCCCTTGCGGCCGAACTTGCGTTCGGCGTCCTGCGCGATCATGGCGGCCAGTTCGACCTTCTCGCGATGCAGATATTGCGAAGCGACCTGCGGCAGCCGGTCCAGCTGGCGATGGACGGCGGCATTCAGCCTTTCGTTGCGGTAGCCGAAATTGACGGCGGAATACCACATCTGCAGATCGAGAAACGGCGTTCCCTTGGCATCATAGACGTAGGAACCTTCGCATTCCTCGAAGAATTTCGGCTCCGCCGAATAATGGACCGTATCGCCGTGAGAGCAATAGGTCTCCTCCAGCAAGCGCAACTCGGCTTCCGACAGGTCGGAGAGCGGCGTCTTTTCGTTGAAGGTTTCAGCGTTCACAATGTTCATAAGGGCCTCTTGGTGTTCTGGTTCAGGCGATTTTCGATTGCAGCTCCGCGCGGTGCAGCCGCGGGATGCTCGGAATGACGGCTTTCATTCTGGAAAGCAGGTCGGCGAAATCATCGAAGGCGATGAAGGGGATGTTCTTGTCGCCGCAGTAATCGGCGAGCTTGTCCTTGGCGAAGACGAGGTCGGCTCTGCCGGCGACGCAGAAATCGCTGCGTCCGTCGCCGATATAGACCTGCGGCTCCATGCCGGAGACGACCCGGCATTTGCACACGCCCGAGCCGGACGAACAGCCGGCCGAGTTTGGAGCGGCTGCCAGGGTGTAGCTCTCAAGGCCGTTGACGACGCTGCAGTGAAGCAGATTGGCGACGACGGGCAGATCGGTGATGCCGTTCTGCCTCAGCACATGGCGGATGAAATAATCGACGCCGTCGCTGACGATCGTCAGGGGCAGACCGTTGGCGCGGCAGTAATCGCGGAAGGCGCGGAAGCCGGGGTCGATCGCCACGGTGCCGAGGATCGCATCGAGTTCGCGGCGGCTTGCCCGGATGAGGGCGATCTGGCGGCGCATGCACTCTGCCGATCCGATCAGGCCGTCTTTCCATTGCTGCTCGATATCTTCCCACTCGGGCTCGGCAAAACAGGACAGCACGACATCCGTCACGTCCTGAACGGAAATCGTGCCGTCGAAATCAGAAAATACCTGCATCAAATAGCCCTTCGATCTGCCTTGCGGTCGTGTTTAGCGACAGCCGATGAGGCAGACCTGAGAGGAAAATGATGCGAAGATGAAAAACGACGGAGCGGTTGTCGCGGATCGGGATCGCGGGTGCCGCGTCAGTTCCCGGACAGTCGCAGCTCGACCCGCAGGCCGCTGCCCCAGGAGGGTGTGGAAAGCTTCACGGAAGCGGCAAGCCGTTCCGCGGTGTCGGCAACGATGGCAAGCCCGAGGCCCGCCCCTTCGGCATTCAGCGTGTCGAGGCGATAGAAGCGGTTGAACACGGCCTCCCGCTCTTCGGGCGGTATGCCCGGTCCGCTATCGCTGATCGATATCAGCCAGAACGCGTCTCCGCGGGAGAGGATGACCTCGATCATGCCGCCGACCGGCGTATATTTGATCGCATTGTCCAGGAGGTTGCTGATCATCATCTGCAGCAGCGATTCATCCGTCCTGATCTCGGCCGTTTCAGGCCCTTCCAGCGAGACGTCGAGCTTGCGGCTGTTGATGATGTTGCCGAAGTCGGCGAGCGTCGAGGCGATCATGTGATAGAGGGCCACCGGCATCGGATTGAGCGGATGGTGGCTGACCCTGGCAAGGCGCAGCAACTGCTCGATGAGATGGGTGGCTCTGTTGTTGCTGGTCACCAGATCCGAGATGATCGCCTTCTGTTCCTGCTGGTCATCGGTGCTCGCCAGCATCTGCAGCAGCAGCTTGACGCCTGCCTGCGGCGTGCGCAGCTGGTGGGCCGCCAGATCGGAAAAGCGCCGTTCAAGGGTCAGCGACCGGCTGAGCTTATCGAGAAGCTGGTTGATCGACCGGCCGAGCGGCAGAAGGTCCCTCGGGATATCCTCGACCGCAATGGCCGAGAGATCGTCCGGCGAACGGGTGCGGATCTGGTGCACGAGCCCGTGGATGGTCCGCAGGCCATTGTGGATCCCGAGCCAGATCAGAAAGCCGATCATCGGCACCAGCACGAGCAGCGGAAAGAACAGGTTCAGAAGGATGTTGGAAACCAGCGTCTGGCGCAGGGAGATCTTCTCGCCGACTTCCATGACAATTCCCGAAGCCGGGATCGGCAGCGAATAAACCCGCCAGTTCTCGCCGCGGTAGGAGAGGTCGGTGAAGCCCGCCTTCTGGTAGGGCACGTCGGAGAGAAAGGCGGTGCTGGAGTAGAACATGATCTTGCCGTCCACCCAGGCGCGGAACATATGCGCATCGGCATAGTCGTCTGCGTCCTCGTTGAAGGCGAGCTGATTGTCCATGTTGAAGTCGATGTCGTCGACCTGTTGCGGCGTGTGCTCCGGCGCGTGCCGCAACCGGTTGTGCAGCAGTCCCCACAAGACGTTCGCATCGTTGATGAGCTGCGCGTCGTAGATATTGTTGATCTCGCGCGTGGCGCTGTTGAAGGCGAAGGCGCCGATCACCAGGATCGTCACCACCACGACAGGGGCGATCCGCAGGTAGAGCTTGCGCGTAAGGGTTGATGGGCTCATCGTTCGATCATGTAGCCGATGCCGCGGATCGATTTGATGAATTCGGTGCCGAGCTTCTTGCGCAGATTGTAGATCGTCACCTCGATCGCATTGCTTTCGACGCTGCTATAGGCATCGTAAAGCGCGTATTCGATATCGTTCTTCGTCACGTAGCGACCGCTGCGCTCCATCAAGAGCTTGAGCAGATGGAATTCCTTTGCCGTCGTGTGCACCTGTATATTGCCTTTACGCGCGACCATTGCCGACGGATCCACCTCGACATCGCCGCACCGAAGCAGGCTTTCCGTCCGGCCGTCGCGTCGCCGGATCAGCGCCCGCAGGCGGGCCAGCAATTCGTCGAGATCGAAGGGTTTGACCAGATAGTCGTCGGCTCCCTCGTCGAGACCCTCGACCTTACGCCGGACATTGTCGAGCGCCGTCAAAAGCAGGATGGGGACGGTGTTGCCCTTGCGTCTTATCCCTTTCAGAACCTCGATGCCGCTGAGAAGCGGCAGGTTGATGTCGAGGACAAGGGCTGCGAAATCCGAATGCTCCGTCGCTTCAAGCCCGGACTGGCCGTCACGCATCCAGTCGACGCCATAGGCGTGCTTTTCCAGTGCCTTCTTCAGGGATGAGCCGAGAATGCTGTCGTCTTCGACAAGGAGAATGCGCACGGTCGTTTCATTCCTGCGGTAGGCGGACACTGTCGATGAGAAACGCGATTTGAAGCTTTGTTGTGGCAGGCTGCGATAGAAGCGGCTGAATTGCTGCGCCTGCCTCACCGACGAACAAAGGTCCGGACGCAAGCGTGCCGCTGAATATGCGGCATCACTGGCCGAGCTTCGCGAAATGCCGGCTACAAGGTGCGCGTTCGCCCGAACGACCGCAGCAAAAGATTAAGAGAGACGGCGACTTTGTCGATGTCGCGAATATCCTGCGAATATTGACCGGTGTAGAGTTTGACGATCATGCCGTCGCGCGCAGCGCCGCTGAGTTCGAAATAGAGGTGCAGGTAATAGGCTTGTTTATCGCCGCCGCGACTGATGCTCCTTCGTCGCTGCGTGACGTGTCTGAGCTCTGCCTGGAACGGGGCGAAGCCGGGGAGTTTCAGCATGACCGATTTGGATTGAAATCGGGCCATGTTGGGGACCGCGACGACCGCCTTGTCGAGCGCCAGGCTGACGACCTTGCCGGGCACATCGTCGACGGTGGCGGCTTCTTCGAGTTTGAACGCATGAAACAGGCGCCGGGGTTTCTCAAAGCAGATCAGCGACGCGATGAGCAGGACGATGATATTGATCCCCGACCAGAATGCGGCGACCGGCGAAAACTGACCTTGTGTGTGCGATGTTTCCGGCACGATATTGACCAAAAGGCCAAGGACGGTGACCGTGATCAGGCCGGCGATCCAGGCAAAACTGTAGCGGTCGAACTGGTTCGCCTCGTTGCCGCTGCCCTTCGGCGTCACCCTGAAGGGTTTGCCGAAGGGTCTCACCAGGCTGGAGATGACGGTCGGCAGCATGCGGAAGGCCGCAAAAGTCCCGACCGCGCTTGAGATGACAGGCAGATAACGCGTCGGCGTGATCCACAGCATCAGCAGAAAATACGCCGCCAGCACCGGCACCTGATGCGATACGTAATCGGCGATGGAGGTGAAATGGAGTGGCAGCAGGCCGAGCCAGAGATAGATGATCGGCACGAGCAATATCGTCAGGCGGACCAGATATTGCACCAGCCATGAGATCGGCAGAAACATGATCCGTTGAAACAGCGTCAAACCGGGGCCGCGCAGCGGGCCATTGTACAGATAGAGGGTTTGAATACCGCCCTGGCACCACCGTTCGCGCTGGACAAAATAACCGGTCAGGTTTTCGGCGGCCAATCCCATCGACAGCCGCTCGTTCAGATAGCGCGTCTTGTAGCCTTTGTTGAGCATGGAAAGCGTTGTCAGCAGGTCTTCGGTGATCGACTCCGTCGGAAACCCGCCGATGGCGTCGACCGCCTCGCGGCGCGCAACCGAGCATGATCCACAGCAGAAACTGACGTCCCAGCTGTCCCGGCTGGGCGCGATCTCGTCGAAGAACAGGCGCTGCTCGTCCGGCCAGATATTCTCCAGGCCGAGGTTCGATTGCACCGGATCGCTATTGAAGAAATGTTGCGGTGTCTGGACGATGCCGACGCTTTCGTCGGAAAAGAAGGGCAGCGTCCGGCGCAGGAAATGTCGATAGGGAACAAAGTCCGCGTCGAAGACCGCGATAAACTCGCCCGAACTGACCTTCAGCCCATTGTTCATATTGCCGGCTTTGGCGTGGCTGTTGTCGCCGCGCGTGACATGGATGGCGTTCTTCTCCTCGCAATAGGCCTTGAGCCAGTCCCGGCGCTGGTCGTCGAGCACATAGACGTTCAGTTTGTCGGCAGGATAATCCAGCGCGCGCGCGCCGATGATGGTTCGCTCGAGCACATCGAGCGGCTCGTTATAGGTCGGAATGAAAACATCGACAGTCGGCAGCTCGCGCTCGTCGCGCCCGAAGAAAGCGCCGGCCAGCCTGTCGGCTTCCGCACTCCGATCGACATAGCGGCTCATCAAAATCAGAAAAAGCACCACTTCGACGCAGGCCAGAATCTCGACCACGAAGAGGATCCAGACCCAATAGAAATTCAGCCCGTCATTGGGATAGGGAAGCACGGTCTCCGTCAGGCGCCAGACCATGTATCGCAAGACGGTTGCCGCCACGAAGGCGCAGGTCACCGTCCGCGTCCAGCTGCGATGGCGCGACCAGTTGAAAGGCCCCAGGAAAAAGAAGGCCAGAACGAAAAATGTGGGGACCAGTGCTAGAAGATACTGAACCACAGTTTCTTGACCCAGTTTGACATGTCGATGCGGTGTTTGGAAAACCGTACCTGCACGCTGCGCCCCACTTGGCAAAAGTTGGCGAAGTCGTCGTTCATGAAGGAAGGATCGAGGCGGACCCGAATGCGGGCGTTGCGCTGTGTCGATGGCGGCAGGCTGGCGGCAAAGGCATCGGTCTCGACAGCCGCCGAGCTGCCTTTTACGGAAACGACCGTGCCCTTGAAGACATCGTTGCGGCCGAACAGGCGCACCTGCGCGGCAAGTCCCGGATAGATCTCGTCATAATCGACCTCGGGAACAAGGATATCGACAAACAGCTCACGGCAGTCGAGCAGGCGCATCAGCTCGTTGTTGAGCACGACGTTCGAACCGTTGACGATGCTCCTGCTCCAGACAACGCCGTCGAACGGTGCGATCGCGGTCGCGGATTCAAGGTTGCTGACGCGGTTTTTCTCTTCGGCGAGCTGCTTTTGCGCTTCGCTGGCGCGCGTTTCGTTTTCCGCGATGCGCGAGTTCAGGTCGTTGATGTGAACGATGACCTCGTCCTCGCGCTGTCGCGAATAGGGCACATCGTTCTGTCCGTCGCCGAAGACAAAGATGCCTTTGCGGACGGCATCGAGCCTTTGCTGCAACTGATCGACAGTCAGATTGCTGATTTCGACCTCGCCGCCGGTCGCAGCCCCGGCGGCGCGCGCGGCCTCGACCAGCTTCTGCGTCAGAATGCCTTTCGACTCGAGCGCCATCCGGCGGCTCAGGTCGACCTGGGCGACCAGATCCTGCGCCTGCGACACCTCGACTTTCTTCCGCAGGATTTCGACTTCGCGTTCGAGATTGGCAATGGTGGTCTGCCGGTAGACTTCCAATCGGGCGGACAATTCCTCGCGAAGCTGAGAGAGTTCGTCCCGTTCCTTTTTCAGCGCCGCGACACGATCGAGCGCCGTGTTGCGATCCGCTTCGAGCGAAGCGAGGATGGCGCGATTGACACGCGGATTTCTGATCTCTGCGAGAGGCTGTCCGCCTTTGGCCGGGCTGCCCACCTTGAGGGGCTCTTCGGCAATCGTGCCGTCGATCGGTGCATTGACGATGGCGAAACGCGCATTGACCGTGCCGTCAAGGCTCGTATAGCCGGTGATCGTCGGCAACGAGACGACCGTGATGATCACCAGCAGCAGCAGGCCGACAGTGATGCGCGTGATGCGATGGTTCCAGATCATGGCGTCATCCGAAGGTATCGCTTCAGCATCCATCAACCTTTCGATCTAGTCCAATGGATACAACTAAATCTTGCATAAGCTAACGCAAATAAGCGCGACAGACAAGTGATGGTCGTAAATGTTCGGTGGAAGCGGGGCGGCTGTGGATGAGTGCCGGATTGGCAGTCATATCCGCCAGTCCGCCCCGTGGGGGGCGAACGTCCCCGACACTTCAACAAGATGAGCGGGCGGGATAGGGTGCGGCGGCGTAGGGCGTCATGGTTGCCTTCAAGATGAATATCCGAGGGGGTAACCTGCCTTCAGGCAAGGCGGCATATTCGCCATATCGACCAATGCGCCTGCCCCGCTAGCATCGCTACCAGGGCAAGCGTCGATCCCAGACGGATTACTATTCCTTCGCCTTCCTGTTTGGTAAACCGCCATATTGAGCGTAGGCGTCCAGCATCATCTGCGTATACTCACTCGTGCTGGTGGCTATCTCGCCCAGGCCTGGCCAAGCGAAAGGTATCGTGGACGAGCTAGATATAATTTCAGCCTCGAGACCCAATAGCTGCGAAACAGCCAAAGCCTGAACCGGATCCTTCTTTTCTGGCCACAAATCCACCTCAAGTTCGATCCAGACGCCATTTTCGTCATCGGTACTGATCTCAGCCAGAAGAGCGCCTAGCTTCTCGCTAATGTTGGACGCGTCATCAAGCAAAGCCGTGCGGATGAGAAGAATGATCTTCTCTTCAGTGAGGTCGAGCTTGGGTCTGCCATCGACGATCTGGAAATCGGGCTGGTCTTGACCGACTGCCTCGTTCGCTTTTACCGGGAGGAAAGACTCGCCCCTATCATCGGACCAGAACGCCGTGTCAAAGATGTCGAGAGGCGATGCCCCACACCCCGGGCAATGCCAAAGGTTTTCGGCGATCTGGGCGCCTGTGATCTTTCCGTCGCAATGTAGACAGAACCACACGGCCGACTTGCCTCGGCCCAACGGGTGCCGCACCACACCATTAAGATCAGGTTTTGTGGATCGGCGGGGCCAGTCGGTAGAGATCTCCGCACGAACCCGGACGGCCCAATCTCTGGCGACTTTGAGTGCTTTCTGCCGGAACTCTGGGTCAAGGACTGGGCAGTCCGCCTCTGGGTCAGTGTACGTCTCGACAATTGGGATTGCACCGGGGTTCTCAGACACCCTAATGCTCCATCCTTCACCTGCTATGATGACGTCGCCCAAAATCTCTTGAAGGCGATATGTATGATCACCAATCATCCCATGTTCGGCCTGTTCAAGATATGCGAAGCGACGGTTCATTGCTTCGCTATCACCCTTCAGGATGGTTGCCGCCGGAAGGGGGCTCATAACAAAGGCTTCGACGCGCGCCATTTGTTCGGTATCAGTCTGCCAACCTTTCTTGCTGGCGGAGATAAGCTTGACCCAGTTGCGGAAACCTAGTTCCCCGGCAATCAGGTCAAGAGCCTGATGTTGCGCGATCCTGTTGGCGCGCGCGTATCGCTTTGCTAGAGCTTTAAGTCTGCGAAATTCGTTTGTTTCGGTCATTGTCCATATCCTGGAATGATCCGACCATGTGCCCGCTAATGGCCAGACCATGCCTAAGGCATGGAGTGACTGTCTCGAAATTGGAACGCTGACATAGCTTTGCGTGGCGGGCACACCGGCCCGCGTGTAGGGCCACGCTCTGTATGCCAAGGACGTATGCAGAGGTCAAGCCTTCCCCCAAATTGATCGCGCGGAACGCACCAGTCGTCGTCGCAATGTGGCAGTTGCCGGCCCGGGTCTTGAACGACGGCGGCCCTCAATAATCATTGTGTGGAAAAGCGTCTGCCATTCTGGGATGCGTTGGCGAGCCAGCCCATAATCAGCCGATGATTCAATGCCCTTTCTGCACCGCCGAATTGAGCCGCATCGCCTTTATGGACGATCAAGTCGTCGCGATCCGGGATTCCTTTCCGGTGTCACCCGGACATCTGCTCATCGTTCCACGACGGCATGCGGCGACATGGGACGATCTCTCCGCAGACGAGAAGCAGGCGATGTGGCGAAACATCGACAGGGCGAAATCCGACATCGAACGAAAGCACAAGCCAGATGGCTACAACGTCGGTTTCAATCTAGCTGAGGCTGCAGGACAAACGGTCTTCCATTTCCACCTGCATGTAATTCCGCGCTACCTGGGAGACATCGACGATCCGAGAGGCGGAATCAGACACGTTATCCCGAACAAGGCCAACTACCTAGCCCAAGAGGTGAGCGGCGCCGAAGAGGTAAAGCGGCTGATCACTGGCGGAAGCGACCACCTTCTGCCCCATCTCATTATGCATATGGACCAGGCGAATGCCTGCGACGTTGCGGTAGCATTTCTGCTAGACAGCGGCGCAAGACTGATCGTGGAACATCTGAAAGATTTTCTGGCCCGCGGCGGACGAGCCCGCATTCTCGTGGGCGACTACATGGACGTGACCGAGCCGATCGCACTGCGGCGTTTGGCCGATCTCGAGGGCGACCTAACGCTGCGGGTCTTCGAGGCAACGGCGCAGGGATTTCACCTCAAGACTTATATCTTTCTGTCGGACAAGGAGGGCGTGGCATTTGTCGGCAGCTCCAACCTTTCAGAAGCCGCGCTGACCACATCGATCGAATGGAACTACAAGGTCATTTCGAGCCACGACCGAACGGCCTTCCCCGAGATTAGCAATGGATTCAATGACCTTTTCCATTCCTATAGCGCCGTCACCGTCACGCCGGAGTGGATCGACCGCTATGAAAACCGAAGAAGCCCACTCGGCTTTAAGGAGGCTGGCGTGGCATACGAACCGCCGCTGCCTCCTCCTGAACCCCACGCGATCCAACGCCAGGCTCTCGCAGCGCTCGAGCAAACACGACAGGATGGGTACACAGCGGGCCTTGTGGTGCTTGCTACGGGTCTCGGCAAGACCTGGCTGGCGGCCTTCGACAGCGATCGCTTCGAATATCGTCGCATCCTTTTTGTCGCCCACCGTGAGGAAATCCTCAACCAGGCGATCGAGACATTCCGGCGCGTGCGGCCGGCAGCTCGGATCGGAAGATTGTCGGGCGACCACAAGGACACGGATCCCGATCTCCTTTTCGCCTCCGTTCAAACTCTCGGCAAGGCGAACCAGATCAAACAATTTCGGCCGAACACCTTCGACTATATCGTCATCGACGAGTTTCATCACGCAGCAGCGAGCACCTACCGACGCATCATCGATTATTTCGAACCGAAGTTCCTCCTGGGGCTCACGGCGACGCCGGAGCGAAGCGATGGAGGTGATCTCCTCGGTCTTTGTCAGGAGAACCTCGTTTTCCAGGCTGGCATCCATCTGGGGATAGAAGGCGGGCATCTCTGCCCCTTTCATTACTTCGGCGTCCCGGACACTGTAGATTATCGAAACATCCCCTGGCGCAGCGCGCAGTTTGACTTGACAGAACTCACCGCTGCGGTCGCCACGGAAGCACGCGCACAGAACGCGCTCGAACAGTACCGCCTACGCGGCGGGACGAAGTGCATCGGCTTCTGCTGCTCCCAGACACACGCGGATTTCATGGCTGACTTCTTTAACCGCCATGGGGTGTCGGCTGTCGCCGTCCATGCCGGCATAAATTCGGCACCTCGGGCTACGTCTCTGCAGAAACTGGAAGCGGGCGAACTCGAGGTAGTGTTTTCCGTCGACATGTTCAACGAGGGTGTCGACGTCCCGAGCGTCGATACCGTGTTAATGCTACGGCCAACGGAATCGACTGTTATCTGGCTGCAACAGCTCGGCCGTGGTTTGCGAAAATCCGCAAACAAGAACCGTCTCGTCGTCGTCGACTATATCGGCAACCACCGGATTTTCCTCACGAAGTTGCGTGCGATCGCATCGATTGCGAATGTTGATGCGTCGTCCGGCGGTCATATCCGCGAGTTTCTGGAAAGGCTGCAGGGCGATCAAATCGCTTTGCCTACCGGCTGTGAAGTGACCTACGATCTCGAGGCAATCGAAATACTTCGCATGCTGGTGAAGCCGGCAAACACAGAGAATGCTCTGGAAGACTTCTACCGCGACTTCCTGGAGCGGCATGGCGTTCGGCCCACGGCGTCAGAGGTTTTCCACTCGGGTAACAATCCGAGAAGCAGTAGCGAGCGTTCATGGCTCGGATTCGTGGAACGCATGCGTGGGTTGAGCGTTCTGGAACGATCGATCTGGTTGGACTATCGAGACTTCTTTTTCGAGATGGAGAAGACCGAACTAACCCGAAGCTACAAGCTCATGACCCTTCTCGCGCTGTTCGATGATGAGACCGTCCGGGACCGCTGTGCCGTCGATGAGGTCGTCGAGCGCGTCGCGCAGTTGGCCTCTCGAGTCCACAAGCTGCAGCAGGATTTCTCTGTCGATCTCGCGGATCGGAAAGCGCTAAAATCGCTGCTGCTAAGGTTTCCGATCGATGTTCTGACGAAGCTGCGGGATAGCGACGGCGCCCCCTATTTTACTTTGACGGAAAATCAATTTGGCCTCGTAAGAGCGACAGGGGACAGAGAGACGTTCAGCCAGATTCTGCGGGAAATCCTCGATTGGCGTCTTGCACAATATCTGACAAGAAGCGGCGTTCCCAACGAGCTGGCGGATGCTGTTTGTCGCGTCGCCCGAAACACGAGTGGACAGCCTATCTTATTCCTCCCGACGCAGTCGGGCGCAGGGCAACTGCCGGAAGGTCCTCTGGACGTTCTTGTAGACGATCAGCCGATGGAGGCTACAGTTGCCAAGATCGCAATTAACGTTGTGCGAAGAGCCGGCGATCCGTCTAACCGCTTGCCGACCATCCTTCACGGATGGTTCGGCGACGACGCCGGACTTCCGGGCAAAGGCGATCGTGTCCGATTCCGGTTCCAGAGCGATGTCTGGCGCATGGAGCCGATGGGCGTACAGAGCCAGGCACAGACAGGCCTTCGGCTTTGGGAACGCTATTCGCGGGAGACTATCCCTCCGGCCTTCGGCCTAACCTTCGATCAGGCGACGTGGAACGCCGGTTTCGTGCCGAAACCGCCTCACATCTTTCTGCTCGTCACCTTGGAGAAGGAGGGGATGATGGACGAGCATCGCTATGCTGATCACTTCACCTCAGCCACCGAATTCTCTTGGCAAAGTCAGAACAGAACCAAGCAACAATCGAAGCACGGCGAGATGATCCGCGACCATCAAGCACTGGGTCTTCACATCCACTTGCTGGTCCGCAAGACGAAGAAGATCGGACTAAAGCCGACACCGTTCATCTATTGTGGCGAAGTAGATTTCGAAGCCTGGAAAGGTGAGATGCCGATTGCCGTGACCTGGCGACTGCGAGAGCCAGTCCCCTCGATGCTTCTGTCGCAGCTGAAGAGCTGAACTGTTTACGCTTTCAATTGGGTCAGAACGCTGATGGGTCGAAAAGCTGCCGGCTATTTTCGGAAATAGGTGATGATTTCGCCTTTTAGGTCAACTTGCGGATGCCGCCGCGGTTAAGGCCCCATTTCGGTCATTTAAGCCGTTCGCAGGGTTTTTGAAAGCCGCCGCTTCAAACGGCGGTGACTTTGGCTCCAAGACCTCGCCGCACTATGTGGATTATTGGTTCGGCGAAAAGGCATGTTCGCCGCCGATGACGAATGCATGCGTGTGACTATTGCCACCACGAACTATCTAGAGTCGCCCAGCTCAGCTGAGGATGGCCTGGTGGCATGTCGGCATTTACGTTCTCGAATTCGTTCGGATCAACGGTCGAAACTTTAGCAAAACCCCTAGTTGACTTTTGCTTGGTTGTGCGCGTCACTAATAGTTCGGGGGCGAGGGGAATGGCAGAAGAAGATCCAGTCGATATTGCGCAGATTTCTTTTTATCTGGCAAAGCCGCAGCACACTTTCGAAACGGTTCTGTCGGCCGAAAAGGATGTCGCTGCTCACAAGGCAGCTCAGCAGTTCAACTTTGACGTTGAGGGCGTCGCTTGCCGCTTTTATTACTTCGAAACAGTCTCTAAGCGTTCAAATCCACCGTGGCTCGAATTTCTCAACGATAAGATAGCGGCCGGCGAACGTATCAGCTTTAACGCCCGCAGCGAAAGTCCAAACGGCATCTTACTTATGAAGATCGAAGAGCGTGTGTTCGCCGCTACTTTCGGACGAAGTGCTTCCAGTCATTTGGAAGAAGCGGCATTCGAGCCAGATTTCGGCATCAAGACCGCTATGAACCTTTGTGGTAATGAAGAGGTGCGGCAGACTCGCAGTCAAAGTAATACAGTTACGCCCACCCAAATCGACCGGCAGGTCGGAAAGCCGTCCGACACTTTCACATTTGGATTGAGCGAAGCGGAAGATCTTCGTTACATCTCCGCAAATATCAAAGGCGATAAGAACCTCACCTTGCAAGGACGGAACAACCTCACCGTCAAAGTCATCGGCCGAAACCGCTTGACTTGGCCGCTCATAGTGGCGCGTTGTCGGGAGTTCCAGGAGGCGTTTGGCAAAAAGGACTATGCAAGTCTTTTTCCGAATTACAAGAATTTCGGTCAGGCGTCACCGGGAGAAGTTGCAGCGTTGGACGGTGAGTTGCTCAAGCTCCTCAAAGCACGTGAGTTCGACCGAATTCAGATTGGGATTCCAGAGTTCGTCGCGGAGGAAAGTTACAGCTTTACCTACAGCGATCATTCCAAGCGCGAGAACACGATCCATTCTTTTCTGGACCCACAGCAACTTGATAGGCATCTGAAGCTCGATGAAGTGACGATTGAGCAGCTTAAGGGAAAGCGGATTTTCGCCTATTCACACGAAGAAGATCGCATTCTCTCGTATCGCCGGTGGCGCGTTTACAATTGCATCGTATTCGAGCATCGAATAGGCGAAAAATACTTCGTTTTAAGCGATGGTCGCTGGCTAGAGGTCGATTGCGACTTCTATGCCTCGATCGTCAAATTTGTGGCTGAGGTGCTTCACGAGGAACCTTGTGAAGACGCTTATGTCGACATCAATATCAGCAGTGAAGAGGACAAAAAGAACAAGGAGTCGCTGTTCAATCAAGAGGTTTGCAAACGCAGGCCATCCGCTATTCTGTTCGACCGCGCGAAGCTTCGTATCGGTAGCGGGCGGGCGGACAAGGAGTTTTGCGACATACTCGACCTAACGGATTTGGGTCGTATCCGCATCATTCATTGCAAGCCCTATAAGGATTCGTCATCGACAAACTACTTGTTCGCGCAGGCAAACCTATACAGCACCGCCTTTCTCCAAGATCAGATTTTTTTAGAGGAGATTCGCAGGCATGTTGGAGCGGCGGCCAGCCCATGCAAGGCTGATTACCTAACTTATATTAAAGAGCACATCGCAGAACTTAATGCTGCCGACTACGATATTTGCCTCTGGCTATTGTTCGACCGGCTGAAGCCCAAGCCAGATAAGGGCGATATCCCCCTGATGGCGATGTATGAGCTAAAGCTGATGCACGATCATCTCCGGAACATCTTGAAGTTCAAGGATATCATTGTCCGCTTCGTCCCGGTCGCAAAGGTACAATTTACGACAAGTAAGAAACCCACTGTAAAGGCCGCCTAGGCATTGCATCCAAGCCAAGCCAAGCCAAGCCGACAGCGACTGGCGAACTACCCCACCGCACCAAAATCCGCCGCCAACACCGCATCCTTCAGCGCCCGCGAATACTCATGCTGCGGATCATCCAACACCGCCCGCGCTCGCCCGCGCTCGACGATCTCACCCTTCCGCATGATGATAATATTGTCGCTGACATAATAGGCCGTCGCCAGATCATGCGTGATGTAGATGATCGAAAGCCCGAGCTCGTTCTTCAACCGGCCGAAGAGGTTGACGATCGCCATGCGCAGCGAAGCGTCGACCATCGAGACCGGTTCGTCGGCCACCAGCAGGCGCGGTTGCGGGATCAGCGCGCGGGCGATGGCGACTCGTTGGAGTTGGCCGCCGGAGAGTTCGTGGGGGAAGCGGCCCTTCACCTCTTCCAGCGTCAGGCCGACATGGTGGAGGGCGGCGTCGGCCATCTTTTCGGCCTGCTGTCGGTCCGGCCGATTTCCGTCGGCGGAAAAATTGCGGGCGGTTTCGAAGAGATAGCGGTCGACCCGCTTCAGCGGATTGAAGGCTTCGAAGGGGTTCTGCAGCACCGGCTGGACCTGCGTCATGAAGGCCTTGCGTTCGGCCCGGCTGTGGATGGCGACGGTTTTGCCGGCAAATTGCAGCTCGCCTTCGGTCGGCTCGGTCTGACCGAGGATCATTGCCGCCACCGTCGATTTGCCCGAGCCGGATTCGCCGACGATCGAGAGGATCTCCGGTTCGTCGCCGATCTCGAAGCTGACATCGTTGACGGCGGTGATCAGCCGCCGGCCGAGCATGCCGCCCTGGCGGTAGATTTTCGTCACATGCGAGAGGCTAAGCAGAGTCAAACCTGATCCCCCGTCACCGCAAAACACGCCACCCGCCGCTCGGGCGCGACGGTGACCATGGGCGGAACCTTTTGTGAGCAAATCTCCATGCGCTTGGGACAGCGCGGGTGAAAGCGGCAGCCCTCCGGCGGCATGGCGAGGTTCGGCGGCCGTCCCTCCAGCGAGGGCCGGGTGCTGGGATCGCCGATCTTCGGCAGGCTGCCGACGAGGTGCTGCGTATAGGGGTGGAGCGGCATGCTGAAGAGCTTGGCGGTCGGCGCCTCCTCGACGAGGCGGCCGGCATAGACGATGCCGATGCGGTCGGAGACCGTTGCATGCACGCCCATATCATGGGTGACGAACAGGAAGGATGAGCCCATCTCGCGCTGGATGTCGCGGATCATCGACAAGACGTCGCGCTGCACGATCACGTCGAGCGCCGTCGTCGGCTCGTCGGCGATAATGAACTCCGGCGTCAGGATGGTGGCGAGCGCAATGGTCATGCGCTGGCGCATGCCGCCGGAGAGTTCGTGCGGATAGGCATCGAGCAGATGCGGATCGAGCTTCAGCCGCTGCAGATGGACGGCAACCTTTTCGAAGAAGACCGATTTGCTGACCTTCATGTGGCGGAAGGCGAAATCGGTGAAGGAATGGCGGATCCGGCGCACCGGATTGAGCACATTCATCGAGCCCTGCATGATATAGGAGAGATGCTTCCAGCGCAGCGCCGTGCGCTCCTCCGGCGTCATCGCGTAGATATCCTGGGTGCCGCCGCCGAAGTGGAATTTGACACTGCCCGAGACGACCCGAAGCGGCGGGCGGATAGCGCCGGCGATGGTCTTGATCAGCGTCGTCTTGCCGCTGCTCGATTCGCCGGCAACGCCATAGACCTCGCCGTGGCCGATCGTCAGGCTGATATCGTCGACGGCCCGCACCTCGCGATCGACGCCATAGAGGAAGGCGCGATAATAGGCTTTCAGATTCTGGATTTCGACCAAATTCTCCATGCTAACTTCCCATCCGGTTCAGCCGGCTGCGCGGATCATTGTATTCGTTCATCGACATGGAGAGCAGGAACAGCGCCAGAAACAGAATGACGATGACGGCGACGGGGGCGGCCACCCACCACCAGATGCCCGAGATCAGCGCCGAATGCGCATTGGCCCAGTAGATCATCATGCCCATGGTCGGCGTCTCGATATCGGTGAAACCGAGCACCGAAAGGGTGATCTCCATGCCGATCGACCAGATCATGTTGTTCATCGTCGTGGCAAAGACGATCGGCAGCACATAGGGCAGGTGCTCCTCGATGAGGATCTTGCGCATCGTCATGCCGGAATAGACGCTCTGGGTGGTGAACGGCCGGCTCTTCAGGCCGATCGCCACCGAGCGGATGAGGCGCGCATCATAGGACCAGCCGAGCGAGGCCATGATGACGATCAGCGCCGTCCAGGTCATGCTGTCCTTCAGCACGAAATAGAAAAGGATCAGCAGTGGGAATTGCGGGATGACCATGACGCTGTCGTTGATCGCCATCAGCACCCGGTCGACCGCGCCGCCGGCATAACCGGCGACCAGCCCGACAACCAGCGAGATGATGCGCGAGAGAAAGGCGACGCCGATGCCGAAATAGAGCGTGTTGCGAAGGCCGGTCGTCAGCTGCCAGAACACGTCCTGGCCGCGCGAAGTGGTGCCGAGCCAATAGTCGCCGTCCGGCGGCATGTCGGGCGGCAGGAGATAGATGTCGGTCGCGCCATAGGGCGAGAAATAGGACAGGATGACGAGGCCGACGATGACGGCAAAGAGCAGCAGGCCACAGAGGAATTCCATGTTCTGGCGGGCGAGGTCGCGGACGATGGTAAACATGGTCTATTCCACCTTGATGCGCGGATCGATCAGCGGGCTCAGCACGTCGATGATGAAGACGGCGGCGGCAACGCCGACGATCGACAGCGCGCTGAGGCCGAGCACCAGGCTGTAGTCGCCGGCATGCACCGCTTCGATGAGCAGATTGCCGATGCCGGGATAGCCGAAGACGATTTCGGTGATGACGGTGCCGTTGAAGATCGCGCCGAGCGACATGGCGAGCCCGGTGAATTGCGGCACCATGGCATTGCGGGCGATGTAGGAGCGCAGGATCTTGCGCTTCGGCACGCCGCCAAGTTCGGCGAAGACGACGTAATCGTCGGTGATGATGTTGGACACCAGCGCCCGCATGCCGATCAGCCAGCTGCCGGCGCCGACCAGGATCAGCGACAAGGCCGGCAGGATGGAGTGTTTGAGAATATCGAGGACCAGAGCAAAGGAGAGGTCGAGATTGGCGTTCATCTCATAGCCGCCATTGATCGGCAGCACCGGCCAGATGAAGCCGAAGACGATGAGCAGCACGAAGGCCAGGATATAATAGGGAATGGGCAGCATCGCGATGAAGACGAGGCTGACGGCCTTCAGCACCATGTCCTTGCGGTAGTAGCCGGCGAGCGCGCCGATCGCATTGCCGAGCACGAAGGTGATCAGCGTCGAGACCGTCATCAGCCCGACCGTCCAGGGCAGCGAGCGCAGGATGATGGTGGAGACGGGGGTCGGGAAGGCCGAGAGCGAGGGGCCGAGATCGCCGGTCGCCAGCCGCAGCCAGAAATGCAGATATTGCTCCCAGATCGAGCCTTGCATGCCGTACAGCTCGCGCAGCGACTGGCGCATCAGCTCGATCGCATTCGGATCGGATTGGCCCATCTGGGTGATGGCGCCTATGCTTTCTTCGACCGGATCGATCGGGGTCAGGTGGGTGACGAAGAAGGTGATCGTCACACCGAGAAAGACGACAAGCAGAAACTGACCGAACCGCTTCAGCACAAAGATCAGATAGGGCGTCATAAGGCAGTGGTTCCTCTCTGGTTCCCTCTGGAAAGGCTCGACGAGCACGGGTGGTTGGGCTCCATGCCCGTCGATAGGGGGCCGGCGCGATGGCTACGCGCCGGCGTTGGGAGGATTTATTTCGGTTGAGCCGGCTTCAGCTTGACCATCATCAGCCTCGAATTCGCCCAGTTCGGCACCGGATCGGTATAGGGGTCCTTGATGGTGGGGTAGCCGGTCCAGTAGGTCGTATCCATCGAGGTGAAGACGTTATAGGACATCAGCGGGATCGTCGGCATTTCGCGGGCGACGAGCTTCAGATAATCCTTGCCGAGCTCCATGCCCTTCGGATCGTCGGCACTGATGCCGCGGATGCTCTCGATGATCTTGTCGAGCTCCGGATTGGACCAGCGCTGCCAGTTGCGCGGCGGCTGAACCTCACCCTTCTTGGCGACGAACTGCGAGTGCCAGCTGTCGAGGAAGAAGGAAAGGTCGGGATCGCCGCCCCAGGTTTCGACGCTCCAGGCGATCGCCACCTGGAAATCGCCGGGCTGCAGCGCCGTCTGCCAGAGCTTCGCGGCCGGTACCGCTTTGGCGTCGATGCCGAAGGCTGCCCATTGCTGCGCAATCAGCGTGCCGGCGCGGGTGAAGACCGAGCGTGTGTCGCCCTCCACCGTCATGCGGATCTTGAAGGGCTGCCCATCAGGGGTCAGCCATTTGCCACCTGACTTTTTGAAGCCGGCCTTTTCCAGCAGTTCGCCGGCCGCTTTCGGGTCCGGTTTCCACCAGCCATAGCCGAAGGCACCGCTGATCGCCTGCGGGTCGGTCGGGATCTGGTCCTTGAACTTCGGCTGCTTGCGCAGGATATCGGCGATCTGCTGTCCGACTGTCGGGTCATACGGCTTGATCTTGCTCTTGCCGGTATCGATCTCGAAATCCTTCAGCCAGTCCTGCATCGGCGCCTGATAGTCTTTCATCGTCGCTGCCGTCGGCGGTACGCCGAGTGCCGAAAGCGTCGCCGCCCCGCGATAGCTCGCCATGTCGACGGCCTTGATGTCGATCAGCAGGGCCAGCGCCCAGCGCACATCGGCATTGTCGAAGGGCGCTTCCTGGGTGTTGAAGATCACCGCCGGCAGCGTCGGATCCGGATGGGCGAAGGGGAAGCCCGGGAACCAGGTATCGATGGTCTTCGACTTCTCCTTGAGGGTGAACATGCCCTCCGGCGTGTTGTCGTGGATGATATCGAGATTGTGCTCGAGCTGAGCGATGGTGCGTTTATCCGGCGGGCCGGGATCGGTATAGGTCACATATTTCGGGGCGGGCTCGCCGAAGCGGGCAAGCGAGGTGCGCTGCCAGTCGTCGCGCTTCTCCCAGGTATACCATTTGCCCTGCGGATCGTAGGACTTCAGCTTGTAGGCGCCGAGCGAGACCGGATTGGCGAAATCGTAGCGAAGCGGATCTTCGACCTTCTCGAACACATGCTTCGGCATGATCCAGGCGCCGTTCCAGCGCACGGTGAAGATCGCATGGAAGCGCGAATTCGGCTTCTTCAGCTTGAACACCACGGTCTGCGGATCGGTCGCCTCGACACTTGCCACCTGCACCGAGAAGGCCGCACTCCAGACCATGCCGGGATGATCCATCTGCGTCTTGACGGTATAGACGACGTCATCGGCGGTGAATTCGACGCCGTCGCTCCAGTAGAGCCCCTTGCGCAGTTTCACGGTCATTTCGGTGAAGTCGGCATTATATTGCGGTTTGTCGGCGGCGAGCGAATTGTCCCAGGCCGCGCCGCCAAGCCCCTGTTCGGGATCGATATACCAGAGCGTATCCATGGTCAGCTGCTGCAGGCCGGTGGAAACACCGCCGCCGCCATTGACCCAGATGTTGAACCAGCCGGGATTTTTGATCGTCCCTTCCGGATTTTCGACGATAAGCGTCTCCTTGCGCGGCAAGGAGGTGTAGTCATCGGCCCTCGCCGTCGCGGCCAGGCCGAGCGTGGCCAGCACGAAGCCGAATGCAAACCTCTTCCACTGTTGCATGAACTCCTCCCAAGTAAGCGACGATACGGCGGCCGCTGGGGCGCGCATGGGCATGTCGCGGTTGTCGGTTCGCAGCCACCAGGGCTTCACAGCCCTAGCCTCAATGAACCATCTCTCCGGCTCGCCTGCCTCCTCGCGGGGGAGCCGAATACCTCGGCCGGGGCCATTCGGCACCCGGCGCAGCTGTCACACCGACAGCCGGATGACGTTGTAGGACAGCGGTTTCAGCGCTGCCCGCACTCGTCCGTCTTCGATCTTGGCGCTCTCGACGGTGACCGGAGCGACCGTCTGCGGCCGCTGCGCCGTATTGACGGCTTCGAGATCGCCATGGGTCATTTCCACCTGCTCGATCAGCCGGGCGCCGCCAAACCCTTCCAGCCGCACGTCGAGATCGAGCGCTGTATCCGGGTGGCGGTTGACGGCAAAGAAGGTCAGCGTCCTGCCATCCTCGGAATGCACCGCCGAGACATCGAGATAGGGAACCTCGTTCTCCTCGTCGCTGTCATAGGTCGGGCCGTCGACGACGAGCTGCAGCGCCGTACCGCGGCCATATCGGGAGGCGTAGTAGAAGGGGTAATAGATCGTCTGGCGCCAGGCCGCACCGCCGTCTTCGGTCATGATCGGGGCGATGACGTTGACGAGCTGGGCGATGCAGGCGATGCGCACCCGGTCGGAGCGGCGGATGAAGGTGTTGAGGATACCGCCGACCTGCAGCACGTCCTCGAAATTATAGATATCTTCCAGCAGATGCGGGGCATCCGGCCACTCGTCGCGTGCCAGGATCTCCTTGTCCTGCTGATTGGAGTGATACCAGACGTTCCATTCGTCGAAGGAAATGCCGATCGTCTTCTTCGAGCGCTTTTTCGCCTTGATGTAGTCGATGACGCCGCCGATCGTGGTGATGTAGCGGTCGAGCTTGGTGGCGCGGGAGAGATAGTTGAGCGTATTCTTCTCGCGGTTGGCGAAATACATATGCAGCGAGATGTAATCGGCGCTGTCATAGCACTGCTCGAGAACCTGCGCCTCCCAATCGGGATAGGTCTTCATGTCTGAGTTGGACGAGCCGCAGACCACGAGTTCGAGCGACTTGTCGAAGCCGCGCATGGCCTTTGCCGTCTCATCCGCCAGCCGGCCATATTCATAGGCCGATTTGTGGCCGACCTGCCAGGGGCCGTCCATCTCGTTGCCGAGGCACCACAATTTGACATCGTGCGGATTGGACCAGCCGTGTTTGCGGCGCAGGTCCGACCAATAGGTGCCGCCGGGATGGTTGCAATACTCCAGGAAATTGCGGGCAGCATCGAGGCCGCGCGAGCCGAGATTGACGGCGAGCATCGGCCTGGTATTGGCCTTCTTGCACCAGTCGACGAATTCGTTGACGCCGATCTGGTTGGCTTCGCGGGTCCGCCAGGCGAGGTCGAGCCGCACCGGGCGCTCGGACCGCGGGCCGACGCCGTCTTCCCAATTATAGGCCGAGACGAAATTGCCGCCGGGATAACGGCAGTAGGGCGTATCGAGATCACGGACGAGATCGAGCACGTCGCGGCGGAAGCCGTCCTCATCGGCTGTCGGATGTCCGGGCTCGTAAATACCGCCGTAGATCGCTCTGCCGAGATGCTCGAGAAATGAGCTGTAGAGCCTGGCGTCAATGGTCGCGATGCGGAAATCGCGGTGGGCAACGACATTCGTCTTCAACGGATCCTCCCGTTTATGTATCAGGAATTTTGTTTTCTTGCCCCTAACTTGATATCAGGAATGTCGTTATGTCAACCGAAAGACGGATTTAGTCATACTAATGTGGAATGCGGAAAAAGTTGGTATTTTTCAATTGATTGAACAAGTTTAGCGATGGCTGAAACATAAAATAAATGCGATTTCTAAATCAGGATATCCGATACTGTATTTTCAGACATGTAGCCGCATGATGATGTCGCGGCCGTGATTTCCGAAGCCGCGGCCGAAGATGTTGACGCCGCCGGTGTGGCCGGCATTTTCGGCGATGCCGACCCTGAGACGAATGGAGGAATGCTGGGCAAGCGCCAGATCGCCGAGCGTGACGTTGGAGGCGGCGACGCCGTCGATGAAGGTGCCGCGCGTCGAGATCCGCCAGGTCTTCATCGTCCCGTATTGCGAACCTTCGAGCTTCCACCATGCCGGCGTGAAGGCGCCGCGCTTGTCGCCGTAATCGCCGGGCGACGTCCAGGTGCCGATCGCCATGCCGTTCACCCAGAGCGTGATGTCGGAGGGCCAGTCCGGATTGGTGCCGGGCACTTCGGAGGACAGCTCCAGCGAAAATTCGATGGCGCGGATATCCTTGTTCAACACCTTGGCATTGTTGGGGAATTTATACTCGACATAGCCCCTGCCGAACCACACCAGCCCGGCCTGCATGCGCTGCGGATCGAGGAAATAGTCGGGCACGTCGAGCGGGCCGATGACGCTCTCGCTGGAGCAGAGACCGCAGGGTGCGTGCACATCGCAGCTGGTATAGAGCCCGACCGGCATCTCGACTTCGATGATATTGTTGGCCCGCTGCGCCGCACTTTCCTCGAAGCTGATCAGGATTTCGCTATAGGTCGCCGAGCAGATTTTCTGGTTTCCCTTGCGGGCTTTCGCCAGCCGCGAATCCACCAGCCCGGCCTCTTCCAGGATCTGAATGCCGGTTGCGACGGTGGATTGGGGGAGGGAGAGCGCCTGGGCGATATCGTTGATGTTAAGCGGCCCCTTGGCGCAGAGCAGCTTCAGAATCTCGATCCGCGCCGGCGCCGAAAGCGCCCGTATCGCCTCATGATTCTCGCCCGCGGCAATCGTCAAAAACGAACGTTCCATCATTCCCCCACAATTTCCGATGTCATGATGTATATCGGAAATTATGATACGGCAAGTGGGTGGTAACTCGAAGGTATCGACGACGATCACGGGTTAGAGTCGGATGTGTCCGGAATCCGCCGATTGCAAAGGTGGGCGGAAGCCGTCTTGCATCCGCCCACCCCGCCTGCTTCAGACTAACTCGGACAAGGACGCTGGGTCGAAGCCTTTCAACTCTGAAAAATCGCCGTCTTCGACTTTGGCAACCCAATTCGGATCACTAAGAAACGCGCGTCCCACTGCTATAAGGTCGAACTCGTCGCGTTCCATGCGGTCGATTAGACGATCGAGACTAGCTGTAGGTGATCCTTTGCCTACAAAAGCGCTGGCAGTAACGTCGTTGCCGAGGCCCACCGATCCGACACCGATCGTCACCGCGCCGGTCACCTTCTTTGCCCAGCCTGCGCCATTGAGGCCATTCTCGCCATCGATCTCCGGGAACTCTGGTTCCCAGAAGCGACGTTGCGAAACGTGAAGGACATCGACGCCAGCCTCAACCAAGGGCAACAGCCAAGCCTCCATCTCTGCTGGTGTTTCCGCGAGGCGTACGCTGAAATCTTGCTGTTTCCATTGACTGACGCGCATGATGATCGGGAATTCAGGTCCCACCGCTTCACGCACGGCGCTGACGATCTCGCCCGCAAAGCGCGAGCGTTGCTTAATCGTTGGCCCTCCATACCGGTCCGTTCGTAGATTGGTACCCGCCCAGAAGAATTGATCGATCAGATAGCCATGCGCGCCGTGGATTTCGACAGTGTCAAAGCCAAGCCGCTTGGCGTCTGCCGCGGCTTTGGCGAAGGCTGCGACAGTATCGGAGATATCTTCTTCAGTCATTGCCACGCCGCGGGCATCACCGGGCGCGTCCAATCCAGACGGGCTCTCCACCGGCGCATCGGGCTCCCAACCATTGATATACCGGGTCGCTCCAGTGTGCCAGAGCTGTGGCCCCATACGGCCTCCAGCACCGTGGACGGCGTCAATGACATTCTTCCATCCCCGCAGTGCCTCATTGCCGTGAAAGAAGGGGATTCCGCTGTCGTTGCGCGAGGCAGGGCGATTGACCACGGTCCCTTCAGACAGGATCAGTCCGGCGCGACCTTCTGCCCGGCGCCGATAGTAGTCGGCACTCGCCGGCCCCGGCACGCCTTCAGGCGCAAAAAGGCGGGTCATGGGCGCCATGACGACACGATTTTTGAGTTCAAGCGATCGGATGGCGAGCGGCCGGAAAAGACTGCTTGTATCAGGACTGGGCATAAAGAGAACTCCGTTGCGTTTAATAGGCCCACAAGTATATTCTGTAGACCTGGCGTCAATTAGGCACTTCAAATCGCCTAGGTATACCGAAGGAAACCGACATGCTTGAGCTGGAGCCGCTTTGCTTTTCTTCCGAATGCCCGAGCCGGGCACTGTTCGACCAGATCGCCGATAAGTGGTCGATGATGGTGCTTGCCGTGCTTGACGACGGACCGCAGCGATTCAACGCCATCCGCCGCCGGCTGCAGGGCGTGACGCAGAAGGCTCTCACTCAGTGCTTGCGTCGCCTTGAACGCAACGGCCTGATAGCGAGAGAGGTGATTTCACTTTCGCCTGTTGCGGTGCAATATCACGTGACGCCGCTTGGCCGTACGTTGCGTGAACCCCTCCAGGAGTTGCACAAATGGACGTTGGTGAAACTGCCGGAAGTTACGGCAGCGAGAGAGGCGTTTGACAGGACTGATGGTGGGCAGAAGGCAGCGGACAAATCGCTGATCCGATTGCGCCTTTAGAGCAAACTGCGCAGAGCCAGGGCGTCTATGCTCGACCCCGATCCCGGGAAATTGCATGAAACTTCTGCCCATTCAGCGATTGCTTCAATGCCCGCTCGCCTGCGGCTGCAGATCGGCATCCGTCAGCGTCCCCAAAAAGGCGACGATGTCGTCGATCTCGGGATCGGTCAGCGCCGGCGCATCACCGGCTTTCCGGCCGAAGGGCGGGTCCTGGTTGAGATTGTCCCAATAGGCCTGCGGCAGGTCGTCATAGCGGCGGATCGTGCCGTCTGAATTTTTCGGATACCAGCGGCCGGGGTCGCTGTCGCGGGTCGCGTAGAAGGAGACGACGTCGCGCAGCGTGTGGAAATAGCCGTTGTGGAAGAAGCTCTTCTTCAAGGCGACATTGCGCAGCGTCGGCGTGCGGAACAGGCCGCAATATTCGCTGTGACCGGCAAGGTCTGTGCGCTGAGGGCCGCAAAGGCCGAGGTCGTGATAGCCGGGGTCGCGGTTGGCCGGGATTGCCACGTTGCGGGGGACTGCGAGGCCGAGGAAGCCGAAATCGGAAAAGAGCGGCGGCTCGCCGTCATTGGCGGGTTCGCTGAGATGACAGCTCGAACAATTGCCCTTTGCCGGATCTTCGAATAGCTGCCGCCCGTGCAATTCCTGCGCGCTCAGCGTCGCCTTGCCGGCGAGGAAGGCGTCGTAGCGGCTGGAATAGGGGTAGAAATCCGGGCCGCTCTCTTCGAAGGTGGCGAGCGCCTCGGCGGCGGCGTCGAATGTATCCTGCGGATTGTCGAACACGGTCTCGCCGAAGGCCGCCCTGATGTCGGCGGCGTAGGGCGCCTGGCGCAATTTGGCCGCGACATCGGCCGCATTCTTGTTGCCCATCTCGAAGGGCGAAAGCAACGGGATCTTCGCCTGATCGGCGCCGCGATCGACCCGGCCGTCCCAAGTCAGGCCGCCGGTCGGGCCGTTGTCGACGCTTTCGTCACCCTCGTCCTCGGAATCGTAATAATGCTCGGTGAAGGCGGGCACGGCCTGCAGGTAGCGAAGCGTCGGAACGGCGCGCAGGCCCGGCCGGTCCATATGTTCGCCGCCCATTTCGACCGGCGCGGCCGATGCCGGGCCGAAACCGTGCGCCGGGTCATGGCAGGAGGCGCAGGCCTGCAGCCCGGAGGCCGACAGCGACGTATCCGAGAAAAGTTTGCGGCCGAGTGCGGTCAGCGTCTCGGCCCGGGCGAAGGCCTCGGCGCGTGACATCGGGCCGGGATGCACGCCGGAAGCCGCCGCCGCGCTACTTTGCCGCAGCGGCAGAATGGCCAGACAGAGCGCTGCACCGGCCACGCCGATCGCCAGCCGGGATCGCGAAAACCGGAAAGTCGTCTTCGTCATCATAAGGATTCCAAGTGCTTAGGACTGCTTTTCATCATCATCGAACCTCGCTGCAACAAATTGATGACGGTGGTTGTGCTGCTGCTTCGTGACAGGCCCATGTCACAAAGTTGATAGATGTCGGGTCTAGCGTCTGATCGCCCCCCGAGCGTTCCCCGCTCCCTCTAGCCAACGCCCCCAGCCATGAGGTCACACCCCGTGAAAAGACTGAAGCTTCTGAATTCCATCTGCCTCGCCGGATCGGCCTTCGTGCCGCTCGCGCTCGCGGCATCAGCCCATGCCGCACCCGCCGGTTACGACAAGATCGACAATATCGTCGTCATCTATGCCGAAAACCGCAGCTTCGATAATCTCTATGGCGGCTTTCCCGGCGCCAACGGTCTCTCCAATGTCAGCGCCGATCAGGCCCGCCAGCTCGACCGCGACGGCAAGCCGCTTGCCGAATTGCCGCCGGCCTGGGGCGGCCTCACCGCCAAGGGCGTGACGCCTGCCGTCACCGAGGCGCAGTCGGCCCACCTTGCCAACGCCGCCTTCGCCATCGACGATCCCAAGGGTTTTGCGCAAGCGCCTTCGGTGGTCACCCGCGACCTCTGGCATCGTTTCTATCAGGAGCAGATGCAGATCGACGGCGGCAAGAACGACAAATTCGTCGCCTGGGCCGATTCAGGCAGCCTGGTCATGGGTCACTACGACGGCTCCATCCTGCCGATGTGGCAGGTCGCCAAGAAATACGTGCTCGCCGACAACTTCTTCCAGGGCGCCTTCGGCGGCTCCTTCCTCAACCACTTCGCGCTGGTCTGCGCCTGCGCGCCCTATTATCCCGATGCCGATAAGAGCCCGGCCAAACCGGTGATCGCCAAGGTCGATGCCGACGGCACCTCGCTTGCTGTCGCCGACAACGCGCCGAAATCGGCACTGGAGGGGGCGCCGAAATTCGTCTCCGACGGCACGCTGACGCCGGATTTCTACGCCGTCAACACCATGCAGCCGCCCTATGAGCCGAGCGCCAATCCGCCGGCCAAGGACGGCGATCCGGCCTATGCCGATCCCAATGCGGCAACGACCCTGCCGCCGCAGCACGAGACCACCATCGGCGATCTCCTGTCGCTGAAGGGCGTCAGCTGGGCCTGGTATGGCGGCGCCTGGCAGGCGGCCCTTGATGGCAAGAACGCCACGCCGGTGCCGAACTTCCAGTTCCACCACCAGCCCTTCAACTACTTCGCCAATTTCGCCCCCGGCACCCCGGCGCGTGCCGAACATCTGAAGGATGGCGGCCTGGCCGGCGAGGCCTTCCTCAAGGATATCGACGACGGCAAGCTGCCGGCCGTCTCCTTCTACAAGCCGCAGGGCAACCTCAACGAACATGGCGGCTATGCCGATGTTTCGAGCGGCGACCAGCATCTTGCCGATCTCGTCTCGCATCTCGAGAAGAGCCCGCAATGGGGCCATATGCTCGTCATCGTCACCTATGACGAGAATGGCGGCTTCTGGGATCACGTCGCTCCGCCGAAGGCCGATCGCTGGGGCCCGGGCAACCGCATTCCGGCCTTCGTCATCTCGCCTTTCGCCAAGGCCGGTACGGTCGATCACACCCAGTACGACACGACCTCGATCATCCGCCTGATTACCGCGCGCTACGATCTGCCGGTTCTGCCCGGCATCGTCGCCCGCGACACGGCGCTGCGTGCCAACGGCCAGCCGCCGATGGGCGACCTCACAGCCGCGCTCGACCTGGCGCACTGATCTCGCGCGCGGCCCCGGCTTTGACCGGGGCCGCGCGCCGTCAGGCTTTTCTTCACCGGCGCAGCAGCGGCCGCAAGGCGGCCTGCGTTTCCTTCAGCAGCTTGAGATAACGCGCCTTCATCTCGGCGGCCGGAACAAGGGCGGCCGGCGCGCCGATATTGATCGCCGCGACCGTTTCGCCGCGATCGTTTTCGATTGGTACGGCGATCGAGCAGAGGCCGATCTCCAGCTCCTGATCGATGATGGCATAACCTTCGGCGCGCACGCGGCGGAATTCTTCGATCAGTTCCTCCGGGTCGGTCCGGGTCTTTGCCGTGTTCTGCTTCAGCTCGCTGCGGGCGAGGATGGCGCGCGCCTCGTTGTCGGAAAGGGCTGCGAGCAGCACCCGGCCCATCGAGGCGCAATAGGCGGGCAGGCGGCTGCCGGGGGTGAGATTGATCGACATGACCCGGCGCTGCGCGGCTCGGGCGATATAGACGATCTCGGTGCCGTCGAGCACCGAGGCCGAGGCGCTCTGGCCGGCCTGTTCGGAGAGATGATCGAGATGCGGCTGCAGCAGCGCCGGCAGCGGTGTGGCCTGGAGATAGGCATGGCCCAGCCGCAGGATCTTCGGCGTCAGGGTGAAGAACTTGCCGTCGTAATCGGCATAACCGAGCTCGGCGAGGGTCAGCAGCGAACGGCGCACAGTGGCGCGATCCAGCGCCGTCAGCTTGGCGGCCTCGGCAATGGAAAGCCGCGGGCGCGTTTCGCCGAAGGCTTCGATGACTTTCAGGCCGCGGGCAAAGCCGCTGACGAAATCTGTTTCGCGCATGGTTCGGTTTATGGATGCTCTCTTGGTTCGACGTTCGACCAATTTTCTAGAGCATGTCGCGCAAAAGCGTGCAGCGGTTTTGCGATAACGACATGCGTAAAAACAAAGACCTAAAGCACGAGAAGCGAATCTGAAAGATCGCGACGCGCTTTAGCGCATAAGCCCGGAGATCGGAATCGGTGTCGGAAAGGATTAAGCGCAGTTTCAAAGTGATAGAGCGTCGCGCATCTGAAAAGACCCTCAGCGCTCCAAGGACAGTTTTTTCTGCACCCTCGGAACCGATCCTTATTTGATCCGGACGCTGCGGCATAGACGACTCGATTGGAAGGAGGTCTCCACATTCCCAGCCGACAACCCGGATAAGTCGTGATATTATCGCCGAAGTAGCGTGGTTATCGACACTCGGAAGGCAGGAGGCCTGTATGAGTCGCGACACGCCGATCGATAAGCAGGGGCAATCTACCGACGTTTCGACTGGCGATGGCCGTCCTTCCCAACATGGCGGCGAGCGGCGGGTCGTGACCGCGCTGTGTTATGATCTGATCGGCTCCACCAATCTCTTCAATCTGATGGATATCGAGGACTATCAGGATATGATCGCCGCCTTTCAGCAGGCGGCGCGGCAGGCGATCACGGCGCATTCCGGCGTCGTCCGCGTCGAAGCCGGCGATGGCGGCGTGGCACTTTTCCCGATCGAGCTTGGGCCCCGCGATGCCGCCTCGGCGGCGATCCGCGCGGGCCTCGGAATCGTCAAAGCATGTCAGCGCCTCGCCGGCGATCTCATTCGGGACGATCTGCACGTGCGTGTCGGTGTTGCGACCTCGGTTGCCCTGATCCGGGATGCGCAGCTGCAGAACTGGATACACGAGCCGGTCACGGGCGCAGCGCTTGCGCTTGCCACAAGGCTTGAGGCCGCCGCCGAATCCGACAGCGTGCTGGTTTCGGAAGAGACCCGCAATCTCGCTGGCCGCTCGCATGCCTTCGTTCCGGAAGGCGCGCGCATGTTGAAAGGTTTTTCCGCACCCGAAAATGTCTGGAGAGCAATCGGCCGCAAACGGGAGCTCGATCGGTTCCACGCATTCGGAAGGCTGGACGGCACCTTCGTTGGCCGCGCCGCCGAGCTTGGCCGGATAGAAAAGGCCTGGAACGCTGCCGTCAGAGGCAAGGGCAAGGTGCTTGCAATCACCGGCGAGGCCGGCATCGGCAAGTCGCGCCTGCTGCGGCAAGCCCGCCACATGATCCATGCGCAGCCGGCACGATCGCTGTTCTTTCAATGCCTGCCGGGAGGGTTTCGCTCGACGCTTCACCCGCTGCTGAACAGCTTTCCCCAGCGCCGCTCCCACGCTGCAGCTGGCGGGCCGCTGACGGTCGAGGCGGTCGCCGCCCAGTTCGCGCGCCACGGCATCGGGGATCCCGAAGTGATCGGCATATTCTCGCATCTGCTCGGTGCGGATGGGCGCAATGAAACTCTCTCCGACAGTTCTCCGAAGACGATACAGAAACGCGCGCGGCAGGCGCTTTCGAAAGCATTGAGCGTCATATGTGAGCAGGCGCCGCTCGTCATTGTCGTCGAGGACATTCATTGGATCGACCCTACGTCGGAGCACCTGCTTCGCGAAGCGGCGCGGCTCGTACCCACGCTGCCCGCCCTGCTGATCCTCACCAGCCGGCGGGGCCTCACTGCCGGCATGTTCGACGGCGACGAGCCGGAACATATCTCGCTCGGTCCGCTCGACCGCGATGAAACCCGGCTGGCGATCGCCGCACGCTGGCCGAAGCATCGCCGGGAGGCATTGCCGCAGCTGCTCGAGGCGAGCGAACGCATCTCCGGCGGCGTCCCGCTTTTCATCGAGGAAATATGCCAATGGGCATTCGATGCGGCGGCTGAAGATGCGATGGACGTGCCGGAAAATCCGTCCCGCAATCATGTTTCGGTCTTCGAGGGCATCTTGAATTCGCGGCTCGAACATTTGGGTTCCGCCAGAGACGTGGCGCGCGCCGGGGCCGTCGCCGGCGATCGTTTTACCGTCTCGCTGCTTCGCCCGTTGCTGCCGGATACAAGCCGGAAATCTCTCCTGCATGCCGCCGAAACGCTGTGCGAGACCGGATTCCTGACCCGGCT
Organism: Rhizobium esperanzae; assembly: GCF_014197615.1. Classification (GTDB taxonomy): domain Bacteria; phylum Pseudomonadota; class Alphaproteobacteria; order Rhizobiales; family Rhizobiaceae; genus Rhizobium; species Rhizobium esperanzae_A. Next base: position 192,075 of record NZ_JACIFY010000012.1, read on the forward strand.
GCGTGCCCATGGCGGCGTTGCCTATGGCTTTCGCCACGCGCTGATCCAGGAAACCATCTACAACGGCCTCTTGAAAACGCAGCGCCAGCTTCTCCACCGCCGCCTGTTCATGGCGGCCAACAGCAATCCGGCGATCGCGAGCTGGCTGGATACGGGTGCGCTTGCCGAGCATGCAGAATCCGCCGGCCTGCTGCCGCAGGCGGTTTCGCTGTTCTTGCAGGCCGGAAAGGAGCACGCCGGCCGATCGGCGATGGTGGAGGCGCGCCACCATTTCGAGCATGCTTTGGCACTTTGCGAGACCGTGCCCGACGCTGTTTCGGATGAATTGTGCCTGTCGGTACTGATGGTGCTTGGACCGCTGCTGACGGCGACGGTCGGACCCAACTCGGCGCCGGCGCGGAGGCTTTATGAAAAAGGCGTCGAGATCGCACGCCGCCAGCCGAAGGAAGATCAGCCCAAGTGGTTTCCGCTCTATTGGGGCTGGTGGCTGACCGGCCAGAATTTCACGGAAATGCACAGCCGCGCCCGAGAAGTTCAGGCCATGCTGTCCGGGATAACCGATCGCGAGATCGAGTTGCAGGTCAACCATTCGATCTGGGCTATAGAGTTCAACGTCGGAAGGCAGCAGGAGGCTCAAAAAGCGATACAGGCGGGGCTTGCGCTTTACGACGAGGAGGCGGCGAAGGCGAGCCGCAACGTCTTCGGCCACGACGCCAAGGTCTGCGGTCTCGGACAGCTGGCGCTGTCGCTCTGGCTGACGGGGCAGACCGAAGAATCCAGCAGGGCGCTCGCCGAGATGGTCGCTTTTGCCGATCGGATCGCGCATATGCCGAGCAAGTCGCACTCGCTCGATACCGAGGCGGTATCGGCCTTCTATCGCAACGATCACGCCCGCCTGATGGAGATTTCGGCCAGGATGGGCGATTTTGCCAAAAGGCACGAACTGCAATCCTTGTCGGCACTGGCGATGGTCTTTCGCGGATGGTCGACCGCGCATGTTGAAAATCTCTCCCGCGGTCAGGAGATTTTCCATCAAGGCCTGGCGCTCCTAAGGGAGCTCGGAACCGTCGCCGATCTGCCGATCTATCTCTACATGCATGCGACCATGCTCGGCCAGGCGCGGAAATATCAGGCGGCGATCGAGGTCGTCACCGATGCTATCGGCGAAGCGAAGGCGACAGGCCACCATTATTGGCTGGCCGAGCTTCACCGCCGTCGCGCGCTGCTGCTGTCGAACGCCAAGGCAGGCGAGGCGGCTCTGCTTGCGGATCTGAGGACGGCGCTCGTCATTGCCGAAGAGCAGGGCGCGGTTGCCTTGCTGCATCGGGCGCATCGATCGGCAAAGGAGCTCGACCTTGCCGGCGATCTCTGACGTTTGCTCCGCCGACGGGAGGGAAATGCTCTCGGCATTTTATGCCGGCATTATCGACGCAAACATACCTCTCGCGGCGGCGGAGGACCCTGAGAGTGCCGAAGCCTATTTCCGCTCCTTGCGGCCGTTCTGCCGTCGAGCCCGGATCACACGCATCGCCGATCTCACAGGACTCGATCGGGTCGGACTTCCGGTCGTCCAGGCCATACGACCGGCGGCATTGTCTGAAGTCACCTCGCTCGGCCGTGGAATGTCCAGAACGTCTGCCGCGATCGGAGCGGTCATGGAATCGCTCGAGCGACTTTACGCCGAGGCAATCCCCGCCTCCCGTGTCTTCCTGTCGACCGCAGAAAGCCTGGGGATCGGCGCTGGATCTTTCGACGGTTTCTGCCTTCCGGCTTCTCGGGCGAATTGGCGCGACCGCCAGGTCGACTGGATCATGGGTGTGGATATGGCAACCGGCGCTGCCGCGCCGATCCCGTTCGAACTTGTGCACACGATCTATACCGATCCGCCTCCGCCCCATGATGGCGTTTTCATGCGCACCACGACAGGCCTTGCTTGCCACAGCTCGGACTTCGGCGCCCTGCGGCATGGGCTGCTGGAATGCATCGAAAGGGATGCGATTGCCCGGGCCTTCGAAACCCACGGATTCATGGACCGGATGAGGCTGCCGGTGCCGGAATTGGGCATAGTAGTTCAGGATGTTCTCTCGGATATCGCCGGGCTCGGAATATCGGCTGCCTTCTGGCGAGCCCCTTCGCCGACAGGGATTCCGGTCGTCTGGTGCCAGACGATCGAAGCCGGCGAAGGCGAAGCCGTGCTGGCCCTCCCGACGGAGGGTTATTGTGCCGGTCTCGATCTTCACGGCGCGGCGTTCGGCGCCTTGCTGGAAGCATTGGCGGCCCGGGCCGGGGCGATATCCGGTGCGCGCGACGACCAGACGCGCAAACATTATGCGAGGCCAAGCAGGGCCATGCTGACTGACGCCCGCAATCTCATTCTGGGTGAAGGTGGTCCAACGATCGAGGTGGAGATTTTGCCTGCGGTTACCGACCTTGCCGATCTCCTGGAAAGGATCGTTTCAGCTGGCCTGGGGCCGGTTCTTGCCGTTCCAGTCGCCTCTGAAGACGATCCGGATATTCATTGCGTGCGCACGGTGCTGGCGGGCATGCGCCCTTTTGCGGTCGAACGGTGAGGGCGCGGGATGGATCAGAAAGCGGACGGCCCCATACTCGTCTTTCTTGGTCCGACGCTTGGCTTGCCGCAGGCGCAGCGCATTCTGGACGCCGTCTATCTGCAGCCGGTTTCGCAGGGAGACATCATTCTTGCCGCCCACGCATTTCGTCCGAAAGCGATGGTCTTGATCGACGGTCTTTTCGAGGACAGGCCGGCCGTGCGCCACAAGGAGATTCTCTGGGCGCTGTCGCAGGGGATCGTGATGATCGGAGCCGCAAGCATGGGGGCGCTCCGGGCAGCCGAGTTGCATCCATTCGGAATGATCGGCGTCGGTTTGATCTATCGATGGTACCGGCGTTGGCCGCTGACGGCGGAAGATGCCGTCGCGGTCCAATGCGGCCCCGCGGAGCTCGGCTTCACGGCTTTGACCGAGGCGCTGGTCGATCTGCAGCGCAGTTTTACGACGCTTTATCGTCGTGGCCTGATTGCCAAAGCCGAGATGGATGCCGGCCTCACCGCCGCCCGGCGGCTCAATTTCCGCGACCGCTCCCTTCGAAAGGTGCTGGCCGCAGCGCAATGGCCAGCGGAGACATCGGCCCTGCTGCGCAGCCATTGGATCGCGCAGAAGACGGCCGATGCGCGCCTCGCGCTGCGGCTCGCCCCAACCCTGTCGAAGTACAAGCCTGCGGGGCAATCTTTTATGGTAACCAATACCTTTCTGCGCGATCTGGAAGCCGGATCTATTGACATCAGTTTAGTTAGCAAGTACTAATTTAAGTTGTTGCCATATAACTCATCTAATTGAGTAGTTGAGCTATGGAATTACCTCCTGACATATCACTTAAAAGGACCGAGCCGGGACTTGGTACTCGATTCTGGATATTTCCCCAGCCGCCCTTTATCCTTGGATATGAGCAGCCGGATCGCGTTTTGCTGTCGATATTGCCTGACGAGATCGCTGATGGCCCCAGCGACGTATCGATGTATGTCGCCGATCCGCTGTACGACAAGGAGCCTTATGGTTACAGGGACTTGCCGCCGTTTCGCGGCCCCCGGCGGCGTTCCGTACGGCCCGGGCCGGACGGCAATTTCGATGGTCTCGACCCAAGATCGCGCGACTATCTCGGCGTCCATGCCTATGCTTGCATTCATTTCGTTCTGGAGGCCTGGCGTAACTATGTTGCGCGGCCGATGCATTGGTTCTTTTCCGATTTCTACCCGCGGCTCGAAATCGTTCCCTTCGTCCGGTGGGACAACGCGCAGGCGGGCTTCGGTTTCCTCGAACTCGGTTACTCGGACGCAGGTGGTCAGCAATGGCCCTATGCGCTGAATTTCGATACGATCGCGCATGAGATCGGTCACCTCATCACGCTGTCGCAGACGGGGGTTCCCGGCTCGCTTTCCCGTGACGCGGACTTCTTTCCCTTCTCCGAAGCGATCTCGGACAGCATATCCCTGATCTCCTTCCTGCATTTCGATTCCGCCATCGACCGTCTGCTGCGCCGGACGAAGGGCAACCTCCTTCTCTATAACGAGCTCAACCGCTTTGCCGAGACGAGCCCGGAGACGCAGATCCGCCTTGCGACCAATTTCCGGCGCATGTCGGAAGTCACCAGCGAGGTTCACGACCGCTCATTGCCCTTTCTCGGTGCGATCTTCGATACGATCGTCGAGCTCTACCACCGGGAACTGGTCGCCAGCGGCTGCGCCGATCACCGTCTTCTCTCCGTCAATCTTCGCGATCTGGCGCAGGACGAGTTCGACTGGTTCCGGCAATCGACGGCGACGGCCTGCCGGGACCGGCCGCTCTTCTTCAAGCAGGCCTTGACCAAGGCAAGGGATTCCGTCGGCGCGGCGATCGGCGCAGCGCTTCACAGGCTGGACCCGGACACGATGCGGCTTGGGGACGCCGCGCTGGCAATCATCTCTGCTGCGGATCTACAGACTGCGGCGCAATTAGAGGAAAACTTTGTATGGCGTGAAATCATCGGCTCGCGGTGAGCCGGAAAAGGAGAGGGGAAATGAGTTGCTGCTCTGAAAATCCGTTCATTGGAACAGGTAAAGTGCCATTCAATCCCAGCGAGGTCCGTCTCTACGGGCGAAAAGAATTTTGTCCCGGCAAGGACGCAAGGCCGATGCGAGATGGCGATCCCGAAGCGGGTTCCGACAAAATCAGGCTCAAGGTCGGCAACTGCTACATTCCGATCGATCCCGGCAATGTCGGGATCATCAGCATCGGCGTGATCTATGGCTATGCCTATGAGGGCCACTGTTACAAGCTGCCGAAGCCGAAGATCATGTGTCTTCCCGTCGAGGCCACGGAGATCCTCGGAGACGGCTGCGGGTGCGATTGCGGTTACTCGCGGGAGCTCGGCTATTCGGTCTGGTCGTTGGACAAGCTCGAACGGGTCATCGCCTTCGACCTCCGCGCCGACGACCTCAAGACGCTGGTGCTCGACGAAAACCTGCCCGGCAACCGGTCGCCGCTGGCCTATGCGCAAACACAATTGCTGGCACCGCAGCGGCTTCGCGATTGAGTCCAATTTGTGCGATATATGAACAAATATCAAATATCGCACAAATTACCTTGCCCTCTGCCCTGCCTAAGCTTTATCTCTGAGGCTGGAGGATAGGACCGGCAGGTCCTTCCGCACAGCCAAGGAGAATTCCCGCATGGACAAGACAGTCGGGAGCACGGCTGAGGCCGTCTCCGAGATCGGTGACGGCGCGACCGTCATGATCGGTGGTTTCGGCGGCTCGGGTGCGCCGATCGAGCTGATTCATGCCTTGATCGACAAGGGTTCGAAGAACCTGACGGTGATCAACAACAATGCCGGCAACGGCCGCATCGGCATCGCCGCAATGATTGATGCCGGCTTGGTCCGGAAAATGATCTGCTCCTTCCCGCGCTCCTCCGATCCGCGCGCCTTTACCGATAAATACCTGGCCGGCGAGATCGAACTCGAGCTGGTGCCGCAGGGAACGCTGGCCGAGCGCATCCGCGCCGGCGGCGCCGGTATCCCGGCCTTTTATACGCCGACCGGCTATGGCACGGAGCTGGCCGAAGGCAAGGTCATCGCCGAATTCGACGGCCGCCATTATGTGCAGGAGCGTTGGCTGAAGGCCGATTTCGCGATCGTCAAGGCTGAGATCGGCGACGTCCAGGGAAACCTCACCTACAACAAGGCCGGCCGCAACTTCAATCCGCTGATGTGCATGGCCGCCGCCAAGACCATCGCCCAGGTCTCCTCCATCGTGCCGGCTGGCGGCATCGATCCCGAACATGTGGTCACCCCCGGCATCTTCGTCGACCGCGTCGTCACCGTTCCCCATCCCCAGCAGGAAGAAGAGCTCATCCGAGCCGGAGTGGCCTACATATGACCATTGATATCAGGGACGACATCAAACTTTCCAATGCGCAGATCGCCTGGCGCGCCGCCCAGGACATTGCCGACGGCGCCTATGTAAACCTCGGCATCGGCTTTCCCGAAATGGTCGCCCGCTACCAGCCGCCCGGCCGTCAGGCGATCTTCCACACGGAAAACGGCATCCTCAATTTCGGCGAGCCGCCGGCTGCCGGCGAGGAGGACTGGGACCTGATCAATGCCGGCAAGAAGGCGGTGACGCTGAAGCCGGGTGCTGCCTTCTTCCACCATGCCGACAGCTTCGCCATGGTGCGTGGCGGTCATCTCGACGTCGCGATCCTCGGCGCCTATCAGGTCGCCCAGAGCGGCGATCTCGCCAACTGGCGGGTCGGCAGCAAGGGCGTGCCGGCGGTCGGCGGCGCCATGGACCTGGTGCATGGCGCCAAGCAGGTCTGCGTCATCACCGAGCACGTCACCAAGACGGGCGAGCCGAAGCTGGTGGAGAAATGCGCCTTCCCGCTGACCGGCGTCGCCTGCATCACCCGCGTCTATACCAGCCATGCCGTCATCGACATCGTCGATGGACGCTTCGTTCTGCGCGAGAAGCTCGCCGCCATGTCGCTCGAGGAGTTGCAGGCCATGACCGGCGCGGCCCTCCATGTCGAAGGGCCGGTTGGCGACCTCGTCGTCCCGAAACTCTAAAGGAAAAGCCATGACCGAAGCCTTTATCTGCGACTATATCAGGACGCCGATCGGCCGCTTCGCCGGCTCGCTTTCGCAGGTGCGTGCCGACGATCTCGGCGCCATCCCACTGAAGGCGCTAATGGCGCGCAACGGCGGCGTCGATTGGGAAGCCGTCGACGACGTGATCTTCGGCTGCGCCAACCAGGCGGGTGAGGACAACCGCAATGTCGCGCGCATGTCGGCGCTGCTCGCCGGCCTGCCGATTGCGGTGCCGGGCACGACGATCAATCGGCTTTGCGGCTCCGGGATGGATGCGGTCATCACCGCGGCGCGCGCCATCCGCGCCGGCGAAGCCGAGCTGATGATCGCGGGCGGTGTCGAAAGCATGTCGCGCGCGCCCTTCGTCATGCCGAAGGCCGAGACGGCGTTTTCGCGCGCCGCCGAAATTCACGACACGACGATCGGCTGGCGCTTCGTCAATCCGCTGATGAAGAAGCAGTACGGTGTCGATTCCATGCCGGAGACCGGCGAGAACGTCGCCGAGGATTATCACGTCAGCCGCCAAGACCAGGATGCCTTTGCCGTGCGCAGCCAGGCGAAGGCCGCCGCCGCCCAGGCGAGCGGGCGGCTGGCGAAGGAAATTACCGCAGTGACCATCCCGCAGCGCAAGGGCGATCCCGTCATCGTCGAGAAGGACGAGCATCCGCGCGCGACGACGATCGAGGTGCTGGCGAAACTCGCCACGCCCTTCAAGAAGGAAGGCGGCACGGTGACGGCAGGCAATGCCTCCGGCGTGAATGACGGGGCGGCGGCGCTGATCGTCGCGTCCGAAGCGGCGGCGCGGAAATATGGGCTGACCCCGATCGCCCGCATCCTCGGTGGTGCTGCGGCCGCCGTACCGCCAAGGGTGATGGGCGTGGGTCCGATCCCGGCCTCGCGCAAGCTGATGGCCCGGCTCGGTATGACGCAGGACCAGTTCGACGTCATCGAGCTCAACGAGGCCTTCGCCAGCCAGGGGCTGGCGGTGCTGCGCGCCCTCGGCATTGCCGATGACGATCAACGGGTGAACCGCAATGGCGGCGCAATCGCGCTCGGCCATCCGCTCGGCATGTCCGGCGCCCGCATCACCGGCACGGCGGCGCTGGAGCTTGCCGAGACCGGCGGAAAATATTCGCTGTCGACCATGTGCATCGGCGTCGGGCAGGGGATCGCGATCGCGCTCGAAAGGGTTTGAATTCGGTCAATCCATTGCGCGTGATGACCGGCTTCTGTAGAAATCGGGCATGCTGATCCGACCCGCAGACATGAACGATCGAGACGCCATCTGGAAAATCATCGGCCCGACGATCCGGGCCGGCGAGACCTATGCGCTCGACCGCGATCTCTCGCAAGCCGATGCGCTCGCCTATTGGATGGGGTCGGATCGCGAGACCTTCGTCGCCGAAGAGGATGGCGTCGTCCTCGGCACCTACTACATCAAGGCCAATCAGGCCGGCGGCGGGCGGCATGTCTGCAATTGCGGCTACATGACCGATGCTGCCGCGGCCGGCCGCGGCGTTGCCCGCCGAATGCACGAACATTCGCTGGAGCATGCCCGTCTGCGGGGTTTTCGGGCGATGCAGTTCAACTTCGTCGTCAGCAGCAATCGGCGTGCCGTCGCGCTGTGGCAATCCCTCGGCTTCGAAATCGTCGGCCGCCTTCCCGGCGTCTTCCTCCATCCCAGCGAGGGTTATGTCGACGCGTTGGTGATGTTTCGCGCCCTGTAGGGCTGCCCGGCGAAAAACATGCGTGGGGCTGTCGAAATCGCGGCGGCTCAAACGTCTTGAGATTGCGGGGCGCAGGCGCCGCGATCACTCTGTCGGCATGGAGGTATGAAGCCATGAGTGTTTCCTATCGTTGGGTCATCGTCGCTGCGGGCGCTTTGATGACATGCGTTGCGCTCGGCGCGATGTTCTCGCTGGCGATTTTTCAGGAGCCGATTGCCACCGCCACCGGCTGGTCGCATGTCGGCATCGCCAGCGCGATGACGCTGAATTTCATCGTCATGGGTTTCGGCGGTTTCCTCTGGGGTGCGGCCAGCGACCGCTTCGGCCCGCGCATCGTCGTGCTGATCGGCTCCGTGCTGCTCGGGCTGGCGCTGGTGCTTGCAAGCCGGGCCGAGACGCTGCTGCAGTTCCAGCTGACCTACGGCATCCTCGTCGGCCTGGCCGCCAGCACCTTCTTCGCGCCGATGATTGCAGCGACGACCGCCTGGTTCGACGAGAATCGCGGCCTTGCGGTGTCGCTCGTCTCGGCCGGCATGGGTGTGGCGCCGATGACGATTTCGCCTTTCGCGCGCTGGCTGATCTCGGCCTATGAATGGCGGCCGGCCATGCTGATGATCGGTATCGGCGCCTGGCTGCTGCTGGTGCCGGCCGCTTTGCTGGTCAGGCGTCCGCCCGCCGCGGCCGCGGAAGCCGGAGCCGGCTTCGCCGTCGACGGTGCCCGGCCGCAGCTGTCGAAAGTCTTTCGATCACCGCAATTCATCGTGCTGGGCCTGACCTTCTCTGCCTGCTGCGCGGCGCATTCCGGGCCGATCTTCCACATGGTGAACTATGCGACGATCTGCGGCGTCGCCCCGATGGCGGCCGTCAGCATCTACAGCGTCGAGGGGCTGGCGGGCCTCGGCGGCCGGCTGCTCTATGGCAGCCTTGCCGACAGGATCGGGGTGAAGCCGGTGCTGGTCGCCGGCCTGCTGGTGCAGGCGCTCGCCCTCGCGACCTATCTCTTCGTCAGCCAACTCGGCGAATTCTATGCGCTCGCCATCGTCTTCGGCAGCGCCTATGGCGGCGTGATGCCGCTCTATGCGGTGCTGGCGCGGGAATATTTCGGGCCGCGCATCATCGGCACGGTCTTCGGCGCGGCGACGATGCTGTCGAGCATCGGCATGGCCTTCGGGCCGCTGATCGGCGGCTGGATCTTCGATACGTTCGCCAATTATTCCTGGCTGTTCATCGGCTCGGCGATGGTGGGGCTTGGGGCCGCGGCGATCGCGCTGGCCTTTCCGCCTTTTGCCCGGCGGGAGCAGGAGGCGGTTTTGGGCGCGTCGTCTTGAGGAGGTGGAGATCGGCGAGGTCTGCCTCGAGAAAGACCCCTCCCCAACCCCTCCCCACAAGGGGAAGGGACTAAGCTGGCGCGCTGTATTGTGCCAAACAGCAAATCTTTTCTGCAGATGAAACGGTGAAGTGGAATACGCGGGTGCGGCACTTTGGTCCCTCCCCCTTGTGGGCAGGGCTATCGCATATGAGCAAAGAGCTGGAAGAAGAATTCTTTGTTCCAGTTTGCTCTGCGCATTTTGCTTGCGATGGGCTTGTCGAGCGG